>JALWTD010000001.1 GCA_027082925.1 Flavobacteriaceae bacterium
GGGCAAAGTGGAACAACTTACACGGTAAACGTATCGGCACTTACTAATTATTATTGGAAAGTAGTTGTAAAAGACGGACAGAGCGGACAATCAGAAGGACAGGTTTGGAATTTTAGTACCGACTAGTTTCTAATGTGATAAACTATATTTTATTAGTTTATCATACAAGTCGTCAACATCAAAAGGTTTAAAAATATAATCAACCATACCGGCATCCTTCAATCTTAAAATCTCTTTTTTTGAAGCATGTGCAGTCATGGCAACAATTGGTATTTTAGCTGCTTCGTCAGATAAGTCGTTTTTAATAATTTTAGTAGCTTCAAATCCATCCATTACAGGCATTTGAATGTCCATCAAAATTATATTATACACCGGCTTTTTTTGTACTAATTTTACAGCTTCTATACCGTTATTAGCCATGTCTACGTTACACTCCCAACGCTCAAGCCGTGTTTTTGCTAATAACTGGTTAATTTTATTGTCTTCAACAACAAGTATATTTAAATGAAGTGCTTTTCGTTTTGCAACCTCCTTCGTTTTTGGCTTAGCTACAGTTTTCTTAGGAGTACCTATTTTAAAATTCATTTGTATGGTAAACGTACTTCCTTTACCAAAAACACTTTTTACAAAAATTCTACCATTTAATAGATTAACTAATTTCTTTACAATAGTTAATCCTAACCCTGTTCCTCCATAAATTCTAGAGGTATCGCTTTTTGCTTGAGTAAATGCTCCAAAGACAGTATTTATTTTATTGGAAACTATTCCTATACCCGTATCTTCTACAACAATTTCCAAATCAACATCTTCAGGTGTTTGTTTTAAGCTTGAAACTGAAACTCGCACATATCCTTTATGCGTAAACTTGACAGCGTTTCCTATTAAATTTAAAAGAATTTGACTAAGTCTTGTTGGATCTCCATTTAAAAGTTTTGGTATATTCTTATCAAGAACTAGCTCTAAATCTATATTTTTTTCTTTGGCCTTTAAAGTCATTAAATTTACAACTTCGGTAACCGTTTTACTGAAATTAAACGGAATATTTTCAATCTCAAGTTTATTAGATTCTAATTTTGAAAGGTCTAGTATATTATTGATAAGAGAAAGTAAAATATTTCCCGACGTTTTCATGGTTTCAAGATGAAGCCGCTGTTCTTCTGTTAATTCTGTTTCCAAAAGCAGGTCTGTAAATCCTATCACAGCATTCATAGGAGTGCGGATTTCATGACTCATATTTGCTAAAAAATCATTTTTGATTTTTAATGTTTCTTCGGCATATGTTTTTGCTTTTTGAAGTTCTTTTTCAGCTCTAATTCTATCTGTACTATCTATTCCAACGGAGATAATAGTTTTGTTAATTCCCTTAGAAACTTGCCATTCTATCCATTTATATTCACCACTCTTGGTTTTTATCTTCCTCCTTGAAATTTCAGAAAAATCTTGCTTAATATCGTCAAAATCGTAGTTTCTTATAGCATTTCTAACACGGTCAGCTTCTTTTTCATTTTCATAAGTTACTTTCCACCAATTATCTCCCATAACTTCTTCAACCTTATATCCAAGCATTTTTTCGACAGATGGAGAAGCGTATGATACAGAACCATCTCGCTCACAAACAATTACCATAGAATCTACATGCTTTAAAATGGCTAAAGACTGCTTTACTTTTTTTACATTTTCAGCATTCTTTAACTCCCTATCTACAACTGGTAAAAATCTAAAAATAGACGTTCTTACAATAAAGTCATTTGCTCCTAAATTATAATAATTGAGCAGTAGCTCCTTATTAATCATTTCAGATATAACAATAAACGGTACGTCTAATTTTAAGCTATTATAAATTTTTAAGGCCTTATCTGACCTAATTTTATCTATATCTCTGTTAGATATTATTAAGTCCCACTCTTTTTCTTCAAGTAGCTTTTCAAATTCAAGAAGAGTTCTAGCAACTTTGTAAGATAAAGTAAAATTACCCTTTGACAATTCTGAAAGTATTACGCTAATAGACTCTTCTGAGTCATCTAAAATTATAGTAGTAATAAGTCTATTCATGTAGATATAACACTAATTGATAGTTAAAAATAACATTAGTAAAGATAAAATATTATTTAGAATAAAGTGCTATTTAATAATCTAAAAAACGAAAAGCTATTTATTAAGTAGTCATAATCAATTGTTTAAATGCTGCGATTTTATTTTTTATAAAAAAAAGCCACTCATTTACAGAGTGACTTCTTTAGTTATATCTTTTATTGGGCTGACTACTAGTCGTCAGAAAGTGTATAAGTAATAGATAATGTTTGTGATTGATCGAAATCTATTTGAGCATA
>JALWTD010000002.1 GCA_027082925.1 Flavobacteriaceae bacterium
GATGGTGTTTTACGTACTTACCGATTGGCAATGTCAGCAACCGGAGAATACACACAGTATTTTGGAGGAACTGTTGCCGATGCATTGGCAGCTATAAATGCTACAATGACACGTGTAAATGGTGTTTATGAGGTAGACTTTAATGTGACAATGGTTTTAATAGCAAATACAGATGCAGTTATTTATACAAATGCAAATACAGACCCTTATACAACTAGTTTAAATAGTCAATTACAATCAACATTAACAAACGTTATAGGAGAAGCTAATTACGATATAGGTCACTTGGTTCATAACGGAACGAACAACGGAAATGCAGGATGTATAGGTTGCGTTTGTGCTAACGGGCAAAAAGGAAGCGGATATACGTCACATACAACTCCTCAAGGTGATGTTTTTGATATTGATTATGTGGCACATGAAATGGGACATCAATTTGGAGGAAATCATACATGGACTTTTAACGGAAGTGAGGGAACCGGAGTTCAAATGGAACCAGGAAGTGGATCAACTATTATGGGTTATGCCGGAATTACAGGAGCAACAGATGTACAGGCTCATAGTGATGCTTATTTTCATGCAATAACAATTCAGCAAGTAACAAATTATGTAAAATCAACAACCTGTCAAACAAATACAGCAACAGGAAATAATGTACCGACAGCTTCTGCAGGATTGGATTACACCATTCCAAAAAGCACTCCTTTTATGTTAACAGGAGACGGTACAGATGCTGATGGAGATGCGCTGACTTTTTGTTGGGAACAAATGGATGAGAATGCAGCGGCAACAACTTACCCAAGTACAACAGCTACTTCAGGTGTTGCGTTTAGATCGTTTACGCCTACAACCTCTAAAACACGTTATTTTCCACAACTTTCCACAGTATTAACAGGAAGTACAGCCACTAAATGGGAAGCAGTACCTTCAGTAGCAAGAGCATTAAACTTTAGGTTTACAGTGAGAGATAACGTTGCAGGAGGAGGAACCAATAATAGTGATGATATGGTGGTGACTGTTGATGGAGCAAAAGGACCTTTTACGGTAACTTCTCAATCTACATCGGGAATTACTTGGTTAAGTGGGACATCAGAAACAATTACATGGAATGTAAATGGAACAAACACTATTAATGGCGCGGCAAATGTAGATATTTTATTATCAACAGATGGAGGTTTAACCTATACGACTACACTAATTTCAAATACACCAAACGACGGAAGTGAGGTAATTACAGTTCCTAATATACCTGCTATTTATTGTAGAGTCATGGTAAAACCAACAAACAACGTATTTTTTAATGTAAATACTACAGATTTTTCAATAGACTATACACTAACCTCAACTTGCACAACCTATACAGTGTCACCGAGTATTCCAATTACAGATAATAATGGGTCAAACTTTGATACATCAACACTTAGTGTTCCAGATAATATAACAATATCAGATGTAAACGTAGGAGTAGATATTACACATTCATACTTATCAGATTTACAAATAAAAATAGCAAACCCGGGAGGTACAGAGGTTATTATATTTGATAGAAGTTGTACCTCAAACATCGATATGAATGTAACATTTGATGATGCAGGTTCCTCTTTAGCTTGCGCTTCACCAACAGTGGGCACTTATGTACCTGCGAATGCTTTAAGCGCTTTTAATAGTCAAACATCAAACGGAACATGGACTTTAAGTGTAAACGATAATGTAGGTATTGATACAGGTACACTAAATACTTGGACTTTAGAATTGTGCTATTCTACAGCAACCTTATTGGCGGTAGAAGAGTACGAATTTAGCCAGTTTAAGGTATACCCAAACCCTTCAAATGGATTTATGACCATTTCTTTGCTATCCCAATCTTCAGAAGACGTTGTTATAATGCTTTACGATGTAACAGGAAGAAAGGTTTCAACACGTAATTACAGCAATTTTAGCACGAAGTTTGAGAAAGAAATAGATTTTGGAAAATTGACTTCAGGGATATATCTACTAAAAGTTAAAAGTGGTAATCAAATGTCTTCAAAGCAGTTAGTAATATATTAAATTGAAAAAAATTAAAGAAAAGCGCAAAAAAAGGGCGTAAAACAACGATTTAAAGCATTTTTTTTAATTCATTTTTACTAGAATTAGAAAAAAATTGTAATTTGCGAAATGTTAATCAATTATTATAAAGAATATTATGAAAAAATTATTAAGTGTCGTTTTTGTACTTTTTATAGGCTCGGTGATGGTTGCACAAACCTCAATAACCGGAACTGTTAAAGATACCAAAACAGGGCAACCGATTCCGGGAGCTAATATTAAAGTTGTGGGTAAATCTATAGGTACTACAGCTGATTTTGATGGAAACTTTGTATTAAAAGTAAGTCAAAACCCACCATTCACTATTGAAGTTTCACTTATAGGTTTTACATCTAAAAAAGTTGAAATTACAAAAGACAATCAAGTTGTAAATGTAGATTTAGCTGAGGCGGCTACAGCTTTAGATGAAGTTGTTGTTTCTGCGTCAAGAACACCTGAGCGTATTTTAGAATCTCCGGTAACTATTGAAAGAATGGATGCTAGAGCTATTAAAAACACGTCTTCTCCAAACTTTTATGATGGATTAGAAAATTTAAAAGGTGTAGATGTAAACACAAACAGTTTAACATTTAAATCTATTAATACTCGTGGATTTGCAACATTTGCAAATACTCGTTTTATGCAATTGGTTGATGGTATGGATAATTCTTCACCAGCATTAAACTTCAACTTAGGAAACCTTTTGGGAATGTCTGAACTTGATGTAAATACGGTAGAGTTATTACCAGGAGCTTCTTCAGCTTTATACGGAGCAAATGCATTTAATGGTATTTTATTTATGACAAGTAAAAATCCATTTGACTACGAAGGTGTTAGTGTTTATGCTAAAACAGGTTTAACTTCACAAAAAGCAGCAGGAGATAATGAGTTTGCTGATGTTGGAATTAGAATGGCTCGTAAGTTTAGCGATAAGTTTGCAGCAAAAGCTTCATTTTCTTATTTAAAAGGAACAGAGTGGTATGCTACAGATTATGATGATTACAATACACCAGGATTAACAAGAGATAACCCAGGTTATGATGGTTTAAACGTTTATGGTGATGAAGTTTCAACAATGTTAGACTTTGATGCGCTTAGTGGATTACCTTCAGGAACTTTAGGTGCTGCTCAAGTATCAAGAACAGGTTATAATGAAGTTGATTTAATGGATTATGTAGCTCAAAGTGCTAAAGCTGATATTGCTTTACACTACAGACCTTTTGCTAATGATTTAGAAATTATTTATAATGGAAAATTTGGTAAAGGATCTACAATTTATCAAGGAGCTAACAGATATTCTATCAAGAACTTCTTTATGCAACAACATAAATTAGAAATTAAAAACGATAATTTCTTTGTAAGAGGTTATATTACAGATGAAGATGCAGGAGATTCATACGATAGTCGTTTTACAGCGATTAACATAAATAGACTTTGGAAATCAGATACACAATGGTTTACAGAGTATGCACAAACATATATTGGAGGTCGTTTAGGATTAATTCCAGGATTACCACCTTTAGATGATGCAACAGCGCACAGTGTAGCAAGACAAGTAGCTCAAACCGGGGCTTTAGTACCTGGTACAGCAGCGTTTAATGCAGCTATGGAAACAGTAACTTCAGACCCTAGTTTAACTACAGGTTCTAAGTTTATTGATAATACTAAAATTTATCACGTAGATGCAAATTATAACTTTAATAAAGTTGTTGATTGGGCAGATATCCAAATTGGAGGATCTTGGAGACAATACTCTTTAAACTCTCAAGGAACTATATTTACAGATTATGATGGTTCTATCAATTACGATGAGTACGGTGCATATATGCAACTTCAAAAGAAATTTGATAGGCTTAAATTTACAGGATCTGTTCGTTACGATAAAGCTCAAAACTTTGACGGAAATGTTTCTCCAAGAGTGTCTATTTCATACTCTTTAGGAGAAGGAAAAACACGTAATTTAAGAGCTTCATTCCAAACAGGATTTAGAAACCCTACAACGCAAGATCAATACATTGGTTTAGATGCTGGTAGAGCAATCTTAGTTGGGTCTGCTCCTGATAACTTAGATAGATATACAACAGCTCCTTTAGCGGTTAGTGGAACAGGTCAATTCTTAGGTTTTCCTAGCTCTGTTCAATTAACAGGAAGATCGGCTTATGAAAATGCATTTTCTTTATCTTCAGTTTTAGCAGGAACACCTGAAAAAGCAAACTTTGCTTATGTTAAGCCTGAAAAAGTTACAGCTTATGAAGTAGGATATAGAGCAGGATTTGGAAAAGTAGCAATTGATTTAAGTGCTTACTATAACGAATACCAAGACTTTATTGGAAATAAAACAGTTTTAGCACCATACTATGGTCAAGCAGATTTTTCTGATATTCACCCGGTATTACAAATTCCAAATGCTTTAATAGCTTTAGGAAACGGAGATTATAAGCCATTCCAAATTTACACAAACTCACCTGCAGACGTTTCTTCTTACGGAGGTAGCTTTGGTTTAACAAGTAAAGTATTTGGAAATTATAACTTTGGTATTAACTATACATATGCAGAGTTTAATTTTGATCAAGCAACAGATCCAGATTATGAAGCAGGATTTAATACACCAAAACATAAAGTTAAAGTATCTTTTGGTAGTACTAGTGTAATAGAGAACTTAGGATTTAATATTAACTACAGATGGAGTGATAAATATTTATGGCAAGCATCTTTTGCTGATGCTGTTGTTGATGCTCGATCAGTTGTTGATGCTCAAGTTAACTATACAGTTCCTAGTTGGAAATCAACTTTCAAAATTGGAGGAGCTAATATTGGTGGTAAAGAATATTTTAGTGCACCAGGTGTAGGTAAAATAGGATCACAATATTATTTCTCTTGGACAATAAATCCATAATAGATTTAAAATATATTATTAAAGAAAGCACTCTGTTTACAGAGTGCTTCTTTTTTTAAAAAATATCGTATTTCTTTTTTAAATTTAAATCAAAAAACTATCTTTGCACCTTTAAAAATGAGGTAATCTTCAAAAGATTAAATATCTAAAAAATAAATAGTTAAAGTAATGACAAAAGTTACAGGTAAAGTTGCACAAATTATTGGTCCGGTTATTGACGTTGAATTTGAATCAGGAGCTGAACTTCCTAAAATTTACGATTCGTTAGAAATTAGAAGAAAAGATGGTTCTATATTAGTATTAGAAGTACAACAACATGTAGGTGAAGATACCGTGCGTACTATAGCAATGGACTCTACAGATGGATTGAGTAGAGGTTACGAAGTAGTTGCTACAGGAGATGCTATTCAAATGCCGGTAGGAGAAGATATTTACGGGCGATTATTTAATGTAATTGGTGATGCTATTGATGGTTTAGGAAATCTTCCAAAAGAAGGAAAAGACGGTTTACCAATTCACAGAGAATCTCCTAAATTTGAAGATTTATCAACTTCTACAGAAGTTTTATATACAGGAATTAAAGTAATAGACTTAATTGAACCTTACGCTAAAGGTGGTAAAATTGGTTTATTTGGAGGTGCAGGAGTTGGAAAAACAGTACTTATTCAAGAATTAATTAATAACATTGCAAAAGGACACGGAGGGTTATCTGTTTTTGCAGGAGTTGGAGAAAGAACTAGAGAAGGAAACGACCTTTTAAGAGAAATGTTAGAGTCTGGAATTATCAAATATGGAGATGATTTTATGCACTCTATGGAAGAAGGAGGATGGGATCTTAGCAAAGTAGATAAAAAAGATTTAAAAGAATCTAAAGCAACATTTGTTTTTGGACAAATGAATGAACCTCCTGGAGCACGTGCACGTGTAGCTTTATCAGGTTTAACAATTGCAGAATATTTTCGTGATGGTGCAGGAGAAGGACAAGGAAAAGATGTATTATTTTTCGTAGACAATATTTTCCGATTTACACAAGCTGGTTCTGAGGTTTCTGCGTTGTTAGGACGTATGCCTTCAGCAGTAGGATACCAACCAACACTAGCTACAGAAATGGGAGCAATGCAAGAGCGTATTACTTCAACTAAAAATGGTTCTATTACTTCAGTTCAGGCGGTTTACGTTCCTGCAGATGATTTAACAGACCCTGCTCCAGCAACAACATTTGCCCATTTAGATGCAACTACAGTATTATCTCGTAAAATTGCAGAGTTAGGAATTTATCCTGCAGTAGATCCATTAGATTCTACTTCAAGAATTTTAACTCCTGAAATTTTAGGGAAAGAACATTACGAAACAGCTCAACGCTTAAAAGAGTTATTACAACGATATAAAGAATTACAAGATATTATTGCCATTTTAGGAATGGAAGAATTATCTGAAGAAGATAAATTAGTTGTACACAGAGCACGTAGAGCTCAACGTTTCTTATCACAACCTTTCCACGTAGCAGAACAATTTACTGGAATACCAGGTGTATTGGTTGATATTAAAGACACTATAAAAGGATTTAATATGATTATGGATGGAGAGCTAGATAAATATCCTGAAGCAGCCTTTAACTTAAGAGGTTCAATTCAAGATGCCATTGAAGCAGGAGAAAAAATGTTAGCTGAAGCCTAAAAAGGTTTTGTTGGAAACAGCAAAAATCAAAATCTTAAAAATATGATTTTAGAAATAGTAACACCAGAAGCAACATTATTGCATACCGAGGTTAGTTTGGTTTCAGTACCGGGAGTAAATGGTGAATTTCAAATGTTAAATAATCACGCACCAATAGTATCAATACTTGTAGATGGAACAGTAAGATTTAGAGGTGATGATGTTGTGATAGATGATAAATTCAAAAATAAATTTGTGCATAATAAAGGTGAGTACGAATTACCTATAAAAAGTGGTACAATTGAAATGAAAGATAATAAGGTAATTATACTTGCTG
The DNA here is from genome assembly GCA_027082925.1 of Flavobacteriaceae bacterium. Taxonomy (GTDB): domain Bacteria; phylum Bacteroidota; class Bacteroidia; order Flavobacteriales; family Flavobacteriaceae; genus Lutibacter. The sequence continues at coordinate 6,957 of JALWTD010000002.1, forward strand.
ATTAAAAAGTATTTTATCTTTTAACATATAAAAGCATCAAATTTAATTTGGTGCTTTTTTTATTCTACAAAATTAAAGCTGTCATAAAAATCATTCCAAGCCCACCAATAAGCTACAAATCCGTTTACAGATTTGAGACGACTTCCTTGATTTGGCCCACTAACAGCAATGCCAAAAGCATTCCATCTATTTCCTAATTCATCTTTCATAATAATAGGAAATTCATTTTGAATGGCTTCAAAAGTACTATCATTTTCATTTATAAATGCAACAATAAATCTTAGAGACTCATTTCCAATAACAACTTTCTTTTCAGAAAAAAAATTGTTGTACAATACAGTCCCTAGGTCAAAATCGGTATATCTATAAATGGAAACATCTTTATTAACACCGGTAATATCGTTTATAACACCAAAAACTTTTTCTACACTGGTAATATCATTATTAGTTCTGTTTGTATTCATGTTTTTCCTGGTAATGCTGCTACTTGTAAAAACTTTTGCGTTTGGGAAGTAAGTTTTTGCCACTTTCCAAGTAGTTTCAACCATAGGAAGTACTTCTAAGTATTGATTCTCAAATTGTCCTTTAATGCATTGCAATCGCATTTGAGACCAATAGGTGTCACTATCACTATCATGCATAACTACGTTGTTTTTATATAAAATGCCAGAAGCTCTGAATGATAGGTTTTGATTTTCAACAACTCTATTTAGGTTTATTGTACTTTGGGTAATAGGGCAATAACTTATGGTGAAAAAATGTCCATTTAAAAAATGATTTACCGTTTCGTATGTTTGAATATATGTATGAGGATATACGTATACTTGTTCATTAAAAGAGATAATAGCTACAGTAGAATCATCAAAAAGGCCTTCAACCTCACCTATATTAGTCAATACAGGGTTTTCGGCAAAAGGAAAAGCATTGTAATTTCCTCGTAAATCTTTTAAAGGGACAGTCCAGTCAAAATCGGCATTAACAATACCCTCATCTTCTGTGAAGTTTGAAGAAGAACTGTTACAAGAAATAAAAAGAAAAGAAATAAAAAGGATACTAATAATTTTTGATTTCATAAGAAGTAGATTTTCAACAGAATAGACGAAAATATAATCTACTTCTTACAAAACCCTCTTTCTTATTTTGAAAACAGTTTTACAATATCATTTCCATTAGCTAAAAGAAGCAACGCTATTAAAAGAATAAATCCGGTAATTTGAGCATACTCTAAAAACTTATCGTTTGGTTTCTTTCCTGAAATTATTTCATACAATGTAAACATTACATGTCCGCCATCTAACGCAGGTATAGGTAATAAGTTCATAAAACCTAACATAATTGATAAGAATGCTGTAATTCCCCAAAAAGATCTCCAGCTCCATGACGAAGGGAAAATATTACCAATAGATATAAATCCTCCAATACTGGTAGCTCCCTTCTTAGTGAACACGTATTTAAATTGTGTGATGTAATCTTTTAAAGTCCAATAAGCTAAAGAACTTCCTTTTGAGATACTTTCTGTAAAAGAGTATTTTTTAGTATTTTTTGTGATGGTAGTTACTGGAGCAACACCAATTTTTTTATTCTCATTGGTTTTAAGCGTAATATGAATAGGTTCACTATTTCGCTCTATTTCTAAAGTAATATCGCCTTCTGACTTAATAATCTCACTTGTGAATTCACTCCAAAATTGAACAGGGATATTATTTATTTTCAGGATTTTATCCTTTTTTAGCAATCCGGCTTTTTGGGCAGGAGAATTAGGTATAACGGTGTCAATTACAGCAGGAATTCTAATAGTAAAAGGTTCTAACACTCCATTTTCCCACATCATATTTCCCACATCTTTAGGAAGATTAATAACTTCAGTTTTATTATCGGCGTGAAGTACTTCAAGAGAAGAGATGTTTCTTAAGAATAAAAATTTATTGATATTTAAAACATTTTCAGGTTGGGTATTATCAAACTTTAATATTTTATCACCGTCTTTAAACCCATATTTTTTAAATGTTTGATGAACAGAAAACCCGTATTTTAAATCATTAGGCTTTACAAAATCTATTCCCCAAACAAAGGTAATCATGATGTAAATTAAGATACCTAGAATAAAATTAACGATGACACCTCCAAGCATAATAATTAATCGTTGCCAAGCAGGTTTAGATCTAAATTCCCAAGGTTCTGCAGGTTTATTTAGGTGTTCTGTATCCATGCTCTCATCAATCATCCCTGATATTTTAACATAACCACCCAAAGGAATCCAACCTATGCCATAAACAGTTTCTCCAATTTTTTTCTTAAATATTGAAAACTTGTAATCAAAAAATAAATAAAATTTTTCTACACGAGTTTTAAATAATTTTGCAGGAATAAAATGCCCAAGTTCATGCAAAACAATTAAAAACGATAAACTCAAAACAAACTGCGCAGCTTTAATTAAAATTTCCATATATATATTTAAAAATAAAATCGAACAAATGTACGTTTTTAAATACAGTTGTAAAAATCAACTAAAGAGGTTTATTCTTGTTTTAACAAAGTTTTAAAGTAGTTACGTAATAATAATTACTATTTACGTTAAATTTGTGTCTTAAATTTGAAAACAAAAATGGATTTAAAGTTTTTTAAAAAATCATTACCTACATTAACTGTAATGGCTGTTCTTTCATTTTTAATGATTTATGCCATATATAGCTTTTTAACTCCAGAAAAAAAACTGCCGGTTTATAACCCTGTTGATGTTAATCCAAAATTGGTTGACGAGAGTATGTTGCATGTTAGAAGCAACCATAAAGTTGCTGACTTTACATTAATAAATCAAAATGGAGATACAATTACCCAAGAAGATTATAAAGGTAAAATATATGTTACAGATTTTTTCTTTACGCGTTGTCAAACAATTTGTCCTGTAATGACAAATAATATGGGGAAACTTCAAGAAGTATTTAAAAATGATGATGATGTAAAATTTTTATCATTATCTGTAACACCGGTAATTGATAGTATTTCTGTTTTACGTGAGTACGCAAACAGAAAAGGAGTTATAGATGGGAAATGGAACATAACTACAGGCGATAAAAAACATATTTATGAACTTGCCCGTAAAAGTTATTTTGCTGTTTTAGATGAAGGAGATGGTGGTGTACAAGATTTTATTCATACCGAAAACTTTATTTTAATAGATAAAAAGAAACAAATAAGAGGCTTTTACGACGGAACAGATAGCGAAGATATTGAACGTTTGATAAACGATATTAAAATGCTACAGTTCGAATATAAGCATTAATGATAATTATCATTGTTTAGAATGATTCTAATTTAGTATATTTGCTTATTATTTATAATTATTCTTAATAATGGGAGATACGATTGCAAGCTTACAGATTGGTGAAAAAGGGATAATAGAAGATTTTTCGTTAGATGCAATCCCATTAACTTTATTAGAAATGGGCTGTTTACCCGGAATAGAAGTAAAGCTACTGCAGGTTGCTCCTTTAAAAGACCCTTTATACATAAAAGTAAATGGAAGTCATTTAGCAATTAGACAAGAAATGGCTAAACAAATTAAAATCACAAAGCTATAAATGAAGACGCAGGTAGTTGTAAAAATAGCTTTGGTGGGAAACCCAAATACAGGTAAAACATCATTATTTAATCAACTTACAGGTCTAAATCAGAAAGTTGGAAATTATCCGGGAATTACTGTTGACAAGAAACAAGGAGTGTGTAAAATATCGGATAATATTACTGCTGAAATTACTGATTTACCTGGAACATACAGCATAAACCCAACTTCATTAGACGAAACAATAGTTTTAGATACTCTTTTAAACGCAAGTAACCCTTCACATCCAGATTTAATAATTGTTGTTGCTGAGGTAGAAAATTTAAAAAGAAATTTACTGCTTTTCTCTCAAATAAAAGATTTACAAATACCTACCATTTTGGTTATTAATATGGCCGATCAAATGGGGAGAAAAGGAATATCAATAGATATTGAACAGCTAAAAAAGGAATTAGATTCAGAAATAATTTTAATAAGTGCGCGTAAAAATTTAGGGATAGACTTGCTAAAGAAAAAACTTATTGAATATAAAAAATGGAGTACAAACCCTATTACAACCATTGCTGAGAAGATAGACGCACCCTTTTTTAACGATATTAAAACAAAATTTCCAACAACTTCAGTGTATAAGTCATGGTTACTAATCACACAGCAAAAGCACTGTAGTTTTTTATCAGAAGAGCAGCAATTAAAAATATCAAGCTTTAGAACAAACCTTGAAAAAATTAAAAAATACCAACACAAAGAAACCATATATAGGTATCAAAAAATCAATTCAATCTTAAAAAAAACGTATAAGGTTGATAAAAATAAAGCGACAGATTTACGTTCTAAGCTAGATAAAATATTAACCCATAAAGTTTTTGGATATATTATTTTTGCTTCAATTTTAATGTTGGTTTTCCAATCTGTTTTTGAATGGGCTAGTTATCCAATGGATTTAATTGATTCAATGTTTGCGAAATTAAGTGAATTTGCAAAATTAAATCTACCAAGTGGTGTTTTTACAAATTTAATTACCGAGGGAGTTATTCCCGGAGTTGGAGGCGTACTTATTTTTTTACCACAAATTGCAATACTTTTCTTATTTATCTCTGTTTTAGAAGAAACAGGTTATATGAGTCGAGTGGTTTTTTTAATGGATAAAATAATGCGAAAATTTGGGATGAGTGGGAAAAGTGTAATTCCCCTTATTTCAGGTACAGCCTGTGCAATTCCTGCAATTATGGCTTCTCGTAATATAAGTGGTTGGAAAGAACGACTGATAACTATTTTAGTTACACCATTTACTACGTGTTCTGCAAGGTTACCCGTATATGCAATATTAATTTCATTAATTATTCCCGATAAAAGGGTTTTAGGTATTTTTAATTTGCAAGGATTAACATTAATGGGATTGTATTTATTGGGATTTACAGCAGCTATTGGTTCGGCAATTTTATTACATCATACCTTAAAAATAAACCAGAAAAGTTTATTTATTATTGAAATGCCAAATTACAAGTTACCATCATTAAAAAATGTTTTTTACACTGTAATAGAAAAATCGAAAGCCTTTATTTTTGGAGCAGGAAAAATTATTTTAGCACTATCTATAATCCTTTGGTTTTTAGCCTCAACAGGACCTTCATCTTTTCAAAATGCAAGACAACAGGTAACTTCAATAGAAACAAATAAAAGCCTTAGTAAAACAGATTTAGAACATAAAATAGCTTCGTATAAATTAGAGCACTCTTATATTGGTATTATGGGAAAAACCATAGAGCCTGTGATAAAACCGTTGGGATATGACTGGAAAATAGGAATAGCCTTAATTAGTTCTTTTGCTGCTAGAGAAGTGTTTGTAGGCACTTTAGCAACCATTTATAATGTTGAAAGTGACCATGAGGAAACAGGTACCATAAAAGAAAGAATGCGAGCTGAAATAAATCCAATTACAGGAGAAAAAGTTTTTAATGTTGCTACAGGAATGTCGTTATTAATATTTTATGCATTTGCTATGCAATGTATGGGGACTTTGGCAATAGTAAAAAGAGAAACAAAAAGCTGGAAATGGCCTATTCTTCAACTTGTAGGGATGGGAGTTTTAGCGTACATTTCAGCCTTTATAACTTTTACAATTTTTAATTAATGCAAGAAATTTTAGTTTACATAGTTTTAGGAATTGCCATAGTTTTTTTAATTAAGAAATTCTTTTTTAAATCAAAAAAACAAGGAAAATGTAATACAGGATGTGATTGTTAACTCAATCCAACATCTAAGCTCATCATAATAACAAAGCCACCTATAAAACCTAAAGTAGCAATATCTGTATACTTATCTCTTTGGGTTTCAGGAATCACTTCTTCAACAACAACAAAAATCATTGCACCGGCAGCAAAAGCCAATGCATATGGTAAAATAGGTTGAAATGTCATAACTGCCCAAGCTCCAATTACAGCAGCTATTGGCTCAACTAAAGCAGAAGACTGTCCGTACAAAAAACTCTTTAGCCTACTAGCTCCTTGTCTTCGTATAGGCATAGAAACAGCAAATCCTTCAGGGAAGTTTTGTAAACCAATACCAATAGCTAGAGCAACGGCACCTCCTATACTAGCTCCTTCAAATCCGGCAGCCACACCACCAAATAAAACTCCAACAGCCAATCCTTCAGGAATATTATGTAATGTAATTGCTAAAACTAAAAGTGTGGTACGATGCCATGGAGATTTAACACCTTCTTTTTCTGATTCTTTAAAATTAATATGTAAATGAGGTAAAACTTTATCTAAAGCAAATAAAAATAATGCCCCTAAAACAAACCCTATAGCAGATGGAATTACCTTTATAAAACCATCTCCTTTACTCATTTCAATACTAGGAGCAAGTAAACTCCAAAAACTGGCTGCAACCATAACACCTCCTGTAAATCCTAACATTCCATCTAAAACAGCCCGGTTCATTTTTTTAAATAAAAACACCAAACTAGCTCCAAGAGCAGTAAGTCCCCAAGTAAAAACAGTTGCATAAAAAGCAGCTAATACAGGGTTAATACTTTCAAAATAAGCTACAATATGATTTAGCATAAGTTATATTTTTTTTACAAATAAGTTATTTGATACTTGTTGTGATATTGTAAAGGATTGTTTATTTCCTTTCATTTTTACATGAATAGAATTATCAAAAGGCTCTTTTGAAATTACCTTAATAGTGCTCCCTAGGGCAATTGAGTTACGGTCTAAAAGTTTTAAAAATGCGGAAGACGAATCTTTAACTCCGACCACAATACAGGATTCATTAATATTTATAGACGAAAGCATCACATTTTTATGATGATTTACATTTCCTTTTTTATCTGGGATAGGATCTCCATGAGGGTCGTGGGTTGGAAATTTTAAGAAAGCGTCAAGTTTATCTACAAGCGAATCTGATTTTATATGTTCTAATTGTTCAGCCAACTCATGAACTTCATCCCAACGGTAATTTAAACAATCGACTAAAAACACTTCCCAAAGCCGATGGCTTCTAACGGTATTTACGGCTACTTTTTTACCATAAGAAGTTAAAATAGCTCCTTGATATTTTTTATAATCAATCAATTTCTTGTCAGATAATCTTTTTATCATATCAGAAACCGATGAAGGTTTGGTACTTAATTTTTCAGCAATTAAATTGGTGTTTACACTTTTACCGGTATGTAAACCTATATTATAAATAGCTTTTAGATAATTTTCTTCTGCGTGTGACAACATATACATGAAATTATTAGACAAATATAAATAAAAAGTTAGACAAGTCTAAAAATAATTAATTGTAAAATATAAATAGTATTTTTGATATAAATAATTTGAGTATGAATATAGTTGTTTACGGAACAGGAGGTGTGGGAGGTTATTTTGGAGCACGATTAGCTCAATCGGGAAATAACGTGACGTTTATTGCGAGAGGGAAACATTTGGAAGCTATTCAAAAAAAGGGGCTTTACTTAAAAAGTGTTAAAGGAGATTACCATGTATATTCGGCAAATGCAACTTCGTCAATTTCTGATGTTTCTAAAATAGATTTGATTTTAATTTGTGTAAAAACGTGGCAACTACCAGATATTGCTAAAAGAATTAAACCTGTTTTAGCTGAAAACACCATGGTAATATCACTTTTGAATGGAGTTGAAAATGCAGATGTATTGAGTAAAATAATAGCGCCAAAACACATTTTAGGAGGTTTATGTAAGATAATAAGTAAAGTAGCCGATTACGGAGTAATACATCACATATCTTATGAGCCAACAATTGTTTTTGGAGAGCTAAATCATGAGATTTCAAAAAGAGCTATACAATTAAAAGAAGTATTTTTAAAAGCAGGTTTTAAAACGATATTGGCTTCCAATATTCAAAAAGAAATCTGGACAAAGTTTTTATTTATTTCTACTATAAGTGCTATTGGAGCTTTAACAAGAGCAACTATTGGAGAAATGATAGCGATTCCCGAAGTAAAAGAAATCATGATTCAAACGGCACATGAAATTTTTGAAGTAACGAAGGCTAAAGGGATATATTTGCCAAGCGATATTATAAAAAAGCAGTTTCAAATAATAGAATCGCAGCCCTATAATACTACATCATCTCTTCAGCGTGATATGATAGCGGGAAAACCTTCAGAACTAGAATCGCAAAATGGAACCATTGTAAAAATGGGGAAAGAACTAGGTGTTGCTACTCCGGTAAATGCATTTATTTATTACAGTTTATTACCTCAAGAAAATAAAGCAAGAAAAAAACAACACTAATTTTTTGATGGAGATTTACTAACCAAAGAAACCCCTATTATAACAAGAATACAACTAAATATTTTAACAAAACTAATATCTTGCGCGTACTGATTGTGTCCAAGAGCATATGCGTAAACACTTACCATTATAAATGTAATTGCCGGTTGTAGGTAAATATAACTCCCGTTAACAGATGGAGAAACATAATTTAAGGCGTAAATGTTAAATAAATAGGCTAAAAACGTAGTACCAATAACAACAAAAGCAACGGTAAGGTAGGTGTTAAGTGTAAATACGCTAAAATTTGTAGTTAAAAGATCGTTTATACCAATGGGAAACATAAATAGGAATCCAAATAAAAACACCCAACTTATTACGGTAATGGCATTGTATTTTTTCATTAAAGGTTTAATTAAAACCAAATATAAAGCATAGGAACATGCGTTTATAAAAACAAATAAATTTCCTAAAAGCGAACTATTTCCTCCGGCTTTTTTACCGTACCAAATAAGTAATATAGCACCTATGGCACCTACAATAATTCCTAAAAGTTTTAAAGATGTAATCTTTTCTTTCAAAATAAAAGATCCAAAAATTAACACCATTACCGGAACGGCAGTTATAATAATGGAAGCATCTATAGGAGAAGTTAAGTTAAGCCCGTGAAAAAAAAGTAATTGGTTTGTTGCAACACCTAACAGTCCGCCAAGAATTAACTTTGGAAAATCTTTTTTTTCAATAGTTTCTTTAGTAAAAGATTTGATAAACCAAAATAAGATACCGGCTCCTAAAATTCTTAAAAACACAAAGGCAGAAGGGCCAATTTTTTCAGGCATCACTCCTTTAGCAATTAAATGGTTTGCTCCGTAAATAACGTTAGCACCTAAAAGTGCAAAATGAGCCTTGTAAATATTTTTATTCAAAAAAGAAATTTAGTTATCAATTACAAAGTGCAAATTTACATAAAAGATTTTTTAATAACCGCTATTTCTTTTTGAGCGTATTCATACCCTAGTTCGTAAGATTTAAGAATAGATTTGGCATCTAAAACACCAATATTATTGATGTTTGGAGGAGAAAACACATAGTTACAAAGTTCAAATTTTTTAATATTACTAGCATCTAACCCAATGTGATAAACTCGGTATAAAAGTTTTAATGATGAGTTAATCTCAGATTTATCAATAACAGATATAGGGTTTACAAAACTTCCAAAAATAACATCACATTTGCCTAGCAAAGGTTCAATAGGGAAATTATTAAGTACACCACCATCAGCATACAAAGCACCATTAATCTCAACAGGAGAAAAAATAGGAGGTAAAGCCGATGAAGCAATTAAAGGTTTTATAAGAGAGCCTTTATCAAAAAATTCGAGTTGTGCATTAAGCAAATTGGTAGCGGTAACAGAAAGAGGATATTTTAAATTTTCGAAAGAATTATCGGGAAAGTATTTTTTAAAAAATAAGATATACTTGTCGCTATCCATAATTCCGGGTTTATTTCTAGCATACAGTGAAAACTTTAGCAATGGAGTTTCTTTAAAAAAAGACAACATTTCTTCTGGCGAATGCCCAGCGGCATATAGTGCTGCCACCAAAGCCCCTCCACTAGTTCCCGAAACTTTTGTAGGAATAATATTATTTTCTAATAAAACTTTAACAAAACCAATATGAGCAATAGCTCTAACACCACCTCCTGAAAGAACCAATCCAATTTCTTTAGCCATTTTTTGAGTTTAAAATGTTGAATATTCCAAAATTACGAATTATAATTTTCAAATAGCCAAAACCTCTTTAAAATAGGCTTTAATCTTTTATTTATAAAATGTAACTTTGCCCTTTTAAAAATTGAATTACTGTAATGGAATATAATTTCAAAGATATTGAGAAGTACTGGCAAAAGTATTGGGCAGACAATCAAACCTTTAAAGCCGAAAACAATTCGGAGAAACCAAAGTTTTATGTGTTGGATATGTTTCCGTACCCGTCAGGAGCAGGATTACATGTAGGCCATCCGTTAGGTTATATAGCTTCTGATATTTATGCACGGTACAAAAGACATAAAGGTTTTAATGTAATGCATCCGCAAGGATACGATTCTTTTGGATTACCCGCAGAACAATATGCAATTCAAACAGGTCAGCACCCGGCAATAACTACTGAAACAAATATTGCAACATACAGAAAGCAATTAGACAGAATTGGATTTTCTTTTGATTGGTCTAGAGAAGTACGTACTTCAAATCCGTCATATTATAAGTGGACACAATGGATTTTTACATTACTTTTTGATTCTTGGTATAATAAAGAAACAGATAAAGCAGAAAATATTTCATCACTTATTTCAATTTTTGAGAACGAAGGAAATGGAAATGTAAAAGCAGCATGTGATGATGATGTAACATTATTTTCTTCGGAAGAATGGGCAAATTTTTCAGAAGAAGAAAAGCAAAAAATACTACTTCAATACCGATTGACATTTTTATCTGAAACAGAGGTAAACTGGTGTCCTGAATTAGGAACAGTTTTAGCCAACGACGAAATTGTAAATGGTGTTTCGGAGCGTGGAGGATACACCGTTATTCGTAAAAAAATGATGCAATGGAGTATGCGTATAACTGCATATGCACAACGATTGCTAGATGGTTTAAATAAAATTGATTGGCCTCAGCCGTTAAAAGACTCTCAAACAAACTGGATTGGAAGATCTGAAGGTGCAATGGTTACGTTTAAAATAGACGGACATGACGAAAGTATTGACGTTTTTACAACAAGACCCGATACTATTTTCGGAGTGAGTTTTATGACTTTAGCTCCAGAGCATGAATTGGTATCAAAAATAACAACCAAAGCGCAAAAACAAGCTGTAGAATCATATGTTTTTGAAACAGCCAAAAGAAGTGAATTAGAACGAATGGCCGACGTAAAAACCATATCAGGTGTTTTTACAGGAGCTTATGCGTTGCACCCATTTACAGGAGAAAAAGTGCAAATCTGGATTGGAGATTATGTATTGGCAAGTTACGGAACCGGAGCTGTAATGGCAGTACCTTGTGGCGATCAACGCGATTACAATTTCGCCAAACATTTTAACATAGAAATTCCTAATATTTTTGAAGGTGTCGATATTTCTAAAGAAGCTTATACAGATAAAGAAAATACGGTAATAGCCAACTCCGATTTTTTAAACGGATTGTCGTATAAAAAAGCATTAAAACGTGTTATTTACGAAATGGAACAACGAGGAATTGGATACGGAAAAGTAAATTATCGTTTACGCGATGCTGTTTTTAGTCGTCAACGTTATTGGGGAGAACCATTTCCGGTTTATTATAAAAACGGACTTCCTCAAATGATTGATTTAAAACATTTGCCAATAGCATTACCGGAAGTTGAAAAATACTTACCAACAGAAGATGGAAAACCACCTTTAGGAAATGCAACCGTTTGGGCTTGGGATACAAAAACAAATACGGTAGTTGCTAATGACAAGATAGATAACAAAACGGTTTTCCCTCTAGAATTAAACACAATGCCGGGTTGGGCAGGAAGCTCATCGTATTTTAATCGTTATATGGATGCAAATAACCCAGATGAGTTTGTAAGTAAACAAGCTGTTAATTATTGGCGCGATGTAGATTTATATATAGGTGGAAGCGAGCACGCAACAGGACATTTATTGTACTCGCGTTTTTGGCAAAAGTTTTTGTTTGATAGAGGTATTTTACCGGTTGATGAATACGCGAAAAAACTGATAAACCAAGGAATGATTTTAGGAACAAGTGCTTTTGTGTATCGATGGAAAAATGATGAAGGAGACAAAACGTCGAAACCATCTATTTTTGTTTCAAAAAGCATTATTGAAAGTGCAATAAAAAAAGGAGTTTCTTTAACAGAAGAGTCAGAACAAATTAGAAATATCAGCAGTAAATACGGAATTACTATAAATCATGCCGACTTTACAAATTTTACACCTATTCATGTAGATGTTTCCTTTGTAAATGCTTCCGATGAGTTAGATATTGAAGCTTTTAAAAACTGGAGACCAGAGTTTAAAGACGCAAAATTTATCTTAGAAGAAGGAAAATACATTGTAGGAAGAGAGGTTGAAAAAATGAGTAAATCTAAGTACAATGTAGTAAATCCCGATCAAATTTGCGACGAGTACGGTGCTGACAGTTTGCGTTTGTTTGAAATGTTTTTAGGACCTTTAGAGCAAGCTAAACCTTGGAAAACATCAGGAATATCAGGTGTATATAGCTTCTTAAAAAAACTGTGGAAACTGTATTTAGTTAATGGTACATTTTCTGTTTCAGATGAAGAACCTACAAAAGAAGAACTAAAAACATTACACAAAACCATAAAAAAAGTAGAAGAAGACATCGAAAACTTTTCTTTTAACACCTCGGTATCTACGTTTATGATTGCCGTAAACGAACTTACAGCACTAAAATGTAATAAGAGAGCTATATTAGAGCCATTGGCCATTATAATAGAACCGTATGCACCTCATATTGCTGAAGAATTATGGAGTAAACTAGGACATACAACATCTATTTCAACAGCACCATTCCCTGTTTTTAATGAAAAGCATTTGGTAGAGAGTAGTAAACTGTACCCAATATCTTTTAATGGTAAAATGAGGTTTAAATTAGAATTTCCTTTAGATATGAGTAAAGAAGCTATAGAAGAAGCTGTACTTTCTCATGAAAAAACCCAGGCTCAATTACAAGGGCGTACTCCTAAAAAAGTAATAGTTGTTCCGGGTAAAATTGTAAATATTGTAGGGTAATGATTGATACCTACGAACTAATTGGTTTAACGGCAGCGGCTTTAACTACAAGTGCTTTTGTACCCCAAGTTTACAAAACATGGAAAACAAAATCGGTGAATAGCCTTTCTCTAACTATGTATAGTATTTTTTTTATAGGAATTATGCTTTGGTTAGTGTATGGTATCTACTTAAATAGCTTGGCAATGATAGTTTCTAACATTGTAACAGGTGTTTTAGCACTAATACTTATTGTTTTAAAATTAAAATACAAATAAAGACTTGGTATGTTTATTGTAGATAAGTTGTCTTTTTATCAGTATATTTACATTAAATTTTAACATGAAAATTAAGCCGCTTTCATTACGAATTAGGATTTTTTTATCAATGATTTTACTGGTGTTATTAGCATCAGTTTTAATTGCTGCAATAACTATTTATCAGTATAAAGAGCAAACTAACGAGTATAATAAAGGAAGGCTAAGTCGAAAAGAATCTTCAGTAAAGGCAGCTATAAATTATTGGTTAAACAGTGGTACTACATTTCCTTTAGAAGAAAAATACTTGCACAGTATATTTAAAGATAAAATTCATGAAATTTCAGATATTGAAAATTTAGAAATCAATATTTATGACTTAAAAGGGGTAATGGCCATAAGCTCACAAGGTGGTTTTGTAAAAAGTGAGGCACCCAAAATACTACCCAAAGAATTTTTAAAAAAACTATCAACTTCAATCAATCACCGTTTTACAGAAACAAAAGTTATTAATAAAAATAACTTTCAATCATCGTATTCATATATTACAGATGGAAAATACAAGCCAATAGGTATTTTAAACTTGCGCTATGTTCAAGACAATACCGCTCAAGAAAGAGATTTAGAAGAGTTTTTATACAGGTTGTTTATGGTGTATGCTTTAATGTTTGTTTTGGCAATTATTTTAGCGTATTTTTTATCTAGTTACATTACACGTTCTATAAAAGCGGTAACAGATAAAATGAGTCGTACACGGCTAAATAAGCGAAACGAAAAAATACTACTAACTAATGCAAGTTCAGAAATTTTTACACTGGTAAACGCTTACAATGAAATGGTTGACGAACTCGAAGAAAGTGCTGTAAAATTGGCCAGAAGCGAAAGAGAACAAGCTTGGAGAGAAATGGCCAAGCAAGTAGCTCATGAAATTAAAAATCCGTTAACACCAATGCGATTAACAGTACAAAGTTTTCAACAGAAATTTGACGCAACAGATCCGGATATATACGATAAAATTAACGAATACAGTAAAACATTAATACAACAAATAGATACAATGAGTTCAATAGCATCGGCATTTTCTAATTTCGCAAAAATGCCAACTCAAAAATGTGAAGAGCTCAATGTTGTTGAAGTCATAAAGCATTCGTTAGATATTTTTGCAGAAGACTATATTCACTACCAACCAGAGAAAGAGGTTATAATTACCAAGTTAGATAAAGTACAGTTAATTAGAATTGTAACAAACTTGGTTAAAAATGCTTCTCAAGCATTAGCTGAACAAAAAGAGAAGAAAATTATTATTACGGTTAAAGAGAGTAAACAGCATATAATTATAGAAGTTGCAGACAACGGAAAAGGAATTTTAGAAGAAGACAAGGATAAAATATTTGAGCCTAAGTTTACCACAAAGTCTAGCGGAATGGGACTAGGGTTACCTATGGTTAAAAATATTGTTGAAGCTTATGGAGGAACAATCACATTTACTTCAAAATTAAATAAAGGAACAATTTTTAAAGTAGTATTACCTAAAAGATAATTTATATGGAATTTGAAAATATTATTGTAACACAAAAAGAGAAATGGGCCATAATAACCATTAACCGACCTTCAAAATTAAACGCATTAAACAAAAGCACTATAGAAGAATTACACTTAGCATTTAAGCAGTTAAACGAGCTTGATAGTGTAAAAGCAATTATTATAACGGGAAGTGGCGATAAGGCATTTGTAGCCGGAGCCGATATTTCTGAATTTGCCGATTTTGATACAAATGAAGGAGCAGAGTTAGCGAGAAAAGGACAAAAATTGCTTTTTGATTTTGTGCAAAATTTAAGTACGCCTGTAATAGCTGCAGTTAACGGTTTTGCTCTTGGGGGCGGATTGGAATTGGCTATGGCTGCCCATTTTAGAGTAGCAAGTACCAATGCAAAAATGGGACTACCCGAAGTTTCACTTGGAGTAATTCCGGGTTATGGTGGAACTCAGCGGTTAACACAGTTGGTAGGAAAAGGAAAGTCACTGGAAATGATTATGACTGCCGGAATGATTGATGCAGATGAAGCTAAAAGTTGGGGATTGATAAACCATGTAGTTTCTCAAGAAGAGCTTTTACCTTTTACTGAAAAAATGGCAACTAAAATTACCAGAAACTCTTCTACGGCAATAGCTGCGGCCATTAAAGCTGTAAATGCAAATAGCACCGACGGTGTAAACGGTTTCGAAATTGAAATTGAAGCCTTTGGAAATTGTTTTGGAACAAAAGATTTTGTAGAAGGAACAACAGCTTTTTTAGAAAAGAGAAAGCCTAATTTCGAATAATAACTTAACGTTTTCCGTTCCACTCATCAAAAAATTGTTGAAGGTATATCTCCATAAACCGGTGTCTATCTTCAGCAATTTTTTTTCCTGTTAGGGTATTCATTCTATCTTTTAGCAGTAGTAACTTTTCATAAAAATGATTGATAGATGGTGCGTTGGATTTTTTATAAGCTTCTTTACTCATAGTTAAATCTGGCAAAATATCAGGATTGTAAATGGCTCTATTTTTAAATCCTCCATAATTAAAACATCGGGCTACTCCAATTGCGCCAATGGCATCTAATCTATCAGCATCTTGTATAACGCTAAGCTCTGGTGAATAAAAAGACTGATCAAAATTTCCACCTTTAAAAGAAATATTAGTAATAATATTTTCAATATGAGTTATAATGAGATTATCTACAAGTTGTTTTTCCAAAAAGGCTCTGGCTTTTTTAGGACCAATTGTTTCATCACCTTTGTGAAATTTAGAATCGGCTATATCGTGTAATAAAGCACCAAGTTCAACAACAAAAATATCTACATTTTCAGTTTTAGCAATTAGTTTGGCATTGTTCCAAACACGTAAAATATGAAACCAATCATGACCACCTTCGGCATTTTGTAAAGTTGTTTTTACAAAAGCTTCAGTATTTAAAATAATTTGTTTTTTATTCATGTTTTAAAAATAAAAAATCCACTTAATTTAATAAGCGGATTTAGATGTTTATTTCTTAAAAGTATTTAACAATACTCTTCATAAGCTGCAGCTAAGTTAGATGCAATAACTTCAGCAGGTCTTCCTTCAATATGATGACGTTCTAACATATGAACCAATTCACCATCTTTAAAAAGAGCTATTGCTGGTGATGAAGGAGGAAAAGGAACCATAAATTCTCTAGCTTTGTTAGTTGCTTCAGTATCTACTCCTGCAAAAACAGTAACTAAATTAGTTGGAGTTTTATCAAACTGAAGTGAGGTAATAGCTCCAGGACGAGCAGTTCCGGCAGCACATCCACAAACCGAATTTACCATAACCAAGGTTGTTCCTTTTTTTGTTAAAGCTTCTTCTACTTCTTCTGCTGAATGCAACGATTTAAAACCTGCGTTTTCTAATTCTTCTTTCATCGGCTTTACTAACTCTGGTGGATACATATCTATGTGTTTTTTTATTATACAAAATTGAGTTGCAAATATAATGTATTAAATACGAAAAGTTTATAATTATTTTAACATCTGTAACTAATGTTTTGTTAAACTATACTCATAATTACATGGTATCTTTGGGATTTTAAATTTAGATATGGCGAATTTTATTAAATGGCTAGGAGCCGGTTTAGGATTTTCATTAGGTGGTCCAATAGGAAGTATTTTGGGATATGCCGTAGGTAGTTTTATTGAAGGTTTTTCTAAAGAAGATATAGAAAAAGCTGCTGCATACAAAAAAACAAGTGCTAATAGCAATTCTGGAGATTTTGAAATTAGTTTGTTATTACTTTCTGCAGTTGTAATTAAATCTGACGGAAAAGTAGATCAAAGAGAATTAACATTTGTTAGAGATCACTTTAAAAACATGTATGGAGAAGAAAGAGCCAACCATGCATTTAAACTCTTTAGAGCTTTTATAAAAAACAACGAGGTTTCTACTCAAAAAGTGTGTACACAAATACGAAACCATATGAGCCATGCTTCTCGTTTACAACTCATTCATTTTTTATTTGGAATTGCAAAATCTGACGGGTATGTATCAGATGTTGAGGTTAATACTATTAAAACAATTGCCAGTTATTTATACGTGAGTTCGTACGATTTTGAATCTATCAAAGCCATGTTTTACGACAGTACTGAAAGGGCATATATTATTTTAGAAATATCAAAAACAGCTACAAACGAAGAGGTTAAAAAAGCCTATCGAAAAATGGTAAAAAAATATCATCCCGATAAATTACAGCACTTAGGAGAAGAACATTTAAAAGGAGCCGAAGAAAAATTTAAACAAGTTCAAAAAGCATATGAACAAATTCAGAAAGAACGAGGAATTTAGTGTGTATTAAAACAATAGGCTAGTTTACAAATAGCTAAATGCTTTTATTTAAATTTCTTATCTTCTTTAAATTGAGGAAAAAGGCTATTAAAATGGCTAATTTCAGCGTTTTATAATCGATTTTTTAGAAGATATAAAACGTTATTTTCAATAAAATATGTAATTTCGCAAACTAATCGATTTAAAGGTGAAAAATGAGTAAGAAATTTAGAGAATATAAAGGATTAAATCTTACCAACATTGCAAAAGAAACACTCTCGTTTTGGGAGTCATCAGCAATTTTCGAGAAAAGCATTACATCAAGAAGTGAAAGCAAACCATTTGTGTTTTTTGAAGGACCCCCTTCAGCAAATGGATTACCGGGTATTCATCATGTGATGGCTCGTGCTATCAAAGACATTTTTTGTAGATATAAAACATTACAAGGTTACCAAGTTAAGCGTAAAGCAGGTTGGGATACTCACGGGTTACCAATTGAGTTAGGCGTAGAAAAAGAGTTGGGAATAACAAAAGAAGATATTGGTAATAAAATATCTATTGAAGCATATAATGAGGCTTGTAAAAAAGCAGTAATGCGTTATACAGATGTTTGGGAAAAATTAACCAAACAAATGGGACATTGGGTTGATATGGAAAATCCATATGTAACATACCAACCTAAATATATGGAAACGGTATGGTGGTTACTAGCCCAACTATATAAAAAAGGACTTATATACAAGGGATATACCATTCAGCCATATTCACCAAAGGCAGGAACAGGTTTAAGTTCTCATGAATTAAATCAACCGGGCACATATCAAGATGTGACAGATACCACTGTGGTAGCTCAGTTTAAGGCAATTAAAAACACATTGCCTTCAGAATTACAAGCGGTAGAAGGGGATATTCACTTTTTAGCTTGGACAACCACACCATGGACACTTCCGTCAAATACAGCACTAACAGTAGGAAAAAAAATAGACTATGTATTGGTAAAATCATTTAACCAATATACTTTCAAGCCAATAAATGTTATTTTAGCAAAAGCATTAGTTCAAAAACAGTTTTCGAAAAAATTTACTGAAGTAGCATCTGAAAGCGAATTAGCAGCATATACAAAAGGCGATAAAAAAATTCCTTTTTATGTTGTTAAAGAATTTAAAGGCTCGTCTATTCTTGAAAGCAGATACGAACAACTGTTGCCATATGCTGTTCCATATCAAAATCCGGAAAATGCTTTTAGAGTTATAGCAGGTGATTTTGTAACAACCGAAGACGGTACAGGAATTGTGCATACAGCGCCAACTTTTGGTGCCGATGATGCAATGGCAGCTAAAAAAGCAACTCCTGAAGTACCTCCAATGCTTGTTTTAGACAAACAAGGGAATCCGGTTCCTCTCGTAAACTTACAAGGAAAATTTACAGAGCACATGGGTGAGTTTTCAGGAAAATATGTTAAAAACGAATATTACAATGAAGGCGAAGCACCAGAGCGCTCAGTAGATGTTGCGTTGGCAATAAAACTTAAAGAAGAAAATAAAGCTTTTCACGTAGAAAAATACAAGCATAGTTATCCGCATTGTTGGAGAACAGACAAGCCAATATTGTATTATCCGCTAGATTCTTGGTTTATTAAAGTAACCAATAAGCGAGATACAATGTTTGAATTAAACAATACCATTAACTGGAAACCTAAATCTACAGGAGAAGGAAGGTTTGGTAACTGGCTTAAAAATGCCAACGACTGGAATTTATCTCGATCTAGATATTGGGGAATCCCACTTCCTATTTGGAGAACAGAAGATGGTACTGAAGAAATCATCATAGAATCAGTAGAATCACTTAAAAACGAAATGCAAAAATCGGTAGAGGCCGGATTTATGCAAGCTGATATTTTTGAAGATTTTGAAGTTGGCAATATGAGTGAAGCCAATTACAATAAAATTGATTTACATAAAAATGTAGTCGATAAAATTATACTAGTTTCTCCTTCAGGAAAACCAATGAAACGAGAATCAGATTTAATAGATGTTTGGTTTGATTCAGGATCAATGCCTTATGCACAATGGCACTACCCTTTTGAAAATAAAGATAAAATAGACGATAATAAATTTTATCCTGCCGATTTTATTGCAGAAGGAGTGGACCAAACAAGAGGTTGGTTTTACACATTACATGCTATTGGCACTATGGTGTTTAATTCTGTTGCCTATAAAAACGTAGTATCTAATGGACTGGTGCTAGATAAAGAAGGTAAAAAAATGTCTAAGCGACTTGGAAATGCCGTAGATCCATTTGAAACAATGGAGAAATACGGACCAGACGCTACACGTTGGTATATGATTTCAAATGCAAATCCGTGGGACAATTTAAAGTTTGATGTAGAAGGAATAGACGAGGTTCGAAGAAAGTTTTTTGGCACATTGTACAACACATATTCATTCTTTTCATTGTACGCAAATTTAGATGGCTTTACGTATGCTGAAGAAGAAATAGAAATAAGTAAACGACCTGAAATAGACAGATGGATTTTATCTGAATTAAATACTCTTATAAAAACCACTGAAAACTATTACGAAGATTACGAGCCAACAAAAGCAGCAAGAGCAATACAAGATTTTGTAACAGAAAATTTAAGTAACTGGTTTGTTCGTTTAAGTAGAAGGCGTTTTTGGAAAGGAGATTATGAAACAGATAAAATTTCGGCATATCAAACATTATACACTTGTATGTTAACAGTTGCAAAATTAGGATCTCCAATTGCACCGTTTTTTATGGACAATCTGTATAAAGATTTAATAGCGGTTACCGGAAAAGAAAATTTTGAATCGGTACATTTAGCATCGTTCCCAATATTTGATAAAAACTTAGTTGATACAAAATTAGAGCACAAAATGCAACAAGCTCAAAAAATATCATCTATGGTTTTATCGTTACGTAAAAAGGAGATGATAAAAGTACGTCAACCGTTACAGAGAATTATGATTCCTGTTTTGGATGAAAACGATAAAGAAGAAATTTTAGCAGTTGCAGACCTTATAAAATCGGAGGTAAATGTTAAAGAAATAGAATTGATTGACGACGCTTCAGGCATTTTAGTAAAAACCATTAAACCTAATTTTAAGGTTTTAGGGCCTAAGTTTGGAAAAGAAATGCGATTTGTAGCTCAAGCAATACAAAATTTAACACAAGAAGATATTGCTGAGATAGAAAAACAAGGAACTATTTCGTTAAAAATCAACGAAAATATTGTAAATTTAGCACTCGATGAAGTAGAAATAACGTCGCAAGATATAGAAGGATGGTTGGTAGCAAACCAAGGTGGGTTAACAGTAGCTTTAGATGTTACTATTACAGATGAATTGCGTAAAGAAGGAAATGCTAGAGAGTTGATAAATAGAGTTCAAAACTTAAGAAAAGAATCTGGACTTGATGTTACCGATAAAATTAAATTAACAATACAAAAAAATGATATATTAGAGCAAGCAGTTGCCGCAAACGAAACCTATATCAAAACAGAAACATTAACAGAGGAATTACTATTTAAAGAAGGGCTAGAAGAAGGTATAGACATAGCATTTGATGATGTAAATACAAAAATATTAATTGAAAAAATGTGAGATTATGAGTGAAAATAACAGATATTCAGACAAAGACTTAGCAGAATTCAAAGAAATAATTTTAAATAAAATAGCACGAGCAGAAGAAGACTTAGCATTATTAAAAAGTACTTTTAAAAACGACAGTAATAATGGAACAGATGATACTGCTCCAACATTTAAAGCTTTTGAAGAAGGGTCAGAAACCATGTCAAAAGAAGCAAATGTACAGTTAGCAATACGTCAAGAAAAATTTATTAGAGACTTAAAAAATGCCTTATTACGTATTGAAAATAAAACATACGGTATTTGTCGTGTAACAGGGAAATTAATCCAAAAAGAACGATTAAAATTAGTACCACACGCAACGCTAAGCATTGAAGCAAAAAAAATGCAACAATAAAAGGTTTTATTTAAAATTTAAAGTATTGAAAAAAGCATTTTTTATTATTGTATTGGTATTGTTAGCCGATCAAATCAGTAAAATATATATAAAGACAAACTTTTTATATAATGAAGAAGTAGTTGTTTTTGATTGGTTTCGAATCCACTTTATTGAAAATAATGGAATGGCTTGGGGCGCAGAATTTGGCGGAAAAGCAGGGAAGTTGTTTTTAACAATCTTTAGACTTTTTGCTATTTCTGGTATAGGCTATTGGCTTTTTAGTTCTATTAAAAAAAATGCGTATCCTATATTAATAGTCGCTGTATCTTTAATTTTCGCCGGAGCTTTAGGAAATATTATTGACTCTGTTTTTTACGGAGTTATTTTTAATACTCCAATAAACGAAACAGCAACCCTTTTTTCAGAGAAACCCTACGGGACCTTATTCCATGGAAAAGTGGTAGATATGCTTTATTTTCCTTTTGTGGAAGATGCAGTTATACCTTCTTGGGTTCCCTACTTTGGAGGAAAAACATTTACTTTTTTCAACGCAATATTTAATATTGCCGATACCGCTATTTCTACAGGCGTTGGTTTACTTATTGTATTTAGTAAAAAAGCATTTCCAAAAGAAAACGAATAAAAAAGTTGTTGTAAAAGCAATATAATTTTTGCTAATTAAAAACTAATCGTATATTTGCGATATACAAATGAAAAGAACAACACAACATATAGATTATTCTGACGACGCAGTACGTATTGCTCGTTACGCCAAAGCATTGTCACATCCGGTAAGACTTACAATATTAAAGTTACTAAGCAATCAGTCTTGTTGTTTTACCACAGATTTGGTAGATGTTTTACCATTGGCTCAATCTACTATTTCTCAGCATTTAAAAGAGTTAAAAGATTCAGGATTAATACAAGGAGAAATTAACCCTCCCAAAATTAAATACTGTATAAATCAAGAAAAATGGGAGGAGGCGAAAGCGTTATTTGAAGTGTTATTTAGTAAAGATTTCACAAAAATAAAAATCACTTAAAAAATGAAAGTAATTAAAATACTTGGAACAGGTTGCTCTAATTGTTCGCTTACAGAAAAAATGGTTTCTGAAGTTGTTAGTGAAAATAATATTGAAGCAAAAGTTATTAAAGTAACAGATATTCAGGATATTGTATCATACAATGTACTTAGTTTACCAACTATAGTTATAAATGAAGAAGTTGTTTTAACAGGGAAAGTTCCTAACAAAGACGATATAAAAAAATTGTTAAATGTTTAAAACAACACAATGATGTTTGAATGGCTTCAAGATTTTTCAGATTGGGTAGCTTCGGATGTTTTTGGCTTAGAGGCTACAAGTAAACTATCAGAAGTATTGCATTTTTTTATTTACGACACCGTTAAAATCTTATCACTTGTTTTTGTAGTTATTTTTTTCATGGGCATTGTAAATAGCTATTTTCCTGTTGAGAGTGTTCGAAATTACTTATCCCGAAAAAAATTATATGGCTTAGAGTATTTAATGGCATCGCTTTTTGGCGTAGTAACACCTTTTTGTTCTTGCTCTTCAGTTCCGTTATTTATAGGGTTTGTAAAAGGAGGTATTCCTCTTGGGGTTACTTTCGCCTTTTTAGTTACATCTCCTCTGGTAAATGAGGTAGCAATAGGTTTGTTCATTGGTCTTTTTGGGCTTAAAACTACCATTATTTACGTAATAAGCGGAATATTGCTAGGAACAGTTTCAGGAATAATTTTACAACAGCTAAGCCTAGAAAGGTATTTAACACCTTGGGTACAACAAATTTTGGAAAACTCGCAAAAAGAAACTGAAAAATTTCAAAAGCAATCTACTGCGTTTAAACAAAAACTTCCATTTATATGGAAAGAATCTAAATCTATACTAAAAGGGATTTTTATTTACATTATAATAGGTGTTGCTGTAGGAGCCTTTATGCACGGATATGTTCCTGAAGGTTTTTTTGAACAATACCTAAGTAAAGATAATCTATTTGCCGTACCATTGGCTACTATTTTGGCTGTTCCAATGTATTCTGGAGCTTCAGGAATATTACCCATAGTTCAGGTGTTAGTTGCAAAAGGAGTTCCTTTAGGGACAGCAATAGCTTTTATGATGGCTGTTGTTGGGATTTCATTGCCAGAAGCAATGTTGCTAAAAAAAGTGATGACTTTTAAACTAATTGCAATCTTCTTTTCGGTAGTAACATTGTGTATTATAATTTCAGGTTACATTTTTAATGTAATATTATAATTAAAAGCGTTAGTCTTTTTTTGCACTTATGTACTTTCCTGAAATAGGTTGACTAAAAATTAAACACTTAATTATAGTCACTTATGAATACACAAAACAGTACCTGTCCAAAAAAAAGCTATCAAAAAGTTACTTATGAGCATAAACTTTTTGTC
>JALWTD010000003.1 GCA_027082925.1 Flavobacteriaceae bacterium
TGTTTTAGCAGAAAAGAATAATAATAATAACTGTGTAGAAGGCAGTTATTATTATGATGCACATGGAGATTTAATTCTTCAGTGGTGTAAATAAATCAAAAGGGATTAAAGATGAAAAATTCAAAAAACGAACTAGAAGAAGAATGTTATCAGTGTAACGATATTTATATCGTTAAGGCTAAATCGATGGATGATGCGCAGAAATTCTGTGAAAAGCACCATTTAGGAAGAAAATCAGCGTTTAGCTGCCAACACCTGGACGAGAGACAATTAGCGGAGAATATAAAAGGTAAAGTAGTCATTAGACACTTTAGTAACGACGGAGCAGGACGAAGCGTGTTAAATAAAGTGTCCTTAGATACTTTATTTAAAGATTTTGATTTTTTAGGTGTTACTCAAATAGTAGATTATCTTACAATAGAAAAAGATAGATTAAAAAATCTAAGAATACTTAAATAACCATAGCAACTCGTTATGGTTATGTAAGCCATAAAAAGGTTAAAGGTAAAGATTTATATAGGAAGAAAAATAAAGTTGCTTACAAGCTAAGCTAGATAAATAAAAACAATATACAAAAAGGGATAGAAGATGCAAAAATGGAATTTAATAAATCTATTAAGAGATAGATTTTCAGAAGAAGAAATAGTTGATATGTTTGCCTATTGGCTTGATACAAATGAAGTAGAAAAATGTGTAGAAGATTTTCTAAACGATAGAGATTTAGAAATAAAAAACGGCTACATAGAAGCAAAAGAGTAAAAGATGAATAGTATAATAAAGCAATTAAGGCTTGAGGGTAAGATGGATGAGTATGCCAAAAAGTACTTTGAAGAGTTGCATATAGTATTCTTAAAGAAGATACTAGCAGCTAGAAAAATATTCAAATATCAAGGGGCTGAAGTATTCAATAGCTGGCTAGTTGAGCAAGCTGATTTTGGGGATGGTGAACTCACTTTGTCTGTTATAGCCTATATAATGGGCATAACTAGAGAGAGAGTAAGACAGATAGAGACTAGTGCAATTAAGAAGCTAAAGCATCCAAAACTTGGATGTAAGCTTAAACAATATGTAGAGGATACTAAACCTCTAAGTTATTAAAAGGAAATAAAAAATGAGAACAAGCAAAGAGCTATACAAAGACTTACCTGGATGGGTATTAGATATACAACAAAGTATAGCAGAAGTAAAGATTGAATGTGCTAAGGCTAAATTAAAAGAGCTTCAAAAAGTTCCTTTTAAACAAAGAGATGATTTACTTATCAATGATGTTATAAAGGCTATTAAGCACAACAAATATTTAATGGAGGAGAAATGATGAAATTAAGTGATTTTCTTGCTGATATGCAAGACAGTGGTAAAGTAGTAGTTAAAGCTAAAGACTTGCGAAAGTATACACAGCAGTGTAAAGAGTGGGAAAGAATAGCTATTAGTCAAGGCGATACCATTAAAAAACTTATGGCTAAGATAGATAGGCTAGAAGAGAAACTGGTTCTAAAAGAGATAGCAGAACAAGTAGAAATAGACTTGTTTGCATAAGGAGTAAGTAATGAAATATGAATTAATAAAACTAACAAAAGACCACAAGTTTTACCGTTCAGGAGTAAATTATCGAATCAAAGCATTGAAAGATTTTAATGATGTTAAGAAAGGTGATTTAGGTGGTTATGTAGCAAATGAAAATAACCTATCTCATTTTGGAAATTGTTGGTTATACAACAATGCAAGAATGTATGATAATGCAGAACTGCATGATAATGCAGAGATGTATGGTGTTACAAGAATGTTTAATAATACAAGAATGTTTAACGATACAAGAATGTATGATAATGCAGAGATGCATGATAATGCAAGAATGCATGATAATACAAGAATGTTTAATAATGCAGAGATGTATGGATATGCAAATATACGAGGCAATTATAAACTAACAACTAAACTATATTATCCAAAATTGTATAGATATGTATCTTATCCTATTTTTGAAAGAGATGGAAAAAAACCTACTCATATTAGAATGGGCTGTTTTACTAGAACGATTAAAGAATGGCAGGAAGATTTTTATAACAATAATGAAGAATTTCCTAAAGGAGTTCCACAAACAAAACAAAGGCTTTACGCTATAAATTATATATTAGATACTTTAGGTGAAGAAAGAATTAAGGAGTAAGTTATGGACTGGAAAGCAATATTAATAGGAGTAATAGCATTTACAGTTATA
>JALWTD010000004.1 GCA_027082925.1 Flavobacteriaceae bacterium
TATATTTACGACGCAACAGGAGTAAAACAGAAAAAGATAGTGAGTACAGGGGCAACAACGGAGTATGCAGGTAATTATGTTTATGAGAACGGCCAACTTCAGTTTTTTAACACGGCAGAAGGTTATGCAGAGCCAACTATAAATAACGGGAGTGTTACTAAATGGGATTATGTCTATCAATATAAAGACCACTTAGGGAATATCAGGTTGTCCTACCAAGATAAAAACAATGATGGTACAATTACAGCTTCTACGGAGATAGTAGAAGAGAATAACTACTATCCATTTGGACTTGAACATAAAGGATACAACAATGTTGTGAATGGTACTGAAAACAACTACAAAACGTTCCAAGGTCAAGAACTGGAAGAAGAACTTGGAAAAAATACATTAGCATTCCAATGGAGAGACTACGACCCAGCAATTGCGAGGTTCAATAAGATTGATAGATTTGCCGAAAAGTATTATGACCAATCGCCTTATAACTTTACAAAGAACAGTCCTATCGTATTTACAGAAGTTAAAGGCGACAGTATTTGGGTAAATACTGGTTTTAGAAAACTTCGGTATGAAAACGGAAAACTCTATAATAAAAAAGGAAAAGAAGTTAGAAAAGGGCTGACAAACAGAATTGCAAATGGAAAATCCTCTGGTAGTTTTGTTGGAAAAGCGGTAGGTGCATTGAATGATATTGCTAATGCGGAAAATACTACAGGAACAGATGTGATATCGGCTTTACAATCATCCGATAATAATTTTGTAATCACTAATGCAAGTAAGAATCCTAATGGTGTTGGTAGAAATGAGTTTAAGGCTGATGACAGAAATGCTTCTTATGCAGTTGCCATTTTAGATACTGGTCAAGGTAAAGCAAAGCTTGGTGGTTCTGGAGGTACTGTCTATTGGAATCCTTCAGGCGGAAGCGTACTTGAATTAGGTGGTGGTCGAGGAACAAGACCTACCTCTAATTTGGCACACGAATTATTCCACGGATATGATGCCAATTTTGGTTTAAGTGATAACCGACCTACAAGCACAGGTTTAAAACGTAACGAGGGACGAGCATCCTTTTTTGAAAATCAAATCAGAAGTCAGTTAGGTTATCCATCCAGAGAATTTTATAGAACAGGTGGCACAAATTATAGGATATTAGATAGTAATAACAAACCTATCCAAGTAGCACCACCTTCAATTACTTGGCTTAACTTTTTAAGATTCTGATATGAAAAATTTTATAACAATAGGCACACTGTCACTGCTTCTAATTTCTTGTGTATCTTCAAAAAGTTTAAAATTGGAAACTTATGAAGAGGGAAAGAAAATCAGATATATTTTAGATTTACCAAGTGGTTACGAATTTAAAGAGAACCAAGGTGAAGTTTTTAAAGAATATCATTTTCTATATCCTGATGGTTCAGTGTTTTATTTTACAGATGATTATGAATCAGGTGGAGCAGTCAACAAGGATAAAATTGAGAAATACGGTGATGATATTTTAGTGAAAATAGCTATAAACGATACTCTTGATATAAATGGTTCTAATGAAGAAGGTAAGTATTGGCGAGAGAAAAAAGAAACTAATGTTGTGATAGGTTATATAAGTGCCACTAAAGAACGTAAAGTTGAGTTTGATAATGTGATATTAACAATGCAACGAAAACCAAGAAAATAATTAAAAATCGAAAAACCACCTTTAACGAGGTGGTTTTTTTATGCGTAAGTATTGGTAGTGGGTCAAATTAGTGGTTAGCTCATTTATGAGAGTTACTAGTTTGGTTTTCAATCATAAATTAAACTATGAATACATGAAAATGGGAATACTTAGGTATGCTCACTTTCTTTTGAACTTGTTTTAGAGGCTTAGAAGAGGAATTTATAAACCTCGTGGGTTAAATTAGCGGGTAAAAAATAGTAATGGTAAACAAGGCTTAATGGTAGTAGGGTAAATTAAGAGGTAGTTAATAAGGAAATTCCTTAAATATTCTATTTTAGATAAAATAGTAATTTTGATTACGCTTTGTTAGTTGTAGTATTTTATTTTAGTATATTCGAATCATTAAATTTTAATATGAAAATTGAGATTCAAGGGTTTCACGGTACAAGTTATCAGAAGGCAAAAGAAATTATAACGACTGGATATAAATTGTCACTTGGTGATAGTGAGTGGTTGGGTGATGGAGTTTATTTTTTTATTAAAGGCTTGAGTAAAAAGCCGATAGAACAGGCTCAAAAGTGGGCAATTTCTCAATCATGGGACAATATCACAAAAAAGTTGAGATATAATAGCTTATCTATTTTAAAATCAGAGATTGTAGTAGATGAAGAAAATTTTTTAGATTTAACAGTAGATGAAGGAATAGAAGTTCTTGAATATATTATTGATAGACATTCAGATAAAATATCTAAGTTAAAAAAGAGGTTTAATCATATTGATGGTTTGGTAATTAATTTTGCTAGAAATGAAAATATTTTGCCTATTGAGGTTGCTAAAGGGAATTTTTATATTAAATTTACAAAAGAGAGAATGTCAAATTTTGATAGAAGGACTTCAAATTGTACAATATGTTCTGTATATTTGCCAGCTAAAAATATTAAGAGTAAGGAATTAGTTTTAACTAACGAGATTGGATAAGATGAAACTTAATAAAAAAATAAAGGAACGAATAGATAATTATTTTGATAGTATATCTGCCGAAGAATTATATAAAATTTCGATCAAATATGGTTTTGTAGAAGATTTTGGCTTTGAAATTTCAAATGAACAATTGAATAATGTCAATGTAGATATTTATATATCAGGCACTGATCAGAGTTATGAATCTAATGACGTTAGTAATATTCCATTAGCAGCTTAAAATGAAAATACAACTACAAAATTGGAAAATACAAAGACTTAGCTTTGAACTCTTAGATGAAAATCAAAAGAGAGAAGAGAGTTCTTTTGGAATTAAAAAAGGTCAAATATTTCCAGAAGAAGATAAAAAGAGTTTTGTCATAGTTTTTGAAATTGATTTAAAGGACAAAGATTTTGATTTAAACTTTGAATCTGCTTTTGTATTTAGCCTTAATGATGAAATTACAGAGGAATTTAAGTTTTCGGATTTCCCTAAAATTAATGCTCCTGCCATTGCTTTTCCATACTTAAGAGCTTATATTTCTAATTTAACCTTACAATCTGGTTTTGAACCAAGAATTTTACCTTCAATAAACTTTGTTAATTTAGCAAAGGAAGATAATTAGTAATATTAAAGCATTAAGCTAAGTTTATACAAATAACTAACTACCTATATATGACCTTAATTCCTAAAGAGGTGTTCATATAGATATAGCTTCAAACAACAAGAATAGGACGATTTAATCTCAATTTAAAGCACAATCTAAATTTTAAATTTGTATGTAATATTTATTAAAAGGGATTTAGTAAAAAAGCGGTGTAATTTATTAGTTTGACTTAGAGGGTTTAATAAAGGTAATCAATATAAAGAATAAGCGTATTATTTAATATGCTTATTTTTTTTGATTTGTTTTTATTAAGGAAATACCGTAATACTTAGGAGGGGTAACCTTAATGTAATTTATAAGGAGATGATTAAATTTACTGCGGTTAGGATTGTTACAGAGTGATAGTTTTAGCTTGGTATTAAACAAATCATTATTTAAAATAATTGACTATGAGAAGAATTATCTTAATAGTATTTTTAATCTCAATGTACAATGTTCATTCTCAGAATTTAAACTATCAGAATGAACTTGAGCGCATGATTAAAATACCAAAAACACCTGAAGCAGAAGCTTTTGCTAAGTATGGTAATACAAGTGTGAATATGTATTCGGGGACACCTACTGTAAGTATCCCGATCTATACGATTTCAGGGCGGGAGTTGGATTTACCTATCAGTCTCACGTACGATGCTTCAGGAGTCAAGGTGTCTCAATTAGCTTCGCAAGTGGGTTTGAACTGGAATTTAAATGTAGGGGGTAGAGTTAGTAGAACAATTAATGGTATGGTTGATGATTATTTCTACATTGCTCCTGCGTCGACATCATATACTTCGGTGTATAGTAATAGCGATGTTTATGTTGAAGGGGTACCTACAGGGAAAACATTAAGAGAGTTAATTCTAGAAAATTTGAACCCTCCACAAACGTTTCCTAGTCAATCTGCTGCTGAAAATTATTTTAAGTTTCTAAAAGAAATAAGTGATAATAAGCTTGATACTCAGCCGGATTATTTTAGTTTTAATGCTTTGGGTAATAATGATAATTTTGTGTATGTTATAGATAGTTTAGGAGGTAGCTTTCAATCTTTGGATAATCCTAGGACAAAGGTTTCGGCGACTTTTGATGCTACAAACACATATATTACAAGTTGGACAGTTGTAACAGAAGACGGAACTAAATTTTATTTTAATCAAGCGGAAAAGACGAGTGTAGAAAATCTAAATGATATTGTTGGTACAGTGGTGCTTCAAGATTATTATTCTTCTTGGTTACTAACTAAAATAGAATCGCCTAACCTTAAGGATGTTTATGAGTTTACGTATTCAGATTTAGGGTTGTCAGAGACTCAGCCAAATTTATCTACCAAAGTTATTACCAATGAGATGAGTAATCCAAACCCTGAATGGAATGGAAGTATTACATATCAGGACACGAATTATAAAATTTCACAATTAGCATTAACAAAAATTACTCACAATAATAGAGTTGTTGTTGATTTGACGTTAAAGAGTAGATTTGATTTCAGTTTACCTTCTGCAATAAGTAAGATAGATATATACAAATATGACGGGTCGAGTGTTCTAAAAACCTTTTTGTTTAATCACAGTTATTTTGGGATAGTAAGTGGTGCAGATCCAAAGTTTCAATCTCCTTTTAGTATTAGATTAAAGCTAGATAGTATTACTATCAAGTCAGGGGTTAGCACAAGTTTATATTCATATAAGTTTGATTATTTTTCTCCTGAAAGTGTTCCTTCTAGAGATTCTTACGGGATTGATTATTTAGGTCTGTATAATGGCAAAAGCAATAGTGTTTTATATCCCTCAGTTACAGTTAATGGAGTTTATTTTAGTGGGGCAGATAGATCTCCGGATTTTAATAAAGCAATTATAGGAACCCTTAAAACATTAACATATCCTACAGGAGGTTATACGGAATTTACTTATGAGCCAAATAAAACAACGTATACTTTAAATGATGTATCAGAAACAGTTCATGATGTAACGTATGGTAGTTTGAGTGTTTCTGGAGGTGTAGGAAATGGTGCCGATTGTGGTAATTGTTGCTTAGATCAATACGGTTCTCCTCCAAATAACAATAGTGTTTTATTTAATATTACTGAGCCAGGAAATTACAGGATATCGTATACTAATACAGGTGGTGGTGATAGTGAGGCGTATTTATTTTTAAGATCTTCTATACAAAATTTTACACCTGAGTTAAATTATAATCAAGTGATAGATCAGAGTAATTGTGCAGTATTGGTTCCTATGACTTGGACTAATTTTTCAGGCTATAATGATGATTCTGTTTACTTAACTCCGGGAACCTATCAAATTACATTAGTTAAGGGTTATTTTACTGGCGGGAGTGGAACTATTAGCTTATCTGTTCATCGAGAAGAAACGATTTCAAGTACTATAGTTGGGACGGGTGAAGTTGCAAGAGCTGGGATACGTATAAAAAACATAAAAGATTATAGAGATGTGGGAGTATTAAGTTTAGAAAAGGAATATCAGTATACAACAACTCTTAATGGGGCTAATTCGTCAGGAGAAATACTATTCCAACCTTCTTTTTACACAATTTCAAATTATCAGGTTTATATTGATCAGCCAGATTTGACCAAGGGGCAAGTTATGGGCTTAAATACTCTTACTCGAATGACAAGAGTAGGTTCTTGGAGCGGAGGGAGCAGGCCGCATATAGCGTATACAAAAGTTTATGAAATTCAAAAATCTGGAGGGGTAAACAATGGATATGTTGAATATTATTTTAACACAGGATGGTATAATGGAATTTTTTCTACAGGGATTACTCCAAGTGTAAATCTCTATAGAAATGATTTTAGTACAGGAAAAAAATGGAAGTCAAATGTTTATAATAGAAGCGATGAGCTTTTAAAGACAGAGGTAACAGAGTACACTAATACTCGATATTTTGGAAACTCTACATTATACATTTATAATAATATTTACAATAGTTATAGTTACGTCGATATTTATCCTGATGGCACAGGGAAATATCGCTACAAATATACTCCGGCAATTTTTATAGGATTTAACGGCCCTTATGCTCCAGGCTCATCGGTTAATGCGTCTCATCCAAATAGTTGTACCTATTGTTTACCTACACTTGATTATTCTTCTTTAGAAACGAGACAAACCTATGCTCAAGGTAATACGGGAGGTGTTTTAACTGAGGAAAGTACGATGTATTATAATGGTGTTGCTAGTACCCAGTCAACTATTAATACTTATGGAAACGTAGATATAGACTATTTACTTAGAGAAACAGCAACAATAAATAGCAAAGGAGAATCATTAATAACCAAACAATACTATCCCAAAGACTTTCCAGCGATACCTTATACCACATTAGTGTCTAATAATAGGTTAACAGAAGTGATTCAGACAGAAACTTTCAAGAAGACGGGTACAAATCCAGAGCAAAAACTGTTTACTAGGAAAAACGAGTATATAGATACAAGTAAAGGGATTTTTCCCAACGAAATTTTAGCAGCCAAAGCAACAGATATTTTAGAAGGTAGGATTAGATATGGGTATAGTGATGGAAATGTTGTAGAAGCATCACAACTTTCAGGAGATAATACAGAAACCCACACAAGTTATATTTGGGGGTACGATAAGTCTTTACCAATAGCTAAGTTAGAGAATATTAAATACGCTGATATCCCTTCAAGTACTATACTAAATTTGCAAGCAGCAAGTGATAATGATGTCGATGAAGTTACAGAGCAAATACTTAGGACAGAACTAAATAACCTAAGATTACAGTTTCCTAATGTAAAAATCACCACATTTACTTTTGATCCCCATGTTGGTATTAAGAGTATGACAGACCCAAAGGGGCAGGTGTTTTACTACCATTATGATGAATTCAATAGATTAGAATTTGTTATAGATTCTGAAGGAAAAGTACTTAGTAAGAATCAATATAATTTTAGAACCAATTAAATTGCTATGAAAAAGATTATAATCATATTGTTAGTTTTGCCTTTAGTTTTATTAGCGCAGACTACACCTAGTCAAGATCAAAATTATATTTTAACAACCACTTATCAGAAAGGTTATTTAAAAGGACAGGAGCAAAATGCGACCAATGAAGAACAGCTTATAACTATAGGGTATTTTGATGGTTTAGGAAGAGCTATTCAAAATATTGAAGTACGAGCTGGAGGTAATAAAGAAGATATTGTAACATTTATTGATTATGATGGATATGGGAGGCAAACCAAAGAATATTTACCATACGCTACTTTAAGTACAGGAGGTTTGTTTAAGACAGATGCTTTAAATGTAACAGCTAGTTTTTATAATACCGATAAGTACGAAAACACATATAATCCATTTTCAGAAAAGCTTATTGAAGCCTCTCCATTAAATAGGGTATTAGAACAGGCGTCTCCAGGAAATTCTTGGAGTATATCAAGCGGACACACGATACGTTTTGACTATCAAACCAATATTGGAAACCAGGGAGATTTTATAAAAAAACTGGGAGTTGGATTCACGGGAGGAGATACAACTTTACCGTACCTAACCACAGATGGATATTATTCGGATGGGAGTTTAATGAAGACAGTTACAAAAGATGAAAATTGGACATCAGGGAATGATCACACAGTAGAAGAATATAAAAATAATCAGGGACAGGTAATTTTAAAGAGGAGTTATAATAACAATGAAATTTTTGACACCCAGTATGTATATGATGATTATGGGAATCTAACTTTTGTAATTCCACCCAAAGCAATGGATGTTATTTTTAATGAAACCATAACTACTCAGCCGGGAGTTTATGATACAACAACAACAACTTTTAGTTGGACAGACTTTGTTTCAGATCCTGGTGGTTCTGGGAGTGGTTCAGTTACAGCAGGAATTGTGCTTTTACCGGATGGGTCACACCAGTATAGTATTACGTTTAATTTAAGTTCATTGACAGGAAACACATTAAAAACAGGAAATGTAGTTGCTTTACCTAATGCAGAAAGTTTAGGAGACCAAGATTTGTTTAATATTAATATTATTCCTTATAAGTTTGCCCCAACAACAACTTATGCCTATAAAATAATTAATGGCTATATTAATGTAGAGTTGGTATCAGGCTCTCCCGCAGCTCCTTATGGTATCACAAAACAAAATTCATTTGTTTTACCACCACCTGTTGGAGATACAACAGCTTCTTATACAGCTACTACAGGGAATGCTTTAGATGATTTATGTTACCAATACAAATACGATTACAGAAATAGACTAATTGAAAAAAAAATACCGGGTAAAGGGCCAGAGTATATTGTTTATGACAGAATAGACAGGCCAATTTTAACACAAGATGCTAATCAAAGGTTGGCTAACCAATGGAGTTTTACTAAATATGATGCTTTAGGAAGAGTAGTATATACAGGAATTTACCATAACACTAATTTAACAGGTAGGTTGGTTATGCAAAATTTAGCCAGTACAGCAGAGCCTTTTCATTATGAAAATAAGACATCATCAGGGACAATGATTGATGGAGTTACAGTTTATTACACCAATAGAAGTTTTCCTAATGATATAGGTGCTTTAACTGTATTAACAATTAATTATTACGATAATTATACTTTTGATAATGACGGTCTTGTTTTGCCGAGTTCTGTTGAAGGTCAATCAATTGTAAACTATAATAATGCTACGGCTACTCAAATTTTAACCAATGGTTTGTCAACGGGGAGTAAGGTAAGGATTTTAGAAACTACTGATTGGATTACAACAGTTATGGGTTATGATACCAAAGGTAGAACAATTTATACAGTAAGCAAGAATAATTATTTAGAAACGACGGATATTGTTATAAATAAACTGGATTTTGTAGGTAAAGTAGACAAAACAACTACGACACATACAAAAGGGACACAGGCAACTATAACCACGACAGATAATTTTATGTATGACCATGCAGGGAGGCTAATAAAACAAACACAGACACTGGCAGGACATACAGAAACAATTGTGGTAAATAATTATGATGAGCTAGGACAGTTACAAAGTAAGAAAGTGGGTAATACAGAAACAGCCCCTTTACAAACAGTTGATTACACCTACAATATTCGAGGTTGGTTAAAACAGATTAACAATCCTACAAGTTTGGGGTCGGACTTATTTGGTTTTAAAATAGGTTACGATGAAGGTATTAATCCGTTGTATAATGGGAATATAAGCCAAACACAATGGAAAACAGCTAATACGGATAACAGTTTAAAGACATACGATTACACCTACGATGCTTTAAACCGAATCACAAGCGGTATAGACAATACAAATGACCAACGTTATAGTTTAACCAATGTTTCTTATGATAAGAATGGGAATATAACTCATTTACAAAGAAGAGGACATACAGATAATTTAAATCCCGTTTATTTTGATATTATGGACGATCTTAATTATTATTATAATGGAAATCAATTACACTCGGTAACAGATAGTGCAGTATACAGTACAGGATTTGATGATGGAAATGCTTCAGATGCTATTTTTAACAACGGAAATGATGATTATATTTATGATGTAAATGGCAACTTATTGTCAGATGCTAATAAAGGCATAACAAATATTGCCTACAATCATTTAAATTTACCAACTCAAGTTACTTTTAATGATGGAAATATTACTTATATTTACGACGCAACAGGAGTAAAACAGAAAAAGATAGTGAGTACAGGGGCAACAACGGAGTATGCAGGTAATTATGTTTATGAGAACGGCCAACTTCAGTTTTTTAACACGGCAGAAGGTTATGTAGAGCCAAGTGGAAGCACATATAGTTATGTCTATCAATATAAAGACCACTTAGGGAATATCAGACTAAGCTATAAAAACGTTAGTACTACAAGTATCCCTGTATTACAAATAGTAGAAGAAAATAACTATTATCCTTTTGGATTACGTCATAAAGGTTACAACAATGTTGTGACTTCTACCAATATAGCACAGAATTGGAAATACAACGGAAAAGAGTTAAATGAGAGTTTAGGTCTTAATTGGTACGACTATGGTGCTAGACGTTATGACCCTGCAATTGGAAGGTGGTTCACTTTAGATAAGATGGCAGATGATGAAATGCAGATTGACAAAACGCCATATGCTTATAGTTGGAACTCACCAGTAACTTTAAACGACCCTGACGGTAACTGTCCTTGGTGTATTGGTGCGTTAGTTGGTGCTGCTACAGAATATTTAGTGCAAGCAGGAACAAACCTTGCGAAAGGTCAAGATTTAGGAGATGCGCTTTGGAATAATATTGACGGTGCAGATGTTTTAATAGCTGCAGGAGAGGGAGCTTTAACTGGAGGTGCTAGTGCAGTTAGAAGAGTTGCAGTTACAGTAACTGCCGAAGTTGTGAAATCTGCTATAGATGTAAATTTAGATGGTAGCACAGATGTAATAGGTACAGAAGGAAGTACTAAAACAGCATCAGGTGTTGTTAAAGAAGCTGGGGTTAATATTGTAGCGGGCGAAGCTCTAGGGAAAATAGATTTATCAGGAAAATTGGTAGATGCTTCTAGTGATGTAGCTGTGAAATCTGCTAAATCAAATGTGACTGCTAAAGCTAAAAATTTAGATAAAGCTAACAATATACGCAGAACAGGTAATGCTTCCGAAGCAGCAAGAGGTTCGAAGGCTAAAAATTCAAATGATGCTTTTAAAGATTTTAATAAAGCTAAACAAGCTCAATCTACTACAAAAGCGTTAAACTCGACTGTTGGTAAAGTGAATGACAATGTAGTTAAAACAACTGTAAATTCCGCAGAAGGTACAGTTTATAATACAATAAAGGATGACCTCCAAAAAGAAAAATAAAAAATCATATTTAGTTGTTGTACCTGTTTTAATTTTATTATGTATCGGTTATTTTAGTAGTCGAAGTAATAAAATAAAATTAGAAAAGTTTGGTGTTACAGTTGGACACATACAGGAGATAGAACCTATGAATCGGAGAGGTTATTTTGTTAAATATAACTATAACATTTCTGGAAGACAGTACTATAACACTCAAAAGCTTACAATTAAAAAAGAATTAGTATCGGTTGGCGATATCTTTGAGGTAAAGTATTCTATTGAAGATAAAAGTGTTAGCGAATTAAATTTTAAAAAGAAAATAAATAATGAATAGATTAATTTTATTGGTAGTTCTATTTAACTCTTATTTTGTGCAATCGCAAGATTTTGAGGGTATGATAGTGTACTCTGTTAATTATGAAAGTAAATCCTCTGAAGTTACTAGCGACCAATTAAATAGTTTGATGGGTACTAAACAATGGTACGCAGTTAAAGGCGGTAATTATAAGTCTGTTTTCAATGGGAACTTTATAAAACTACAGATTTACAGAAGTGATGAAAATAGGAATTATAGTTTAACAGCGAAGTCAGATATTTTGTACTATGAAGATTATAGTGAAAATAAAGATAAAGCTTTGAGTTTTGAGATGAAGAAAAATAAAGATACGATTATGGGCGTACCTTGTGATTTAATCATTGTCAAAGC
Organism: Flavobacteriaceae bacterium; assembly: GCA_027082925.1. GTDB lineage: Bacteria > Bacteroidota > Bacteroidia > Flavobacteriales > Flavobacteriaceae > Lutibacter. Next base: position 11,776 of record JALWTD010000004.1, read on the forward strand.
AGAAAAAAGCAAGACATCTTATTATTTTAACTCTAGCTATAAAGTAAATCCAGAATTATTTAAAGGTCATAACTACGGAAATTGGTACTATATGGTATCTAAAACTAAAGCTTTGCCTTTAAAAACAGTAATGGAAACAGAGCAATTTATAATGACAAGTATTGCAACAGAAGTAAAACCAATGCAATTAAATGACAATGTTTTTGAAATTCAAAATAAGGATAAAATAGCACCAGCCTATTGGTAATTGCAATTATCTTATTAAGATTTAACCACCTTTAACGAGGTGGTTTTTTGGTAGTGGGTCAAATTAGTGGTTAGCTCATTTATGAGAGTTACTAGTTTGGTTTTCAATCATAAATTAAACTATGAATACATAAAAATGGGAATACTTAGGTATGCTCACTTTCTTTTGAACTTGTTTTAGAGGCTTAGAAGAGGAATTTATAAACCTCGTGGGTTAAATTAGCGGGTAAAAAATAGTAATGGTAAACAAGGCTTAATGGTAGTAGGGTAAATTAAGAGGTAGTTAATAAGGAAATTCCTTAAATATTCTATTGTAAATCATTAATAAAAAAGACAGGAAACAACCTAATTTCGAATCTATATATTAGTGTAATAGTCATTATTTAATTTAAGAAATAGTTTTGAATTGTAATAAATGCGGTAGGGTATGTATAAAAAATGGATTTCAAAAAAATGGAAGACAGAGATATTATTGTAAAATATGTGAGTTAAATCAACAAAAAGTATATGTTTACCAAGCGTATAAGAGACATATAAATCAATCAATATATACCCTATTAATAAATAGTTGTGGAGTTAGAGATATTTCTAGAGTATTAGAAATATCTAAAAAAACAGTAAGTACTAGAATAGTAAAAATAGCCCAAAGGATTAGGATCCCGATTTTTACTGAATACTCACAAAGTTATGAAATGGATGAGCTTTTTGTTAAAAATAATGGAAAACGGTGTTGGATATCTTATGCTATCAATAGAAAAACAAAGCAAGTAATTTCTTTTGTAGTTGGATCCAAAAGTAGAGAAAATTTAGCCAAAGTAACGAATCAGGTTTTATTATTAAATCCCAAGAAAGTTTACACAGATAAACTAACTACTTATAAGACCCTAATTCCTAAAGAAATTCATGATAGTTGTCGCTATCAAACAAATAGAATAGAACGATTTAATCTCAATTTAAGAACACATTTAAAAAGATTAAATAGGAAAACAATATGTTATAGTAAAAGTTTAAAAATGCTTGAATCTATTATTAAAATTTACTTTTGGGGGAGTTCTATAAATTTTGAATTTGTAAATAACAGTAGCTAACCACTTGGATTATCCCATAATAATTAATATTGTTTATTATTAGAAATACCAATATTTACCGTTTTTTATCTTATTATTAATTAAGTCAATAGATTAATGTGCTTTTGAGATATGTTAGCTGTACAATCAATCATTATGTTTCTTTGGGTAATTTAAGTTTAACAGTAATTCAAATTTTAATAATTCATGGAAATAATAATTATTAATTTAAATTAGATATATGTTTAATAAGATAATATGTAGCCTATTTTTAGGCGTTTTTGTATTTAGTAGCTGTGAGGAAGTATTTTATGAAGTAGACATTTCTAATGTTAGTGTTGAGATTCTTTCACCAACAAACAATGTTAATTTAAGTACAGGAGTACAAACTTTTAAATGGAACCCTGTAGATGGGGCTGATATGTATCAAATTCAAATAGCTACACCAAACTTTGAAAATGCCATTGAAATAGTACTTGATTCCATAATAATTAAAACATCAATAAATGAGGAGTTCTTAGTTCCAAATAATTATCAGTGGCGCGTAAAAGCTAAAAATTTTGCTTACGAAACAGCTTTTACAACTTCTAATTTTAGTGTTGGATACTAAAATATAAAACATTGAAAAATAGAAACAACAGTTTTTTATTAGTGCTTGTAGTTATTCTAGTATGGGGAATTATAGGGTATAAAGTATATAAGGTGAAGTATCCTTCAAATGAATCATTTCATATTGAAAACTCGACTACTGCTTTTATACCTGAAGAAATTATAGAAGCTAAACAATTTACAATTAAATTAAATTACAGAGACCCTTTTTTAGGAAATTTAGAAGAAAAAAAACAAAAAAACAAATCTAAATACATTTTAAATAAATCAATCACATTCCCTAAAATATATTATAAGGGTATGCTATCTTCTAAGGGGAAGGTATCTAAAACTATATTTTTTGTAATGATTAATGGTAAAGAGCTATTTTTATCAGCAGGAGAGCAAGAAGAGGGTGTTAAATTACTAAAAGGAAGTCATAAAGAGATTAAAGTGAGCTTTAAAAATATTAAAAAAACAATACCAATACAACAGTGAGTTTTTTAATAAATAAAAAAATAAATGCAGGTGCATTGCAGTATACAATGTTTATTTCAGTGGTAATAGTTATACTTATATCTACTTTTTTATTATTAACATTCTTGCAAAATCATTTAAAAACAATTGCTAATTTCCGTATTGAAAGTATTCAAAATTCAAATTTAGGTTTTCAGTACGTTTTGGAACATGAGATACCGTATGATCTACAACAAAATATAGAACTTACTTCACGAGTAAAAAGCGAATTAACTTTGATAAAAAAACATTGGGGAATGTTTGATGTGTTAAAAGTAAAGTCAAATGTAAATAGTAATAAGTTTGAAAAAGTAGGGCTTATGGGAGGGCATACTAAAAAAAGACCTGTATTGTATTTGAAAGATAATAATAATGCCTTGGTACTTGTTGGTAATACAAAAATTCAAGGAAATGTGTTTTTACCTAAAAATGGAGTAAAAACAGGAAATATTTCAGGATATTCGTTTTATGGAGACCAACTGATTTATGGATTAATTTCTCAAAGTGATTATAAACTCCCAACAATTAAAAATCGCAAATATCTAAAAGCCCTTTCTAAGGGTGAGATAGATGAAAATAACCTAATTTTTATAGACCTTGTTGAAGATACTAAACATATAAATTCGTTTAGTAGCCATGCTCAAATTTACAAACAGTCAGGTGAAGTGCATTTAAAAAATATTGAATTAATAGGAAATATTATAATACAGTCAGACTCATTGATAAAAATTGATAATTCTGCTAATTTAAAGGACATACTTTTGGTTGCTCCAATTATTGAAATTAACAATAATGTGACGGGTAACTTTCAGGCAATTGCTACCAAAAATATTATTGTTGGAGAAAATTGTAACTTATTGTACCCTAGTGTAATTTTATTAGATGAGAATAAAATTGATACCCCAGAAAAGCAATTTACCTATAATAATCAAATACAAATAAATAGCAATACTTCTATAAAAGGAATAGTTGCATTTCTGTCTACTTATACAACGAGTAATTTTAAGCCTCAAATAATTCTTGAAAATAATTCAAAAGTAATAGGAGAAGTTTATTGTGATAAGAATTTTGAATTAAGAGGAATTGTTTTTGGGAGTGTTTATACTAACAATTTCATTGCTTTACAGTTTGGGTCAATTTATCAAAATCATATTTATAATGGTAATATCTTATTAGAAAATTTGCCGATTCAATATGTAGGATTGATTTTGGAAGATTCAAAATATAAAATATCAGAATGGTTATACTAAAAAAACTAAAAGCATCAACCTTGATTGAAACAGTTACGGCATCAATTATTATAATTATTGTTTTCACAATAGCTTCATTAACGCTGAACAATGTGTTTTCAAATACCATAACGAGAGATACGAGTCGAATAAGAAATTACATTAATAAGTTAGAGTACGAGTACTTAAATAAAAAAATTACAATTCCTTACAAAGAAATTCACAAAAACTGGGAGATAAGTGTAACTAGCCAAAAAGAAAATTTAACTCAATGGGTTGTTTTTCAAGCTAAGAATAGTTCTTCAAAAGTAATGTTTTTTAAAAAAATACTTTATGTTGATAAATAACAAAATAAAGAGCTTCACTATTGTTGAACTACTGGTTGTTATGGTTTTAACAGTTATTGTAATTACAATAACTATTTTAGTATTAAACCTAATTCAAAAAGAACTTTTAGGTATGCAGTTAAACTATAAAAAGAATACTGAAATAAGAATTTTAGAACAAGTACTTTGGAATGATTTTAATAAAAAAACTATTTTTATAGATGTTAAAAAAAACCGATTAAGATGTGTAACTCCTTTAGATACAGTACTGTATGAGTTTAACGCAAAAAATATTGTGCGTAATAAAGATACGTTAAATATTGAAGTTATTAATGTGAACTATTATTTAGATATGAAAAATCCCGAGGAGCAAGTAGATGGATTAAATCTAGTTTTGGCTAGAACATTTCAAAATAAGCAATTATTTATTTATAAAATAAAAGCTTCAACATATTATATGAATAAATAATGGCTTTCAATTTAGACAATATATCAAAAGAGAAAAGAGTTCAAAAAACTCAAATGTTATCTATTGCCAATTTATTGAAGAAAGAGATTGTTTTTTTAGGAAAAACATTTCCAAATAAAAAAAAAGAAGCTTTTTATACAGAGTTAAGTGTGTTGTTAAGCGCAGGGATTACCTTAAAAAATTCATTGCACCTAATTGAGACAGAACAAAAAAAAGAATTTGATAAAAACCTCATAAAAAAAATTAAAGAAAGCATTATCAAAGGGAAAACTTTATCAGATGCAATCAAACAGCGTAATATGTTTTCTGAATATGAGTACTACTCGTTAAAAATTGGAGAAGAAACAGGACAATTACAAAAGGTGTCTAATGAATTGGGATTATTTTATAAAAGAAAAAATGAGCAAAGAAGGAACATTTTAAATGCATTATCATATCCTTTGGTGATAATGATTACAGCAATTTTAACAGTTGTATTTATGCTGCAGTTTGTTGTGCCTATGTTTGTTGATATTTTTAAACAAAACAGGGTAGAACTACCCTTTATCACAAAAGTTATTATAGCTATATCACAGGTTTTTAGACAAAATTTCTTGAATATCTTTCTTTTTGTAGGTATAATTATTCTTATTCGATTTTTTATCTCTAAAAAAAAATGGTATAAAAAAATGACATCTCAAATTTTATTAAAAACTCCGTATATAGGAGAGCTGATTAGAAAAATATATTTAGCTCAATTTACCCAAGCAACAACTCTTTTAGTTAGTGCAAAAGTTCCTTTGCTACACTGTATACAATTGACAAAAAAAATGATAGATTTTTATCCCTTACAGCTAGCACTTGTACATGTTGAAGATGAAATTATTAAAGGAAAGGAATTAAGTGAAACCTTGTCAAATTATTCAATTTTTGATAAAAAAATGATATCCTTATTAAAAGTCGCTGAAAAGACAAACCAAAATGAATATATTTTTAAAAGATTAACTGAGCAATACAACGAAGATATTCAATATAAATCAAAATTATTGAATACAGTATTAGAGCCTTTGATTATTGTTTTTTTGGGAGCTATGGTTGCTGTTATTTTAATTGCCATGTACTTACCAATGTTTAAATTAAGTACGGTTATTGGCTAAAATAATTAGTGCATTTTTGTGAACTAGGATTAATGTAATAAGACTTTTAATAATTATGTGAAATGTTAGCTGTTTTAACACATAGGTACAAGAGGATTAGATAAAGCCCTTCTTTTTTGCTTTTAAAATCAACTCTCTATCTTCATTTTCTAGTACATCAAAAATCTCTTTAAGTTGTCTCTTCCTTTTTTCGATTCCAGCCATTGACATAGGAATGACTTTAGGTAAGTCTTTCATTTTTGTGCCTATAGAAAGCTCGTATAGTAGTTGGCGATCAATTTTATCCAAAAGATAATCACTTGACATTTGCTTTCGAACTAGCTTTAAAACAGATTTACTATAATAAGGAGGGTCTTTTATTATTTTTTTTACAGCTTCAATGAGTTCTTCAGTGCCAATATCATTTTTTATTAAAAACCCATCAGGATTAATATTTCTCAAGATATTTTGAATACGGTAATTATCATTAAAAGTTGTAGAAATAATTACTTTAGCACTAGGTAAAAGTTGATTAATCTTAAGTCCTAAATCTTCACCGGACAAAATTTTACCATCTTTAGAAGGTGGCAATTTTATATCTAAAAATATGATATCATACCCCTCAGTTTTTGAAGCGTCCAGTATTTTATTTAATGCTTCTTCAGAATTTTTAGCACTTTCAATGTCGAATGTAACATTTTTAATTATTTGTCTTGATTCTTCAAGAGCTGTTTTATATACCTCTAGTATTATGGGATGATCATCAATCAATAAGACTTTATAAATTTTAGTCATAACTATTTTAGTTATAAGGTTACACAAACTTTTATGGTAGTACCTTTGTTTAAAGTGGATTCAATTTCAAAAGTACCATTAATTTTCGAAATTCTAGAATTCATATTTGTTAAACCAATACCTCTGTTCTTAGTTGTTTTGACAAACCCAATACCATCATCTTGGATACAAAAATAAATACGATTTGAATTTAAATCAAATTTAATATTCACGTTATTAGCTTTTGCATACTTGTTAATATTTTGAATAGCCTCTTGTATTATTCTGTAAAAATTGATTTTGAGATCATTACTAACTTTGTCCCAGTTCACATTGTTTTCTATATTGAAGTTAAATTTCCCAAATTTACTTTGTGTTTCTAGTAAATTCTCAACGAGTCTAATGAAATCATGCTGTGAGGATAAAATATCATTTTTTAGTTCATGAGATATTACTCTAATTTCTTTTTCAATATTTTGTATTTTATCAATGTACTCTTTCCTTTTTTTAACAGAATCTATATCTGTTTTTGAGTTTAAAAAGCCTAAAGCCATCCTAGTTCCAAAAATTTCACCGAGTATTCCATCATGCAAATCTTCAGATATTCTTTGGCGCTCTTTTAACCTTCCAACTTCCATTACTGATTGTTGTTTTAGCATCAAAGAATAGATTTCTTCATTTGCATTCTGTTGTTTTTTTTCTAAAAGGAGCTCCTTATTTTTCGATCGTTGCACCTTTATATAGTATAATAGAGAAAGTATAAAAATTGTAAAAATACTTGCGATGGTAATCAATATTTTTTGTTGTGATAGTTTTTCGCTTTTTTCTATGTATTCATCAGTTTCAAATCGTATTCTTGTAAATTTATTTCGTATCTTTCGTTCATTGGTATATAAATGATCATTCAGGGTAACATACTTACTAAAGTAAGTATTTGAGTTTGTTTTGTCCAGTTTTGCTAATAATAGCAAAGACGCCAAAACATCTCTATTATTATTTGCTTTTAAGGCTAGTTTATTTGCCTCAGAAGCAAACCCAATTGCTTTGGAAGTATCGGAATGCTTGGCGTAAAATTCAGCTAAATGTAGTTTACTGATGACAATTCCTGATAGAAAATGAATACTATCTCTTATTTTAAGAGCTTGAAGGAAATTTTGATATAAATCAGTTGTATCCCCACTTAAAAATCGAGTATAAGTCAAGTTATCTATCAAACGGGCATATAAATTAACATAAGAATGTTTGAGTTTCTTACTATTAAGAGCTTTTTCAAAGTAATAAGCTGCCAGTTTATAATTGGCTTGTTTTTGATATACTAGTCCTAAATTATTTAAGCTAGTAAGATAAAGAAAGTCTGAGCTATTTTTGGATTTTAAATACTTTAAAGCTTTTTTGTGGTATTTAACAGCCTTTTCGTACTCTTGAATTTGCTTATAAATAGTTCCTAGAAGATTATAACATAGATATAGATATTTAGAATTATTCAATTTTTTAAATATTGGTATACAATGAAATACTGAAATTTCAGAACCAGTATAGTCTCGAAGATTATATTGTATTATTGCCATATTATAAAGCATTCCTGCAGCGTAATTTTCAAGTTTTTTTGTTTGAAAGTACTTATAGGCTTTATAATAATGATAATAAGAACTATCAAGCGACTCTATTCGATAATAATATAATCCATAATTCCAATGACTTTTAGCTATATTTAGAGTGTCCAATAATTTTAAAGAGAGCTTATGATACTCTAAATTTGCTTTTTTAAAAAGAAGAGAATCATTTAAATGGTAAGCACCGATAGCTATATCAAATAAATTTTTGTTTTTTATAGAATCATTTTTTTGATAATGATTCCAATAATAGGCCTCGTTTAAGTTTTGTATTCTGAATCTTAAACTAAGCTTTGAGTTTTCTGAATTTCTTATCCATAAAGAAATGCTATCTGTTTTTTTTAATTTATTCTTAGGGTCTTGAATCCCATATTTTTGAGAATTACTAGATAGTAGAATAATTAAAAATAATGATATGAACGATATGGATTTTATTATAGCTATTATTTTACAGTATTTTAATTAGAAAATACTAACAAATTTATAAAAAAAACCTTAAAATTGATTTTAAGGTTTTTTTGTTTTAGAGTAAATACAAATCAATAGAAATTTACCCAGGTTCTACCGGAGGAATTCCATCATCGCCTGTACTATAGGTGTCTTCAATTTGATTTGTGATTGTTAAATCATCAAGATCCTCGCGTGCATGATGTTAAACATTTTGAAAAAATAATGAAAATAATAAATAATTTAGCTAACTTCATAAGAGTTGGTTTTTGATTTGACAATAATTTTAAGCTAGATTGTGCTATTTAAGAAACATCAATGTAGATTTCTCTATAGCTATTTTTACTAAAATAGAGTAGTTTAATTGCTTGATAAACAAAAGTTAACGCCGTTTAGTGAATGTGTTAATTGTAGGAGTGTAGTGTGTGTTTTTGAGAGGGAAATTTAATTTAATAAGTAAAATGTTTGTCGTGATAGAGTACTTCTCATAGTTTCTATATTATTTAAATAGGTTTTCGAAAATGGAATATCATGACTATTTTTTTTAATAGTACATATTAATTTACCGTATTGAATCCTTGAGACATGATTTTTATTAATTATATAGCTTTTGTGAATCCTTAAGAAGTTGTTAGGAAGTAACGTTTCATAAGTTTTTAGAGTTTTAAACGAACTAACAATATTACCATCACTCATGTAAAAATCAGTAGTATTGTTATCAGCTTTTAAAAAAAGAATTTCATCTAAGTCTAAATACCTGTAATCTTTATATGATTTTAAGCAAATGTTTTTTCTAGCCTTGAATGGATTTTTTTTTTGGAATTTTAAAATTGTTCTTCTAATCTCTAAGTCAGATAATGGGCTTAACAGGAAATCAAAAAAACCATTTTTAATTATTTCATATGCTTTATCTTTTGAGGATGAAATCGCAACAAAAACAGGTAAATTTTCACTAAAAATTGAATTCAATTCATTCAAAAGTGAATAGGGATTTTCAAAGGTATTATCAATATTAAAAAATATTAAATTTGGAACATCTTTGAGTATAATATCGAGAGATTGATTATACTGATTGGAAATACCAACACAATTAAAATTATGATAATTTTTTAATACGTTCTGTAGATTGTGTATATACTTGCTTTCTTTTTCTATAATTAAGTAACTATGCAATGTTTTTGGTGTAAAAATTAAAACATAAATTTATTAATGTTTTCTTTTAATGAAGTATGGATTTTCCTTAAAAGAAGAAAGGATAAAGCAAAGTTATTAGCGCTATATTCAATGCTAAATTTGAAAATAGTAGAATTAATAATAAGATATTTAGATGTATAAAATATTTTTGTAAATTGCATAAAACAATATTGTATAATCGAAAGCAAAAACTGCATACGATTTTGCATACGATTTTGAAAATTAACATAGCGGGAGCCCAGTAAAATGGTTGAAATTTTGGTCAGCTTTGAGCTCATAACCCGAAGGTCGCTGGTTCGAGTCCAGTCCCCGCTACTAAAAAAAGCAGCTTTATAAAGCTGCTTTTTTAGTTAATTGTAAAAAGAGGTTATATCAATTACCTTTTGCTAACATTTGTTCTATTCTTTCCAATCGTTTTTTAAGCTCCTCGTTTTCTTGTTTTAATTTTTTAATTAATTTTTGTTGTTCTTGTGTAGCTTTTACCAGCGGTACTACAAATTCGGCATATCGCAATCCGTAATAGTCGGTACTGCTTTTAGGTTTGTCTACACCGTGAAAATTAAAATTCACTTCTTTAGCTGCTTTTTCTACCTCTTGAGCTATAAAACCAACCTGTATTTCGTTTGCTTTTTGTTGTATATTAGACTGTAAGTTGTTAGGTACTTTTAAAAAGGAATTAATTGCATTTATATTTAGCTGGTACGTAACTGGGCGTAGTTTCATAATAAAGTTTAACCCTTTTACGTTTTCTTTGACATTTTTTTTAAATCGCTTATCAGATACATTTGTCCAATTTTGAAATCCACCAATGCTTGTAACAGATGAGTTTCCAAGTCGTATTTGGTTTGAAGCAGAAATAGCAGTTCCGTATCCAAGTGCAGTTGAATTACTATACGATGCTCCATTGTAAAAAGCTTGCAAGCCCAAGGCTGTATTATTTGAGCCAGTTGAATTTGAGAAAAGAGATAAATAGCCAAAAGCACTATTATTATTTCCGGTAGTATTTGAATAAAGAGCCTGATATCCGGCAGCACTATTTTGACCACCTGTCGTATTTTTATTCATTGTAAAATAGCCAAAAGCACTATTAGAACTTCCGGTAGTATTTGTATACAGCGTATTGTTTCCAAAAGCCATATTTTTATATCCGGTAGTATTTGAATAAAGAGTCTGGTATCCAACCGAAGTGTTTTCACTTGCGGTAGTATTTGAATACAATGCGCTGGTTCCAATAGCCGTATTTAAATCGCCAGAAGTATTTGAGTGAAGTGATTGACTTCCATTTGCTACATTAGAACTTCCTGTAGTATTTAAATACAAGGCCTTATAACCACTTGCAGTATTAGATGCCCCGATGGTATTGTATCGTAATGATTGACTTCCTATTGAGGTGTTATTATTCCCTGTAGTATTTGAATATAGTGCAAAAGTACCATTAGATGTATTATCAACTCCAGTAGTATTTTGTCGCAATGCAGATGTTCCTGTTGCTACGTTTTGTGTTCCTGTTGTATTGTACCTAAGAGCTTGGCTCCCATATGCTGTATTGTAATTTCCTGAGGTATTAGAGGTTAATGCATAATATCCATTTGCTGTGTTTTGAAAACCTGTAGTATTTGCATACAAAGATAAGCTCCCTGAAGCCGTGTTGTAATATCCAGTGGTGTTGCTACCTAAAGAATTAAATCCTGTTGCTGTATTGTTATTTCCAGTGGTGTTGCTACGTAAAGAATTAGCGCCTATGGCTGTATTGTAATTTCCGGTAGTGTTTGAGTTTAAGGAGTAGCTTCCAATAGTTGTATTGTAAATTCCTGTAGTATTTGAGTACAACGCACGATATCCATTAGCAGTATTGTAATTTCCGGTAGTATTGCTATTTAAAGAGTTAGTACCTACAGCTGTATTTTGACTTCCTGTTGTGTTTGAGACCAAAGAGAAGTATCCGTTAGCTACGTTATTACTCCCGGTAGAGTTTGTAAGTAATGCTTGAAATCCACTGGCCGTATTGTTATTTCCAGTGGTGTTGCTACGTAAAGAATTAGCGCCTATGGCTGTGTTGTTATTTCCGGTAGTGTTTAAGTATAAGGAGTAGCTTCCAATAGTTGTATTGAAAGTTCCTGTAGTATTTGAGTATAACGCTAGATATCCATTAGCAGTATTATAATTTCCGGTAGTATTGCTAAACAAAGCCTGTGCACCAACGGCAGTATTAAAATCGGCAATATTAGAATACAGCGCTTTGTATCCAATACTGGTATTGTAAGTGGTATTTATAGTAGAAAACCCAGCTTGAAACCCAATATGTGTGTTGTAATTAAGTGTTAAGTCATCGTTTTCACCGGCATTTTCACCAATAAACACCGAATTCCCTGTATTTAAAATTTCAATTTGTCCTTTTTGTGAGATTCGAGCCTTTAAAATATTATTTGTTCTAAAATCTAAATCTTGCGCATCTGTGGTTCCTATAAAATGGGTTCCATTAGTTGTTCCCGAGTTTCCCGATTGTTTCCAAGCATCACCTACTTTTTGAAGTTCATTCCATGCTGTGCCGTCCCAAAACCAAAAGCTATTGGTAGTTGTGTCGTAAACTGTAAGTCCTTCTTCTGTAGTGCCAAGTCCGGAAATTCCGGTTCGTTGTGTGGTTGTTAATCTTGGAATAAGTAATCCTTTAGATGTAGATGCAATCTCTAGCATAGAAGCTGTATTAGGCGAAGTAGTACCAATACCAACCTGCGCAAAAAGCCCAAGTATTGTAAAAATACTAAAACCAACCGCTATTAACCCTCTTTTCATTTGGTGTATGTTTTTGATTTTTAGTCCTACAAATTTAAAAAAAAATAAATAAACGCTTGTTTTCCAGGGTTGTAACGGTGTTTGGTAAATTTACTTTTATTAAAAATATGTATATTTAACCACTAAACTTAAAGATACATCGGTTATGTTTGTAGGTCATTATGTAGCTGCTTTTGCTCTAAAGGGTAAAGAAAAAGACGCTTCACTAGGATTGCTTTTTATTGCTACTCAATTTGTAGATATTTTATTTTTCCCACTGGCTTTAGCCGGAATTGAAAATTTAAAATTCGAGGAATCTTTTACAGAGGTTAATAATTTTAATATGGATTATTATCCTTTTACTCATGGTTTACTAGGAACCTTTTTATGGGCAGGGCTGTTTTTTTGTTTGTTTTATTTTGTATGCTATAAAAATAAATCGAATAAAAAGCAACTAGCTATGGTTATGGCTTTGGCAGTTTTATCGCATTGGTTCACCGATTTAATTGTGCATACACCCGATTTACCCATAATTAGTGGAGCACCAAAATTTGGGTTTGGATTGTGGAATAGTAAAATTTTGACATTTATTTCAGAAGCTGTATTACTGGTTATAGGGTTGCTATACTACCTTAAAAAAACAGTAGCAACTTCGGCTTTAGGGAAATATGCTGCTATTGTATTTGTGTTGTTTTTATTGCTGATAAATTACCTGAATCTTTTTGTGCTACCTGCTAATGACGATATTAAATCATTAACAATATCTGCACTTTTTTCTTATGTATTATTTGCGTTTATAGCGCACTATGTAGCTAAAAAAAGAGCTTAAACAGGTAATGAAGATGCTTTACAAGCAAAAAGCATAAGTGTTTCAGGGTTATTGGGAAGGTTCATGTTTTTTACAAATTTAAAAGATAATTTTTTTAATAGTTTTTGAGAGTCTAGATTTTCCTTTAGTGTAATTGCTAAAACTTTAGTCAGCCCAAATTCAGAAAAAGCCAATTCTTTTATTTTTTGAGTACTTTCAAAGGCATATCCCTTTTTTTCGTAATCGGGTAAAAAAGCAAAACCTATATCTACACTGTTTAAACCTTCTCGGTCATACAGTCCGCAAGAGCCTATTTTTACACCATCAGATTTTCGAATAACAGTAAAATTTCCAAATTCTAATTTTTTGTACTGCGGCAGCATTTTGGTTGCAATGTACGTTTTGGCATCACTTATAGATTTTACTTTTCGGTCACCAATAAATTTTATCCATTTAGGTGTGTTTACAAGTGTGTAAATAAAAGTAGCATCATCTAAATCTGTAGGTTTTAGAATTAAACGAGTGGTTTCAAATACTGTAGCATTGCTCATATGTATGTTATTTTTTAGAAGAATTTACTCTTTTTTTTACTTTCCGAATGGTTGGAGAAGAGGTAAACCACAATAAAAATCCACTTAATACGGTAATGAGTCCAAGAAGAGAAAATGCTCTTAAAAGAGTGGTGTTAAAATTATCTCGAGTTTGGTAATCCATAGTATGTGTCATCCATAAAAAATCAAACCATCGCCAATTTCTATGTCTAACGGTTTGAAAAGCACCGTCATTTGCAGAAACATAAGCTTTTAAGAGATCTTTTTGATTGTATGAAATAACGTAGGCGGGAAGTAATTTTTCACGATATTCATGGTGTTTTCCTACAGCTGTTATTAGTTTCACATCTTTTACTTTTAAGTCTGGTTTTAAAAACCTATTGGCAACAGCAATAGCTTCATTTTTTGTAATACCATTTTTCAATTTTCCGGTAATAGCATTGTACAAATAGTTATTGTTAATCCAGTAGTAAGGGATTTTATTAATTTCTCTGAGTTCAAGTGTTTTTATAGGCGGAACTTTTTCAAGTGATGAAATTCCAATGAGCTGATTAAAAGCATGTGTTGTTGGTATTTCTTTTTTAAAATGGTCTCCATGAATATTGTCGAGATTAGACCAACTAAAATACAGACCACTTAGCGTCCAAAATAAAAATTGAATACCCAAAAATATCCCTAAATACCGATGGGTTTTACGAATGGTTTTTTTCATTTTTAAAAGTTTAATTCTGTTGTGTTTTTAACAACATTACTAAAATAAGGTTTTATTTTATTAAAAGTTTATAAGCTATCTCTTAACTTAGCTATCCAACTTATAAGCTCGTTTTTGTCTTCTTCTGAAAGTGCTGCTTTTTTATGAATAATAGTGTAAGACCATAAAGGCATTTCATCATCCTTAATCTGACTTGCAATGGCTTTTAGCTTATTTTTTTGTTTTCGTTTTGAATAATTTCCAAAGACATCAAAATTTAGCTCTTTTTTCCCGTTATCGATATGTGTTTTTAGCATAAATCGTATAGGCTGAATGGTATTGTACCAAGGGTAATTAGTATTATTGCTGTGGCAATCGTAACACGATTGTTTTAACAAAACTTGAATTTTTTCGGGAACGTTATAGAGGGTATTAAAATTAGTTTCCGGTACACGGTTGCTTACATTGCGTTTAGTGGGTATAAATTGTATACCCACAAACGCTATAAACAACAAAAGAAACATTTTCTTCAGTTTTCCCATTTAATTTAATTGCTTTTGAACACTACCGCAGGTAAGCATTTTACTTCCAAAAAAAGGATTTTTAATTTCTTTAAATTCGCTTAGCCAAATAGCACCTTTGCCATTTCCTGCCATTGGGCATTTACTTAAGTATAATGTTTTATTAGTACCTAGTAAAGCAATTAAATCGTTAATATCAATACTTAAATTTTCAAAGTGTTCTCTTTGGTGGTCTATCGGACTTTTAACAATGTGTTCTGCTTGTTCTTTGGCATCTTCGTAAATTTCCATAAACTCTTTATGTGTATCTTTTGAAAGTTGTGCCATGTCAAAATTAGAAAAGGCATCTAATAGCATAATTGCACCTTTGGCAGCACCTTCCTTTTTATCGTTTACCAGTGCATTTTTAATTTCAAGATAACTATCTATAATTGGAGTAATGGCATCACTCTTTTGAGGAGTTGCATGTAGGTTTTTTTCCATTTTTTCGGAATGATTTCCTATAGCATTGTTATGAGTGTTGTGATTGTGCTCTGCCGCTTCTTTCATATTCATTTCTTGCGATTGCATAGCGTTTTTAGACGGTTTGTCATTATTTTTACAAGCACTAAAAAGTAGTGTTGTTGCTACAAGTACGTAAATTGCTTTTTTCATTTTTATTGATTTTTATAGTTATTAATTATTATTTTATTCTTTTAAAGAAACATTTCTTAGCCTAAGCGAATTTGCTATTACTGAAAATGAGCTGAAACTCATAGCCGCAGCAGCAATCATTGGAGATAGTAATATTCCAAATACAGGGTACAGTAACCCCGCAGCTACCGGAACACCTAACGCATTGTAAACAAATGCGAAAAATAAGTTTTGTCTAATATTTTTCATAACAGCATGACTGAGGTTTTTGGCTTTTACAATTCCTAGTAAATCTCCTTTTACTAAGGTAACCTCGGCGCTTTCAATAGCTACATCGGTTCCTGTGCCCATTGCGATTCCTATATTTGCTTGTGCTAGTGCAGGTGCATCATTAATGCCATCTCCAGCCATCGCAACTATTTTTCCTTCATGTTGTAATTTTTTAATGATATCTAGTTTGTCTTGTGGCAAACATTCTGCTTCAAAATGAGATAGGTTTAGTGTTTCAGCTACAGATTTTGCAGTATTTTTATTATCTCCTGTAAGCATAATAACATCAATATTTTTGTCTTGTAACAGTTTAATAGCTTGTTTACTTGTAGCTTTAATAGCATCAGAAATACTTACATATCCTACTACTTTTTTAGCTACAGAAATATAAGAAACGGTTTTTCCTAATTTTTGCTCTTTTGCTATTAATTGCTCAAACCCATCAGGAATAGTTGCTTTTACCAAAACCATAAGTTTTTTGTTACCGAGAGCTATTTTTTTATTATTTACAGTACCAAGAACTCCTTTTCCTGAAACAGCTTCAAAATCGTTTGCGGTTAACAGAATGCTGTTTTTTTGATGTGCGTATTTTACAACAGCTTCAGCGAGTGGATGCTCACTGTATTGATTTAAAGAGGCAATGTATTGAAGTAGTAAATTGGAATCAATTTCAGGAGTAACAGCTACAATTTTTTCTACAGAAGGTTTTCCTTCGGTAATAGTTCCTGTTTTATCGGTTATTAACACATTTACTTTATCTAAATTTTCTAAGGCTTCGGCATTTTTTATTAAAATACCGTTTTGAGCACCTTTCCCTACGCCAACCATTACAGACATTGGCGTAGCCAAACCTAAAGCGCAAGGACAGGCTATAATAAGTACGGCAATGGCATTTACAAAAGCGTAAACCAATGTAGGCTCAGGGCCAACATATTTCCAAACAAAAAAGGTGATAACGGATATAATTAATACAATAGGAACAAAGTATTTCGAAATTTTATCGGCTAATTTTTGAATGGGGGCTTTAGACCTACTTGCGCTGTTTACCATTGAAATAATTTGTGATAACAACGTTTCTGAGCCTATCTTATCGGCTCTCATTACAAATGATTTTGTTCCATTAATAGTTCCTGAGCTTACTTTATCGCCTTCGGCTTTATCAACAGGAATAGGCTCTCCGGTTATCATAGATTCATCTACACTACTTTTTCCTTCGACAATTTCACCGTCAACAGGTATTTTATCTCCGGGTTTTACCCTTAATAAATCGCCTTTTTTAATGTCGTGAATAGAAATTACTTTGTCGGGCTTTCCGTTAACAACTAAAACGGCTTCTGTAGGTGCTAGTTTTAAAAGTTCTTTAATAGCACCACTTGTTTGGCTATGAGCTTTGGCTTCTAAAAGTTGTCCCAATAACACCAAGGTTAAAATAACAGTTGCGGCTTCAAAATAGACAAAAACAGTTCCGCTTTCGGTTTTAAATTGTTCGGGAAAAATATTGGGGAAAAACATGGCGAATACACTAAATAAAAAGGCAACACCGGTACCTATGCCAATAAGTGTAAACATGTTTAAGTTTAGCGTAACAATAGATTTCCAACAGCGTTCAAAAAACATCCAGCCGGCATAAAAAACAACAGGAATAGAAAGTATTAATTGTACCCAATTCCAATAGTATTGCGGCATAATATCTAATAAAAAGTTATTAGAAAAAATATCGGACATTGCAATAAATAAAACCGGAATAGTAAATAATGTAGCTACCTTCATTTTAAACAGTAGCATTTTATAGGTTTTACTTTCTTCGCTTTCCTTTGGAATTACAGCAATTAAATCCATACCGCAAATAGGACAAGAACCGGGAGCATCTCTAATAATTTCAGGATGCATAGGGCAGGTATATTTGTCTTTTTTAATTTCTTCTTTTAAACCGTCAAGTTCGCAGGTGGTACAATTACTCGCATTGGAATCGCAAAACATTTCTAAATAAAAATAATTATTCTCTTGTTGTGTTGCAATTGGAATTCCGTTTTTTATATAGCCTTCATTGGCAAAAATAGTACAGTGCGATGAAGCATTTATAACTAATTGTTGTATTTTTTCTACAGATAAAAGGTACGTTGCTTCAATAACAATATCATCTTCTTCAATCGAAATTTTAGAAAAGCCTTTTATACTTTCTAAAACCTGTTTAATGTTAGATTTACATTTTTTGCAATTTATACCTTCAATTAAATATGTATAGATCATAAGTGTTGTTTTTTAATTAGTACATTTCTTCATCAGCAGTACTTGCTTGATGTGCTTTTTCTATTTGGAGTGTTGAAAAATAGAATTGGTATTTTTCTTTAAGTAGTTGTGAGGCTTGTTTTAATATTTCTTCGGCTTTAGAAAAGTCGCTTACTTGTATGTGTGCCGAGAAGATATTTTTTTCGGAAGTTAATACCCAAGCGTGTGGGTGTGCCATGGATTTTACGCCTTCAATATTTAATATTGTTTTTTTAATATCGTCAATATCTATGTTTTTAGGTGTTGTTTGCATTAATATGTCTAGTACATCTTTTATAATTTTGTACGAAGCCCATAAGAGTACTAAGCCAAAAAGCATTCCTAGAATTGGATCTATTTTTGTCCATCCTGTAAAGTAAATGACTATGGCTGAAATAATAATAAGTATGCTTCCTACAAAGGTTTGCATAATATGCCAAAATGCACCTTGCATATTTAAATTTCCTTTTTGTTTGTTGTAAATTAGTTTGAAGGAAATAACTTCTGTAATAAGTCCGCCAAATGCGGCAATAAGCATAATTCCCGTAGGTAATTCAAAGTTTTGACCTAGTCGTTGGTATCCCATGTACAAAACATAAAAAGCCATAAAAAGTAAAAAAACACCATTTAATAATGCGCCTAAAATTTCGGCTCTTTTATACCCAAATGTTGCTTGTTTTGTTGCAGATTTTCTGGCAATTTTTGATGCAATAAAAGCAATAAGAATTCCGCCAACAGCCGAAAAGGTGTGAAAAGCATCGGATATTACAGATACCGATTGAGAATAAAACCCCAAAATAAGTTCAATAACAAAATAAACTCCGGTTAACCAACCTGTTATTTTTAGTACTTTGGCATCTGCTTCAATTCCGTGAAAACCGCCTTTAGAATCGTGTTTTTTGTGTTGAGTTTGCATTATGTTTTTGATTTTTTGTAGTTTCTAATAATTAATCGGTTACTTTTTTCATAATTGAAATAGCTAATGGTCCAGTTAATGCCAACCAACAGCTTATTTTTAAAGCCACTTATAGACATAAGGTGTACAAAAGACCACAATAACCAAGCAATATATCCGGTGAATTTAAAGCTCCCTAAATCTGCGACAGCTCGGTGTCTTCCAATAGTAGCAAGAGAACCTTTGTCTTTGTATACAAAAGGATTTAGAGGTTTGTTACGGGCTATTTTTTTAAAGTTTTTAGCAAGGTATTTGCCTTGTTGAATGGCTACCTGAGCTACTTGAGGATGTCCTTTAGGCGTGTTTTTAGTTGTAACAACAGCAACGTCTCCTATAGAAAAAATATTTGGATATCCTTCCAATTTTAAAAAACGATTAACACTTAATCTATTTCCTTTTTTTACAAATTCTTTTTTTATTCCTTGCGGAAATTGTCCTTTGACACCTGCAGTCCATATAAGATTTTTAGAATGGATTGCTTTTCCACTTTTGGTTGTAACAACATTGTTATTATAGTTAACAACAACTTCGTTTAAAAGTACTTTTACATTTAAATCGTTTAAATATTCGAGGGCTTTTTCTGAAGATTTTTTAGACATAGAAGCAAGTAATTTTCCAGAAGCTTCTATTATGTGTATTCCCATAATTGATGAAGGATATTCCGGATAATCTTTAGGGAGAATATAGTTACAAAATTCAGCCAACGCACCTGCCATTTCTATTCCTGCAGGGCCGCCACCAACAATTACAAAATTAGTTAGTGCTTTACGTTCTTCATTATTACACGTAATGGCTGCTTGTTCTAAATTTTGAAGCATTACATGGCGAATATTTAAAGAATCTCTAATACTTTTTAAGCCAAGACCATTTTTTTTAATTGTATCTAAACCAAAAAAATTTGTGGTAGTTCCGGTTGCCAATACTAAATAATTGTAAGTTAAACTACCATTAGTTGTATGTATTGTATTTGTTTGGGAATCTATTTGGGTTACTTCAGCTAATTTAAAGGAAACATTTTTATATTTAGATGCTTGTTTTCTAAAAGGAAAAGCAATGCTGTCAGGTTCTAATCCACTGGTTGCTACTTGATATAAAAGCGGCTGAAATTGATGAAAGTTGTTTTTATCAATAAGTACTATTTGGTAGTTTGTATTTTTTAGTTCTTTTACCAATGCTAATCCTGCAAAGCCACCACCAACCACTACAATACGAGGATTGTTAGAGCTAGGTAAACACATTATGGGTGTTTTTGTGTCTTTTTTTAAGGAAGTTTCCATTTTAAATATTTTTTAGTAATGGGCTTAGATTAAAAGGCAAGTACAAGTTAAAAGTACTTGCCTTTTATTTTTTTAATGATTGTGTTCTTCGTGTTTTTTCATTTTTTCACTCGTTTTTTTCTCCATTAACTTCATTCCACACTCAGGACATTTTCCAGGTTTATCGCTAGTTACTTTTGGATGCATCGTACACGTATAGGTCATTTTTTTTGCTTTCATATCATTGTGTTTCATCATCTTGTCATGTTTCATTTTCATTTTTGTTGAATCGTGCTTCATCATCATTTTTTCGCTCATTTTTTTCGCCATTAACTTCATTCCACATTCAGGACATTTCCCAGGTTTATCACTAGTTACTTTTGGATGCATAGCGCAGGTATAGGTCATTTTTTTTGCTTTCATATCATTGTGTTTCATCATCTTGTCATGTTTCATCATCATTTTTGTTGAATCACGTTTCATCGTCATTTTTTTTTCTTGAGCTTTAGCTACAGCTATTGTTAATGCTAAAACGGTAATTACGGATACTAAAATTTTTGTTTTCATTATGATTGTTTTTAAGATTATTATATGGTTTTATTTATTCTCTTATTCTAATTCTGTTTTCTACATTGCTTACGTAAATTAATCCGTCACCTTTGTTTCGGGTTTGGGCATTTGTTTTTATTACGTCAATAATTTTTTCTACGTATTTTTTATCACAAACAATTTCAATTTTAACTACTTTGCTGTGTAAAAAAGGGAATTTTAGGCTTGGAAATTCAGTATCTGGATCTGTAAAATCACCCACACCTTCACCTTCAAAAACGGTGAAGCAACAGAATTGCTCTCTTTTTAAATTTTTAGCTACATCTATAAGTTTTTCTGGTCTGATAAACGCTTTTATTTCTTTCATAATTTTAGATTTTAATCGTTATTTTATGATGTTTTTTACTTCGCCACAGGTTCGCATATCAGCATTTAAATATGGGTTTTTAATATCTTTATTTAAGCTCATCCAATACGCTCCTTTATTATCATCGGCCATTGGGCAAAATTGTTCGTAGACGGTTTGGTTTACACCAAATAGCTTTACGGCTTTAATAAGATGTGCCGATAAATGTTTAAAATGGCTTCTTTGCATTTCTAAATTAGAAGATGTTATTGCCTTTGCTGACGATAAAACTTCTTTTTGAATAACCATCCAATGGTTGTGAGCTTCAGGGTTTGTTAGAAGCTTCATATCTACACTTGTAATAGTTTTTACTATTTCATTGGCAGTATTCTTAGCAAGATTGTTATTGTCTTTCACAAGGGCGTCTTTTAATTTGAGGTAGGCATTAAATACGGTGTTTAACTGGTTTTTAAATTCTTTTTTCACTTCAATACGTTTGTTCATATTGGTATGATCTACCTCTTTTTGCACTTTTACTTCGGTGTTTTTTGACATATCGCTACCTTTTGAAGAAGTAGTTTTTTCGCCCATATCCATTCCGGCATGACCTCCTGTACTTATTTTTCCTCCTTCAGGATTCATCATACTTTTTTGCCCCATTAATTGAGCAGAAGCATCAATTCTGTACACGCCATTTGTAGCAATAATATCACCTTCTTTTAATCCCTCTTTAACAATGTATAAATCGCCCATATCTTGTCCTAAAACAATTTCTTTATAAGTGAAAGAGTGAATTTTTTGATGAGGAACTTTAATGTAAACAACGGCTCTTTTTCCTGTCCAAAGCACTGCCGATTTTGGAATTACAATGGCATTTTTTAAAGTTCTAAGTTTGGCATTAATAATACCATTTGCATACATTTCAGGAAGCAGTTTGTTTGAAGGGTTTTTTACTTCTACCCTTACTTTTGCAACTCGAGTACTTGAAGAAACAAAAGGATCTACATAGGTAACTTTTCCGTTAAATTTTCTCCCCGGAAGCGCTTGGATTGTAAAACTTACTTTGTCACCAATATGAATCCATGGAATATCTGTTTCATATGCTTCAAACATTACCCAAACGGTACTTAAGTTAGCAATATCAAACAAGTTGCTTCCTGTCATAATATGGTCTCCTAATTCTACATTTCGTTTCATAACATAGCCGGTATAATCAGATAAAATATCTATTTGCTCTTGTACTTTTCCTGATTTTTCTATGGCTGAAATTTGTGCATCAGATAATTTCCACAGCTTGAGTTTATTTCTAGAAGCTGTATATAATTGCGGATAAATATCTTTGGACTTTATGGCTTCAAAAAGCTCTTTTTGTGCTGTAATTAAATCGGGAGAATACACACGTACAATTCTTTGTCCTCTGTGTACTTTTTCACCGGTAAAATTCACATATAATCGTTCTATTCTTCCAGGAATATGAGATACTTGAGAATACAACTTTCGCTCATCGGGTTGTACTTTTCCAAGCAATCTAATTTCTTTGTTTGCCGCAGCACTTTGAACGGTATAAGTTTGAATATTTGCTAGTTGCATAGCCTCTTCAGTAAACACAATTTCATTTGAAGCTACATTTTCTCCAGTACTATCTTCGTCTAAAGGAATGAGTTCCATACCGCAAATAGGACAGTTTCCCGGTTTTTCCATTTTAATTTGTGGGTGCATAGAACAGGTCCAAAGTTTTGTTACAGGGTCTTGCACAAGATCGTGTTCATCACTTGTGGTTGTAGAACTGTTTTTATCGCTTGAGAAAATTGATCCTAAGAAAATACCTATGATAAGTATTCCGGTTCCTATGATGTAATTTTTATATTTTTTCATGGTTTTTAAGTTTATTGACCTATTAAGTAATATAGAAATGCTACAGCAGCATTTTTGTCTGTTAAGGCTTTTTGATATGCTAATTCGTATGTTAATAATTGACGCTCTATTCTTAAAACTTCTTCAAAATCTTTAGAGCTGGTAGAGTATGATGTAATTAAAATATCTAAAACTTTTTTAGCTATTTTAGATTGCTTTTTGTTTAAATCAATACGTCTATCACCATCGCTATAATTTTTATAGGTGCTTTCAAAAATGGTACTTAGTGTATTTTTTTTAGCTTCTTTATTGGCAACTTGTGCTTCTTTATAATAGCGAGCTTCTTTTATAAGTGCCTTGTATTTTTTTCGGTATAAAGGAATACTAATTCCTACCGAAGGAAACAAAAAAGCATCTTTACCATTATTTGCAACTGTAGAAGAAGACACCTTGTCTACAATGGTATAATTTAAACCGATTGTAAATTTGGGCATTCCTTCTTTTTTTGCAGCGACTTCTTGATTTATAAAAGCATTGAGTTTGTGGTCAATACTTTTTAGCTGGTGATTTGCAGTGTAAATCTCGTTTAACAACTGTACTTTTGGGTAAGGTAACTGGTCTTCTTGCAATACGTTTGGTACAAAAATTTGACTTGTTTTATCTCTATTTAACAAGTTGTTGAATTTGACTTGTAATGCATTTTTAGTGTCTACAAATAAGGCCAATTTATTTTCCAAATCGTTTAATTCTAATTCTACTCTTAGTTCATCTACTATTGAGGCGCTTCCGGCTTCAATTTTAACAATAGACAACCGTTTAAATACTTGAAGAATATCAATATTTCTTTTAGTTATTTCTATTGCTTTTTCAATAAAATAATAGTTGTAATAGGCTGTTTTTACTTCAAAAAACAGGTTAGATTTTGCATTTTCAAACACTTCAAATTTAGCTTTTGCCATTTCGTTAGCCACTTGTTTTTTAGCATCTAGCAATCCAAACCAAGGGAAACTTTGCGCTAAGTTAAATCGCCATTTTTGCGGTCCAACTTTTGTCTCTACAGGTTGCACAAAATAACCAAAGGCAACTTGAGGATTTGGCAATGTACCTACCTGAGGTATTTTTTCCATCGCAGCCATATAATTGTTGAATTTCACCTTTAATTCAGGGTTATTTTCAGCGGCTACTTTTAAATAATCGGTTAAATTTTCTTGACCAAAAAGATTAATACTAAGGATTAATAATAGGTTCAGGAAAATGTATTTATAAGTATGTACTTTCATTATCTTTAGATTTAAGTATTACTTGTTTTTTAATTGTTTTTTTAAAGAATTTTCTTTCCACATACTGTATAAAACAGGTACAACAAACATGGTCATTACCTGTAGTAGCATTCCTCCAAAAGAAGGTATTGCCATTGGGATAACAACATCAGATCCTTTTCCTGTTGCGGTTAGTACCGGAATAAGCGCTATAATTGCAGTTGCAGCAGTCATCATTGCCGGACGTACTCTTTTAGCACCAGCTTGTAGTACAGATTTTCGAATGTCTTGTACCGTTTTTGGTTTGTCTTTTTCAAAAACTTGTGTTAAGTAAGTTCCCATAATTACACCGTCATCAGTAGCAATACCAAATAGTGCAATAAATCCTACCCAAACGGCAACACTTAAATTAATGGTGTGTAGTTGGAATAAATCTCGCATGGAAACATCGGCAAAAGAGAAGTTTAAAAACCAATCTTGTCCGTATAACCAAATCATTATAAATCCTCCGGCGAAAGCCACAAAAATTCCTGAAAAAATCATGAGTGACGGTAATAATGATTTAAACTGAAAATACAGGATAAGTAGAATTAAAATAAGTGAGATAGGAACTACAATCATTAAGCGTTTAGAGGCTCTAATTTGATTTTCGTAGTTACCGGTAAAACGATAGGTTACACCTGCCGGCAATATAAATTCTCTACTTGCTATTTTTTCTTTAATAAGTGCTTGTGCTTCTTCTACCACATCGGTCTCGGCAAAGCCATCTTTCATATCAAAAATAACATAGCCGGTTAAAAAAGTATCTTCACTTTTAATTACTTGCGGACCTCTAGTGTATTCTATAGAAGCAAGTTCTCCTAATTCTACTTGAACACCTGCCGGAGTTGGAATTAACACTTTTTTGATATCATCAGGGTTATCTCTAAATTCTCTTGCATATCGAACTCTAACCGGAAATCGCTCTCTTCCTTCAACAGTTGTTGTTAGTTGTTTACCACCAATGGCTACCGAAAGCTGCATTTGCATATCCTTAATAGTTAGTCCGTAACGCGACATTGCTCGTCGATTTAATTTAATCTCCAAATAAGGTTTACCAACAACTCTATCGGCAAATACAGTTGACGGATTAACACTAGGCACTTCTTTTAAAATGTTTTCGAGTTCAAATCCAACCTTTTCAATAGATTCGAGCGTAGGTCCAAAAACTTTAATTCCCATAGGAGCACGCATTCCTGTAGATAACATAATTAAACGTGTTTGTATAGGTTGCAGCTTAGGAGCAGATGTAAGTCCGGGGAATTTAGAATGTTTTAAAATTTCTTTCCAAATATCATCGGGCTTTTTTATTTTTTTACGCCATTGTCTAAAATATTCACCGTCTTCATCTAAAATGAGTTCTTCTTCGGTAATTTTACGAAATGGGTCTTTACCGTATTTATAGGTTTCTCCATTTTTTAATACAAAAGCTTTTTCTTTATTTACTTTAAACCGAACTCTACGCCCATCTTCATCTAAAATATATTCAGGAATATAATTAATGGTGTTTTCAAACATTGAAGTTGGTGCAGGGTCTAAAGCAGAATTTACACGTCCCCACTTTCCTACTGCTGTGGCAATTTCAGGAATAGAATTCATATGTTTGTTAATGCTTGCAATAACCTCCATATTTTCGGCAATTCCGGAGTGAGGCATGGTTGTAGGCATTAATAAGAAAGAACCTTCATCCAATGCTGGCATAAACTCTTTTCCAAGTCCCGGAAATGTTTTGTCTAAACTAATCCAAACAGTATTGCTTTTTAGGGCGTTTGGAACAAAAGAAAATAATTTTCCAAAACCAAGCCATATGGTAATACCAAAGAGTACTACAAAAATAGGAACCCCTAAAAATTTCCATTTGTTATTTAGGCACCAAGCCAAAATAGTGGTGTAGTAATGAACAATAGCCATTAAAAACCCTAAAACAGCTCCTACAACAACCAGTACAAAAATAAAGTTTATAAAAATTGAATTTGAAGCACCTAGTGGCATCCATTCAATTGTTAAAAAGTACACTATAATGGTAATGGTAATAACAATGTTTATGTAGTTGGCAATTTTTTCTGAATACGGTAGTTTAATACGTCCGTTTAGCCCATTCCAACTAGGAACTTGGGTAAGTAAATTGTTTACACCAAAAGCAATAAGTGCAAGTGCAATATAGCTTCCGTAAGCTATTAAAAATACAATTCCAAATCCTATAAGGATGGCGTTAAATATGCGACTAGTTCTTTTTTTATCAAATCGAATAGAAAATAAAAGTTGTGCCATAGCAGGAATAAACATGATTCCTATAAAGAGGGCCGATATAAGTGCAAATGTTTTTGTAAAAGCTAAAGGTCTAAAAAGCTTTCCTTCCGATGCTTGCATAGCAAACACAGGTAAAAAACTTACTACAGTGGTTGCTAATGCCGTAATTATGGCTGAAGCAACTTCGGTAGTTGCCAAGTAAATAACTTGTAGTAGCTGTTTTCCTTTAGCATTTTTATGTTCTTCCATATCTAGATGCCTAATAATGTTTTCAGTAAAAACAATACCGACATCTACCATGACCCCAATAGCAATAGCAATACCAGATAAGGCTACAATATTAGCATCGATGTTAAAATATTTCATTAAAATGAAAGTCATTAGCACTCCAATAGGAAGTAAGCTGGAGATAAGTACAGAGGCTCTTAGGTTTAAAACCAGTACAATAACAACTAAAATACTAATAAGAATTTCATGAGATAAGGAAGATTCTAGTGTTCCTAAAGTTTCTTGAATTAGCCCTGAACGATCATAAAAAGGAACAATAGTAACCTTTGAAATAGTACCGTCGGCTAGTGTTTTAGAAGGCAATCCCGGAGCAACTTCACTAATTTTCTTTTTCAAGTTATGAATGACTTCTTGAGGATTTGCTCCATATCTGGCAACAACAACACCTCCTACAGCTTCAACACCACTTTTATCTAAACCACCTCTACGTGTAGCAGGTCCAAACTGAATTTTAGCAACGTCTTTTAGTCTAATAGGAACATTGTTTCTAACCGCAACAACACTTTCTTCAATGTCCTCTAAATTTTTTATATATCCTAAGCCTCTAACTAAGTACTCTACTTTGTTAAACTCTAACGTTCTAGCGCCAATATCTAGATTGCTATTTTTAACAGCATTCATAATCATTTTTACGTCTACATTGTTAGCTTTCATGGCATTTGGGTCAATGTCTATTTGGTATTCTTTTAAGAATCCTCCAATAGAAGCAACCTCAGAAACTCCGCTGGCAGCCGTTAAATAGTATCGAACGTAAAAATCTTGTATAGTTCTAAGTTCTTGAGGGTCCCAGCCTCCTGTAGGCTTTCCTGTTTTTGGATCTCTTCCTTCTAAAGTGTACCAATACACTTGTCCTAAAGCAGTAGCATCAGGTCCTAAAGCGGGTTTTACTTCGGAAGGTACGGTTCCCGGTGGTAGTGAATTTAATTTTTCTAAAATTCGAGTTCTACTCCAATAAAAATCTACATCATCTTCAAAAATGATATAGATACTAGATAACCCAAAAATAGAATTACTTCTAATGGTTTTAACACCCGGAATACCAAGAAGTGCGGTAGTTAGCGGGTATGTTATTTGGTCTTCAATGTCTTGTGGCGATTGCCCCATCCATTCTGTAAAAACAATTTGTTGATTTTCACCAATATCTGGAATGGCATCAACAGGTACCGGATTTCGCTCTATTAAAGGAGTATCCCAGTTAAAAGGAGCTGTTATTATTCCTCCAACAATAAATGTTAAAAGAAGTAAAAATGTGATTAACTTATTTTCTAGAAAATATCTAATAATTTTATTAAGCATGGTTGCATTTATTTTAATTATAGAATTGATTTAAGTACTTATGAAAGCACAAAAAGTGATATAAACAGGCATTTTAGGTTATAAGAAACCTATGCTTGTAAATACGAATTAAAATAAATGTATCAGATACGGAATGTTTGGTAGAGTACGTTTAAGTCTCTATCTACCAACGGTAAGGGGTAATTTTTTAGAGGAAAAACTTTAGAAGATACATCCTCAAATATTTTTTGATATGTATATGTAAAAGCAACTACAAAGAATTGTTGTTTTAGTGTAAAATCAGGGAAATCAACTTTTAAATCACTTTGTCCTTTAACTAATTTTACAACGTCATTACAACAGTTGTCTTTTTGAATGTTACAATCATCAGTAAACGATGTTTTTTGCATATCCATTCCACAAGATTCCGCTTTAGAAAATACCGCGCTATTAACAAGCTTTTCACCACAATAGTGTTCGCTTACAGTAAATGACACTGTTGAAAATACAACGATAAAAGCCATTAAAATTGCCGCTATTTTGCTAAAATATTGCTTCATAGTTACCGCAAAGTTATAAAATAATAATGAACTTTTATTAAAATGTTGTTAAAAAGAGTTTTAACTTTATTGAAAATTAGTATGTTAAAAATTAAGAAAAAGGATAAATAACTGTATTAAAATGTTTAATTTACAGCGATTTTATATCTTGAAGAAGTTTTTATTTATTTGAAATGTTGCTTGTGAGAAAGATTTTATTCGCTTTTTTGATAATAAATAAACATAACTAATAGTTAATAAGTATATATATTTTATATTTGGACATTTATTTTTAGACTGTGAAAACATTAACAAACCTTATTATTAGCCTGTTTTTTGCTGGAGCATACTTTGCAAATGCACAAGAAACGTTGCCGGTGTATTCCGATTATTTATCAGACAATGTATATTTAATTCATCCTGCTGCTGCCGGGATTGGTAACTGCGGAAAGGTTAGAGTTACAGCTCGTAGTCAATGGAACGGTATTCCTGATGCTCCTGCGTTACAAACGCTAAGCATTCACTCTAGAGTTGGTGAAAATATGGGAGCAGGATTGATACTTTTTAACGATAAAAATGGATATCATTCACAACAAGGAGTACAAGCAACATATGCATATCATATCAATTTAGGCAGACCAGAAGAAACCAATCAGCTTTCTTTTGCACTGTCGTTAATGGCGGTTAATAACACGGTTGATGAAAGCCAGTTTGTGTTACCAGATCCTGTAATTTCTCAAATAGTAAGAAGTGAAAGTTATTTTAACGCTGATTTTGGAATGGCGTATCACAACAAAGGCTTCTTTTCATATTTCACTGCAAAAAATATTATGTTGAGTGCTAGAAATCTCTATAGTCAACGGTATGAATCGTTAAACTTGAGAAGATATTTGGTTACGTTGGGTTATTATTACGGTCAAGGAAAAAGTTTTCAGTTAGAGCCTTCTGTAATGATGCAGGCTATTGAGCGAACAGGAGAAATGTTTGTAGACTTAAATTTAAAAGTTTATAAAAATGTTGCCGATGCTCAAATATGGGCAGCGTTTTCGTATCGTAAAGGAATGGATAATGCGACTACCGAGGAATTAAATTACTTAACGCCAATTGTAGGTGTTAACTATAAAAACTTTATGGTTTCTTATACCTATACCAAACAAGCAGGTGATATTTTGTTTGATGATGCCGGTTATCATCAAATTACGCTAGGGTTCAACTTTTTATGTAGAGAACCTAGAAGGAGTGGATGTCCAAACATCAATGCTTCATTTTAACAACTATTTTACGCTTACATAATGATTATTAGACCGCTTAGAGGAATTACACCACAATTTGGTAGTGACTGCTTTATTGCAGAAAATGCAGCTATTATTGGTGATGTTACTATGGGGAATGAGTGTAGTGTTTGGTACAATGCTGTTGTTAGAGGTGATGTGCATTTTATTAAAATTGGAAATAAAGTAAACATTCAAGATGGCGCGGTAATTCATGCTACATATAAAAAATCCCCAACAATTATTGGAGATAATGTGTCAATAGGTCACAATGCTTTGGTTCATGGATGTACCATTCACAACAATGTTTTAATAGGTATGGGAGCTATTGTTATGGATGATTGTATTGTAGAGCAAAATGCCATTATTGCAGCCGGAGCAGTTGTTACTAAAGGAACAATCGTAAAATCGGGAAGTGTTTTTGCCGGTATTCCTGCCAAAAAAATAAAATCGGTAAGTGCCGACTTAATTTCAGGAGAAATTGATAGAATTGCCAATAATTATGTTAAATATGCCAATTGGTATAAAGAGTAACTAAAAGTTTAACTCTTCTACAGAAAAAGATACCGAGCTATTGTGTAGCAGATTGCGTAGTGTGGTAGATGAAGTATTAATGTAAAACTGATGTTTGCTTTTTTTAGCCTCACGTTGTAAATCTAATTTTTTTAACACATTTTTTGTCTGCCTTGCAACGGCTTCTCCCGAATCTATTATTTGTACGTTGTTACCAACTATTTTTCTAATTTCAGGTATTAAGTAGGGGTAATGTGTGCATCCTAAAACCAAGTGATCTATATGGTGCTTGAGCATAGGTTCTAAATAAGTTTTTAGTAAATTTTTTACTTCAGAACTGTTTGTTTTTCCTGCTTCAATAAGAGGAACAAGACCTTCACCTACTTGTTCTATTGTAGTAATATGGCGTGTGTATTCGTTGGCTGTTTTTTCAAAAAGTTTGCTGCTAAGCGTTCCTTTAGTTGCCAATATACCTATAGCTTCTGTTTTGCTATATAATGCTGCAGGTTTTATAGCGGGTTCAATACCAATAAAGGGAACATTGTAATTTTTTCTCAAAAAATCTATGGCATTGGTTGTTGCGGTATTACACGCTACTACAATAATTTTACAACCTTTAGAAAGGAGTAGTTCTGTGTTTTTTACACACAGTTCAATAATTTTTTTTTGAGTTTTTTGCCCATACGGAGCATTGCTACTATCGGCCAAATAAATAGTGTCTTCATAAGGAAGTAATTTTACAATTTCTTTCCATATTGAAGTACCTCCAATTCCAGAGTCAAATAAACCAATAGGTTGTTCAGTATTCATAAATTAAAGGTAAAAAAAATCCCGCAATTGCGGGATTTTATAGAAATAGAGTATTGTATTTTATTTGATTCCTAATTTTGCTTTTACTGCAGGTAGTAAATCGGTACCATTAGCTACAATTAATGTAGAAGCTTCTAAAACGTAAGTAAAACCTTGTTCTTTAGCAACTTCATCAATAGCTTTTTTTGCTTTTTCTAAAATAGGTTTTAATTTTTCGTTTCTCTTTTTAGTGATTTCTTCACCAGCAATTTGAGAAGATTGATACAATTTTTGTTGATCTTGTTGAATCTCAATACTTCTTTGTTGGTTTACTTCATCGGTTTGAGAACTAGCCTCTGCATCGTATTTTTTTAATTTAGCTTCTAATTTAGCTTTTTGAGCTTTTAACTCACTCTCGTAGGTTTTGCTTAGTTTTTCTAATTCAGCATTTAAAGCTTTTGTCTCTGGCATTAAGCTAATTAATAAGTCAGTACTAATATGTCCTACTTTTGTTTGTGCTTTTACAGAATTAAACCCTAAAGTTACTATGGCAACTAATAATAAAGTTCTAAATTGTTTCATTTTATTGCTTATTGTTTTAATTAATTATTTCCGTTATTTGTTTCTTCTTTTGCTTTTTTAGCGTCTTCTATTTCCTTAATTCGTTTCTTTCTTTTCTCTTCAATAGCTTTTTTAAGTTCTTCTCTTTTTTTAAGCTGAGCTGCTTTTTTTTCTGCTATTTTCTTTTTTAAAGCTTCTTTTTTAGCGTTTCGTTCATCTATTTTCTTTTGAGCTTCTTCGCTAATTTGTGTTGCTTTTTTAGTGCTATTTTTTTTCGATTTTTGTTTTCTTTTTTCGGCAACGGCATTTACTTTTTTAGCTCGTGTAATGCTCTTAATAACCAAATCGCTAATATCAAATTTATTATTTGTGTATAGCATTACCAAGCTGCTAGATTTGTCTAACACAAAGTCGTATCTTCTTTTAACAGCAATATCTTGAATAGCATTGTACACTAAATCTTGAATTGGCTTAACCAATTGTTTACGTAAAAAGAATAAATCTCCATTTGTACCAAAATAAGCTTCTTGTAATTTTTTTAATTCCAATTCTCTTATTTGAATATCTTCTTCTTTTTCTTCAATAAGTTCTTTTGTTAGAAGAACTCTTTCATTGTTTAATTCGGCTTTTAGTGCTTCAATTTCTTTTTGCTCTTTTTCTATATTGTTTTGCCAAGTTATAGCTTTTGCATTTATTTTTGCTTGTGCTTGATTGTATTCTGGAAGGTTTTCTAAAATATATTCCATATCAATAAAACCAATTCTTTGAGGCTTTTGTGCATTTACAGTAAGCCCAAAAATTAAAAACGCAAATAAAAGAACTTTTTTTGTCATATGTTGATATGTATTTAGAAAAAACCGTGCCATTTTAATAAATTATCTGCAAATATAACTGATTTTAATTAGAATTGTTGTCCAATTATAAAGTGAGTTTGCCATCCTGATTTTTGAGTTTGTCCTGGTAATGGATCAAATCCGTGTGCAAAATCAATTCCTAAAAGTCCGAAGGCAGGCATAAAAATTCGAAGTCCCATACCGGCAGATCTTTTAAGTACAAACGGATTAAAGTTTTTAAATCCGTCATACGAGTTCCCAGCTTCTAAAAACCCAAGTACATAAATTGATGCAGAAGGTTTTAGTGTAATAGGGTATCTCAATTCCATTTGAAACTTGTTATAGATAGTTCCACCTTCTATTGAAGATAAACGTGCATTTTCATATCCTCTTAAGGCAATAGTTTCTCTACCGTCAAGTTGGTAAGAGGCCATTCCGTCACCACCTACAAAGTAGCGTTCAAAAGGAGAGTCGCCAAGGTCGTTATTGTAGCTTCCTAAAAATCCGAATTCGGCATTAGACATTAATACAAGGTCTTTGGTTAGAGATGTAAACCATTTTCCTTTAAAACTTGCTTTATAGTATTCTAGCCATTTGTATTTTTCTTTATCCTCTAAATTTGCGTAATCTTTATCATTAAACAAAGAGTAAGGAAGTGTTAGTTTTGCTCCAATACTAAACTCAGATCCTGTTTTTGGGAAAATTGGGTTTGGTCCGGAAGAATTTCTTCCAAGAGTAATACTATAGGCTAAATTGTTTGATGTACCGCTTGAGAACGAAAATGTTGATATTGGATAATCTTTCAAGTCGTACAATTGGTAGCTCACACTTTGCGATAGTGTAAAATAGTTATCAGGCCATTTTAATCTTTTTCCAAGACCAACAGATACACCAACAATATTTAAACGTTGATCTTTATCTACTTGGTTGGTTACATAATCGTATCTAAATTGTTTAGAGTTGTATATTGAAAAAGAGAATGATTGCGGTTTTTTACCACCTAACCAAGGTTCTGTAAATGAAAAACTAGAAGTAGTATAAAATCTACTTTTTTGTAATCTTAAAGACAGCTTTTGTCCGTCTCCCATAGGTAGAGGTTTGTAAGCTTCTTTGTTAAATATATTTTTAATAGAGAAGTTATTAAACGACAATCCTAAAGTTCCAATAAAAGAACCTCCACCATAACCACCTTGAAGTTCAATTTGGCTAGAGCCTTTTTCGGCAACGGTGTAATCGATATCTACGGTTTTATCTCTATAATTTGGATTGATATCAGGAGAAATGGCTTCGGCATCAAAAAAGCCTAATTGCCCAATTTCTCTAATGGTTCTAATAATTTGACTTTTACTGTACAAATATCCCGGTCTTGTTCTTATTTCTCGATAAATAACGTGGTCGTTGGTTCTGTCGTTACCGTTAACAGTAACTTTTCTAATTTTTGTAGGCTCGTCTTCGTAAATTCGAATTTCGATATCAATAGAATCATTATCAATTTTTGTTTCTACCGGTAAAACTCTTGAAAATAAGTATCCGTTATCTTGATATAGTGTTGCAATATCTTGTGAATCTGGAGAGCCATCACCTGTAACGCGTTCTTTTAAAACTTTTCCGTTGTAAGTATCACCTTTCTCAATTTTTAGAAGTCTTTGCAGTTGTTCGTCGGTGTATTTACTGTTTCCTAAGAAACGGATGTCTCCAAAATAGTACTTATTACCTTCGTCAAGTTTTATGTTAAGGTTAATGGTATTATCATCGTTCCATGTAAGAGAGTGTCCTAAAACTCGAGCATCTCTATATCCTTTTTCGCTGTATGCAGTAACAATGCTTTCTAAATCTTCTTTAAAGTCGGCATCAATATATTTTGAGCTTTTCCAAAACCTACCAATCATTGCTTTTTTGGTATGTTTCATAGCTTTTCTTATTTTTTTAGGGCTAAAAGCTTTGTTTCCTTCAAAAGTAATATGCTTAATTTTCACCTTTTCACCTTTGTCGATATTCACAAGCATTTTAACGGTGTTTACACCAACGGTATCAGGTTTTGTGTTTAGTGTAACTTTGGTTTTTAAATATCCTTTTTCTTGAAATTTCTTTTTGAAGTAGTTTTTAGTAGTTACAATTAGGTTATCGGTTACCATTGCGCCTTTTTTAAGTTCGGCATCCGATTTTAAATCTTTAGCTTTTCCTTTTTTAACACCTCGTATTGTAACACTGCTTAATTGAGGAAGTTCTTCAACATCAAACTCTATATAAGCTGTTTTTCCATCAATTTTAGAAACGTATACCGATACATCACTAAATTGTTTGGTTTCGTATAATTTTTTAATAGCACTCGTAAGTTTATCTCCCGGAAGTTTAATTTGTTGTCCAACTTTTAATCCGGTAAATACTTTTACGGTTTGTTCTTCAAATTTCTGAAGGCCAATAATTTTAATTCCTCCCAGTTCATACCGTTCCCCTTTTTTAAATAAAACAGGTTCTTTGAATTTTTTTGCCGGAGCAATAGTATCGTTAACTATTACAGAATCTTTTTTAGATGGTTGAATTTCTTTTAAATTATTTTTTGGCTGTTCTTGAGCGTTAATGGTATTGCTAGCTAAAATAATTGTTAAAAGTATAAGCGCTATTTTAATTTTATTCATTGATATTTTCAATTTGTTCGCTGGTTTTCCCAAAGCGTCGTTCTCTATTTTGATAATCTAATATTGCGTTGAAAAGATTTTCTTTTTTAAAATCAGGCCAAAGTGTGTTCGTAAAGTACAATTCGGCATAGGCTAATTGCCATAATAAAAAATTGCTAATTCTTTTTTCACCACTCGTTCTAATCATTAAATCAACATCAGGCAAAGAAAACGTATATAAATGATTATTAATAATTTTTTCGTCAATTTCTTCAAATTTTAGCTGTTTATTAACAACTTTTTTTGATATATTTTTGATAACATTAACAATTTCTTCTCTAGATCCGTAACTTAAAGCAAGTGTAAGTGTAAGTGTTTTGTTGTTTTTGGTTTTTTTTACCACTTCTTCAAGCTCTTTTTGTGCTTTTTCAGGAAGTTGTTTTATGTTTCCAATAGTGTTTAGTTTGATGTCATTTTTTTGTAATGACTTCAATTCTTTTCGTAGCGAAGACACCAGAAGTGCCATTAGTGTTTTAATTTCTATTTTTGGTCTGTTCCAGTTTTCGGTTGAAAAAGCGTAGAGTGTTAAGTAGTTTACGCCAATTTCAGCACATGCTTCAATAGCTTCTCTTACAGAGTTTACTCCATTTTTATGACCAAATACTCTAGGCTTTCCTTGTTTTTTTGCCCAACGACCATTGCCATCCATAATAATAGCTATATGGTTAGGAAGCTTGGTTTTATTTATTTTAGCCTTTAGTGATTCCATTTAAAAAGGAGTTGCATAACATGGAGGTCTTCCAAACGAGTACGAAATGGAAAAACCACTTAGTACGTACCAATCGTTACTGTTAGGATTACCAAAAGTTAGCGAATTTATAGTATTGTTGTTATAATCGAGATCGTCTACAAAAGTATATCTGGCTCTTATTTCTAAAGCAATGGCAACATCTTGAAACAATTTTGTTTTATAACCAATACCTATTGGAATAGCAAAAGAGGTTTTCGATTTGTATTCGTACTGATTAGGACTTGTTTCTCGTGTAGCAACATTGTAATTAAAAGCAGCTACTTCGAGAAGCAGATACGGCGTGTGCGTGTATCTGTAATCGTCTAAATTGTAGTCGAAATAGTTAAATTCTAATCCCAAAGCGAATTCCTTTATATTGTTATCAAATTTAATACCTCTAATATAACGTTCTCTATTTGTTGCATCCGCATCATTTGCAGCTATTTTAGCATAGGTAAAAGTGCCTCTTAAAGCGATTCTAGGATTTATATTTCTTTTGTAAAAAATACTTCCTGTAAAATTTCTAGGGTTTATATAATATTCAGGTCCTATATCTCCTATATAATTACTTCCTCCTACAAGTACCCCAATTTCGTGCATTTGTGCATTAGAACTAATTGTTACACAAACGAATGTAATAAATAAAACAAATTTTTTCATAAATAAAAATAGCGAGCAAATATAAATAAATCTATTTGCTTTTTGAAGTTTAACAAAGTCTTTTTTGATTAACTTTTTACAAATGAAAATATTGTAAAGAGGTAAAGGTACTTTTGAAAGAAGATAGAATTAATTTCTAGTATCGTGTCCCCAAAGTAATTTTTCTCTTAAAGTTTTTATGAACGTTTGTTTTTTTATTTGAACCATTTTTAGACTAAAATCTGATTTTTTCACAAAGATTTGAGTTTGGCTGTTTATGGTTGTAATTCTAGAGTCTAACGATAAAAAGAATTCATCTTCTCTACCGCTAACAGTAAATTTTATTCTAGTATCATCCGGAATTACCAATGGTCTGGCATTTAAATTGTGAGGAGCAATAGGTGTTAGCGCAAAGCTTTTGGCCTGAGGTGTAATTATAGGTCCGCCACAACTTAGTGAATAACCTGTAGACCCGGTAGGTGTTGCAATAATTAACCCGTCTGCCCAGTATGAAGTTAAATATTCATCGTCTAAATAAGTATCAACCGTAATCATTGAAGTGGTGTTTTTTCGGCTTATAGATACTTCGTTGAGCGCAAAATTTAGTTCAGATAGTTTATCAATTTCAGGTGTTGTAGAAACACTTAGTAAAGAGCGTTTTTTTATGGTAAACTCATTGTTTAAAAGTAGCTTAATAGCATTCGAAATTTCTTCTTTTTGAATGGTTGCTAAAAAACCTAACCTTCCGGTATTAATACCAACAATTGGAATTTTAGAATCTCTAATAAATGTTACAGCTCTTAAGATAGTTCCGTCACCACCTATGGTAAACATAAAGTTAAACGAGCTATCAAGGTCTTTGTGTGTTTTAAAAGTACGGGTATTTTGTA
The DNA here is from genome assembly GCA_027082925.1 of Flavobacteriaceae bacterium. Lineage (GTDB taxonomy): Bacteria > Bacteroidota > Bacteroidia > Flavobacteriales > Flavobacteriaceae > Lutibacter. The sequence goes on from JALWTD010000004.1 coordinate 49,388, forward strand.
AATTAAATTCGCTTTTAATGGCAAGGTAAAACCGGTGTTCAATTACAAAATTAATAGTGTATTTTTGAAGTGTATCAATAAGTTCTTTAATATACTTATTGTCTTCAGATTTATAATATTGACCGTAAATAGCAATTTTCATAAACTAAATATTAAGGTATTTTTGTAAATAGTTAGATCTGTTTTTTAAGTCTTCTAAATAATTGTCTTCATAATGTTTAGAGAGTACATTGTATTTATACCTTCTAAAGGTTTGTATAATTTCATTAATATTTTGGGTTGTAATTTTTAAAATTATTTTCACAAAAGTTGCATTTGTTTCAGAAACAAAAACGCCCATTACTTTTCCGTTATTTGTTTCAACAATTTGACAAACTTCGCTAAACGAATAATCTCTTTCTTCTTTTTCAATAATTAAAAAAGTACCTTCACTTTTTATAAACGGAGTATTGTTAAAAGAATGTAAAACATCAATTAAATCGTAGTATCCTAAGTATTTATTTTTAGCATCCAGCACCGGAAGAATATTAGCATCATTTGAAGAAAAACAAGGAATAATTTCTAACAAATTGGTGTTTTCTTTGGTATAAAAGAAAGTGTATAAATACTGAAATTGGTCAATACTTTTTTGACTATCATCAAGTGCCTCAGCATCAGCTTCAGAAATAAGCCCTAAAAGTGTTCCATTTTCTACAATAGGAAAATGGGTAAACGTGGTTTCTGTAAAAAAATCTTTTATGGCCGATATTTTTGTTTGAGGCGTAAAGGCTTTAAATTCTTTTAATATGTAAGGGATTGTATTCATACAAACTGTTAATGTATTGCAAATTAATCAAAAATAAAACCAAAAACATATTCTTACTTCGTAAATTTGCCTTGCTTTTCAAAATTAAGAAATTTAAGAATGACAAAATTAAGTGTAAATATTAATAAAATAGCTACGTTGAGAAACTCAAGAGGAGGAGATTTTCCAAATGTAGTAAAGGTAGCTACTGATATTCAGTCGTTTGGTGCAGAAGGAATTACAATTCACCCAAGACCCGATGAACGCCATATTAGATATCAAGATGCATACGATTTAAAAAAAGTAGTGACTACCGAGTTTAATATTGAAGGAAATCCAATTCCTAAATTTATTGATATGGTACTAAAAATAAAGCCTACACAGGTTACTTTAGTGCCTGATGCTGTTGATGCAATTACCTCAAATGCCGGATGGGATACCGTTTTAAACCAATCTTTTTTAAAAGAAGTTATATCAGAATTTAAGCAAAACGGTATTAGAACGTCTATTTTTATAGATACCATTCCTAAATTTATTGAAGCTGCGGCAACAACCGGTGCAGATAGGGTAGAATTGTACACAGAAGAATTTGCAACACAGTATGCTTTAGGAAATAAAAAGGCCGTAATTCCATATACAACAAGTGCCAAACTGGCTTCAGAACTTAATTTAGGCATAAATGCAGGACACGATTTGAGCTTAGAAAATATTCAGTTTTTTGCGAAAAATGTACCTAATCTACTCGAAGTTTCTATAGGGCATGCTTTGATTGCAGAATCATTATATTTAGGTTTTGAAAATGTAATCAATATGTATAAAAATAAATTAAAAAACGCTTCGGTTTAAATGGAAATTCTTCATTCTACAATACTGGGAACAGGACAGCCGTTACTTATTTTACATGGTTTTTTTGGTATGAGTGATAATTGGAAGACACTGGGTAAAAAGTTTGCAGAAAACTACGAAGTACACCTTATAGACCAAAGAAACCACGGGCGAAGTTTTCATTCTGATGATTTTGATTATGAATTAGCTGTTGAAGATTTGCATCGCTATATAAATCATTACAATTTAAAAACCAGCCACCTTTTAGGGCACTCTATGGGTGGAAAAGTAGCCATGCTTTACGCTGTAACGTATCCAGAAAAAGTGGCTAAACTAATTGTAGCCGATATAAGTCCAAGAGCTTACGAACCTCATCATCAGTTAATTTTAGAAGCCTTAAATGCTGTAAATTTTTCAATTCATACTACGCGAAAACAAGTTGAAGATGTTCTTAGAATGTATATAGATAATGAAGGAATTATTCAATTTTTATTAAAAAATGTGTATTGGAAATCAAAAGGACAATTGGCTTATAGATTTAATTTGCAAAGTTTAACAGAAAACTACGATGAAATTGGTGCTCCATTGCCTCCTTTTACACAATTTGAGGGAGAAACACTGTTTTTAAAAGGAGAGCTTTCGCCATACATTACAGAAAAAGACTCCGCTTTAATCGCTGCTCATTTTCCAAACAGCAAAATTGTAACTGTCAAAAATTCAGGTCATTGGCTTCATGCCGAAAATCCTACGCAATTTTATAGCGAAGTTGACAGCTTTTTAAAATAATTGTACGATGGCACAGTTCTAGCTATACAAATGGTGAATTTTAGAAAATAGAAATATGAAATTAATAATCAAAATATTACTAACAGCCATTGCGGTAGTTATAATTGCCAATTTTTTACCGGGTGTGCAAATAAACGGATTTACAAGCGCTATTGTTGTAGCCGCAGTATTAGGATTTTTAAGAGTTACAGTAAAACCGCTATTGATATTTTTTACACTACCGGCAACCATAGTTACCTTCGGAATTTTTATACTGGTAATTAATGCAGTAATAATATTGTTGGCAGATTATTTAGTGAGTGGTTTTTCTGTGTCAGGATTTTGGATTGCTCTATTATTTAGTTTGTTACTTTCATTTTTCCAAACAATATTTTACGCAATAGCAGATGAAAATAACTAAAATTAGTTGAATTTGAACGAATTAAATATTGGTTAGAAGCATAAAAAATAGTACTTTTGCCCCCGATTTTTAATGATTTAAGTAAAAACGCATACATAATGAATATTACAAAAGAAAATATTGATGCACTAAACGCAGTAGTTAAAGTTGAAATTTCAGCAGAAGACTACCAAGATAAAGTAGCAAAAATTTTAGAAGACTACCGTAGAAAAGCAAATATTCCGGGTTTTAGAAAAGGACACGTTCCTATGGGAATGGTTAAAAAACAATATGGAAAATCAGTAATGATTGATGAGGTAAATAAGCTTTTACAAGAATCATTAAATAATTTTTTAGTTGAAGAAAAGTTAGATATTTTAGGAAATCCACTACCAAAGGTACAAGAAGATTTTTCTTGGGATACTAGCGAAAATTATTCTTTTGAATTTGAATTAGGTTTAGCTCCTGAGTTTGAAGTAAACCTAGACACCAAAAAGAAAATAACACGATATACAATTGTTGCAGATGATGATTTGTTAGACAAAGAGGTAGAAAATATTCAAAAGAGATATGGTAAAATTATTCCTAAAGAAGTAGTAGAAGAAGGAGTAAACATTACAGGAACTTTTGTGAATGAAGAAAAAGAAATTAATAAAAAATCTACCATTTCTTTTGACGCTATTAAAGGAAAAGCAAACCAAAAAAAGTTTTTAGGTAAAAAAGTAGGAGATGTTGTTGAGCTAAAAACAAAAGGATTGTTTGATGATGACCACAAATTAATGGGGGCATTAGGATTGAGTCATGAAGAAATACACGACTTAAACATTCCGGTTACCTTTACTATTGAAGAAATTAATGCTACAGAATTGGCTGAAGTAAACCAAGAACTTTTCGATAAAGTATTTGGACCTGGTGTTGTTACTTCTGAAGCAGAATTAAGAGCTAAAATTAAAGAAGATGCTGAAAAGCAATTTCAAACACAAGCAGACCAACAATTATTAAATGCAGTAACAGAATATTTAGTAGAAAATACAAAATTTGATTTACCTGCAGAATTTTTAAAGAAATGGTTAGCTGTAGCAGGTGAAAAACCAATGACGCCAGCGCAAGCTTCTGAAGAATTTGAGAAATCAGAAAAAGGATTGCGTTACCAATTAATAGAAGGGAAAATATTAAAAGACAACAATCTTCAAATTAGTTTTGAAGAATTAAAAGAATTTACAAAAGGTTTTGTAAAAGCTCAAATGGCTCAGTACGGACAATTAAATCCGGAAGAAAAAGAATTGGATGATATTGTACAAAGAGTACTTAGCAACCAAGATGAAGCTAAACGTTTGCAAGAACAATTAATGAGTAAGAAGCTATTAGATTTTTATAAAGAAAATATGGCTTTTAAAGAGAAAGAAGTGAACTACGAAAAATTTGTAAAAGAAGTTTATAAATAATTAGGTAGTATTTTTACAATATACAAACGCTTCAGTATTTTTACTGAAGCGTTTTTAGTTAAAAGCTATTTTCGCTTTTGTCCTCGAGTTTTAGGCTTTTTGTATTTTTTGGCAATTTCTCTTCGGTACGAACCTCCTAAATTTTTCTTTTTATTTTTTTCCTTTTTTTCGTGAAACGCAGGACCGCTCACAATTATAGGTTGTTTTTTTTCTACATTTTCAAGTAGGTATTTTGGCTTTTCTTCATCAATTAACTCCGTAGAAATATCAATATTTTCAGGGAGGTCTAGGACTTCAATTTCAGTCTTCATGAGCAGCTCAATATCACCCAATAATTCAGCTTCATTTTCAGTAAAAAAAGAAATAGCAACTCCTTTTTTTTCTGCACGCCCTGTCCTACCTATCCTATGAATGTAGTTTTCAGGCTCTTTAGGAATGCTAAAATTAATAACGTGGCTTACATCTAAAATATCCAATCCTCTAGCAATAATATCAGTAGCAATTAATACATTAAAAAATCCTTTTTCAAAGTTTTTTACAGACCGCAACCTGTAATTTTGAGTTTTATTAGAATGAATTACATCTACTTGCTTAGGAAGTAACTCAGATAAAGTCTCGTATAAAAGATTTGCGTGTTTCTTGTTTTTTACAAACACCAACACTTTGTTAAAGGTCTCTTTATCTTGTAAAAGCTGTGCTAAAAAGGTAACTTTTGTGTAAAAATTTGGGACAGGATATGCTAATTGCTGAATTGTTTTTAGAGGATTACCACTACCTTCAACTTCAATTTTAACAGGCGATTTAAAAAACTGATGAAGTAAATCGGCAACTTCTTTTGTTAAAGTGGCTGAAAATAAAATACTCTGACGTTTTTTGGGAAGCAAATCTAACACTGTAATTAGTTGCGCTCTAAAACCTAAATTTAGCATTTCGTCAACCTCATCTATAACGAGTTTTTGAATGGTTTTTAGTTTTAAAATTCCGTCTAAAGTTAAATCTAACAATCTTCCGGGTGTGGCAACAATAATGTCTTGCCCCGAAAAAACCAATTCTTTTTGCTTGTTAATATTAGTGCCTCCATAAACTCCGGTATACCTAACATTTATATAGGTAGTAAGGTTTTTAATTTCTTGAATTACCTGTACTACCAGCTCTCGAGTAGGAACTACAATTAAAACACGAGGACTTTTTTGGTCAGAATAGCGTAACTGTGTTAAAATAGGAAGTAAGTACGCGTATGTTTTACCAGTACCTGTCTGCGCAATACCTACCATATCTCTACTGCTTAGAATTACCGAAAAAGCTTTCTCTTGAATGGGTGTTGGTTTTGTAAGCCCCATTTCATCCAAGGCATCTAGTAAAAATCGATTTAAGTTTAAATCAGAAAAAGTCATTCGTAGTTTTTTTGCAAAGATAAGTGTTAATAAATTAGCAAACCTAACAGTTAAAGGCTTATATAAAATACTTTTAAAAGTTAAGATTCAAATATTATGAGTCTGTTTTGCACACTTACTTTTGAAAAGTGCATGTTTTTTTGAATCCATTCAAAAGTATCTTTTTGGTAAAAAAATACGTGAGTTTCATCGTTTTTGTAATACCAATTTTCAAAGTTAATGCCTTTGTGGTAAACTTCGGTCATACAAAACAATTTTCCTTTGGGCTTTAACAGTGATTTTAGTAATTTAAACTCTTTGTTTGGGTTATGAAAATGTTCAATAACCTCGCAACAAGCAATAAAATTATAGTTGGTTTTTAAAGCGTGTATGTTATTATCAAAAAAAGGATCGTAGGTTGTTACGTTGTAATTGGCATCTCGAAGTAATTTTGTAATAACCGGTCCTGTTCCGCTACCAAAATCAAGACCATGATGTTTGGTGTTAAAACATTTTAAAATATTAGAAACTATAGGATTTACAAACTGTTGGTAGTGTGGGTCGTTTACATCGTTATTGTGGGTTTGGTATCTTTTTTTTTCGGCAGTATTGGATACAAAAAAGTTAGGATGCATAAATATGCCCTTGCAAGTGCAACACTTGTAGTAAGGAGTTTCTTTAATTGTTGAAAACAACTCCGATTTTGAATTACATAAGGGGCAATTCATAATTAATTGCTAACCATTTCAAATAATAACCAAGTATTTGGATCAAAATTAATACGTACAACTTCTTTTTTTGTTGAAATTTCGTAGGGAGCACCTTTGTAAGTAACATTTAGCCTTTTTATTTCGGTAGTTCCATCGGCATATATAAGTTCAACATCAAGAGGGAAATCAAACCCGTTTTCCTGAATTTGACTTATAATAATACGTACTTTATCAGCTGCGTAAATCCAATTGGTTTTTAGTATAGGGTGTCCTGGTTTTTCAAGCCATTGTGAAAAAAAAGAATCTAAATTTTTTCCAGATACATTGGCCATTACATTTTTAAATTGAGTTGTAGAAGCATTTTTAAATTTATATTTTTTGTAATACGTTTTAATGCCTTTCCAAAATAAATCATCGCCTAATTTTTTACGAAGCATGTGCAACACCCAAGCACCTTTTTGATAAGAATTAGGATTGAGAAGTTGCATGTAATTGGTAGTTTTTAGATCAATTACCGGTGTTTGTTTTCTTTTGTAAAAATTTAAAACCGTAGTTCGTTCTTGTTGCATTCTTTTTTGAAATGCTTCAGCACCTTGGGTTTCTAAAATATACAAATCGGTGAAATAGGTAGCAAAGCCTTCGCTAAGCCATAAATGAGGCCAATCAATTTCACTTGCAGTATTCCCAAACCATTGGTGTGCAATTTCGTGAGCAATTAAATCTTCATGTTCTTGTTTTCCGGTAACCGATTTTTCAAAGTAAAAAATATTTCCGGCATTTTCCATTCCTCCAAACCTAGTTTTAGACTGTACATTAGCAAGTTTTGAATACGGATATTCATCAATATTTTCAATAAACCAATTCAGTACTTTTTTAGCCACTTTAAAGTCGTAAAACCCTAATTCTTTTGTTTGTGGGTACACCCAAGTAGAAACGGGGACATTGTGCACAAGTCCTATGTGTTGCACGGCAAAATTAGCAATGCCAATAACCATCACTTTTGTAGGAATTGGGACGGAAGTTTTCCATACGTATTTATTTAGTAAATTATTAAGGTTAGTTTCTTCTACTAAAACGCCATTGGCAATTACTTGGTAGTGATTGGGAGCTGTTATTTCATAAGTTACGGTAGCCTTATCAGAAGGGTGATCTACGCAAGGAAACCAATGATGTGCTCTATTAGGCCAATTATCTCCAAAAAAAGTTCTATCACCATATAAATTTTCACTTACAATAAGTCCGTCTTTTGGTATTCCGCGGTATTTAATAGTGTATGTATACGTACTGTCAGTAGTTGTTTTTTTAGGGTAAATGTAAAGTTGGTTGTTATTATGAGTATAAAGAATAGTATCATTATTTTGAAAAACAGCCTCTACAATCATTCCTTTACCAGAATTATCTTTAGTTGCTAAATCTAAATAAAACTGTTTTGCAATTTGTTTAAACTTTACAGAAATATTGGCGGTAGCATATATCAAATTGGTTGAATCGTTAACAGTAATGTTTAGCTTGTAGTTCTGTACATCAATACTGTTTAGCCGCTGCTTGTAATTTTGTGCATTAATTGCGGTTTGAAGCAGAAAGAAAAAAATGGTAAGTTTACGATAGATATTCATAATAAAAACAAGTTAAAAGAGTTTCAAATATACCGAAAAACAGCTTAAAAAAGAGAGATATCGTATGATATATCCAAAATAAAGAAATACTTCTTATCTTTACAAATTAAACATCTATAAAACCCTGTAAAATGGATTACGGAAAAGAATTCAAAAAATTTGCTACAAAACACCATGGAATTAACAGTATGCACTACGATAAATTGGTGAGTAGCGTTACACCTTATATTATAGAAGAGCGTCAGTTAAATGTTGCTCAAATGGACGTGTTTTCACGTTTAATGATGGATCGAATTATTTTTTTAGGAACAGCTATTGATGATTATGTAGCTAATATTATTCAAGCACAATTGTTGTTTTTAGAAAGTGTAGATAACTCTAAAGATATTTCTATTTACATTAATTCTCCAGGAGGAAGTGTGTATGCAGGTTTAGGAATGTACGACACAATGCAGTTTATTAAACCCGATGTAGCCACAATTTGTACAGGAATGGCAGCTTCTATGGGAGCAGTGCTTATGTGTGCCGGTGAAAAAGGAAAACGCTCTGCATTGCCACATTCTAGAATTATGATTCACCAACCTTTAGGAGGAGCTCAAGGACAAGCTAGTGATATTGAAATTACAGCTCGTGAAATACTCAAATTGAAAGATGAGTTATACCAAATAATCTCAAAACACTCAGGACAACCTATGGAAAAAGTAACCAAGGACTCTGACCGTGATTATTGGATGAAAGCTAGTGAAGCTAAAGAATACGGAATGATTGACGAAATTTTAATTAGAAAGTAAACACATGGCAAAGGAAGAAGTTTTAGAATGCTCTTTTTGTGGTAGAAAAAAACCGGAAACAGATTTACTAATAGCCGGGTTAGATGCCCACATATGCGATAAATGTATAGAACAAGCGCATGGAATTGTTATGGAAGAAATTGCAGAGCAAAATTCTTCTACGCTTACCTCAGAGCTAATTGTAAAAAAACCAAGAGAAATAAAAGAGTTTTTAGACCAATACATGATTGGGCAAACACAGGCAAAACGAGTAATGTCTGTTGCTGTTTACAATCATTATAAACGATTATTACAACCTCCTACAACAGAAGAAGATGATATTGAAATTGAAAAGAGTAATATTATTTTAGTAGGAGAAACAGGTACAGGAAAAACATTAATAGCTCGTACCATTGCCAGAATGCTTAATGTTCCTTTTTGTATTGTAGATGCAACGGTTTTAACAGAAGCCGGTTATGTAGGAGAAGATGTAGAAACTATTTTAACACGTTTATTACAAGCCGCAGATTACGATGTGTCAAAAGCAGAAAGAGGAATTGTATTTATCGATGAAATTGATAAAATAGCTCGAAAATCAGACAACCCTTCTATTACTAGAGATGTTTCTGGAGAAGGCGTACAACAAGCTTTACTTAAATTATTAGAAGGTTCGGTAGTAAATGTACCGCCAAAAGGAGGTAGAAAACATCCCGACCAAAAATTTATTGAGGTAAACACAAAAAATATTCTTTTTGTAGCAGGAGGAGCTTTTTCCGGTATAGATAAGATTATAGGAAAACGTTTAAACAGACAAGCTGTAGGTTATGGAGCTTCAATTAAAGAAGATAGAATTGATGAAGGAAATATGTTGCAGTACATTATTCCAAAAGATTTAAAAGATTTTGGTTTAATTCCTGAGATTATAGGACGATTGCCTGTATTAACACACATGAATCCGTTAGATGCAAATACACTAAGAGCTATTTTAACAGAACCAAAAAACTCAATTATAAAACAATACCAACGTTTATTTAAAATGGATGGTATCGATTTTTCTATAGATGAAAAAGCACTTATGTATATTGTTGATAAGGCAGTAGAATACAAACTTGGAGCTAGAGGCTTGCGTTCACTTTGCGAAGCAATTTTAACAGACGCTATGTTTGAATTGCCGGGCTCAGGAGAAACAGAACTTAGAATTACCAAAAAATATGCTCGAGACAAAATAAACAAGTCAACACTTAAAAAATTAAAAGCAGTCTCGTAGCCAATTTATTATTAGTCAGTCACCCTACACAAAGGGTGACTTTTTTAACGGTTTTAACAAATTTAATAACAAACTACAATTGATATCTAGAAATACCATAGACAGCGTTTTTGAAACTGCTCGTGTAGAAGAAGTTATAGGAGAATTTGTACAGTTAAAAAAAGCAGGCAGTAACTTTAAAGGCTTAAGTCCTTTTTCTGATGAGCGAACACCTTCGTTTATGGTTTCGCCTGTAAAACAAATCTGGAAAGATTTTAGTACCGGAAAAGGAGGAAATGTGATTTCGTTTCTTATGGAACACGAGCATTACTCATATCCTGAAGCAATACGTTATTTAGCCAAAAAATATAATATTGAAATAGAAGAAACCGAGCAAACCGATGAGCAAAAACAACAAGCCGATGAGCGAGAAAGTATGTTTTTGGTATCTGAGTTCGCAAGAGATTATTTTCAGCAAATTTTATGGGAAGACGAACAAGGTAAAGCAATAGGATTAACCTATTTTAAAGAAAGAGGTTTTACCGATGAAATTATTCGAAAATTCCAGTTGGGATATTCGTTAAACGAATGGGATGCTTTTACCAATGAAGCCTTAAATAAAGGATATAACCTAAAATATTTAGAATCTACCGGACTCACAATTGTAAAGCAAGATTTACTTTCAGCAACAGGAACAAAGCAATTTGATAGGTTTAAAGGACGTGTTATGTTCCCAATTCACAGTATGAGCGGTAGAGTACTTGGTTTTGGAGGAAGAATTTTAGGAAATGATAAAAAAGCAGCCAAGTATTTAAACTCGCCCGACAGCGAAATTTATCATAAAAGCAACATTCTATACGGTATTTACCACGCAAAGCAAAGTATTGCCAAGTTAGATAATTGTTATTTGGTTGAAGGGTATACCGACGTTATTTCATTTCATCAATCTGGAATTGATAATGTTGTAGCTTCTTCCGGAACGGCACTTACCGAAAATCAAATTCGATTAATAAATCGTTTAACAAAAAATATCACCATTCTTTTTGATGGTGATGCTGCCGGAATAAGAGCTTCTCTTAGAGGAATAGATCTTATATTAGAGCAAGGAATGAACGTAAAAGTGCTTTCGTTTCCTGATGGCGATGATCCGGATAGTTTTGCTAAAAAAGTTTCTACAAACGAGTTAAAAGAATATTTACAAAATAACGCAAAGGACTTTATTAATTTTAAAGTTTCTTTGTTAATGAAAGATGCACAAGATGATCCTGTGAAAAAAGCAGGACTAATTCGTGATATTGTAGTGAGTATTTCAAAAATTCCGGATAGAATCCAGCAAGAAGTATACATACAAGAGTGCTCAAGAATTATGAGTATTTCTGAAGAAGTTCTTTTTAATGAATTGGCACAGTTAGACAAAAAAGAACAAAGAGAAGCTTCTAAAAAACCGGTAGCTAAATTAGCTCCAAAACTTCAAAAAACGTCACAAGCAAAAGAAATAGACGAGCTAAAAAAATACGAACGCGAAATTATTAAAATTTTATTGCTGTACGGAAATAAAGAAGTAGAGTTTATCGATTATGTTACAAATGATGAAGCTACGGCAGAACCGGAAACGCAACCGTTAAAAAAAGTAAAGTTTACCAATGTAATATCAAGAGAAATTTATTTGAATTTGCAAGACGATGAGGTAGAGTTTACCGATGAAAATTTTAAGCAAATTTACTACGAAATTATTCATCAGCTAAATCAGGAAAAAGCAGTAATTGTAGATGCTTTTGTAAATCATCCCAATATAGAAATAGCAAACATGGTTACCAATATTTTAATGGATGATGAAAAACACAGCCTAAGTAATTGGGAGAAAAAAGATATTATAGTAAAAAGTAAAGAAAGTGTACTATCTAAAATGGTTTTAGATGCCATTTATAACTTGAGAAGAGTACTTATAGAACAAAAAATAAAAGCACTTATATCAGAAATTGAAAAAGAAGAGCAAAGAGAACAAGTGTTAGAAACAGTGGTAAATTACACCGGTTTAAAACAGCGTTTGTTTGAACGTTTGAATAGAGTTATTTAAGACTCTCTGGAATAATACAAACGGGAATTGCTTTCATTTTATGCTTATTTGCACTGTTGCGTTGTGTGTAAATATCGAACACAATTTTATCTCTACCGTTAAAATCGTTGCTTGTTTTTCCTAATTCCGCTTGTTCCATAGCCCATTCAAGTTCGTCGTAAGAGGCACCAAGTTGGTCTTCATCCGATCTACTATCGCCAAATAATCCGTCGGTAGGTTTGGCATTCATAATAGACTCTGGAATGGTTAAAATTTGTGCAATTTTATAAACTTCAGATTTTAATAAGTCTGCAATTGGACTTAAATCTACACCACCATCTCCATATTTAGTAAAAAAGCCAACACCAAAATCTTCCACTTTATTTCCTGTTCCGGCAACCAAATAGCCATGCAGTCCGGCAAAATAATAAAGAGCAGTCATTCGCAGTCTAGCTCTTGTATTAGCAAGCGATAAATTTACAGTATCACTAGAGCTACCTGTTGTAGGTACAGCCATTTTAAAGTGTTCAAAAGTATCGGTTAAATTTACAGTTACTGCCTGCACATTTGAAAAATGATTCTTTAAATGCGCAATGTGTTCTTTAGCTCTGGACACTTGATTTTCAGCCTGATGTATGGGCATTTCAAGACATAAAACAGAAAGTCCGGTTTTAGCACATAAGGCTGAGGTAACGGCAGAATCAATTCCTCCCGAAACTCCAACAACAAAACCACTAACATTTGCTTGGTGTGCATATTTTTTTAACCAAGAAACAATATAATCTACTACTTTTTCAGTATCCATAATTAAACTAATTTAGTAATTTTAGCGTTCTGTAAACAAAAGCGTAAATATAGAAATTAATGAACAGATATTTTATTCTACTAATTATTTTATTCTCCTTTGCTTCTTGTAAAAAGGAAAATAAAACAGAGGAACTCGTTTCAAAATTAAAAGTAAAGGTTTTAGTTGATAGGTTTGACACCAAATACTACAATGCTACACCCGAAACATTTTTTAAAGTAAAGCAAGAGTATCCTTATTTATTTCCAAGTCAAACACCTGATAGTGTTTGGATTAACAAGATAAATGATAGCATAGAGCGTACGTTGTTTGAAGAAGCTCAAAAAGTATTTCCAAACTTTGAGAAAGAGAAACCTCAAATAGCAAATTTGTTTCAACACGTAAAATACTACCACCCTAGCTTTAAGTCGCCTAAAATAATTACACTTATTACCAATTTAGACTATCAAAACAGGGTGATATATGCTGACAGTTTATTATTTGTTTCGTTAGACCTGTATTTAGGTAAAAACAATACGGTATATCAAGATTTCCCAGAGTATTTATCTCAAAACTTCGACAAGTCACAATTGGTTGTAGATATGGCAAAGGCAATTAGCGAACATTATTTTATTCCGAGTAGAAGTCGACAGTTTTTACATACTATAATTGATGAAGGAAAAAAAATGTACTTGATAGATAGTTACTTACCAGCGATAACCGATGCTCAAAAAATGGGCTGGAACAATACCAAATTGGCTTGGGCTCAAGCAAATGAAGTAGAAGTGTGGAAGTATTTTATTGAAAATAAATTGCTGTATAGTACAAATGTAAAATTATACACTCGCTTTGTAGCCAATGCTCCATTTTCTAAATTTTATATGGATTTAGATAAGGAATCTCCGGGTAAAATAGGTGTTTGGGTAGGATGGCAAATTGTAAGGGCTTATATGAAAAATAATCATGTAACTTTGCAGCAGCTTTTGCAAACAAATGCAGATGATATTTTTTTAAAATCTAAATACAAACCTAGAAAATAATGGCTATAGCACATACATCAAAAATTGAATTTAAAGTTGGGTTAGACGAAAATAAAGTTCCGGAGGCTTTAAGTTGGACAGCCGAAGACGGAGGCATTACCAATGAAGAAGCAAAGGCAATTATGATATCGGTTTGGGATCATAAAGCAAAAGATACGTTACGTATGGATTTATGGACAAAAGATATGCCTGTAGACGAGATGAAACAATTTTTTCATCAAACTTTAGTTTCTATGGCGAATACTTTTGAAAGAGCTACAAACGATGATAAAATGAGTGCTACAATGCGCGATTTTTGTGCCTATTTTGCTGAAAAATTAGAACTATAAAAATAGTTTATGCGTTTTTAATAATATCTATTATAGTTACATAATCTTCAGGATTATTTACAAAATCTTTATCAGAAATATCTATAATTAGCGTGTTTAAATGCTGTTCTGTTTTTACAAAATTTAAATACCCTTTGTGTATTTTTTCTAGGTATTCAGGTGCAATATTTTGTTCGTAATCTCTTCCTCTTTTTTTAATATTTTCAATCAAACGTTTGGTATTTTGATATAGGTAAATGTACAAATCAGGTTTAGAAATTTCTTTGTACATAATGTCAAACATTTTACGGTATAAAAAATACTCGTCTTTTTGTAACGTAACTTGTGCAAAAATGAGTGATTTAAAAATGTAATAATCTGAAACAATAAAATTTTTAAACAAGTCGTACTGCGCTAAATCATCTGAAAGTTGTTGGTATCTATCTGCCAAAAAACTCATTTCTAACGGAAAGGCATAGCGCTCATTGTCTTTGTAAAACTTTGGTAAAAACGGATTGTCGGCAAAACGCTCTAACACCATTTTTGCATTGTAATCTTCTGCAATCATATTGGTTAACGTTGTTTTACCGGCACCAATATTTCCTTCAATAGCAATGTAATTAAATTTTTCTGATATGGAAATAGGTCGTTTTAAAACTTCATTTGTTTTTTCTATACGACTGTCATCAGTACAGTTTTTAGCACAAATATGAATGTGTTGTTTTTCTATAGGATGAATTAAGTGTGGTGCTATTTCTGCCAAAGGAATTATTACAAATTTACGGTTCATCATCTCTTTATGAGGAACAATTAAATCTTTTGAAAAAATAATTTCAGTATCAAAAAGCAACACGTCAATATCTATTGTTCTTGCATTGTACGCTTTTGATTTTGACTTTTTTCTTCCTAAAGAAGCTTCAATTTCGTGAATTACTTTTAGTAAATTTTCAGGGTTTAAACTGGTAGCAACTTCAATACAAATATTAAAAAAATCATCACTTTCAAAACCCCAAGAAGCTGTTTTGTAAACAGAAGAAATTTTAGAAACAGCCCCTATTTTTTCAGCAATTTGGTCTACTGCTTGTTGTAAATTATGGAGCTTATTTCCTAGGTTACTTCCTAAAGATAAATATGTAGTTCTAACAATTTGCATATGCAAATACAAAGAAAAGAAAAGTATCATTTAAAAACATATCTTTGTTGTTCAACTTATGAACATTTTGCGATAAAATATGTTCTTCAAAAAAAGATTTATACGTATTAAATAATTTATAAAAATGAAATTTTTAAGAAATCTTACAGCTTCTATTTTAGGAACGTTACTGGCTTTGTTAATGGTGTTTGCTGTTTTTGTTTTAGTAGTAAATATACTTGAGTCTAATGATAAAATTAAGGTGTCAAACAATACCGTTTTAGAAATTAATTTAGAAACATTAGTAAAAGATTACGCTCCTAAAAATAGCAACCCTCTTGCAGAAGCGTTAGAGGTTATTAATGGTTCAAAAGATAAAAAAATAGGGTTAAATCAAATTTTAAATGCGATAGAAAACGCAAAAGACGATGCGCATATTGTTGGAATTAGTATTGTTACAAATGGAGTAAATGCCGGTATTGCACAAACCCAAGCACTTAGAAAAAAATTAGAAGATTTTAAAACATCGGGTAAATTTATAAAAGCGTATGCCGATATGTATACCCAAAAATCGTACTACCTATGTTCGGTTGCCGATTCTGTTTTTATGAATGCTGTTGGAGAGGTAAGCTTTAAAGGACTTTCTTCTGAAGTGTTGTTTTATAAAGATTTTGAAGATAAATATGGAGTTAAAATGGAAGTGATTCGGCACGGAAAATACAAAAGCGCCGTAGAACCTTTTTTAGCTAACAAAATGAGCAATGCAAATAGAGAGCAAATAACCTCTTTTTTAAAATCTATTTGGAACGAAATGTTGGTTGAGATATCAAAAAGTAGAAATAAAACTATTGAAGAGCTTAATGTTATTGCCGATAATTTATTGGCCAGAAATGCAAAATTAGCTATAGAAAACAAACTGATTGATGAGGCTATTTATATAGATGAATACAATGCCAAATTAAAAATAGCCGCAGCAGTTTCTTTAGATGAAAAACTAAAAACAATATCAATAGCAGATTATATTTCAACCGGAAAAGGAAGAATTAAATCTACTGCAACAACTAAAATAGCAGTAATTTATGCACAGGGCGAAATTATTTATGGAGAAGGAGATGAGGATCATATAGGTCAAGAATTAATTATTAAGGCATTAAAAAAAGCGCGAAGCACAAAAAGTGTTAAAGCTGTTGTTTTACGAATTAATTCTCCCGGAGGGAGTGCTTTGGCATCGGAGTTAATATGGAGAGAACTTGCACTTACAAAAAAAGAAAAACCGTTGGTAGTTTCAATGGGTAATTTGGCAGCATCGGGAGGATATTATATTGCTTGTAACGCCGACAAAATATTTGCAGAGCCAACAACTATCACCGGGTCTATAGGTGTTTTTGGAATGCTTCCAAACGTACATAAATTTGCTAAAAACATTGGAATTAATGCAGAGCAAGTGCATACCAATAAAAGTGCCAATTACAGTGTTTTTGAACCAATGACCGATGAGTTTAGAGCAGTAACTACAGAAAGTGTCGAAATGGTTTACACTACTTTTTTAGAACGAGTTTCTGAAGGAAGAGCAATGAGTGTTGATGAAGTGAATAAAATTGCTCAAGGGCGTGTTTGGACGGGTGCAGATGCCTTAAATAAAGGATTGGTTGATGAGATTGGAGGTTTAGAAGACGCTGTTAAATATGCGGCAGAATTAGCAGATGTAACCGATTATAGAGTCCGTAATTATCCTAGTTACAAATTGAATCTTAAAAATAAATTTGACGTATTTCCCTTTATGAAAACAGAAGAAGCGTTGTTGATTGAAACATTTGGGGTTGATAATTACCAACTCTACAAAGAGTTAAAATCAATGGCAAACCTTAAAGGAATTCAAGCTAGACTGCCCTATGTAATAGCTATTAATTAAGCAATACGCTCAAAAGTAACAAAACTGTAGTCAAACTTATTTTTGTCGTCACTTTTAAAATCTTCTCTTTTGGTTTCTTTCCACCTGTTTTTATCTATTTTAGGAAAGAAAGCATCGGCATCAAATGTGTGGTGTACAAAAGTAAGATCAAGTTTGTCTGCTATTTTAATGGCTTGTTTGTAAATTTCGGCACCACCTAAAATAAAAGGATTTTCGTCAATTTCGGCAGCCTTAAGAGCCTCTTGCAACGAGTGAACAACAATACACCCTTCAGCAGTATAATTTGGGTTTCGAGTAATAATAATATTTGTTCTATTTGGCAACGGTTTTCCTAACGATTCAAATGTTTTACGCCCCATAATAACACAATGGTTAGAAGTAACCTTTTTAAATCGTTTTAAATCGGCAGGCAAATACCAGATAAGCTTATTATTCTTACCTAAAGCATTATTTTTGGCTATGGCGGCTATAATTGTAATCATTCTGTAGTTAAATTAAACCAGTTGTTATTTCAAAAAAAGAGGTTACATACTTTTTACCCACTCTTTAATATAATCGGTAAAGTTTTCGGTTTCATCTATATTTTCTAGCTGTTTTTTATCGTTTATAAATGATAGAAAGTTTAAGATATTTTTATCTGAAGCACTAAAAACTTGTTCTATTGATTTTAACAAATTAACATCGTCAATTTGAATGATTCTTTGAATGATTTTATTTTTTAATTGTAGTGTATCCATGATTATTTTTAAGCAATTTTATATTGAAACTTTCCCCTTTATATGTGGATGAGGGTTGTAATTTACTAAATTAAAGTCTTCAAATGTAAAATCAAAGATGTTTTTTACATTTGGGTTTATTTCCATAATTGGCAATTCTCTAGGTGTTCTTTCTAGCTGAATATTAATTTGCTCTATGTGGTTATTGTAAATATGAGCATCTCCAAATGTATGGATAAAATCTCCGGCTTCTAAATCGCACACTTGCGCCATCATCATTGTGAGTAATGCATATGAAGCTATGTTAAAAGGAACGCCTAAAAAAATATCGGCACTTCTTTGATAAAGTTGACATGATAATTTTCCATTACTTACATAAAATTGAAAAAAAGCATGACAAGGAGGCAAAGCAGCTTTTCCGTTTGCTACATTTTCTGAAAAAGAGACAGATGTATCGGGCAAAACACTCGGATTCCAAGCAGAAACCAACATTCTTCTACTGTCAGGATTTGTTTTTATGGTTTCTATTACTTCTGAAATTTGATCAATACCTTCACTGTTCCAGTTACGCCATTGATGGCCGTAAACGGGGCCTAAATCGCCATTTTCATCGGCCCAAGCATCCCAAATTTTAACGTTGTGTTCTTTAAGATATTCAATATTGGTATCTCCTTTTAGAAACCACAAGAGTTCGTGAATAATAGATTTTAAATGAAGTTTTTTAGTAGTTAACATAGGAAATCCTTCACTTAAATCGAATCGCATTTGGTATCCAAAAACACTTCTTGTTCCTGTACCGGTTCGGTCTTCTTTAAGAGCGCCGTTATCGCGAACGTGTTTGATTAAATCTAAATATTGTTTCATTAATTAGTAAGTAATTTTAAGCGGATTTATTGTTTAGCCAATAATCATTCCGGCAATGGTTGCTGATAAAAGAGAAGCTAAAGAGCCTCCAATTAATGCTTTAATACCAAATTCAGACAATGTTTTTCTTTTTCCCGGAGCTAACGAACCAATACCTCCTATTTGAATACCTATAGAAGCAAAGTTAGCAAATCCACAAAGCATATAGGTTGCCATAATAACAGATTTGTTATAGGTAAAATGTGTGACACTAGTTACGTCTTTTAATTCTGCCAATTGAATATAACCTACAAATTCACTTGCGGCAAGTTTAACACCTAGCAATTGCCCCATAAGCATTACATCTTCTTTAGCAACGCCAATAAGCCACATTAAAGGGGCAAATATGGTTCCTAAAATAGACTCAAGAGAAAAGCTTTGATATGCAGTGTTTTCAGCTAACCATCCGTTTAAACCCGTTAACGATCCCACTTTGCCTAAGCTGTAATTTATCATTGCAATAAAGGCGATAAATACAAGAAGCATTGCGGCAACATTTACAGCAAGTTTAAGTCCTTCTGTAGTTCCGTTTGAAATAGCATCTAAAATATTTGACCCAATTTTATCTTGTGATACGTGAACATCGGTATTTATTTTTTCAGTTTCAGGATAAAGCATTTTAGAAACCACAATAGCTCCCGGAGCAGCCATTACAGATGCTGCAAGTAAATGTTTTGCAAACACCAATCTAAGTGCCGGGTCATCGCCTCCTAAAAACCCAATATAAGCGGCAAGCACACCACCGGCTACGGTTGCCATACCACCAACCATTACCAATAAAATCTCAGATTTGGTCATTTTTTCTAAATAAGCTTTAATCATCAAAGGCGCTTCTGTTTGTCCTAAGAAAATGTTTCCGGCAACAGATAAACTTTCAGCACCAGAAATATGTAGTAATTTAGTTAGTACCCAAGCCATTCCTTTAACAACATATTGAATAACGCCTAAATAAAATAATAGAGAAGTTAATGCTGAAAAGAAAATGATGGTTGGAAGCACTTGAAATGCAAAAATAAATCCGAAAGAATCTACATTCATCATTCCTCCTAATAAAAATTCACTCCCGGCGCGAGTGAAATCAAGTATTTTTACAAAAATATGTCCTACAAATTCAAAAGTACTTTGAACAAAATGAACTTTTAAAACCCCAAATGCAATAAGTAATTGAGCGGTTAGTCCAATCCCAACAGTTCTCCAGTTTATTTGTTTTCTACTACTGCTGAATAAATAGGCTAATAGTAATAGTACAAACATACCCAAAACACCTCTCCATAACGAAGTGAATGAAAATCCTTGGTTTGGTATAATTGCAGCTTGAATGGTTTCTTGTGCATTTGCTGTAATGGTACTTAAAAAGAGTAGTAATGTACCTAAACTTATTTTTTTTAACATGTTTTAAGGTTATTTTGAAGTTCGTTTATTTATTTCATCTCGAATTTTAGCTGCCAATTCATAATCTTCATTTTGAACAGCTTCATTCAATTTTTTATTTAATTGTTTAATGGTGAGTTTAGAGAGTGGTGAAGTTTCTTCTACTTCCGGTTCAAAGATATTTTCTGTTTCTTCTTTTTCATCGGCTTTACGTGCCAATTTTTCTTTTTCAGAAGTGAGTTCTTCTTTAATTTTAAGGTAAATACCTGCCTTATCTAAAATATTTTCATAGGTAAAGATAGGAGCGTTAAATCTAGTTGCTAATGCAATAGCATCAGATGTTCGGGTATCTATAATTTCTTCAATTTCATCGCGTTCGCAAATTAAACTTGAATAAAAAACGCCATCAACCAGTTTGTGAATAATAACTTGTTTAATAACAATATGAAATCTATCGGCAAAACTTTTAAACAAATCGTGGGTGAGTGGGCGAGGTGGTTTTATTTCTTTTTCGAGAGCAATCGCTATTGACTGAGCTTCAAAAGCACCTATTACTATTGGCAGTGTTCTATTGCCGTCAACTTCACTGAGTACAAGTGCGTAAGCTCCGCTTTGTGTTTGACTGTAAGAAATACCCTTAATATTAAGTCGTACTAAACTCATAAATTTAAAAATTAGCAAAAAAGGCTGTCCAATCAAAGGACTTTAATATCCAATAATTAGACAGCCTTTTGGAGGCACAATTTAATAAAAATTATGAGTTATTTGCCTTAAATTCTTTTAACTTTTCAATTAATTTAGGAACAACTTCAAAAGCATCCCCTACAATACCATAATCTGCAGCTTTAAAGAAAGGTGCTTCAGGATCGGTGTTAATAACGACTTTAACTTTTGATGAGTTCACTCCGGCCAAGTGTTGAATGGCTCCTGAAATACCAATAGCAATGTACAAGTTTGAAGCTACAGGTTTCCCTGTTTGTCCAACGTGTTCGCTGTGAGGTCTCCAGCCTAAATCAGAAACAGGCTTAGAGCAAGCTGTGGCAGCACCAAGTACTTCTGCGAGTTCTTCTACAATTCCCCAATTTTCAGGGCCTTTTAAACCTCTTCCTCCCGATACTACAATGTCAGCATCGGCAATGGTAACTTTTCCTGTAGTACGTTCAACAGATTCTGAAGTTAAACCACTTTCAATAATTAATGGAGAAAAATCTTCGGTGCTTCCTGAGACATTATTTTCAACCAATCCGAAAGAATTTTTAGCCAAGCTCAATACTTTTATATCACTATGGATTTCAGTATTGTTAAAAGCCTTATTAGAAAAGGCTTTTCTTTTAACTACAAATGGAGCTGTACTACTTGGTAATGTAACTACATTGTTAGTATATCCGGCGTTTAAATTAACGGCTACAATTGGAGCTAAATACAAACTGTTTGAACTAGACTCAACAATAACTACTTGAGCTTGTTCTTTTTCAGCAGCTTGTTTTATAATATCTGCATAAACTTTAGCATTAAATGTATTTAATGAATCGTTAGCTATATTTAATACTTTTTCTGCACCATATGCGTATAGTGCGGCAGGGTCATCTGAATTTATTGCCAATACTACTAAATTAGTCCCTAGTTGTTCTGCAACTTTTTTCCCGTATGAAGTAACTTCATAAGCGGCTTTTTTAAATTTTCCTTCCGATGATTCGGTGTAAACTAAAACTGACATATTTTATTTTGATGTTAGATATTAGACAATAAGATTAGATAACTTTTGCTTCGTTGTGTAAAAGGTCTATTAACTCTTCTACATGTTCAGCATCAACCAATTTACAAGCAGCTTTTGCTGCAGGTTTTTCAAAAGATACTGTTGTAGTAACAGCATTAGCTCCTACAGGAGCTACAACATTTAACGGTTTTTTACGAGCCATCATAATACCTCGCATGTTAGGAATTCGTAAATCTTTTTCTTCTACCATTCCTTTTTGACCTGCAATTACAAGTGGTAAGTTGCATGATAAGGTTTCTTTACCTCCGTCAATTTCTCGTGCAATAGTTGCTTTATCTCCATCTACTTCTAAACCAATACAGGCATTTACAAAGTTAAAGTCTAGCAATGTTGCAAGCATCCCCGGAACCATACCGCCATTATAATCTATAGATTCTTTTCCTGCAAGAACAAGATCATAACCACCATTTTTAACTACTTCAGCTAATTCTTTAGCAACGCTAAGTCCGTCAGTAGCTTCTGTGTTAACTCTTATGGCATCATCTGCACCAATAGCTAGTGCTTTACGAAGGGTAGGTTCTGTTGAAGCATTTCCAACATTAACCACTGTTACGCTAGCACCTTGTTTTTCTTTAAACCACATTGCGCGGGTTAAAGCAAATTCATCATAAGGGTTTATTACATATTGCACGCCATTACTGTCAAATTTAGAATCATTTTCGGTGAAATTGATTTTAGACGTAGTATCTGGAACGTGACTGATACAAACTAATATTTTCATTTTATTACCTGTTTTAAATATTTATGTATAAAATTACACGGCTTTTTTGTTTTCAGCTACGAAATTACTAAAAAAAATTAAAATACTATGCGTGCATAGTAAATTTTTTTATAAAACATTATTTTTTTGATAGTAATTTTATAAATGCTTACTTTTGCAAATCTTAAAAACAGATACCATGAAAACAATACAGTTTAGAGAAGCTATATGCGAGGCAATGAGTGAAGAAATGCGTAGAGATGAATCTATTTTTCTAATAGGTGAAGAGGTAGCAGAGTACAATGGAGCATATAAAGCATCTAAAGGAATGTTAGATGAATTTGGACCAAAACGAGTAATTGATTCTCCAATTGCCGAATTAGGTTTTGCAGGAATCTCTGTAGGGTCAGCAATGAATGGAAATAGACCAATTGTTGAATTTATGACATTTAACTTTTCTCTGGTAGGTATTGATCAAATTATAAATAATGCAGCTAAAATCAGACAAATGTCAGGTGGTCAGCTAAATTGTCCTATTGTATTTAGAGGTCCAACAGGATCAGCCGGACAGTTAGGAGCTACACACTCACAATCTTTTGAAAATTGGTTTGCAAATACACCGGGTTTAAAAGTAATTGTACCTTCTACTCCGTACGATGCAAAAGGCTTATTAAAAGCGGCTATTAGAGATGATGATCCGGTTATTTTTATGGAATCTGAACAAATGTATGGGGATAAAGGTGAAATTCCTGAAGGAGAATATATTGTGCCAATTGGAGTGGCAGATATTAAAAGAGAAGGAACAGATGTAACCATTGTTACTTTTGGAAAAATAATTAAAGAAGCTTTTAAAGCTGCTGAAGCTTTAGAAAAAGAAAATATCTCTGTTGAAATTATAGATTTGAGAACAATAAGACCTATGGATCATCAAACCATATTCGACTCTGTAAAAAAGACAAATCGCTTGGTAATTCTTGAAGAAGCTTGGCCTTTCGCAAGTGTTTCTTCTGAAATTACATACCAAGTACAAGAGCATGTATTTGACTATTTAGATGCTCCTATTAAAAGAATTACAACAGCAGATACACCTGCACCATACTCACCTGTTTTATTAGAAGAGTGGCTGCCAAATGCAAATGATGTAATAAAGGCGGTAAAAGACGTTTTATACGTTAAATAATGGTATAAATTTTGCTATAACATTCCCTTTCAAGATAACCTTGAAAGGTTTTTTATTATGGAACTAAAAATTAAAATAACCAACATTCTTTTTTTACTGGCGTATTTTGCAACTCACGCACAGGTAAAAGTCAGTGGGTTTATTGTAGATAAACACAATCAGCCTATACCGTTTGCAAACGTTCTGTTTGTAGATTCTACTACCGGAACCGTTTCTGATGAAAATGGTAAATTTTATTTAGAATCAGATAAAAATTACACTAAAATAATGGTGTCTTTTCTAGGGTTTAAAGATAAAATAGTACCTATTAGCAGAAGAGATTTTAACTTAAAAATTGTATTAGAAGAAGAGGCTTCTCAGTTAAAAGAAGTGTTTATTTATACCGGAAAAGTCAAGAAAAAAGGCAATCCGGCGATAGCCATTCTAAAAAAGATTTGGGCTAAAAAACGTCATAACGGAATCTACTTATTTGATCAATATCAGTACGAAAAATACGAAAAAATTGAGTTTGATATGAATAATGTAGATAGCGCAATGATGAAAAGCAAGCTGTTTAGAGGAATGGAATTTATTTTTAAAGGAATAGATACTTCACGTATTACAGGAAAAGCGTTTTTACCTATTTTTATAAATGAGTCGGTATATAAGGCTTACGGAAAAAATAAAGGAGGTAAAAAGTTTCGAGAAGATTTGGTGGCAAATAAAAATTCAGGGTTTAATTCCAATCAAAATGTTATAGGCTTTATAAAAGATTTGTATGTAGATTACAATATTTACGATAGCTATATTAAAATTTTTGACAAAAGTTTTGTGAGTCCAATTTCTAAAATGGCAGGTGTTTCTACTTATAATTACGTGTTGGTTGACAGTGCTTATATAGATAATAAATGGTGTTACAATATTTTATACTATCCTCGTAGAAAAAACGAACTGACTTTTAAAGGTGATTTTTGGGTAAATGACAGCACATTTGCAATTAAAGAAATTAATATGCAAGCAACTAGAAGCGCCAATATAAACTGGGTGAAAGATATTTATATAGAACAAGAATTTGATGTGCTAAACGATTCTGTTTTTCTATTGAAGCGTGATTATATGCTCTCAGATTTTAGTCTTAATAAAAAAGAAAAATCGAAAGGAGTTTACGGGCGAAGAACAACAATGTATAAGAATTACGAATTTAACAAGCCCAAAAAAGAAAAATTTTATACCGAAGAGGTAGATGTTTACAATCCTGAAATTTATAATAAAGCTGAAGATTATTGGGTAAAAAGTAGGCAAGAAAAACTAAATAAAAACGAACAAGGAATTTATAAGTTATTAGATACACTTACAACAGTTCCCAAATTTAAACAAATCTATAACCTGGTTTCTATTTTAGGTTCAGGCTATATAGAGTTTAATAAATTTGATTACGGTCCTATATTTTCAACCTTTGGAAAAAATGATGTGGAAGGATTGCGTTTACGAGTTGGAGCCAGAACATACTTGGGAGGAAACGAACCTTGGCGTGTACAAGGATATACAGCCTACGGTTTTAAAGACAATCAGTTTAAATATGGACTTTCCGGTAAATGGATGTTAAACCCCAAAAGTAGAATTATTATTGGCGCAGGAAATAGGCGTGATGTAGAGCAAATAGGAGTAAGTTTAACAACCACAAACGATGTGTTGGGGAGAAGTTTTGCATCATCTTCGTTTTTTGCAAGTGGAGATAACAGCAAGTTAACATCAATTAACCTATCAAACGTATTTGTTTCTATAGAACCTAAACACAACTTGGAGTTTCGTGTTGGCGCATCATACCGTACTTTAAAATCAGCATCGCCTAGTACCTTTAATTTAGATTATTGGATTGATGAAACGGCAAATATAAAAGCATCAGAAGTTGTACAATCGGAATTAGAATTCTCAGTCAAGTACACGCCAAATAGAAAAACAATAGGATATGGTGTAGAGAGAAATGAAGTGTCAGACACGTATTCAACACTGTATTTTAACTATACTAGAGGTATGAAAGGTGTTTTTAACAGTGATTTTGATTATCAAAAAGTACAATTTTACTATAAACAACCAATTTTAATTGGAGGTTTCGGACGTATGTTTACCACTTTTGAAGTAGGAAAAACATTTGGAGAAGTACCTTTAGGGCTGTTAAGTGTTGTACCGGGAAATCAGTCGTATTTTACAATTGAAAACACGTATGCTTTACTAGATTATTACGAGTTTGTTACAGATACCTACGCCTCACTACATATTGAACACAATTTTAACGGAAGATTATTTTCTAGAATACCGCTTCTTAAAAAATTAAATTTGAGAGAAATAGTAGGTATAAAAGGTGTTTGGGGAGATATATCAGATGAAAATAAATTACTAAATGCATCAAATATAACATATGTAGCACCAACCAAAGGATATTACGAGTACAGTGTAGGTGTCGGAAATATTTTTAAAGTATTCCGAATTGATTTTAGTTGGAGAGGAAGCTATACCGATATTCCCGGAGCAAACAAATTTGCAATAAAAGGAGCTTTCGGATTTCACTTTTAAATGTTTTGAATTTGGCAGGTTAAACAAGGGTAATTTTGTACTTTTGCAAAAAATTAATAAATGAGTTCTAAAATTAGAAAAACCTTTGATGTATTAATTGAAATACCCAAAGGAAGTAGAAATAAGTACGAGTACGATTTTGTACTTAATAAAATTAGATTTGATAGAATGCTTTTCTCATCAATGATGTACCCTGGTGATTACGGTTTTATTCCGGAGACATTAGCACTAGATAAAGATCCGTTAGATGTACTTGTTTTAGGTACAGAACCTACATTTCCTATGTGTGTAATGGAAGTAAAACCCATAGGTGTTTTTCATATGGCCGATGAAAAAGGTCCCGATGAAAAAATAATTTGTGTACCAATATCAGACCCAATATGGAATAAGTTAAACGATATTTCAGACATGAACCCACATCAAGTAAAAGAAATTGAACACTTTTTTCAAGTATATAAAGATTTGGAAGATAAAAAAGTAGATGTTGGTGGCTGGGGAGATGTAAATGAAGCTTACGAAATAGTAGATAAATGTATTGAGCGCTATGAGTTTAGCGAGCATAAGAAAAAAAGAACCTTTACAATATAAATAGGTAAAAAAAGGATAAATTTTAAGACCACTTTTTAAAAATAAAAAGTGGTTTTTTTTATCTACCTTATTTTACTAATTTTAGCCCCGAAAAATAATTATTAAAACCAAACAACTATAAAATGGAAATTATCGTAAATTATTTGCCTTTATTTGGTGTTTTGGCTCTAGTGTTTGTATTTATGAAAAACGCTTGGGTAACTAAACAAGATGAAGGAGATGAAAAAATGTCAAGAATTGCTAAAAACATTGCCGATGGTGCAATGTCTTTTTTGAAAGCCGAATACAAAATACTTTCAATATTTGTATTGGCCGTAGCAATTTTGCTGTACTTTAAAGGAAGTTCGGAAGAAGGATCAAATGGAATGGTAGCACTATCTTTTGTTATTGGTGCTATATGTTCAGCATTGGCAGGTTTCATCGGAATGAGAGTAGCAACAAAAGCAAATGTAAGAACTACCAATGCCGCTAGAACATCATTAGGAAAAGCTTTAGAAGTTGCTTTTGCCGGAGGTGCAGTTATGGGATTAGGTGTTGTTGGACTTGGTGTACTAGGATTAAGTGGATTATTTATGTTCTATAAAGGAATGTGGTCTGGTCATGAAAATTTAGCAATGGTATTAAACGTACTTTCTGGGTTTTCATTAGGAGCTTCGTCAATAGCCTTATTTGCACGTGTAGGTGGAGGTATTTATACCAAAGCAGCCGATGTTGGTGCCGACCTTGTTGGTAAAGTAGAGGCAGGTATTCCTGAAGATCATCCGTTAAACCCTGCAACAATTGCAGATAACGTAGGTGACAATGTAGGAGATGTTGCTGGTATGGGAGCCGATTTATTTGAGTCGTTTGTAGGTTCAATTATTGGTACAATGGTACTTGGAGCAATAATTATTACTCCTGAATTTGATGGATTAGGAGCTGTTTATTTACCATTGGTATTAGCAGCAGTTGGTATTGTAATGTCTATTATAGGAACATTCTTTGTAAAGGTTAAAGACGGAGGAAATCCTCAAACAGCTTTAAATATTGGAGAATTTGGATCGGCAGCACTTATGGTTGTTGCTTCATACTTTATTATTAATGCATTAATTCCTGAGTCTGTAGAAGGATTACCTTCTGGAGCAATGGGCGTATTTTGGGCAACAATAGCTGGTTTAGTAGCTGGTTTATTGGTAGGAAAAGTTACAGAATATTACACAGGTACAGGTACAAAACCTGTAAATTCAATTGTAGCTCAGTCAGAAACAGGAGCAGCTACAAATATTATAGCTGGTTTAGGTGTTGGTATGATGTCAACAGCATTGCCAATTATTATTATTGCAGCAGCAATCTTAGTATCACATCATTTTGCAGGATTATACGGTATTGCAATTGCAGCGGTAGGAATGCTTGCAAACACAGGTATTCAGTTAGCTGTTGATGCTTACGGACCAATTTCTGACAATGCCGGAGGTATTGCTGAAATGGCAGAATTACCACCTGAAGTACGTGAACGTACAGATAAATTAGACGCAGTAGGAAACACTACAGCTGCTATTGGTAAAGGTTTTGCAATTGCATCTGCAGCATTAACAGCATTGGCTTTATTTGCAGCATTTATGAAAACAGCAAAAGTAACTTCAATAGATGTATCTCGTCCTGATATTATGGCCGGATTATTAGTTGGAGGAATGTTACCATTTGTATTTTCTGCATTATCAATGAATGCAGTAGGGCGTGCAGCTATGGCAATGATAGAAGAAGTTCGTCGTCAGTTTAGAGATATTCCTGCTTTAAAAGCAGCCTTAGAAGTAATGAAAAAATACGATTCAGATATGTCTAAAGCTTCTGAAGCTGATAGAAAAATATTTGATGCTGCTGATGGAGTAGCGGAATACGATAAATGTGTTGATATTTCTACAAAAGCTTCTATTAGAGAAATGGTATTACCAGGTTTATTAGCTATTGTAGTTCCTGTATTAGTAGGTTTTATTGGAGGAGCTGAGATGTTAGGAGGTTTACTAGCCGGAGTTACTACAACTGGAGTACTTATGGCAATTTTCCAATCAAATGCCGGAGGTGCTTGGGATAATGCTAAAAAAATGATTGAAGAGCAAGGTAGAAAAGGAACAGATGCACATAAATCTGCAGTTGTTGGAGATACTGTTGGAGATCCATTTAAAGATACTTCAGGACCATCATTAAACATTTTATTAAAATTAATGTCGGTTGTTGCATTGGTAATAGCACCTAGTATTGCTTTAACAAGTGATAGTGGTGTTTCTGCAAATACGCAAGAAAAAATGGAGCAAATTATGGAAGTTCATGTAAATGATGCAACTAAAACAGTTGAAGTAAAATTAACCGGCGATGGTGAAAATACAAAAGCCGATGTTGAAATTATAACAACTAAAGATGGAGAAACTACTTCTGAGAAAAAAGTGATTGAAGGTACAGATAAAGAAGTAGAAGCTAAACTAAATAAATTAGAAAATATAGATAAAGTAAAAGTAGTTAGAAGAACATCTAACAAAAAATCATAACCCGTTAATTTAATTAACTAAAAAAGGCTCGCATTGCGAGCCTTTTTTTATTATTGTAATACGGAATTAAAACAATCCGTTAATTTGAGCATCAATTTTATCAATCACAAAACCTAAATCTTCACGGCTATCTACAAAATCTAAATCATCTACTTCAATAATTAAAAGTTTTCCCTTAGTATATTTTGAAATCCAAGCCTCATAGCGTTCGTTTAGTCTACTTAAATAATCTATACTTATAGAATTTTCGTAATCACGCCCTCTTTTGTGAATTTGCCCAACTAATGTTGGAATAGACGCTCTTAAATAAATAAGCAAGTCTGGAGGTGTTACCAAGCGTTCCATTAGCTCAAACAACGATTCGTAGTTTTGAAAATCTCTGTTAGGCATTAAACCCATTGCATGTAAGTTAGGAGCAAAAATACGAGCATCCTCATAAATAGTTCGGTCTTGAATAATGTTTTTACCACTTTCCCGTATCTCTAAAATTTGTCGGAATCTACTATTTAAAAAGTAAACCTGTAAATTAAAAGACCAACGTTCCATCTCGCTGTAAAAGTCATCTAAATAAGGGTTTTCATCTACAGATTCGTAATGAGGTTCCCATTTGTAATGTTTTGCTAAAAGCTTGGTTAGCGTAGTTTTACCCGCTCCAATATTACCTGCAATTGCTACGTGCATAATATGTGTATTGATTCTGTTTTCAATGGCTAATTTAATCAAATTTTATGATTTTAGATTGCCGAGTTATCAACAAATTAAATTTGATAGCCTGTGTTGAGAAAGGAATTAAAATGAAGGTGAACAAACCTATTTAAAACCAAAATATGTAACCTTGTAATCAGAAAAGGAATTTAAAAATAACTAACTTAGTAGTCTTGTAAAAAGGAAAAATGTATTTATGAGAAATCTAATTAAAGATATTAAGGAGCTTGTTGAAGAAAACGTGATTTCAAAAGATACTGCTGTAAAAATAACCGAATATTACAACACGAAAAAAAAGGATTCTAAAAATAGACTTTTTGTAATTTTTGGAGTATTGGGAGCTTTACTCGTAGGCCTTGGTATTGTTTTAATAGTAGCTCATAATTGGGATAATTTTTCTAAAATAACCAAAACAATAATGGCTTTTATACCTTTATTATTAGGTCAATTTTTGAGCGGTTATACACTTTTAAAAAAAACTGATAGTACTGTTTGGAGAGAGGCTAGTGCTGCATTTTTATTTTTTGCTATAGGAGCAAACATTTCACTTATAAGCCAAATTTACCATATGAACGGAAGTTTAACCAATTTTGTGTTGGTATGGATGCTATTGAGCTTGCCTTTAGTGTATGTAATGAAATCTTCATTTATATCGTTGCTATATATTGTAGGAATTACTTTTTATGCGTGTAATTTAGGCTACTGGACTTATCCTAACGTTGAGCCATATCTATTTTGGGTACTCCTAATAGCAATAATGCCTCATTATTACACATTGTACAAAACACACCATCAAAGTAATTTCTTTATATTTCACAACTGGCTTATTCCTTTATCGTTAATAATTGTTTTAGGAACTGTTGCTGCAACTAGTAGCATATTGCTAAATGTTGCGTATTTTAACCTTTTCGGATTGTTTTATTTGATAGGAAAAACATCTTTTTTTAGCCATCAACAACCAAAAAACAGCTATCTTATTTTAGGCTCTTTTGGAATGATTGTTTTATTGTTAATAGCGAGCTTTGATGGGTTTTGGGAGCATATTCAACGTACGTTTACCGGAGAAAAGTTATTGAGAGCTCCCGAATTTTTAAGTTCAGTTATTTTATTTATGAGTTCTCTCACAATTTTAATACGTACACCTAATAAAACGCATTGGAAAAACACGCCGTTAAAATACTTATTTATAGTCTATACATTTCTTTTTATAATTGGAATATTTTCATCAATACCGGTTATTTTAGTAAATGTATTAATTCTTGGAATAGGAATTCATAGTATTGGTGAAGGTGTATCAAGACATCATTTAGGGCTATTAAACTACGGACTTTTAATTATAACAGCTTTAATAATAAGCAGGTTTTTTGACACAGATTTAAATTTCATAATAAGAGGCTTATTATTTGTAATGGTTGGTGTCGGTTTTTTTGTAACAAACTATTGGATGCTAAAAAAAAGAGATTAAAATGAAACACAAGAAGATATTTTTTTACATATTCATAGTTATTGCATTGGTACAATTGTACGTTCCTGTACAAATGATTTTACGCAAAGAGAAAGTACTAGATGAAGGTGTTCATTTTAAATTTAAAACAGCACCTATAGACCCTTCCGATCCGTTTAGAGGAAAGTATGTAAAACTCTCATTTGAAGCAAATACCATTATTGTTAACGATAAAAACTGGACTCGTAACGAAGCTATTTACGTACTTATAGATACAGATTCTTTAGGTTATGCAAAAATAGTGTCGGTATCAAAAGAATTACCCGAAAACACGTCAAATTATATCAAGGCAAAAGTATCTTATGTGTCGTTTAAATCGCCATATCGTTTAACTATTCAGTATCCGTTTGACAGGTATTATATGGAAGAATCTAAAGCACCCATTGCCGAAGAGTTGTACAGAGAGGCTACACAGCTAAAAACAACAATAGCCTATGCTTTGGTTAGTGTTAAAGATGGAGATGCCGTGTTAAAAGATGTATTTATTGACAATACCCCAATAAAAGAAATTATTCAAGAGGTAGAAAAAATAGAAAAAAATTAGTTTAACTTTTAAATAAAAATACGATGAGTTATTATTTTAATAAAACACTAAAAGAAAAAGATTTTGATAAAGCTGTAGAACAAGTTACAGCTGAACTTAAAAAAGAAGGTTTTGGCGTTTTAACCGAAATCGATTTAAAAACAACATTTAAGAAAAGGCTAGATGTAGATTTTAAAAAGTACAAAATTTTGGGAGCTTGTAATCCTCATTTTGCTCACAAAGCGTTAACCATCGAAGATAAAATAGGAGTGTTTTTACCTTGTAATATTATTGTAGAAGCACACGATAACGGAGATATTGAAGTTTCTGCTGTAGATCCTATTGCATCTATGAGTACGGTTGAAAATGAAGACTTAGGTCAAATGGCTTTTGATGTGCAAAAAAAGATGCAAGCAGTGATAGATGGTTTAGAATAGCATATTAGAACAAAAAGCGCATTGTTAAATGCGCTTTTTGTTCTTTATGAGCATGTTTTTTATATGCCAAAAGCTTTCTTTACATCATCTACATAGTCTAATTTTTCCCATGTAAATAATTCTACATCCAATACTTTTTTAGTTCCATCAACATTTTCAAATGTTTTAGTAACCGTTTCATTTTTACGTCCCATATGTCCGTATGCAGCAGTTTCTAAATACATAGGTTGTCTTAATTTGAGTCTTTTCTCAATTTCAGCTGGACGCATATCAAAAATTTCAGAAATAATAGCAGCAATTTCACCATCAGATTTATCAACTTTCGCTGTGCCGTAAGTATTTACATAAATACCCATAGGTTCTACAACACCAATAGCATACGATACCTGAATTAAAATTTCATCGGCAACACCTGCAGCAACAATATTTTTAGCAATATGTCTGGTTGCATATGCAGCACTACGGTCTACTTTACTTGGGTCTTTCCCCGAAAATGCACCACCACCATGCGCACCTTTTCCTCCGTAAGTATCTACAATAATTTTTCTTCCGGTTAATCCGGTATCTCCGTGTGGACCACCAATCACAAATTTTCCGGTCGGATTTACATGATACTTAATCTCATCAGTAAATAAGGCTTTTAAATTATCGGGTAACTTGGCTTTTACTCTAGGAATTAGAATATGGATAATATCGCTTTTAATTTTAGCAAGCATCGCATCATCATCTTCATCAAAGTCGTCATGTTGTGTAGACACAACAATATCTTTAATTTTTAGAGGAATGTTATCATCACTGTATTCAATAGTAACCTGACTTTTAGAATCGGGTCTTAAATAGGTAATTTCATCATTTTCTCTGCGAAGTTCTGCTAATTCAATAAGTATTTTATGACTTAGGTCAAGAGCCAAAGGCATAAAATTTTCTGTTTCCTTTGTAGCGTATCCAAACATCATTCCTTGATCTCCGGCACCTTGCTCTTCTTTTTTAGCTCTATCAACACCTTGGTTAATATCTTTTGATTGTTCGTGAATTGCCGAAAAAACACCGCATGAATTTCCGTCAAACATGTACTCACTTTTGGTATAACCAATTTTGTTAATTACATCTCTAGCTATTTTTTGAACATCTAGATAAGTTTTAGATTTTACTTCTCCGGCCAGAATTACCTGTCCGGTAGTAACTAGGGTTTCACAAGCAACTTTTGAGTCTTTATCAAAAGCCAAAAAATTATCAATTAACGCATCTGAAATTTGATCTGCAACTTTATCAGGATGCCCTTCCGAAACAGATTCGGAGGTAAATAAATATGACATACTTTTATCTTATTTTTAGTTGAAGAAGAATTTTGGAGATTGCTTTGGGCTGCTTAAAGTAGTAAAATTTACTGCTTTAGCATTTTTTTAAAGAGGTTGCAATCAGTTCAAATCCTTCCTCTTGGATTATTAGGTGCAAATGTACAAAACTTAAAAATGATTAAAAATTATTTTAATATTTTATTTCAAAAAAAATTGTATGTGAAAAATTAAATACGTTATTTTGTCGCATAGTTCATACGCTTATTGAATGTTGTTATCAAGAAAGGCAGAGGGAATAGACCCTGTGAAGCCTTAGCAACCCTTTACCCTGTAAAGAAGGTGCTACATTCTACCAATTTTTGGATAGATAACTCAAGTAAATTACTTCGCACGTAGTTTTCCTGCATTTTTTTTAACAATATTATTTAAGTAAGTACATCAAATTTTAGTTGATGTACGAGTTTATTTTTTAAATAATTATTGATGGAGTCATTAAAAAAAATAGCAATAACCAATTTTAGGTCTGAGAAAGGGCATACCTACAATAAAATAGTACTTACATACCAACTGTTTGGGAAGCAACTACATACAGCACCGGTGGTTTTAATTAACCATGCACTAACAGGTAACTCTAGTGTTGCAGGAGAAAATGGCTGGTGGAACGCTATAGTAGGTGACCATAAAGTAATAGATACTACAAAATATACAATATTGGCATTTGATATTCCGGGAAATGGGTATAAGAGTGACGAGATTTTATTTGAATACGATGCTTTTACTGCAAAAGATATTGCAGCACTTTTTGGTCTGGCTGTTCAACAGCTTGGTATTACCCGTTTGTATGCGGTAATAGGAAGTTCTTTGGGTGGAGGAATTGCTTGGGAAATGGCCGTACTTTTTCCTGATTTAATACAATATTTAATCCCAATTGCTTCAGATTGGAAGGCTTCAGACTGGATTTTAGGGCAAAATAAAGTACAAATGCAAATTTTAAATAATTCTAAAAATCCACTTCATGATGCCCGTATGATGGCGATGCTTTTTTACCGAACACCGGTTTCTTTTAAACAAAAATTTAACAGAACAAAACACGGTGTCGCCGAGCGATTTAGCGTAGAAAGTTGGCTGTTGCACCACGGTAAAAAATTAGAAGAACGCTTTACGCTTCACGCATACAAAGTAATGATACATTTACTGAGTTCTATAGATATTTCTAAACAATTTAATAGTGAAGAGGAGGCTTTTCAAAAGATAAAAGCAGAGGTTATAATGATAGGTATAGACAGTGATTTATTTTTTATTCCAAAAGAAAATATTGAAACTGCATCTCTATTAAATAGGTTAGGCAAACAGGTTACGTATAGAGAAATAAAATCAATTCACGGACATGATGCTTTTTTAATAGAACACACTCAATTAAGCTACTTATTAAATGAAGTATTTAAGCCCAAAAAGAAACAAAAAACAACAAATTAAGTCATGACACAAAAACATTTTGAAACACAAGCTATTAGAAACCAATTGCAACGTTCGCAATATGGAGAACATTCTGCACCTTTATATTTGACATCAAGTTTTATTTTTGACGATGCAGAAGATATGAGAGCTTCTTTTTCTGAAGAGAATAACAAAAATATTTATGCCAGATTTACCAGTCCAAATACAACTGAATTTGTAGATAAAGTGGTTGCTATGGAAGGAGCAGAAGCCGGCTACGCTTTTGCTACAGGCATGGCTGCTATTTTTTCAACATTTGCCGGATTGTTGCATAGCGGAGATCATATTGTTGCCGCTCGCGCTGTTTTTGGGTCTACACATACCTTATTTACAGCTATTTTGCCCAAATGGAATATTACAACATCATACTTTAATAGTGCAACAGCCGAGGCAATAGAAAAATGTATTACGCCAAACACAAAAATTTTATATG
The DNA here is from genome assembly GCA_027082925.1 of Flavobacteriaceae bacterium. Lineage (GTDB taxonomy): Bacteria > Bacteroidota > Bacteroidia > Flavobacteriales > Flavobacteriaceae > Lutibacter. Next base: position 85,261 of record JALWTD010000004.1, read on the forward strand.
CTGAAACACCTACAAATCCGGGGATAGAAGTTATTGACCTAGAGTTATTGGGAGCTATTGCTAAAAAGCACAACCTGTTGTTGGTAATTGACAATTGCTTTGCTACACCTTACCTACAAAACCCTATTAAATTTGGAGCTCATTTAGTCATCCATTCTGCTACAAAATTAATGGATGGTCAGGGACGTGTTTTAGGAGGGATAGTTGTTGGAAAAAAAGAACTGATTAGAACCATTTATTTATTTGCACGAAATACCGGACCGGCAATGTCTCCTTTTAATGCATGGGTACTTTCCAAGAGTTTAGAAACATTAGCTATAAGAGTTGAAAAGCATTGTGAAAATGCACTATCTGTAGCCGAATTTTTAGAGAAACACCCTAAAATTAATACTGTAAAATACCCTTTTTTAAAATCGCACCCACAATACCAAATAGCGGTAAAACAAATGCGTATGGGAGGTAATATTATTGCTTTTGAAATTAAGGGAGGTTTATTGGCAGGAAAACAATTTTTAAATGCGCTACAACTATGTTCTTTATCGGCAAATTTAGGAGACACTAGAACAATTGTAACACATCCGGCATCTACAACACACAGTAAGTTAAGTGAAAACGACCGGCTTGAGGTTGGAATTACAGATGGACTAATTCGTATTTCGGTTGGATTGGAACATGTGTCGGATATTATTTCAGACCTAAGTGATGCACTATCCATACTTTAACTAGGGCGTAACCTCTCTTTTTAAATACTTTAAAAAATCGTTAAAAAATAAAAATCTAAAAGTCTATCGAATTAGTAGAGTAATAAAAAAATGCGTATGTTTGCATTCAGAAAAAAAGGTATGTAACACATGGCGATTGATCTATTTTTTGATTCAAAAAAAACTTCAAACAAGAAAAAATCAACTACGGGAATTAACAACTCTGAAACACCAATACGAAGTATTGTAAAATCGATTAGTTGGCGTGTTTTAGGGACATTAGATACGGTACTAATATCTTGGTTAATTACCGGTAAAATGACCATGGCTTTAACCATAGGTTCTATTGAGTTTTTCACCAAAATGATATTGTACTTTTTTCACGAACGGCTATGGAATTTAATAAAATGGGGAAAACATTAAACATACAGAAAGCATGGAAAATTTAGATTTAAATCAACTGAATGAAACGCTTCAATACAAAACACCTCACCAGATAATATCCTGGGCATTAAGTTTAGCTAAACGTCCGGTGGTTACCACAAACTTTAGACCGTATGAAGTAGCCATTTTACACGCTTGCACACAGGTAAAAAACGATTTAAAAGTTATTTGGTGCGATACCGGTTATAATACACCAAACACTTACAAGCACGCAAACGATTTAATAAAAAAGTTATCACTAAACATACATTTGTACGTTCCAAAGCAAACAGCAGCTTATAGAGATGTGCTTATGGGAATTCCTGAAATTGATAGCCCACAGCACAAAATTTTTACCGAACAAGTAAAGCTAGAACCTTTTAAAAGAGCAATGGAAGCGCACAAACCAGACGTTTGGTTTACCAACTTACGAAAAGGACAAACAGCTTTTAGAGATGGTATAGGTATTGTGTCTAAGAGTAAAGAGGGTGTTTTAAAAGTAAGTCCGTTTTACCATTGGACCGATAAAGAATTAGACGCTTATTTATTAAAACAGAACTTACCAAACGAATTTGTGTATTACGACCCAACAAAAGTGTTAGAAAATAGAGAATGTGGTTTGCATTCGTAAAACAATTTAAAAATGAGAGACAAGTTACAAATCAACGCTTTAGAAAACGAAGCAATTTATATCATACGAGAAGTTGCAGCTCAGTTTGAAAAACCGGTGCTGTTATTTTCAGGAGGGAAAGACTCTATTACGTTGGTTCGGTTGGCACAAAAAGCCTTTTATCCGGCGAAAATTCCTTTTCCTTTAATGCATATTGATACCGGTCATAATTTTCCGGAGACCATTGCTTTTAGGGATAAATTGGTAAAAGAATTGGGTGTAGAGCTTATTGTTAGAAACGTACAAGACACCATTAATCAAGGAAAAGTAAAAGAAGAAACCGGAAAATACTCAAGTAGAAATGCGCTGCAAACAACTACTTTGCTAGATGCTATTGAAGAGTTTAAGTTTGATGCCTGCATTGGTGGTGCTCGAAGAGATGAAGAAAAAGCAAGAGCTAAAGAACGTATTTTTTCGGTACGGGATGATTTTGGACAATGGGATGAAAAAAACCAACGCCCCGAATTATTTGATATGCTAAACGGACAAATTGAATTGGGACAAAATGTACGTGTATTTCCTATTTCAAATTGGACAGAATTGGATGTGTGGAGCTATATAGAAAAGGAAAACTTAGAGATTCCGTCTATATACTTTTCTCACAAACGACAAATTTTTATGCGTGACGGACTTATCTGGTCGGCATCAGAACACGTATATAGAGAAGAGGATGAGCAAATAGAAGAATTGATGGTTCGATTTAGAACAGTAGGCGATATGAGCTGTACTGCGGCAGTTACCTCACAAGCAACCACTATAAGTGAAGTAGTTGCTGAAATTAGAGCATCATCAATATCGGAGCGAGGTGCACGTATTGATGACAAACGCTCTGAAGCCGCTATGGAAAAACGAAAACAACAAGGATATTTTTAACAACAATAAACACATATGGAAGTTTTAAAAATAGCAACAGCAGGAAGTGTAGATGACGGAAAAAGCACTTTAATAGGAAGGTTGTTATACGACACAAAATCATTAACCGATGACAAACTCGAAGCTATTGCCAGAAGCAGTAAGCAAAAAGGATACGACTACTTAGATTTTTCATTAGCTACAGATGGTTTGGTAGCCGAACGCGAACAGGGAATTACCATTGATGTAGCTCATATCTATTTCTCAACAAAAACCCGAAGTTATATTATTGCCGATACTCCCGGACATGTTGAATACACTAGAAACATGGTTACAGGAGCTTCAACCTCACAGGCTGCAATTATTTTAATTGATGCCAGACATGGCGTTATAGAACAAACCTATCGTCACTTTTTTATCAATCACCTTTTAAGGGTAAAAGATATTATTGTAGCGGTTAACAAAATGGATTTAGTGAATTTTTCGGAAGAACGATATTTGGAGATAAAAGCAGATTTTGAGCAATTAGCTGCCAAAAGCGATTATAAAGATCAAAACATCACTTACATGCCGGTAAGTGCGTTAAAAGGAGACAATATTGTAACCAAATCTGAAAATATGCCTTGGTATAGAGGTGACACCCTTTTACACCACCTCGAAAATTTAGACACTAAAGATGTCTATAACAAAGGTCAAATGCGTTTTCCGGTACAATATGTAATTCGACCTAAAACCGATGAGTTTCACGACTTTAGAGGTTATGCAGGAAAAATTTACGGTGGAGAGCTATCGGTAGGAGATCAAGTGGTTATTTTGCCTTCACAAACCACTACCACCATAAAAGATATTTATTTTTACGATCAAAAATACAAAAGCGCTGCTCGACGATCATCGGTAACCATTACCTTAGAAGATGATGTAAATGTGAGTAGAGGAGATATGATTGTAAAAGTAAATGAGCTTCCTGAGATAGCAAAAAAATTTACAGCCATTACCACTTGGATGTGTGCTAAACCATTACAAGTAGGCGCTTTGTATACACTGCAACATGGTGTGCACAAAGTAACTGCAAAGGTAACAGCCATACATCACAAAATAAATCTTGATTTTTCGGGAAAAGAAGAAAATGTATCAGCACTTAAAATGAATGATATAGCCAGTGTTTCTTTTCAGGTTAACAAGCCCTTGTATTTTGATGCTTTTAAAGCACATAGAACAAACGGAGCATTTATTTTAATAGACCCTCAAAGTAACAATACTTCCGGTGTCGGATTTATTCAGTAACTATTGATACACAGTTATTTATATATAAAAAGTCAAATTCATTTGTAAATGAATAAAATATGGTGTTTATTTGCATCAAGTTCATATACTAACTGATTTGTTATTAAGAAAGGCTGAGGGAATAGACCCTGTGAAGCCTTAGCAACCCTTTACCCTGTAAAGAAGGTGCTACATTCTACCCAATGCGGGATAGATAACAAAGAGACTTTTTTTAAAATTTCCTCTTCCTTTTTTATAACAATTTTTTTAGCAATCATTTTAGCACCGTTGCTTTCAGTTTTAAACATAAACTGTTGGTGTAATTGGTTTTAAAAGTGTATATGACGACGAGATTTAAATAAACAATAAACGAATGAGTGATATTAAAGAAGCTTTAAAAAAACGAATATTGGTTTTAGATGGCGCTATGGGTACAATGCTGCAAGCTTATAAATTTTCGGAAGAAGATTTTAGAGGAGAGCGATTTAAAGCATATCCAACACCGCTTAAAGGGAATAACGATTTGTTATCGCTTACCCAGCCACAGGCTATTAAAGAAATTCATGCCAAGTATTTTGAAGCCGGAGCAGATATTGTTGAAACCAACACGTTTTCTGCAACAGCTATTGCTATGGCCGATTATCAAATGGAGGATTTGGCTTATGAGATTAATTACGAGTCGGCAAAATTGGCAAAAGAAGTTGCTGTTGAATTTACCAAAAAAGAACCTCATAAACCGCGATTTGTTGCCGGTTCAATTGGTCCTACCAACCGTACAGCAAGCATGTCTCCCGATGTAAATGACCCCGGATATCGTGCCATTACTTTTGAGCAGTTGCGAAAAGCATATAAAGAGCAAGTAGAAGGATTGGTAGCCGGAGGAGCAGATGTGTTACTTGTTGAAACCGTTTTCGACACGTTAAACGCAAAAGCCGCACTTTTTGCTATTGAGCAAGTAAAAGAGCAACAAAACATAACTATTCCTGTAATGTTAAGCGGTACAATAACAGATGCCAGCGGGCGTACACTGTCCGGGCAAACTGCCGAAGCATTTTTAATTTCGGTATCTCACATTCCGTTACTTTCTGTAGGATTTAATTGCGCTTTAGGAGCTAATTTATTACAACCACATTTAGAGGCCATTGCTCCCAAAACAAATTTTGCCATATCGGCGCATCCTAATGCGGGTTTGCCAAATGCCTTTGGTGAATACGAAGAATCTCCTGAAGAGATGGCTTCTCAAATAGAAGCGTATTTGCAAAAAAATCTAATCAATATTATTGGAGGCTGTTGTGGTACAACTCCAGAGCATATTCAAAAAATAGCTGAAGTAGCGGCTAAGTATTCACCGAGACCGTTTACTAAAGTTTTGTAACGATTTAATTAAAAATTTAATGGCAACAATCACCCATAATTCAGCTAAAAAGTATTTAAAACTCTCAGGATTAGAACCGCTAATTTTGAACGAGCATAGCAACTTTATAAATATTGGAGAGCGTACCAATGTAGCAGGTTCTCGTAAGTTTTTACGATTGATAAAAGAAGAAAAATACGATGAAGCACTTACCATTGCCAGACATCAAGTTGACGGTGGCGCACAAATTATAGATATTAATATGGACGATGGCCTAATTGACGGAGAAAAAGCCATGGTTCGTTTTTTAAATTTAATTGCTGCCGAACCCGATATTTGCAGAGTTCCTATTATGATAGATAGCTCTAAGTGGCATATTATTGAAGCCGGATTGCAAGTAGTACAAGGAAAATGTGTGGTTAACTCTATTTCCTTAAAAGAGGGTGAAGCTAATTTTATATGGCAGGCAACACAAATTAGACGTTACGGAGCGGCCGTAATTGTCATGGCTTTTGATGAAGAAGGACAAGCCGATACGTACCAAAGACGTATAGATATAGCCAAACGATCGTATCAAATTTTAATAGACAAAGTAGGTTTCCCTGCAGAAGATATTATTTTTGATTTAAATATTTTTCCGGTAGCAACCGGTATGGATGAACATCGAAAAAATGCCATCGATTTTATAGAAGCTACCCGTTGGGTAAAACAACACTTGCCAAATGTAAACGTAAGTGGAGGTGTTAGTAATGTGTCTTTTTCATTCAGAGGAAATAACACTGTTAGAGAAGCTATGCACTCGGTATTTTTATACCATGCTATTAAAGCCGGTATGAATATGGGAATTGTAAACCCAACCATGCTCGAAGTATATGATAATATTCCAAAAGACTTGTTAGCGCGTGTAGAAGATGTTATTCTAGACAGAAGAGATGATGCTACAGAACGATTGCTTGATTTTGCAGAGACGGTAAAAGGGACAAAAAAAGCACAGGTAGTAGACGATGCTTGGCGAAGTTTACCTTTACAAGAACGCATTACCCATGCATTGGTTAAAGGTATAGATGCTCACATTATTGAAGATGTAGAAGCTGCCAGAAAAGAAGTAGCTAGCCCTATTGAGATTATTGAAGGCCATTTAATGATAGGAATGAATGTTGTTGGAGATTTGTTTGGCTCGGGAAAAATGTTTTTGCCACAAGTGGTAAAATCGGCTCGCGTTATGAAAAAAGCCGTAGCGTATTTACAACCGTTTATTGAAGCCGATAAAGGAGATAAGCAACAAGCTGTTGGAAAAGTATTAATGGCAACCGTAAAAGGCGATGTACACGATATAGGTAAAAACATTGTGAGTGTTGTATTGGGATGTAACAATTACGAAATTGTTGATTTGGGTGTGATGGTGCCTCCTGAAAAAATTATAGAAACAGCAAAAGCTGAAAATGTAGATATTATAGGCTTGTCGGGTTTAATTACACCGTCGTTAGATGAAATGGTGTATTTGGCAAAAGAAATGGAACGCCAAAACTTTAACATTCCGTTACTTATTGGTGGGGCAACAACGTCAAAAGCACATACTGCCGTTAAAATAAACCCGTCGTATAAAAATGCAGTTGTTCACGTGAACGATGCCTCAAGAGCAGTAACTGTTGTAGGAGACCTGTTAAACAAATCTACCCGAAACGAATATGTTGCGAAGCTAAAAAAAGAATACGACGATTTTAGAAGAAAATTTTTAGAGCGAGGAAAAACAAAAAGCTACATAACCATAGACCAAGCCCGTAAAAATAAGTTTTGTATTGATTGGGAAACAACGCCTATTGTAAAACCAAAAGAAATGGGTGTACAGGTGCTTCATCAGTTAAGTTTAAAATCACTTTTGCCGTTTATAGATTGGAGTCCGTTTTTTAGATCGTGGGATTTACACGGAAAATTTCCAGCTATTTTAACCGATGAGGTGGTAGGAGAACAAGCTACCCAACTGTACGAAGATGCTCAAGCAATGGTTCAAAAAATTATAGAAAAGCAACTGTTAAAACCAAAGGCTGTTTTTGGATTGTTTGAAGCAAACTCAATTCATGATGACGATATATCTGTACAGCAAAAAGGAAAAGAGATTGCCGTATTTAGAACGTTACGCCAGCAATTAAAAAAGCGAACAGGAGTTCCAAATAGAGCTTTGGCAGATTATATTGCTCCTGAAACCTGTGGTAAAAAAGATTATATAGGTGCTTTTTGTGTAGCTATATTTGGTGCCGATACTTTGGCTGCAACGTATAAAGATGCACACGACGATTACAATGCTATTTTGGTACAAGCGCTTGCCGATAGATTTGCGGAAGCTTTTGCTGAATACCTACACCAACAAGTTAGAGTAAAATATTGGGGATATGTCAATGCAGAAGCACTATCGAATGACGAATTGATAAAAGAGGCTTATAAGGGAATTAGACCTGCTCCTGGATATCCTGCTTGTCCAGACCATTTAGAGAAAGAAACCATTTGGGAATTGTTAGCTGTAGACGATAAAATAGGAGTTACTTTAACAGAGAGTTTAGCTATGTGGCCCGCAGCTGCAGTATCGGGTTATTATTTTGCCAATGAAGAAGCTTCCTATTTTGGAGTTGGAAAAATCACCTTAGATCAGGTTGAAGATTATGCAAATAGAAAAGGAATTACTATTGAAAAAGCAAAAAAGTGGCTGTATCCGGTTATTGCCGATGATGTATAAATGCGTTAGTGATTGCGGCATTGTTGGAGCTCTTTTTTATGCGAAAATAAAATGATTGTGTAAAAACAAATATTGAATTAGCATAAAAAAAGCGACTGCCAAAAGCACGGCCCTAAACATGCGTTTAGGGAAACGCCCAAAATAAATTTAAAAATGAAAGTAACAGAACATATTAAAAAAGCAAACGGAAAAACCTTATTTTCTTTTGAAATTGTACCTCCTCAAAAAGGGCAAAATATTCAGGAGTTGTACAATAATATTGACCCGTTAATGGAGTTTAAACCACCATTTATAGATGTAACAACTTCGAGAGAAGAGCATATTTATATTCCGAAAGAAAACGGCTTGTTAGAACAAAAAATTACACGAATGCGCCCCGGAACAGTAGGTATTTGTGCTTCGTTAAAACACAAATACAATGTAGATGCTATTCCTCATGTGCTATGTGGAGGTTTTACCAAAGAAGAAACAGAGTATTTATTGGTAGATTGTCATTATTTGGGTTTAGACAATGTAATGGCATTGCGTGGCGATGCTATGAAACACGAGCAATATTTTAAAGCGACTAAAGGAGGACATCAATACGCTGTGGAGTTGGTAAAACAAATTAGCAATTTAAATAAAGGAATTTATTTGCACGAAATTATTGAAACCCCTTATAAGTCTGATTTTTGTATTGGTGTGGCCGGATATCCGGAAAAACATTTAGAATCACCCAGCTTAGAAAGCGATTTGAGAAGATTGAAAGAAAAGGTAGATGCAGGAGCTGATTATGTGGTAACTCAAATGTTTTTTGATAATAAAAAGTATTTTAATTTTGTAGAAAATGCACGAAAAATTGGAATTACCGTTCCTATAATACCGGGAATTAAACCGGTAGCTGTATTTAAGCATTTACAGGTTTTACCGCAAGTATTTCGATTGGATTTACCAAATGATTTAATTCGGGAAATTGAAAAGTGCACCACCAATAAGCAGGTTAGAGAAGTAGGTGTTGCGTGGGCAATAGCACAAACAAAAGAATTGATAAAAGCAGGTGTGCCGGTTGTACATTTTTATTCGATGGGGAAATCGGATAATATTAAAGCTATCGCATCGGAAGTTTTTTAGATTTATTATTTTTGTTGATGTACAAATAAATAAAAGTGATAACACATAAATTGTTGTAGCAAAATATTTGTTACTTTTGTATGAAAATTTAGTGAAATTAAAAACATATCATAAATTATGGCTTTAGAAATTACAGACGCTACTTTTGAAGAAGTAGTATTAAAATCGGACAAACCAGTATTGGTTGACTTTTGGGCAGCTTGGTGTGGACCTTGTAGAATGGTTGGACCTATTATTGAAGAATTGGCATCGGAATATGAAGGAAAAGTAGTTGTTGGAAAAGTAGATGTAGATGCACATCAGCAGTACGCTGCTAAATACGGTGTTCGAAATATACCAACAGTATTGTTGTTTAAAAATGGAGAAGTAGTTGAAAAGCAAGTAGGTGCTGCTCCTAAAGCGGCATATGCACAAAAAATTAATGCACACCTATAAGTTGTGAAGTTTTAAAATTGTTTTGTTACAAGACCCAACATTATTGTTGGGTTTTTTGTTTTAAAAGTTTCCTATATTTACCCTATGAGTTTACTTTCGGTTAATCAAGTTACTGCCATTGCCAATTTAGAGCTTCTTGCCAATCAGGTTGTAGAAGGATTTATTACCGGCATGCATAAAAGTCCGTTTCACGGATTTTCGGTTGAGTTTGCCGAGCATAGGCTGTATAATACAGGAGAAAGTACACGTCATATAGATTGGAAACTATACGCTAAAACAAAAAAAATGTTTGTAAAGCGTTTTGAAGAAGAAACCAACTTGAGATGTCATTTAATTATTGATAATTCTGCATCGATGCATTATCCTATTATTAAAAATCCGTCGTTGGATCAGCTTACCAAAATTTCTTTTTCAGCTATTGCTTCTGCAGCATTGATAACTTTACTAAAACGGCAACGTGACGCAGTAGGGATGAGTATTTATAGTGATAAGAATGAATATTACGCTCCGGCAAAAGGAAGTGAAAAACACCGGAGAATGTTAATTGCTCAGTTAGAAAAAATGCTCAATCAGTCATCGACAAAAACCACAGAAACGTACACCCTTTTACACGAAATAGCCGATAAAATACACAGACGATCACTGGTTTTTTTATTTACCGATATGTTTCAAACAACTAAAAGTGAAAAGACACTTTTTGAGGCCTTACGTCATTTAAAATACAATAAGCACGAAGTGGTACTGTTTCATACCTATGATGGGAAAACAGAATTGAATTTTGATTTTAATCAAGGCCCTAAAAAATTTGTTGATGTAGAGACGGGAGATGAAATAAATTTATACGCTTCTACGGTGCAAACACATTATAAAGAACTGACCGAAAACTATTTTAAAGCATTGAAGTTTAAATGTATGCAATATAAGATAGATTACGTACCTGTTGATATAACCCATGGCTTTGAACAAATCTTATTATCGTATCTTATAAGCAGGAAGAAGTTTTTATAATTATTTGTTTAAAAAAACTTTGTAAATACAAAAAACGCTATTATATTTGCATCCGCTAACAGCAACGGTCTGGTAGTTCAGCTGGTTAGAATACCTGCCTGTCACGCAGGGGGTCGCGGGTTCGAGTCCCGTCCAGACCGCGAAAAAATCTCACAAGAAATTGTGGGATTTTTTTATGGACTTATGTTTGCTGAAAATTAGCTCCGCAATTAAAAACTAAGACTTTTTTTGTCTTGTTATCCTTTATCTTGCAGTCGGTTATCTTGCAGTTGTGCTGTCCTGCTGTCCGTTATCGTGCGGTCTGTTATCTTGCAGTCCTCTATCTTGCAGTCCTGCGGTCAGTTATCTTGCTGTCCGTTATCGTGCGGTCTGTTATCTTGCAGTCCTGCGGTTAGTTATCTTGCTGTCGGTTATCGTGCGGTCTGTTATCTTGCAGTCTTGCAGTCGTGCGGTCTTGCAGTCGTGCTGTCCGTTATCGTGCGGTCTGTTATCTTGCAGTCCTGCGGTCATTCTTTGTTAATCGCATGACTCCTTGACTTCCGGATTGCACGACTCCTTGACTGCACAATAAAAAAAATCCTTCATCTCTTGATAAAAACCATTGGTCGATAGTTAAACGACCTGTATCTATTTTCACTGCTTTAAGGCTATTGGCTGCCCTACATTTGTATCAACAAACAACAAAACA
>JALWTD010000005.1 GCA_027082925.1 Flavobacteriaceae bacterium
AATTAGTGGCGTAGGAAGTGCTTACACAGGAAACGGAGCAAACAAAGGACATAACTTAACGTATACACTAACTCAAAGTAACGAAGAAGGTTCTTACGCTCAAATAGATTTCGATCAATCACAAACATTATCTATTACTTATACACTTTCTGACGACTAGTAGATAAATTAACAATAACATAAAAGAAGTCACTCTATAAACGAGTGGCTTTTTTTGTTTATATGAAGCAAAACGAATCTGCACCCTATGATAACAATATTTGGTTTCAAAAAAATGTAAATAGGAATTTAGTTAGCGATGGAACCATTTTTCCTTCTCAAATTAACTCAACATATAATGAAGATAATCCACATATTGAACGTTTGTTACCCAATTCATTAATATTATTTTTGAGCGAGAAAATCACCCGAAAAATTCGAGTTCATTCAATATATGGTATACTATTAGCGTAGATAATGGAGCAACCTGGCTTGAAGCAAAAAATGTATCGGTAATAAATAATTTTGGTGATGTTACTGCTGAACATATTCAGCCCCATTTATATTTTGTTGTTGTTATAGAGAATCCAAATGGTACAAAATATGATAAATATGATTGTGACGTTTGGGTTGTTCACAAGAAATAAAAAAAGCACAAACCTTTTAAGCTTTCCAATACTAAAAAAGGTACTTAATGAAATCGGTAAATTACCTGTAAGTAAAATCAAAGTGGAGGTTATAAATCGTCATTAAAATAAAAAGTTACACCATCTTACTGTCACCTATATTGTCATCTAAAAAAATAAACCCTTAAAATCAATCGATTTTAAGGGTTTCTGCGGAGAAAGAGGGATTCGAACCCCCGGAGGTGTGACCCTCAACGGTTTTCAAGACCGCCGCATTCGACCACTCTGCCATTTCTCCTTTAGCGTTGGCAAATATAAAACCCTTTTTTGTTTTGCTCAAACTTTTTCAGAACTTTTTTCTAATATTTTTCTCCTAAATTTGTAGATTAATAAACGGCGATGGATATTTATTTGGAAATAGGGATGTTAATAGTAATAGGACTCGTTGCAGGTGCTATAAATACGGTAGCAGGAGGAGGGTCGCTTCTTACATTACCTATACTAATTTTTTTAGGATTACCACCAAATATAGCCAATGGAACAAACCGAATAGCTATTCTATTTCAAAATATTTTTACAACTGCAGGTTTTAAAAGTAAAGGGGTTTTAACGTTCCCTTTTAGTATATACGTAGGAATATCTGCCTTGTTTGGTGCTATTTTAGGAGCTCAAATAGCAGTTGATATTAGGGGAGAAACATTTAATAAAATTCTGGCAATTATAATGCTAGTTGTGGTGTTTTATATGGTTTTTAAACCTAAAACAACAGTTAAATCACTTACAGAAAAGGTTAAAGGAAAGCATTTGTACCTCAGCATTATTTTATTCTTTTTTATTGGAATTTATGGCGGATTTATTCAGGCTGGAGTAGGTTTTATAATGTTATTGGTATTGTCGTCAGTAAATAATTTAACATTGGTTAAAAGCAATGCTGTTAAAGTAACGGTGGTTCTTATTTACACGATAGCTTCAGTAGCTGTGTTTGCTTATAATCACAAAATTGATTGGCAATTAGGTATTTTTTTAGCGATAGGAAATGCTATAGGAGGATGGGTTACAAGCCGTTGGTCTGTCAGAAAAGGAGATACAATAATTAAAAATATACTGATAGTTATGGTAATTGTGATGGCTATTAAATTATGGTTTTTTTAAAGAATACAGAGCTGCAATAAAATTCTTTTTTTACATTTGTTGCTTAATACACAAATATGTCTAATACTTTTGGAAAAATATATACACTTACTACTTTTGGTGAATCTCATGGTGCTGCCATTGGTGGAGTAATAGACGGATGCCCTGCAGGAATAGAACTCGATTTTAATGAAATTCAAAAAGAATTAGATAGAAGAAAACCAGGACAGTCTAAAATTGTTACACAAAGAAAGGAACCGGATGAGGTTCAATTTTTATCCGGGATATTTGAAGGAAAAACAACAGGAACATCAATAGGTTTTTTAATAAAAAACACCAATCAAAAATCGTTAGATTATTCGCATATCAAAGATACTTACCGTCCATCACACGCAGACTATACATACGATAAAAAGTATGGCGTTAGAGATTATAGAGGAGGCGGACGTACATCGGCAAGAGAAACCGCAAATTGGGTGGTTGGAGGTGCTGTAGCCAAGCAAGTTATTCCTAACATAAAAATAAACGCATTCACATCTTCAGTAGGAGATATTTTTATGGAAAAGCCCTATCAGGCTATTGATTTTAAAAACACGGAAAACAATATAGTACGTTGTCCTGATGAAACTACCGCAACAAAAATGATTGAACGTATTGCTGAAATAAAAAAGCAAGGAGACACCATTGGCGGTACAGTAACTTGTGTTATACAAAATGTTCCTATTGGTTTAGGAGAGCCTATTTTTGATAAACTTCACGCTCAATTAGGAAAAGCCATGTTATCAATTAATGCGGTAAAAGGATTTGAATACGGAAGCGGATTTTGTGGTGCTAAAATGAAAGGCAGCGAGCATAACGACTTGTTTAATGCTGATGGCACTACCAAAACCAATCTTTCAGGAGGTATTCAAGGAGGTATAAGTAATGGAATGGATATTTATTTTAGAGTTGCCTTTAAACCGGTAGCTACCATTATGCAACAACAAGAAACAATTGATAGAAGTGGCAATATAGTAGCTATGAAGGGAAAAGGCCGTCACGATCCATGTGTAGTTCCAAGAGCTGTACCTATTGTTGAAGCGCTGGCAGCAATGGTGCTGGCAGATTTTTATTTACTTTCAAAATAAAAAAGGCTAAAACCCTAAAGTCTTAGCCCCTTTCTCTCACTCTATCTTTTTCATTGAGTTGTTATAATTTTAGCTTCTAGTGTGTTGTTTAACACAGTGTCTAGTATTTTAATAAAGTATACACCTGTACTGAGGTTGGCAAGAGATAGTTGTGTTTTGTTTTTACATTCCAAAACTACTTTTCCCGTTATATTGTACACTCTAATAGTGTACTGAGTAAAATTTTTAGGCAGGTTGAGGTAAATTGTTTTTTGAGTTGGATTGGGGTAAATAGTAAAGTTGTTGTATAAATTTTCTTCATCTACACTTAAAGTGCCTGAATTTAAAAATACTTCTACAGAAAACCCATCTGTACTACCCCCTTTATAGGAGTAAAGTGTATTAGTGAATTTAGAATAGCTAAATCCATCAGTATTACCTCCGAAGAAAGAAGTTATAGAATTTGTATAGGTAGTACTACTATACCCATCAGTATTACCTCCAAAGAAAGAAGTTATAGAATTTGTATAGGTAGTACTACTATACCCATCGGTATTTCCTCCATAAAAGGCAGATAGGCTGTTTGTATACAAAGCCACATCAAATCCGTTAGAAATACCTCCGGTAAAACTTTGGGCACTTGCTAAGTAAGTATTAAAAAATAATATTAAAACTATAAAAATGTGTTTCATAATTATCGGCAACCTCTTATAATTCCATTGTAATATCTATATAACTGGTCTATAGCTCTATATCTGGCAGATATAGCCGCTGAAGCAGTAGTTGTATCTAAGGTATAATCGCCTCCAGAGGAGATAAAATCACTTAATGACCAAGCATCTTGTTTACCAGAACTAGTTAAAGCTCCGTTGCCAAAAGTATACGTGTACGATAAATTAGTATCTATAGTAGCAATTGTAAACTCGTTTAAATTTCCGGCCAAGTCCATAACTCCAAAATAGCTTGCTCCAGATTGTAATCTGTTAGATGAAGCTGTGGCAAAAATACCAGCTCTTAAAGGACCACCACTTGCATTATTGTTAATATTAGTAAGTCCGTTAGACCCGATATTTGATACAGATTCGTTGGCTAATCCACTATTTGTAATAGTTCCAGCATTTGTAAAGCTGCTACTTCCAAAAGCAAGTTCATTTGCAACACTTGCAGTAAATCCCCTACTAGCTTTTTCGTACTCTAAATCTGTCATTGGACGCATTGCAGCCCAATCTAAATAGGCTAAACTATCATTATACGTTAAAAAAATACAGGCAATATTTTGACCATCATCAGCTTCGTTGGCAGTTCCGTTATTGTTTAAATCACAATAAAAAGTAATTGGTGAAGCATTTGAAGCGTTTGAGTCACAAGCAATACCGTTTCTATTCAAAGGAGAACCAACACTTCTCATGACAAATCTATTAGAAGAACTTATATTAGATAAATCACTTGCAGTTCTTGTTTGTTGTTGAGATGGGGTTAATGTGTTTAAAAAAGCGACATATTGTTCTTGAGTAATTTCATATTTCATTACATAAAATTCGTCAAACCCGGTAGGATATGTGGCCGGTATAGTACTTGTTAGTAGATTAACCGATTCAATATTTATATCACTAGAGGTATTTCCTACAGTAATTTGGTTACTATCGGCAACATAGTAAGGTGTTGTAGTGCTATTTCCTTGATGAAACCTGTGAAAAGAGCTACCGTCACCCGCATAAAATGCGCCTCCGTTAATTTTCACCATCTCTATACCAAATACTTTAAAATCAGGAGTAGGTCCAAGATCGGTATTTAAAATAGTAAATGTAATAGACGAACTTATTGTTCCGGAACCTACAGTGTTACGAGTAATAATAGCGCCGTTAGAATCGCTAGGAATAGTGCTTACAATACTTCCAGTATTATAGTTTTGTATACGTACGTGTACCCATTCTCCAATGCTGTTTTTTGCCTTTATAAATAACCAAACACCATCATTATATCCGTCAGATGTTTTCCAAGAATTATCCCAAGAAATATCAAGAGAAACTTTACTGTTAGTATACGTTACGTTCGTTATAGTTAAATTGTTAGCAAGTAAATCAGAATAATTAGTGAAACTGATTAATACCATAAAAAGTAGTATTTTTCTCATATATATAAAGTCTTTTTTAAGATTTTTGTTAAAAACCAAAGGTATGTTTAGCGAGTAAATACGACAATAGGTGCTACCACCTAATTTTAGGTAACAACAAATGAAAAAATATTGTATTTTCGAACAAAATGAAGCATATCATTCATATTGTAAATAGGCTCAGTCACTTTTCTTTTATCACAAAATTCTTGCATTTTTTTCTTAACGTTATGTATATGGTTTTCTACCGTTTTTACCGAAATATGAAGTTTTTGAGCAATGCTTTTATTATCTAGGCGTTGGTTTCTAAGTTTTAAAATTTCAATTTGTCTATTGCTTATTTCAAAATTTAGAAGTGTTCTGTTTTTTTTGTAAAAGTATTCGTCTACCATTTCGTTTGTAGAATGATGAAGCTGAACCTTTACATACGGATGATCATTAGGAATCACTTTCCAAATATCGAGTTGAGAAGTAGGAACACCATTTTTGTCAGTTTCAAAAATATACGATTGTCTTTTTACACGTTTTATATTATTTTCCTTATCAATAATTCTCAGCGAAATCTCGTAATTATCAGCCAACGAACTTATAGTTACTCCATCAGCTAAAATTTGATATAATATTAAATCGTATCTAAGTTTATGTTCTATGTCGTCAGGATGAATGACATGTATAGGAGATGGATTTGAGTTATTAACAGCCTCAATAGTAAACTCATTATCGGTATAGCCTAAAATGTCATGAATTTGATAATGATAAATAAATTTTTTTTGTTTAAAGTGATAAACCGTAATAAACTTATTTATTCCGGTAATGCCATTTATTAAATCCGAAATGCTTTTTACCTGCTTGTTTTTAGCCAAGCTACTCTTAGAAAATTGATCAGTCAACAATTTTCTTAAAACCACTACCTCATTGTAATTCATAGTTTTTTAAGTAAGAAATGTTATTACCACTAAGTTAAGGTTAAATAGATAACTAACAAAGGAATAAAACAATTTAGAATGGGTGTAAATTAAAAAAGCACTTACTTACGATAAGTGCTTTTTAGGTTAAAATTATTCAAAATAGTTAAACGTATCGCCATTTTTAATTTTGAGTAGACTTTCATAAATCAACCTAATAACATTTTCCACATCATCTTTATGTACCATTTCAACGGTTGTATGCATATAGCGTAGCGCTAAAGATATTAATGCAGACGGAACCCCTCCGTTACTGTAAGCAAAAGCATCCGTATCGGTACCAGTAGCTCTTGAAGAAGCTAAGCGTTGGAACGGGATTTTTTTCTCAGTAGCAGTATCAACTATTAAATCTCTCAACTTGTTTTGCACGGCAGGAGCATAACTAATAACAGGCCCATTTCCAGAAATGGTTTCACCTTCTTTTTTCTTGTCAATCATAGGAGTGGTAGTATCATGACAAACATCAGTAATAATAGCAACATTAGGTTTAATAGTTTGAGTAATCATCTCAGCACCACGTAGCCCAATTTCTTCTTGCACAGAATTGGTTACATATAAACCAAAAGGCAATGTTACATTATTTTCTTTCAATAATCTAGCCACTTCGGCAATCATAAAACCTCCCATTCTGTTATCAAGTGCTCTACATACAAAGTTGTTTTTATTTAAAATAAAAAATTCATCAGGATACGTAATTACACAACCTACATGAATCCCTAGCTTTTCAACTTCTTCTTTCTTTTTACACCCAACATCAATAAAAATATTATCCAATTTAGGTGTTTCTTCTTTTCCTTTAAGTCTTGTATGTATTGCAGGCCATCCAAAAACACCTTTTACAATGCCTTTTTTAGTATGAATATGCACCACCTTAGAAGGAGCAATTAAATGATCGCTACCACCATTTCTAATCACGTAAATCAAACCGTCAGATGTAATGTAATTAACATACCATGAAATCTCATCGGCATGTCCTTCAATCACAACCCTAAATTTAGCATCCGGATTAATTACACCTACGGCAGTACCGTAGCTATCAGTAATAAATGTATCAACATACGGTTTTAAATAATCCATCCAAATTTTTTGACCCTCGCTCTCGTAACCGGTAGGAGAAGCGTTGTTTAAATATTTTTCTAAAAACTGAATCGATTTTTTGGTAAGTATTGCTTTCTTTTTTGTCATTTTAAATAAAATTTCTTCAAAAATACTGAAGTTTTTCCATTATAAAAATTATTATTTGGGCGTTTCCCTTCGGGTCGGGCTTTTGCTACTCGCTTTTCAAATTTTCCAAATTTAAAATAGCTCAAACAGGCCGCTCAATCCCTAACGCACACACGCATCGTTATTTACACAAAACAAAAATTAAGAAGAGGTATTAAAAAACACAGGTAAAATTATTTTAAAAAGGACCCTTGAAATAGATATTGAATATTGTATTTTTGAAATTCATTTCAGATTCTAAAAAAGAAAAAATGAAATACAGTGTTAGCACAATAATTAGTTTACTTACATTATTTATAGGTACATCTTTACATTCGCAAGAAAATAAGAATAAAGATACCATACCTTTAACAGAACGCTACATTGTTTTTAAAGGAGACACCTTAGTTATAGAACTAGAAGAAGTGCACCTTCTAAAAAAGTTAAAATTTAAAACAGGGTACGACAGGCGCTACTATTATTGGTTTCGAAAAAAAACCTTAAAAGCATATCCTTACGCTAAGTTAGCAGCAGACAGGCTAGAGGTTTTAAACCAACGCCTAGAAAATATAAAATCTAAAAGACGAAAAAGACTATATATAAAACGAGTTCAAAAATACTTAGAAGGTGAGTTAACAGACCAACTTAAAAAATTAACCAGAACAGAAGGACGTATTTTAATAAAGCTCATTCACAGACAAACAGGAGAAACAGCCTTCGATGTTGTAAAAGGATTACGTAGTGGTTGGAAAGCATTTTGGTACAACACCACAGCTAAATTATTTAAACTTTCACTAAAAGAAAAGTACGATCCAGAACATGTAAAGGAAGATTATCTAATAGAAGATATCCTCCAAAGAGCATTTGTTGACGGAATTTTAGAAAAACAAGAATCTAAATTAGATTTTAATTACTACCAATTAGGCTCTAAATGGATAGATATTCCAAAACCACCACAAAAAAAGCACTAAATTCAGTAGCTTTTTATGGTTGCACAGTAAAATAAAAAGTGTTAAATTAGCTGTCCCCTTTAAAAAAATACATTTTTTCTTTACTATTAACTTCCAGTAATTCAGATATGTAAAAGGGAGATTACAAAAAGGGTAAAAAAAAGGGAATAAAAGGTTTGTGAGAAAGTTAAAAGGTATTACATTTGCAACCGCAAACGAGATAAGAATGAT
>JALWTD010000006.1 GCA_027082925.1 Flavobacteriaceae bacterium
ACCATTAATTATCTCGTTACTTTATTAAAACTGTTCTCGACTGCGCTCGAACTGACAGTTTGGTTTTTAGTTTCTGGTTTCTGGTTTTAGGTTTCTGGTTTTAGTTTTCTGGTTTTAGTTTTCTGGTTTTAGGTTTCTGGTTTTAGGTTTGGAGTTTCTAGTTTCATCACTCAAAACTCAACACTCAAAACTCAAAACTCAACACTCAACACTCAAAACTCAACACTCAACACTCAATACTCAACACTCAATACTAATTTCTTACTACTCAATACTAATCTTCATTTACTTTTTAAATTTGGTTGTTTGAATTATTTTATTATTTGAAATGATGTCCAATCTGTACTTTCCTTCTTTAAGATGATTGACATTCAAATAGATCTTAAATCTTGGGGTTTCCTTTATTTCACCCTTATATTTCTTTTCTTTCATCATTAAAAGATGTATTGTTTTTATAATTTAGAAAATAGGGCTAAACTTCGAGTGTAAAACTATAGAGGCTATTAGAAAAAGGCTTTCACTATTGTAACAAATACTATCACAATTGTAACATTACATATAATTAGATAAAAGATAAAAAAAGTACTACACGCCTTTACTTATGTGGCGTACTAGCATATTGAGTTGGTGAAACTCCAAACTCTTTTTTAAAACAAGTACTAAAGTAAGAGGCGCTATTAAACCCAACAGCATAACCAACTTGCGACACATTCACATCAGATTGTTTTAATAGTTTTGCGGCAAGTTTTAAACGTTGTAAACGAATAAACTCTGAAGTAGTCATGCCAAACATGGCTTTAATTTTTCTGTGTAACTGCATTCTACTCATACCTACAATTTTACTAAACTCTTCAACACCAAATGAAGTTTCAGTGATATCGTTTTCAGAAATTGATTGTAAGCGTTTTAAAAATAGTTCGTCTGCAGAGTTGACATGAACATCGGTAGGAGTTAATATAATTTCTTGACTGTAGCGTTCCTGTAGTTTTTTGCGAACAGCTATCAATCTATCAATTTTTAGTTTTAATAGTTCGTCATTAAAAGGTTTGGTGATATAATCGTCGGCTCCTGTTTTTACTCCTTTTATTTCGTTTTCGTCTCCTACCTTAGCAGTGAGTAATACAATAGGAATATGACTTGTTCGTTCGTCATTTTTTAAGGTGTTACACAGTTCAATACCATCTTTTACAGGCATCATAATATCGCTTATAATTATATCAGGAATATATTTTATAGCCTGTTCTATTCCTTTTTGTCCGTTTTCTGCTTGTATTATTGTGTAATTGCTATTAAAAATAGCATCTACATATGCACGCACATCAGCATTGTCTTCAACAATTAAAAGAATTGGTTCGTTACTTATTTCATCAATAGTTGTTTCGTTTTTTACGACGGTTTCTTTTGGTAATATATTTAGTTCTTCTTTTTTGTTTTTTGATAACTCTTCTTCAATAACATCTTTATATTCCGATTTTGCAATTGGCAGTACAACTTTAAAAGTTGTCCATTTTTTTGTGCTTTCGGCAGTAATCATTCCTTTATGAAGGCTTACAATCTCTTTGACCAATGATAATCCTATTCCTGTGCCTTGTTTATGCTCATCTATTTGATAAAAACGGTCGAATATTTTTTCAATTTCTACAGATGTCAATTGCACTCCAGTATTTTTAATTTCAAAATAAAATTGATTGTTTTGCACAAACGCTTCACATACAATTTCTCCGTTTTCAGGAGTGTATTTTACAGCATTTGAAAGTAAGTTTACAACAATTTTTTCAACAATATCTTTATCAAACCATGTATCTTCAGAAGTGTCAGTCGAAATTATTTTAAACTTCAACTGTTTTTGTTGTGCCAAAAATTTAAAACTTTTTATCAGCGCTTCAGTAAAAGGAATAATTTCATTTTTTGAAATACGCAGTTGTGATTTACCTGCCTCAACTTTAGAAATATCTAATAATTGATTAACAAGTGCTAGTAATCTATCGGAGTTTCGTTGTATTAATTCTAAACTACTTCTATCTTTTTTTGACAATTCTTTTTT
>JALWTD010000007.1 GCA_027082925.1 Flavobacteriaceae bacterium
TTGTACTAACAACAAAAAGTACAAATTCAACACTAAAATTTAAAAACTAAGTAGGGATACAATATGAAACTAATGAAAAAATCAATCTGTTCAACAATTTTAGCAGGGTTATTATTGTCAACAAGTAGTTTTGCCGACTGTTCTTATGAGCTTTTTACTATTAGTTCAACAAAAGATACAAAAATCATTGATTTTGTCGATCAGTTGAGCGATGAATGTGGTTTTAGTATTATTGTTACTGATCCAAATGCTGAGAAATTCTTAGAAAAAAAGCTTAACAAAACTAATTTGAAAAACCTTACTATTGATGAAGTGCTAGATATCATCCTTAAAGAAAACAATCTCTCATATACACTTGAAAATAATATCTTGAAAATATCGTATCTTACAACGAAAACATTCTCAATTGATTATATAATTTCACAAAGAAAAAGTACTGGTACAACAGATGTAACCCTAAGCTCACAATCACAATCACAAAGTGGACTTACTAATACAGGTGGTGGAGCAGCAACTTCAGGAATGACAGGAGGCAGCGGTGCAGCTGGAGGAAGTACAGCGCAGTCTGGTATTAAAATCGAAAGTAATGATGAAGTAAAATTTTGGGATAATCTTGATAGAGAATTCCAACAGGTTCTTAATCGTCCTCATGACAATTACAAAGCGCAACTTCCAGTCATTAATAAAAATGCAGGGCTTGTAACGATTACAGCTACAGAAAAGCAGTTGAAACGTTTTGAAAAATATCTCAAAGAGCTTCAAGACAAGGTACAACTTCAAGTTTTAATAGATGTTCAATTACTCTCAGTTACCATGAGTGAAGGAAAGACTACAGGTGTTGATTGGTCTCAACTTTATGCCCTACAAAACATCGATATCTCTGCAAACTATATAAAAAATAAAAATGTAGATACTTTTGATGAAAAAGGTGCGACTACTACTGCGATTGCTGCTAATACCATCGATGGTGCTGCACATATCATTAATGTAAAATCACAAGCAAGTTTGCATGAAGTGATTAAGTTTTTGCAAACTCAAGGGGATGTCAATGCAATCTCAAACCCTAAAGTTTTAACACTCAATAATCAACCAGCCCTTATTACAGCCGGAACAGAGTTCTTTTATAAACTTACAAATACAGAAACCTTAGCTGGTGGTGCTGGTGCTGGTGCACAAGCTACAAATGAAAATGTTCAGTCTGTTTTCTCCGGAGTTTTACTCAATATAACACCTGAAATCTCTTCTGACCATGAGATTACACTCAAAATAAACCCATCATTATCAGAAACTACAACTGATATCTCAACAACTGACAATAGCAACAGAACTATGCCACCTGATTTACAACGTCGTCAACTCTCTTCAGTTGTAACAGTAAAAGATGGCAATAGAATTATTCTCGGTGGATTAATTAATACTAAAAACACAAACAAGTCAAATAAAGTACCTATTCTAGGAGATATTCCTATTATAAACTACCTTTTTAAATATGAAGAAAAAATCAAAACAGTTCAAGAGTTAGTTATTATTATTGAGCCACATATAATTCATAAAAATAAAAATAGTGTATCTCTTTCAGATTTAGGATATGAAGGTTTAGATGACAAACTTTTAACGTTTAAAAAATCCGATTATTCAAATTCAGAAGTAAACGATAAACTTACTGAGCTAAATTCACCAAAAGTTGGTTTAAAACAAGAACCTGCGCAAGAAGAGACTGATAAATCAGAAGATAAACAATAGGACTAT
>JALWTD010000008.1 GCA_027082925.1 Flavobacteriaceae bacterium
AACTTTGTTAATAGAAACTAACGGTTGTGTTTGATCCTGACTTGTCCGTTTTAGGTCAGCAGCTTCAATTTTTGCAAAAAATCAGATGTTGTATCATTCATTCTGGAGCGAATAATAATTTCTTTATTCGTAATTCTGTCGACTAATCTACCATCGGTAACTTTTTTTGTTTCGGTCAAGAATTTTTTAATTGAAACACCTGTTTTTAACTCTATATGCTTTGATATAACTAAAGCCATAAAACAGATGACTAAATGTAATTGTATAGCATCTGGAGTAAAATGATATATAGGTCTTGTTTGTAAATCATTTTTTGTAACTCTAAAGGCTTGTTCAATTCTATAGAGTTCGTGGTATCGTGCAATAATCGTTTGATTATCTATTAAATTTTCGTCAAGGTTAGTGTAATAACCTTTAATTCCAAGTAACTTCTTAGTTTTATCTATGAGCTGTTGGTTGATTTCTATTTTCTCTCCTTTAGTTATAGTAAATTTTAGTTTTTTGTTTTTTCCTGGGTTTTCTATAACATCTTTTGCCTTTTTAATTTGCTTTTCCATCTCATATTTGTCTTTTCGATAACGCAAGGATGAAAAGCTGCAAATTAAGTAACCGAGTTTTGTTTTAATTCTAATACTTCGACCGTTATTTCGGATAAGTTCTCTGTCGATTTTTTCTATAAGAGAGGGGGATAAGTTCCCCAGTCTTGCCCCTACAATATAATGGAGTTTGTTTTTTTCTAATTCTTTGATGTTATTAGCGCTTATCATTGCTGCATCAGCAACAACAGTAAACGTTTTTATGTTGTGCTTATTAATAAATTGTTTGACAACAGGAATAAGTGTATGTCCCTCAAAAGTATTACCTGTAAATATTTCATAAGCTATCGGAAAACCTTCTTTGGTAACCATTAGAGCCACTAAAATTTGTGGCTGTTGAGATTTATTGTCTTTTGAAAACCCCATTTTACGCAATTCATCGGAAGTAAATGATTCAAAGTAAAGGGTGGTTACATCATAAAAAAGTAAATCAAATTTAAAGTTGTACTGCTTTTGAGCAAAAGAAACAGCGCTATATTCAACACTTTCTTTAAACTCTTTCCAATGTTTGGTAAAATCGTAATAGCGTTGTCTTCTATGAGATATGCCAAAATAATCTTTAAGAAGCTCTATAGAACGTCGCTTTGAAGCAGGTTCAATAATACGAATAATGGCTAAATCGATTAATAATTGATTATTTAATCTGTCAAAACCTACTGATTTAATTAGTTCGTTCAGAATCTCATATAGAAAGGTGTAATAAACACCTATAAATTCTGTTTGACTTAAATTAATAAGATTTGTGGTTGTCCCTTCTTCAAACAAACTAATTTGTTTAGTTAACTTTCGGATATATTTTTCTGCAATATTTAATAAATCAGATTTTTCTTTAGCATTATGTGCTGTTCCAATGTGTTTTACTATAACACGCTTACGATTTTCTATCTTGTAAACCTGTATTGAAACTGATCCTGAAGTGTATTGAATTTGTCGAATTTTGTACATTTTGACACATTAGGTCAGCAAAATACAAAATTTTAAAACATAACCACCATATAATCAGTAGTTTAAAAAATGAAAGAAAATTAGCGGACAAGTCAGGA
>JALWTD010000009.1:0-515 GCA_027082925.1 Flavobacteriaceae bacterium
CATACAATCCGGAACTTCCGGTTAATACCATAGAATGGACTTTTTCCATATTTTTTAACGTGTAAACCAAAGCCACGTGTCCGCCAAGCGAATTTCCCAATAACGTAAATTGGTTCAATTGCTTAAATTCAATAAATTCTTCAACGAATTTCGCCAAATTTTTCACCGAAGTTTTAATTATCGGAAGTGTATATACGGGCATTAACGGAACAATAACTTTATATTTTTTCGAGAAATAGTCAATGACATCGTTAAAGTTGCTTAATGCGCCAAAAAGACCGTGAAGTAAAATAATCGGATGTCCTTCTCCTTTTTCGAGATACGAAAATTCACCTTCGGTAATGACTTCTGATTCAAAACTCATAATGTTGTTTGTTTTTAAAAGTAAAGGTAAACAATATTTCTAATAACAAATCAAGCAACACTTTTGTTTTTTTGAGCAATGCCTCTTATTTGTGAAAACATTTCTCAATTTGTATTTGTTTCTCAATAATAAGGCAGGCAACGCTGATACC
>JALWTD010000009.1:525-1631 GCA_027082925.1 Flavobacteriaceae bacterium
CCTATAAAATACTGCCGTATCATTCTGCCCGGGGCGGTTCGTTCTACCATAGCTAATTCCTTGATACCCGTCCAAAAAAGTGTGTCTAAAAAGAAAAAAGTTTCCAACAATTTAACAAGTTTGTAGTAGTAAAAATAAAAATAAACTTGAAAATTGTCAGAAACTATGGAATTAACAAAGAAACAAACAGAAGAGGTATTAAGCAAATTTTTAAGTAAAGAAAATGGCTTAAATGAAGTATTGCAAATGATGTTAAACGCCATGATGTACAATGAACGAAAGGCATACCTTCGTCAAGAAAAGGGGAATAAAGGTAACGGATACCGTTTAGGTAAGGTGTTTGGTTATGGAGCACAAATAGAACTTCGCATACCCCGCGACCGTTTGAGTGCGTTTACGCCCACGATATTAGCATTATTTAGAGAGCAAGAACAATATTTAAAAGAAGTATCCTTTCAACTATACAGTAAAGGATTGACCACAAGGGATATCTCAGAGGTTATGGAAACCATTTACGGGAGTCATTACAGTAAATCAACCATCAGTAATATCAGTCAAAGTTTTTATGAACAAATGCAAGCATGGCGAAACCGGTCGTTAGAGGAACATTACTTAGCATTGTATATAGACGGATTAGCGGTTAAGCTAAAACGTTCAGAACAATATCAAAATGAATATTTTTACATTATTTTAGGGTTAAAACAAGATTTTACGCGAGAAGTAATAGCAATAGTAAATTTCCCAAGTGAATCGGCACAAGGATGGAGCGAAGTATTTCATTCATTAAAAGAAAGAGGAGTGCAATCAGTAGGGATAATCATTTCAGATGGTTTAACGGGGTTAGATAATGCTGTATCAAAGCATTTTAAAGGAACAGCACATCAAAAATGCACGGTTCATTTACAAAGAACATTGCAAGCATTTGTTGCTAAAAAAGATAAAGAAGAATTAGCGCAAGATATTCGTCAAGTATTAAATCCCGATGATAAAAATCACACTAAAGAAAAGGCATACAGAGCCTTGTGTGAAGTGGCAGAAAAATGGAAACCCAAATATAAATCGTTATACCATAAAATTATGAATTTAGAATGGCAACCTTACTTTAC
>JALWTD010000010.1 GCA_027082925.1 Flavobacteriaceae bacterium
TTATTGCTATTAATAATCTTTTCATTATTAAACCTCTCAAACCATTTATCAAATTCTTCTATGTCATCATGTGCTAACCTAAAATGCTCAAGACAATATTGACCATCTATTCCAGCACCTGTCCAAATTTCTTCTGAATCAATGCCACAAAAATCACATTTATGTTTAGTTCTATCTTTTGATTTGTTCTTATTTTTTATTTTCATTTTTCTTAAACCTATTTGAGAATGATAAAAAATTAGGATCTAGTTGTCCTTCTGCCCTAAAAATTTTATACATTAATGGATGCTTAAAGTATTCTTCTTCTGTCATATTTCTAGTATATTTTAAATACTCTTTACGAGTCATTTGTCTGCCGTTCATAATATGACCATTAACTATTTTAGATCCTTTAAACATATTTCTATATTTAATTAATTCTTCAGGATGATCTTCCTTAATTACTGGTGCCACTTTATTATTGGAACATTCTTCACTATTTTTAATTTTTTCATTACATAAAATAGATTTACTTTCATTTTTTTCTTCATTAAAAAACTCCGTTATAGGTTTACCTGTTATTTGTGCTAATTTTTTAGCTATCTCTAATTTATTCATATCTATCTCCTTTACTTAAGTTATCTTTAGCCCATAGTGGTTGTAAGTTATTATAATTACAGGCTTTTAATAATTCTTCTCTATTTTCTAAATTAAAACTAGATAAAGGCTTAATATGATCTATATGCCATTCTCCATAATTATCCCAGGACATGCCTTCTGTAAATTTAGATTCTAAATGCTTTTTAAGTTCTTCTATAGAACAACCTAAGTCTTTTACAGCTGAACCTGTTTTTTGGTTGTTTTTGATAGCTTTTCTTAGTCTAGATCTAAGGTTATCAGCTAATTGATTGTTTTTGTTTTTTAAATAATTGTGCATATATTTTTTTCTATAACCAGTATTTTTATTATAATGTCTTATTCTTGCGTTTTTACAATCATTACAGTCCGACCTATATCCATTCCAACTTTTAATTTCTAAAGAAAATTCAATTTTATTTTTAATTTTTTTACATTTAGAACATTCAATTTTATCATTATTAAATAATGATATTTTTCTTTGTTGCTTTTTATTATGTAAAATAACTTCTAATTTTGAATTTCGCCTATTTTTTTCAATACTTTTTATACATTCTTTACATTGTGTTTTATATCCATTTTTTGTCTTATAGAAGCAATCAATAGGTAAATTATTATTGCACTTAGTGCACACTCTATTCATCATTTTTTTCACCTATACCTGCTGTGCTTAATAAGTCATTAATTTTACCCTGTTGTATTTTAGCCATATGTTCTGCTGTTATTGGAACATATCTACCTTTATCAAAAGCACATTCTATTTTCATACCTTGATAACCGAATCTGTCTTTCTTGATATGAAAAGCAGTTGTTTTAGTTTCAAAATCAGGAATGATTTCGATGCAAACAGTTGCTGCCTCGTAGACACTTGGACAATCTTTTATTCTGCTATCGAGCTCAGTATTATTTCTTTTACCCATTGAGTGAAGCTGCGCAAACATAACAACGGGTATATTCGATTCCCTAATGTATCTCCCTATCCACATTCTAAGGTCAGTTAATGTATCAAATGGTTTTTTATTTGGGTATTTAACTGACTTTTGTGCTTGTTGAAAATAATCAATCATTACAGCTGAATAATCAGCGCTCTTAACTGCTGTTAATATATTTTTAATACCCTCTATAGTAAACGTTAATCCATTTCTATAATTAACATCGATTACTTTAACATATTTGCATATATCTGGATATAATTTCATACATTGCTTTTGTTGTGATAGTGGCATCATACCCTTTTTGTAATCATTAAAATTATATCCAATCTCTAAACATGCAATTCTATAAATAACATCTTGCTGAGGCTCTTCGTTTGATATAACTAGTGTTTTTTTACCCTCTTTATATAAAGCATAAGATATATTTGCTGCTATTGTAGATTTACCATTACCAGAATATCCACACATTAAATATAAATTTTCTCTAGTAAATGGAACCACTGCTGTTAGTGCTTCATTGACAAAAGTTATTTTTTGATTAAGCATGTTATTGTATGATTTAACTGATTCATACATTTCTTTTATTGATTCTTTATTTCCAAATGAGTTAACATCATCTAATGAAACATTAAGATTAATAGTTTCAGTATCTTGTTGTTTACTCGGTGGATTTAATGCGGCTGCAATTTGATCAGGTGTTAATTTACTCATTATAATTCTCCTAGATCAATGTCAACATCAATTGCATCTAAATCAATATCTGGAACAACAGTTTTTGTTTCATCTATATCTTTATTTGCCGCTTTTTCTTTTTCTCTAACAATGGCTTCCCAATCTATTGTTGGAATTGAATCTAAATATTGTCTTTGTTTAACTCTTTCAACTTTAGATTGTCCACCTATTTTTTTATTAGTTGCTCCATCTATACCTTCAATCTCATAAAATGCAAAAAATACACGTTTAGCAGTATCTGATATAAGTTTTTTCCAAGATTTAGAAAAATTCTCATAATTTTCAGTTCCAGGATATTTTTTCATTTTTCTATATGTATTTTTTATAACATACTCTGTTGGATAATGAGCTTCATATGCTTTTTCTAAAAATGGTAAAGCTACATTCATTTTAATTTTAGCTCTATACATAGCATCAAATAATAATTCAAAATTACCTTCTATTTGATCTCGTGATTTATCCATTTCAGCTAATTCAGCTTTCCATTTCATAAAGATAAGCTCTGCTTTACTTGGCATTACTCACCTCCAAAGTTTCAACTTTTTTAGTTTTTAAATTGGTGATTAATATTTTAGCTGAATGATTTATCTTATCGATAAATAATAATTTGATTTCGTATTCACCATTGATATTGAAAGGTTTAGACTTCCCTAACCAATAATAAATAGAATCTTTGAGATTCTTTTCTTTCATTTCTCCTCCTAAAAAACGTTTGTATATTCAAATTCATATATAAATTATACGAATTAAATTTATAATACTTATGCGTATAATATGCTAATGAAAGCCATTATAACAAACAAATTCACTTTAATTCAAAATCCGTCTGAAAACGTTATACATCAATTGAAAATGATGATGTCTTATACTGACAAACAGAAAGAGTATCAACTAAAGCGAATGAAGCGTAATCCATTTCAGAAAAATTCAGGTTATATAAAAAAGTTAGAAAAAGAAGTAAATTGTAGTCTTCTTAAGGTTATAGCCGGAGGTCACGTCACTTTTAATTCAGGTTTATCTTATCAAATTGAGAATAGTGGTTTTCAAATTGATGACAGAAGATGTGAAACTGGAGTGACAATTGCAATGCCGTGGAAGAAAAAGCCATTTGACTTAAGACCTTATCAAGATGAGGCTGTTACTGCAGCTATGAATAAGTGGCGTGGAGTTATTAATATGGCTACAGGATTGGGTAAGACGCTTGTTGCTACGCATTTAGTAAAGAAATTAAGAAAGAAAACACTAATAGTTGTTCCATCTGAATCTATAGCTAAACAATTCTATAATGAATTATCTAATGCTTTTGGAGAAAATAGAATCGGATATTATGGTGGTGGAAAAAAGAAAATAAATGATATAACAGTAGGTATAGCTGCTTCTATAATAAGAAATATACCTGAATTTAAAAAAGCAGAATTAGGCGTAATTATCTTTGATGAAACGCACCATATTGCTGCTTCTACTTTTTATGAAATAGCTGTTGGATTAGGTGATGTTGGTCGAATATATGGTCTTACAGCTACCGATTATAGATCTGATGGAAAAGATATATTAATAAATGCTGGATGTGGACCTGTTATAGTTAAAAAAGATGTTAAATGGGGGATAGAGCATGGATTTTTAGCTAAACCTAAATTTGAAATTAAAGAGGTAAATACTTTAGGTAAAGAATATTCTAGAGATAAATTAAAAAATTATAAAGCTCATGTACTTAATGATGATACAATGAAAAAGCAAATACATGATGATATTAAATTTTATATGGATCAAGGTAAATCTGTTTTATGTTTAGTTGGTGAAGTTGCTCATGGAGCAGAATTATCAAAACAACTTGGAATACCTTTTGCACAAGGAAAAGATAAAAAATCTCAAAAATATGTTGATGATCTAAATTCAGGTAAAGTTAAGGGACTTATTGGAACTGGAGGAAAAATTGGGGAAGGCTCAGACACCAAGCGGGTTGATGTTCTTATACTTGCTAACTTTGTTGCGTCTAAAGGTCCTGTCATTCAAGCAGTTGGAAGAGGTCTTAGAATCTATGGGAATAAGACTGAGTGTATCATCAAGGACTACATACCAAAGGGTTCGAGTATGTTGTCCCGTCACGCAAACAATAGAATTAATTTTTATAAAGAGATAACTAATGATGTCAAAATTATTTAAAGTATTAAAATTGATAAGTGTTGTGGCAGTGTCTACTGCAGTATGCTATTATGGAATGCTATATTTAGGTTGGATACAATTTTTTGGATGGTTATACTCTGGAGCATTCGCTTTATCTGCTCTACCTCAGGCTGTTAGATCATATAAAGAAGGGCATTCAAGTGGAGTAGCTGATGGAACTTTGGTATTGTGGTTTATAGGCGAAATAGCTGGATTAGTATATGGCATAGGGTTAATGCAATTTCCTATAATACTAAATTGCTTAATTAATACTATATTTGTAGGAGTTATAGTTTGGTATAGAATAAAGCCTCGAAAGTGATATAATATAACTATAGGAGATTATTATGTCAAATATCAAAACATTTAAAAAGGGCGATAGAACTAAACTTTCAACTAATTTTTCTGCAAATGAGTTTGATTGTAAATGTGATCACTGTACAGAAACCTTGATTGATCTAGATCATGTAGTTAAATTACAACAACTTAGAGAAGATCTTAATGCTTCTATACGTATTAATTCTGGATATAGATGTCCAGCCCATAATGCTGCAATCGGTGGAGCTAAAAACTCACAGCACAAACTTGGTACTGCTACTGATATTGTTGTTTCAGGTCTAACTCCAGATGAAGTAGCTGATGCTTGTGAGCACTTTAATGGACTTGGTAGATATAATACATTTACTCACGTTGATTCGCGAAAATCTAATAAAGCACGCTGGGATAATAGGACAATTAAAGAATTGCTTCCAAATGGTCCAACTGAGGAAGATATAAGCATTACATTAGAGGATTTAGAAAGAGATCTGGGTCTTTAATGAGTAATTTTACTTTACCAGATTTTGAAATAGGAATGGTTGTTGTTACTCCTTCAAAAGATGTTCCACTTTTAACAGAAGATAAATATTATATAATAGAAGATATAACAGAAGATCATTTAGGAGTTAGGAATGACTCTGACGACTTAAAATACTATAGTTCTCATATATTTATTGAAGCAAATGTTTACTATAATATGATTTTGTGGCTTTCAATGCTAAGACTTTTTGAAATCAACCCTAAATCCTTATAATTGTTTTAAAAATCAAAATAACTTAAATTATTTTTCACAAATTCACTTCTTTTCTTGCCAACAACGGTATAATAGGTACTGTACCGTACTAGAACTATACTATTACTCTTCCTAACTATAAAACATCAAAAATCTTTTCCTATGTATAATCCAATTATGGAAATAACACATGAAGAATTTGATATATATAGGGAACTACTATTGTTCTTTATTAAATTAAGGCTTCCCTATCCTAAATATGCATTAAATGTACGATTAATATCTAAGGAGCATATTAGAATAATAGGTCAAATAATGCCAATACAATTAAATAACGATATATATAAATATTATATTTTAGGAGGAAAATATGGACAAATTTAAAATTGAAGTAGAAGTATTAGAAGATGGAAAGTTGCCATGTAAAGCACATAAAACAGATGCGGGATTCGATCTATTTGCTACACGTGATGTATATGCAGCTCATGGCGTTATAAATAAAATTCCATTAAATATTAAAATGAAATTGCCAGAGGGCACATATGCTCAAATTACATCTAAATCAGGTCTTGGAAGTAAAGGGCTTTTGGTTTATGCTGGTATTATTGATGAATCATATAGAGGAATTCCACACGTAGTATGCACTAATCTTCGAGATAATGGGGAAGTACTGTTAATTAAAAAAGGTCAAAAGTTAGCACAATTAATAATGCATAGTTATGATTCTCGTTATTACATGGTTCAAGTTGAAAGTGTTTCTGAAGATACAGAGCGAGGCACTGGTGGATTTGGTTCATCAGGGGAATTTTAATTATGTCAGTGTGCATATACAATATGGATTTAAATAGCATAATTAAGATACTTCAAGAAGAATTTAATAGGGTAGATTTAAATCTTGAAAAGACTAACATAGAAATGATGGAAATGGCTGGATGGATGAGTTTTACGTCTCCACTAAAGCGACCAACATATAAATTGATTATTAAGTTTGAATGTTCAGAAGATGAATTTAAATATATTAGACCATTTGTTAGATATATGAAATATACGCAAGTGCCAGTTGAAAATCATGCAATATTTGATAAACGAAAATTTTGGAACCACGATACAGCCACTGTATATGAAACTTATGTAGTATGTGAATGTACGATAGAGCTTCAAATCGATGGAGATAATTTTATGGATTTTATTCATTCTTTTAGAAAAGAACTTCAACCACTTTATGAGGCTGCAGAATCACGTAAATTTGATGAAGAAGTAGAAAGGATGCTTAAAGAAGATGAGTATAATAACTAAATGGATATAAAGAATTTATTTGCAACAAATATTAGAATAGGAAACTTAGATCCGTTAGATGAAAATTCTATATGGCCAAATAATATAGAGGTCACTATCTGTCGAATTCCAATTCGTAAGAGAGATGGTTATTCAGTAGATAAGATAAAAAAACTAGCAAATAAATTAAAAGCAAATACTGTAAAAAATGGTATAGTCTTTTTACTTTGTTATGCTCCAAACGAATGTAAGTCAAGACCTTTTGAAATAGCAAAGGCAATGACAGATGCAGGATTTAATCATATAGATAATATTATTATAAATAAATCTTGGCTACCTGGAAAAAGAAGTGAATCTAATTTAGTTAATTCTCATGAATATGCTTTGTACTTTTGTAATGGTAAGGTATGGAAATTAGATAGATTGCCAATTAAAGAATATTTAGGATTAGAGGAAGAAGCAAGTTGTCCGGGTAATTCTTGGACTGTAGAAACAGGTTCTTTAGAAGAAGCCTATCCCCTAGATCTAGCTGAATTACTAATTCGCATGACAGATGCACTTCCAGGATCAATCATATTTGATCCTTATATGGGAACTTCTGCTTCACTGCAAGCATGCCTTAAATATGGCCATTCATTTTATGGGTTTGAAACTGATTCACGTAAATTAAATAAGTATAAAAAAATTATAAATAAATATCAAGATAAAGGGAATTAGTGAGTAAAAAGTTAAAATTAGAAGAAGCACAAAAAAAATTAGATTTATTGTATCCAGGTAAATTTACACTTATTTCATATTCAGGGTATAAAGATAAATGTAAATTTAAATGGAATAGTACAGGCGAGATAGATTCTTATTGGTTTTTTAAATTTTTTTTACCGACTTTTAAAAGATTTGAGCCATCTAAAAGAAAATCTGAACACGCTAAAATAAAATTATCTTTTAATGAAAGAAAAGAAAGAGTTAAAAAATATACTAATAATGCAAAATTGTTGGAGTTTGATGAAATTACACAAAAATGTAAAGTTGAATGGCCAAATGGTGAAATAAGTAATCATTCTTATTCTAGCCTACTCAGCACACGCTCAAGACTAGGACCTCCATCAACTAAAGAAGAGCGAACTAAAGCTACAATGATAAAAAGATATGGATTTGATCATCCATCAAAAGTACCATCTATTGCATTAAAGATAGCTAAAAAAATTAATAATTCTTCTATAAAGTATCATTGGGAAACAAATGAGGAATTAGTTTGTCAGGGGAGTTATGAAGCTAAAACGGTTGATTATTTAAATAATAATAAAATAAAATACAAATGGCAATGTGAAACTTTTATTTTGCCAAATAATTCTACATATAGACCAGATTTATATTTAATAGATGATGATATGTGGATAGAAATTAAGGGATATTTAAGACCAGATGCTAAAATAAAATGGGAACTTTTTACTAAAATTAAACCTAATAGTGAAATGTGGACAAAAGAAATTTTAAAATCAAAAAATATATTATAAATTTAAAAATATAGGAGAATTGCATGTTATATGAGAGATCTAAAGCTAAAGATATCATAGCAGATAAAGAAAAACTTAATAAAATTGTAGGTGAAACTATCGATAAAATGGCCACAATTGTCGGATCTACGCTTGGCCCTGGAGGACGAGCTGTTTTGATTGAAAGAGATGGATTACCACCACTCGCGACGAAAGACGGTGTAACTGTAGCTAAAGCTATTGGAGTTGATAAAGCTGAAAATAATATTATAGTTGAAGCTTGTAAAGAAATTTGCATAAATACAGCTAAAGAAGCTGGAGATGGAACGACTACTGCGATTGTGTTAGCTAATGCAATCACAAAACACGGTCAAGATTTTGTAAATAGCAATACAAAATATAATCCGCAGAGAATTGTAAATGATCTTGAAGAATTATATGAAGATGTAATAGTTCCATATATAAAATCTCAAGCATTATCTGTTGATGATGATGATAAACTACGAAGCGTAGCCACTATCTCTTCAAACGGAGATAAGAAAATTGCAGATATTGTTGTAGATGCAGTCATGTCAGCTGGTGAAGATGGGCATATTATTCTTGAAGAAGCTCAAGGTAATGAAATGAGAGTTGAAACTATTGATGGATATATTATAACTACAGGACTTAAGGATTTAGGTCAACTTGGACCAATGTTCATCAATGATAGAACAAATCAGCAATGCAAAATGGATAATGGATTTGTTTTTTTATACAATGGATCAATAAATGATCTTAAAGCATTAGCATTTGTACAAGAAGCAATAGAGGGAACAGATATATGTGGATCTCCTCTTATTCTTATTGCACATGATTTTGCGGATAATGTAATGGACAAAATTGCTCAAAATGTTAAAGGTGGAATAACAATTTGTCCTATCAAAACCCCTAGATCAGGTTTACCTAATTCTAAAACAGTGTTTTTAGAAGATATGGCTGCTTACACAGGTGGAAAAGTATTTGACCCGTCTAATATTGAAGAAATTGAAGAAGATGATTTTGGATCTTTTATATTTGCTAAATCTAACACTTATGAAACTTTTATAATGGCAGAACCAGATGAAGAAAAATTAGAAAGTAGAATTTTAGAACTTAAAGCATTAGAAGAAGCTTGTTTTTCTGATATGGATAAAATGCATGTTCGTGCTAATATAGCTAAATTAACTGGTGGTATTTCTACTATATTCGTAGGTGGAGTATCTGATCTTAAGGTCAGAGAACGCAAAGCAAGAGTTGAAGATGCTGTTGAAGCAGTTAGATCTGCTATAGCAGAAGGGACAATAGCTGGTGGTTGTAAAATTCAATTAGAATTATCTAATCTTATAGCTAATCATAAAAATAAAAAAGCGTCTTGGGTAATTATGGAAAATGCCCTTAAGGA
The DNA here is from genome assembly GCA_027082925.1 of Flavobacteriaceae bacterium. Classification (GTDB taxonomy): domain Bacteria; phylum Bacteroidota; class Bacteroidia; order Flavobacteriales; family Flavobacteriaceae; genus Lutibacter. Next base: position 9,685 of record JALWTD010000010.1, read on the forward strand.
ACCATTTAAACTATTGCTTACAAATTGTGGAGAAGATCACGACAAAGTCCTCAAAGACCTTAAGCCAGGCTATGTATTCGATGCAAATGCGCATAACTACGTTGAAGCTTACAAAGCGGGTATTATCGAACCGGCAAAAGTCGCTCGTGTTGCTATTGGAAATGCTTTGTCAGTTGCTTCACTTTTAATTACATGCGGGGGAATTGTTTGTGAAAGAAGAAATCCAGAATTAGAGGCGCAATTAGCAATGGCAAATCAATCATTTAAACAAATGATGAGCACTACTAGCGGATCTTAATAAATGAAATTATGTACTAAATGTAAAATTAATAAGACGCTAGATAAGGAATAATATGAAAGCATTATTACAATTAGAGTGGATTCGCTACGTAACAGTGTTATTAATAGGTGTTGCAATAGGTGCGATATTCTATCCTTCTAAAACTATCACTAAAGAAGAAATGTACGAACTTAAACAAAAAGTTGTTCGATTAGAGAATGAAAAGAAATTTATTACTACATTCTTTGAGAAGAAAATTAATATGGAAAAGTCTCAAAGTAAGAAATATCATGAACAAGTAACTAAAAATATAGAATCACTTAAACAAGAGAATTTTAGACTTAAGCAGAAAGTATCTGAAAAAAGATTTAAAATTGTTAAACCAGATGGCACTATAGAAGAAAAATGGTTTAAGGAGTCTGAAACAGATGTCGTTTCTTCAGTTGTAACTAAAATTAAATCAGAGTTTACACGCAAAGTTAAATCAATTGAAAATAAATGGAAAAAAATACATGAAAAAAGAATTAATAAAATTAAGAAGATGTATGAAAAGAAAATTAAATTGCAAAGTGAATATAAAGAGCGAAAAGTTACTAAAGTAAAGACTGAGATTAATAAGCGTAATTTTGGCATTTCTTTAGGGTTTACAACTAAACAAAACTATTTCTCGTCAATAACATATGATATATATGGCCCATTCTTTTTAGACATACTTTTAAAATCAAATAATAATTTTTCAGATAAAGGTGCAGGTATAGGTATTGGGATTAGATTTTAATGTTAAATAAAGTACTAAAATTAATTAAAAAAAATAAAAATAAAATTATAGAAGCTATTATAAAAGCTTTATCTAAAATATTGAGGAAATAATGCCTAAATATGTATATAAATGTGAATGTGGAATATCTTTTCAAAAATATGTTAAATCTACAATTAAAGAATGTAAGTGCGAATGTGGTAAGATGGCCAAACGCCAAATGCCTAATTTAAGAGGTCTTAAAAATACAGAGACAGTAGATAAATTTACTAATAAAAAACACTTAAATAATCATCAAGAAATTTTAAAAGAACGTAAGGCAGATCATTATTGGGAAGTCCTGGTTCCTAAAATGGTAAACTCTGGCACTTATTCTATAGAGACAATGTTAGAACGAGGATGGGTGTATTATAATGAAAAAAAAGAATTAGTAACTAGAACCAAACCGCCTCAAAAATCATAATGAAAATAGCCATATTAATATCCCTATTATTGCATTTATTTATATTTTTGAATATTTCAAAAGACACAAAAAAGAAACCAAAGCCTAATCCCAAACATAAAATAGCAAAAAAGACTAAAGTTAAAATTAAGTTCACTGATATGACGAAAGTTGGCAAAAAGACATGTTCAAATTTTTATATAGGTATTGGTATATCTTATAGTCGCTTACTTTGGGAAGTGTTAGATGTTGCACCTGGTGGACCTGCTTATTTTGCTGATATTAGAGTTGGTGATATTTTATTAACAAATGAAAAGTATGAAGACTTAAAGATTAATACTCTAGTAAAGGTTACTATTCTTAGAAATGGTATAACCATTACAAAGAAACTTAAAATTAGTAAAATTTGTGAACGTGAGGAGTAATTTTGAAAATTAATTGTTTAGAAATTAACAATATACTTTCAATAGAGCATGCATCTTTAACCTTTGAAGATACTGGATTAGTTTTAATAGAAGGATATGATTATGACACGGGCAGAGCAAATGGCGCTGGAAAATCAGCTATATTCAATGCTTTATCGTTTGCTTTATACAACAAAGTACCGAGACGAATTACTAAATCTGAAATCGTACGTAAAGGGTGCAAAAAGGGGAGTACATATGTTGAAGTTTCAACTAATGTTGGACGATATGGCATTAAGAGATCCAGGCCTATGGCGGTTCAGTTCTTTAAAGACGGAAAAGAAATAGATATGACTCAAGAAGAGTTTGAAGAAATAATTGGACTCAATTACGAACAATTTCTAATTACAATGTATACTGCCCAAGATACACCAGAAAAATTTATAAATTTAAATGATTCACAAAAGAAAAACTTTATATTAAAAATAATGAAATTAGGTCAATTTTCTAAAGCTAAATTAGAAACTACTGAGCAACAAAAAAAATTAAAACAAGAAAAAGAAATAATTAAAACTAAATTAGATGGATATAAAACTAATATTGAAATATATAAAGATTCAATAGTTGATCCTATTATTATACAGTCTAAAATAGAACAAAATAATAAAGATATAACTACATATATAAATGCAATTAAAAAATTAGAAGATATTAAAGAGCCTGATATGTCTAAATATATAGATACTGAAAATAAAATTCAACAAGAACTAATGAATATACATACTATTAAAATTCAGTGCCAAACTAAAAGAGAAGAATTAACACAATTACAAAATATATCACCAGACGATCAATGTCCAGAATGTAATGCTGATCTTAATATAATTAATGGCCGTTTACATAAAGTTGGAAATCAATCTATTATAGACGAGCAAATCAAAAAAATTAATTCTCAAATTAATACATATGAGATTGATATTGCTAAAGAGAGCGATATTAAAGAACTTATTTGTAAAATCAAACTCAAAAAATTAGAAAAATATGCTGACTATAATAGCGCGCAACAGTCTATCTCTGAATATAAAAATTCTATAAACTTAAAGACAGCAGAAAATAAAAACTTAATATCACAAATTGCTAAAAATGATGAAATAAAAATTAAAATAAAAGACATAGTTAATAATGCTAAACTTATAAGTATGAGATTAACGGAAGTAAATAATGAGCTTTTATTGCTGGATGCTGTTAGTTCTATATTCGACTCAACTGGGGCACCTGCATATGTTATGGATAATATAGTTGATAGTTTTAATGAATCAGTATCAGAATTTATTGGTGAAATATGGCCAAATGCGACTTATTCCCTACAAACATATAAGACTAATAAAGATAAGTCAATTAAAGCTAAATTTTCAGAAATACTTACTATTAATGGTAAAGATAGGTCAATAGGGTCATTGTCTGGCGGAGAAGTTAGGGCATTATCATTGGTATTAGATTTTGCCATAATAGAGGTTCTAAGCGCTCAATACGGTCTCTCATTGAATCCTATTATCTTAGATGAACCATTTAATGGATTAGATTCTGTTGGTAGAGAAATGATTATAGATCTTTTAACTAAATTCTCTCAATTTCGTCAAATATGGATAGTTGACCACGCTACAGAAGTTAAGGCGATGTTTGATAAAACAATTATGGTAGAAAAGCGCAATGGAATATCTAAGATAGTTTAGATTATGGTATAATAAAGTCATACAAAGGATAATAAGTATGACCGATAATCTAAAAGATAAGTTATTGAAATTAAAAGAGCAATTATCTAAGGCTATGAAACAAGGTGGAATTGGCGGTCAAGGCGCTGTTAAGGCAGGAGCAGTTCTTCCCTCAATTAAAAGAGTAACTTCAGCTGGAAAAGCAGGCGGTAATAACTCAACAACTCCTAGTGTAGGTATTACTCAACCATCTAAAAAAAATCCAATTAAGCAAGCCGAACAAATTCAAAATAAAGATCTTAAAGATATTAAAATGCAAGATGCACAAGCTCAACTAAAAAGCAACCCTTTAATTAAATTTGATAAAAATGGACAATGGTCACTAAATAAGGCAGAAAAGAAATCTAAAGTTTTAATAAGAAAACCCGGAGAAAGCAAAGGAATCACTTCTACTAAGCGTAATGACAAAAAAGCTCAAGCTGAAATGGAGGCAAAATTAAAAGATCCTAATTTTAAATTAAAGGCATTAATGCATCAACAAAAAGAAGCTAATAAATATGCTGCATATGATAAATCAGTCGAAACATTCGATCCAGACCATAGACCGCCTGTAGCCAATAAAAAAAGAACTGCTACATATATTGCGCAGTTTAATAGGAGAAAAGAAGCGCCTGATAAAAAATTAATTAATAGAGAAAATAAAGGTGAATTAAAAATAAAAAAATCTTTAATTAAATTTGATAAAAATGGACAATGGTCATTAGATAAATCTGGATATAAAGGTTATACAGAAACCGACAATATAAAGCGTAAAGAAAACAATATGCCAGAAACAACAGGTATACATACTATGAATAGTGTTAAAAGATATGGAGGTTCTGGTCCAAATGCAGCTACTCGTGAAGTTGCAGAAATGAGACGCAAGTCTAAAAAAAATCCAGTTAAAATTTATAGTAAAGAAGAAATAGAGGCTATAAATGCAGAACGTAAAAAACAAGGATAGCTGGATGCAAAAAATAGAAGAAAAAATAGATTTAAAGCTTATTGAATTACTTTGCATCTTATCGATATTAAATGAACTTCAATCTAAACCAGTCACAAAAGAATTCCAAAAATTAAGCATAAAGAACATTTTAGATTAATAGTCTAAGTATAATCTCACTATAAGACTTAAGCAAAGGAAATAAATGAAGAAAAAGTTCGTACTAGACACAAATGTCATCCTTTCAGATCCAAAATGTATTTATAAATTTGACGATAATGATATTCATATTCCACTAATAGTTATTGAAGAAGTAGATCGGCATAAAAAAGGTCAAGAACAAAAAGCGCGCAATGCTAGGGCATTTGCTAGAGAAGTAGATGAATTAAGAAAAAAAGGTGGATTAGCAAATGGTGTTAAGCTTTATACTGGCGGCAAATTATTTCTTACTGTAGTAAAACAAGATGAAAAAATTCCATTGGGTCTTGATCTTAAAATAAACGATGATTTGATTTTATATACTGCATTTAAAATTGGTGGTATAGTAGTATCTAAAGATTTAAATGTGAGACTTAAGGCAGATGCCATTAAAGTTCCAGCTGAAGATTATAAAGCTGGAAAAGTCCAAGTTGAAAACGATAAATTATATTCAGGTCATAATAGTACCTATGTAACTAAAGAAGAACTAGATGAGTTTAGAGGCAATGGCATTATTAAATTTAAGGGTAAGCATGATAATGAATACTTTATCATTAAAGAAGATGGCAATGATAAAAATTCTGCTTTAGGTAGATATTCTAAAATATCTGGAGGATTAGTTCCTTTAATTAGTAATCAAGCTACGTGGGGAATTACACCTAAAAATGCAGAACAAAGATTTGCATTGGATGCTCTTTTAAATGATGATATTAAGTTAGTATCTTTAGTCGGTAAAGCTGGTACTGGCAAAACACTATTAGCTGTAGCTGCTGGATTAGCAAAAACGCTAGAAGAATCTAAATATAAGAAGATATTAATTTCAAGACCGGTTATCCCTATGGGTAAAGATATAGGATTTCTCCCTGGGTCATTAGAAGAAAAACTTGATCCATGGATGCAACCAATTTATGATAATTTAGATTATTTATTTGGTGAACATGGCGGAATGAATCAACAGTGGAAAATGTTAGTTGAACAAGGTTTAATTAAAGTTGAAGCTCTTACTTATATTAGAGGACGTTCAATACCAGAACAGTTTTTGATTGTTGATGAAGCACAAAACTTATCAACTCATGAAATTAAAACTATCATAACCCGTGTTGGAGAAGGAACAAAAGTAGTTTTAACTGGTGATGCCGACCAAATCGATAGTCCTTATTTGGATTGTATAAATAATGGTTTAACATACGCAGCAGATAGAATGAAAAATGAGAGTATTGTAGCCCATATTGAACTTACTAAAGGTGAGCGTTCTAAATTAGCAGATTTAGCGGCAAAGTTATTGTAAGTATAATGCTAGTATGAAAGTATTAATACTAGACCCTGCTACTACAACTGGATATTGTATTTTTGAATATGATAAAAATAAAACATTAGCTAATATAGTTAATTGGGGCTTTATAGAAGTAGAAGATCATGAAATTTTAGGCGATCGTTATTTAGATTATTTATCTAAAATAGAAAAATTAATTAAAGATAATAATATAGAAGATGTAGCTCTTGAAGATTATTTTTTTAGTCGACGAACACCACAAGGAGCAAATTTAAATTGTGCTTATAGAGCAATGATTCACATGAAGTGTAGAGAGTTAAATTTAAATTATACTATTCTAAATATTTCTTTATGGAAAAAATTTATAGCAGGTAGAACTACTCCAACAAAAGAGCAAAAGAAAAAATGGGGAAAAGAGGCTTCTAAAAAATTAATGATTCAAGAAGCATTATTTAAAAAATGGAAAATAAAATTCCCCAACCATTCCATATCTTCTAAAACTGGAAAACCAGTTAAATTTAAATATGATATAGTTGATGCTGTTGGTATGGCTATATTTTATGCTTCTATTTATCTTCATACAAAATCAATTGCGTATAGTGTTATTATGAACAACGACGTGAAATGGAAAAAAACACCAAAAGGTATTTACGACTATGGAGGAAAGTAATGGCTAGTAAGAATAAATGGGAAAAAGTATTAACTGAATCTTATGTGGCGTCTAAAGCAGATATCACTGAAGCAGAAGCTGAAAAAGAACTTATTACAGCAGAATTTGCTATTAAGCAGTTATTCTATGAAAAAGAGCAAGATCAGCAATTAACTGCAGCTAAAGAAATTGTTAAAGATTTAAATGCTGGATATAGTTCTGCTGCTAAATACGAAAAAGCTAAGATTGAGTTTTTACTTGAAAAAATTGAAAGTATTAGATATGCTAAAAAAACCAATGGAGGTGAATAATGAGTTTAAAAGAAGATTATTCAGGAGTTTGCACTGGTGGCTTTGATAGTGATATGGCGACAGTATTTCAAGCTGGCTTTGATTATGTGGGTACTCAAACTTCACCAGGGCCGGCATATACAGCTATTTCTACTGCATTAAGTGCTGCAGCAGCAGCTGGCACTAAAGTACTTACTGTTACTACCGATGTTACTTTTGAACCAAGTAATTTAAAACTAAATGGCATTCATCAGCAGACTTTTTTTGCTGGAGCGTTGGATGCTCTTGCTCATGAAGGTATTTATTCAATGTATGTTTCATTAACACTAAATACCTCTGATACAGCAGTTACAAAAATAGATTTTAATTTTGTAATGTAAAATTCAATATTTATACAATTAATATAACTAAATCTTAACCCCTTCAAGTAATTTGAAGTCTAAGGAGTATAAATGAATTATCTCTTTCTCGATGTAGAGACAACTGGTCTTAATGAAAAAAAGAATGACATTATTCAATTGGCATGTATACCTATAATTAACGGAGTTCAACAAAAAACTTTTAATGAATTTTGTAAGCCGATTAATTGGAATGCTATTGATCCCTATGCTTTAAAAGTAACAGGGACAACAGTAGAAATGTTAAAAACTTATCAAACACCTCAAGAAATGATTGAGAAGTTTGTGCAATATGTAGATTCATTTGGTGTTAAATTCACTATAGCAGGATATAATGTAGAATTTGATAAACGATTTATCTCATCTACATTTAAAAAATTAAACAGAACATCTGATTTTTTTAGAATGTTTGATATAACAGTTCATTGCACATTTAAAAGAGCTAAAAGTGTAAAAACTAAAATAGCATCACCAAATTTAAAATTAGGCACATTAGCTGATTTATATAACATTCCAATTAATGCACATGATGCATTATCTGACATAGAAGCAACAATAAAAGTAGATAAAATTTTATCTAAATTGTTAGAAGAAGATGATACGACATACACCCCTGATATTTTAGTTGAAGACATTAATATTAATACGGTATTCCCTGAAATGGCTCAATTACATGTACATTCTCAATATAATATGACAGATGGTGTACCACTTCCAAATGAGTGGTATAAATGGGCAGCAGACAACAATGTTCCTGGTATTTCAATAGTAGATCAAGGGTCAGCTATATCGTTATTTAATTCAATTAGAAACAAAGAAAATACTGTAGCAGTGTCTGGTGTAGGTTTAAATATTTTACCAGAAGGAGAAGATGTCCCATATACTATTAATGCTTGGGCGTTAAATAACACAGGTTATAACAATTTAGTAAAACTTTCATCAATAGGATTTGAAACTTCAAAAGACATTAACGGTATCACTACTCCATTACTTACATTAGACCAGGTTGTAAAAAATAAAAGTGGATTAGCATTTGGATTTTCAGACATTAGAGGCCCAATTGGTCAAGCATTTCAAGCTGGAGATGCAGAATTAGCTAATAGTAGATTCCATGAATTGAGTGATAAATTAAAAAATATCTACTTAGAGTTTAATCCAATAGATATAACAAGAGTTTATGATGGTAAGATTGGATTTAGAAATGTTAAAAAGAATGAATTAATAAAAGATGGAAATTTAAATAAAGCATACAATAAATTCATTTTTCAATATATAAAAGATTTTTCTGACATTAAAGCAATACCGGTATCTGGTGCATATTTTATTGATAGTTCTGATAAATTAGTTCAAGATTGTTTATCTAAAAATGCACATAAAGATGGTGCACACTTTCACGAATCATATCACATAAAGAAAACAGATCAAATATATAAAGAGTTAAAAGTTCATCTTGGGGATGATTTAACTGAACATGAATTTAGTAAATGGATTCAAAATACGTTAGATATAGTAAATAAAGCTAAATCTGTTGATGTTACTTTTGATTTTCATTTGCCAGAAATAGAAATTCCTGACTATATTAAGGCAAAAACATCTGATTATGATATGCAAACTTACTATGTAATGATGGAAAAAATTAAAAAACATGGTAGATGGAAAGATGATCCAGTTTACGTAAAGCGATTTAAAAAAGAATTAGATGTAATAATGAAAAATGAAGCTATGAATTTTATTCCATATTTTTTAGTATACGAAGACGTATCTCAATATTCTAGAGATGCTGGATTTTTACAATCAATTGGAAGAGGGTCAGCAGGTGGTTGCTTAATATCTTACTATTTACAAATAATCCACGTTGACCCTGTTGCGGCAGAATTGCCATTTGAAAGATTTTTATCTCATGCTCGTATTCGTGCAGGTTCATGGCCAGATATTGATATGGATATTTCCAGAACAGCACGTCCTTATGTTATGAATTATTTAAAAGATAAGTATGGTTTAGGATTTGCACAAATATCAACATTTTCAACAATGAAAACTAAAAATGCAATTAAAGATGCAATGATGGCAGTATATGGTCGTAATCGTAAAGATTTTGAAATAGATGCAGTGTGCAAAACAATACCAGATTCACCACAAGGTGTTGAAGAGGTAGATTTTTTATATGGATATACAGATAGAGAGGGTACATATCACACTGGTCAATTAGAAGAAAATGAAATGTTACAGAATTTTTTTAATATTTATCCAGATATTGAGGGATTAGTAAAAAAACTATTAGGCGTTGTTAGAGGATGGTCTAGGCATGCTTCCGCATTTGTTATATCAACAATTGATTTACGAGATGGACGAGTTCCAACATTAACTATGTATGATAATGGAATGGAGTGCAATATTAATGTTACTCAATATAATGCAAAAATGGTTGAGAATAGTTCTTTAGTAAAAGCTGATTTATTAGGTCTTAACACTATGGCAATGGTGACTGATTGTGTTGAATTGTTAAAAGATAAAATAAATTATTTAGAGCAAGATGAAAATGGTGTAGCGCTTATTTATCGTTTGCCAGAAGATGAAGGTATTTATACTGATTTTTATAATAAAAAAACAGATTCATCATTTCAATTTAATACTGATGTTGTTAAAAATGCAGCCCCACAATTTACGCCAACTGAAAGAGGCCATCTCAGTATAATGACAGCACTTTTGCGACCTGGAGCGATGGATTGTCACTTTTCTTCTAACACAACTGTTGTTGTAAAGTATGAAGATGGCAGTGTAGAATATTATGAAGAAAAGGAGTATAAAAAATGGCAAGAAAAATTAAAGAGTCAAAAATAAAAGAAATGATTTATTTTTACAAAAATAATAATGTATCATTACAACAAGTTGCAGATAAATTTAATGTAAGTAAAGCTACTGTATGGCAATATATGAGGAAAAACAATATTAAAATAGATGCACAGCGGACTAAAATTGGTAAGAAAGCATGGAATAGTGGTTTAACTAAAAATACAGATAGTAGAGTAGCTAAATATGCTAAAACTAAATCAAAAGATTATATTTTAGATGGATATAAAATGACCTGGTCTGATAAATTAAATAAATCAGTGCGTGAACATCATAAGGTATGGTTTGAAAACACAGGTATTTGGCCAAACACTAAAATAGGTGAACAAATTCACCATATAGATGGCGATAAGTTAAATAATAATTTTAATAATTTAGTTTTATGTACTGCTGCCGAACATACAGAAATCCATAAAAAATATGAACAACTTGTATGTAAGTTAATTAAAAATGGAATAGTAAAATTTAATAAAAAAGATAATTCATTAGATATAGAATATTTAGAAGAATTTTTAGACTTAAAAATGGAGTTAGATTATGGATCAGATAGGTCATGGTAAAAAAATAGTAAGTGTAGAATTAATCCCAGGTATTGCTATAGAGGATAAAGTATCAGCGACTCAACAATATATAGATGTGCGATTAGGTAAAAAGAAAACATCTTATATTCATCCAGATTTAAAACCAATTCTCGAAGAAACTTATGGAATTATTGTTTATCAAGAGCAGGTTATGAAAATTTTAGTTGATATTTGTGGATATACATTAGAAGAAACAGATCGAATTAGAGATGCAATTGCTAAGAAAAAGCATGATGTTATGATGTCTGCATTTAAGAGAATTAGGGAAGCAACTGCGCCAAAAGGATGGACAGTAGAGCAGCAAGATGCATTATGTAATACTATTCAAGCATTTTCAAGATATTCTTTTAATAGATCACATAGTCATTGTTATGCTGAATTAGGATACATCACAATGTATCTTAAGCATCATCATCCATTAGAATGGTGGGCAGCAGTTTTAAATAATGAGAGCAAAGAAGATAAAACACGAGCTTTTATTGCCTTATTAGGTGATATCGTAAAACCACCTTCAATGAAAGATCCTTCTGAGTTTTTTAAGGTAGATGGTGAATATATAACGGCACCTATTTCTGCAATCAAAGGAGTTGGTCCTGCAGCAGTTTCAGAACTTGTTTTAAAAGGGCCATTTAGAGATTTAGCAGATTATGTAAAAAGAGTTGAACATCGTAAGGTAAATAAAGGAGTTGTTGAGGCTATAGTTAAAGCTAGAGCAGCGGATTCTTTAATGGACAAATCCCTTCCTACGTACGCAGATCAAAGACTTGCATTTTTAGCTGAATATAATCAGTTAAGGGGAGGAAAAATAGCTTGGAAACCAGATGTTAAAGATACTAATCCATTAAGTATTTTCTTTATGGAAAAAGATATGAATAAAACTTTTAATAAACACTTATTATCTGATCAAGAAGTTAAAGATTATTTAAAAACTAAATGGCCACATTTAAAGAATACTGGAAATATTGGTGCACCTTTTTTAATGCCAATGAAAAATGGAAGCACTACTACTATTATTAATAATGTTAAAGTTGCTGAAGGATTAATTGATAAAGGGTATAAAAAAGAAATTGGAATGATAATGCTTTATGAAGGTTCTAATGTTAGAAAAGGTATATCAAAAAAATCAGGTAAAGATTATTGTATGCTTAATATTAAACTTTCTGATGGCTATACTGACGTTGAGTGTGTGGACTGGAATAGAAAAAGGCCACTGCGCATCCCAGAGAACAGTATTGTTTATGTAAGAGGAACTTTAAAAGAAGGTTGGAAAAAGACGTGTAGTATAAATTTAAAAGAGATTGAAATTATTAAATAGGAGGAATTAGTGCATTATATTAGAATAGACAAGGCACCTGAAAAATTAAAAAATAATGAAATGGTTATTGTAAAACCAAATTTCTTAGAAGAAATAAAGGCAACTAAAGGAAAACGCGGCGTAAATAAAATTGCCACAGTTAGAAATCTTAGAGATACATTAATGGTTATTACTAATAAATATGATAATACTATTAATCCATATCATTTAAAATTACAAAGATATGATAACCTTACTTATAAAGATGATAAAGAATATGCAGATATAATTTTAAGAATTATTAAAGATAATAATTTAAAACTAATTGATAAAGCAATAGAAAAACAACTATTAACTCGTAAGCCAACGATAGATACAGTTTATTATGTAAGTCCCGATATTGAAGGGTCTACTGCCTTTATAAGTCTTGGGTTTACTATGAAAAGCGCAAAGAAATCAACTAAAACAAAAGTCAATTAAAATATTATGGTATAATATAAATATGCCGATTAACGGTAGTAAGACAAACTATGGCAATTAATGCTAGCTAAGGAGAAACAATGTCAAACATTAAAATTAACCTCGATTCTTTAAATCCAAAATCATTCAAAAAGACAGTAAGACACAAAATTCAAGACGGTGATAATATCGTACGTTTTTTGCCGCCCTTTGGCCCAGAAGCTAATGGTTATCCGTATCGTAAGTGGAATGTTATTTGGGGACTTATTGATCCAAATTCAGGTCGCATGAGACCATTTGCATCGTCTTCAACATATGAGGGACAATGTCCAGTTTATGACTATCTTGATCTTTTAAAGAAAAAAGTAGACACAATCACAAATGAAGAAACAGTAAAAAAATTAAATGATTTTATTTCACAGCTTCGACCTAAATCAGTATATGCCTATAATGCATCAGATAAATCTGGTCAAGTAGGGGTATTAGAACTTAAGACAACTGCCCATAAAAAGGTAATTGCTCTTATGAATCAGTATATTACTGATTATAATCAAGACCCAACATCGCTAAATTCAGATCCTTCTGATTCAGGTGTATGGTTTAATGTAACTAGAACCGGTAAAGGATTTGACACAACATATGATGCAAAGAAAAATCAAACAATGTATAAAGATGCTAATGGTGTTCCGTCTTTTCAAGATGATAGAAGTGCTTTAGCTGAAAATATTGTACAAAACTTTGACTCAGTTGCATATGACTTAAATAATCTTTATCAAAAATTAACATATGATGAACTTAAGGATATTCTTATTGCTAATTTGCTAAATTCAGCAGCAGAATTACCAGAACTACTAATTCCTGGTTTTGGTCTTGAAGAAGGACAAACTCCTGCAACTCAAGAATCGGCACACACTGTCAACACAATACCTCAAGGAAACACAACGGTTGATCTTAATTTAGGAGAATCTGAGTCAACTCAAGCGCCAGCTTTAAGCAAAGACTCAGAAGACACAGAAGATATTCTAGCTATGGCTGATCAAATTTTTAATTCATAAGAGGTATTAAATGACTAATGAGTTACAAAATATAGATGTAACTAAGCTCGTTGAATACACAAGATTGATCTCAGATATTGGAAGTATTAATAAAATGATGACTCACCAATATCTGAGAGATTTCATTAATGCAATGGATCTTACAAGCGCTATGTTGTCTAAAGCTGTCAAAGCAAATCTAACTTCAAAAGCAAATTTAGATAAAGCAAAAGCAATTGCTTATTTAGATAAGGCTAAAGATTATTGTGACAATAAAGGCATTAAAATATCTAATGGAGTTCGTGAGATGTACGTTGATTTAGACGAAGATGTTATAAGGGCTAAAGAAAAATATGCAGCATCAGAAGCAATGGTTGCTTTTTTGAAAAATAAATATCAAGCATTTCGATGCGCACACGATGATGTTAAAAAAATCGGATTTAACGAAGTTCAGGGTACAGCATTTGAGGGATTTTAAATGAGAAAAACATTTGAAGAATTAGCAGTTGAAGTTTTAAAATTGCATTTAGAAGTTCAAAAAACAAAAAATACTACGTCAACCGCAGTAGACTTCAATCCTGATTTTGATTATGATGTAAATAGTTTGTGTTCAATTACTAATTCTGTTGTTAATATTGCTAATCAATTAGCAACAAATCATAGAGAGCGAATGCTTCAGTATGATAAAGAAAATTTTGATAAAGAAGTAGAAAAAATGTTATCTACAGATAACAAAGATGTGCAATAATAAAGTAAATTCAACGCCAATCCTAAGGAGTAAAGGAGATAAATATGAGTAGTGTTAAAAAATGGATGAGTAAATTAGAAGGAGATTTTGCTAAAGTGGCTTCTAAAGTAGAAAGACCGTCTGAAAATGTAATTCAACTTAAATCACCTAGTTTTAATTGGGCCGTTGGGAATGGTGGATTAACGGAAGGTAAAGCAATCTGCTTTTATGGGCCGGAAAGTTCTGGGAAATCACTTCTTTCTCAACTTTGCTTAATTGAATTACAAAAGAAGTATCCTGAATCTATTCAAATTCTTATTGATGCCGAATTTAGTTTCAATGGTGATTGGTTTCAAAAGTTAGGTGGTGATCTTGATAGGCTTTTAGTTAAACAAACAAATGATCCTTTAGAGATTTTTGATTGGATTGAAAAAGATGTTTTAGAAATGTTACAAGATGGTGCACCAATTAATGGATTAATGATAGATTCTGTTAAATCGATTCGTTATCCGGGAGATCATAAAAATAAAACAACAGATATTACTATGGGAGGCAGTGGAGCAAAATATCTCGGCCCTGCTTTAAAAGGATTATTGCCCATTATTAGAAGATATAATATAACAACATTTTTAATACAGCAAGTTTATGACGAGATGGACCAATACAAGAAAATGAACAACCCATATATAATACCGGACGGTAGAGCCCTTAAGCATTTTTGCGATTATATGCTTCAGGTCGAAAAGTTAGAAACTAAAGTTGGAAGACTAGAAGAGGGTAAAACTATTGCAGGTGGCGCTTTTCAAGTAGGCCATAAGGTTCGCGTTAAAGGTAAGAAAAATAGAGTTGGAGCGCCATATAGAGTTGCTGAATTTATGCTACGTTACGATACAGGTATTGTAAACACTGAAAATGAGACCTATGAACTAGCTAAATCCTTAGGTGTTATTTATCATCCAATTTCAGAAACAACGGGTAAAGTTAGTAATATGATGTGGGCATTTGGTAAATATCCGGCTGTTAAAGGCGAGACTAATATGAAATTTTTTATTACCTCTAGTAAGCAAATATTAGATGAAGTATATGATGCATGTTTAGCTGCCGATGATGCTGCCTTAAAAGCTAGAAATGAAGAGTTAGAAATAACAAACATTAATATAGAGGAAATTTGATGGGTGTTATTGATAAAATTGAAAATAAAGCACTAAAATATGTTGAGTTAGGGTATTCATACCCTAACTTTGTTTTTTTAAGTTCAGATTTATATAGTGAACTTAAAAAGTGTTTAACAGCTAAATCTGATGTAATGGGGTTAGTTATTTACACGTCTGTTGGTGCACTACGAGTAAAGATTTGTAATTCTTTACCAAATGATACGATAATAATCGAAAAAGATAATCCTTTATTAATTGTTTTACAAAAATTAAGAGTTATATAAATGAAAAAGCATTTTATAAATAAATTTCCAGGTTTATTAGCTACTGTTTTAATAGGGTATGGTTGCTATGAGGCTGGCAAATTAAATGTTAAAAAGCAATTACTTAAAAGTACTAGAATTTGCACTAATCATGTTTTGAAAAATATAGATAAATATACATTATCTAAATTTTATAGTCATAAAAGTACACTTGGAAATACGTGGAGACACGCTGAAGCTATGATTGAGCAGAAATGGGCTAAATGCTTTAGGGAAGAATTATATAAGTGAAAGTCTGTAAATGTGAAAAATAATCCTATTTCAAGGAAAGACTGTATCCAGATTACATGTTCCTTGGAATTTACAAATCATAACTAAAGAAGAAAATTTAAAGAAGGGAAATAGATTATGGCCAAAATATTATTCATAGGTGATTTACATTTAAAAATTAATCACTTTGAAAGATCTATTGCTGCATTAAAGTGGATCGAAAAGGTAGCAGATGAGTATAGGCCTGATATAGTTTGCAACTTAGGCGACTCATTTCACAATCATGCAGTGCTAAGATCAGAAATATTAACTGAATTTAAAAGGCATGCTGCACGAATTGGATCGAAGCGTCCATATTGGTATGTTGTTGGTAATCACTGTCAATGGAAACCAAAGGACAATAAATACCACGCTTTGCAGACCTTAGATAATATTCACGGCTTTACTGTATTTGATAAAATAACTGAGCTCCCAGAATACAATATAACAGTGGTACCATATGTCCAAAAATACGAAGATTTCCCACTTTCAACAAGCTCAATCTGTATCACGCACAACACATTCGTCGGCTGTGATTACGGATTCAAAAGAGAGGATTGCGGTATTAATGCTGATAAAGTTTCTGCAGACATTATCATATCTGGGCATATCCACAAACGACAATCTTTCGGTAATGTCATCTATCCCGGAACACCCTATGCTCATAGCGCCACTGATGTGGATCAGACTAAAGGAATATTGTTATTCGACACTGCTACGTTTGAGCAAACATTCATCGAATCCCCCTTTCCAAAATGGAAAAGTTTAGAGTTTGAAATTGAGTCAAATAGCCCTATTACGGCCCTACATACTATGCTTGAAAATGAACTTGATAATGAAAATAAATGGATCTTAAAGGTAACAGGTCCAAAAGCAGAACTTTCTGCTTATTTTAAATCTAAGAAATATTTTAAACTAATTAATGGTAAAAATATTATAGTAAAAACTAATCCAACTGATTCAGAAAAGCAAAATAGAGTACAAATTAAGTCATCATCTGTTAATGATATTATAGCAGAATATATTAATAAAGTTTATCATGGTGGGACAGATAAGTCATTGATAATACGTAAAGCACAAGAAATCATTAAGAACATCCAATAAATTTGGTATAATAAAGTAATAGGAGAGTATATGGAAGGTTATATAGGACATCATGAATGGTTAGTAAACAATAATTTATTTACTGATCAAATGAAAGACAGTGTGGCAATGTGCGGGTATTGTATAGTTGAAGAGGTGATAGACGTACGTACATCTTTAGATTTTAATAAAAAGTTAGTGACATACGAGATTGTAATTCCAGATAAACTATATGACAACTTAAAATTATTAGAAAAGTTTGAAAAAGGTGAAAATATAGGATTTTTTAAAGCACTTAAGCTTAAAAAATTTATTAAAACTAAAAAAGAAAATGATAAAACTGGTTTAGGGTATAAATTAGAGGAGATAGGGAATAGGTTTATTAAAGCTTATTTAAATAAGGAATGGACTGTAAGTATTAAACTTTTTAAAGAAACGAAAAATGAAAAAGAAGATTTTTGGCTATATAATGAGAGAGATAAATCACTTAACTAATGATGAAGACTTAAGACAAGAATTATGGTTACACTTTCTAGAGGGTAATTCTCTATTATCATTTCAAGAATATCTACAAATACTTCAATTAAATCACAATAATACGCTATCAATATATAAAAATGTGGAGTCAAGTTATGGCATTAAAACGTAATTTTAATGAAGATGAAAGAATAGGTTTATCTTCGCAGGAAATAGAAATAGGTGAAAAGTATCTTCGCAAGCATAAAACAGCAGGGGTTATAGATGAAATTCAATCTTTAAAACTATATGAATTATTTCTTATTGGCAGCTCTTTTCATGAAATTCATCACCAATTTCCTCAATATGAACTTGGTCAAATAATTATGACTTCTGCTCTTAGGAAATGGGGACTAGATAGAGAGAAAATGCAAGGATCACTTAGAGATAGAGTTAGAGCTAAAGTTGTTAAATCAGTAATTGATCAAGTCGATTTTTTAACATCTATGCTCAGCGTTGCTAATGCTGAACACGTAGAACAAATGAGAAACTATGTATTAGATGCAACCGCCCCTAAACCATCACTTAGAATCAAGACAATTAAAGATTATAAAGAAGTAACAGAGACACTTGGTAAAATTGTTCAAGGGGCAACACCTAATGCTAAAAATAATTCTATGTCACCAATGTTTGATGCATTAGCTCCAAAACCTAAAAAAATAACCAAAAAGAAAGACGATGACGACGATATTGATCTAGATGCATTATTAAAGAAAAATAAGGATGATTAGTGATAACAGAACAGGAGTTAGAATTAGCATTAAGTTTAAGAGATAAAATTAAAGATCTTAAGTCTACTATAGCAAAATTAGAAAATGTTGTTATATCAGATACGCAAAATTTAAGTAATGGTATAAGTATAGACGGTATTAAAATTGCTTGTGATGATTATACTAGAGGGCATCTTATTAGATTTAAAGAAGAAATATTAGAGATGTATAGATTAAAATTAACAGATTTAAAAGCAAGATATAAAGAAATAATAGAATCACCAAATGATACACTTAGAAGGATGATAGAAGAGAATGGCTAAAACTTGCAATGTCTGTAATATATTAAAAGACAATGAATATTTTTACAAAAATATTTTATCTAAAGATGGATTTAGAAATAACTGTAAACAATGTGAAAAAAAAAGAAAAAAAATATATTATAGTAAACCAGAAATAAAAGCAAAAGAAAAAGAGAAAAAAAATAAATATAGAAATATAGAAAAAAACAAAATAATAGCAAGAAAAAAAACCAATGAATGGTATCATAATAATAAAAATAAAGTTAAAAAATATCAAAAAGAAAATGCATATAAACTTTTAGCTAATAATGCCAAATATAGAGCTAAGAAATTAAATGCCACTCCAAAATGGCTTACTAAGGAGCATTTAAAAGAAATAAGAGAAATTTATAAAAATAGTTCTAAAGATCACCACGTAGACCATATAGTCCCACTTCAAGGAAAGTCTGTATCTGGATTGCATGTTCCTTGGAATTTAAGAGTTATAACTAAGGAAGAAAATTTAAGTAAAAGCAATAAGTTATTAAAAGAGGCAATAAATGGCTAATCAAAGTGTTGATCTTAGTAAAATACCTTTAAAACAAAGATCAAAGTTGTTTTTTAAAAAATGTAAAACTAAAGAAGAATTATCTAAGTTTATTCAGGTATTTTTTGGATTATATTTACCAGATCAAACTGTATCTAGATTTGCAGATACTAATCCATTACAGATTATTTGGGAAGTTTACGATATAACTGTTAATAAGAATAACCCAGAAGGGATTGAAGAATTATTGTATGTTGCTGGTCGTGGATCAGGAAAATGCTCTTTGAAGGGTACTTATATATCTACACCTAGCGGACCTAAGATGATTGAAAACATATTAAAGAATGACTATGTTTATACAGGTTCGGGTCAGCGTCAACGCGTATTAGAGACATTTTCCGAAGGTACAAAAGAAGGTATAAAAGTTATAACAAAAGTAGGCAAAAAACAAGGAGTTTTTTCAATTACTGGATCTTTGAGGCACCGAGTTCAGGCCTTACAGCCAGATGGAACAGTTTGCTGGAAGTACTTACCTGATTTAAAAAAAGGAGATATATTATATAAAACAGCAGAAATGTCAGATATATCTGTAGATCAATCTTCAGAAGATTATAATAAAGGATGGATAGCTGGCTGTATTACCGGTGATGGGCATGTAAATAAAGAAAACATGCATATTTCGCTGTGTGGATCAGATACTCATCAAATGGCAGCATTTACTAACAAAGTTAAACAATACTTTCCCGATGTAAAAGTTAATTATAATTTTAGTAAAAGAGAAGAACATTACACAGGTCATTACAATGTCACGATAAAAAGTAAAATATTTAAAAGTTGGTTTAATTCATTGATAAAAGGTAGATTAAGCTACGATAAACAACTACGTACATTAGAGCATTCATATGACTTTTTAGCTGGATTCTTTGCTGGAATGATGGATACGGATGGATCTAAAAGTAGTATCACTTTAGCAAACAAGGGCTTAACTTATCAATTAGGCCAAATTCTTACTTTGTTTGGGGGGCATGGGGTGGTAAATAATAGACGAAGACCACCAAGATACTCTAAAATAATTAAAAAGAATGTGGAATATTATTCTCTTGAATACAAATCTAAGTTACCACATTATATGCTGCCATTATATTCTAAGCGAAGCAATTTTATAAAGCATATCAATAAGAAAAACGAGCAATTTAGGTACCCTAAACAAATTATATTATCATTTGGTAAGTTTATAAAAGAGAAATATGAAATAGCAAATGGATATTGGAAATTAGCGCCAGGTAAAAAGACTCATTCTAAAATAAAGTATTCTAAAGATCTCTGGGGACCAAAAGCAGAAAAGGAAAATTTTATTTGTGGTTACAAAGTTGAGTACTTTATAGAACTAGCGAAATTTCTGAGGGAAGATGAATGGGTAGATAAACTATCATTCTTTAAAAATGGATACTATGAACAAGTAGATAAGTTGATTCCAGGTAAATATGAATTTTATGACCTATCAATAGAAAATGATCATACTTATGTAAGTAATGGTTTCATTTCTCATAATACTTTAGGTATGGCTATAGCTGAATTACTTATTATGCTACATGATAGTAGAGACGTGTGTCATGTTGGTGCTGTTATTGCTCAAGCAAAACGCTGCTATGAATACCAAACTAATTTCATGCTTAGCCCTAGAATCAGACCTATATTAGACAATAAAAAACTACCTCAAGATAGTAGAGTTCTTCAAAAGTTAAATATGGAGAAATCTGCATTTAACATAGATGGTAAACCAGTAACACTAGAAGTTTTACCGTGTACTTTAAAGGCATGTAATGGACCGCATGTTCCATTAGTTGTTACAGATGAGATCGATACTGTTTCAGGTGAAGGCTTAAAAGCATTTAAAGAAATTTCAGGAATGTTGGATTCTAGAGGAGATAAGGTTGCTCTTAGAGTTGGAATTTCAACACGAAAGTCTAGATATGGACTTATGAATAAGATGATGGAAGATGCTGAAAGTGCTGGTAGGCATGTGCGCAGATGGACAGCTTGGGAATTTACAGCTAAATGTCCAGACGAAAGATCGGGAACTATACCTACGAAATCATATCATATATTAGATGATATGGAAGTTATAGATGAAAAAACTTATAAACGAAAAGATCCTAAAAAACAAAAAGAATATACTGAACATATATTACCAGGAGAAAAGTGTCTTAAGTGTCCTGCTGCAGCAATTTGTTTAGGTGATGCTAAAAAACAAACATCTAAGTCATGGATGTTAAAGCCAGTAAGTGAGTTGATAAAAAAAGTAAGATCAGAAGGCACAGATTGGGCACTTTCTCAATTAATGAATCTTAAACCTTCTGTTGAAGGAATTATATATAAGGAATTTGATGAAAAAATACATGTAAAAGATTGGAATCAAATGTGGAAAACATTAACAGGAGTTAACTATCCTGGAGAATGCACTCATGATATTTTTGTTAAAAAATGCCATGCAATGAAATTACAATGTTATGCTGGAGTGGACTGGGGATGGTCTAATCCAAATACTGTTGTTTATTTCTTTGTAGATAAAAAAGATAATATTTTTATAGTTAGAGCCGATGGTATGACATACGTGTCTCAGCCTGAGTGGGTGCACTACATAAAGTCTAGATATCATAATATGTATAGATGTCAACTATATTTTCCAGACTGTGCTGATCAAGGTGCAGTAACTGAAATGAGAAAAGCAGGGTTACCTGTTTCATCTGAAATTGATAAAGCTATAAACACCGGTATACAGGTTATAAAAAAGCTACTAAGGGTCCCTGGATCGCAGGATACAAAAATACATTTAGCTAAAGAAACAACCACGTCATTAAGGGACGAATTCTTAACATATCACTTTAAAACATCGGCAGATGGAACTATAACAGAAAATCCAGAATCAGAATATGATCATTGGTTAGATGCACTTCGATATCCGCTTACTATTTTAATGGGAAAAGGCACTATGGTTTTAGGTAAAACTGCAGATGTTGATGTAAATAAAACACAAGATAGTAGAGGTAATTTTTATAGAACTCCAACAGCTGAAGAATTTGCTGCTGCAAATAATATATCCATCAATGCAGAAGAGCCAGATTTATCAAAATTAGGTAAAATTGGTAAATTATCTGATCTTGATGACGATGACGATGAGTGGAACGGTGGTGGAGGTTTTTTATGGAGTTTATAAAACAAGCATCTAGCCAAAGATCAGTATAATATTAACATGATAGATTTAACAGACTTTATTTTTATAGGTAAAAACAAAAAAACTAAAAGATATAAACTTTATTGTGATAAATGTGGAGCGGACAGAAAATATGGAATGAAATCTAGATCAAAATCTTTGTGCAAAAGATGTACTCATAAAGGTAAAGATTATTTAAAAGATAAGCGAACATCTAAATATAAAGCCAACATGAGTAAAGTTAAAAAGGGATGTGCTGTGTGGAATATGGGAACTAGCGAATACACAAAAGAACACTTAATATTGCGAAATAATATGAGTGCGGCTATAAGAAGTAGATTGTTTAAAAGAGGATCTAGCAAAAAAGGTAATTCTTATTTGGATAAAGTTGGTTATTCTATAGAAGAACTTAAAAAGCATTTAGAGTCTAAATTTCAACCAGGAATGACTTGGGATAATTATGGCTTAAAAGGTTGGCACATAGATCATATTAAGCCAGATAGTTTATTTAATTATAAAACAATGGATTGTCCTGAGTTTAAAGAGTGTTGGGCATTAAATAATTTACAGCCTTTGTGGGCTAAAGATAATTTAAGTAAAGGTTGTAAGTACTAAAGATCAGTATAATATTAATATGGGTCGTTTAAAGAAAATTCCAAAAAGAGTGTATAACTTTATAGATTATGATGATTGGATTGAGAAAGAAGGCGGTAGAAGACTTTATAAGGCTTCATGTAAAGAGTGTGGTTCTGATAGAGGATATAAGCGCCCTAATAAGTTTATGCAAACTTGTAAAAAATGCTCTAATGCTAAAAATAGACTTAAAATAACTAAAAAACATAGAGAAGAACATTCTAAAAGAATGATAAATAGAATTCCATGGAATAAAGGACAAACAAAAGAAACCAATGATAGTTTAATTAAAATATCAAAAGCCATGTCTAAAAGAGAGGTAAAATTAGAAACTAGAATAAAATCATCATGCACTCAAAGAGGTATTCAGTTTAACGAATTTGATGATTTTACGAATAACAAAAATGATAAAGAAAGATTAAAATTTAAAGGCTATAGACTTAATCACGAGTGTCTTCAAAAAGCTAATTTTACTTGTGATATATCTGGTCAAAAAGGAATAAAATTAGTCGCTCATCATTTAAATAGTTGGAATTTATTTCCAGAGCAAAGATTTGATTTAAATAATTTAGTTTGTATGTCAGAAGAATTGCATAAAAAGTTTCATTCACTGTACGGTTATGGTAATAATACTAAAGATCAGTATAATGAGTTTAAAGATAAATGGAGAAAAAATGGGAATATTTGATAATTGGATTAAATCTAGTGTAAAAAAAGAGTTAGAAGAACTTAATAAAGCAACTAATCCAGACTTAATACCTGAAAAACCGGATACAACACCAGAAGATAGTGCTAATGAAATCGGTCGTAAAGCAATACTTACTGACCCATTTTATACCCAGCAAAGTCAGCAAACTTTATTTAAATTTAGATTATCAAGGTTGTCAAATCAAACGTTAAAAAGTGTTTCGTTGAGAGATTGGCTAGTGTCTACAATCATTCAAAATAGAATAGATTTACTTTTAAGGTTTTCTAGACCACAACTTAAAAAGTTTGATATGGGATTTAGAGTAGTAAAAAGAGATATTACTGAAGAAAATACAAAAGAAGATTTAAAAGAAATAGAAAACTTACAAGCATTTATTTATAATTGTGGTAGATTAAAAGATACACCAGATGATGATAAAATGCTTTTTGGTGAATTTCTTAAAATGGTAGTTAGAGATGCACTTACTTTTGGCAATATTTCAGTTGAAAAAATATTAACACGAAAAGGTGCACTGCATAGATTTAGACCGGTGCCTGCTGAATCTGTTTATCATATTAATGAAACTGCGTCAAAAAAACAAATTGAAGAGCATTTAAAGTCAGTAAAAAAAATAAATAAACCCCAATCAGACAATGATCCTCGTACAGGATATGTTGTCAATGAACGTCCATTGGATTATTATAAGTATGTTCAGGTATCTTATGATAATAATCCAATGGCAGTTTTTGGCGATGAAGATATGATATTCAGACTATTTAATCCTCAAAATTTTGCAGATGGTCAAGGATATTGCTATTCTCCGACAGAAATGGCTATTGTGAATATTACTCATCACATGAACACTGAACAATATAATTCTAATTTCTTTACTCACGGACAAGCAGCAAAAGGCATATTGCACCTTAAAGGGACAGTTACTCAAACTCAAATGACTGCTTTTCGTAGGCAGTTTTATAATTTAATAAATGGATCGCAAAGTGCTTGGCGAACTCCAATAATTGCTGGTCTTGAAGATGTGCAATGGGTTCCAATGGCTGGTGGATCTAAAGATATGGAATATTTAAATTACAATAATCATTTGATGAGAGCAGTTTGTGCTCAATTTCAAATTGATCCAATAGAATTAGGATTAGATCAGTTGTCCGGTGGTAAAACTACGTCTGGACAAGATGGAAATGCTTCTCAAATTGAGTTTTCTAGAGAAAAAGGCTTATATCCAATTTTAATGTTTTTAGAGGATGTAATAAATAGAGATATTATTCCAGCAATTGACCCAGAGTATTCTAAAAAATATAAATTTCAATTTGAAGGTTATACAGATGAAACACCACAAACAGAAGTGGCACTGTTACAGGCTGAAATGACTGTTAATAAAACTATGAATGATTTATTGACCGCAGCTAGAAAAGAAAAAATAAAACATCCAGTTGCTGATTTGCCAATGAATCAATCTTTTTGGGCTATTGTAGAAAAAAATATGACACGTGGTGAAATTAGAGAGCTTTTTTTTGGAGATAAGGGTGCTTCTCAAAAGAGAGAATTACAATATATACCAGAAGATGCTGCATTTTTAAATTGGCAGCAAATGTTGTTTCAGCTTGACCAAACTAAAAAACAAGAAGAGCAAATGCAACAACAAGCTCAAGCTGAACAAGAACAAGCTCAAGCTGAACAAGAGGCGGCAGATCACCAAAGACAATTAGATGAAGCTGCTCATAATCGCGAACAAGAAAAGCATGATGCTGAAATGAATCAAATTAAAGGTCAAGCAGCTTTAAATGCAGTTATGCAAGGAAAATCTACTAAAGACATTGCAAAGGCTACTGGAAATACTAGTGCTGCTAATATACATGGCACCAATGTTAGCAATCCTCTAAATAAGAACGACGGCTAACACCTCCTCCCTCTCTTGAAAAGGCCTCTTTATGAGGCCTTTTCTTTTTCAATATAGGTATAATAAATTTATAGAATTCTATATGGAGGAATAATTAATGACATGGGTATTATTAGAAGGAATCGACCGTTCAGGAAAATCGACTATAGCCAATCTTTATAAAGAAAAAGGTTATGAAATTATTCACATGGACGCTCCTAATAAAAAATATTATGAACCTGGATATTCTGGACCATCTTATCTTGAAGAGATTGTAGAAATGTATAGTGTTTATAGTGGCAAAGACGTAGTATTTGACCGTTCACCTTATGGTGAATGTATTTGGTCAGAAATATTTAATAGACAGGCCTTATTAAATAGTGAAGATTTTGAATATCTTCAAAAAATAGAATACAATAATAATACAATAAGGTATTTAATGTTTGATGAAGATGTAGAAGCACATTGGCAAAGATGCATAGACAATAAAGAACCAATAAATAGATTACAGTTTATACAGACAATGAGGTTATATGATGAGCTCGCAATTAAATACAACTTTGAAAAAAAACAACTTCGGGACTTTGACATCAAATCAGAAGAAAGACATAAAGATAAAATCTCTTTTGATAGAGATACTAATAGTGTTGGGGATATACGATCGAATACAAGGACCGATGATATTTCCATGGTCAAAAATTACACTCTCGAACAAAGACTTGAACGGGCAAATGCTATCAGAAGTCTTCTTAAATCACCGCTTGTTAAAAAAAAGGGAGAAGTCTTTAGGGAATTAGAGCAAAGTATAAAATTATTTTTAGAACAAGAATTAGAAAGTATATTTTCAAAACCAAAAGAAAATGATTTTACACAAGATGAGGTGCAGATATTAAAAATTTATGCTCAGCGCATAAAGGAAAAAATGGGATAATGTGCGGTGGAAAAATTAGTAATTAATTTTCTAAAAAATATTAATTTAAAGCGCAATAAAAAACGATGGCAAAATGTAACAAAGTGGAATATACCAATTCGCGGTATTATGGAACATAAATTAATATATACTGGTGAAGCAATTGAAACTATAGACACTATCATATATAATGATTTACGTAAAATATTAAAGAAATTAAACATCATGGAGGAAAAACTGAAATGATCAAAATTTGTATTTTTTGTTTAAAGAAATATAATGCAAAACAAATTAATAGTAGATTTTGTTCTAAAAAGTGTAATAGAAAAAAATATGTTAAAGATAATATAGAAAAAATAAAAATAATAGATCAAACTAGTTATTTAAAAAATAGAAATAAAAGAATTTTAAAATCATCTACTTATTATATTAACAATAAAAGTAAGGTTAAGAAGTATAAAAAAGAGTACAATAAAATAAATAAAGAAAAAATAAAATATCAACAAAAATGTTGGAATAATAAAAACAGTGAATCTAATGACTATAAGGCTAAAAACGCTGCTCAAACAGCTAAATATAGAGCTCAAAAGTTAAAGGCTACACCTAAATGGTTAACTGAAAATCATTTTAAGGAAATTAGGGAGACATATAATGATTGTCAAGATTTACAATGGCTTTCAGAAGAAAGATTAGAAGTTGATCATATAATACCATTACAAGGAAAGACGGTAAGTGGACTACATGTTCCTTGGAATTTACAGATTTTATTAAGAAGTGTTAATATAAGAAAAAGTAACAACATCGTGGAGGAAAAATGAAAGGAATGAAGCAGAATAAAGCACCGTCAACTAAAGATAGAATTAGAGAATTAGAAGTTGCTATGCAAAACACGCAAATGGCAATGCAAATGTCTCAAATGATGGTAAAACACCTTACAGATCAATTTCAAACATTTCAAAATGATTTAGGTAGCACGATGGGAATGCTAAACGATTTTCAATATAGAACATTAGCCATGTTGGAATTAGGTAATTTTAAAACTGAAGACATTGATGCTAAAGCTGAAGAGTTTAAATTAAAAGATTTTAATAAAGCTTCTGATAAAGAGGATGAAATTAAAGGATATATTAACGATGATACTGGGATTGTTAATGAAGATAGCATTGTTATTCTTACCTCCTCAACGCCAGATTTAGAGGAAGATCAGGGTATTTTCAGAAGCAAATTCCCTATGTCAGAATGCTTAACTCCTGAACTTAGAGAGAGCTTATTGGGCTCTAAAGTTGGTGACTCAATTTTTTCTGATCTTTCGGGTATTAATCATAAGATTACTATTTTAGGCATTAAAAAGGTAAAGGATAAGAAAGAAGAAGAGAAGGGAGAATAATGACAGTAGTTGTAAATATGTTAGGTGGTAGTGGATTAGGTAAGTCAACTACTGCCGCAGGTTTATATCATCAAATGAAACTTGATGGTAAAAATGTAGAATTAGTAAGAGAATATGTAAAAAATTGGGCTTGGGATGGTAAAAAAATTGGTCAATATGATCAAATTTATATCTTTGGCAAGCAAGCAAGATCAGAATATATGTTATATAATAAAGTTGATTATATAATAACTGACTCACCTATTATTCTTTCTCCAGTCTATGAAAAATTTTATAACAATGGTGAATCAATGATTGAAGAAGCATCCATAAAATTTTTAGAAAAAGCAAAAAAGAATGGTGTTAAACATATAAATTTTTTACTTGATCGAAAAAAACCATTTAATCCGGAAGGCAGATATGAAACTGAGGAGCAGGCTAAAACTGTAGATGTTAAAGTAAGTGAATTCTTAGCTGATCATGGTTTAACATATGAAAAAGTAGATTGTGTTGATGAAGAAAGAATCAAATTTATGATGGATTTTTTAAATGAAATGCAAAAAATGTAATATAAATAATATAGAGCATAGATATTTGTGTTTATGCTCTAATTGTTACAGGGAGAAAAGAAAAAATGATTGGAAAATTAATGAGCAAAAAAGAATAGAAAAAGACAAAGATAGAATAAAAAAAAAGAAAATTTATAATAAAAAATACTATGAAGCTAATAAAACTTTAGTAAATAAGAAATGTGTTGATTGTGGACAATCTGCTTTAAAAGGATCTCGCTATAGTCAGTGTCGTTTATGTTCTAATAAAAGAATGGCTAAAAATAAAGTTATTTATCAAATAAATAGAAAGAAAACTCATCTTCCAACTAAAATCAGAAACAAACTATCCTCAAGACTAAAAGATTTTTTAAAAACTCACAATAAAGATAAGAGTAAATCTATAGTTGATTTTTTAGGTTGTACTATAGAGGAGTTTATAGTTTATATAGAGAGTAAATTTCAACCAGGAATGACTTGGGATAATTATGGCTTAAAGGGTTGGCATTTTGATCACATTAAACCAGTTTCTGCTTTTGATCCGAATGACGAAAATGATCTTAATAAAATGTCTCATTATACTAACTTACAGCCACTGTGGGCTAAAGATAACCTAAGTAAAGGAAATAGGTATGAAGAATAAAATGGATCCAAGATGCCCAAGAAAATTAGATGAATTACCGTGTGAATATTGTCCACTTGCTGTACTCAGATTGAAATCTCTTCGCAATAATGAAAAAGAATTAACAGAAGAAGAAGAGGCTTTATTACCGGGATGCGTGTGGGCAGTAAATCATCAAATGTCTAATTATTGCTTTTTTAATTACACTGCTAATTATCTAAATAAGCCGCCATCTGATAAAGAAATAGCTCACATGAATAATGTGTCAATAGAAGTGGTTAAAGAAACGGCAAAACAAGCACTAGAAAAAATAAAAGAATTTAAACTTATTAAGCATTTAGGCAACAAATGAGTGAGTATAAAGGTTTTACAGATTGGAAAAAACATGATAATGTTATAGAAGGTCATATTTTTAAGCAAAAAATAATTAAAACTTTAATTAAACTAAATCTACATCCAGAAGATCCTTTGGCTATTTTTTTAGAAGAAATGAGGCGAAGCGTTGGAATTCCAGATAAAATATTCATAAGTCCTAAACAGTCCAAAGCGCTCCAAAAAATTAAAAAAGATAAGTAATATGAATAAAATAATCACTAAAAAAGTTAAATATCTTGGAAAAGAGATTTCTGTTGACGATTTAAAAGAAAATTCTAATATAAAAATAACTGTAGAGTGTAAACACGGCCAACGTGAGGTGCGTTGGTGTCGTAGATTTCAAATGTGTCGCAAGTGTGTATCTGAAGCAGGATTATATAATACTTCTAAAAAAGGTAGAAAAATTACTTGGGGAGACAAAATATCTAAAGCTAAGAAAGGTATTAAGTTTACAAAAAAACATAAAAAGGCGTTATTGGAATCTAGAATTAAAAAAATTTGTAATAAAAAAGGAATAAAAAGACAGGATTTTGACGGATTTCCAACTAAAGGTGAGCAATTTAAGGTACGACAATATATTATGAGTATTTTAAATAAAAGTGCAATAAAAATAAGTACAAAAGAGCAAGATAAATTATGTATTAAAAATTTAAACTATACATCAGAAGAACTTAAAAAACACTTAGAAAACCAATTTCAAGAAGGAATGACTTGGGATAATTATGGAGAATGGCATATAGATCATATTAAACCAGAAAGTTGGTTTTCATATAAAGAAATAGGGGATAGTGAATTTAAAAAGTGTTGGGCATTAAGTAATTTGCAGCCGCTGTGGGCATGGCAAAATATAGATAAAAGTAATAAATATGAAGGTAAATATAAAATTAGAAAAATCTATATGTTAGGTGGACAATTTGGAGTAGGCAAAACGACTGCATGTTTAAGATTGTCAAATAAATTTAATATTATTAGTTACGATAAGTGTAATATTAAGAATTTAGATAGTATTATAGCTAATAATTATTATAAAGACAAGCCAATACTACTAGATGTTCCTACAAACATTTCAACATTATACAATAGATATGTAAATAAAAAATATGAAGTTCACTTAGTGATGTTAATAGAATCACCAAATATAGTTAAACAGAGACTATTAAGTAGAGATGGAAAAATTAACGATGATGCTATTAATAAAAGGTATATTAGAATGTTATCGTTAAGAGATAATTATTCTAATTTTAGTGGCACTTTTAATGAAGTCATAGAGTATTTTTCCAACCTAAAAATCTAGTATAATAGTTATAGGAGTTTATTCTATGGCTAAAAAAGATAAAAGATTATGGTTAGATATGTGTGCAGGTTCAGAATTAATGGACACACAAGGCGAAACTCTTAGTGTTGAAGGTGCAGATATAAGTGAACTTAGAAGACTGAATGATAATCATGGAAAAGGTTTTTTTAATAATTTAGGCATAATAACTGAATCAAAAAAAATATTTAAACGCGAAGATTGTGAAAATGAACGTCAAGAGTATTATTGGAATAAAATAAAAGCACCTTATATATATGCTAAAGGTTATTTACATAATGACGAAGACCATCCTAATGCTAGAGCTGCTGCTGCAATACTAAGAAATATCCATAGAGAAGATTGCCCTTTAAAGCTTAAAAGTAGTGTTGAAGGTGGAGTTGTAGCCAGAGGAATCAAGGATCCTTCACGCTTAGTTAGAACCAAAATACATTCAGTCGCTCTTACTTTTACTCCAGCAAATAATGCTACGTTAGTAGAACCGCTTAATTTAGATAAATCTAACTCAAATTGGGAAACAGATAGGCAACTTATTAAGTCAGTTATGCATCTCGCAGAAACAAATGTGCCATCTTTTAGGCACATAGAGCGTCACGCTTCCGCTAATACTATTCACGATAATATATTGAAAATACAAGAATTAGCTAAGTCTTTAGGGATTGATATTGAGATAAAAGAATCAAACCCTGATAATATAATGAAAAATGCAGTTCTTCATAAGGTGTCAAATAATATAAGTAAAATTAACCATTTAGTTAAAGCTATTCGTAATATGCAACAAGTTATGAGTCCCGCACCTAAAACAAGTCCAGGCAAAGTGGCGATGGCAGCAGAAGAGCAAAAAGCAACTAAATTAAAGGCTGCAGATGAATTTCAACAAAAAATTGGTAAATTAAAAAATGATCCAACTACTCCAACTAAACCCAAAGATTTAACTCAAAATCCGTCAGGGACAATGAAAGTCCAAAATGCCTCAAAGGTAAAAGTAACTAATACATTGAAATCTCACGCTAGTAAAGCAATGAAAGATCCAGAACACTTAAATAATATACAAAAACAACTAATAGAGCGAGGAATGCACCCTGATAAGGTTAACGCCATTATTAATAAAATTAAAGAACATTTAGTTAAATCTATAGATGAAAATAAAATGGAAAAAGGTGA
This sequence comes from Flavobacteriaceae bacterium, assembly GCA_027082925.1. Classification (GTDB taxonomy): domain Bacteria; phylum Bacteroidota; class Bacteroidia; order Flavobacteriales; family Flavobacteriaceae; genus Lutibacter. Next base: position 41,604 of record JALWTD010000010.1, read on the forward strand.
ATTAGGTCAAACTGCTAAAAATTTACTTTTGGCTGGAACAATGGCTATTGGCATTAATCAATCTGCTCGCAAAGTCCCCAAAAATCAACTAAAAACTGAAATTAAAAGAGAAATAGCATCTAAACCTAAAAAGCCTAAAAGTACAAGATTTGAAGGTGAAAATGCTGATTATTTTAACGCTATAGATGATAAACAAAAAATTAGAGCCAATAAGGTTAAAGCAAAATATTCAAAAATAAAAAGTAAACTAAAAAAGGCTTTAACCGCCGGATATGGTGGGGCAGGCGCTCCTAGTGCAATGACTGGAGGCAGTGTCATTCAGTCTGAAAGTTTAGATGATGGTCGAGCCAAGAAGACGGAAACAACAGATGGATTTTCATATATTTCTTGCGATACCTGTGGTCATGAGCAAGTTTATATGAAGCATCAAGTAAAGTGTCGCAAATGTAGAAAAAATTTTTCACTTGATAAACTTCAAAATCACTTCTAAAATCTAAGTATAATAGAAGCATGAGGCATACAATATCTAAAGTGTATGTATATAAGGTTACTTCTCCATCTAATAAGTGCTATATTGGAATAACCAATAACTGGTACAAAAGATGGAGTGATCATATACATAACAGTAAAACTCCAGATTATATATTTCATAAAGCAATCAATAAATACTCTCCTGAAAATATGCTATGGGAAATAATAGATACGGCCGAAACTTATGAAAAAGCTTATAACCTTGAAAGATATTATATAAATGCAAACGACTCCTATAAGAATGGATATAATTCTACAATAGGGGGTGATGGTGTAGCAAAGTGGACTAAGGATAAATTGAAAAAGGAGGCGCTTAAATATAAAACTAAAATTGAATTTAAGCAAAATAATCAGTCAGCGTATGTAATATTAAATAGTTATAAGAAAATTGATTTATTATTTTACAAAGAATGTACATTACATTTTATAAAAAAGAATAAACCTTATAAATCCAAGTGGACAATTGATGTCATTAAAGATGCAGTATCTAATTATAAAACATTAAAGGGTATACGTATTAACAATATGCCGTTATATGCTGCATTAGGTAGACTAAGAAGGTCAAAATATGATTTATATCGTGATATTGTTTTAAGCCTAAGCATCTGATATAGTATAGGCTGAAATATGAAATAACGTTATTATAAACCGTAAGGAGAAAACAAATGGCGAACGAAGTACAAATTTTGGATAAAATCCAACGTAATTGTGAGCAAGCTGGTATTGCAGTAGCAAGAACAAGCGCAACTTCATTAACTGCTGCTGGCATGGTAATCACATACAGTGCTGCTGTTATTGATGCACCAATGGGTGGAGTCGATGATTCAATTAATCCTTTTCTAGGAATTGGTGTTGCTAATCCAGGAAAACTAAATCTAAGCGCAATTCCCGCAACTCTTGATGAATTTAGAGTTTTAAGAATTATGTCAGGACATGCAAATACTATTGTGGTTGCTGGTCTTGGTGAATTAGAAGGTCATGTTGATCTTTTAGGTATGGGAGAATAATCAATTAGAGTTTTAATAAGGAGAAAACACTATGGAATTCACTAATGAAGAAATGGTAAAATCTCTTACATCTCTAATCGATGAAACCCTCGAAGAGATTGAAGAGATTAAAAAGTCTAAGTTCGCCGCTTCTGAGATTAAACTTGGTGAAGACGAAGGTCTTGCTGGTAGAAGTAAGAATGGTAGTCTAGAAGCTAAGAAAAAAGAAGATGAAGACGACGACGAAGATGATGAAGATATGGATAAAGGTGAAGGTAAAAACTGCGAAGCTGATCCAGATGCTGGTAAATTTGCTCAAGCACCTAGCGTAGCTAAAGGTGAAAATGAAAAAGCTGATCCAGATGCTGGTAAATTTGCTCAAGCACCTAGCGTAGCTAAAAAAGAAGAAAAAGACGAGGATGAAGAAGAAGAGAAAGAAAAAATGAAAGAAATGAAAAAATCTCTTGATGAATCTGAAACTTTAATGAAATCTTATGTTGATACAAAAATGGAATATTTAGAGGAAAAGCTTTCTAAAATGGCTGCTGCAATCGAAGCTCTTGCTGATGCACCTGTTGAAAGAAAAAGCGTTCCTGCAGGAATTACTGCATTACATAAGTCTATTCAGGAAGTTGAGCCAATGGCTAAATCTGATATTGCTGAAAAGCTATTTGAACTTAAAAAGTCTGGCGAAGAAGTTGATTCAACTGACATCTTTAGAGTAGAAACTGGCAGTATTACTGCCGCTAACGAAATTGCAACCAAGTACGGACTAAGATAATCTTAAGGAGATAAAAAATGAACGTAAACGAAACTGTTGACCAAATCAATTCGGGGCTTGAGCAGGGGATTGTTTCTCCTCAAGAAGTTGAAGCTCTTAACAAAGCCATTACTGCTGGATACGGTGGTGCTGGTAAACCTACTGACCTAACTTATGGTGGTGTTCTTCAAGCTGAAAGTCTTGAGTCTACTCTTAAGAGTATTACTTTTGATATGAAAAATTTGAAGTTTTGGCCTGCTATTAGTGTGGACAAAGCATACAATCTATTCGAACAATATAATCGTTTAATCGGTTATGGTTCTGATTCTTCACCATACATTGGAGAAGGTGGAGCACCGAGAGAAGAAGATTCTACATATATCAGAGACGGTCAAAGGATCGTATTCTTTGGTACTCGTAGAAAAGTATCACATCAAATGACACTTGTTAGAACTACTGTTGGTGATATCGTAGCTCAACAAGCTAAAGAAGGTACAATGCATCTTCTTAAAAACGTAGAGCGTGAAATGTATTGGGCACATGCTCACTTTACTAATGCTGCTACGGGAGCACAAAATGGAGCACAATCTGATCTTCCTGCTAACTCAATTGCCATGAATGGACTTTTACAGCAATTATTAAAAGGTGATGATGATAGCCAACAAAAATCAAAAGAATTTGAAGGATATGGAGAGGTTAGATCAATTGCTAAAGATCTTGATGGTGCTGTTCTTTCTCAAGATGACCTAGAAGATCTTGCAGTTATTGCTTTGGAAAACTTCGGTGCTCCAAGTGAACTACATATTGAGCCTCTAGCTCTTAGTTCTTTTGTTAAGCAATTTTACCCACAATTTAGAAGTGCTCCTGGTATGGGATCACAATCTGTTGGTTATGATGTAAATAAGATGGTTACATCTGCTGGTAACATTGAATTTAAACCAAATCTTTTCTTACGACCTCGTGGACGCGCAAGAGCAATTGGAATTAAAAATGCACCAGTTGCGCCAGTAATTGCAGCTGTTGGTGTTGCTACTAATCCAGTTGGTTCTTTAGTTGCTGGTGACAGCTATGATTACACAGTTACAGCTGTTAATGATCATGGTGAAGGTTCAGTTTCTAATCAAATTACTGCTGTTGTTCAAGCTAATGGTTCTGCTCAAATTTCAATTGGTGCAGTTGCTGGAGCTAAGTATTACAAAGTTTACCGTAAGGTAACTGGCGCTGCTGCTGGTTCTGGTCAATTCATTGGGAATTATAGAGCTTCTGGTGATATCACTGATGCTGGTGCTAAAGGTGCTGGTCTTGGTGAAGCATTCTTGCTTGACATGAGCTCTGAGGTTATGAGATTTAAACAGTTAAGTCCACTTTCAAAAATAAATTTTGCAGTTGTGACTACTGCACTCGAATTTGCTGTTGTTCTGTACGGCGCACTGTTCGTTTATGCACCGAGATTTAACTGCTTATTTAAAAATTTAGGTAAATAATTGATTTTACACAATTTTTAATACAAATTAGCCCAACTTTTGTTGGGCTTTTTTGTGTCTTTTTCTTAAACTAATATTATTTCTTTTTATTGGTACAATATACTAAAAGGACACCGTATATGTTTAATAGAAAAAGAACAAAAGAAATATTTGGATATGATTTAGATTTATCTAAAAAAAGAAGAACAAAAGCAGAAATTGAAACTTCAGGTAGTTCACGAAGAAGAAATTTAAAAGTAATAGACAATTGTCCTAAATGTAATCGTGAACGACAAATTACTCTACATGCATCTAGAAAGAATAGACTGTGTTCAAAATGCTTTCACAATACGCCTAAAATGAAAGACGTTAAAAAGAATCAATCAAAATTTGTATCAGAAAAAACTAAAAAAAATATGAGCAACAATCATTGGTCTAAAAAAGGAAGTGAACCGTGGAATAAAGGTAGAACTCATATTTATTCAGAAGAAACTTTAGACAAAATAAGAAAAGCTGCAATTAAGCAATTTAAAGAAGAAACAAGTGAAGATAAAAAAGAAAGAATAATTATGACATCATGTTCACTTAGAGGTATTAATAGAGAAGACTTTAAAGGATTTGTAACGCCTATGAATACAAAAATTAGACAATCAAAAAAATCCAAAGAATGGAAACAAAAATGTTTAAAAAGAGATAATTTTTCATGTAGAGTAAGTGGAAGTAAAGAAAATTTACAAGTACATCATTTAGAGTCATTTGCATCAAACCCAGACTTAAGGTTTGATGTAGACAATGGCATTACTTTAAATAAAGAAATCCACTCTCAATTTCATTCCATGTATGGAAAAAAGGATAATACTAAGAAACAATTTGAAGATTTTTTGCATATATTGGCAAACCCTATAATTAATAAACCAACTATTTATATTGTTTCTGGTATAGCCGGAGCAGGAAAGTCTTGGGTATGCAATCAACTTAAAGACATTGATAAGTTCTATTATGTGTCATATGATGAAAATAGAAAAAAAACTCACTTAGATTTGTTAAGGTCAACTCCTAAAGACAAGATTGCATTATATGATCTTAATATAAAAACTTCTACATTTATACGTAGACATTCTCATGAATTTAACATACACTTTGTAACCATTTTAGGTGATTTTCTACAAGTTAAACAACAACTTAAAGATCGTGGCGGCAAAATAACTAAAGGAACTTACAAACGCTGGAAGGTTATGCAAAAACGTGCTAAACAATATGGAGAATTTTCTGGCTCATCTCTAGAAGTTTTAAATTACTTAAAAAACCTATAAAACAATATAAAATGTTTAAATTAGTATAATCTATATATGAAGAAAATACAATATTGGTCATATATTAATAGTGGTGGCAGAATGTACGCTACAGAAGAGGCAATTAAGGCTTATAGAGAACAATCTTTAGAAACTTATAATAAATTTTTAAGAGGTGATTTTGAATTCGCAGATGTTCTTCCTAATGAATTATTAATTGAATTAGAATTACTTCGGAGAAATGAATGAATTATCTAAAAGATTTTTTAAAAAAATTAACTAATGATAATCATTATTATGCAGAGATGATAGGTAATGTTGCAGAAATATATATTGATACAGAATCAAAACCAGTAGTTATGTTAGAATTTGATGGTGAAATATATCATTTGAATTTTAGATGCGATTTAACGTCTAGTATAGTAGCTAAAATTATGTATGATATGACTATTATAAATAAGAATATTGTTGTTGGATTAGATTTTTACTCATCTCCAGACACTGGTTTAATATATGGAGAACAAGCTTTAGCACTATATTTTTCATCTGTAATTCAAGCTTTTGAAAATGCACAAACAAAACAAGAAGAAGCACTATTAGGTGCAATGTACGTAGTAGAATATCCTATAGATACAGCATATGGAAATAAACATGACAAAAAAAATAAAATGCAGAGATTGTGGGGAACCGACCTGGAATAGAACAGAGCGTTGTGGGCCCTGTAAAGGAGTATGGAGAAGGAATATGGCGGAAACTAAAGAAGAACTTAAAGAGGTTCTTAAGCAACATAAAAAAATAAAACAAAAAAATAAAGATAATGAACAAAAAATATATAAATCTTTAATCAACGCTGTACATAAAAAACAAACATGTATAAAGTGTAAAGAGCAAATTACAGTAACAATTAATGGTATGTGTAATACCTGTTTATCTAAGGAAGATGAATTAGATGAAATACAGTACCCAAAACACTATAATGCGGGAAAAATACAACCAATTGATGTTATTGAATCATGGCAACTTGATTTTAGATTAGCTAATGCTGTAAAATATATTGCTAGACATAAACATAAAGGTAGTGCAAAAAAAGATTTAGAAAAAGCAGTATGGTACATAGAAAGATACATAAGCAAAGAGTTAAGTGAGAATATAAAATAATGAGTAATTTATTTGCAGTAAATCAATCTATAAACAATTGGACAATAATAGGTAAAGCTAAGCCTAGAAGAACTCCGCAAGGACAGATTAAGCATTATTGGTTATGTAAATGTATATGCGGTAAATGTAAAGAAGTTTATGCTGGATCTCTTAAATCTAATAAATCTAAAGGGTGCGGATGTAACAGGCTAAATAAAAAAGAAAAAGGTGAAGCTTCTTTACATAATATATTTTTATGTTATAAAAGTAGAGCTAAAAGAAAAAATCTTGAATTTACTTTAAACAAAGATGAATTTACTACATTAATAAAGCAACCATGCTTTTATTGTGATAAAGTAAATTCAAATTATATGATTGCAGGACGAAGAAATGGTGGCTTTTATTATAATGGAATTGATAGAGTTGACAATACTAAGGGATACACCAAAGAGAACTGCAACCCTTGCTGTAAGTACTGCAATAAGGCTAAATTAGATCAAACTCATGATGAGTTTTTAAATATGATTAGTATTATATATAACAAGCACATAAAAAATAAAAAGGATGTGGAGTGATGGCTAAGACAAAAAAGACAATAAAAAAAGCAAAAAAGAAAACAACTAAGAAAAAAAGTACTAAAAAATACAAAAGATTTTCGCCTCCAAAAAGTGATATAGGTAAACCTAAAGTTTTGGTTTATGATATAGAAACAGCGCCAGTTTTAGCTTCAGTTTGGGGATTATTTGATCAAAACGTTGGCTTAAATATGGTTAAATCTGATTGGCATATTATGTCTTGGTCTGCTAAGTGGTTAGATGCTCCAGAAAATGAAGTTATGTATATGGATCAACGAAATAAAAAGAATATAGAAGACGACAAAGAACTCCTTAAAGAAATTTGGTCATTATTAGATGAAGCTGATATGGTTATTACCCAAAACGGCAAAAAGTTTGATCAAAAAAAATTAAACGCTAGATTCATTCTAAATGGAATGCAGCCGCCAAGCTCATACAAACACATAGATACGCTAAGAATAGCTAAAAAACACTTTGCCTTTACTAGCAATAAATTGGCATTTATGACAGATAAATTGTGCGTTAAATACAAGAAACTAGATCACGGTAAATTCCCAGGATTTGAACTTTGGAAAGAATGTATGGCTGGAAATCTAGAAGCTTGGCAAGAAATGGAAGATTATAATAGGCATGACGTTTTATCTCTTGAAGAACTATATCATAAGCTAATTCCATGGGATAATACATTTAATTTTAATGTGTATCATGATGAAAATAAAGTTATTTGTAGATGCGGAAGTGAATCATTTTCAAAAAATGGCTTTTACTACACGACGGCTAGCAAATTTCAAAAATATAAATGTAAAAGCTGCGGTCATGAAACCAGAAGTAAAGTTAATCTACTCTCAAAAGATAAGCGTAAATCGCTAAGAATGGACACGCCAAAAACCTAGCAAAAGTGCTCTAGCGAAAGTTGGGGCATATTTTATTATGAAAAACGTAATAAGATTCTAACAGACAGGCTTATTTAACGGTTAAATCTGGTACAATAACTCTATATAGACAAAATTATATGGAGTTATTGTATGTCACAAAAAAATAAAATCCGCAAACAACTTACAAAAAACATAGTAGATGTAGCCCAGGCGCTAGTGTCACTAAATGTTCCTGGTAAAGTCATTACAAATGCCATTAACACTGCCACAGAAGTTGGAGAAGGTAATATTCTTAGAATACAGACCGCTGGAGATATGTATGTCGCATTTGGAGACGAAGTAACAATGCCTGCAACATCTGCAACTACAAATATTGCAGTTAAATTAGTTGGAGCTGGAGTTCACTATGTTATATGCCAAAGTAAATACGTAAGAACAGATGTTGCAGCAACAAGAGTTGAGCTTTTAGAGCTTTAAAACTAATATTAAAAGAGCAATATATGAAATTAAATAGTTTTAAAGAATTATTATTAAAAAAATCTGAAGACAATAAAAATTTACAAATTCTTATTAAATATATGAGAGATGACTACTTGGTAGGCCATGTAATTGAGTCATTAGAGAAAATGGCCGCTAGTTATAGTAAGAAAAATCCGAACCATGCCATTATGCACTTTGGCACTAATATAGATAAGGGTACAGAAGGCGACATGTTTCATGATGCATTATCTCATCATGCGTCTAATTACAAATCAGCTTTAAATGCAGGAAATACGAGAGTTGCCGATCAACATATGGCACAAATATTTAAAATGATGCATATGGCAGATAAGTTAACTAAAGATGGATACAATGATCATTCGGGCGGAAAACTTAAAATAGAAGCAATTGATCCTAAACCATGGGAACGATCGTATTTTAAAGATAAAAAAGATAATGGAAAATTTAAAACAGATACTAAAGGGTGGGGTAGAGGACCGACGAAAGAAGGTTATAGTTTTCTCAGAGGTGCACCCCATGAATCGTATAAAGGCGAAATAGCAACACATGGTCACAATAAGGCTTACCCATTAAACGAAATTAAAGTTAATGGTAAATATTTACATATAGATGATTCTAATGATAAAACTAATAATGCATATGAACCACACCCATTTGATTCTCATCCAATAATGAGTCATTATAAGCGTTCACCTAAAGCCCATGACTCTATTAGTCACGATAAGTATTTAAAAGAATATGATGATTTTCATGCCGATGGCGGTGGAATGGATAAATATTTTGATCTTATTGAGTCAAGAGATCCAGTTGAACATGAAGCTAGAGGATCTAAAAAATCAGATCCTGTACATAAAGATATTGAGGGGCTTGACTTAAGCGATACTACAAAACGAGATATAGAAAATGCTAAAATTGAAGGATTTGAAAAACCTATTTCTGATAGTATAGAAACAAAACAAGAAAAAAAATTATCAGAAAAGCCACCTACCCTTGAAGAAGTTAAAGCTAAAATAGCAGCAATAAGAAATTCTAAAAAACCAAACTCTATACGCAGAGAAGACAAATCAGCAAAAAAATCACCCACACTTGAAGAAGTTAAGGCTAAATTGGCAGCAATAAGAGGCAAAAAGTAATGAATGCTGAACAATTATTAAAATCTATTTCTGAATTAATTAAAAAAAATTCAAGATTTTTAACAGATAACCCCGATTTTTTTTATGCAATAGAAAATAGATTATTTAAAGCTATCGATTACGCAGACTATAATCCTGAAGATGAAACGGATGATGAGGATTTTTACAATGACCCATATGATGAATCTGGTATTTCTGATTTATTCGACGATTTACCCGAAGATGACGTTGATGAAGATATGGATGGTAAATTATCTGAAGATGAAGCAGATAAATGGTTAAAAGAAAATGAAAAAACTATAAGTCAAGCATCAGACATAGATGGAGATGGTGATCTAGATTTAACTGAAAAACAAAAAGAAGAAGTTGCTAACACAGACGCCAAGACTGATAAAAATAAAGTTTCAAGTTCAGGTTATAGAGAATGGCAACCAAAAGATAAATATGAAGATAGCCATCAAGCCAGTATAGATAAATACATGAATGAGGGATGGTCTCATAGAGAAGCTGAAAGACTTGCTGGAGCTCATGATGCCCCATCTAATTTTTATGATGCCTTAAAGAGCAGAATTAAACCTTCTCAGCCATCTAATAAAATGTTAGAGCACATGAAGGGTTTAGCTGGAGATTGGCTTAAAAATGCAGAACGTAAAATTGGAGAATCAGCTGATGCTAAAAAAAATCCAATTAAATACGCATCAGCTAAAGCCTTAACTGCTCATGAAAATGCCAATGGAGATTTTAAAGCAGCTTATAACGCTTTTTTAGAATCTGATGATGTTAAAGGATTAAAAGGTAGAGAAAGGCATAAAGCCATTAAGGCTTTTAAAGATAAATACCGCGCAGATAATCCTTCTTATAGAGAAAGCATTACAACTGCAGCTGATTCAGGTAAAGCATTTAAAGAGGCAGAACAGGCAAGAGCTGCGCATTTATTAGAAGGACATCGCGCTGTTCAAGATGCTGGTAAAATAGGCGGAGATTTAACAACTGCTAGTGAATTTTCTTCTGCTGCAGCTGGTGGAACTGAGGGTCTAACGGCTCAAGGGGCTGCTCAAATGGCCGGTGGAGCACAAGAAGAAGGTGGTTATACTACAGGAACAGTAAAGGACCCAAATGCTCACTTCGCTGAAAATAATCAAGATTATATAAATTCAAAAACAAGACAAGACAGCATAAAAAGATTAATGTCAAAATTAAGCCCAGAGCAAGCGCAAAGATTTAGTGCTTTACAAGGGGTAAAAAAGGGGAATAAGTAATGCCATTATCAAATACACCTCGTCAAGGAATATTTCCTTCGTGGGCGAAAGATGGAGAGGATATAACTAATACTTTTGAAAGGTATGCTAGTTTACCTACAGCAGCTCAACTTAAAACTCGCGCACTATTTGGAATTCCATTAAAATCCGCGTTAACAGGCGAAATAATATCAGATGAAACTATTGATCATTATATTAGTGCTGCAATATCAGAAATTGAGCATGAATTAGATTTATACATAACACCTGTTACTTTTGAAGAAAAACATGATTATCTTAGAGAAAATTTTACATGGAATTATAATTATTTAAAGTTAAACCATCCTAATGTTATTGCGGTAGAAAAAGTACAATTATCTTTTTCTAATGATGTAGAGAATTTAGGGTTTGTTGATTTTCCATTGGAGCATGTGCACTTAATGCCACAAGAAGGAATAATACAGTTAGTTCCTGCGTTTGGAACAAGTTTATCGGGATTTCTTTTATCTGCATTTTCAGGTACGCAATTTCATGCTTTACGAGCTATAGGACTAGAGTCATTTCCTGGTGGAATCAGAGTAAAGTATAAATCTGGATTTGAAGAAGGCAAAGTGCCTACGGCAATAATTGAATTAATAGAAAATATGGCGGCTTGGAAGTTATTGACATTTTTAGGACCTTTGATATTTCCACATACATCAGTTGGTGTATCAATGGATGGAGTATCTCAATCGGTCGGGACAGCAGGGCCTCAATTTCTAGTTAATCGTATAAAAGATTTAGAAACAATTATAGAAAAACAAAAAGATGCCATAAAAGGCTATTATCAACGTAGGTATCAAATAGATTCATTCTAAGAGTATAATGATAATATGAAAAAGTGTAAAGTGTGTAATTCGACTTCATCTACAAAATGGTATTTAGGGCCTGAGTGCAGAAATTGTTATAAAAAAAGAACATATATTCCTAAAGAAAAAAGAATTGTTCAAAAAGAGTGTGCAAACTGCAAAGCTTCCTTTAAAGATACTACTTTTGGACAAAATAGAAAATATTGCAATAAGTCTTGTTCTGAAAAGAAAAGATACACTCCTAAAATTCCTATAATAAAAGAGTGTTTAAGTTGTGAATCAAAATTTAAAACTGTTAAAGGTTATCAAAAGTATTGCTCTAAAAAATGCTACGATAAAGAATATAAAAGTAAAAAAAGTATAACCCTAAAAGATAAACTTAAACATAATTTAAGAAATAGATTGTGTGTTGCTATTAAAAAAGGCTATAAATCAGGTTCAGCTGTTAAAGATTTAGGTTGTTCTATAGAAGAACTTAAAAAGCATTTAGAATCTAAATTTCAACCAGGAATGACTTGGGATAATTGGAGTAGAGTAGGTTGGCACATAGATCATATTAAGCCTTTAGCTAGCTTTAACTTATCAAATCCTGAAGAGTTTAAAAAAGCTTGTCATTATACTAATTTACAACCACTATGGGCTAAAGATAACTTAAGTAAAGGAAGTAGATATGCCATTAAAAGAAGGTAGTTCACAAAATACAATATCTGAGAATATAAGCACTGAAATACGTGCTGGAAAACCGCAAAAACAAGCTGTAGCTATTGCATATTCTAAAGCAGGTAAGTCTATAAAGAAAAAAGAAATTAATATGAACTATAAAGATTTCAAAAATGAACATGAAAGATTAATAAACATTTTAGAATCTAAATCTCATAAAGATGATAAAGAAGAAGCTAAAAAGCAAAAGAAAGAACTTGATAATATTGAAAAAGCAGAAGAACAAAAATACCATATTCATGTTAATGGTCAAAGAATAACAAGTTCTCCTTTAACTATTAAAGAGATAAATGAAAAACATGGTGGAGTTAGAAATATAGAAAAAGAGCCAGGTCATGTTTTAATTCCGCATAATACAAGTATTGATAAAGCAGAAAAACTACGCATAGAAGAAGAAGCAGATGGAAAGAAAGAATTTGATTTTGGCACAGAAGAACTTGATAAAGAGCAAAGTTCAGAAGAAGCTCAAGCACAAGCTGCAAATCAAGATGCTCAGCAAGATTACGATATTAAAAATAAGTGGAAAAAATTAAAAAAAGCAATGGCAGATGATGCTTTTATGACTATAATGGATGAAGATAAAGAAGATGAAGAAGATCAATCTCAAGCAGAAATTCCACAAGATGTTTCAGGATCTGAACAAGAAGGTGAAGATTTAGATCTTTCTGAAGAAGAACAAGGAATGCTGGATAGTGCTTTAAGTGGAAACGAAGAAGCAGAACCCGATGAGTCTGATGATGATCAAGCTGCACAGCTAGATGATTCGGAATCCGAAATGGATTCTGAAGAAGAGGTTCCGTTAAGTGAACTGGAAGATATGATGCGAGAATTAGGTCATTCTGATGCAGAAATAGCACATGTATTACATGGACATCACTTCCCTGAAGTAGATGAGGTTGCTCAAGAAAAAGCAGAAACAGAGCGTCAGCAGCGAGAAGGTGAACTTTCATTAAAGCAATTAGAAATGGAAATTAAAAAAATGGAAGCTGCTTTAAAAGATGGTCACGGTAAAAAGCTTAATGAATTAGAAGCTAATCATAAAAAAGAAATACTTGAGCTGGAAAGAGAGCACGCCAAACGAATGAAAGACTTAGAGTATGAAAAAGCTAAACGTGAAGTTGAGGCTAATGATGAAACAGAGCATAAACAGCGAATGAGAGAAGTTGAATATACAAAGGCTCAAAAAGATATTCCGGGCGATAAGTTTGATGACACAGAACACCAAAAGCGAATGATGGATTTAGAGTACGAAAGAGCAAAAAGAGAAATGGAATTAGATTTAGAAATTAAAAAGAAACAAGCTGAATTGAAAATGAAACAAATGCAAGTTGATGCTCAACAAAAAGCCAAAGAAAAAAGCTATAGCCTCAAAACAAAAAGAAACAGAAAAAATACAAAACAAGATCCTAAATCCAAATCCAAGGCTAAAGTTAAATGATAGCTGTATATGAGATATTAAATAAAGTTAATAAAAAAAGATATATTGGATCGTCTAAAGAAGTAAAAAAAAGATTTAAAGTACATTTAAAATCTTTATTATCTAATAATCATTATAATTCACATTTACAACATGCTTGGAATAAATATGGAGAACAATCTTTTGAGTTCAATATAATTAAAACATGTAGTGAAGATAAACTATTGGCATTGGAAAAGCATTATATAGATACTTTAAATGTATTAGATAGAAAAAACGGATACAACGTAGCACCTAATCCTGGTAAAGGAGCTAGCGGCATAAGGTGGAGTCAAAAGTCAAAAGATAAATTATCTAAAACCTTAATAGAGAATTATGCATCAGGTAAAAGAAGTAAAAGTATATTTTTTCATACTTTAGAAGCTAAAAAGTTAATAAGTAAAGCATCAAAAGGACACATTCCCGTAAATAGAAAAAAAATATGGTGTCATCAAACTGGCATAGAATACTGCTCTTTACATGGTGCCGCTAAAATGTTAAAAATAAGTGTATCAGGTGTTTGTGATGTTTTAACAAAAAGAATAAAATCATGCAAAGGATATTCTTTTGAATATGCAAATGAATCAAATAAAGACATTAGACCTAAGGTACTAACTGTTCCGCAGATTATATGTATAGAAACTGATATTATCTATGACACACAAACTGCTGCTGCTAAATCAGTAAATGGTAAAAGCGGAGATCTTGGACGAGCAATTAAAAAAGGACGTAAATTTAAAGGCTTTACTTTTAGGAAGGTTAAATGATGAGCGAATTTGGCATTGTATTATTTATATTGTTTTATGGTGGATTAGCTGCGCTATGTTTTACAGCTGCTTTAAAGAGAGTTAGAATATATAGCGCTAGAAAAAGAAAGCCAAAACTTACCTTAATACAGGGTGGTAAAAAAGAAATATATACACAGAGAAATAATCTGTTATAATATAGATATACTCCTTAATATGGATTAAGGTTTTATGGAAATGGATGAGGGTCGAGGTAAATGTCTGATTTTACACAACCGCGTATTACAGAAAGAAAATATTTAACTATACCACCTACGTCTTTAACGGCTAATGGTACAGTAAATGGTTTAATAACTATAGCAAATACTTATTGTTTTAAAGTAGGTCAAGTTGTTTTATTTAAATCTGGCGCAATCCATAAAATAGCTAAAATTCAAAGAATATTATCAGAAACGCAGTTTGTTGTTATTGAAAAATCTGAATCAATAACGACAAATAAGAAATTAGATATGTCTGGATTTCTTACTGGATCTACAGTTGAATTAACAGAGGTTAAACGTCCAGTTATTGATTTATTAGAAATTCAAAGACAAGTGTATGAAGAAGAACCAACTGTAGCTCTTAGAAGTCACTTGGTTGATTGGCTTGGCAGAAGTTATGATGCAAGTAATCCCATACCAGTTCAATTATCAGATGGAAGTATTGATATTGGAACAGTTAATGCTGACTTAAATGTGCAACTAACACATCTAGATAATTCACCTGCTATAGGTGATGTACATGATTCTATTAGAATAGGCGGATTATCTGGATTTGAAGCAAACGTAACTAGTACTAATAGATTAAAGGTTGATACTATAGTATCAACAGCAGATAGCCCAAAAGAATCTATAATGTGTGCAAATGATGTTGTTGCTGATTATGTTTGGCAAGAAATTGACGGCGTAAGAAGAATTACTAAAATAACATGGTCATCTGTTAGTGTAGCAACTGAATTAGCATTAAGTTCAGCGTCAGTTGAAAGAAATTACACATATCAAAATATTGATCCATTTGATTTAATTAATCGAGTTGACACGTTACTGTTGGTACCTTAATATGAGTAAATGCGAAGATATAATTGATTTACATGCTCCATTAATACATAAAGCTGCTGATATTCAGTTTCAGCAAAACTACACCAATGGAACACTTCCGGCTTCTATAATTGATTTACCTTTAGGCAAAAATATGCAGAGAGTATTTGAGGCATACATAAGTCAATTAGGTACTCCTGTTGAAGAAATACCTATAGGTAATATAGACAATAATAATGTTGTTTTTCAAAGTAGTGCAGAATTTATTCCTGGAAGTTTAGAGATTTTTATAAGTGGAGACAAGTTAGACTCAGATGAATTTACAGTAACAACAACAGGACCATTGGCTTACAAAGAATTTACAATAATTCTATACTCAAACAATCATGATAAAATTAAATATCCACCCTTTTTTGGGGAAAGCTTAGTGATAAAATATAATAAAAGAATTGCATTTAATACCAAGGGAGGTAGTTAATGGCTCAAAAGAATTTAAAAAGAACGTTATTTCAAGCTAAAGTTAATGTTCTAAATTTAAAAAATGATGATAAACAAGATGTTGATTTTACTGGATATTTTGAAGTTGGTGATACAGTAGATTTTATTGATGAAGGACCTAATGGATTTACTGTTTTAGTGGATAATTTAACTATTTTAGCAATAGATGATAATCAAAAATTTGTCGTTTTTGATCAAGTTATAGACACAACTTTAGCTACTCAAAATGCAAAATTTACAGTACAAACAATAGATGATGGTCATGAGGCTGTCGATAGACTTTATAGAAGAATATTTAGAGGTGCTGTTGGGTTTAACTTAAGTCAATCTATTTTAGACAGAAAGTTAAATACGCCAATTGTTGGTCAAACTACTCTATTTGTTGAAGATACATCTTTTTGGCAAATAGGTGATACAGTTGATATATTAGCAGATGAAGGTATTATAGCAACAAACGTAACAGTTACAGATGTAAAAGTTAATGCTGATGATATTAATAATAGATCTCATATTGCAGTTGCTGCAAATGTTGATACTAATCTATTTACTAATCCAGTTATTATTAATACAACTATTAATATGGAAAGTGCAGTAAAAAGATTGCAAGCAGTTATTGATGGAATAGACCATCCTGTAAAAAATGTTTATTTAGGACTTGGAGATAATTTTCATTCAGTTTTTAAATTACCAGAAGCAGTTGTCCCTGGTTCAACAATTGTTACTCTTGATGGCTCAAGATCATTAAAAGGAACAGCTGGAACAAGAGCTACATTAATCCAAGGTACTGGAAATTCTGCTTTAACTTTTACATCAATGATAACAGGAATTAATGGAAATAAAACAACAGTTGAAGTTGTTGCTGGAACTGGATTAGTTATAAATGTTGGTGGTAGTTTTAAGAATGGTATGACAATCTCAATAACAAATAATGGAGGTGCTGCTACAGCTTTAGATATTGCTAATGCTCTAAATAACGACTTAGTTACTCAAAGAATTATTCAAGTTCAATACGGCGGAACAGGGCTTGGCGTTATAACACCTTTTGGCCCTTTTAATTTAACTGGTGGTTTAGATGATTGGACTTTAGATTATGCAGAATTAGAGCAAATATATGAAAATAATATAACTGGTACAGGTTTCAAGTGGATTAGTTTTAATATAAATAAGAATATTAAAAATAGAATGAAAGGACCGCCTGAAGATGATGAAGAATTAATGGTTGATTATACTAGAGCAGCAAGCAATGTAAATAGGTAATAGATGTCACAAAAAGATACACGCAGATTAGATCATAGTAATATTGCAAAATCCATGTTTAGAGACGTAAATATGGAGCAAATTATAAATGATATGATAGAAGAAGATACAGGGGCTGGTTTTTCAGAAATTATCAAGTCTGGAGTTTTTACTACAGATTTGATAACTTGGACTGATAGTAATAAGACCTTGAAAAGAGCCCATGTTATCTTTAATAGGACTGGGCCTTTTGTAACAAGTATAACTAAAAATATCTATGATGATGACGGCATAACTATATTAGCATCAAATACTTTTAATATAGCTAGGGCTGGTGACAATACCGTCGCTAACTTAACAAGTGGAGTAACAAGACCATGAGTATACCATATATAGTAGGTGAAGTTCTTAGTTTTATTACTGGCACTAATGGGAAAATAGCAGAAGTAACTAATGATAATAGACTTCAGGTTACTACTAAAGCTTCAGAAATACCATCAGAAGGTATTGCTCATTTTGATAAAACATTGAAATATTCAGATATGAATGCTTTAACTGGCGGCATTACCAGAAAGACAAAAATTTTACAATCCGATCCCTTACCTACAACAGTTTTTAAATACACTGGAAAAGGTTTATTTGTTGGGTTTATGGTTACATTAGAAGATTTAGATAAAGATTGGCTTGTTTATCTTAAGGTTGATGGGGTTGATATATTTGAAAATGGAATATCAACTAAAGATTTAGATAAGTCTAGTATTTATAATTTGGATACAACAAAGGACGTATTTAATCCTTGGATGGGTGTAGATGTACAGAAAGATACATTAAGATATCATGTTCCATTTGATAAACCAATTATATACAATACTGATGTAGAAATTTTAGTAAAACCAATAAATTCTGATTTAAAGTTTAAAGCTGGTTTAGCGGTTTTATCTAAGGAGTTATAGTGGCTAAGCCAATAGTAGTAAAATGGTCTGAAATGAAAGCTATTGTAGATTCTAGGAATTTATCTGTACAATATGTTGAATTGAGTGATGTATACAAGTTGACAGTTATTGATGGTCCATATACTTTAATAATGGATTTAGATAAAAATCCATCAGATATAACTGACTTAATCGACTTTGAAACAAATTATAAGCCTAATGGAAATGGTAGAGTTAGAGAAGAATCGTTTACTACAGATAGAAGACTTAGAGTAGAAACAAGTGAATCTTCTAATTCAGTAGAACTAACTAGAGAATTAATGTCTACATTAAAAGATATAAAGAATGAACTAAAATTAATAAATAAACATCTTTTTTGCATAAGCGATCAAGATATAAATATTGAAGATGACATAAAAAAGGAGTAAATATGACGACAATAAGAGATCCCCAAACAGGGGATGGCCTTAGGGTAACAAGTAAAGGTAGAGCATGCGTTGACAGCGTTGCATCGGGTAGAATATCTAATGTATCATTAGAAAAAGGTAATGCTTATGTTTCTTATTGCAAGAAAACTATAGCAGCATCTAATGTAGATGAGGAATTATTTTGTTTAACGAGTGTTTCAGAAAACAAAAATTTAATTGTAAAGAAAATAGTTTTATCAACTGATGCAGTTGATATGAAAGTTGAAATTTTTATAGATGGAAAGGTGACTTCTTCAGGTACTTCTAAAATAACTCCAATAAATCTTAATTTAAATTCTGGAAATGCTGCAAAAGCAACTGCCTATGATGGAGCAAACGATGATTTAGCAATAATAGTTGATCAAACAAAAGAAATACAAGATATCAGACTTACAGCTAATGGATTGCCATCAATGGAAATTAATTTTGAAGAAGCATTAATAATTCCTAATAATCATAATATTTCAATGATAGTCTCTTCAAGTGCAGTTGGTGGGAAAGTTAGAGCAGCAGTCTACTTTTTTGAACAAGATAAATAAGAATGAGCATTAGTAACTTTATAACAGACAAATTTAAAAAATTTACTGCAAAAGTAAATAGGCATAATGCATTAAAAGTTACTAATTCTATACCAGAATTGCCACCAGTTGGAACTAAAAATAGAATATCTTATTTTCATAAAGAATTGAAAGATATACATTTAAATACTAATGGTGCCACTATCAATAACCCAATTATTGACAGTATTTATGCAAATCAAAAATATGATATTTATATAACTAAAATAACAATAGTTATTGCTGACTCAGACATTAAGATGCATAAATTTGGAAATATCTCCCAATTAACAAATGGGTGGAGTTTAATAGTTAATGAAAGTAGTGTAGATAATTTTCTATATCAAAATGCACAAACAAATGGCCATATAAATGCTAGGACTGGTTCTGGTGAAATTTTTGGATCTGGAAATGACGTCAATAGAATGAAAGAATGGACTAGATTTGATAATGATGCATTAGTTGTTAGATTGGATATTGATAAGATAATACCAGGAGGTATAAGATTAGGTATGGGAACTAAAGATAATATAAGAAGCGTTATTCAAGATGATTTAACTACATTAGACGCTTTTGAAATTCATTTTTTTGGATATAGGCACGTAGAATAATGATAGATATAAGATTAAATTGGACTGATTTTAAACAACTTATTGCAAATAAGCAATTGATTACTTATTTACAATATAGAGTAAATCCAAAATTTTATATAATAGAAGTAAATGAACAAGATTATCATTTTCATGCATATGTATATACAGATGGTAGTGATAATGTTAATAAAATAGATTTTGAAACTAACTTTAAACCAAATGCTAATAAAAAAATTGGGACTTATGATTTTACAGTAGATAATAAACTTAGAGTAGAATCAACTTTAGCTGCAAATCCAGCC
Source organism: Flavobacteriaceae bacterium (assembly GCA_027082925.1). GTDB lineage: Bacteria > Bacteroidota > Bacteroidia > Flavobacteriales > Flavobacteriaceae > Lutibacter. Next base: position 61,526 of record JALWTD010000010.1, read on the forward strand.
GATGCACCAGGTTGTCCTGTTATATCAAATAATCTAGTAGTAGATTGGGATAATTCGGAAGTTAGTTTACCTAAAAAAACTAATCCGTATTTGAGCCTATACTCTTATAGTGGTAAAGGTAAAATGTTTGGTTTCAAAATAAAATTTAATTCTGATGATATACGTGTTAAGCTTGAAATAGATAATAAAATAATTTTTGATATTGATTGTGAATTTTTAGATGATATATCTGAAGAAGACAGAGAAATATCAAAAATAGAATTTTTGTCATGGGATGATGAGGCTAGAACCTTGAATTTTAAACCTTCTTATCCAATATTATATACTTCTTCTATTAATGTTTCAGCAAGATCATTAAATGATTCTACTAAAAGAAAAATGAAAAATTTGATGATTAATTTAACTAAGGAGCTTTAGTGAAAGAAATTAAGTTAAAGTGGATAGATTTTAAAGCAAATTTTGTAGAAAAAAGTTTTAAAAAAACAGATATACAGTATTTCTTAAGAGATAACAGATATACTGTTATGATTTTCGATGGTCCTTTATTAATGCAATCATCTTTTGATGCAGATTCTCTTGATGGTATAGATTTTGAGACTAATTTTAAACCTACAACAAATTCAAGAATAGCTAAAACTACAAATTTAACTGATTTGCCTATGGTTGCTATATATCAATCAGAAGGTGATTTTGATTCAATAGTTACACATGATTTGTGCGATAAAACTACTTGGTTTAATGATAGCATTAGAGTAACTACCGAAACATTAATTTTAAAATCTGGAACTACAGATACATATAAGTCAGCAAATACTTATTGGATAGATTTAACGCATGGCAAGCATGCAAAAGAATACAGAATTAATAGTAATTATTTGGTAAATATTTACGATAATGGAGTTAAAATAACAGAAGATGTAGATTATTCTATAGATTATATTGCAGGAGAAATAGTCATTCAACCAAACTATACTGTAGTTGGAGTTATAACTGCAGATTATAGTTATGCAACTACTTCTAATTTTGTATTAAAACCAAATCCTGGAGAAATATTTAGAATAAATCATGTTGAATTAGATTTTGCTGCTAATTTAAAGATGTCTCCAGTTGAATTTCAAATATGGGTATATAATCCAGGGTTCAATCCTTCTTTACCAGAAAGTCAGACGAATCCTTTAAAAGTACTAGCTGATAAGATTTTATATAATAATGAAAAAGATATACTTAAAGTTGGGAATAATATAACAAAAATAGCTCCTTGGGGAGCGCTAACAAATTCTGTAATTAGATGTGAATTTGATTATGGAAAACCACTAGATTTAGTGAGTTCAATGGGCTTAGAATTAAGATTAAGAATATTAGATGATATGCCATTTATAGGTGAATGGTCATCTGCTACATTTTATGTAACAAAGGAGTCTGAATAATGAAGAAAGATTGTAAAGTTTGTAAATATTTTTGGAATATATTTATAGCGATTGATCAATTAGCCAATACTGTATTAGGTGGTGATCCAGATGAAACTATTTCATCTAGAGCTGGTAAGCGCCAAGAAACACAAAAATGGGCTAAATGGCTTTGTTGGCTTTTAAATAAAATAGAAACTGATCATTGTAAAAAATCGATTGAAAAAGATGAAGGTAATAGACAGATTTTAGATGATTAATTATCTAAAAGCGACTTAAGCTCATGGATAGAACTAGAGGTTTCTCTAATTTTAGCATCTAATCTTCTAGCCTCAACTGCGTGAAAGTCTCTAGATTTTATATCTTTTTCTAATTCTTCAGTTAACTCTTGTAATCTTTTTAATATTTTATCTTTCATAGTTTAATTATACGCATTTAACTAAATTATATGGTATAATTTAGTTAAACATAGTCGCTATTTAAAGTAGTGTATTAGTTTAAACTAATTCTATGGAGTAATTATGAGTGATAAGCTTGATATGATCTACGACTTACTAAAGCAAGATCGAGAAGACGCATCAGATTTTAGAAAAGAAGTTAGAGAATCACACAAAACAACAAGTGAAAGGCTTAGTATATTAGAGGCTCAAGGTCAAGTTCAAAATCAACAACTTGCTGAACATATGAAGCGAACAGAGATTTTAGAAAATCTTCACGGTATTAATTCTAGCAGAATTGACAAAAACGTAAAAAAAATTGAAGAATTAGAAAAACCTAAAATAGTTTTTTCAACATTAAAGAAATGGCTAATAGGATGTGCCGGTATAGCTGGGGCAATTCTTACTATTTCTAAGTTTATGGGACTATTTTAATAATATGCTGACACTGCTATGGCAGTGACTTATAAAGGAGATTATATGGCGGCACAACACAAAGCAACACAAAGAAAAACATTACGAAGTGCATTAAAGCACAAAGTAGCAGCTGATACTATTTTGGACAGCATGAGTTCATTAACTACTAATATTGCAGCAGCTAGAGCTAAAATAGCAGCAGATACTAATTTAACTTGGGATACTGATTATGCTGCTACTTTAAGCGTAAAAGCAATTGATATGGATTTACCCAGTATTGGACAGCATAAAAGAACTATGAGGCAAGTACTTATTAGTTCAATGTCTCATAGAAGATTAGCTAACGAAATCGCAGATACAATTGAAGAAGCTCAAATTTCATTAAATGCTTTATTAGTAAAAATGGATGCTGGAGCTGGAACACTTGATCCAACAGATGCTAATTGGGATGCTTTGGCTATCATTAATTTAGTTAACCCTGATGCAGTTGGTACTCAAGCTCAACATAAAGTAAGTTTAAGAAAATCTATTAGAAGTGCAATATCTCATAAAGCACTTGGAGATTTCATAATTGATGGATTGGCGTCTATCGAAACTGAAATTAATGCAATGATTGCTGATATTAAACTTAAAAATTAATAGGAGATAGTTATGTCTAAAAGAGATGAAATAAAAAGAAAAAAAGAACTTCTTAAAGAACTTATGTCTGGTAAAAAAGTAAAAGTTAAAAAGATTAAAAAGAAAAAAGAGAAAAAAATTGATGCCGATGTAAATCATGATGGTGTTGTTGATGAAAAAGACATTAAAGAAGTTAAAAAGAAAATGAAAAAGAAAAAAGATTAAATAAATTAGCCACTCTTTGAGTGGCTTTTTATTTAACTATATACTATTAATATTATTGCTAATTTCATAATTTAATTCAAAATAACCTTCTTTTGTTTTAGTTTCAGTTATATTCAAATCAATCATATCTACACAATGATCTCTGTATAAATCTCTACATATAACTTTAGTAATACCTGCTTGCCACATTAATCGTAAACATTTTTGACATGGACTTAAGGTTATAATTAAAGTGCAATTATCTATGCTTATACCTGACTTAGCAGCATGCGCCAGCAAATTTTCCTCTGCGTGAACCATATATTCATATTTATTAGGTCTATGTTTTGGTAGCAGGTTATCCGGAGCTCCTCGCACAAACCCATTATGCCCAGTTGCTACAATCATTCCAGTATCATTCTTTACCAATATAGCTCCAACTTTAGTTTCTATGTCGTGCGATCTTAATGACACTGCTTCCGCAATACCCATCCAATATTTATTTTTACTTGGTCTTTTGTGAATTTCTAATACATTACTCATTGCACATCATCTATTGTATATGGTTTACTTTTATAATAAATATTTCCATATTTTTTAAAAGCACTAAAATTTATTGTTCTTTTTTTACTAGAATATTTTCTACTTTTAGGCTTTTCATGTTTGCACTCTATATCTATTTGACAAAAATCGCTTAACCCAGACAGTACGTGCATTGAATCTTCATAGGTTGCTCCTTTTACTACTTTATTAGACCAACTATTGAGTTTTCTTTCGGAATAATCGGTTTTTCTTTTTATAACCTTTGTAACAGTCCATTCCATAATACCTTCTCCGTATGTTGTTTTAGTGTCGTATATCACGTCTCCAACTTTGAATTGCTTTATGGCATTAAATGCTTCTGCGTCATTATCAAATATCAATTCTAATTTTTTATTTTTACGTCTAGCTCTACTTTTAAGTTTATTAAGTTCTTTTTCTGCTTTAAGAGGATCATATTCTGACTCATTTTCAAATAAAATAGAGTCTAAATATTCTGGATCAGGTTCTATTTCGTATGTTGGACTTGGATATTGAGTAGTTAAGCATTGAACCTCTTTGCCTAGCTTACCGTTAGCATTAATTCTCTTTATAAAAACAAAATCATTTTCATCTTTGTAGAATACCATAAACTTATCTCTTTTACCACCATAAATGCGACTTACATAAACTTTATTATATTTAATAAAAAAAACATCTCCGACTTTAAAATTTTTATACGTTTCATGTGATTTCATTATATTTTTAACTAATTGATAATAATCACAATTTAAAACTCTATCCTTATCTTCTTTCGTTAATTCTTCTTGAATCATTTATTTCTCCATGTGGTATAATAGTTTTATAGGAGTTGTTATGTCTTTATTAAATAAAATAGTAAACACAATAAAAGGCTTACGCAAGTGGTCAATAATGTTTTTACTCGTAGTTATAAGTATCATTTTTAGAATAAATGGCTTACTTACTGGTTTAGAGTTTGTTGCTCTTTTAAAGGGTACAGCTATTGCTTTCTTTAGCTCTAATGCAGTTGAGCATATTAAAGCAGCACTGACTTCTAAAAATAAAGAGAATATGAAAAACGATTAAGTATCACTTTCTTCATATCTATACCCAATATCATCTAATTCTATTTCACCACTTAACCCTTTATTGCCAACCTTTTTTTCTCCAATAGCTTTATATCTAATTACCTTTACTTTTTGTGTAGTTACTTTGCCAGTAATAGGATCAGTTAATTCTATTTCTTCATAAAATTCTAATTCTATTCTAGGATCTTTTCGCTTTTTCCTTGGCTTCTTTAATTTGTTCTTTAATTCCGTTGAACTTTCTTTCGTCACTATTTTCTCCATAAAATAAATTATTTTGCATCATCTTACACATATCATGTTGCATTAAGTCTATTAATACTTTTACATTATTACAGTTAATACCTAATTTAGTTAATGTTTTTTCATCATTAAGCTCTTCCGCTATGCTAATCATTCCACTCTTTCCCACTTAAATCGTGATTAGCCATTGAAATCTCAACGCAAAGCCTAAATAAAGTATTTCTATCTAACATGTTAAATTTTTTTAATAACATAAAAAGTTTATATTTTATTTCAATATTTTTTTTATTTTTTCTATATTTTTCCATTCTGATTCTAAAAGTTTACTTATTGCATTCTGATATATTTGTATTTCTTTTGGAAGATTTTTTTGATTTAAATAATTTACCCATTTCTCTAATTGTCCTGTTATTATAATTTCATTATACACAGATATTGGTGTTAATAGTTGTGCTGTAAAATTAGAACTACCATCCATAGTCATAGCTTTTTGATTTAATAAAAGCGCTTCTGTTGTCATTTTTATATATTTACTAATTTCTTGTTTATTCTCCAAAGAATCTCCGTCAATCATGCTTACATCAGGAATATAAGCCTCGATATTGTCTGAAGGGGTAGCAACAATATCGAGGCCATTTTGCTGTAAGTTTAACTGTACAAACAGCGGACACTTTATAATTAGAGTAGCAGATGCTATTTTAAGTAACTTAATATTAGTTTTTGTTTTAAAATAAGAATCTTGTAAATCCTGTAATAATCTACCTCCACCACTAAATTCTAATGGAGCCACAAAGCCCAAATCCAAAATTGGAGTTTTATTTAATAACATCTCTTCCTTTCCTTAGGTTTTCACTTGCTGTTATAACTCTTTCATAAATACGTTACATTAATCATCATCTGGATTAGCGCCAATAAGTCCAGCTGGAATTACCTTATCTTCACTGTAATTATCAGCAATTGCAGCTTCTAAAATACCCGAAGTAATTATTTCTTCCCAATTTGCTTCAATATAATCTACAGTCCCTTCATCTAAAAATTGAGATGATTTATCAAAATCTTTAGTTAATACATATACCATGGCATGGTGTTGCTCTCTTTCCCACATACAGCCTACAGCTTCTACCATATCAAAGAACTCAAATGGACCTCTCATTGTTGAAGCTAAAAGTGGTGGTTTATTTCTTGAACCAGTATTCACCGCTACTAAAAAAGTTTCATTTTCAATTCCAGAAAAATCTATAGCACCGTCCATTAATTCAGCACAAAAATCTTCTGATTGTGTTATTGGCAATTGAACTGTTCCAGCTACTGATTGTGAATCATCCTTTTTAGGATTTAACTTGTCTTGTCTTTTTTGGTCTCCATTTGGTATAAAACTCATAATTCCCCCTCTTTAAAAGATTCTTTAACTGCTAAGTCAGCAATATAATTTTCAAATATTTTTAATAATTTTCTATTTTCATTTATATATTCACCACTACGACGCCCCTGTTTAACTTTAAAATCATGCGTTTTTCTCGCCGCATCTTCATCCCAAATAAGAGGTTGCCCGTTAATATACATTTCATCTTCAATTCTCACAACTAATAAGTGATGATCAGCACTATAAAATCTTTCAGCATCTTGCACTATATCGATAGATTCAATAACTTCATCATAAATATAAAATTCACTATTACGATCATAATGATTTTTAACAACAATATATTCATGGTTATCTTCTTTTTTTATTGCATTAGCTACTATAAAATCTCCACCATTAAGATATGCTTTTATATTATCACCAATTTCAAAAAGATCTTCAGCCTCATGAAGATCCATGTTGTAGTCTTTAACTATTTGATCAATAGACTTAAATTTAACTCTCACAATTTCGTTTTTATGTGGATTTAACTCTCTAAGTCTACACATATAATATCTCCTTTCATTGTAATATCGAATCGGTTTATATTTAATTGTCAAAGAAGAAAATAATGCGATGCTTTACATCAATACTGTCATTTTGAAGTAATATATTGTCAATCTTAAGTTCTTCAGCATGTTTTTTGCTACCCCTTACTACTAGGAAGAAGTCGCTGTTATAATCGATTAAATTGTAAAAATTATTGTGTGGTTCATAATTATTGTTTATTAGTAATTTCTCAAAATCTTCAATACTTATATAGCTATGTGAATGGCCATCATATGACCAAAATTCAATTGCCTTATTTATTATAGGGCTAATATCATCTGGTATACCAAGAGGACGTGGCCCTTCTCCGCGTACCCCTGCTAATTTTGCAAATAACTTATAATCTCTACCACAACAACCTAATTCTACAATTGAGCCACTTGAGTCTTCTTTATGAGCAGGATGCGCTTGCCATTCGCCGTCATTTACTTTATATTCTAAAAACATATGAATATCACATCCCATGACTAGCTCCTTTTGTTTAGTAATTCCATTTTTTTATTAATAAAATAGCTTCTTTTGTAATTTTATTACTTTTATATAAGTTATCTTTTGCATTAAAAGCTCTTAAGTTTTCTAATTTATTTATTTTTTGAGGATCAAGTATATTGGCTTTTACAAACCAATCTACAGGCACAATATGATCTATGTGCCAAACTTCTCCCATATTGTCCCAAGTCATGCTATTAGTAAATGTGCTTTCAATTCTATTTCTAAATTCATCAAAGGTATAACCTAAAGTCTTTTCTGTATTAGTATTCTTTTTAATACCTAAATTTCGCTTTAAATTGCCAAGCATACCCCTCATTTTCTTTGCAGCTTTAACTTTAATTAAATGCTCCTGTCTATTTTCGCTTATATACCTACCATTATTTTTTCCACTTCGATCACCGCTCGCAAAAGAGCATTTTCTGCACAGCTTAGCTCCATGCGATTTTTTACTACCGCATGTACATATGTGTTTACCTGTCCAAGCTGGATTATTAACTCCAGATCTTATATTAGATAAGTGTTTTCTTTTTTCTTTTTGACATTCATCTTTTTTACACCATTTTAATAAAGATGCTATTGTCTTATTACATGACATGCACTTACCTTGTTGTTTTTGTGCTTTACCATAAGTATTACCAATTAAAGTTCCAGCGACTTTACCATTACAGGTTTTACATAAATTTAATTTACTGCAATTTCTATATTGACGAGTTCTCTCTTTTTGACACGAAGAGCAAACCACGATTACCCGCTTCCCGCTTCCTTTAGTTAACTTGTTTACATCTATACCTAATTCTTTTAGCGTTTTTTCTATAAGTATCACTTTCTGCCTAACATTTTTAATATTTTTTCTTCATCTCTATCGTAAATGTGTAAAGAGTCTACTATATGTGTATAAGTTCCAACTTCTAAATTAGGATATAGATCTTTTAACTCATTGACCATATCATTCATTAAACTAATAAACCACGGTAAATCATATGCGAGTCCAAGCGTTAAGTCGTTACTTCTCATATGCACTCTAAATAACAACTTATTTTCTCTAATGTGAAAATTGCCATCTAAAGTACACGTCATATCTTTATTTCCTTTATAAAAATGCTCTGGTAAGCTAAATCTGAGAATAGCTTGACGTGTATCTTTATCTGATCTTAAGGCGTCTACACACCACTCCCATGGTGTTCTCATACAATGCACTGATTCTTGCATTAGTTTCTCTGACACTGCTTCCAAGTTACCTCCTAGCATATCTGGAGATGCACCCAATTCATATATAGGATTACCATGAGACTTCTTGTGTTTAATCAAATATCCATAAGCACTATTAACAGTACCATCGGGATTAGCTAACTTTAACCAGAACTTAGAAGCTTCACCAAAATCCTCAGCAGAATTTGTTCCGGAGTTGTATAAGTCACACTCTTTTTTTGTGTAATTATTAATGACATTATTTCTTTCTCTATCTTTTGTTCTGATAGCTTCATTTCTTGGATTAGTGATTTGGAAACCATAATATAACTTCTCCCTTATTTTTTGATCTCTAGGTGAGCATATATAATCTGGATTATCATATACATCTGCCAATGTACCTAAATAAGCCTCATGTATATTCTCATAACTTTTCATCATAGCTCTCCTTTTATATATTTTATTGCTCGTTTCATTAATTCTACGTCATCTTTAAAATAGCCTAAGCCTAAATTACAAACATCACACAATATGCCACGCACTTTACCGGTATTATGGCAATGATCCACAACAAGTGATTTTGTTTTAATGCTTTTGGTATTGCCACATATTATGCATGCATTATTTTGTGTTTTTAATAGTTTTTCATATTCTAAAAAAGCTTCTATAGGTGACAAATTTGGCCAATATCTAACTAATGTTCTACCTCTTTTATAATTAGGTGATAATTGTTGTCTACGATTTTTATCATAATCAGCGAAACATTTTTTACACCAACTTCTTAATTTATCTTTTGAATTAGAAGATTTAGTAAAATTATCTATTGATTTAGATATTTTACATTTAGTGCAAGTTTTCACTATATGCCTCTAATATTTTGCAAAGTTTTTGAAAAGGCTTTTTATCGAATACAACTCCAGGACCTAGGTCGCTGGGTAATTTAGTTAGTTTAATTTTATCTAATACATCAATAAAGTTACTAACTAAATCCCTTTCAAAAAAATTTAACCTCATTCACCTTTCCTTATTTTTCTCATGATAAATTGATATTTTGCGAGAACAGCAAATCGGACAACCATTTTCACAAGCCTCTTTCCAAGTGACAACTGATTTCTTACCGCAAGCTGTGCAGTCAACGATCCACTCTTTCTTATCATTATTGTCTCCATTTGCCATTACTCTACCCTATCTATTTCACCTAATACTTCTTCTATATTAGAAGACCAGATTCCATAACCTTTAGCGTGTTTAGTGAGTTTTTTCATAAGTGATCCAACTCTTTTAGATAAATGACCATAGACAAAAGTTGATTCTTTAGTTTTAAACTCTGGCTTATAATTTTGTAAAGCTATGCAAACTTCAGTCATTAAATATTGACGAATATCAGCCATTGTCCAACCTGAATTACCTAAGCCAATTTCATCTCTTCCATTTTTAGTAGACATTTCAGCTTCGTTCCAATTTTTTCTCACTGATCTTGCCATCCATGACTCTATCATTGGGCGATATTGTATAATCATCTCATTGGTTACTGTTCTTTTTTCTTTCTGCATAATATCTCCATATTTTTTCTAAGCTCTTCATGAGCTTTTAAATGCTCTTCTTTAGTTAGAATTTCTAGATTCCAAGGAACATGCAATCCACAAACACTATTTGAATATTGCTGTAAAGGTATAATGTGGTGTATTTCCCTAAATACACCATCTGTATATTCTAAGTATTTTGCTTTTTTATAAATTAATTTAAGCTCTTCGTCATAACCTTTTAACGTAGCATTTAATTTTTTAGCTCTATATTTAGCACTTAAAGCATTAATTGTATGTAAATTATCTTTTCTCCATTTACTTGCATATTCAGGGTTATTTTTTTTAAACTCTTTATTTTTATTAAGTCTGTGTTTTCTATTATTGGTATACCATTGTTTATTTAATTGCTTTTTTATCTCTTTGTTATTTTTGTTCCATTCTTTACTTTTTTCAAGAGCTTTACTTTTATTTTTTAAATACCACTCTTTTTTATTACAGCTGGCACATTGTGTTTTATTTGCATACCATCTACTTGACTTACTGCTATTACAAGATAGGCATACTCTCTTTTCCATACTTTTTCCCCATAAGGCAAAGTAATTGATAAATATTCTTTCTATGAACATCATTATCTACATGCGATATACTCCCACTTTTTGTTATAGTATAAAAGTATTCCGATATATCAAAAATAGAATTTATAAATGCTTCATTATTTCTATTTTTTCTTAATGTTTCAAAAAAATCTTTATATGCTTTTGTTCTTGGCGGTTTTTTTGCAGGACTGCATCTTGTAAATATATGTCTTAAATTACTCAATACACCTTCTACTAAATATGTAATAGTTTTTTCTTTGTTTATTACATATTTTTTACTTTCTTTATTAAAAGATCTTTGTATGTGATTTCTTAAATTAAATTCATAAAAACCTTCTATATTTTTAAATGATGGAGTCCAACTGGGTTCATTTATTCTAATAAGGTTTTTTTTAATTATTAATGTAAATTTACTATTGTTAATTTCTATTTCATCTAAAATATTATTTATTTTTTCTTTATAACTCACACAATCTCCTTTTCTTCAATAGAATAAATTGGTCTATTTTTATGCATCATAATTTTAATTCTCGTTATATTATTAAGAGCGGGAAGATTTCCATCTATCACATAAAGGCAAATCCATTTACTGAACTTCTTACATAATTCTAAATCTTTTATATCTAATTTTTTATCATCTATTAATTTTGCTAAATGATTACAAAACTTAGCAACTTTTCCATTGCGAGAGCGATCACTTTTAACATCATTAGCATTATATAATTCTGCTATTTCATTTAATCTAGATTTATTGACACTTTTATTACTTCTTAAATTGCGCCTAATTGTTGATATTATATTTTGTTTAGCTATTTTCTCTAATTGCAGATCGTCATACCCTAATTTAACTTTAACTACAAAAATTTTATGAGATAATTTATTATTTTCAAAATCAATAGTAACTTCATCATTTTCTTTTAAGTCTTTTACTTTTATTTCAAAAAAATCTCTTGATATTTCATAACTTTTATTAGCTAATTCTGATAATTTTAATTTCTTTGCTGTATCATAAAC
>JALWTD010000011.1 GCA_027082925.1 Flavobacteriaceae bacterium
GATCATCAACAGAGCCATCAAGAAACGTAACAGTTCAAATTACAGACGGAAATGTACCAAACGGATTGGTATTATCAGTAGTAGCATCACAAGACGCAGGACAAGGAGACGGAACAATGGGAGTAGCTGTAGCCAACGCAATTTCTTTAAGTACAACAAGTGCAGATGAAATCATCAGTGGAGTAGGAAGTGCTTACACAGGAAACGGAGCAAACAAAGGACATAACTTAACGTATACACTAACTCAAAGTAACGAAGAAGGTTCTTATGCTCAAATAGATTTCGATCAATCACAAACATTATCAATCACTTATACACTTTCTGACGACTAGTAGTTAGTCTAACTAAAACAAATCAAAAAAAACCGCTCCAAAAATGGAGCGGTTTTTATATATAAGTGCTATAAACTCTCATTGTATTTTTGGTAATGTAAAATAAAATGTGGTACCTACACCTTCCTTGCTATCTACCCATATTTCACCATTAAAATAAGTGATTATTTTTTTTACAATAGACAACCCTATACCGGTTGAATCTGTATCATTTGATAATTTCTTAAATACTTCAAAAATTTTATCGTGATATTTTTCAGAAATCCCAACACCTTCATCTTTTATAAAAAACTGCCAATAATTCCCTTTATCTTCAACTCCTAAAGAAATTTTTCCTCCTTCAGACTTAGAATACTTAATTGCATTTTGAATTAAATTTTGAAACAACTGCTGAAATCTATATTTATCACCTTCAACCTTTGGAAATTCATTTAAAACTTCAATTTCAATATTTTTAGGAATTATTACAGAATCAATAGTTTGGTTTACCAAAAATTTTAAATCAACAACATACTTTTCGGTTTCTACTTTATCAATAGTTGAATATTCTAAAATTCCTGTGATTAGACCTTCCATTTTTTCAACATTCGACAAAATTAAATCAAGTGTTTCTTTTCCGTTTTTATCTATGCGGTCAGAATAGTCTGTAATCATCCAATTAGTAAGTGCATTTATATTTCTTAAAGGCGATTTAAGGTCATGAGAAACAATGTGTGCATAATCATTTAATTCCTGATTTCTCTTTTCTAAATTTTGTAATATCTGCTCTCTTTGATTGCTTATTTCTAGTATTTTATTTGTCTGGCTATCAATTAAATCGGTGAGTTTTTGTACATCTTCAATACTAATATCTTCATCATTTTTTTCATCAGGAAATGCATGTTGCTTTAAGTTTTTAACAACATCTTTCAATGTTTTAATAATACGCTCTTGCTTTTGAGTTTCTCTCTTTAGCTTTTGGTTAGCCTCAAATAATTCATTGGAACTAATGTCGGTTGCTCTTTGAATCATTTTAAGTTGATCTTCATAATTGTTATACGACTTGTCAACTGCTTCTAAAAATTCTTCAAGCAATGAGAGATCTTCAATTCCCTTTAAATGTTTCTTGATTTGACGCTGAAGTAAAGCTTTCATTATTCACTTATTAGTGTTAATGTCATGGTTTGGTTATGCAGTTGACTACAAACTCCTTTTTGACAAGGAGATATTTCTCCATAAGAATAAAACCCTGTGGCAATAGTTTCTCCGTCAATTGCATTAAAAACCTCTTCTATTTCATCTTCTACTCGTTGATCTAGCACTAGTTTTCTGCCCACACAACTAACAATTAACACCAATTCTGGTTTTTTCATCCGGTCTTCCATAGCCTGATGAGCTGCAATTTCGGCTGCACTCGCTAAATTGTCTACCGTTGTCATCATTAACTGTACTTTAGAGCCTTCCGGAACATTTCCTGCAAGTATCATTGCATTTTTATCTTCATCTATATTTAGTATTGTTCTTACAATAGGAAATTTTGAGTCTGGAGCTTTTACGCTTATAGGGTACAACAATGCTGAAGCTGGTAGTTCTGCTGCTTTATCACCCAAGTACTTTTTGTATAAATCCAATGCTGGAAGATAATCAACTTCGTATAATATATTTGAATCTGATTTTGTAATAATTCTTTCTGGTCCAAAAGAAGACCAACCTCCATTAATAGAGTATGTAATATCTAAGGTGTCTCCGTACAATCCAATAGCTATTACCTCTCCTTCTTTTGGATTTTCATTGTATGAAGCTAAGGTTTTTTCAAACCTAGCATCATCGCCACATAAACCACCTGTAACAACTATATTTTCAACCTCATTAAACGTCAATCCTTCAGTTAAGTAGCTCCCATTTACAAAGCTACCTTCTGATATCACAAAAACATGCTTTAAATTTTTTTGAGGGAGTTGGCTTATTAAACTTTTTCCTACTTTTTTGCTATCTAGATTGTTTTCAATTATATTGTCTCGTTTGATAATAAAAGTGCTTTTTTCAAATTCAATAGCCGTTACAACTATTGAATCTGTATAAACTTCTGATCCTAAAATTTCTCCTGAAGTAGAACCAAAAACAATTTCTCCATTTGGGAAAATATCTTTTATATCTTTAAAAAGTGTTGGGTTTTCTAATAAAAAACGATTTCCAAAAACCAATACCAACGGATTATTTAGACGAATTTTAGGGCTACAGTACGTCCAATTACTTATTTTTGATTTTTTTAGTTGTACTATTTTCATTTATCTTGAATTTAGTACTAACCTCTTTTTATATGTTTAATAACGAATAGTAAAACAATTTTTATAAGAGTGCCTGTGGCACCAAGGGGTTAGTTTTAATATTTAAGGCTGTTGCCAAAACAAACAATACCATACGTAAATATATGAATATTTTTTATTCTCTCACAATTACAAATAAGGAAAGCCTTCTGTAAAATTATTTGAAATAAATTAAGTAAGTGTGTGGGTAAAAGAAAAAAAGGGTTTTTTATACTGAAATTAACTCAGATTCTGACCAATACGATAATGTTTTTGTGATTTTTGAAATATAATCTTCATATTTCAATGGCTTTGTCATATAGCCGGCTATACCTAACTTATAGCACTCTAACATATCTTTATGACTACTAGAGGTTGTTAAAATAACAGTAGGAATATATTTTAAAACACTGTCTTCCTTAATAATTTTTAAAAACTCTAAACCACTTATTTTAGGCATGTTAAGATCTAACAAAATAATGTCTGGCAACTGATCTCTTTTAGATAATAATGTCAATGCTTCTTCACCGTTTTTGGCTTCTGTTACATTGCAGTCTATATCTAATGTAGAGATGGTTCTGTTGAATTTCATAATTTCAATTAAATCATCTTCAATTAACAATATTGAAAGTGGTCTTGTCATAATTAGTTATACATTTTTATATGTTTCTTTTAATTTTAATGTAAAAGTCCTGAATTTAACACATATAAAATCTTATTATCGGTTAATCGATAGTTACTATCGACGAATGAACGGTAAGTGTCGATGAAAGAATTGTTGTTTTTACAATACTTAGTGTATTTCGCTATGCAGCCCCATTGTAAGTGCAGAAATTAAATTATTTTTTAGTTGTTTTATTTCTAAAAAACAAAAACACCTGTTAAATTTAACAAGTGTTTTTTGTACCTCGAGTGGGAATCGAACCCACACTCCCGAAAGAACTGGATTTTGAATCCAGCGCGTCTACCAATTCCGCCATCGAGGCAATTCAGGTGCAAATTTAAAAATATTTTTTATCAAAGACATAAAAACTTGTATAAGTTATGCCTACCTACTTAAATAATTTTAAATTTGCATGCTATAACATTACAACACAACACTATTACAAAAACAATCACAACTAAAAAAATGGGAAGTAATCAACTAGAACCTAAAATTTTTGCTTGTACACAAAGCAAAGAACTAGCCTTAAATATAGCCAAACATTACGGTATTGAACTTGGAAAAGTAGAAATCTCTAAATTTAGTGACGGTGAATTTCAACCTGCCTTTGAAGAATCTGTTAGAGGTAGAAGAATTTTTATTGTCGGATCTACATTTCCTACTGCAGACAACCTTATGGAAATGCTTTTAATGTTAGATGCCGCAAAAAGAGCCTCGGCTCGTCATATCACAGCTGTTATTCCTTACTTTGGATGGGCTCGACAAGATCGAAAAGATAAACCTAGGGTTGCTATTGGAGCAAAACTGGTTGCCAACTTATTGCAAACAGCCGGTGCCACTAGAATTATGACAATGGACTTACATGCTGATCAAATTCAAGGATTTTTCGAAAAACCAGTTGATCACTTATATGCTTCTACTTTTTTCTTACCATATATCAATCAATTAAATCTAAAAAATATTACAATTGCATCTCCTGATATGGGGGGCTCTAAACGTGCCTATGCCTATTCTAAATTTTTAGAAAGTGAGGTTGTAATTTGTTACAAACAACGCCTAAAAGCAAATGTAGTTTCTACTATGGAGCTTATTGGCGAGGTGAAAGATAGGAATGTAATTCTTGTTGACGACATGATTGATACCGGAGGAACACTTGCTAAAGCTGCAGATCTTATGATTGAAAAAGGAGCTTTAAGCGTACGGGCTATTTGTACACACCCTATTTTATCCGGAAATGCTTACGACTCTATAGAAAACTCAAAACTTGAAGAACTTATAGTTTCTGATACAATTCCGTTAAAAAGAGAAAGTTCTAAAATAAAAGTTGTATCTTGCGCCGCCTTATTCGCTGATGTAATGCACAAAGTGCAAGAAAACACATCAATTAGTGGGCAATTTTTAATGTAAACAATTAATTAATATTTAGAAAAAAATGAAATCAATTACAATCAAAGGATCTCAAAGAGAAAGCGTGGGCAAAGCAGCGACTAAAGCCTTACGTAATGCTGGAAAGGTACCTTGCGTATTATACGGAGGGGATAAACCAATACACTTTTCAGCTGATGAAATTTCGTTCAAAAAATTAGTGTATACTCCAAACGTTTATACGGCTAAGATTGAATTGGATGGAAATACATACAATGCTATTTTACAAGACATTCAGTTTCACCCGGTAAGTGATAAAATTTTACACGTTGATTTTTATCAACTGTTTGACGATAAAATGGTAACTATGAATATCCCTGTTAAATTAACAGGAAATTCTCCTGGTGTTATTAAAGGTGGATCTTTACGTTTTGCAATGCGTAAATTAAGCGTAAGAGCTTTACCTGGAGACTTACCAGATTTTATTACTGCTGACATTTCTGAACTTGAAATTGGAAGTAAACTATATGTTACAGCGTTGGAGAATGAAAAATATAAAATTTTACACCCAGACAATACTGTTGTTGTTCAAGTAAGAACTTCTCGTAATGTAGCTGATGTTGAAGAAGAAACTACTACTGATGAAGCTGCTACAGATGAAGCTGCTGCACCAGCTGCTGAATAAAAACAGCTTATTAAAGTATTCTAATCTAAAAGCGTTGTTTTTATTAACAGCGCTTTTTTATTTTTTCTAAAGCTTTTTCTTTTACTACATTTGTTACATGCAAGTTAGTTGGCTAAAAAAATTATTTCTAAAAAAAGAGAAAGACATTACAAACACCCGTATTATGAAAAAATTCTTAATTGTTGGATTGGGAAATGTTGGAGAAAAATACCATAATACTCGCCACAATATCGGATTCAAAATATTAGATGAATTTGCAAAAAAAGAAGAATTGTCTTTTGAAGTTCAAAAACTTGGCGACATTGCAAAATATAAATTTAAAGGCCGAACTTTTATCTTTTTAAAACCTTCTACTTATATGAATTTAAGTGGTAAAGCTGTAAAATATTGGCTTACCAAAGAAAAAATACCCCTAGAAAACTTATTGGTTATTTGCGATGATTTAAACCTTTCTTTTGGAAGTATTAGAGTTAAAGCTAAGGGAAGCGACGGTGGCCACAACGGTTTAAAAGATATTAATGCGGTACTACAAACTCAAAAATACGCACGTTTTAGATTTGGTGTTGGTGCTAATTTTTCAAAAGGACGTCAGTCTGACTATGTACTTGGTACTTGGAGCGATGAGGAAATGAAGTTGCTTCCGGAAAGAATAGAAAAAGCTATTTTACTCATTAAATCATTTGGTACTGCTGGTCTTAACAATACTATGAATGCCTTCAACGGAAAGTAAATCTAGTCTTGTTATTTTTGATCATCGGCAAACCACTCTGCATAAGAGGTTCCTGTTTCTTGTAGCTTTAATGAATGAAGTTTAATGTTTTTAGGTAGTCTACTTCTAATTTTTTCTGCAAAATCTATTAACATCATCTCACTCGTAGGCTGATAATCAACCAAAATCACAGTATGCCCTCTTTTCTCTAGCTCGTTTGCCAGTTCTATATGAGGTGTGTTTTTATTAAAAACGGTAGCGTGATCAAATTTATTTACAATTTCTGAGTTTACAATTTTTTTTAAATCTCCAAAATCTATAACCATTCCATACTTCACATTTTTGGTATCTTTTATTGGGTTTCCTATTACTGTAACTGCAAGTTTGTAGCTATGTCCATGAACATTTTTACATTTTCCGTCGTAGCCATATAAAGCATGCCCCGTTTCAAAGTCAAATTGTTTTGTTATTCTAATAGTTCCCATAAATTAATCGTTTAAATCTTTTCTGTTTTTAGCCTTATAAAAAATGTAATACGCTACTAATACTAAAAAAATAAAAGGTAAATACGTTCCAATTACAACCCCAATTTCATAACTACTATTAGGGGCGTTTTTTAATTTATCTTCAATAGTTACATCTTGAAGTACCGCTGTAAGTGTTGCTAACATTATTTAAATTTTTGAAGTGCGTTTTTAGTAAATTCAGATAAAACCAATTCGCCACTAATACGTGCACGTTCTTCAAGCAATTGATTCCAGTTTTCTGTATTTTCCCAAAGTATTTTTTTTAACGATTTTAATGCCGAAGGATTGTATTTCGCTAACTTTTGAGCTAAGTAATCTACTTCTAAATCAAGTTCCTTTATTGTTTCAAAAACATGTGTAAATAATCCTTTTTCTTTAGCCCAATAAGCATTTTTCCAAGTTGTAGCATCAATAGCCAACTCACTAAAAGCAGCCATCCCTATTTTTCTGGTAACCGCCGGTTCTATTACAAAAGGGCCTATTCCTATAGTTAACTCTGAAAGTTTTACAGATGCTTGTTCTGTGGCTAAACAATAATCACATGCCGAGATTAAACCTACGCCTCCTCCTACTGCTTTACCTTGTACCCGACCTATAATAAGTTTGGTGCAATTACGCATAGCATTTATGACGTTTGCAAACCCTAAAAAAAATTGCGTTCCTTCTTCAAAAGTTGAAATTGAGATGAGCTCATTAAAAGAGGCTCCGGCACAAAAAGTTTTTTCTCCTTCACTTTTAAGAATTATAACCTGCACTTGTTCATTATCGCTAAGTGTATTAAACTCACTTGTTAACCGATGAAGTAGCTCACTAGGAAATGAATTACTTGCCGGGTGAGAAAACTCGATAGTTGCAATATTATTTTGAATATTTGTATATAAACTTCCGTTACTCATAGTCTTCAAAGTTACGGGTTTTTATGTAAATATTTTTGTTTAAATTTTACAACCAAAATCCCTGCTCTTAGTAGCATCCACACAAAAAAAGCTATCCAAATTCCATACAACTTTAAATCGTAATAATCTCCTATCAAAAGTACCGGTGTAAAACCTAAAAATGTAGCAAATATTAGTAAGTTTCTAAGCGTTACTGCTTCTGATAGTCCTTTAAAAATTCCATCAAACACAAATGCTATTGCATTAATAGGCTGCATTAAAAGAACAATCCAAAATACGCTATAAAACAACTGCAGCACCTGCTCATCTTGCGAAAACAAATGTCCAATTGCTGTGTAGAAAGCAAGACAACAAAGAGATAAAATTAGCGATATTACCAAAGAGTATCTGCTTAATTTTACACTAAGCTTCCATAATTTTTTATAGTTTTTCTCTCCTAATAATTTTCCTGACACAATGTTTCCAACACTCGAGTATCCATCAATAAAAAAGGCGAAAAACAACCAAATTTGAAACGCAATTGTTTGTGCTGCTATATAACTCTCTCCATATTTTGTAGCATATGAGTTTGCTAAGTACAAAGCAACATTTAAGGCTACGGCTCTTATTATTAAATTAAAACTTATTGCTAATAAATTTTTAATTTCTTTATTAAACGGAAATCTTATTCTAAGGCTAAATGGTGTTTTTTGTAAAATTAAAAAAAGTGTAATAACAGCCATTACTGTTTGGGAAATAACACTTGCCCAAGCAGCACCCTCAATATGCATAGGAGATACAACCCCATCTATTCCGTAAACTAAAATAATATCTAAACCTACATTTAAAGCCGCACCAATAATACTAATTACCATGGGCCAAAAAGTGTTTTGTAAACCTCTAAAAATGCCAAATGCCGAAAACACAAAAAGCGTTAAAGGAAATCCTAAAGCTCTTATTTTATAATACGAAACTGAATAATCTAAAATAAGTCCGTGAGCATTATAACTTTTAAAAATTGATTCAGCAAAAAAAACGGTAACCGTGTAAATTAAAACACTTAGCGCTATATTTATGGTAATTATTTGAGCCGGTAATGTGGCTATTTCGTCTAACCTCTTTGCACCTAAATATTTAGATATTGTAGCAGATATTGCTGACCTTGTTTGGGCTAAAATCCAAACTAAAGCTGAAATAAATGAGCCTGCAATACCCACTGCTGCCAAAGCTTCAGTAGGGTTTGTTTGTATATTTCCAACTATCGCTGTATCTGTAATAGATAGTAAAGGTTCTGCTATGCCTGCAATTATAGCCGGTATGGCCAACTTGTTTATTCCTTTAAATGTTATGTTAGATTCTTTATACATTTAGTTGTTTTTCGTAACAATAAAATGGCGCTTTACTTTGATTGGGAAAATACACTTTTGATAGTTTTTTATACCCTCGATGTTCATAAAACTTTTGATTTCTTTCATTTTCACTAAAAGTGTCCAGCCGTATAGAAACATATTTATTTTTCTTGGCATACGCTTCAGCAAAATCCATTAGTTTTTGTCCATATCCCATCGCTTGAAATGTTGGATGAACTGCCAAGCGATGTACATACAAATTCTTTCCTTTTTTAGTCAACCATTTTACAGAAGCATATGCGAGATCTTCTTCCTCAGTTAAAACAATAATGCCTATAATTTTTCCTGCTTCTTCTAACTTCCACAATTGGTTTAAAACAATATCATTCTTTAATATTTTTATTGACGGGTAGTTACTACTCCACTGAATAATACCGTTTTTAATCAAATGATTTGCACAATTTTTAGTAATTGAGTATACTTGTTCTAAATCTTTTATAAAAGCCTTTTTAATTTGCATCGCGATACAAATGTAGTATAAAAGGTTATATTTGTGAATCAAAATTAAATTTATGAAAACAATTTTAGTACCCGTTGGCTCTCTTGAAAAAGGAATAAATACATTGCAATACGCTATAGATTTTGCTAAACACATATCGGCAAAAGTGTATGTCATAAAGGTGTATGGTGTAAACAAAGTTGCCGGATCTATTAAAACTGTTGGAAATATTTTAGCTGAAAACTGTAAAAAAGAATTAAAACAACTCCTTGAAGCGGTTGACCAAAAAAACGTTGATATTACAGCCTCTACCATGCACGGAGGTTTAGTAGATAACATTCAATTATTTATAAAAAATATTGATATAGATTTAATTATATCGGCCTCAAATAGAATTGCTAAAGACGAAACTGTTTTTATAGGAAATTTAACCGGTAGTATTATAAATAATGTTGATTGCCCTATTATAGTAGTTCCTCCAACATATAAATTTAAGCCTATTAAAACAATTTTAATGGCTATAAAATCGGGTGTAATAAAAAGAGATCATATTCTTGACCCACTTTCTTTACTGCTTAAATCTTTTAATGCTAAATTAAATCTATTACAAGTAATAACACCTAATTTACAAGATGAAGATTTAGTGATTAACGAATCTTTAAACGCTTTAAAATCGACGTTTACAACAAGTGAAAATGCCACAATATTCCAAGGTGTTTTAGAGCACCTTAATCAAAACAACCCAGATATGCTTTGTGTTATTAGACGAAGAAAAGGGTTTTTTATGAAACTTTGGCAACAGAATATTGTTAAAAAAGTTGATTTTGAAAGTAGAATTCCGCTACTGGTATTAAGAGGTGCTATTTAATAAACTGAATACTCTTTTGTACCACGGCTTTTAAATCTTTTGGCAACTCTTTAGCTATCCAAGGGTGTGCGCTTCCTAGAGTATGATTCATATCTTTAACAACAAACAATTCACTGTTAGGATTCCATTTATGCATATTCTCTGCCTCTGCAACGGTAACTACAGAATCTCCTGTGCCGGCTACAATTAAATATGGTATTTTTAAACTCTCAACAGCTCGTTGTATGGTTAACCTATCCTCATTGGTTTTAAAATTTTCATAGAATTGGTACAAATGAGGCATTTTTTGATTTGTTCGTGAGTTTAATACATAAAACACATTTTTCTTTTTCCACTGCTCTAACTCTTCTCCTTTAGGAAATCGAGATGCATAATCAGATACTCCATTCCAGGAAATTACATTGGCTATTTTATTGTTTTCTGAAGCTTTAATAGTTACAATACCTCCACCTCTAGAATGTCCTATTAGAGTTATGTTGTTTTTGTCTATTTCATCACTAAAAGTTTCTTCTTGTAGTAACCACTGAATTACATCTTCTAAATCGTCTAATTCTATTGTAAAATTATTTTTACCAAAAGCCCCCAAATCTGGGAAATCTATGGGGTTTTCTAGTGTACCTCCATTATGAGAAAAATTAAACTTTACAAAAAACACATTATTTTCAGCAAATGTTTCTGCCATGTTATTCCAAGCACCCCAATCTTTAAATCCTTTGTATCCGTGACAAAATATTACCACCGGTTTTTGTTGTCCGTTATTTTTAAATAAAACATCGGTTAAAATAGGTTTGCTATGTTGTGTGCTTTTAATTACTAGGTTACTTAATTTTTTCATTTTATCTATTAAAATGGTTTATTTTTATTTTGAATGAATGGTTGTTTTGGGTTTAAGATGTCTAAAATAAATAGCTTCATTTCATCCATAAAATTGTTTATTCGCTCTTCGGTTATTATACAATCTACTGTAGAAGATTTTTCTGAAAAATTCATTTTTAAAAACCCCGATTTTAAATTTTTAAAAGAAACTATACCTGCTTGAAGCATTTTAGGGTGCTTTTTTAGATTTGAAGTATATAAAAATGAATACAACATTACTTGCATCGCTTTTGCATACTTATAATCTGTAGGAATAACGCTAAAATCGTTTATTTTTAAATTTCTTGCTTCTACCTTTCCTGTTTTGTAATCAATAATTCGGGTTTCTCCATCTAGCTCATCTATTCTGTCTACAAACCCTCTTATTGCAATAGGATAATCTACCCCCTCAACTTGAATTTGAGCTGTTAGCGGCTCTTCTAAGGCTATTATTTTTAACTGTTTGTTTTGCTTAACCGATTCAAGTTCCTGATTTAAAAATTTCTTTATATAATCTTTAGAAACTTCAACTATCAATTTATTTTTACCGGTACTCACATCTCCTTTCTTATAATATTTTTCAAAAGCCCTAACAAGTAGTTCTTCTATTTTCCCTAACATGTGTTTAATATCCTCTTCCTGTACAAATTTGCCCACAAACGGCTTATACATTTCTTCAAGGACACTGTGAATTACTGTACCCATTGTATTTGTAGCAACCGTTTCTTCAACATCATCAACTTCACTTATTTTTAATATTTTACGTTCATAAAATTCAATTGGGTCGTACAAATACGAAGATAGTGCCGAAGGTGAAATTCCTTTTGTAAACAATTCCTCCAATCTTTTTAAAACTTCAGGTGTTTTTTCCACACTTAAATCTGGCAAATCTGTTTTTTGAAGTTTTGGAGCTACTACTGTTTTTATAATAGAAGGGTTTTCCATTTCTAAACGAGTTAAAAACCTACTTTTTTCTCCAGATCCGTAACCATCTGTTTCTGTATTGTACAAAAGGTATGTTTTTTTTGCTCGGAGTAATAAGCGTTGAAAATGATATGAGAAAATTGCATCTTTTTCTTGATATGTTGGTAATTCAAAATGCTTTTTTACATCAAACGGAATAAATGAAAATTCTTTTTTCCCTCCCGGTAAAATACCTTCATTTACAGATGTGATTATTAGTGTTTCAAAATCTAACACTCGTGTTTCAAGCATCCCCATTAATTGTAGTCCTTGCAAAGGTTCTCCTTGAAAAGAGAGTTTTTCATTTTTTAAAACCTGCCTGTAAAATAGGAGTAGCGTTTTTATATCTTTAATATGCTTGTACTTTAAGTTTAAAACTTCTAACTGTTTAAACACTTTGTAAAACCTAAATAGCTGTTCTTTTTCTATTCCTGAAACTGTTTGTTTTAACGCTAAAATAAGTGTAATGCATTTATCTATTAATTTATCTACATCATCAAAAAAACCAAATATAGAAAACAGTAATGACACTTTTTCTTCTTCTTGTGAAGAAAGAGGTTTTGTTAAGTCTTCAATAGCTAAGAATATCCTGTTTTCACTTTTAATGTGGGCATTTATTTTTTGTAATTCTTTATACGCTAATTTGTGTAAATATGGCTCGCTTATAATGTTTAAAATGTCTTTATAATAGAACTGTTGTGAGGCTGATTTATTAAATTTTTCCTGATTTATATGTAATTGAAATAGTTTTTCAAATAACGAAGCTATAGGCATATCGCATAATGGATAACCCATAGTAATATTAATCTCACCTACTGTTTCTGGCAGCGAACTTAAAACAATTGATAATAAATTTTCATCGGCTAAAACAAAAGCAGTTTTACTAAAATTAACCGTTTTAGCTAATAATTCTCCTGCATATTTAATTTGAGTTATGTTTTTAGGAGCTCCTATTATTTGAATATCTTTATTGTTTAAATCAAAATCGTTCTCCCACAAAAATGGGTTGTTGTTGTAGTAGGTCCATTCGTTTTTGTATTTCCTAAAAAAAGTGCCTGCTTCATTAGCCGGTTCCATAAAAGATTTATGAGTGTCCCAATAAATAGTAGCTATATTATTGTTTAATAATTCTTGAATGATGTATTCCTCTGCTTTATTTAATGCATTAAATCCTACAAAAACCACTTTCTTATCAAGGTTACTATCTATATAAAACTCTAGATTATTAGTTGCTTCTCTATATATGAGCCCTTGATATCCATATTTATTTTCTTTTAACCTATGGTATAAATTATTGTACAGCAACTCTAAATCTGAAAAAAAAGAAAGGTGTTTTTTAGATAGTTCACTAGGGTTTTCATTTTGAAACCACCTTTTTAGTTTTTCAATATCTTTAAGATTTGAAAACAATTTATGCTGATCTACTAAATAACTGTCTATTTCGTTAAAATCGTGTAGGGCTATTGTTGCCCATTGAGAAAAGGTGTCAAAAGAATCTATTTTTTCTTGTGACATGCTTTGTTTATAAATAGCATAAAACTCAAATAATAGTTGCGTTGTATCTATTAATTTTATGTCTGCTAATATTTGAATGTAATTTTCAATGCTTATGATTTGAGGTAAAAACGAAGTTTTGTTTACTTTTTTTATAAACTCATCTTTCAAAAAAACACAAGCACGTTGGCTGGGTAGTACAATGGTTAAATTGGAGAAATTGGTGTGCTCTGCAATAATTACGTTTACAACTTTTGAAATAAATGATTTCATATAATTTTTTTACATCCCTTAAAAATAAAAAAGCCATTTCAAATGAGATGGCTTTTTTTAAAATATTTTTTTAGAATCTTAGTTTACAATTTTAATTTCAACACGCCTATTCTTAGCACGTCCTTCTTTTGTGTCATTTGAAGCGATAGGTTTTGTTTCTCCAAAACTTTTAATTGTAAAGTTTTCTTTGTTTACGCCTCTTGAAACCAAGTAGTTTACTATTTTATTAGCTCTCCTTAACGAAAGTTCTAGGTTAGATTCTTCCGTGCCAATTCTATCAGTATGACCTTCTATTAAAAATTTTAAATGGTTATACGTTCTCATTAACTCGGCTATTTGATTTAGGTTGTTTTCGTATTTAGCATAAAATATATCTGTTCCCGGTAAAAATAGGATGTCACTTGCTAAAACAGCGAGTTTAACTTCGAGTTCTTTTTTGTTATCCGGACAACCATTATTTGATATTGGGCCGGGCTTTAATTTACATTTATCAAGTTTATCTATAACGCCATCTAAATCTGTATCTACTTCAGGACAACCATTGTTTGATATTGGACCTGGTATTTTAGGGCATGCGTCCTTCATATCTATAATTCCATCTCTATCAAAATCAGGACAACCATTCAGTTTAGGGCTTCCTTTTACGAGTGGACATTTATCGTACTTATCTCTTACACCATCATTATCTGTGTCTGGACAACCTTTTAAGGCTTTTGTTCCATAAACTGTTGGGCAAAGATCATCTGCATCTGGAATACCATCTTGATCTGCATCTGGACAGCCTCCTAATTCTTTTAGCCCAGCTATTTCAGGACAGTTATCTTCATTGTCTTTAACTCCATCTCCATCTTTATCATGACTTCCTAACTTGTACACAATGCTAAATGAGTGCTGGAAATGTCTGTACTTATCATTATCAAATAAATGCTTATACTCTGTCTGAATGTTAACACCCCAGTTTTTATAAACCCATAATTTAGTTCCTAAACCACCATTAAATGCCGGTGAGCTTTTAGAACCGATAATATTAACACCTCCTCCAATTATAACATATGGGTCAAACCAAGATGTTTCTCCAATTACATTATTTAAATCGTAGTTAAAATTAATGTCTGTTTGAAAGTAAGAAAGGCTATTATTAAGCTTAACATTTCCCCATTGGGTGATTTTATTAATACTTGCTGAAAGAACTACATTAAAATTTTTATTGATATACCTTCCTATTGTTAATTTTGTTGGAGCAGTAACGTAATTATAATGATTATTTAAATTAAAAAATTGATCAAACCAAACCGTTTCCAATCCAATATCTGTTTTCATTCCGCTGATATTTACAGAATAAAAATCAACAGCATTAATTCCAAAACCTATTAGCCAAGGGTTTTCTTTATCTTGACTTCTTA
Organism: Flavobacteriaceae bacterium; assembly: GCA_027082925.1. GTDB lineage: Bacteria > Bacteroidota > Bacteroidia > Flavobacteriales > Flavobacteriaceae > Lutibacter. The sequence continues at coordinate 15,147 of JALWTD010000011.1, forward strand.
CGCTGGTTGAAGTAATTATAATAACGAAAAAAAGTATTGTTTTTTTTAGTAATGTATTCATTTTCATATGATTATTTTCTACTAAGTTAAGTTGGAAAGGTTAAATCACAAAGTTTTTGATAACAAAAAAAGCCATTCGTTAACGAATGGCTTTTTTTATGTATTAAAAGGTTAAATTTTGTTAGTCAACTAACTTTACTTCAACTCTTCTGTTTTTAGCTCTACCAGCTCTTGTTTTGTTAGAAGCTATTGGCATTTCTTCACCATAACCTTTAGCAGTTAAGTTGCTTGAAGATACTCCTTTAGAAATTAAGTAATCTCTTACAGCGTTAGCTCTATCATCAGATAGTTCTAAGTTACGTTTTTTGCTTCCTGTACTATCTGCGTGTCCAGAAATACTAAATTTAGCTGTTGGATATTTTACCATAATTTGAGCAACCTCATCTAATTTTGCAAGAGTTTCGTCTTTAAAACTTGCTTTTCCTGTTTCAAAGTAAACAGTTTTAAATAACTCTTCTAATTTAGCTACTTCTTCTTTTGTAATTTCAGGACAACCGTTATTAGATGCAGGTCCTGCTTCATTAACACAGTCATCATCTTTATCTAATACACCGTCACCATCTGTATCTGGCCAAGGACATCCTTTGTTTTCTTTTGGTCCAGCTACTTCAGGACAAGCGTCATTTTTGTCGATTAAGCCGTCACCATCTGTATCAGGACAACCGTTGTTTGCTTTTGTTCCTTTAACGTTTGGACAAGCATCGTCTTTATCTGCAATACCATCTTCATCAGCATCAGGACAACCATTTAAAGTTGCTAAACCAGCAACGTTTGGACAAGCGTCTTTAGAATCAATAATTCCATCGTTATCAGAATCAGGACAACCGTTAAATTCAGCTAATCCAAATACTTCAGGACAAGCATCAAATTTGTCATATACACCATCTCCATCAGTATCAGTTCCTCCAAATTTGAAAACAATTCCTGCTGAGTGTTGGAAATGTTGAACGATTTGGCTATCAAAAGTGTGTTTGTATTTTGTTTCGATATTAAATCCGAAGTTATCACTAAACCAAATGTTTAAACCTAAACCTCCGTTAAATGTAGCAGTTCCTAACTTGTCTAACCAAGTATAACCACCACCAACAGATACATAAGGATCAAATTTAGCACTTTCACCAAAAACTCTGTTTAAATCATACTTAAGTGCTCCATCTAAACCGAAGTAAGATAAATCACTTGTTACATTGTCACCAATTTTGGTTATTCTGTTAAATGTTCCTGCTGCTTGGAAGCTAAATCCATCATTGATATACATCCCTGCAGATAATTTAGTTGCTGCAGCCACAATATTGTAGTGATCACCTACATTAGAGAACTCATTAAACCAAGATCCATGACCTGTAAGACCCGGGTTTGTTGGGTAAAAATCTACTGCATTAAAACCAATGCCTAACGTAAAAGGATTATTTTCATCCTGTGCATTTACATTGCTGAAACCAGTAATTAATAATAAAGCCAATATGGCTACTTTTAAATGTTTCATTTTCAAAAATTTAAATTTAATGTTCTTTATTTATAAAAATAAACTACAATAGCTTATTTACAAGGGCAAAAATACAAAATTATATTAAAAATAATGTTGTTTTATCAATTTTCTATAATACACCGAGGTTTTTTCCTACCTTAGTAAATGCTGAGATTGCTTTATCTAAATGCTCTTTTGTGTGAGAAGCTGATAATTGCACTCTAATTCTGGCTTTCTTTTTTGGTACTACAGGATAGAAAAAACCTATAACGTAAATACCTTCTTCTAAAAGCTTTTGAGCCATATTTTGAGCTAATTTGGCATCGTACAACATTACCGGAACGATGGCTGAATCTCCTTTTACAATATCAAATCCCGCTCGAATCATTCCCGCTTTAAAATAGCTTGTATTCCACTCTAATTTATCTCGCAAAGAGGTGTCTTTTGATAACATCTCAAAAACTTTTAACGATGCTCCTACAATTGCCGGAGCTAAAGAGTTTGAAAATAAGTATGGTCTTGAGCGTTGACGCAATATTTCTATTATTTCTTTTTTACCTGTTGTATATCCTCCCATAGCTCCTCCTAAAGCTTTACCTAATGTTCCTGTAATAATATCTACTCTTCCCATTACATTTTTTAACTCAAGAGTTCCTCTTCCTGTTTTTCCAATAAAACCAGCAGCATGGCATTCGTCAACCATTACCATGGCATCGTACTTTTCTGCTAAATCGCAAATTTTATCTAGGCTTGCAACAACTCCATCCATAGAAAAAACACCATCTGTTACAATTATTTTAAACCTATGGCTGTTTTTGTTGGCTTCTATAAGTTGTGCTTCTAATGAATTCATATCATTATTATCATACCTGTACCGTGCTGCTTTACACAAACGAACACCATCTATTATTGAAGCGTGGTTTAATGAATCGGAAATAATAGCATCTTCTTTAGAAAGCAAAGGCTCAAAGACTCCTCCATTTGCGTCAAATGCTGCCGCGTACAAAATAGTATCTTCTGTTTCGTAAAAATCAGCTATTTTTTGTTCTAATTTTTTGTGAATATCTTGAGTGCCACAAATAAACCGAACCGAAGACATTCCGTAGCCATAAGTATCCATTGCGTCTTTTGCCGCTTGAATAACTTCTGGGTTATTAGATAAACCTAAATAATTATTAGCACAAAAATTGATAACTTCTTCTCCTGAACTTATTTTTATTACAGCGTCTTGTGAAGAAGTTATAATACGTTCCGACTTGTATAAGCCAGATTCTTTAATCTCCTCTAGTTCTTTTTGTAAATATTGTTTAATTGTTGTGTACATTATTTTACTGTTTTTGTTTACAAAAGTATAGCAATTTATATTTCTTTAACTAAAATTTGAGTATTTATGTATACCAATATTTTTTTTTCGACAACATATCCCATTTTTTCTAAAACCATTGCATAATTTTCAAGCTGTTGGTGATGTTTACTATCGGGTTTTCCTGTTTTATAGTCAATTATTACAGCGTTATTTTGGTTAATTACCAATCTGTCTGGAATAATAATATGTTTTTCTTCCGTAACTATTTTTTGTTCATTAAATACTTTATGATTTTGAGAAAAATACATTTCTAAATCTTTATTATTTACAATATTTTCTACAATATATACAATGTTTTTTTTCTCACTTTCATTTATAAGTCCTCCAAAAGCATACTGATTTATAACGTCTGGCACATCGTCTTTTGTATAAATTTTAGAGAGTATTTCATGAATTAAATTTCCGTACTCAATAGAATCACCTTTCGTTGTGTCCCACAATAAAGAAGAACTTGTAGTAATGGTTATTTTTTGATTTTTCCAAGAGTCTGATATTATTTTTTCTTGAATAAGCACATGCTGCTTTCCTTTTTTTGGCTCGCTATATCTTATTTTTTTTCCGAAAGAATAACTATCTATATTTTCGTTCCACCTCCCTATATTTTTTAGGTAGTTTATAAATAGCCCTGCATAATAATTTTGATTTTCTTCTCCTTTGGTGTTGATTCTTTTTTCTGAAACCACGTATAGTTGCTCCACTGCTCTAGTTAAAGCAACATACAATAAGTTAATATTATCCAACTCTAACTCTTCTCTTTTTTTTCTGAAGAGAGCCTCTCCTTGGTCTCCTATGTGACTCAACTTCTTATTGTAATTTATCAATATTGATTTGATAGTGCTGGATTGATTATACGAGTACCAAACTTTGGTATTCATTTGTTTATAAATATCTAAATCGTACGGAAAAATAACAACTGGAAACTCTAACCCTTTTGCTTTATGAATTGTCATAATTCTTACAGCATCCTCAACTTCTGGAGCTACAATGCTTAAATTTTCTTTTTTTATCTCCCAAAAATCTAAAAACTCGTTTATAGATACTCTATTTTCTTGTTGAAATTCAAATACAAAATCTAGAAAAAACTGAATACTAGAGTCTGATGATGTTGCCAACTTAAAACTTCTTACTATATATTCGATGCTTTCATAAAAGGTGTTTTGTAAAAATGTTTCGTAATTAAAGTAAATTCCAAAATGGCGTAAATTATTAAAAAACATTTCATTTGGCAGATGCACAAAATCGTTATAAAATGAGTGTTTTGCTTCTGTTATTTCTAAGTATTCGTATAAAAAATGTAAAATTTTTATTTTATGTTCTTTATTGCCAGCATCTTGCAATACGCATAATAAATTAATAATAAATTTTATCTTTTCATTGTTTTTAAGCAGCAGTGTTTCTGACGAAATAATTTCAATATTATGTTTCAATAAATGGGTTGCAACTGCAACTCCCTGCGATTTTTTACGAACTAAAACACATATTTCGTTTTTTTGAAAAGTGCCCTCTAAATCTTGTATTATTTGAAGCACCTTATCTGAATATGCAACATCTCTTTCTTCTTTATCTTTTAAACTCTCTATAAAAGATAGTTCTACATATCCTCCTTGTTTGTTATTTACCTTTTGGTTATTTCCTAGTAGGTATAAACTTTCATACGTTTCATTTTTAAAAATTTTGGAAGTATTTTTAAAAAAATTGTTGTTAAATGTTATTACCTCAGAGTAGCTTCTAAAATTAGTTTCTAAATTTTTCAATGTTATTGAGACATGAAACGGATTTACCTCTTTTGTAGCCAACGAAATAAACTGCTCTGCTTTACCTCCTCTCCAACGGTAAATAGACTGCTTTGCATCTCCTACCAATACCAACTTTCCTTGTTCTCCAAATTCATTTTCTGACGAAATAGCATTGTCTATTAAAGGAATTAAATTTTCCCATTGTAATACTGAGGTGTCTTGCATTTCATCAATAAAATAATAGTTAATTTTTTCGCCTATTCTTTCATAAATAAATGGAGCAGGTTCATCTTTTATAGAGTCGTTTATTATTTTATTGAACTCTGCATTTAGCAAAACACTATTTTCTTCTTTAATTGTTTGCAGTGCTTTGTTTATATGGTTTAAAACTGCTAACGGTATTAAACTATTTAAAATTAGATCGTTAAGTGTTTTTTGCTGATACAATTTTTCAGACTGAAGATACAGTGCAATAAGTTCGGGAATAATACCGTCTATTGTTTTTTTTACAAAATCTGATTTAGATAACGGATAAAATTTTCCTTCTTCTATGGATTTTTTTAACGAAGTTTCTTCAAAAAAGGATGTTTTTATTTTTGAATCAATTAGCGATTTGAAATGCTTTGGAATTCCAGATCTCAAAAAATCTGTTTCAGCAACTCCTGCGTTTTCAATAATAGCAATTCCTGTTTGTCCTATTTTAGTAAATTCACTCTTAATTTTTTTGTTTTCTAAGATTAACTTATCTCTTAAAATCTTAAAATCTTTAGGGGTCTTATTTTTTAGTTTTTTTAAATGTATTAGGTCATTTTCATTTAGCGTAATTCTAGAAAACGACCGTAATTCTTTTACAATGTCCCAAGATTTATTGTTATCTATTTTTTGCAATGTATAATTAACCAGCAGTTCTGTTAATTCTTCATCTTCACCTATTTGTGATATAATAACGTCAACAGCCTCATCTAGCAACCTGTCGGCATTCATTTCTACACCAAACCCAAGAGAAAGTCCTAAATCATGAGCAAATGTTTTTATTAACTTGTGTGTAAAACTATCTATAGTGGTAATATTTAATCCTGAATAGTTTTGTAAAATAGCTTCTAAAATAGATTTTGACCTTTTATAAATAAGCTGTTTATCTACATTTAAATCGTTACAAATCTGCAAAAGCATTTCATTTTCTACATTCATAGAAAAATCGTGTAAGTTTTTAATTACACGCTCTTTCATTTCTCCTGCCGCTTTATTTGTAAACGTTACTGCTAGTATTTCTTGGTATTTAAAAACATTCGCTGTTGCTAAAATAATTTTTAGGTATTCTTTTACCAAAGAGAATGTTTTACCACTTCCGGCAGAAGCATTATAAACTTGAAAAGGTGACGATTTTAGCATTATAAGAGATTATAATGCAAGTTATATAAATTTTGAAATTAATTACAGTTTTTACCAGCCCAACTTGTTTTTTTTCTGCTATTTAATTTAAAAACAACACTTAAAGAGTAGTAGATATGAGACATTAAAGCATAATCTGGTGAATTGTATTTTAATCCGGCCTGCACATTTGCGCCTATCATATCTGTAAACCAATAGTTTGTACCAATCCCTGCATTTACAGTACCTGCACCATGCCATTCAACCCAAGTATAACCACCGCCTCCATACACGAAAGGGGCTAATTTTCTTCCGTTTTCCAAAAGGCGATATTGTATGTTTCCATCTAAAGCAAAATACAGTAAGTTATTGGCAGGTAGTTCACCTATCTTGGTAATATTATTCACAGACATTGATGCTTCTATAGAAAATCTATTTTTAAGATGACGTGTTGCGCTTACTTTTGGACCGTAAATATTCCAATGGTCTCGTGCATTTGTTATTTGGTCAAACCATCCGCCCATTCCCGGCTCATTTGTAGGGTAGTAGTCAACAGCATTAATACCTATACCTAGCACCCATTTATTATATTCATCTTGAGAATACAACTTGTAAGACATTACAAATAGTACTAAAAAAAATAAAGCAGCATTTTTACGAAATAAGGCACTCATAACTAGGGGTTTTATATCTCCGTTTAACTAAGCTAAACGAAAAAAGGGGTTAAAAATTATATTTTAAATAGATTAAATTCTATTTACTTTTTTTATAGCTTCTGAAAAACATTCTAAATCACAGTCTTTTTCAAATAAATCTATCGCTTTATTAACAATTTTTTCTACATTTTTAATAGGAAAACCAAGGCCTATTGAAACCTTCTTTAAAACATTTACCTCTTCATTTGCAACTTTTCCATCTACAAACATCATTTTAGTTAAATCAAATAAATGTTCTATACGTTCATCATAACTCTGAGGGGCATCTACCGGATAATCAGTTGGGTTTTTTAAAATTTCATTGTATTTGTCTTCCAATATATGAAGTCTTTTTGCAATTCTTCTTAGCAAATCTTTTTCTTCTTCGGCAATTACATTATCCGACAAGGCTAACCTAACAATACTTGCAAAGTGATCTAAGTTTCTCTTTTGTGCTCCACTTAAGTTGTAATCTGAAATACTCATGTTTTTATTTTTTGACAAATATAATCAAACTGATAAATTATCAAATCAAAAAATAGACCAGTTTTTTAGCTTTTTACAAGCTTATTTAAATTGTTGTGTTTTTTGTGTAAAACAGTACCTTTGCCAAAAAATATCTATTTTTTGAGCAAACAAAATATTATAAAAATTTACAAAAATATTGTTGTTAAAAAGCAATTAGTTTCTTTACTATCTCAAGAAATTGGTTTTTCACAACTTACAAACCTAGTTGGTTCTTCCCTTTCTTTTATTATTTCTGAAAGTTTTAAAAAAGTTGAAAGACCTTTTTTATTGATTTTTAATGATAAAGAAGAAGCCGCATATTACTTAAACGATTTAGAACAATTACTCAATAATAAAGAGGTGCTTTTTTATCCGGGTTCATACCGCAGGCCATATCAAATTGAAGAAACCGATAACGCAAATATTTTACTACGGTCTGAGGTGTTAAACAGAATTAACTCTCGAAAAAAACCAGCAATCATTGTCACTTACGCTAGTGCTTTATTTGAACAGGTTGTTACTAAAACCGAACTTAATAAGAACACGCTAAAAATAAGTGTAAACAACCTATTAAATCTTGATTTTGTAAATGAAGTCCTTTTTGAATACAATTTTAACAGAGTTGATTTTGTAACTGAGCCTGGAGAATTTTCGGTTAGAGGAGGTATTATTGATGTGTTCTCTTTTTCTCATGACCAACCTTTTAGAATAGAATTTTTTGGAGACGAAGTAGAAAGTATTAGAGCTTTTGATGTTGAAACACAACTATCTACCGATAAACTAAAAAAAATAAGCATTATGCCCAATATTGAAAACAAAACGTTGGGCGAAAAACGAGAAAGTTTCTTAAAATACATTCCTTCTAAAACTGTTGTTTTTACAAAAGATATAGGATTGCTTTCAAACAAATTAGACACTCTTTTTAAAAAAGCAGAAACTGCATTTGAGCAGCTATCTTCAGAAACAAATAGAGCGAAACCTTCTGAGCTTTTTTGCGATGGAACACTTATCAAAAAACAGCTTCAGGCGTTTAATTTAATTGAAATTACAAATAGTAAACAGCATCCTAAAAATATAGCAATTGCTGTTTCTAACAGTATTTCTTTTAACACTAAACCTCAACCTGCCTTTAATAAACAGTTTAATTTATTAATTGAAAATCTACAAGAAAATACAGCTAAAGGAATTGCAAACTATTTGTTTTGTGATTCGCAAAAACAAGCCAACAGGTTTCACGATATTTTTAACGACCTTGAAAAAAACCTTAACTACAAAACAATTGTTTTTCCTCTTTATCAAGGGTTTATAGATTTTGAACACCAAATTGCTTGTTATACCGACCATCAAATTTTTGAACGCTACCATAAGTTTAAGTTAAAAAATAGTTTTTCTAAAAAACAATCTATAACCTTAAAAGAGCTTACCAATTTAGAAATAGGAGATTATGTTACGCATATAGACCACGGAATTGGGAAGTTTGGCGGACTCCAAAAAATTGAAGTGGAAGGTAAAACTCAAGAAGCCATCAAACTTGTATACGGAGACCGAGATATTTTATACATCAGTATCCATTCTCTTCATAAAATTTCTAAATATAACGGGAAAGATGGCAAGCCTCCTAAACTATATAAATTAGGCTCAGGCGCTTGGAAAAAATTAAAACAAAAAACCAAATCACGCATTAAACAAATAGCATATGATTTAATTGAGTTATATGCAAAACGAAAAATGCAAAAGGGACATCAATTTCATCCTGATAGCTACTTACAACACGAATTAGAAGCTAGTTTTATGTATGAAGATACTCCCGACCAATATACCGCTACGCAAGATGTAAAAAAAGACATGGAAAGTGAATATCCAATGGACCGGTTGGTTTGTGGTGATGTTGGGTTTGGAAAAACCGAAATAGCAATTAGAGCTGCTTTTAAGGCTGTTGATAATGGTAAACAAGTAGCTGTTCTGGTTCCAACAACCATATTGTCTTTTCAACATTTTAAAACATTTAGTGAACGTCTAAAAGATTTTCCTGTGAGCATTGATTATTTAAACAGATTTAGAACTGTCAAGCAGCGAAGAAGTGTATTGGAAGGACTAGAAAACGGTAGTATAGATATTGTTATTGGCACACACCAACTTACAAATGCTTCTATTAAATATAAAGATTTAGGTTTGCTTATTGTTGATGAAGAACAAAAATTTGGAGTAGCCGTTAAAGACAAGCTCAAAACAATTAAATCAAATGTTGACACCCTTACTTTAACCGCTACACCTATACCTAGAACATTACAGTTTTCTCTAATGGCCGCCCGCGATTTATCTGTTATTAACACTCCTCCTCCCAACAGGCACCCAATAGAAAGCAATGTAATTAGATTTAGTGAAGAAATTATACGAGATGCTATTCGATACGAAATACAACGAGGAGGACAAGTGTTTTTTATCCATAACAGAATTGAAAATATTAAAGAAGTAGCCGGTCTTTTACAGCGTTTACTTCCCGATGCTAAAATAGGTATTGGTCACGGTCAAATGGAAGGAAAAAAACTAGAACAGTTAATGCTTTCTTTTATTAATAATGAATTTGACGTATTGGTGTCTACCACTATTGTTGAAAGTGGTTTAGATGTGCCTAATGCCAATACTATTTTTATAAACAACGCTAATAACTTTGGGTTATCAGATTTACATCAAATGCGAGGTCGAGTTGGAAGGTCTAACAAAAAAGCTTTTTGTTATTTTATTACTCCTCCGTACCACATGATGACCGATGATGCCCGAAGACGTATAAATGCCATAGAACTTTTTACCGATTTAGGAAGTGGTATTAACATAGCGATGAAAGATTTAGAAATTCGCGGAGCAGGAGACTTATTGGGTGGTGAACAAAGTGGATTTATAAACGATATTGGATTTGACACCTATCAAAAGATTTTAAATGAAACTATTGAAGAACTAAAAGAAAAAGAATTTAAAGATTTATATAAAAACGACGAAAATAAACCTAAGGAGTACGTAAAAGAAATTCAAATTGATACCGACTTTGAATTGCTTTTCCCTGATGATTATGTCAATGTTATTTCCGAACGTTTAAATTTATATCGAAAATTAGGAGAACTTAAAACCGAAGACGAACTTGAACAGTTTGAACAAGAATTGACCGATCGTTTTGGAACCATTCCAACTCAAGTTGAAGACCTACTAGATAGTGTTAGAATTAAATGGATAGCAAAAACGTTAGGTATAGAACGTTTAATTTTGAAACAACAAAAAATGATTGGTTATTTTATTTCAAATCAACAAAGTTCATATTATCAAACACCTATTTTTTCAAATATCCTACAATTCGTTCAACAAAACGTAAACAACTGTACCTTAAAAGAAAAACAAACAAAAAACGGACTGCGTTTATTACTTACTTTTAACCATATAACATCAATTAATAACGCGTTAACAACACTAAAAAAAATAGTATAATGGAATTTTTTAAAATTATAGATAAACAAATTACCGAAGAAATTATACAACATAAAATTACCCCTAAAACAATGGATTTATTTGCTGAATCTATGTTTTTTATAAAGGGGAACGATTGTAATTTTAATGGATCAACTCTTTGGGGTGAATTTAATATGAGCTTTCATAAAATTAAAGGAGGCGTTCGGTTTATGCTTCTAGATTGTCCTAATGCCTTAACTTGGACAATTACTACAGGCTATCCTCCTGAAAGAACAAAAGTTGTACTTCATTGCACCATAAACCGAACTCAAAAACCCGATGAGTTTATTGAAGAAATAAACGAATTTTTAGAAGAGTGGGAAAAAGGGTTATTAGAGAACCTTTAAATCGCTTCAAAAAGTTTTCCCGGCAACGGCCTAACAACTCCTTTCATTTCTAGCTGAAATAAAAGTGTGGTTGTTTTATGTATTGGAAATTTACAGTTTAACGATATAATATCTAGTAATTCTTTTCCGTGAGCTAGTAAGTAATCATAAACTTGTTGTTCTTCATCTTGAAGCTCTATAAAAAGTTGTTTTTGAACTACCTTTTGTGTTTCTGCTGTTGAATTAGAGCTCAAACTCCAATTAAGCATCTTAATTAAGTCTTCTGCCGATGTTAAAATAGCTGCTTCATTGCGTTTTATTAAGTTATTACAACCTTTACTATAGGTGTCTGTTACTCTTCCCGGTACAGCAAACACATCTCTACTATATGAATTTGCAATATCTGCCGTTACCAACGAACCTCCTTTTGCTGCAGACTCTATAATAATTGTCGCTTCAGAAATACCGGCAATAATTCTATTCCGTTTTAAAAAATGCTCTCGTTGAGGTTCATCGGTATGCCAAAAATCGGTTATAAAGCCTCCATTTTCAAGCATTTCTTCTACGTATTTATTGTGTGACTTTGGATAAATTTGATTAAATCCGTGGGCTAAAACACCTATTGTTTGAAGCTGATGCTTAATGGCATTTTTATGAGCGCAAATATCTACTCCGTAAGCAAATCCACTAATAATAACTGGATTGTAATCTTTTATTTCTGCGAGTAATTTTTCGCAAAAACTATTTCCGTAACTGGTAATTTTTCGAGTACCAACAATACTAATAATAGGGTTATTCGCTAATTTAATATTCCCTTTTGAAAAAAGTAAAATAGGTGCATCTATACAATGTTTTAATTTTTGAGGATAGCTGTCTTCTTCAAAATACATTGCTTTAATATTGTTGTTTTGAAGGTAGAACAGCTCTTTTTCAGCTTCAATAATATTTTGCTTGTCGTACAAATGCTTTAGTGCAGAAATACCAATTCCATGAATTTTTTTTAAACTGTTTTTCTTCTCAAAAAAAACTTTTTTTGCACTCCCGCAATGAGCTATTAGCTTTTTAGCGCCTATATCTCCAATACCTTTAGCGCGTTGTAACGCTAAAACGTACAATAATTCTTCTTCATTCATAGCATAATAAATTGACTCTCAATTTAAAAAAAATTTGTTAATAAAAAATATAACCAAGTGTCATTTTAAAAGCGGTTTTTTCTATATTTGTTTTGATGTCAATAGTAAAATACATAAGCGACTTATTATACCGATACGAATGTGTAATTGTTCCTGGTTTTGGAGGATTTATTACACACAAAATTTCAGCAGAAGTAAATCATTTTACACATACTTTTAATCCTCCTTCAAAACAATTAAGTTTTAATTCACATCTCAAAAACAACGACGGATTATTAGCAAACTACATTGCAACAGCACAAAATATTTCATATTACAATGCTGTTAAAACTATCGAAAACAATGTTGCTTTGTGGTTAGAGGATTTAAAAAACGGGGAAATAGAGCTTGAAAATATAGGCTCATTTTCTTTAAATAAAGAAGGAAAACTCGTTTTTGAACCTACAAATACTGTAAACTACTTAACATCGTCTTTTGGTCTTAATACATATGTTTCTCCTGCTGTTAAAAGGTTAACAAATAAAGAAACAAAAATAGATGTTCCTGTTTACACTATTACCAAAGAAAATAAACATAAAACTCCTGCTTTTATTAAATATGCTGCAACAGCGGCAATTCTTTTAGCTTTGGGAACTGTTGGTTGGAATCAATATCAAAATTCACAATACAACCGTTTAGTTGCAAAAGCTAAAGAAAGTCAAAATAAAGTTGAAAAAAGCATACAAGAAGCTACGTTTATTATAGATAATCCGTTACCAACAATTACTCTAAACGTAGCAAAAAAAACACTTAACTACCACATTATTGCAGGCGCTTTTAGAGAACCTAAAAATGCTACAAAAAAATTAAATGAGCTTTTAAATAAAGGGTATAACGCTAGAATTTTAGGTGTAAACAAATGGAATTTAACTCAGGTTGCTTTTGAAAGTTTTAACAGTAGAACCGAAGCTGTTAACAGACTAAATGAAATAAAAAAATTAGAATCAAAAGACGCTTGGTTGTTAGTAAAAAAATACTAAATTTTTTAAACGCATTTCGCTTTTTTATTACATAACTTTTTATCAAAATTATTACACTGTCATGGTAAAAACACCTAAAGAATCGCTTACAATTTTAACCGATATTGTTTTACCCGGAGAAACCAATCCGTTAGGAAACTTATTTGGAGGTGAACTATTAGCTAGAATGGATAGGGCTTGTAGTATTGCCGCTCGAAGACACTCTCGTAGAATTGTAGTTACCGCATCTGTAAATCATGTGGCTTTTAACAAAGCTGTTCCGGTAGGAAGTGTTGTTACTATTGAGGCTAAAGTTTCAAGAGCCTTTAAATCTTCTATGGAAATTTATGTTGATGTTTGGAGTGAAGATAGAGAATCGCAAGAACGAACAAAAGTAAACGAAGGTATCTACACTTTTGTAGCTGTTGATAGAACAGGAACTCCTGTTACCATACCGCAAATAAAGCCTGAAACTGAACTAGAAAAAGAACGTTATGACGGTGCTTTAAGAAGAAAACAGCTAAGTTTAATACTGTCGGGAAAAATGAAGCCTGAAGATGCATCTGCTCTAAAAGCACTATTTACAAGCTAAGCACTTTATTTTCTAGATATCCAATTATATGGATTCTCTGTTTTTGTATTTTTAGTTAACACAAAACCCAGTATGGTTTTCCCTGTTATTCTATCGGTAAAAATGGTTCCTATTTCTTGTTTTGTGGTAACTTTATCTCCTTTTTTAACCAATACATGTGCTAAATTTTTATATATAGAAATATAGTTTCCGTGCTGAATAAGAACGGCCTTTTTATTTCCAGACATAATTTGTACCGCTAGCACTGTACCATTAAATACCGCTCTGGCTTTGCTCCCTTTTTCTGTAGTAATCCTTAATCCGTTACTTTGTATGGTTGCTGTTTTTAATATAGGATGAGGTTGTTTTCCGTAGTAAGTAGAAATATATCCTTTTTTTACCGGCCAAGGAAGTTTCCCTTTGTTAGATACAAATTCTGAAGCTAGAGCTTTAGCTTCCGGAGTTAATGAAAATCCTGAACCTGATTTGTTGCCCGATTTTTTATTAGATGCCACAATAGCAGCTCTAATTATTTTGTCAATTTGAGCAGCAATACGATCCTGTTCTTTTTGAAATTTTCGAATCTGGCGTTTATATTTACTCTCTTTTTTCTTTACTTGAGTTAATAAACTTTTGTACTTTTGCCGTTCTTCTTCAATGGTAAGTTGCTCTTTTTTTCGTTCAGCTAAAAGAAGTTCTTTTTTATTCTTTTTAACGAGTAAAGAATCTGTTAGCGCTTGAAGTTCTTCTGTTTTTAAAAGAATTTTTTCTCCTTGCTTTTTTCTAAAAGAAGCATATTGCTTCATGTACTGAAAGCGTTTGTAAGCTTGGTAAAAGTTTTCTGAAGAAAGTAAAAACATAGTTCTACTATTTTGAGACCTGCTTTTATACGATTTAAAAATCATATCGGCATAATCTTTTTTTAATGCGTTTAAATCTCTCTTTAGTTTATTTATTTCAAGTTGATTTAAATAAATTTCGTTACCTAATTCTTTTGATTCATTCTCTATTGCAGTAATTAATTCTTCGCTAATCTTTATCTTAGAATTTAAATCACTTAAATCATTTAATAAATTTTTTTCTTTGCGTTTTGTGTTAGATAACAGCGCGTTTATGTAAATTTTATCTTTTTGAAGTTGAGTTCTTCTAGCTTCTAAGCGCTGTCTTTTTGTTTTTTGAGCAACCGCATGAACGCTTATTAAAAGAAACAATACAAGTATTATATGATTTATTTTTACACGCATTAATTTAAATTTATTTCTTTATACCCCCGAGGAATAGTAAAGGGAAAAGTAAGCTCTTTATTAAAAAACACCAACTTAAAATCTAAGTGTAGTGTTGTTGTTTTCTTAGAATCAATTACTTTTAAAATCATGTTTTTAGGGAAATAAGTCTCTTCAATATTTTTATAGCTCAAATAAGTTACAGATAGTTTTTGATTGTTATCTAAACGTTGTATTTCTTGTTTTTTTAATTTATAATTTTCAGGATTTATTAAAAATAAAATCGTGTACAACGAAGATGCTTCTTTTGGCGTTAAAAAGTACAAGTCGTTTTTTAATCCCGATTTATATTTCCCTTTTTTTAAGTTTAAAACAGCTTGTCCTAATAACAAGTTTTGAACTTCTGTAAACGTTAAATCTGTGCCTAAAAAATTACTTAAAAGAGAGAAATCTCCTTCAAAATAGGTCTTTTTTATTTTTTCGTAATACCGTACTTTTGTTGGTGTTATCATAATTTTAGCAATTGGAATTCCTAGCTTAGTAGCACTCATCCAAATTACCCTGTCCTTTTCCATTCTCAACTTAATACTTAACGCTACTGAAGTTTTATCGTCTTTGTATTTTGCTTTAATTTTTGCATACACCGTATTTTCATTAAAAAATGCTTTGTAGTGTTTATTTATGATTTTTTTTGTGCTCGAAGCCTTTACATTAGCTGCTTTTGTTGTAGGTTTTGTTGTTTTACAAGAAACAGATAACAAACCTATTAGCACTATTACTTTAAAATAATTCTTCATTTAAATTTTTTTTCTTAATTGCAATGCCTTTTGTTTATAACTAAGAGCTTTATCGCTTTTATTAAGCCCTTTATAGCTGATAGCGAGTTCTTCATAAAAAATAGCTTTTAATGTATCATCATCAAAAACAAAATCAATGCCATTTAGTAAAACGTTTACTGCTTCTTTATATTTTCCTAATCTATTTAATGCTATTCCTCCCATTTTATACAAAAATGGTTGATAGGGGAATAATTCTAAAGCTTCTTTAGTGTCAAGCAACAATTCTTTAAATAAACGTGCTTCTTTTTCTTCCGTCAATAATTGTTTTAATACCTTATAATCTGTTGTTTCTTTATATTTCTTTTTTAAAAAAACTATTGTATTTTCTCTTTTTGATGGCTGCTTTTTACTATTTAAGGTTACTAACCGTTCTATTATATAGTTTTTATAAGATATCGTTTTTGTAGTTACTAACGCTTTTTTTTCTATTTCTAAAACCTGTTTTTGAGCTTCTTTTAGGTTATTACTTTTAATATAAAGTAACACCAAATCATCGTAATACTTAGGATGAATGTTTACTAGCTTTTTTTGAATAAAAATAGCATCTTTATACCTATTTTGAACCTTTAAAATAGCCACTTTCTTTTTTAAAAAATATTCGTTCATTGGTTCTTTAACCAAAGCTTTATCAATAAACAATTGAGCTTCAAAGTATTTATTTAATGCTGCATAATTTTTTGAAAATTCAAATGCTACGGCTGCATTTACAGAATCTATTTCATAGCTTTTTTCTAGGTTTTCTATAGCCTTATCGTAGTTTTTAATAGCGCGTTGCTTTAAAGCTTCAAAAAAGTATGTTTGAAAATTGAGCCTACTTTCCTCATCAATAGAAACTTCTTGAGCTTTTAAAGTACTCGAAATTAACAAAATAGAAATTGTTAATAAATTATATAAATAATTGCGTTTCATACCAAATCGCAATATACAATTAATTGCGTTTATTTATCTTTCAAAAATAAACATTTCTCCTTAAGACAAGAGATTGTAAATGGTTGCCGTGTTTTCTATTTTAATTTTTTTTGGGAAAATCCCGTTTTGTTAATAAAATGATAGTTATTAACAATGGTCGGTTAAGTTTTGTTAATAAACGGTTAGTTAATTTATTTTTTTTATATTCGGGGCTGATTTATTAATTCTTAAAAACTTATTCAAGTATGAAACAAAATTATTCTCGAAAAAAATTGCTGTTTCTTTTTATTGGTTTGCTCTTTTTTATAGGGCAAATTAATGCACAAAAAAAGCAGTCGACCCCAACCGCTAAACCCAGCCAACTACGAGTTAAACTCGGCAAGGTTTACACAGCTAACCAAAAAGATCTTCTATTTAAAGAACATTTAAACACCCGAAATGAAGATAAAATTGTTTTTGTAAAAAGCGAAACAGATAGATTAGGTTTTACCCATGAGAGATATCAACAGTATTATAAAAATATTAAAGTTGATTTTGCAACCCCTATCGTTCATGTAAAAAATGGTGAAATTAAATCTCTTTCAGGAGAATTTTACCAAATTGAAAACCTAAATACTACACCTCAAATTTCAAAAGAGGCGGCATTCCAAAGAGCTGTTTCTAGTATTGGCGCATCTTCTTATATGTGGCAAGACACAAGAAATGCCAGACTTATAAACTATACAAAACCAGAAGGTGAACTTGTAATACTACCTGGATATCTTATTGGTAAAAAAGAAGATAAGTTGGCCTTTAAATTTGATATTTATGCTACACAACCTATTAGTAGAGGTTTTGTATATGTTGATGCTAAAAATGGTGAAGTTTTATTTTACAATGCCATTATCAAACACATTGATAAATTTAGCAGTAAGCATAAAAAATCAGGTTCAAAAGAAAAAACAACAAATATTGCTGATAAAATTTTAGTTGCCGGAAGTGCTGCTACAAGATATAGTGGTACTAGAAGTATTGAAACATCAACTGCTACCGGTGGTTATATTTTAAGTGATAACACTAGAGGTAACGGAATACATACTTACGACTTAAACGAAAGTACTAATTACACCTCTGCTGTTGATTTTACAGATAATGATAATAACTGGACTGCTGCAGAATGGGACAATACTGCGAAAGATAATGGTGCGTTAGACGCGCATTGGGGAGCAGAAATGACTTATGATTATTGGTCTACAAAGCACAACAGAAATAGCTTTGATGGAGCTGGTGCCGCTATTAATAGTTATGTGCACTACAATGTGGCATATGACAACGCATTTTGGGATGGATCTAGAATGACTTACGGAGATGGTAGTTCTGATGGAACTGTAGGTAACGGATATTTTGATATTTTAACTTCTTTAGATGTTGCTGCTCACGAAATTGGGCATGCGGTGTGCACAAACACTGCAAACTTAGCTTACCAAAAAGAATCTGGAGCTATGAATGAAGCTTTTTCTGATATTTGGGCGGCAGCTGTTGAGTCTTTTGCTGCTCCAGAAAAATCTGTTTGGTTAATTGGTGAAGACATAGAAAGAAGAACAACAAGTGCTTCTTTACGTTCTATGAGCGACCCTAAAGCTGAAGGGCAGCCTGATACTTATGGAGGTACTAATTGGATAGATCCAAACTGTACGCCTTCTTCTACAAATGATTATTGTGGCGTTCATACCAATTCTGGTGTATTAAACCACTGGTTTTACATTTTATCTGTTGGAAAATCTGGAACAAACGATATAGGAAGTGCTTATAGTGTTACAGGTATTGGTATAGATAAAGCGGCACAAATAGCTTTCAGAATAGAAAGCGTATATATGTCTGCAAACTCTACATATGCCGATGCTAGAACTTTTGGTATTCAATCTGCTGAAGATTTATACGGAGTAGGTTCTCCTGAAGTAATTGCAACTACAAATGCTTTTTATGCTGTTGGTATTGGACTAGAATATGGTAACAACTCTCTAGTATACTGTGCTTCAAAAGGAACTACAGTAACTGACGAATATATTGGAAATGTACAAATAGGAACAATAAACAACGCTTCAGGAAGTGGAAACGGATATAGCGATTTTACAGCTATTTCAACAGACTTAAATAAAGGTGCTTCTGTAACTATTACAATAACTCCTACTTGGACAGCTACTGTATATAGTGAAGGTTATAGCGTATGGATTGACTACAATCAAGATGGTGATTTTGCTGATGCAGGAGAGCAAGTATGGTCTAAAGCTGCGTCTCAAACAACACCGGTAAGTGGTACATTTACCATTCCTACAACTGCAACTGCAGGAAGTACAAGAATGCGTGTTTCTATGAAATACAATGGTATTCCAACTGAATGTGAAACTTTTTCTTATGGGGAAGTAGAAGATTATACTGTTAACTTGATTGATGCTACAGCTGATACTCAAGCGCCAACAGCACCAACATTAACTGCTAGTAACGTTACTATATCTACTGTAGATTTATCTTGGTCTGGCGCTACTGATAATGTAGGTGTAACTGGTTACGATGTATACAAAAATGGAACACTTTTAGCTTCTGTTACAGGTACTACATACCAAGCTACAGGATTAACTTTAGGAACTACTTACAGTTTTACAGTAAGAGCTAAAGATGCTGCCGGAAATGTTTCGGCTGATAGTAATGCTGCTTCAGTAACTCCTACTGATACCACAGCACCAACAGCACCAACATTAACTGCTAGTAACGCAACTACTACTACCGTAGATTTATCTTGGTCTGGCGCTACTGATAATGTAGCAGTAACTGGTTATGATATATACAAAAACGGAACACTTTTAGCTTCTGTTACAGGTACTACATACCAAGCTACCGGATTAACATCTGGTACAACTTATAGTTTTACAGTGAGAGCTAAAGATGCCGCTGGTAACATTTCTGTTGATAGTAATACAGCTACTGCTACTACTACGACTGTAGATACCACAGCACCAACGGCACCAACATTAACGGCAAGCAATGCAACTACTACTACTGTAGATTTATCTTGGTCTGGTGCTACTGATAACGTAGCTGTAACTGGTTACGATGTGTATAAAGATGGTGTTTTCTTAATCTCAACAACAGCTAATACATATCAAGCAACCGGATTAACATCTGGTACAACTTATAGTTTTACAGTGAGAGCTAAAGATGCTGCCGGAAATGTTTCGGTTGATAGTAATACCGCTACTGTTACAACTACAACTGTAGATACCACAGCACCAACAGCACCAACGTTAACTGCAAACAATGCTACTACCACTACTGTAGATTTATCTTGGTCTGGCGCTACTGATAATGTAGCAGTAACTGGTTATGATGTATATAAAAACGGAACGCTTTTAGCTTCTGTTACAGGTACTGCATACCAAGCTACAGGATTAACTCCTGCTACTTCATATAGTTTTACAGTGAGAGCTAAAGATGCCGCTGGTAACATTTCTGTTGATAGTAATACAGCTACTATTACCACTTTAAATCAAACAGTTACTTACTGTGCTTCAAAAGGAACTACGGTAACCGATGAATATATTGGAAATGTACAAATTGGAACAATAAACAACGCTTCAGGAAGTGGAAACGGGTATAGCGATTTTACAGCTATTTCAACAAGCTTAAATAAAGGTGCTTCTGTAACTATTACAGTAACTCCTACTTGGACAGCTACTGTGTATAGTGAAGGTTATAGCGTATGGATTGACTACAACCAAGATGGTGATTTTGCTGATGCAGGAGAGCAAGTATGGTCTAAAGCTGCGTCTCAAACAACACCGGTAAGTGGTACATTTACCATTCCTACAACTGCAACTGCAGGAAGTACAAGAATGCGTGTTTCTATGAAATACAACGGTATTCCAACTGAATGTGAAACATTTACATACGGTGAAGTGGAAGACTATACTGTTGTTTTAGTTGATCCGGTTCCGGACAATCAAGCACCAACAGCTCCAACATTAACGGCTAGTAATGCTACAGCAACTACAGCAGATTTATCATGGTCTGGTGCTACCGATAATGTAGGTGTAACTGGTTACGATGTATTTAAAAACGGAACGCTTTTAGCTTCTGTTACAGGAACTACATACCAAGCTACAGGATTAACTCCTGCTACTTCGTATAGCTTTACTGTTACAGCAAAAGATGCTGCCGGAAATAGTTCTGTAAGTAGTAATACTGCAACTATCACCACTTTAAATCAAACATTAACCTATTGTGCTTCTAAAGGAAATGTTGTGACCGACGAATACATTGGTAGAGTACAAATAGGAACTATTGATAATGCTTCTGGAAACGGAAATGGTTATAGTGACTTTACGGCTCTTTCAACCAACATTTCAGGAACAGTAACTATTACCGTAACTCCTACTTGGACGGCTACTGTATATAGTGAAGGTTACAGCGTGTGGATTGACTACAACCAAGATGGTGACTTTGCTGATGCAGGAGAACAAGTGTGGTCTAAAGCCGCTTCAAAAACAACTCCTGTAAGTGGTACATTTACCGTTCCGGCAACTGCAACTGCAGGAGCTACAAGAATGCGTGTTTCTATGAAATACAATGGCATTCCAACCGAATGTGAAACATTTACATATGGTGAAGTGGAAGATTATACAGTTGTAATTGGTGCTGCTCCGGTTAACTTTGCAGCTACTACAATTGATTCAACAATTTCATTATACCCTAACCCTGTAAAAGGAAACTTCTTAACAGTTAGAATGGCTGATAGTACAAAGGCAACTTATACTATTGCTAACATTTTAGGTCAAACTGTAAAATCTGGAAGTGTTAGAGGTGCAATTGATGTAAGCGGACTTAAAGCTGGTGTTTACATAATTAACATTAATGACGGTGTTAACGTAACTACCAAAAAGTTTGTGAAACAATAATTAAACATTTTTAAATTGATTAAAAACCCGAGGATATCCTCGGGTTTTTTTATGTAGATTTGTCTAAAATTTAGATTAGATGAATTACCTTTCTGTAGAAAACATCTCTAAATCGTATGGCGAAGTAGAACTGTTTAGAAATATTTCTTTTGGAATAAATAAAGATCAAAAAATTGCATTTATTGCAAAAAACGGAACAGGAAAAACTTCTATTTTAAATATAATTGCCGGTTTAGATACTCCTGATACCGGTCAAGTTATTTCAAGAAAAGAAATAAAAATCGCATACTTATCACAAAAAGACGCGTTAAATCATAACCTAACCATAGAAGAAACTATTTTTGAGTCTGACAATGAAACACTCAAAATCATTCAACAATACGAGCAAGCTCTTCAAAATCCTAATAATGAAAAAGCCTATCAAAAAGCTTTTGAACTTATGGAACAACACAATGCTTGGGATTTTGAAACACAATACAAGCAAATACTTTTTAAGCTAAAACTAGAAAATTTAAATCAAAAAGTAAGTTCTTTATCTGGAGGACAATTAAAACGATTAAATCTTGCGGTTATTTTAATACACAAGCCTGATTTACTTATTTTAGACGAGCCTACAAACCATTTAGACTTAGAAATGATTGAGTGGCTTGAAAGCTTCTTTAAAAAAGAAAAAATCACCTTATTTATGGTTACGCATGACCGTTACTTTTTAGAAAGGGTTTGCGATGAGATTATTGAATTAGATCAAGGTCAATTATATACTTATAAAGGAAATTATTCTTATTTTTTACAAAAGAAAGAAGAGCGCATTGCGCAAGAGCAATCTAGTTTAGAAAAAGCTAAAAACTTGTTTAAAAAAGAATTGGATTGGATGCGTAGACAACCTAAAGCGCGAACTACCAAATCTAAATCTAGAATTGATGATTTTTTTAAGATTAAAGAATTAGCGCATAAGCGAAGAGACAATCATAAGGTACAACTTGAAATTAATATGGAGCGAATGGGTTCTAAAATTTTAGAACTCCACAGTATTTCAAAATCTTATGGAGACATCAAAATACTAGACAACTTCGAGTACGTATTTAAACGAGGTGAGCGTATTGGTATTATTGGCAAAAATGGATCTGGAAAATCATCATTTTTAAATATTATTACTCAAAAAGAGCCTGTAGATAAAGGAAAAGTTATTGTGGGTGAAACCATTAAATTTGGATACTATACTCAAGATGGTATAAACCCAAAACCGGGTCAAAAAGTTATTGAGGTTATTAAAGAATTTGGAGAATATATTCCGCTGACAAAAGGTCGAAAAATCTCTGCAGGACAACTATTGGAACGATTTTTATTTAGCCGAAAAAGACAATACGATTTTGTAGAAAAATTGAGTGGTGGTGAGCAAAAAAGACTTTATTTATGCACCGTTTTAATTCAAAATCCTAATTTTTTAATTTTAGATGAGCCAACAAACGATTTAGATATTATAACCTTAAATGTTTTAGAAAATTTTTTGTTAGATTTTCCCGGTTGTTTACTAGTTGTCTCGCACGATCGATATTTTATGGATAAAATTGTCGATCACTTATTCGTTTTTAGAGGCGATGGTGTGATTGAAGATTTTCCCGGAAATTACACCGATTTTAGATACTATGAAGATTCTAAACCTAAAGAGACTTCTAATAATATCAAAAAAACAACTACAAAGGTTAAACCTTCTACAAAAGCAAAGTTATCTTACAACGAAAAAAAGGAGTTTTCTACCATAGAGCACGATATTGAGGTTTTAGAAAAAGAAAAGCTGGAAATTGAAGCACTTTTCACAAATGAAACCTTATCTGCTGAAGAAATTAACGACTTGTCTTCTAAACTTCAAAAAGTTATTAAAGAATTAGAAGAAAAAGAAGAACGATGGTTTGAACTATCTTCTAAACTAGAAGACTAAACAAAAATAATCTTTTCTTCGTTTATTAAATCGTAGCCAAAGAATCGCAATAACAACTGTGCAACAGCAATAGTATCTCTTTCGCAGTACTCAACAATTCTTTTTATGTTTTTTTCTTCATAATATACCTTTGCCACCATGCTACCATCTATATCTCCTTTTGGAGACGGAATACCTAAAATAGAGGTGAGTAATTTTAACGACGTAAAGTGTTTGTAATCTCCAAACTTCCACATTTCCATGGTGTCTAAATGTGGTATTTCCCATGGTTTTTTACCAAATAAGTTTAATTTGTTAGGAAGAACTATTTTGTTAATAATCATTCTTCGTGCTATATAAGGGAAATCAAACTCTTTTCCGTTATGCGCACATAAAACGTGAGGTGGTTTATTAAAGTATGTTTCTAAAAGGTTTTTAAACTCATTTAATAACGTTGTTTCTTCACCATAAAACGATTTTACCCTAAAAACCATTTCTTTGCTATTAAAATTAGTAAAATAGCCTACTGATATGCAAATAATTTTTCCAAACTCTGCCCAAATTCCAGCTCTTTCATAAAATGCTTCAGGACTAAGTTCTTCTTTGCGTTGATATGCCGTTTTTAAAGCAAATAAGTCTTGCTTCTCTTCAGATAATTTTGAGAAATCAGCTTCTTCAGGAACCGTTTCTATGTCTAGAAAAAGAATTTTTTCAAAATCTATTTTTGTGTTCATACGGTTTGGTTTTATAGGTATCGCTCAATAATAATACGCTAAAGTTAGTCAATTATTAGTTTCTTAAAAGCAACTCTTCCCGCTTCTAAAATTTCTACCAAATAAATACCCGATGTAAGTGAAGAAATATCTACAGGTTTCACAAAAACACCTTGTTTGCTAAACACATCTTCTCCAAACATATTGTATATTTTAAGCGTCTTTTTTGTATTGGTTTTTGTATTAATGGTTAGCTTTCCTTCGGTAACCGGATTTGGATATAGTACAAATTTTTGAAGTTGATTACTTTCTACTGATAGCGTAACGCTGTTAACACTTCCGGGAGTCCCCAAATCTCCGGCACCGTATGCTGTTGTTGCTACAGCCCAGTTTGCTCCACTATCGTTAGAAACACTGTCGTATTTATTTGTAGATAGCTCCATGCTTGCTCCTGTTGGATTTGGAAACGTTGCTCCAGAATCGTAATCAACACGATCAATTTCTATTCCTGAAAAGGTTAAAATAACCGAATCGGATGTGTTACTTAAAATAAAACTAGAGTATTGATAATTAATGTTAACACCACCGTTAATAGCCGTATCTGCATTTCGTCCTAAAACAGCATATCCGTTTGAAGGAACAATAACAGCTGTGGCAATGGTATGAGCGCTTGTTCCCATATCAGAAATAATCCACCCTTGTAAATTTATATCTGCATTGGTGGTATTGTACACCTCAAAATACTCTCCATAAGTATCACTAACAGCATTCGGGTTTTTCATTATTTCGGTAATAATAATATCACCTACTCCTTGTGAAAAACTAAATATGGGAAACAACAAAACAAGAGATAACATGTGTAATCTTTTCATAGCATTTAATTTTTAAATAGTTAATTTATAGCATTTAACATCAAAATTAATAAAAAAATCATTTACTCAATATTCTAATTTTAATTTTCTTAAAATTACATTACTGTAATGTTAATGTTAGCTTAATGTTATAATTTTAAACACTTTACAAGGTTATGTTACAGCAATAACAATTTATGCTTACTTTTGAAAACGTATTAAATGCACTTATTATGAATAACAGTGATATTAAAATTTTGTTGGTTGATGATGAGCCGGATATCTTAGAAATTGTAGGCTATAATTTAAAAAACGAAGGTTACAAAATTTACACGGCAAAAAATGGTGTTGAAGCGGTAGAAATTGCCAAAGAAATTATACCTCATCTAATTATTTTAGATATTATGATGCCTGAAATGGATGGTATTGAGGCTTGTGAAAAAATTAGAGCTTCTAAAGGATTGGAAAATATACTTATTACCTTTTTTACCGCTCGAAATGAAGACTATTCAAAAGTAGCCGGATACGATATTGGTGCCGATGATTACATTACAAAACCAATAAAACCAAAAGTATTGGTGAGTAAAATTAGGGCTCTTTTACGCAGAGTGAAAGAAAATAATAGCACCTCTGATGAAAAAGTAAGTGTTGGAGAAATTATTATTGATAGAGAAGAATATGTTATTATTAAAAAAGGAGAAAAACTGTCGCTCCCAAGAAAAGAATTTGAACTGTTTTCTCTTTTAGCATCTAAACCCGGAAAGGTTTTTAAACGCGATGATATTTTAGAAAAGGTTTGGGGAAACGAAGTTGTTGTTGGTGGAAGAACCATTGATGTTCATATTAGAAAATTAAGAGAAAAAATAGGCGATAAAAATTTTAAAACAGTTAAAGGTGTTGGCTATAAGTTTGTAATTAATGAAGATTAAAAAAACATATTCTTTTGCCTTTTGGACCTCATTGTATTTTACATTGTTTTCAATTATTATAATACTTTGTACTGTCTATCTTTTTTCAATTTTCTCAATTAAACTGCAATATATTTTTATTTATGCTGCTGCTATTTTTGCGTTTTCGTTTTTTATTATTCAATATCGTTTAGAAAAATTTATTTATCAACGGATTAAAAAAATATACGACAATGTTTCTATTTTAGATTCTTCAGATTTAAACAAAACAGCAATTACTTCAGATATTGAAACACTGTCTAGAGAAGTACAAAAATTTGCAGAATACAAACAGCTTCAAATCAACGATTTAAACCAGAGAGAAAACTACAGACGTGAATTTTTAGGAAATATTTCTCACGAGCTAAAAACACCTCTTTTTACCGTTCAAGGATATTTACTTACGCTTGCCGATGGGGCTATTGACGACAAATTAATTCGGTTAAAATACATAGATAGAGCCAATAAAGGGGTTGATAGACTTATTGCTATTGTTAAAGATTTAGATTTAATTTCAAAATTGGAATCGGCTGATTTAAATTTAAACAAACAACCCTTTAATGTTATAAAACTAATACAAGATGTCTTCGATTTATTAGAAATGAAGGCTAAAAAAAGAGATGTATCTCTTTTATTTAATAAAATTTACGATTTTCCTATAATGGCAATTGGAGATATTGAGCGTATAGAACAAGTGCTTATAAATCTTGTGGTAAATTCTATTAAATACGGGAAAATAGGTGGCACTACCATTGTAAGTGTTGAATTGTACGGAGACCATAAGTTACTTATTAAGATAACTGATGATGGAGAAGGTATTAAAGAAAAACACCAAGCACGTTTATTTGAACGCTTTTACCGGGTAGATAAAAGTAGATCTAGAGAGCAAGGAGGCTCCGGATTAGGGCTATCTATTGTAAAACATATTATTGAAGCTCATGGTGAAACTATATTTGTAAAAAGTGAATACAAAAAAGGCTCTGAATTTTCATTTACTCTTGAAAAAGTTAAATAGCTTTTTGTTAAACACTTCTTTTTTATAAACAAATCCTTTATAGTATTTGATCTTATCTAATTCTTTTAAGGTAAATAAGTGTTGCTTACAATATGGAGCTATTTTCTCTAAATCAAATTTTTTAGCTAAATATTCTTGTTCTAATTGCCCTGGGGTAGGTATAAAAAACACCTTTTTGTTTAGTGCAGCCATATCCATAATTGTTGAATATCCCGAACGGCTTATTACAAGTTCGCTTTGATGTATTTTTTGCGCTAATTCTTCCGATAATAGGTAATCAACAACGTCTACATTTTCGGCTTGTATATCTAGCGCATTTTTACGGTTAACAACACCTCGAACAATGAGTGTTTTTTTATCGTAATTTTTTAACTCGGTAACTAACTTTGTTTCTAACAATGTTCGTTGAGGTTCCGGACCCGACAGCAAAATCATTAACGAGTATTTGTGTTTTTTAAGCGTCTTACACGGTTTAAACCTACTTAAACCTCCAATATACTTTATACGTATATTAGAGAGCCTTAAATGGCTTAATTTTCCTGATAAAGTTGGGTTTTTGTTTACATCGGGTACCCAGCATTCATCAAATTTTTTAATAATATATTGGTGCAGTACCGATGTTATAATTGTTGTTAATCCTGAAAGTACTTTTAGTTGATGCGTGATATATACGGAAGGAATTTTATCGCTAAAAACACCAAACCTATTGTCTGAAATAATTCCAGAAATAGCTTCTTTTTTAATAATTTGTGCTACTTTTTCTCGTTCCTTTTTAACAGCTTTATATACTGAAGGTATTTTTTGTAAAAGTTTAAATTTTAGAAAAAAACCACGTTTTGTATAGGAAATATTATACGAAGGAAGTGTGTATGTTTTTAATGAAGGAAATTCTTTTTGAAGTAATGTTAACGCCTCACCATCACTAGCTATAATTGGTTCAAAATTGGCTTCTAACAGTGCTTTAATTATAGGAATACACCTAGAAGCATGCCCTAATCCCCAGTTTAACGGAGCAATTAAAATTTTTTTTTTACAAATCAAAACCTATATCCTTTCGATAATTCATCCCATCAAAACTTATTTTAGTAATATTTTGATACGATTTTTGTAAAGCTTCTTTAAAATTACGTCCATAAGAAGTAATGGCTATTACACGACCTCCATTTGTGAGTAATTGGTTGTTTTGAGTGATTGTTCCCGCATGAAAAGGAATTGAAGAAGTTACTTCGGGTAATCCAAAAATTTGTTTTCCCTTGTCATATGCTTCAGGATAACCTCCTGATACAAGCATTACCGTACAAGCACTTTCTTCTTTAAATTTTATTGTTTTTTTTGAAAGTTCTGAGTTTCCTGTAGCTATTAACAATTCTAAAAAATCTGTTTCTATTCTCGGAATAACCACTTCTGTTTCAGGGTCGCCCATTCTACAGTTATACTCTATAACTTTAGGCTGATTTCCTACTTTTATAAGTCCGAAGAAAATAAATCCTTTATACGGTATTTTATCTTTTTTCAAACCTTCTATGGTAGGTTTTATAACTTTATTTTCTACTTTATCTAAAAATGCTTTATCTACAAATGGTACTGGCGAAACAGCTCCCATACCTCCTGTATTTAGGCCTGTATCTCCTTCTCCTATACGCTTGTAATCTTTTGCGTTGGGCAATTTAATATAAGAGTCTCCATCGGTAAGTACAAAACAACTCAGTTCTATTCCGTCCAAAAATTCTTCAATAACAACTTTTGCGCTTGCTGCACCAAATTTTTGCTTTGTTAGCATTTCTTTGAGTTCGTATTTTGCTTCTTCTAAATCTTCAATAATTAAAACACCTTTACCTGCTGCCAATCCATCTGCTTTAAGTACATAAGGCGGATTTAAAGATTCTAAAAAAGAATAACCGGCTTCTAAGTTGTTTTTAGTAAAACTTTGGTAGGCTGCAGTAGGTATTTTATGACGATACATAAATTCTTTAGCAAACTCTTTACTCCCTTCTAACTGAGCGGCATATTTTTGAGGTCCAATTACAATGGTGTTTTCTAATTCCTTTGTGTGTTTAAAAAAATCGTGAATACCTCTTACCAAAGGATCTTCGGGACCAACAACTACAAGTTTAATATTGTGGTTAATTACAGCCTCTTTTAGTGCTTCAAAATTGGTAGGATTAAGATTTAAATTGACTCCAAGTTGTGCTGTTCCTGCGTTACCCGGAGCAATAAATAACTTATTTAGTAGGTTACTTTGCTTTATTTTCCAAGCAAAAGCATGTTCTCTACCTCCTGACCCTAAAATTAAAACATTCATAATTGTTTAAGCATTATTTCTTAATAATTACTCAAAATACACCATCAAGCATTGTTTTAAATATCCTTTTTAGAATATTTGCTCTAGTATTTTTTGAGTTATTACATATGTTGGCAATACACCTGTTGTTCCTAATCCTCCTGAAGCTAAAGTACTTCCTGTTTCTAAAGGATTATCTGATGCATAATACGCATAACGTACTTTTACATCACTAGATATATTTCCTCTAATTTTAGAAGCTGCCTGAATGGCTTTTTGGTAATGTGCACCTTCCATTTCAAGACCTGTAACCTGCCAAGTAGAATCGTAAAAGAATTTCAAAATATCTTTATTTTGAAGCGATGTGCCTAATACCGTAACCATAGCTCCGGTATACACATCTACTCCACAACCTTCAAACATTTCTTTAGTAAGTTCATTTTTAAATGGGTAATTGTCTGCGGTACCTTCAAAAATATGAGAAAGCGGTATCATAATATCTCCTTTTCCTCCTTCTAATATACCTGCTTTACCCATTATAGAAACAGACTCTACGTTTAAATGGTATCTTTTACCTTTTTCACAACTATAAGGTTTTAAAAGCTCATCCATAGTTTCGTATGCTTGTTCTCCAAAAGCATAATCCATTACTATTAACACAGGCTTTTCTGCACTTGAAAGGCTGTTTTTTGGTATATATCTTGTTTTACTAAAATCTATTTTTTCGGTATCTATTACCTGTACATTAATATTTGTTCCTGAAGTATCTTTTATATAAATTAAACCATTTTCTTTAGCATATTCTTCAACTTTATCACGTAAATCACCGTTTTCACTATTGCTTAATGTTTCAAATAGAGAAATGGTATAATCGCCTTCTACTTTTTCAGGGAGTACTACCGGTGCGTAAATAGAGTTCATAACACTGTGCATGTTGGCACTAATTATATGAATTGGACGCTTTAACAAGTTGTTTTCGCTTAATACTTTTTTAATGTTATTTGCCCAAATTTCTCCGTAAATATGATGCCCAATTCGCTCTCTTAAGACAGGGCTAAAAGTTATTGCTCTTTTTTGATTATCTACCTTTTCGTTAATTGCTAAATGACCTAACCAGTAAATTATTTGAAAAAATCTATCCGGATTCTTTTCTTCACCCAAAGCTTGATGCACGTGAAGCGTTTCTTCAAAAGTTCTTCCTAAAATACTTGCTGCATGAGCCAACATTATATCTCTTTCATCTCGGTCAATTTTTTTATTAAACAGCACTACTTCTTCTAGCTTCTTCCACTCACGTATTGTATCTTTTCCTTCGTTAATAAGTACTCTGTTTGCTATTTTATGCGATTCTATAAATAAAAAGGTAAGGTGGGTAAGTATATCATAAATTTCTGATCGTCCTCTTGTTACCTCAATATTCATTTGGTCTTTATCTATACGAAAACAATTTCTTCTTCTTTTAGGAGGTACAATTGGTTTAAAATGTGATTTTGAATATCCTTCATCAGCAGTTAAATTAATAAACCTACATTCTTCAATACCTATTGGTAGTCTTTCTATGATATAAATAAGTCCGTTGAGTTCTACTTTTTCTTCTGCTATAGAACCGTAAATTTCGGGACGTAATAATAGTAATGATTGTCGTAAAGACTCTCCGGAAACACCCATTGGTTTATAAAACCCTCTGCTAAACAAGTGACGCATTGAAATATAGAGTCTTTCAATTGCTTTTGATGATTCTTGTGCGCGTGTTCTTCCTTTTATTTTTGATTGTTCCATACGTGTATTTTTGGGATGCAAAGATACAATATATCTATTTAGTGTTAATACTCTTTATTTATAAACTCATAAATCAATTTAAAACTTTTTGGTACTCTTCTGGGTTTGACAAAAGCGTTATTGCTGTTTTAATTTTGGTATCAAAGTTCGCTTTGTGCTGGTAGACCCCTTCATTGTAATAGTATCTTTTTATGATTTCTTGAGTTAATTTTTCTAAAATTTTTGATTTATCTGATGCCAATACACTTAGCTTTGCTGAATGAATTTCAGCTAGTAAACTTTGGTAAGCACGCTGTATATTTTCTTCTAAATTTTCCTCATTTGCCGTTTTTATAGCGTTTTTAAATTCCTTTTCGGTAGCTGTTTCAAACTCTTTTTGATGTGTTTTTACATAGTTATTTAATACCTCAAACTCGGCTTTCGAAAGCGAAAATTTAGCGGGTTTATCAATACTGCTGTGTGTATAAAAATAAGTTGTTGCATAATTAAAAAACGCATCAGATTTAAAAAATGCTTCTGTAATTTTTGACACTTTAGCATCTTGAATTTTTATATCAGGTTCAATACCTCCTCCTCCATAAACAATGCGTCCGTTCACAGTTTTAAATGCTTTTCTACCTGCATCAGAAAACCTAGGAACATTTCCTTTTTCATCTCTATTTGCATAATCTAACTCTTGAATACATCTACCACTTGGTGTGTAATACTTTGCTATTGTAAGTTTCATTTGTGTTCCGTAAGAAAGCTCTCTAAATCGCTGTACCAATCCTTTTCCAAAAGAACGCTCACCTATAACAACAGCTCTGTCGTAATCTTGTAACGAGCCTGCTAATATTTCTGAAGCAGATGCCGACTTTTTATTTATTAAAATTGTTATTGGTATTTCGGTATCTAATGGCTCTTTTCTTGTTTTAAAAGTGTTGCTCCATTTTTTTACTTTGGCTTTTGTGGTAACTACAATTTTATCTTTCGGAATAAAAAAGTTTGTTATTTTAACAGCTTCGTTAAGTAGTCCTCCTGGATTTCCTCTAACATCAATAATCAATTTTTTCATTCCTTGATCTTTTAGCGTCAAAAATGCTTTTTTAAATTCTTTAGAAGCTTTGTTGTTAAACTGTGTAAATGAAATGTAGCCTATTTCACTTGTAATCATCGCGAAATAAGGAATTGGGTTGATTTCTATTTTTTCTCTAATAAGCTCTAAATTAATTGTTTTATTTTGGCGTAAAACCTGAAGTTTCACTTTTGTTTTAGGAGCTCCTTTAATAAGTGTTGCAACCGTATTTTTATCAAAATCACTCACCGGAGTATTGTCTATTTTAAGGATAATATCTCCCGTCTTAACACCGTATTTTTCTGCAGGAAAGCCTTTTAAAACTTCCCTTACTACTAATTTTTTATTTTTATACTTTGATACTATTCCTACACCTCCATATTCTCCAGTTGTACTAATTCTGGCATCTTCTACTCCTTGCTCATCGTAATATTTGGTGTAAGGGTCAAGATTTTTAAGCATATTGTCAATAGCATTATTCGTAAGTTTTGCCGGATTTACCTCATCTATATAATACATGTTTAACTCTTTAAACAATGTGGTATAAATGTCTATTTGCTTTGCGATTTCGAAAAAATCGGATTGAAATCCTAGCGAAATCAAAATTGTTATTACAAGTAGTAATTTTGCAATTTTACTTTTTACTATCTTCTTTACTTTCATTTATTTTATTTAAAAATTTACTACTTATTTTTTTAAGAGCCTCTTCAATGGTTTTGTAATCTAACTCACTATTTGCCATATAAATAAACATAAAAACATATGTGTTATTTAGGTTTTCAGAATAAAGATATTTATTTTTTCTATACACTTCTCTCATTAATCTTTTAATTCTATTTCTGTGAACCGCTAGCTTTATTTGACGTTTAGGAACTGAAAATCCTACTTTTATAGGAAAATCTGATTGTAAATCTTTTTGTAAATAGATAAGTTGAATCGGAAATTTTTTAATCCGATTTCCCTCTTCAAACAACAGTTCTATTTGTTTTTTGCTTTTTAATTTTTCGTATTTTCCTAGTGTGTATCTCATTATCACAAATGTAAGGAATAAAAGATTTTAAAAAATCAAATTGTAAAAGACTTTAATTACTAAATTTGCAGTCTAAATTAAATAATTAAGCAATGTCAAAAGATTTATTTCAAGCTCCTGATTACTATCAACTTGATGATTTATTATCAGAAGAACATATTTTAGTGCGTGATGCTGCCCGTGAATGGGTAAAAAGAGAAGTGTCTCCAATTATAGAAAAAGCTGCACAAGATGCTACGTTTCCAACTTCAATTATTTCAGGATTAGCTGAAATAGGTGCTTTTGGACCTTATATTCCTGAAGAATATGGTGGTGCCGGATTAGATCAAATTTCGTATGGATTAATTATGCAAGAGATTGAGCGTGGTGATTCTGGTGTACGTTCAACAGCATCTGTACAATCTTCTTTGGTAATGTATCCTATTTGGAAATATGGTAATGAAGCTCAAAGACAAAAATACTTACCAAAATTAGCAAGTGGTGAATTTTTAGGTTGTTTTGGTTTAACTGAGCCTGATCACGGATCTAATCCGGGAGGCATGGTTACCAATATTAAAGATATGGGTGATCATTATTTACTTAATGGTGCAAAAATGTGGATTTCAAATGCGCCTTTTGCTGATGTTGCTGTTGTTTGGGCTAAAAATGAAGAAGGAAGAATTAAAGGACTGATTGTGGAAAGAGGAATGGAAGGATTTTCAACTCCGGAAACTCACAATAAATGGTCATTAAGAGCTTCTGCTACCGGAGAATTAATTTTTGATAATGTTAAAATTCCAAAAGAAAACATACTTCCTAATAAAGATGGTTTAGGAGCCCCTTTAGGTTGTTTAGATTCTGCTAGATACGGAATTGCTTGGGGTGCTATTGGAGCTGCAATGGATTGTTATGATACGGCTTTAAGATATGCTAAAGAGCGTATTCAGTTTGGTAAACCTATTGCTAGTTTTCAACTTCAACAAAAAAAGCTTGCTGAAATGATTACAGAAATAACAAAAGCACAATTGTTAACTTGGAGATTAGGGGTATTAAGAAATGAAGGAAGAGCCACTTCGGCACAAATATCTATGGCAAAACGAAATAATGTAGCTATGGCTTTAGATATTGCTAGAGAAGCAAGACAAGTGTTAGGGGCAATGGGAATTACCGGAGAATACTCTATCATGAGGCATATGATGAACTTAGAAAGTGTGGTAACTTATGAAGGTACGCATGATATTCACCTGCTTATTACAGGGTTGGATATTACCGGTATTCCGGCTTTTAAATAAATAGTTGTATTAAAAACAAAAAAGGGTTTCTAAATGAAACCCTTTTTTGTTTTATCATATTATCGAATTATAATTTTTTTGGTAGCTTTTCCTAAATCTGTACTAATTGTAACAAAATAAATTCCGGAAATAAAATCATTCACCCCTATTTTGTAAGTATTATCTGCACTTCGTTTAAATCTCTTATTAAAAACCTCTTGCCCTAGAACTGTTGAAATAGAAATTTTAAATTCATCTATCGTATTTGGTGTTTTTATATAAATATCTTCAGTTGTTGGGTTTGGATACATTTGAAATGTACTTAGTATTTCGTCTTCAATTCCTAATGTTACATTTACAGAAACCGGAATGGTAATAATATCATCGCCACAATTTGCATTTGTACTTGTTAACTGTACATTATAAGTTCCTGAAGAATTGTACGTATAAATTGGACTTATGTTTGTAGATGTTCCTAAGGCATCTCCAAAATCCCAAGTGTATGATGTAGCGTTGGTAGAAGTATTTGTGAAAGTTACTTCACCATTATTTAATGCATTTACAACATATGTAAAGTTAGCCACAGGAGATGGGTTTACAATAGCTTTAACCGCTTTTCTCGCGCTTTTGTAATCTTCTATAACCCAATCGTAAAAGAAGTAATAATATGCGGTTCCTGCATTGCTACTTGTAATAGAAATACTTCCGTTACTATACGGATAAGTTGTACCTGTACTATTTCTATAAAGTGTTAATCCGGTAGAAAGTTCTTTTGCTGTCAATCTTAGATTTGTTCCTACAGGTATCATAAAATCTAAATTAATGGTTTGTATCCCCGAATTGTTTATTAGCACAATTCTAGAATCTAACATATTCCCTGAACTATCTTGCAGTTGTACTTCCATTTCACCGGCTTGACTTGTATTAATTGTAACCTGTTTTAGTAAAACCGATTCTGTACAATCAAAAACTAAATATTTGGAGCCACTTAAAAATCCTCCTCCGGAGTTAGATCTTGTATCTCCTACATTTGGTTTTGTAACAACATCTTCTACATAATATGTTGTGGTTGTATTTATGATTGGTGTATTGTATGTGTTTCCGGTAGAAATAGGTGTGGTTCCGTTAATAGTTGTATACCAGTTTAACGTTCCGGTTCCTGAGGCTGTTAATGTTGCTGATCCAGAATCGCAAATAGAAACGTCATTTGCTGTTGGAGTAGCTGTTTTAGCTACCATTGTAACGTTTTGAATTGTTTTTGCATTATCTGTAACCGTAACATTTATAGTTTGTGTTATATAACCAGATGCTTCATATGTTACACTGTAAGTACCGGCTTTAATTAATCTATAATAGTCACCTAATTCTTTTGAAGAAGTTACCCAGCTATTTAAACTATCGTGTCCTGAAATTGATATTTTTGCCACTACAGGGTTTCCTGATTCATCGGTAATAATACCTTGAAATCCATAATTTGCCTGTTTCATATAATCTAAAAAAGCCTGTTTGTTGTATGTCCAATGATTTGGTAATAGAGATGGATTTAACCATTTTACACTTGACAATTCAATAGTGACTTCTTTAGAATGTCTATAAAAATTCATATAGTCTTGTCTTCCTCCATAAACAACATACCAAATAGCTCCATTGGTTACTCCCGGACTTGGGTATGTTGCTGCATCATAATCAACAGTCATATATGTTGTGTTTCCTAAAGCATCGCTATCGGTTTGTGCATTTGTAGCATATTCAACTGAGATATATTCATAATATGGTTGGTCTGCATGTGGTGTTAGTGTGTTATCGTAAGGATAATTAACCAACTCTACACCTCCATGAAAATTAGCAGACAAAACAAAGTGTCTTGAAGCTTCAAAATTCATAAAAGCTTTTGTTTCCGGTTCATATACACCTCCAGTGCTACTATAGTGAATTCCTTGTTGGTTGTCCGGATAATTTCTGTTAAGGTCTTGCCCATTTGCATTGGCTCTTGTTGGTGCCGTAATTGTATTATTTCCTGATGCACCGTAAGATCCGTCCGGATTTGCTAAAGGATTGATAAAAATTTCGGTACTATTAACTAAGTCGGTAACTTCTGTATTTGAGCCGTAATTTGTAAGTAAATAATCTATTAATCGTATCATTAATGGATATCCGGCCAACTCATCACCGTGCATTGTTGAAGTGTAGAAAAACTCCGGTTCAGCTTCATTTATGGTTACGTTATCAGATATTTTTAATACAATAAGTTCTCTTCCGTTTACCGTTGTTCCAATAGTTTGTAACGAGCATAGTGTTGGATATGTAGTAGCATAATAATTCATTTTAGCTACATACTCACTGTATGTAGGGTATGCATCCCAGGTAGTATCCCAAGCATTTGTTCTAGAAGTAACGTTTTGAGCCCAAGAAATCTCATTTTCTTCCTTTTTCACCTCATAAGGCAATCCGTATTCTAAAAAGGTTTTAAATTGATTCTTGTTTGCATAAGCATACACTTTTAAAGTGGTAGTATCCGGTCTTTTGTGATCATCGAAATTTACAATGCGTGAAAGCGCTGTTATTTGAGACTTACTGGTAGCTTTGAACGAAAAAAACACTTCTCCTTTTTCTTTTAAATACTTATTTGCTAAGTCATTTGTTTGAGCATTTAAAAAACACCAGTTAAGCACAGAAACAAGTACAATTAATTTTATTCTCATAATACACCAACCATCTATTGATTATTAATTAACCAATATTTTTTCTGATATCCTTTCTTTTTGAGTTAAAATTTCTACCATATACATTCCTGGTATTTTATCAAAAGGAAATGATAAAATACTCTCATTTGGTATATTTCCCCAACTTTTAACCGGTTGGCCTAAA
The DNA here is from genome assembly GCA_027082925.1 of Flavobacteriaceae bacterium. GTDB lineage: Bacteria > Bacteroidota > Bacteroidia > Flavobacteriales > Flavobacteriaceae > Lutibacter. Next base: position 52,484 of record JALWTD010000011.1, read on the forward strand.
TAATTGTAAACGCTTATAGATTGTATACGCTCTCCAAGTGTATTATTTATTTGCAGTTGAGAAGTATTATTATTCATAAAAACAATTACTTTTTTTAATGGCACTTCTACTTCACCTTCTGAAATACTCTCTTTTGCCTTGAAAACAACAAAAAATCTATTATCATACTCTCCTTCATCTAAATTAATTTCAAAATTCTGTTTTGTTAAATCAACTATTTCTCCTGTTGACTTGTCTTCGATATAAATATAAAACTCATCTTTATTATTTTCGATTTCATCTAGGTTTATAGTTATTAATCCTTCTTCTTCCATTTTAATTCCGAGAGGAATTTCTTTATCTACCTGTATTGATGGTATTGCTTGAATTACATACTCATCATCATTAATAACCCAGTATATATCTTGTGGTAACGATTCGTATAGCTTTCCGTCAAAGCCCCAATCTGCATCTTCTGTAGTTCGTTCATCAACTGTTAATAAAATTTGTCTATGACTGTCATGTGTTGATTCAAAACCTAGTCTAATTTTAAACCTTTCATCTACTTCTACTTGTCCTGTATTGGTTCTCATAAATATAGAGTTTCCTGAAGCTTCAGTAACAAAAATACGCTGTCCGTTATTAAATACAATAGCCCCTCCATCAGCATCTCCAACTACAAAAAATCCTTGAGCTACAGGTATGTATCTATCTGGTGTTTTTGTTCCTGATCCTGTTTGATTAACGTCTGGATCTGGAGTTGCAGGTCCAGTACCAACACCTCCGGCTAAAGTATATGTTGCATAACCTCCTTCATAATCTCCTAAATTATGTGAGTCGCCTCCATAATGCTCCCAGAAATATAATGTTCCTGTAATAGAGCTGATATTATCTTGAATAAACTGATCTGCATCAATTGCAGAAGGATATGGATTTCCTACCAAATAATCATTTGTTCCTGATACGGTTAATGATATATCTCCATTATTAGGTTTACCAACAAATACATAATTTTGATCTGGTGATCCAGGCGCACCCGTTCCTTTCATTGTAAATCCTTCTCCTGCTAATATATTCCCTGTGCTTCCTATATACTGCCACGCCGAGTAATCATCATCTGTTAAATTTGCGAACTTATACATCCAATATGTACTTAGCGTAATTGGGGTTGTTTGGGATCCATCTAATCCTGATGTAAATGTAATTGATGCCGGAGACAAAGGATTTGTACCGTCTTTTAATACTCCTGCTATGGTAAGCGGTGTGCTTGAAGTATTTCCTGATCCTTGTAATAATACCGGTGAAGACCAATAATTGTATCTATACCTGTTTCCTTCTCCTTGTTGGTCGCGTTCTAAATATCCTGTACTTGAAACGTCTAAATCGCTCCCTGTAGTTTGTATTAATTGAGATTCTCCATCTAAATCTATAACTCCGTTTAACAACAAATAATGAGTAACTGTTAAAGAGTTGTCTGAGCTTATTGAAAGTTCATTTGAATTGGTTTTTAAACCTAGCAGCTTTATATCTCTATTGGCTACAACATTGTTATTTGTTTCTACAATATTCCAATCTACCTTAATACCGTTTATAGTGGTATTTGGTAAATATTGTACCGTATTATTTAACCAGGTAGAAGCTGTATCCCAATTACCATCTGAAGTTGATTGATAAGGTAATGGAGCTGTTTGTGTCTCTACAACTTGTTTGTCTTTAGTTAGGTATTTTATTCGTGCCCAATTTTTGTTTGATGAATTGTCTTCAACGGTTGAACCGTAAAACGAATTCATATTATAATAGGCTTGTAAATTACTCCATGAACGAGAGGCTATATCATTTTTAGTAATGCTTTGAGGTAAAACAACACCATCTACCATTGTGCTAAACTCTTGAATTTCTTGATTCATTATATAGCGAATTTCTGCAATACTTAGTGCAGCATCCCAAATTCTAACCTCATCTACAGAACCATCAAATGATGAAACTGTATTTTTATCTGTATACAAAGCACCTATGGTAAATTTAGTTGTATTATTTGCAACAGGTGTTGGTAATGAAAATGCTGAAGCACTAAAAGTACCATCAACGTATAAGTTTGCTGTTCCTCCACTAAAAGTTAGTGCAATATGATGCCATTTTGCATCTATTGAATTGGTAGATGTTATTTGAACGCTTCCGTTCCATGATACCTCTATTCTATTACTTGCATTTACTTTAAAATTATAAGCTGTTCCTTTTGATATAAAACTTCCGCCATTTGCATTGTTCTGTATCCAAGCAGATACTGTAAAGTTAGCCGGTAAATCTAGAGTATTACCTCCTAATAAAAATTCACCCGGTGCAAATGAAACTCGTCTATTTTCTACGACTCTGGTAGCTTTTCCTATGGTGAAGTATTTTGTGCCATCAAAATCGTACCATACTTCTGAGTTAGCACCATTTACCGTTAAAGGAATTACATCAATTATATCCGTTGCGTTAAAACCTGAACCACTAGATACAATTAACACATGCTCTTCATTTGAAGATAACGGAATGTTTGTTGTTAAATCGGTTGTAGGAATTGATAAAACAACTTCGGGAACATCGTTCTGACTTTCTATAATTTTCCACTTTCTAGAAACAGGAGTAAATGTAGTTGTTGAACTGCTTAATGTTATGCTTCTTTGGGTTTCTGAAGAAGTATTAAATGCGCCATTATTATTTCCCCAAACCAAATAATCTCTATCGGTACTAAAACTATTTGGGTTTGCTGAGTTGGTAGCCGAAATCTCTCCTAAACCTATTGTTACTAGGCTTCCTGTATTGACACTTTTTGATTGTTTTTGATTGAGCTCTGAGCTATCATCTCTACCTATTCCTGCGATATCGTAATTAAATCCTGAATTGGCTGAAACATCCCAAATAATACTTCCGTTACTGTCAACATAATTTTGACTTGTCCCGTTTGTTCCTAGTGTAATACCATATTTTATTGCCAAATAACTCTCTATTTTTCTACGCTCTGTAGCATCGTCTTTTCTTGATGAATACGATATTACCTCAACTACTCTGGCATTTAAACTTGCCTCCCAACCTTCACTTCTTCCAATCCAAAAACGAGTATCATCGGTATTCATATACTCAATAACATCGTTTTGAGTGGTTTCAATATCATTTGCGTTATAAAAGAGCTCTTGTTGTGTGTTTGCGGTGTTGTTTCGAGTGTTTATAATACCTATGTTGTCATAACTAGAACCTGTTCCTATCTCAGCAACAGCATATCCGTCTCCCGGATCAGTATTATCAAATGTGCTGTGGGCGTAACAAATAATTTCTCCGTTAATTCGTGCGGTATAATATCCAAAACCTATTCCTGTTGCATCTTCGGCGTTTGTTTTTAAATCTGAATCTCCACAATACACATCCATAAATCCAAATGAACTTGTTATTGGTGTATCATTGGTAACCAATACAATAAACAATTCTTCTGTAAAATATCCGTAATCTCCTGTCAAAAATTGGCTAGAGGTGTTATCGTGAGAGTAATCTGTATCTTGTGTGTATGTATTGTACGAGTTTGAAAATTCGACTACAGGATTAAAATTTACGTTTTTTGTAGCGTTGTCTCTATAAATAGGTTCTTGACCCGAAAAGTGTGTTTTGGCATCGCTTCCTAATCCTTTATTTTTCCAAGTAGATACACTGTTTCCATCGGTATGCAAACCGTCATCTGCTTTAAACCACAAGGATAAATTATTTGTTATACCTCCAGGTCCTAAGGTAGGATTAGTTTTATCTATTAACGTAATGTTATCAACAGCCATATCACTTCTGTAGTCTCCTGAAGTTTTTCCTTCTATTTTAATTTTAATAGTTTGTCCTATATAAGATCTTAAATCAACACTAACAGGTATCCAAGATGAAACATCTTGCTGTTGTACCCATCCTGATTTAGTCCATAATGTTGTAGGATATGAAGCTCCTCCGTCTGTACTTAAACTAACGGTAAGTGTACCCATATAATTATTAGAAGTATCTCCTCCATGCATATGAAAGAAAAATGTGAATCTTGGGTTTATCGTACCTGTAAGATCAAAATCTGGGCTTTCTAAAATGGCTTTTTTGTTAGAATTTCCTGAAGCTTCTGTATATATATAATAGCTTCCGGAGTAAGCTACAGATGGTCCCGTACTACTTGAGGGTGTTCCTCCTGAATTTCTAGTCCAATCAATATCATCACTAGAACTCTGAGTCCAACCATCAAATCCTGATTCGAAATCAGCTTGATGAAGTACTGTTGTTGTTTGGGCAAACAACATTAAAGAGGTACAACTTAACAGAATTGTAAATAATTTTATTTTTCTCATAACTTGGGGTTTATATTTCTACAAGAAACATATAGTTATAACTATAAATAAATCAGTCTAAATTTAACTTCAACAACTTTTATGTTGTCTGTTAAACTAACTTCTTAGTAGCCTAAATCTCAAGTAAATGAAATGATAAAATAAAATTGAGTGTAATTGTATTTTCATAATGTTCGGGGTTTTGGAACCTCTAAGTTAAATAAAAAAGGTGTAACTTCCTAATTTTTAACATTTAAGTTAAATAACTAGTAAAAAAGAGAGTGAAAAATTACGTCCCGGACTGCTAATTGATGAAGCAAACTCTTTGTAGTGTAAATCAAAAATATTGTCCACATTCATAAAAAAAGTGAGGTTTTTATTAACCTCGTAATTGGCTTTTAAATTAAGAATATTCCACCCTGGAGTTCCGTAATAAGTATTTGTTATTTCGTTAAATGGTGTTTGATTTACATTGTCAATTCCTTCAATTAAATTGTAGTCTTTTAATGATTTTTTTGCGTTAAATCTCCAGTTTAAACTTACCTCAAAATACTTTTTAAAAAACCCTATTTCAAAATCGCCAAAAATAGGTGGTATAGACGATAAAGATCGGTTTGTATCATAGGCTTTCCCTTTTGTATATGTGATAGACCCTTTTGTTAGCCAATTACTATTTAAATTTCCACTTAAACTAAAAGTACTTCCGTAAATATAAGCTGTCCCTTTATTTACATTTGCAATTGTATTTACTATTTCTCCATCGTATATAATAGTTGGTGAATTGTTGAGTTGAAAATGGTCTCTTGCAATATAATTATCTAAAAGTGTGTAATATACATTTAGTCCTAATTGCAATTTTTTATTGTTAAAATACTTTAAAGCACTTGTTTCTAAATTGTAAGCATACTCTGGTTTTAAATGAATATTAGGAACCGTTACAAACCCTGATTTTTCTCTAATTTTACCCACATCATCTATATTTGGAGATCTAAATCCTGATGATAATACCGTGTTTAACTGCCAATCTTCTGTTGGTTTATAAGCAATACCAAATGTTGCTGTAACTGCGGCATTTGTTAATGAAATATCGGAATCTGGAAGTGTAATAAATGTATTGTCAATCCATTTTGCATTTAAAAATGTATTAACAAATCTTAAGCCTGTATTTAAGGTTGTTTTTTTATTTATATCTTGTCTATAATTAACGTAAGAAGCAATACTTGTGTAATCGCTTCCTCCGTCGGGATATCTAGATTGTACTTTAAACGTATCGGTAAATCCTACAATCGCATTTCCTACAACGTCTAGTGTTTTTCCATATGCATTAGAATTCACGATGTTGTGAGTGATTTCAAATCCGTAGGACATTATTCTGTTATTTTGTTTGGTAATGGGAATATAAAAATCTCCGTTTAAACTTAAAACATCAACACTTTCGAACCTGTAAGAACGGTCTAAACTTGTGAATTTTCTCTGAATTCTTGACTCGTTGATTTTTTGATAGGCTGCTGTTAGTATTCCATTTTGAACCCACTTTGTTTTAGGTCTTATTTTAAGTTGTGAAGAAATTAGCAGTCTTTTTTGCGGACCGTAATACCATTCTGCATATTTAAGTGCTCCATCAGAATATTCTGTCAACTTATCAAACCTGTTAATATTTGAAGATTCTGAATATTGAAAATTAAAAATTAAATCGCTTTTATGAGAAATAGGTATGGCTATTTTTTGCAATACGTCTGTTTGGTTATACCCTGTGTTTTTTTGAATGTTTGGGTTATTATTTATCATCGGGTTTGCATTGTAAAAGGTATTTGTATTGTTTGAATATTCAAAAACTTTACCCCAATCTTCAAATCCGTGATTTCTATTTTCTCCCATTTTCAAATCACCAAATTTACTGTATGAAACACTTGTAAAAGATGCCCATTTTTTATTTCTAAACTCTACGCTTCCTTCTGTATTAAATTCATTATTAACAGAGCTTACTCTAGAATATATTGTAGAACTAACCTCACTCTTATTACTTACTTTTGGTGTTTTTGTGTAAAAATGAATAACACCTCCAAGTGCATCGGAGCCATAAATGACTGATGAAGGTCCAAAAACAACCTCTGTTCTTTCAATCATATTAGGAGAAATTGTTATTGAGTTTTGTAAATGGCCCATTCTATAAATAGCATTGTTCATTCTAACTCCATCAACAACAAGTAAAACTCTATTAGCTTCCATACCTCTAAGAACAGGACTACCTCCTCCAAATTGAGATTTTTGAACTTTAACACCCGGTAAGTTAGCCAGCAAATCAGCAGTGGTTTGAGGAGCTAATTCGTTAATTTCTTCTTTAGATGCTACAACTACTTGTTCTGCAATTCTACTTCTTAATTCTTTTCCTTTTGATGTGGATAAAACAACTTCATCTAACCATTCTGCCTTTTTGTTTAACCGAACTACATAGTTTACAATAGTTAGTTCTTTTTTTAAAATTTCGTATTCTGTATAGGAGAGGTGATTGAAAGAAATAATGGCTGTTTTTTTAAACAGCGATAAGTCTGCTATTCCTTTTTTATTAGTATAAACAACAATTTCTTTATACTCATCGTAAATGGTCACATTTTCTATTGGGGCATTCGTTTCTCTATCTATTACTTTAACAAGTTGTGCGTTAATTTTAATAAATACCACAAAAAAAATAATACTTAAATAACGTTTTTTCATTAGTTAAAAATAGATTTTAAAACTTGTAAAGATTTTGGTTTTTTAAAACCGTGCAAATGTAATTCAAAATAATTTACCAATATAGCCAAAACACTTTGTCTGTTAACAGCATTGTAATTAATCTCATGTAGCACATCAAAATTTATGCCTAAAAGCTTTTTAAATTGCATTAAATTATTGCCATATACTGTATTTATTTCTTTTTTATCTGTAAACCTTCCTTCTAATAAATTAAAGTATGTGTAATGCGTTTGATTAACCTCCGGATAAAAGCCTAAAAATTTGGTTAAATTCAGTAAAAAAAGAAGGTGAAAGTTAGCCACATTATCATGAGTATCTAACCATAAAAAAGAGGTTTCTAGGTATTTATACAACGAACTATTTCGTTCTTCTTCTTTTATTGAGCTGTATAGTATTTCTGCTAAAAATAAGGCTATTGTTTGTTTTTTTATATCGATATATATTGTCGTGTAAAAATTTAAAACCTCTACTTCTCGTATGGTATTTAAATTCCCCTTATTATTGTGATTTACCGTTAAGGTTAATTGCATTAACGGTTGGAAATAGGCTTTTTTTAATTTTCCTTTTTTCGCTTTTAAAATTCCTCGTAGTATATATGCTTTAATGCCAAAATCTTCGGTATAACACGTTGCTATAAGACTTGCATCTCCATACTTTATAGTGCTAATTACGATGGCTTTAGTTGTTTGTATCATTTTTAATTAATGATGGCAATTTTTGTAAAAGTTGTTTCTGTACTATCGTTTACTGTTAAAAGGACAATGTACACACCTGAAGCAACTTTATGCCCTGCTAAATTAGTTTTATCCCAAATAACTTTTCCTCCAAAAAGTTCTTGGCCTTCTCTAACATTTGTTTCGTACACTAAATTACCTGCCGTATCTAATATTTTTACATTCGTATTGTTTGGTAAATGTGCTCCATTTCTACCATCAATTGTAATATACTCATTTGTTTTTGTAGAAGGGTTTGGATAAGCGTATACTTCGGGTAACTGATCTCCGTAAAAAGATACATTGCTATCAAAAGCTACAATACCCTTATCTGTGGCAAAAAATACTTTTCCGGAATCATTATCAATGGCTATTTTTAAAATATTGTTAGACGGTAAAGGAGAATTGTTTTTATTAAAATTTTGAAGTACTTCTGTTCCATTCGGATTTGTTTTTAAAACACCTCCAGATTCGGTTCCAAACCATTTATTATCTGCTCCATCAATAGCTATGGTGTTTATTGGTTGGTCTCCTAATAATTTTTTAGGAATGCCATCATCTAAAATAATTACGGGTTCAGCATCAACAATATTTTCATTAAAAATATCGGCTGCATTATAGATTACTACCAAGCCTTTTTTTGTACCTATCCAAACTCTATTTTTATTATCTGATTTTACAGTTCTAACATTTAAATCGGGAAGTGAGCCTTTTGTTTGCTCAGTTGTAAGTGCTTTTTTGTTGTTTCCTGTTTCGTTAAAAACCAATACTCCATTTCTTCTAGATCCAATCCAAATATTGGTTGTTTTATCAACTATAAGCTCATTTAACCCTAAAGCTGGGTTCGTTATAACGGTACTCATATCAAAACTACTCCAATTACCGCCAGGGGTGTATTTCTTAATTCTATTGTCAACCCAGGCGTTTGCTACCCATAAATTACCTTGTCTGTCAAAAGCAGATCCATTAATTCTAATACTTATATAATTTGGGTTTGGATAATCTAGCTTTTCTAAGCCACTATTTAAGTGATTCCAGCGGGTTGTAATCTCATCATCTTCAACAATTAACATTCCTCCACCCCAAGAGCTTAAATATACCTTATTTTCAATATTTGGGTCAAAAGTGATGTTTACTAAATCTCGAACGCCGTATGTTGTATCGTATGGTGTATTTTTCCATACTTCTCCATTATAATGGCTGTACCCAAACTGTTTCCCTAAAGGAGTGTACGCTGTATTATAACCTCCGTAAACAATCCATAAATTATTGTTTTTAACCGCTATTGAAAAAGGTAAGTTAGAAACAGGGCCTTCTGGATGAATTTCATTAAAGGCTAAACTATTTTGAAAGTTTGCTTCTAAAATTCCATATTCTTGCGTAGCTAAGTAAAGTGTATTACTTTCTGCTAAAGCGGTATTCAAATTGTAATAATATGGTTCAGTTGCTGTTGTTGTATAGTTAAAAATTTCAACATCATTTACATTGTTAATAAAAACACCTCTTTGTGTGGCTATCGTTAATAAGTCTGATGAAGATTTTAGGCTTTTGATTGGTTGAGAAAACGTTTTTAGTAATAATAAATTATTGTTTTCTATCTTATAAAGATTGTTACCTTTTGAAGTGTATAGCGTATTATTGAAAATTTCAATCGATGAAAAATCACCTGTAAATAGTTGAGTCCAATTATTATAATCAATTAAATTAGGGTTTGTTATATCTGCTTTTAAAATTCCTATTTCTGTAGCAGCATAAATGGTGTTTTGATAAATTTTGATTTGATGAATATTTACTTCGGTAGATAAATTTCCTATAAAATAGGTGTCTCCAAATTGCATTTGTTCAATATCGTACACAACTATCGCAAAAGAAGTTGACAGGTATAACTTATTCTCATAGGCTGTAATATTATTTATTTTTTTATTCCCTGAATAATTAAAATTAACAATGTCTCTTGCTATGGTAATATTGTTATTTTCATCAATAATTTCAAGCAAGCCTGTTTCGTAACCAACTACAAGCTTATTAAATGCTTCACTATAGTGAATACTAGCTGTTTGTTCTCCCGACAATCCATTTACAGATGATAATTTTTTAATAGCACCGGTACTTGTATTGTAGTTAAATATAGCGTTGTCTACTATAGCGTATATTGTGCTATTGGTTTTTGTGAAGTTTTTTACATTGTTGTATGAGTAGAAGTCTTCCCAGTTATTTGAATAATCTTCCTGACTCCAAGATAAGTTAAGGTTAATAACTATTAATATAAATATTTGAATTGCTTTTTTCATAAAATGAATCAAATATATCTATTAAATATGGATTAATAAAAGAGTATTTAGAGGTATCTTAAGTTTAGTCCAAAAAAAAACCTCGAACATCGTAATACGTTCTTACAATGTTCAAGGAATAAATAAATCAACCCCAAAGACTTATTTAATGTTTTTATGTATTGTGCCAAAACCCCTCTTGACATTAATACATTACAAATATACTATAGTATGTAATACATTTTTTTGCAAATAAACAAAATAAGTTAAAAAATATATAAATGGTTTGTTTTTTGGAATAAACGGTTTTTATATAGCGTTTAAACTTAACTAATCTAGAAATTAGCAACCTCAACAGACTTGAATCCCCAAGTAATTCCCTTTCTTTTGTATATTACTTTTTTAATTATATCTTCATTATTAAACTTAATCATTCTAATGTAGATTGTTTCCTTTATATTCTCACAAACACTACCTGAACCAATGAATTTAATAGAATTACTTGTGTTTTTTATATCCTTCAATATTTTCACATCCGAAGGTGTGTAGAAATTAAGTATTGACATAATTTTTAATTTATTGGGAAATTTTAAGAACACCAATATAGTTAACTTTTAGAATATTTTTTTTATGAATATACTAATAAACGAAAAATACACACGAATGGTATATATAAGTTAATAAATGGGGTTTTATTTACTTTAACGGAAAGCTAATTAGTACTTTAGTACCTGTTTCTGTTTCTGAAGAAATATCTTTAGTCTCTATGTGAACACCTTGATTTTGATACAAAATTCTTATGCGGTTTTCTGTGGCTTTTGCTCCAAAAAACTTACGTTTTTCAGACATCACATGTGTTTGTGCTTTAACCTTATCAATACCTACACCGTTATCTTTAATAATAAACAACACTTTACCGTTTTCCTCTTTAATGGTTAGCTCTATTATTTTTTCACCTTCTTTCTTCATAATGCCATGCCATATTGCATTTTCAATAAAAGGTTGTAAAAACAGTGGTGGTACTTTTATATTTTCCAAGTTTAATTTCGGGTCAATATTTACAATATAGTCAAAACCTCCGTTAACACGCATCTGCTCAAGTTTTACATAAAGCGAAAGTATCCCCAATTCTTCTGAAAGTGTTGAAGTTGGGCTTGAGGAACTATTTAAAATAACCCTTATTAGTTTAGAGAATTTTGTAATATAGTCTGAAGCTTTTTCTATTTCGTTTTTTAATACAAAATTATTAATTGAGTTTAGTGAATTGAATAAAAAGTGAGGATTCATTTGACTTTGAAGAGCTGTCATTTTAAGTTCCTCCATCTCTTTTAACTTTACCGCTAATCTAATTTCTGCATTTTTACTTTTTTGCTCTATTCTCTTTATAATAAATCCTATTATTACAGAAAAAATAACACACTGAAGTATTGTTCCTAGATAAACAAAAAACATAGGCTGCACTCCTAAATCTGTAAAAAAGGCCTTTCCTGTAAAAACTTCTACAAAACTTACATTTGCTAACAATACATATAAAACCGATGCTATTATGAAATAGAAAGCAGAATTATCTTTTATTTTTTTGTAAATTACTACATACGATGCAATGGTAAATAGAGATATTATTGGTGAAATAATTGTAAAGGCTTTTTCTTGATATTCGTATCCGAGTACCATTTGAATTATCACAAATATTGGCGCTAAAATTAAAAGTGCTGTAGTTGCTATTTCAAAATACCTGTCCCATTTTATTAAGTGACTTCTTGTATCTAATAGCTCCCTTGCAAATGAAATATACGCTGCGAAAGCTAGAAATTGAATGGAAAAGTTAATGTATAAGTATAAATCCTGATATATTGTTTTATAAACTACGTGCTGTAACAAGTATATAGTAACGGCTAGTAAGTATAAGCTGTAGTATAAATATAACTTACTTTTATTTTGGAAAAAAATAAGTAAATGATATATAAACAGCACAAATATACCTCCTCGTATCCATGAATATATTTCGGAATGAAAATCTAAAAGCATTTATTAATCTAGATAAAGTTTTTTAAACAATTCAGCTTTTTTATTTCTACTAATACTTGCTGTTAAGCCATTAGTCATAATTAATTCTCCTCCTAATCCTTTGAGGTATTCTTTAACATGACTTAAATTAATTAAATACGAATTGTGTACTCTAAAAAACTGAGGAAATGCAAATTTTTTCTCTACTTCTTTTAGTGTTTTAGATACTAGTATTTGTTGTTCAGACTTTAAAAATATAGTTGTATAACTTTTATCTGATTTCAGCATAATAACATCGTCTTTATCTAGTAAATACACTTTACCATCGGCAGAAATGTTTATTTTATCACTATTATCATTCAAATTATTTAATAGTAATTGCAGCTTATTTTCTAAAAGATCTCCTTTTTTTGAATCTTTAATTTTTTCCATTGACGCCAATAGTTCATCTTTATCTACCGGTTTTAGCAGGTAATCTATTGCTGAAACTTTTATCGCTTTTAAAGCAAATTCATCATGTGCTGTTGTGAAAATAAGATTAAAATCTCTATTTTCTAACTTTTCAATCATTGTAAAACCATCCATTTCAGGCATTTGAATATCTAAAAATACCACATCAGGCTTTTCATTATTAATTAAGTCAATCGCTTCTATTGGTGAATTGCAGGTTGTAACCTCCACATTTTCAATGTAATTATTTAATTTCCATTCTAGGGCTTCTAAAGCGTCCTTTTCATCATCAACAAGTAAAATTCGTAGCATATGTAAATAGGTTGATGTTAATTGTTTTTTTTTGCAAGATACAATATTTGTATTGATGTTCAAAAGGTTAGTGTTTAATTTCAATTTTTCTAGTTAATTCATTTCCATATTCATCAATAACCGTGATTAAATAAACTCCTTCCTTCGGAGAAATTTCAATTTCATGACTGGTTTTTGTTGTTGTTATATACTTATTGTTTAAATACCAAAACACCTTTGATTTTGGATAAGAATGCACTAATTTTAAAACAACACTCCCTTGCTTTTCTTGGAAATCTTTTGTTAAATATATGGTGCTATTTTCTTTTGGGTATATAAACTCCATAATATTTTTATCTTCTTTTAAACATCCCTTTTTAAAAGGGGGTAATTTCTTGTAAAAAGGCATTCTTTTTTGATAGTAAAACTCCATTAAAGGCGGTAATACAAACCAACTTTTATGTTTTATATTGTTTAATGTTTCGCAAGAAGTATTTACTTGAAATGTTTCCTCTTTATTTAAATGAACCCATTTGTGATATGGACAAGGTTTGGTTTTTAAACCTGCTCGCTGGACTAAAACGGTGTCTTTTTGTTCGCATATTTCACTTGCTCTATATCCGCTTTTACTACAAACTACTATTTCTTCAAGTTCGTCATCGGGCCGAGTAAACCAATCGCTTTTAGGCAACACCCCAAACACACTAAATAATATTGGTGCAGCGGTTGTTACTCCTACCAAACCGGGTCTACCTTCTCCATCTGCATTTCCAACCCAAACACCTACTACGTAATCTTTTGTTGTTCCTATTGCCCAAGCGTCTCTAAATCCAAAACTTGTTCCTGTTTTCCATGCAATTTTATTTGAAGAGGTGAATAAATCCCAGTTGGTTTCATTTTCCGGTCTATTTACATTGCTTAAAGCTTTAAATGTTAAGTACAAAGACCCTGCATCAAAAATTGTTTTTTCTGAAGCTATTTTTCCAAAATTAGGATTAAAATGTTTTAAATATGAAGGCTCAATAAATTCTTTTGTGTAGTATTTTCCTTGTGTTTCATCGTAGTGATTAATTGTTGATGCCATAGAGGCATAGCTTTTACATAAATCCCATAAATTACTCTCCGCACCTCCTAAAATTAACGATAACCCATAATGGTTTGCTTTATATTTAATATCGTTGATATGCATTTTTTTTAGGTAGTGATAAAACCTGTCTAGCCCAAAAGATTGTAGCATTCTAACCGCAGGAACATTTAATGACCTATACAAAGCTTCACTCGCAAATACAGCACCGTCAAATTTTTTATTGAAATTTTGCGGTTTATAACTCGCTATTTGAGTAGGTACATCAGCAATAAGTGTATTGGGTAATATATCTCCCGAATCTAGCATTGCAGCGTATAAAAAAGGTTTTAAAATGCTTCCTGTACTCCTTGGTTTGGTAATTACATCTACATCTTTTTGATGTTGATTAGAGGTTGGCGAATTTCCTATATACACCAGTACTTTTCTTGTGTTAACATCTAAAACCAAAACAGCTATATTGTGTATTTGATTCTGACTTAATGTATTGTAATTATTTTTAACAATTGTATTTATTTGCCGTTGTAAATTTACTTTTATTGATGTTTGAATTCGTTTCCCTAAATGCTCTTTCGAAATTTTTTGAAGCAAATGTTTTGCTATTTGCGGTATAGGAAATGGTTTATGAGGTAACTCTTCTGCAATAGCTAATTGGTAAGTTAGTTTATCTATAAATTTGTTGGTGTATAATTTTTTTAAAAGGCTGTTTCTTTTAACTATTAACTGCTTGTGGTTTTTACCCGGATATATTAATCCGGGAGCATTTGGTAATACGGCTAATGTAGCGCTTTCTGCCCAAGAAAGTGTTGTTGGAGGCCTTCCAAAATATCGCCAAGATGCCGCATCTAAACCTACTACATTTCCGCCAAAAGGAGCGTTAGAAATGTAAAAATTAAGTATTTCTTTTTTGGTGTACTTTAACTCTAAACGTGTTGCTAAAACAAGTTCTTTTATTTTTTCAATATAAGTTCGCTTTTGATTTTTTCGCGATAAACGTATCACTTGTTGAGTGATGGTGCTCCCTCCTCGTTTTATGTGTTTTGAAGTAATATTTTGGTAAAATGCTTTTACTATAGAAACCGGATTAAATCCGGGGTGCTTGTAAAAATAGGCATCTTCAAACTGTACAATACAAGTTTCGAATTTTTTGGGTATCTCACTACTCTTAGGAAATCTCCACTGTCCGTCACTTGCTATTTTAGCACCCAACAATTCACCTTCTGAGCTTTCAATAACCGTAGATGTTGGATTATTAAACAGCTTTTTTGGCAGCAAAAAGCAATAGAATACCAAGAAAACAAAAAGGGTATATATTTTAAGTTTATGTTTATTTAGAAATAATATCATGTTACTTTATTACCTCTATCCACTTCCCTTTGGTTCGAACAAAGTAATTGTTGTTATACATTGCTTCAGCTTGAACTCCGTATAAATAATACTTTCCTAAAAATGATGCGTTTAAAAGAATTTTAAACGTTTTGCTTTGTTGAGGTTCTAAGTCAAAATAGTAATTAACCCTATCATCTCTAATATCTGTGTAATTTGCTGAAGAAATAGCACTTCCAAAATTGGTAAAACGTGTATTTATTATTTCCCAACCTGAAGGAAATAGTTCTGTTAAAGCGATGTTGGTTACACGTTCATGGTTTAAATTACTAACCGTTACGTAAGCTGTAAATTCTGTTCCTTGAGAAAGTGTTGATACGTCTATTTTTTTATCATCGGTATCTTTATACATTACATTTAACTGTAAGCCTCGTTTCTCAACAACTTCTTCTCCTAAAGGTAAAATTCCTGAATTTATAATATTTACAAACACTTTGTTTGATTTATTGTTTGTGAGTGTTATTGCATTATTTCCTTCAGAAACAGTTAATTTTCGTTGCACAATAAAACGATTTGTAGTTATATTTTTAACACTTCCATTATTGAGTTTGTACTGAAGTTTTATAGATTTCCCTCCATTTATCGCTACCATTTTTGCCATTGCCAATAAGCTATATGCTGTAGTTTGAGTGCTCATCCAAGCGTTAGATGATAGTTTATTCGCAATATATTTAGCTAAATCTGTAGCTTGTTTATCTCCTATAAGCAGCATTGTTTCCATAGCCATAGCTCTATTTCTATCAACCGATCCATACGTGTAATAATCGTTGTGCTTAGACTTAAAATGAATATTTGAAACAGATGCTATATTTTTTGCTACTTCTTTTTGTCCGGCCAAGGCATAAGCAGCGGCTAATCTCCATTTTGCATTATTTGAAATTTCATTAAACTCTCTCAATCTATTCATAGCAGATAAGTCAGGATATCCAGCTAAAGCCAAAGTGTATAACCTGTATGCTTGTGCTAAATCAGAATTATAGCTACGATAACTTGGTCTCCAATTTCTAGCTTGCTGTTTTTGATACTTCAACCAGTTTGTCATAAAAGTTAGTGGCAGCACATATCCTTTTTTCTGAGCTTCAATCATAAAATGTCCTGCGTAACTAGTTCCCCAATCATCAGGTTGAGAAAGTCCCATCCAATAACTTAACCCTCCGCTAGGAGTTTGAAAATCACCTAATTTTTCTATCGCTGATTTTATATTTTTAGTTATTTCTTGCTTTTTTTGAAGTGGTAAATCTAAAATATCTGTTAAATACAGTTGAGGAAAAGCACTACTTGTTGTTTGCTCTACACAACCGTGTGGGTACTGAATTAGGTATTTTACTCTTCTGGAGAAATCCATTGGAGGTAAGGTAGAAAATTCTATTTCAGCTTGGTTACTTCCTTTTATACCAAAGGTAGAAAATGTTATTTTTTGAGTAGAATTTGGCTGTAATTCAACCGTTGTAGATTTTGTTGAAATAGGGTTTGGGTTGAAAACTGCTATTTCTACCTCATAAGTCGATTTTTCTCCATTTCCTGAAGCAATTACCTGTATTTTTCCAACTCCTTTTGCTTCAGAAACATCCAAATCAAAGTAAACCATTTTCTCATCAGGGTTAGAGAATGTAATTTTTTGAGTGGTTGCTCCAATAATTTTAATCCCATTTGTTAGCTTTAAATGAACTTTTACATTTTTAATTGACGGCTCCATTGCAAAAATAGTAACCGGTAATGTTACCTTTTCTCCCGGACTCAATTTTCTTGGAAGCGAAGCTAATACCATTAAAGGTTTACGTACAGGTGTTGTAACCTCTGCTTTACCATAAGCGGCATTTGATTTATCACCTGCAACAATCATTGTTCTAACAGATCCAATGTATTTTGGCAAACGAACCTTATGTGTAGCTGTTTTTCCTTTTTGTAAATTAAACGGTCCTAAACACCTTACTACAGGCTTAAATAGGTTGGCTTTTTTATTTTTTTTAGACTTAATATCTGCATCTCCTCCTATTGCAAAAACTTGTTCAATGCTTCCGCCAAAAGCGCCTATTACATTATCAAAAACATCCCAAGTTTTTACACCTAAAGCCTCTTTTGAATAAAAAGCGTTCCAAATATTAGGTGTTTTGTAACGTGTTAAATCTAATAATCCCTCTTCTACCACTGCAATAGTATAGGTCATTGCTTTGTTATTTTTTTCACTCACTTTTATCGCAAATGTTTCTTCCGGCTTTAGTGTTTTTGGGAGTGTTATTTTAGGCTCAAGACGTGTTTTTGGGTTTTCTACCATTAATGGAATTACACCATACAACCGTAGTGGTAAATCGTTTTTTGTAGAAGCATGAGGTTGTAATAACGAAATATTAATGTATACATTTGGAGTCATTTCTTTTGTCAGCGCTACTTCAATTTTAGTTTCACCTTTAGTTGTTTTTTTCCAAAAAGTTTGTAGCACTTCTGTTCCGTTTTCAACACTAATAAGTGCATGTCCTTGAGCTCCGGAAGGAAATGTAATAATTGCTTTTTCACCTACATTGTATTTTTCTTTATTTGAAGAAAATACCAGCATTTTAGATGCTTCAGGGTTGTTTGAAGGGCTTTTCCACCAATTTTTGTAGAAATACATTGTTTTTCCGGTGGTATGTCCGCTTTCTAAATCTATTATTTTCATTAAAAAACGTCCGCCATCTTTCTCCGGAATATTTAATGTAAACGTTCTTTTTCCGCTGGAATTGGTAGTTAGATTTAGTTCTTTATATGGTTTTTTATAACTACTTTGACTGTATGACGACAGGTTATCGTATGATGAACTCCACCACCATCTCCATTTTATTTGATACAATTCTACTCTTACTTTTTTTCTAGGTAATGGTTTTCCTGTAGCGGTTACTGTAACTACATCAAAACTTACATTATTATCGGTGTCGTAAGAATCGTATACTTTGGTTTTGGGAGTTCTTAAACCTACAAACGAATTGTATGGCGCGTAATTTTTAGTAATTACATCCATTGAGAAATCACCTCCTTTTTCAAATGCTTTGGTTAAAAATGTAGCTTTTAGCATTCCTGGAGCGTTTTTATCAAAATTTATTTTTTTATAAATCTTTGCATTTCCTTCGCTGTCTAATTTTCCTCTAAAAATAGATTCTTCTTTTGGGTAAAATGCGCTTGTTGGGTCTATAAAAATATACTTAGGATATTGTTTTTTAAAGGCTGACTTGTGAACTGTAAAACTAGCATCAACTTCAGCTTTTAAATTCTTTGCTATAGCACCATGTAGCCATTTAACATTTAAATTTCCAATAATTGGACTTTTGTTTGTTAGCACCTCTTTGTCAAAATCAATTTTAATTTTTAGTCGGTTTGGTTTTACTGTTTCTATCTTTAATTGCTTATAAAATTTAGCACCTCCAACACTAATAGTGCTATTCCAATTTCCTGTTGGATCGGTACCAGATGTTGGTATTATAAAGCTGTAAAATCCGTTAAGGTTGTCTGTTTTTACTTGTTTAAAAGCTAGTTTTCCTCTAGCGTCTAAAACTTCTAGTTTAACAGGGTGGTTTGGTGGTAAAGGGTTGTTATTATCGTTTAAAACAAATGTAAGATGGATAGAATCTCCAGGCCTCCAAACGCCTCGTTCACCATAAATAAATCCTTTCAATCCTTTCTGAAGTTTTTTCCCAGAAACATTAAATTTACTTAAAGATAAAGAGTAACCGTCGTCTAGTTTAATATATGTTTTATGGTTGTCTTTTGATACTATTGCGAAATAGGCATTTTTATCCATATCTAATCCTGTAATTCCTTCTTTATCTGTAACTGCTTTTGCAATTTCTTGTTGCTGATAGTTATAGAGTGTTACTTCAGCATTGGAAACAGGTTTGGTTGTTAAAAGATCTGTAACAATAAAGAAATAGGATTTATTAATTCCTTTTTTTACTATAACTCCTAAGTTAGATGCTAAGATATTTGTAGCAACTATTTTATCTGAATTTAAATAATACGCTTCTTTACACGGGTTATTTCTATCATTCCAACTATAATAATAATCGTTATAACTATAAATTAAATTGTCCCAGTATTCTTCTTCAAGAATATCAGAATCTTCTTCTGAAATGTTAGCTTGAGAGTTGTATTCATCCTCATAATTATTTTCTGTAGATGTTGTGGAATCTGAAGTATCGCATTTGTAAAGAGAGTACGATTGTTTCATTGTTAACTCAACTCTGTAAATAGCTCCCGGATCAGATTTTATCATTTTAGATAAATCTATAGCATATGCTTTCCATTTTC
The DNA here is from genome assembly GCA_027082925.1 of Flavobacteriaceae bacterium. Taxonomy (GTDB): domain Bacteria; phylum Bacteroidota; class Bacteroidia; order Flavobacteriales; family Flavobacteriaceae; genus Lutibacter. The sequence goes on from JALWTD010000011.1 coordinate 72,006, forward strand.
CGTTGTCTTCAATACCATTATTAACCAGCGTAATTGTTTTTTTAGCAACGCGTCTTCCCACTCTTCTTAAATTATAACTACTAGTACTTCCTAGGTTGTTTTCTTGTAAAAATTGCAATACATTATTTTCAAAAATCTTAATAACTCTTATATCAACAGCTTTTAAATTAACGGCTTCAAAATTAATTTTTAAGTTGTTAGATGTTGGTAATATAACACCGCTAGATAGTAGTCTTATAGCAGGTTTTAATTGCTCAAACGTAATGCTTTCTGTGTACGTGTTTTTTAGTTTATAATTTTCGGTATTTTTTATTCCCTGAAAAACAGTTACCGCTACATTTCCAGTAATTCTGGACGAAGGATATACTTTTAAAATATTTCCTTCCACTACATATTTTAAATTTTTAGCTTTTTGAATTGCCACCAAACCCTTAAAGTTTTGTTGTCTTTTTAATGGATCTGAAAAATTAATACTTAAATGCTGTTCTGGAGACTGGAAAACATGAATACTGATAACAGAAAAATTATTTTTACCAACAACTTTTAACTGTGACTCTCCTTTATTATCAACGTTTATAGCACTTCCATCCCAGTGTAGTGTTACTTTAGATTCATTTTCAAAACGTTGCACACTATCAATAATAAACTGAAATTGTTTCGCTATAGAGTCATTATTTTCCCATTTAACAGAAAGTTTTTTATTTTTTTGAACTGCCGTAATTATTGTTTTTACCTCATTAAGTGTGATGTAATCTGCCAGCTGAACAGCTCCTTTAATATATTGCCATTCTTTAGAATAAGACTGGAAATTTTTAGCGGTAATCTTAAAGTTTTGTTCGACTGTTTTAAATTTAAAGGTGTAGTTTTTAAAGTTTTGAGGTACATTATTGTATATTTTACTTAAGTGAACTGTTACCTTATATTCTTTATTTGAATCTAATTTATTTGATGGTTGAAAAATAAATGTTCTTGTGTTTAATGCTATTATTTTTCCTTTAACTGAAGGTGAAATTGTTATTATTTTATCGGTAATTTCTTTGTTTACACTCCAAGAATCAACAACTTTAGCTAATCCTATTTTTATAGGTTCTGAAGCTGACACTTCTCCAGAAGTAGTGTAATTTATATAATCTTTAAATTTAAATAGATTGTTAGTTTTAGAAGTTTTATCTGTTTTGTTACAAGAATAGATAAATACACTTAAAAAGAAAATGGTTAGCAACTTTTGAAGGTTCATTTTAATAATTTATTAAGTCGTGAAAAATTTCTTTAAAGTACTAAAAATTTAAACACAATTATTAAAATGAAAAACTTATTTTTTTAAAGGTAGCACGTAATAAAATACAGCTATAAAATGGCTAAAACTCCCTAGCAAGACAAAAACATGGAAAATAGCATGGTTGTATTTTATGTTTTTTATACTATACAAAACAGCTCCTATAGTGTAAAAAACACCGCCCGCTAACAGCCACAACAATCCTTCAGAAGATAAATTATTTAATAGCGGTTTTATCGCAAAAACAATAAGCCAACCTAAAAATAGGTAGGTAAATGTTGAGAGTTTATCGTATTTTCCTGTAAAAAATAATTTTAAAATAACGCCTGCTATTGCTAGTCCCCAAGAAACTCCAAAAATAGTCCAGCCTACCCATCCTTTTAAAACAACTAATGTAAAGGGAGTGTATGTTCCTGCTATTAAAACATAAATTGCCGCGTGGTCAAAAATATTTAACCGGCGTCTTAATTTTGGAGCTGTAACAGAGTGATAAAGTGTAGATGCAAGGTATAATATAATTAAACTAGCTCCATAAATACTAAAACTTACCACATGCCAAACATTACCTTCTTTATAAGAATATACAACCAATAAAACCAATGCAAAGATGCTTAGTAATAAACCAAAAGCATGTGTTAAAACATTTATTTTTTCTTCTGTTTTACTGTAATATGTAATGTTGTTATCTTCCATTTTAAATGAAACGAATAGGTGTAATTAAATAGTATATTATTGCTTTATATCATTTAAAAGTTCGTTGTAAATTAAATCAAAAGTTTGTTGTTTTATTACATCTTTATCTTTTAATGTTAATCCTTCTGTATTAATAAATTTATGCACTTTTACTCTAAGTTTTCCTGGGCTTCCGCTAAAAAAAGTATACGAAAATCGTTTCTTACAATCGTAAAAAGTTATGGGTACAATAGGTATTTGATGTTCTATAGCCAACCTAAAAGCTCCGTTTTTAAATTCGCTAAGTATTATGCTTTCATCGTCAGGAACAAGACCTTCAGGAAAAATACACACACTTAATCCGTTTTTTAATCTTCTTCGGGCTTCTTCATATACGGCTTTTCGACTTTCAGCATCACTTCTATCAACAATAATGCAAGTTCTTTTATATACAAACCCAAATATTGGAATTTTTGTCAGTTCTTTTTTTCCTACAAAAACAAAGGGATTTTCAGCAATAGACAACATAACCATAATATCAATCATTGATGTATGATTAGGGCAAAACATATAGCTTTTATTTTTTTCTATACGTTGCTCTTGTGTTAATTCTACTTTAAACCCCATTACAAAAAGAATAGTGTTTGCCCAGGCTTTTGCTATTTTAAAAAAAACAGGGTATAGCTTTTCTGAAGAAATGACTATTACTAAAACTGGAAATATAGCTACTATAGTGAGTAATACCCACAAATGAAACCAAGCCTTCCAAATAATAATAAAAATATATTTTAAAATTTTCATAAGTTTCAAAAATAGTAATTTAAATTCTATTCTTTTTTATTTTTTAAATATGTATTTTTGCTCTCAAATACCAATACATGTCAAGAATTTTAACAGGTGTACAAAGTACAGGAACGCCACACTTAGGAAATCTGCTTGGAGCAATAATTCCGGCCATTGAAATGGCTAATGACCCAAACAACGAGTCGTTTTTATTTATTGCAGACATGCACTCTTTAACGCAAATAAAAAATGGTGAAGAGCTACGCCAAAATACATATAGTACTGCCGCAACTTGGCTTGCTTTTGGTTTAGATATTAATAAAACTGTTTTTTACAGACAAAGTGATGTTTCTGAAGTAACCGAGCTTTCTTGGTATTTAAGTTGTTTTTTTCCTTATCAACGACTTACGTTAGCACATAGTTTTAAAGATAAAGCAGATAGGTTAGGTGATGTAAACTCCGGATTATTTACATATCCAATGTTAATGGCTGCAGATATCTTGTTATATGACGCAGAAATTGTTCCTGTTGGGAAAGATCAATTACAACATTTAGAAATGACTCGTGATGTTGCTAGTAGGTTTAATCATTTAATGGGTGATACGTTGGTTTTACCTGAAGCCAAAATTCAAAAAAACACTATGTATGTTCCGGGAACAGATGGTGGTAAAATGAGTAAATCGCAGGGAAATATTATAAACTTATTTTTACCAGATAAGCAACTGCGTAAACAAATCATGAAAATTAAAACCGATTCTACTCCTTTAGAAGCTCCAAAGAATCCGGAAACTTGTAATTTATTTGCCTTGTATAAACTGGTTGCTTCAGAATACCAAGTTGCTGAAATGAGGGCTAATTACGAAGGAGGAAATTATGGATACGGTCATGCAAAACAAGCTTTTTACGAGCTTTTAATAGATAAATTTTCAACCGAAAGAGAACGGTATAATTATTTTATGAATAATTTAGATGAGATTGATAAAGCATTAGCTGTTGGTGCCGAAAGAGCAAGAGGTGTTGCTAAAAAAGTACTAAAAAGAGTTAGAAAAAAAATAGGATATTAACACTTGTAATATCCTATTTTTTTATTAAGGTGCCGGATTAGGTTGTAGTTCTTGTATTTCATCTATTCTCTTCAGCACGTCTTCAGAAAGACTAACCTCAATACTTTCAATATTTTCTTTTAATTGGTTTAGTGTTGTTGCTCCAATAATATTTGAGGTTACAAAAGGTTGATGATTTACAAATGCCAATGACAGTTTAGCTAAACTAATTCCTAACTCCTGAGCTAATTCAGCATATTTTTGAGTTAAAAATTGAGATTGAGTACTGTTGTATCTCGAAAAAACAGGAAACAATGTTAAACGTGCATTTTTAGGCATTTTTCCGTTTAAATATTTACCTGATAACATTCCAAAAGCCATTGGTGAGTACGCTAATAATCCTACTTTTTCTCGCATTGCAATTTCAGCTAAACCAATCTCAAAAGTTCTATTTAGTAACGAGTATGCATTTTGAATTGTTTTACAACGCGTTAAATTGTTTTTTGAGCTTTCGTCTAAATGGCGCATTAATCCCCAAGGTGTTTCGTTTGAAACGCCGTAATGTCTAATTTTTCCTTCTTTTACTAGTGAGTCTAATTTTTCTATTATTTGCTTAAAGTTATCTTCCCACTTCTCGTTAAAATTGTGTTTGTAGTTTCTAATTCCAAAAAAATTTGCTGTTCGTTCTGGCCAATGCAATTGATAAACATCAATATAATCGGTTTGCAATCGTTTTAAGCTCTTATTTATAGCATCGTCAATAGCTTCATTAGAAAACCCCATATTGTCTCTAATGTATGCCAACCCAGGACTTGGTCCGGTAATTTTAGTTGCAACAACCAATTTTTCTCTTTGTTGGTGTTTTAACCAAGAACCTATAAATTTTTCGGTGCTTCCTTGTGTTTCTTTACGCCCAGGAACAGAGTACATTTCTGCCGTATCTATAAAATTAATTCCTTTAGAAACTGCATAATTAAGTTGTTCATGAGCCTCTTGTTCTGTATTTTGCTCACCAAATGTCATTGTTCCTAAACAAATTTTGCTAACCTCTATGTTTGTGTTTGGTATGGTCGTATACTTCATTGTATTATTGTTTTTTTAGTTTAAAATTGCTTCAATACCAGGCAATGTTTTTCCTTCTAACATTTCTAACATTGCTCCACCTCCGGTAGATACGTAGCTTACTTTATCTGTAAACCCAAATTGCTTAACTGCCGCTACAGAATCGCCTCCTCCTACTAAAGAAAAAGTACCGTTTTTTGTTGCTTCAGCAATAGCATTTCCTAATTGAATTGTTCCGTTTGCAAAGCTACTTAATTCAAAAACACCTAAAGGCCCGTTCCACAAGATTGTTTTTGAATTTACAACAACTTTGTGAAAGTTTTCTATTGATTTTGGACCTGCGTCTAATCCTTGCCAATTATCAGGTATTTTATTTATATCGTATACTTGCGTATTTGCTGTATTGCTAAAATCATCGGCAGCAATAACATCAACCGGTAAATGTATTTGTACATTTTTTGCTTTTGCTTTCTCCAGAATTGATAGTGCTAATTCTAATTTATCATCTTCGCAAATAGAATTTCCTATTGTTCCACCCATGGCTTTTATAAAAGTAAAACTCATTCCCCCACCAAGGATTAAATGATCTACTTTATCTAAAATATGTTCAATTACCGTAATTTTTGAAGATACTTTTGCGCCTCCTAATATTGCTAAAACCGGTTTTTCGTTTGATTCTAAGACTTTTTTAATGCTTTGTATCTCTTTACTTAATAGATCTCCAAAATACTTGTTGTTTGGAAAGTATTTTGCAATAATTGCTGTTGAAGCATGCGCTCTGTGAGCTGTACCAAAAGCGTCGTTTATATAAGCGTCTCCTAGTTTAGCTAATTGTTTAGAAAAATTTTCATCACCTGCTTTTTCTTCTGGATAAAACCTTAAGTTTTCTAATAAAACAACTTCACCCATACTCATATTAGCAACTTCTGTCTCTACTTTTTCTCCTATACAATCTGGTATAAATTTAACCTGAACTCCAATAACTTCAGAAATAGTATCTACAATATGCTTGAGAGAATATTTTTCTTCAATTCCTTTAGGTCTTCCTAAATGAGACATTAAAATAACGGCTCCACCATCTTCTAAAACCTTTATAATTGTGGGTTTCGCTGCTTGAATTCTAGTAATATCGGTAACATCGTTATTTTCATTTAAAGGCACGTTAAAATCAACTCTAATCAATGCTTTTTTGTTCTCAAAACTTACGTCGTATATTGTTTTCATTTGTATAAATTTATGAATACAAATATAATTTAATTTACCGTAGTTGGTTTAGTTATTTGCGAAACCGATTTCATAAAATAAAAAACCTTACACAAGGTATTAACATAAGTAAAAAAATTATATTTGCTTAAAATGTTTTACATTCGCTTTAATGAATTTTTCTGAAGTTTTAGGACAAGATTATCTAAAAAATCATCTCATAAAGTCTACCGATAACGGTAGAGTTTCTCACGCACAATTATTTGTTGGTAAAGAAGGTTCAGGTACACTTGCTATGGCTATTGCATATGCCAGTTATATTTTATGCTCTACAAGTACAAATAAAGAGGCTTGTGAGTTAAAATGTAAAAAATTAGCACATCCAGATTTACATTTTTCATTCCCGGTAGCAACCACTACTGCTATTAAAACACACCCTGTAAGCAATCAGTTTTTAGAAGAATGGCGAAATTTTGTGCTAGAAAATCCATACGCTAACTTATTTGAATGGCTTCGCTTTATTGGTATTGAAAAAAAGCAAGGACAAATAAGTGTTTATGAAGCCGAAGAAATTGTAAAGTCTTTAAAATTAAAATCTTACGAAGGTGGTTATAAAGTAATGATTATTTGGATGGCAGATAAAATGCACCTGTCAGCTGCAAATAAATTATTGAAATTAATTGAAGAACCTCCTGAGAAAACAGTCTTTATTTTAATTACCGAAAATGAAGAACATATTATTTCTACCATCAAATCTAGATGTCAAACACTTCATTTTCCAGTACTATCTGATGCAGATATTACAAAAGGTTTGGTAAATAGGGAAGGAACAGACTTACCTATTGCTGAAAAAATAGCACATCAAGTTGAAGGAAATTTTAACAAAGCTCTTCATTTATTACACAATAATAATACCGATGAACAATTTGAACAATGGTTTATAACTTGGGTGAGAGCTGCTTTTAAAGCAAAAGGAAATGCCTCTGTAATACAACTTCTTGTAGAGTGGAGCGAAACCATTGCTAAAACAGGTCGAGAAACTCAAAAGCAATTTTTAACTTACTGTCTTCAGTTTTTTAGACAGGCGTTGCTTGTAAACTACAACACCAATTCACTCGTGTTTTTAAAAACAAAAACTCCAGGATTTAAATTAGAAAACTTTGCTCCTTTTATACATAGTGGCAATATTTTAGATATTAATAATGAAATTAATGAAGCTATTTATCATATTGAACGAAATGGGAATGCTAAAATAATTTTACTAGATTTATCTATAAAATTAACTCGGTTACTACATACTAAAGAATAATACAAACAACTAAAAATATGTCTATTTTTAATACTCATTCAACTGAAATACTTATACTTATATTCTTTATTTTCACCTTTTTACAATCTGGGTTTGATAAAATTTCTGATTGGAAAGGGAATGTAGATTTTATTTCAAACCATTTAAAAAATACCATTTTATCTAAAATGGTTCCTCTACTCTTAATTCAAATATTAATCTTTGAAATTGCTGCAGGTGTACTTATGGCAATTGGCTTATATCATATTATAACTTCAGGGGAAACCATAATAGCTAAAGTAGGACTAGAAATTGCTGCAATTACACTTATATTTTTACTAATTGGACAACGGTTGGCTAAAGATTACGCAGGAGCAATGACTATAACTGTTTATTTTATTTTAAATGTTATTGGTCTTTATATTATAAACCAAATATAACGCACAATAAAAAAGACCTTAAATTAAGGTCTTTTTTATTGATAATCAACTGTTTATGTATTTATTTAGAAAAATCATTATTTAAAATTTCTAGAATTTCATCGGTAATATTAATGTTATCATCACCATACATTACGGTTCCTTTTCCTGAAGTTCCTATAATTAAATTGTACCCTTTTTCTTTAGCATAATTAGCAACAAAACTATCGATTCGTTTTGTAATTTCTTCAGATTTTTTTTGAGTACTATTTTGAAGCTCTTGAGAAGCTTGTTGTTGCATCATTTGCAACATTTGTTGTTCTTGCTGTAAAGCTTGTTCTGTTTCAGATCTCTTTTTTGCAGACATTTTTTTGGCGTTTTGGTAATAGTTTGCCAATTTAGTTTTAAAAGGAGCTCCCATACTATCTAATTTTTTAGCAATTTTTTCTTGCTCAGATTTATATTCATCTTCTAAAGCAACAGTTGCTTTGTAATCTTTCATTAACGCTTCAACATCTACATATGCAATTTTAGTTTGATTGCAAGACGATAAGGTTGTTATAAAAATAATAAGTAGTACTTTTTTCATGATAGGGTGTTTAGATTTATTGTAAATTATTTAGGTGCGAATATAAAACAAAAACTAACTTAATGAGATTTTTATAGTATTAATATTTTTTATTGATACTATACTTATTATAATTTATTACTATTTTAAATCGCTTTAAATAAGCCTATTTAAGCCGCTTTTTTATTTTTTGAGAGTACTTGGTTGTTTATAGGTATAAAACGCTTTTTAAACTTATTACACGTTGTTTTAGCTGTTTTTTAACACGTAAATTAGTGAAGAATACTCTTTTGTTTTCATTGCTTTTAAATTTGAACGCAAACCTATGTAAAAAGCTCTTATAAAATTAACGTTTCTTGATTTATACTTTTCACTTAATAGAGAAACGTAAAAAGAATCAAACTTCATAGGTTTTACATCAACAACTTTCATGTTTTCATTTTTGAATAGCAAACGAATTGCGTGTTGAGAAAAATGCCATAAATGCCTAGGAACATCAAAAGCAGCCCAATATTTTTTGTAATACAACGCATCAAAACTCATAAAGTTTGGAACAGCAATAATTAATGTTCCTGAAGGTTTTAGATGTTTTTTTAATAACTTGATATACGATTCTAAATTATACACATGCTCTAACACATGCCAAAGTGTAATTACATCAAATGTATGATTGCTTAATTCTTCTATATCTGTAAATAGCGTATTGGTTGTGTGTGCTCCTAATTTACTTTTGGAAATACTTCTAGCTTTTTCATTTGGTTCTACCCCAACAACATTCCATCCATTGTTTTTACAAACAAATAAAAAATCTCCTGTTCCACAACCAATATCTAAAATTTTTTTTTCTTCAAACTCAAAAGAATTTACCAACCGTAGCTTTTTCTTTAATGAGTATTTTTTTACTATTTGATAAATTTTATCTACAACCGATTTATTAGAATCGGTGTGAGAAATGTAATTTTCGCTTTGGTAATAAGAAGGTAATTTTTTTATACTTGGTTTTGGGAGTGTTTCTAACATTGTGTATTTTTTGTTATAAACAAGGTTAAACTCTTCTCCAGAAACAGTATAATCTTTACAAGTTAAATAAACTTTTTTAGCACCATTCATTATTAAATATCTTTGCGTATAATATTATATATTTTATTGTTTCACGTGGAACAATAAAAATTATCTTCCCATATAAACTAATAAAACCGAAATATCACTTGGAGAAACCCCACTTATTCTACTCGCTTGAGATATGGTTGTTGGTTGAATTTTTGTTAGTTTTTGTTTTGCTTCTATAGATAATGATTTTACTTTATTGTAATCAAAATTAGCAGGTATTTTAACATTTTCTAACCTATTTAATTTATCTGCCTGGTTTTTTTCTTTTTCAATATAACCTGCGTACTTAACATGTATTTCAGTTTGTTCTACAATCTCGGTATCTATATTGTTTTCAGAAATAAACGTCGTTATTTTTGGTAAAACTTTAATATCATTAAAACTTAATTGTGGTCTTGCTGCAATTTTAAACATCTTCATAGATTGATTTATTAAAGCAGTATTATTAGCCTCAAGAATAGGATTAATTTCCTCGGGTTTTACACTTAAGTCTTTTAAAAATTTTACAAATAAATCTGTTTTAACTTGCTTTTCTTCTACTCGTTTCATTCGCTCTTTAGAAGCTAATCCAATTTTATAAGAAAGAGGTGTTAGTCGTAAATCGGCATTATCTTGACGTAATAACGTTCTATACTCAGCTCTTGAAGTAAACATTCTATAAGGCTCTTCTGTTCCTTTTGTAATTAAATCATCTATTAAAACACCAATATATGCTTCATTCCTTTTTAGTATAAATGGTGGCTTATTTGTAATATTTAACACTGCATTTATACCAGCCATTAAACCTTGTGCTGCAGCTTCTTCATAACCTGTTGTACCATTAATTTGACCTGCAAAATATAAATTCTTAATTCGTTTTGTTTCTAAGGTATGCGTTAGTTGAGTGGGTGGAAAATAGTCGTATTCGATAGCGTATCCATATCTAAAAAATTTCACATTTTCAAATCCCGGTACTTTACGTAAAGCTTTATCTTGAATATCATCAGGTAACGATGTAGAAAAACCATTTACATACACTTCAACAGTATCCCAACCTTCGGGTTCTACAAATAGTTGATGGCGCTCCTTAGATGCAAATCTATCTATTTTATCTTCTATAGAAGGACAATAGCGAGGACCTATACTTTTAATTCTACCATTAAACATTGGAGACCTATCAAACCCTTCTCTTAGCAAATTATGCACTTCAATAGAAGTATAACTCATATAACAAGAACGTTGTTTTTGCAACGCTTTTGTTGTTGGTAAATATGAGAATTTAGCAGGTATTTCGTCTCCCGGTTGTTCAATCATTTTTGAATAATCTAACGACCTTCCATCAACTCTCGGAGGAGTACCTGTTTTCATTCTTCCTGCTTCAAAACCATATTTTACCAAATCTTCTGTAATTCCGGTCGAAGCACTTTCTCCTGCTCTTCCACCTCCAAAAGTTTTATCACCTATATGAATTAAGCCGTTTAAAAAAGTACCTGCAGTAATGATTACTGTTTTAGCTTTTATAGTAATTCCTAATGCTGTTTTAACTCCAACAATGATATTATTTTCAATCAGCAATCCATTAACCATATCTTGGTAAAAGTCTAAGTTTTTAGTCTGCTCCAACATCAATCTCCAACATTCTGAAAATCGCATACGGTCACTTTGAGCCCTTGGACTCCACATAGCAGGCCCTTTAGATTTATTCAACATCTTAAATTGAATCGCTGTTTTATCTGTTACGATACCACTGTAACCACCTAAAGCGTCAATCTCTCGAACTATTTGTCCTTTTGCAATACCTCCCATAGCAGGATTACAACTCATTTGAGCTATATTTTGTAAACTCATTGTAATGAGTAATGTTTTTCCGCCTAAATTAGCAGCCGCCGCTGCAGCTTCACTACCCGCATGACCTCCACCAACAACAATTACATCATACTGATTAAACATATCTTAATTTTTATGTTCCACGTGGAACGGTATTATATTTTACTTAAACATTCATCTTCTTTGGCTCGCATCTGCTCTTTTTCTAGATCCGACATATCTTTGTACCCCATATAATGTAAAACACCATGAATAATTACTCTATTTAACTCATTATCAAGTGTTTGAGTGTATTTTGTAGCGTTTTCTTTAACTCTTTCGATAGAAATAAATATATCGCCACTTAATTCCTTCCCAAGCGTATAGTCAAAGCTAATTATATCTGTAAAAGTATCATGATTTAAGTATTCCACATTTAGTTTATGTAAGTACTCATCATCACAAAACACATAATTAATCTCCCCTACTTTATATCCTAAATCTACAATACAGCGGACAATCCAATTTGCTATTTCAGATTCATTTTCGAGTTTAAAATCCGTTTCGTAATTAAATTGAATCATAATCTAGTTATTGGGTTTAAAATACGTTTGTACCTTTTTCTGATAAACAGTCTGCAAAGGTAATGATTGTCTATTTAATATTTCTGTTTGATTGAAATATGCTTTTTTTAATTCCAAGTTTTTAATTTCTCTTTTATCAAAAGAAGATTGATTTGAATTTGATTTACGAGTATTATCCTCTCCTTGCTCCATTTTAGCATCTTCTAATTTAAGCAACTCATGTTGTAATTGCATCATTTTTTCAATCAGCTGATTGGTAATTCCTTTGTTAATTAAAGTCTTTTCAAGCTCGTTCATTGTACTAATCGCTTTTCTTAATTCACCGGCATTGTTACTGTTTTTAAGATTATTCAACAGTTGACGAAGTGTTTCTTTAAGCATTTGTTGTTGCTTATAAATTTCATAAACTTCACCATTCATTTGCTCTGTAGAATCGGTGTCACCAGGTTTGGTTTTCTTTTTCTTACCTAACCCTTCTTTCATTTGCTTTACTATATCACTTTGTTTTTTTATAACATCTGGTAAAGTAAAGTTTTTAGAGTTCCCTTTTCCCTTTCCAAAATTTGGCGAAGCATTTAATAAACTTTCTAGTAAATTGCTTAACATATTCGCTAAATTGTTTACTGAATTAATTACAAAATGCTGATTAGAGTGTGCTAAATCTAAGTTGTTTTCATTAAAATTAAACAATACCTTATCTAGGTAATAATACGTATCAGAAACTTCTTTTTGAATTTTAGAACTCATTTTCACCAAACGTAAAGATAATGTGTACAAACTATCATCAATATGCTCAAAGTATTCTTTTAACACATATTGCTTTTTTAAATTTTCGGGATATTTAGGGTGGTTACTACTTAATGCTGAAAAGGTATTATATAGTGATTCTTGTTTAAAAGAAAAGGTGATTAAATTTTCAACTACTTTTCTTAAATCACCAATATTTTCTTCAATCTCCTCACCTTCCATCTGCATCATTGAGGTTTTCATTGCTTCACTCAACTGTTTCATTTTTCGCGATGCGGCCTTTTGATTTTTTTTAGATTCTGTTACTTTTTGATTGTTTAAGTTTTCTGAAGCTTTCTCTAATTCATCCTCAATATCATGAAAAGGCTTTACATCATCAGGCAGTTTCATAGGCCGTTTTAAATCGTTATTCTGCTTTAACAAATCTTTAAAATCCTTTTGAATATTATCAAATACTTTTTTTATAGAATCCTGTTTTTTAGCAATTGTATCTAAGTTTTTATGTGCTATGTTTTTTTGTTGTTCGGTTGCAAGTTTTGCAAGTTTTGCTTGAATTTTTGAAGCTTTTTGCTCTACATAAAAACGCTTAGTCAATTCTAAAATTCGCTCTAAACTCTGTTGGTTTCTTTTATTATTTTTGGTGAGCTTTTGCAATTTATCAGCCAATTTTTCTTTTTCAATCTTGTCGGTAACTTTTTTTAATTCTTCTAGCATTTTATCTCGCTTCGACAACTTTTTTATTTCGTCTAACCTTTTAAGAAGCTCCTTTTTTTTATTATTTAATAGGTTATTTTTAGCGACAGATTGTTCTAGTAAATTTTTTTGAATCTCAGACGTTTGGTTTTCTAAAATCTGATTGTATTTTTTTTGTCGTTGTATAAGTGCTTTTATTTTTTCTGAATCATCCCAATTAAGTCGATCTTTTTTAAAAATATCCTTCTGAAGTTGATCTACTTTTTTTGTAAAATCGTTGGTATTCTTTAAAGTGTTTGAAAGTTTATTAAATGCATTTTTTTGCTTTTTTAACAACTCTTCTTCAAGTGCTTCTTTTGTTTTTTTAAAATAGCTAAACGTTTTACTCGCTGTTTTTTTACTTCCATGTATAGCATCATTATCAAATACCTCAAAATAAAATTCATAAGCTACACCACCAGTATCAAGCGTTAATCCTTCAGGAAAAGTGTAGTAAAAATCGGTGAACGAAGTGTGTGGAATTTGAATATCGTGTGTTTTAACGTGTTCTTTTTTTCCTTTTTGGTAATAGACCAATTGAAGCTTTGTGATGCCGTAATCATCAGATACTTGCCCGTAAAACTGAACAGAACCTCGTGTTACAGAGTCAATATTAGAAGTAAGTGCAATTTTTGGATACAAATCTGGTAACACTTGCACACTAAAATGAAGTACTTCAAAATTAGTTAATTCGTTATTTGAGGAAGAAATGCCATACGCTGTTGTTGAGTTAAAAGTCTTAGTATACGAATAAGTATCGCTTTCTAATTTGTTAAAACGTACCGTATCTGTTTTTTTAGAAAAGAAATTAACCGTTGTTGTTTTTTTTGCTTCAACCAACCACTTAATAGTTGTTCCTTGTGGCACCACAACATTTCCTGTGTTTTTAATAGATTGTTTCTTTTTACCTGTATAAGAAGGGAAGTTTAATTCCATTTGAAAACTCTTAATAACAGGTGTAGAAATTACCTGAACTTTGTAATGTTTAGACCGTACTCCATTTGCTTCAAAATAAAAAGAAAACGATTTTTTTACCGACTGGAAATGATATTCAAATACACCTAATTGCAACTGATTTAAATAATGACTCTGATCTAAAAAATATATTTTAACATCGTTAGGAATTGGGTTTCCTATTGTTTCAACAATCAAATCAAGCGGATTCCCTTCCACAACATTAAAAGAACTCTCATTTATTTTATAATAAAAAGGTGCCGGTTGTTCATATTCTTTTTTATAGTGAACAACACGAGAAAAACTATCATTAAAAATAGAAATATTACCGGTACTGTATATTAAACCCCAAACAGCAAAAGGTAAAACTGCATATTTTAAAAATTTTGTATTTTTAGATAAGTCAATAGCCTTTTTAAAAGATATGAAATGTAATTCTTCAGACTTTTGTTGAATACTTGCCGATATAAGTTCACTGTTATACGCTGAATTGTGTAATTGAAGCACATTTAATAACTTATCTTTTACTTCAGGAAAGTGATTTCCTATTAATTTAGAAGCTTCTATTTCTGAAATACCTCTCGATAATCCGAATAATTTAAATACCGGTATTAAAATGTACTTTGTAAAAAGCAGTAGTTCTATTACAATAAAAACCCAAAATAATACCGTACGAAATAGTGGTGATAACCAAAGAAAATACTCAATAAAAATTGTAAACAAAAAGTAAGATAAACCTATAGAAAAAAACAATAGAAGCCCTTTTATAAGTTCATTGGTGTAATATTTTTTAATAAACTTATTAAGTTCTTTTTGTATGTGATTAAAATGATTCAAATTATAATTTATTACTGAAGCCTAAAAATACTTAAAATTAAACGATCTCATTATTATTTTGCAAATGTTAGATAATAATTTAAATAGATGATACTATTTTAAACTTTAAAATATAATTTTGTACTTTTATTTTACACCAAATGAACTATCAACTAGTTATAAACGAGGTTTACAATACATTTAGAAATAGTACCAATAAGGGAAAAATAGCAAATTATATTCCTGAATTAAAAAAAGTAGACGCTAATAAGTTTGGAATAGGTTTGGTTACCATTTCTGGAGACAGTTTTGGCGCTGGAGATTATAAAGATACGTTTTCTATACAAAGTATTTCTAAAGTGTTTGCACTTACGCTAGCTTTAAAAATAGTAGGTAATAAACTATGGAAACGCGTAGGTGTAGAACCTTCAGGAGACCCTTTTAACTCATTAGTTCAGTTAGAGTTTGAAAAGGGCATTCCTAGAAACCCGTTGATAAATGCCGGAGCTCTTGTTTTGTGTGATATTCTAATAAGTAAATTAAAAAATCCTAAAGATGAATTTTTAGCTTTTGTACAAAAACTAGGAAACAACAACAACATTAATTACAATTTAAATGTAGTTGCTTCTGAAAAAAAATACGGTTTTAAAAATGCTGCACATGTTAATTTAATGAAGTCTTTCGGAAATATTAAAAATAACATTGATGATGTGTTAGACTTTTACTACCACATATGCTCTATTGAAATGAGTTGTGAAGCGTTATCAAAAGCATTTTTATTATACGCTAATAGAGGTGTTTTACCATACACCGGAGAAGAAATAATCTCACTAAGCATTACCAAAAGAATTAATGCTACTGTACAGTTGTGTGGCCTTTATGACGAAGCGGGAACTTTTTCTTTTAAAGTTGGATTACCTGGAAAAAGTGGTGTTGGTGGAGGGATTGTAGCTATACACCCTGGAAAATATTGTATAACTGTATGGAGTCCTAGATTAAACAAAAAAGGAAATTCCTACAAAGGAATTAACGCATTAGAATTGTTTACTACGAAAACAGAATTATCTATATTCTAAAGTTTTACAATTTTTTCTTTTATAGCGTACAACACCAATCCAATACGAGTTTTAACGTTCAATTTTTCGAACAAAACTTCTCTGTAATGATCTATTGTTTTTGGACTTAAAAACATTTTTTCAGCAATCTGTTTATAAGTCATTTCAGTACAGGTTAGCTTTAAAAATTGTAACTCTTTTTCTTTTAAAGGAATTGGTGTATTCTTTTTACTGCTATTAACTGAATTTAAAAGTGTATTTGCAATATCTTCTGTATAAAAAATGCCGGTAGTATAAACTTCGTTTATGGCATGTTTTAAAATAGAAGGATGTATGTCTTTTAATAAATAACCTCTTGCTCCGGCTCTAAGCATTTTAATAATTGTATCCTCTTCACATTCCATAGATAACGCTAATACTCTAACCTCAGGGTGATTTGATTTTAACCACTTTGTAGCTTCAATACCATTCATAATAGGCATTTGTATGTCCATTAATATCACATCAGGTTTTTTATTATTTCCTGAAAAATAATCTACCACCTCTTTACCGCTATTTAAAACAGCGATTACATTATATTCCTCAATATCAGATATTAAGCTTTCTAATGCTTGAGAAAAAAGTAAATGATCATCTACAATTATTATATTAATTTTTTTCATAATATGATTATTTTGGACAACTGATTAGCAATTTTGTTCCTTTATTTAAAGATGATATTAAATCTATTTTAGCACCTATTAATTTAGCTCTACTTTTCATATTTACCAAACCTATTCCTGTTCTATTTGATTTGTCATCAATATCAAAACCAACACCGTTATCTTCTGCACTAATTTCTAAACTTGAATCTGTAAATTGCAACACTACATCTAATTTATTTGCTTTTGCATGTTTTAGTGTGTTGTTAAAAAACTCTTGAAGTGTTCTAAACAAAATAATCTCTTTTTCATCGCTCAAACTATACGGTTCATGAATAACTTTTAATGTTGCGCTGATAAAATTTAACCTATTAAACCTATTTATTTCAAGAGTTATAGACTCTATTAACCCTTTACTTTTTATCGTATCGGGGTTTAAAGATTTGGCTAAACCTCTAAGCTCTTGAAGACTTTTACCAATAATTTCTCCTGTTTCAATAACTTTTTGTTGGTGTGATTCGGGCAGACTTACTTGCATTATATTTAACTGCATTTTAGCGACAGAGAGTAATTGACCTACATTGTCATGAATTTCCCAACTAATATTTTGTAATGCTTGTTCTTGTATTTCTAATTTAGATTTAGATATTTCTTCTTCAAATTTCTTTTGAGCTTCTCGTTGCTTTAATAAATATGCTGTTTTTTTTTGTTGAAACTTAAAGAAAAACAAAATAAGTGTTAGTGCTAATACTAAAACAATAATTGTAGTAATAAAAATTAAAATTTCAATTTCTTTATTATCCATATTCGTATTAGTTATACTTCTTATCACTTACAATAAATCCAACTATGAAACAGCTATACATAATCACATTTAAAAAGAGTATTATATAGTGAAATATCCCATCCCAACGTATTAATTCTCCCACTATTAAAACGGGTATTAATCCTAAGTTAAATATTAAAACACCTATACTCATCCAAAATAAAAATATCTTTCTTAAAACTAGTATTTTGTCTGAATTCATTATTTCAATAAAAAACAAAATAATTGTTATGGTTACTAAGAAAAAACCAAGAATAAAGGTGTACGACTGTAATGAAGTGAAAATATTTTGAAACAAAAATGAATTTAATAAAATAGCAATACTGTACAGTATTATAAAAATATAACTAGCTCTTTTGTAGCTTTTTTTTACGAAGACAAATGAATAAAAAACTAAGAAAAAAAGAGTGGTTATTACAGCGTATAAGTTATTTATTATAGCTGTATTAACACCCTTTTCCATTAGTATATTTCCTATTACTTCATTGATAAAAACATAGCCCATCAGATACATAAAATACTTAAATTTAGATCCTCTAAATTTATTGTAATAATACAACCCGATTACTAAAGTTATAGCTATAACTATTAAAATAATATGTGCCCTTATGTCAAAAATAACACTATTGTTGCGGATATGGTGCTGATGGTGGGTTTCCCATAGTACCTAAATTTAAACCATCTATAGTTTCAACGTCTGACCCTCCTCCTGCTGCAGCTGTAGCAGATTTTTGAGTAGCAATATTACTTGTTGTAGGTACAAAAAATACAGTAGATAAATTATCGTTTTTTGGATTTATTATATCCTTAGCCGGATAAGCGCCAAAATAAACTCGAAGACCATTCACAGAAATTCCTTGTGCTTTTGCTTCGCTTTCAATGTAAGCTATGTATTTTTTAATTTCATCTAAAGAAAACCAGCTAGATATAGCATCATCTTTATTAATTGCTTTGTTAATTGCTTTAGATCTTGTGTTGATAAAATTTTGATTTAATTCTTTCGCTCTTTTAGAAGATATTCTACTCATAATAATTTTATTTTATGCGCTAAAGTTAAACTTTTAAATTGAAGTTAAAAAATGATTTGGGGATTTTCACTTTTTAAAAAGAGGGTATTTCCTAATGACCAAGATTTGTTTTTAAGCTATTTTTGTAGTATATTTATTAAAAATTTGTTATACTGATGCTTTCTGATAAAAAAATTGCAAACAAAAACATCAAACTTATTTCAATAGGATTGATTATTTTAATCCTCACTGGTTTAAATTTTTATATGTTAAATAAAGTTATTGGTAATTCTAAAGAGAATAGAGTTTATAAAAAAAATATACGGATTTAAATAAATATCTTTTAATTCCCCACGTGAACGCATTCTTTGATTAGTTTCAAAGGGTATTTAAAATCATTTATTGGGCTGATTTTAAAAGGGCTACTTCGAAGTAGCCCTTTTTTTTTAATCAAAATACTTTTACTAACTACCTATAAATTATCTTTGCACTTTAAAATGTATTAAAAATGAATGATGTTAGAGTAAGATTTGCTCCTAGTCCTACAGGTCCTTTACATATTGGTGGTGTTAGAACCGCCTTATTTAATTATCTTTTTGCTAAAAAAAATAACGGTACTTTTATTTTAAGAATAGAAGATACAGATCAAACCCGCTATGTGAAAAATGCAGAAAAATATATTGTTGATTCCTTGAATTGGTGTCATATTCCTTTTGATGAGGGTCCAAATGTAAATGAAAAATTTGGTCCTTACCGCCAATCTGAACGTAAATATTTATATAAAAAATTTGCCGATGAATTAATAGAAAAAGGAAAAGCATATTATGCTTTTGACACTCCTGAAGAATTAGATTTACACCGAAAAAATCACGAAGAAAAAGGAAAAACATTTATTTATAATTGGCACAATAGAGAAAAATTAACCAATTCAATTTCTCTATCAAAAGAAGAGGTTGAACAACGCATTACTAATGGCGATAAATATGTGGTTCGATTTAAAATGTATGATAAGAATCTCGATGAAATTACTACAACCGATTTAATTCGTGGTCATGTATCTTTTAAAACCAATTTATTAGATGATAAAATCCTATTTAAAAGTGATGGAATGCCTACATATCATTTAGCAAATATTGTAGACGATCATTTAATGAAAATAACTCACGTAATTAGAGGGGAAGAATGGTTGCCTTCACTCCCACTTCATATTGCGTTATACCAAGCATTTGGTTGGGACATACCTAAATTTGCTCATTTACCACTAATACTAAAACCTGTTGGTAAAGGAAAATTAAGTAAAAGAGATGGTGATAAACTTGGGTTTCCTGTGTTTCCTTTAGAGTATAAAAACGAAGAAAATAATGAAATTTCAAGAGGATATAAAGAGGATGGATATTTTCCTGAAGCATTTATTAATATGCTTGCTTTACTTGGTTGGAATCCTGGTACAAAGCAAGAACTCTTTTCTCTTGAAGAACTAATTCAAGCATTCGACTTAAGTAGAGTTAGTAAAAGTGGTGCTAAATTTAATCCAGATAAAACAAAGTGGTTTAATCAACAATATATGTTGCAAAAACCTAACGAAGAATTGGCTTCGTTATTTGTTCCTATTTTAGAAGAAAAAGGAATTAAAGTTGATAAAACATATGTTGTAAAAGTAATTTCTTTAATAAAAGAAAGAGCTACTTTTGTAAGTGATTTTTGGGAATTAAGTAATTTCTTTTTTAAAGCTCCTGAAAAATATGATGAAAAAGCCGTTAAAAAGCAATGGAAAGAAAATACTCCTGACTTAATGCTTGAATTAATAACTATATTAACTAAAATTGAAGTGTTTACTTCTAAAAATATAGAAACTGTTGTTAAAGAATGGATTACAAGTAAAGAAATAGGTTTTGGTAAAATAATGCAACCTTTTAGATTGAGTTTAGTAGGTGCTTTAAAAGGTCCTCACTTATTTGATATTGCAGAAATGATAACAAAAGAAGAAACTATTAAAAGAATTAAAACAGCTATCAATCACCTAGCTTAATTTACAAAACAAAAAATAGAGGTTAAAAAAACCTCTATTTTTTGTTTTACTTTTTAATATTTTATCTAACGATTTAGGATTATTTTTTACCCTCTTCTAATTTTGAGTCATCATCATCGTCTTTAGTAGCTTTTTTAAACTCTTTAATACCACTTCCTAAACCTCTCATAAGCTCCGGTATTTTTTTACCACCAAATAACAATAAAATTACAACCACAATTATAATTACTTGTGGGGCTCCAACTACTCCTAAAAAAATATATAATGCATTCATTTTAATAAATTTTACACGACAAAGATAATAATTAAATTATAACCTAATTTTTATTTTTAATTGTACCGCCTATTATTTTTTTAATTTTCTTTACATCAGGAGTTCCTTTGTATAAAATTGTACCTCCAAACCTTACTTTAGCATCTAATACATCTGCAACACTTACTTCAACTCTTGCGCCTGACGCTGCAGTAATTATAGCTTGTTTACTTTGTAGTTTATAACTAAAATAGGTACCTCCTGTTGTTGCTTCTACTGTTTGGTTTTGAGTTGTACCAGTTAATTTTATAACTCCTCCTGTAACCGATTTTACAACTAAATATTTAACATTAATAGGTAATTTAATTTTAGCTCCTTCTTGTACTTTTACTTCTAAGTGTTTTTGTGTAACTGGTTCGTTTGAAAAAATTTTACTTCCTTCATTAGCATCTAAAACAGCTATATTGTTTGTATAATAAAGTATTATTTTTACGTCTTCTGCGGTAAAACTATCAGGAAAACGTAATCTAACTTTTAATATTCCGTCAGAATTTTTTACAACCACATCATCTGATTGTGTTCCAAAAATTTCAATTTTAGCAGTATCGCCTTTTTTTATTTCTACAGGTAAACCATTAAAAACTTTTAATGTATTAAAATCTCCTAATTTTTTTGTGATTTTTTCTTGTGCGTTAATTAACGAAATAGAAAAAATAAATAGTATGACTAGCTTTTTCATTTTAGTTTTAGTTTTGTTTTAACTTATACAACTTCTAAATTAAGCAATAATTGTACCTTACTAAGTTAATTATTTACTAATCTTTTTTATAAGTGTAAAATCTAAGTGCTTACGTTCTAAATCTGTGTTTTTTACTTTTATTAAAACATAGTCACCTAACTGATAAATATTTTTAGTTGCTTGTCCAACTAGAGCATATTGTTTTTCATCAAAAATGTAGTAATCGTCTCTTATTTCACGTATTCTAACCATTCCTTCGCATTTATTTTCTATTATTTCAACATAAATACCCCACTCTGTTACACCTGAAATTACACCTTTAAATTCTTCATCTTGATGTTTTTGCATGTATTTAACTTGCATGTATTTTATTGAATCACGTTCTGCTTTGGTGGCTAACTGTTCCATTTCTGAAGCATGTTTACATTTTTCTTCGTATACAATAGCGTTTACAGATTTTCCACCATCTAAATAGTGCTGTAACAACCTATGTGTCATTACATCAGGATAACGACGAATTGGTGATGTAAAATGGCTGTAATAATCAAAAGCTAATCCGTAATGGCCTATATTTTTAGTAGTATAAACAGCTTTACTCATAGTACGTACTGCCAACGTTTCTATTAAATTAGCTTCTCCTTTTCCATGAACATCTTGTAATAATTTATTTAAAGATGAAGCTGTTGTTTTTTTATTTTTAGTATCAATTTTATTTTTATAACCAAACTTACTTACAATGGTTTGTAAAGCTGTTATTTTTTCAATATCAGGTTCATCGTGTACTCTATAAATAAATGTTTTATTTGTTGGTACTCCTTTATTACTTCCCACAAATTCAGCCACTCTCCTATTTGCTAAAAGCATAAATTCTTCAATTAGCTTATTTGCATCTTTAGATTCTTTAAAATAAACCCCAACAGGCTCATAATTTTTATCTAAATTAAATTTTACTTCTACTCTATCAAAAGTAATAGCGCCTTGTTGTAATCTTCTTTTTCTAAGTTTTTTAGCTAGCTCATCAAGTTTTACAATTGCAGATACTATTTTTAAATCAACAGTATATTCTTTACCGGTTAAAGAGTTGTTTGAAGAAATAGTTTGTACTTTAGTTTCTATAATTTCTTGAGCTTCTTCGTAGCTAAATCGCTTATCAGAATACGTAATGGTTCTACCAAACCATTGTTTAACAACATGTGCTTTTTCATTTATTTCAAAAATAGCTGAAAAAGTAAGTTTTTCTTCATTAGGACGAAGTGAACACACTCCATTTGATAAAACCTCGGGTAACATAGGTACCACCCTATCAACTAAATAAACCGAAGTAGCTCTATTGTAAGCTTCTTCATCTAAAACTGATTTTTCCTGAACGTAATGTGACACATCTGCAATATGAATTCCTATTTCATAATTACCATTTTCAAGAGGTTTAAAAGATAAAGCATCATCAAAATCTTTAGCATCTTTTGGATCTATAGTAAACGTAGTTGTATCTCTTAAATCTCTCCTATTTTTAATTTCATCATCTGTTATTTTAGTAGGAATTTTTTTAGCAACATCTTCTACTTTACTAGGAAACTTATATGGTAAACCGTAATCTAATAAAATAGAATGTATTTCTGTATGATGATCACCCGGCTTTCCTAAAACATCTATAACTTCTCCAAATGGGTTTTTAGAATTCTCGGGCCAATCTGTCATTTTTACCAACACTTTATCACCGTCATTTGCTTTTTTAAATTTTCCTTTTGATATAAAAATATCGGTATACATTTTTTTATCATCAGGTATTACAAATCCGAAGTTTTTATTTATTTGTAGTACGCCTACAAATGTTGTTTTAGAACGTTTTATTATTTCAACTACATCTCCTTCTTCTCTACTATTTTTCTTTCTATTGTATAAATAAATTTTTACAATATCATTATCTAATGCGTGGTTTAAATTTCTAGAAGGGATATATATATCGTGATCTAATTCATCACAAATAAAGTAAGCGTTTCCGTTAGATATTACATCTAAAGTACCTATATAATATTTTGAAAGTGGTATAATTTTAAACTTTCCTCTGGTTACTTCTTCTATTTTTTCCTCTAATTTTAAAGCTTCTAATTTTTTTATAATCTGATTTCTTCCATTAGCATCAGTAATAGCTAACTTAGAAGATATTTGTTTGTAGTTGAAACTTTTATTTGGAAACTGATTTAATAATTGAAGTATTTTTCGGGTTAAATCTTTAATAATATTTCCCTTTTTTTTATATAATTTTTTTCTTTTTGACATTATTGTATTTTAATGCTCAAAAATACAAATATTTAAACTTGTAATGTGTTAAGAAATACTTATATAAATTTGTATTTGTATTTTACACAGGTATTAATATATATTTTATGGTAAATAAATGGTTTGTAATTATTAATCCTACTTCAGGAAATAATGCGGCAACTAAAAACTGGGAAAATATTTACAACGAATTAAAATCACAAGGTTTTAACTTTGAATTTAAATTTACAGAATATAAAAATCACTCTATAAAATTAGTACAAAATGCTATAAATAAAGGTTTCACAAAATTTATTTGTGTTGGAGGAGATGGTACTTTACACAATATTGTAAATGGTGTTTTAAAAACAAAAAGCAATTTAATAGCTAATGTAATAATTGGTATTATACCTATTGGAACCGGTAACGATTGGGTTAAAACATATGCTATTTCTAACAATATAAAAGAAGCAGTACTTACTATTAAAAATAAAAAAATATTTAAGCAGGATATTGGTAGAATTTATATAGAATCAGAAAATAAAGAAGTATTTTTTAACAATTTAGCCGGTGTTGGATTTGATGGTTACGTAGTTAATAACATTATTAAATATAAAAAATTAGGTTCATTAGCTTACATTATTGCAGCGCTTGTAGGTATATTTAAGTTTAAAAGAAGTCTTTTACATATTGAGTTTAATAACAGTATTGTTAAAGAAAAAACTTTAATGCTTCTTATAGGTTTATGTAAATATTCAGGAGGAGGAATGCAGTTAACTAAAAATCCTTCTTTAAATGACGGATTATTTGATATTACCTTTATTAAAAAAATTACATTTTTTACACTTATAAAAAATATTAGAAATATTTTTAATGGTCATTTAACAAATCATAAACTTGTTAAAACCTATAAAACTTCAAAAATTACCGTAAAAAATTTAGATACCAAAAATGTATTTATTCAGGCTGATGGAGAACTGGTAGGTACTCATAATTTTACGGTAACAATACTTCCTGAAAAATTAAATTTTATAGTAAATTAAAAATGTTAAAATTTTCTTAATATAATTGTAACAACTACCTAAATACATCGTCTTTATAATAACTATCTACCTGTTATGAATCGATTGTATAAAATAATCTTATTTTTCATCTTTATTTTTATTCTAGGAATTTTTTTTTCTATTAAAGGTATTAACGCTGCATTTAACACAACAAATACACCTAATACTATTTCTTATAATATTTTAAAAAATATACATAAAGTTAGTTATTAACACTAATTAATATAATAAAGAAAATATATTTTTAAATTAAAAAAATATGATTGTTATTATATAGTGTTAATATCTACAATAAATTTTTAGCTATTGATTTGTATTTGTCATTTATCAATACTTATTAACACTTTTTTAAAAAGTAATAAGTTAAAAATCAATATAGATATGGTAGTTATTAACATAATTTTAGATTACATAATTCACATTAAATTTTAATAAAAAAAAATTAATATTTGTTTATAACCTATTAAATATTTGTTTAAAACTTCTTCTTAAAAAGGAATAAAAAAATTTGCGTATTAACTACTAATTTTTGTAATAGATAATTTTATTTAATTATCAAAAAATAGTTTTAAATTTTAACTATAAAATTATTCACATTATGTATAAAATCTAATCTTACTGAAAATCAATACTTTGTATAAAAATATTAACAATGGTATTTTTATATGTTAATAGTATTGAATTTGTACTTTTGTACTTTATAATATATAAAATAATATACGTAATGGTAATAGCAATTGGAAATGATCATGCAGGAACAAATTATAAATTTGAAATTGTAAAACATTTAGAGCATAAAGGATTTACAGTTTTAAATTTTGGAACCGACACTACAGATAGTATGGATTATCCAGATACAATTCATTTAGTAGCAAATGCAGTTGAAAATAATGAAGCAACTTTTGGAATTATTTTATGCGGAAGTGGTAATGGTGCACAAATTACAGCAAATAAACATCAAAAAATTAGAGCAGCTTTATGTTGGAATAATGAATTAGTAGAATTAGCTAGGTTACACAACAATGCTAATATTTTAAGTATTCCTGCTAGATTTGTTTCTTTACATCAAGCACTTCATTTTGTAGATATATTTTTAAACACATCGTTTGAAGGAGGTAGACACCAAAAAAGAGTCGCTAAAATTCCTGTAAAATGTAATTAATATTTTAAGTTAATTTATAATGGGACACAATCATACGCACCATCACCCTACAGTAACTGGAAAAAATTTACTTTTTTCAATTATTTTAAACATTATAATTACTATACTACAAGTTATTGGAGGTTTTATATCTGGAAGTTTATCTTTAATATCAGATGCAGTTCATAATTTTTCAGATGTTATTTCATTAATAATTAGTTATATAGCAAATTTACTTACACGTAAAAAAAAACAAACATTAAAACAAACTTTTGGTTATAAGCGTGCCGAAATTATTGCTGCTTTTATTAATGGTACATCACTAATTGTAATTGCTATTTTTTTAGGAATTGAAGCTGTTAAACGTTTTAATACACCTCATCAAATTAACAGTAATATTGTTATTTGGCTTGCAATAGTTGGTATTATTGTAAATGGATTAAGTGTATTGTTATTAAAAAATGATGCTGAGCATAACTTAAATATGAAATCGGCATATTTACACTTACTTACCGATATGCTTACTTCAGTAGCTGTTTTAGTAGGTGGTTTACTTATGAAGTTTTACCAAGTTTTTTGGGTAGATGCTGTACTTACATTAATTATTTCGGTGTACTTAATTTATGTTAGTTGGAGTGTTTTAGTAGACTCATTAAAAATATTAATGTTATTTGCTCCAGTACACATTAAAATTAATGATGTAGAAAAAGAAGTACTAAAAGTAAAAGAAATTCGAAATATTCATCACGTACATATTTGGCAACTAAACGATCACGACTGTCATTTTGAAGCTCATATAGAGTTTAAAAAAGATATTAAACTATCAGAATTTGATCTTGTTTGTGAAAAAGTTGAAAAAATTCTTTTAGAAAAATTTCAAATAAATCATTGCAATTTACAGCCTGAGTATAACAGAGACGATATAAAAGATTTTATCATTCAAGATTAAAATGATGCAAGTAATTATTAAAACTTTTTCAGAACTTACTTTAAACGAACTTTATAAAATTTTACAATTACGTTCTGAAGTTTTTGTTGTAGAACAAGATTGTATATATCAAGATATTGATGATAAAGACCAAAAAGCACTACATATTATAGGTTTTAAGAATAATAAAATTATAGCATATACTCGCGTGTTTAAATCGGGTGATTATTTTTCTCTCGCTAGTATTGGTAGGGTAGTAGTTAAAAAAACAGAACGAACATATGGATATGGGCACGTTATTCTTAAAGAATCAATAAAATGTATTCAAAAAATATTTAAAGAAGATAAAATTAAAATATCTGCTCAAACGTATTTAAAAAAATTTTATGAATCTCATGGTTTTATAAAAACAGGTGAAGAATATTTAGAAGATGGTATTCCACACATAGCAATGATATTAAATACGGAAAACTCATGAATTTATCAAAACAGTTGGTAAAACAGTTTAAAGAAATTTATTTAACAGGTAATTGGGTAGTAGCAACAAACCTAAAAGCTCAATTATTAGATATTAACTGGGAGCAGGCCACTGTAAAAATAGGTTCTTTAAATAATATAGCAGATCTTGTTTTTCATTTAAACTATTATATTAAAGGAGTATTAGATGTATTAAAAGGAGGTACGCTAACTATTAGAGATAAATACAGCTTTAACACTCCTTCAATTACTTCAGAAAAAGATTGGAACACCTTAAGAACTGAAATAATAAATAATGCACAAGAATTTGTTTGTATTTTAGAACAGTTTTCAGATGAAGAGTTGAATCAAGTTTTTGTAGATAAAAAATACGGTAGTTATGAGAGAAATATTAGAGTAACTATTGAGCACGGTTATTATCATTTAGGACAGCTAGTTTTAATAAAAAAAATAATTGTAGAAAAAATTAATACACAATTTTAATTTCGGGATTTCTTTTTAATATTTCAGAAATAAACATTTCATTGGTTTCAGGCGAAATATAAATTTCATCATACTTATTAAATTTAACAATCAGTCCATTTCTAGCGGTAGCTGGTTTTAAACCTACCCATAAAGTTTTTCCAACTACAATTTCTCTAATCGAGTTTATTTTAATTTTACCTCTCAACGGACCACATTTATATATTAAAAGTTCGTCAGTTAGTTTATAGTTGGTAAAATAAAAGATCCATAAAAGAAGTACACTTACAGCGAGTGTTATTACGTGTGGAAATAACACATAAACGCCATTTTTATAAAAGTCGTAAACAATCATTAATGTAAAAACAACAACACAAGTGTAAACAATAAAAGCAAATAAAAAACCCCTTTTACTTTTAAATAAAACAGTCATTATTCTGTTACTTTAATAACCCTATCAACAGTATCTTGTTTTGCTAAAGTTAGTCTTACAATACTATCTTTTTTCGCCACTAAATCATGAGGAATATTTGCATCTAAACTTACCAAATCTCCTTTTTTTAATTCATAAGTAACACCTTCAACACCAAAATTAATAGCACCTTCAAAAATTTCTACTGTAATAGGAAATGAGGTTTTATGTTTTTTCATAAATTGATTGTTTCTAAAAACAATTCTAATTTCTTTAGTGGTTTCGGTTTCGAACAAAACAGAGATAGCAGGTTTAGTATCATTGTAAATAATATTATTTGTTAAAGAAGCTGTTTTCATAATTAAGAAGTTAAAATAAGAATAATACCACAAAAATACGCAATAATAATTGTAACAGTAAAAGAGTTATTTTAACTCAATAGTTTTTCATAATTTAGCCATTCACAATTTTAACTTATTATTTAGCACTATGGCAGAGAATAAAGAAAAAGCAGCAAAATTAAAAGCATTACAGCTTACCTTAGATAAATTAGATAAAGCCTACGGAAAGGGAACCGTTATGAAAATGGGCGATGTAGCTATTGACGATGTAGATGCAATTTCAACAGGTTCATTAGGATTAGATTTAGCTTTAGGAGTTGGAGGATATCCTAGAGGTAGAGTTATTGAAATTTACGGTCCTGAATCTTCAGGTAAAACTACTTTAACATTACATGCAATTGCCGAAACTCAAAAGGCAGGAGGTATAGCAGCTTTTATTGATGCTGAACATGCTTTTGATCGTTTTTATGCTGAAAACCTAGGAGTTGATATAGATAATTTAATTATTTCTCAACCAGATTACGGAGAACAAGCGTTAGAAATAGCTGATAACTTAATTAGTTCTGGAGCTATTGATATTGTTGTAATAGATTCTGTTGCTGCATTAACACCTAAAAGTGAAA
Source organism: Flavobacteriaceae bacterium (assembly GCA_027082925.1). GTDB lineage: Bacteria > Bacteroidota > Bacteroidia > Flavobacteriales > Flavobacteriaceae > Lutibacter. Next base: position 101,305 of record JALWTD010000011.1, read on the forward strand.
TAGAAGGTGAAATGGGTGATTCTAAAATGGGATTACACGCAAGATTAATGTCGCAAGCTCTTAGAAAGTTAACAGGTACAATACACAAAACAAACTGTACCGTAATTTTTATAAACCAGTTACGTGAAAAAATAGGTGTGATGTTTGGAAATCCTGAAACAACAACAGGTGGTAACGCTTTAAAATTTTACGCTTCAGTTCGTTTAGATATTAGAAGACGTACGCAAATAAAAGATGGTGATAGAGTAGTAGGAAATAGTACTAAAGTAAAAGTTGTTAAAAACAAAGTAGCTCCACCATTTCAAACAGCAGAATTTGATATTATGTATGGCGAAGGAATTTCAAAAGTAGGTGAAATTTTAGATTTAGCTGTTGAGTTTGGAATTGTTAAAAAAAGTGGCTCATGGTTTAGTTACGGAGATACAAAATTAGGACAAGGACGCGATGCTGTTAAAACACTTATTAAAGATAATCCAGAGTTGGCAGAAGAACTGGAAACCAAAATTAAAGAAGCTATAAACAAGCAATAAATAAAAAAAACCTTAGTAAAACTTACTAAGGTTTTTTTTATTGGTTTTTTAAACTCCTGTAGAACCAAACCCTCCGGCGCCGCGCTCGGTTTCACTTAACACCTCAACTTCTTCCCAAACAGCCCGTTCGTGTTTAGCAATTATTAATTGAGCAATACGTTCACCATCGTTTATTACAAAATCTTCATTAGATAAATTCACTAAAATAACACCTATTTCACCTCTGTAATCAGCATCAATAGTTCCAGGTGCATTTAGTACGGTAATTCCCTTTTTTGCCGCGAGTCCGCTTCGCGGACGAACTTGAGCTTCAGCGCCAACAGGAAGCGCAATAAAAAGACCTGTTTTAACAATGGTACGTTCTAAAGGTTTTAATGTAATAGGTGCTGAAATATTAGCTCGTATATCCATACCGGCTGAAGCTACAGTTTCGTAATTAGGTAATAAATGTTTTGATTTATTTATAATTTGAATTTTCATTAAAATATAAGATTTAATTATTTTTTACTTTTTATTATTGTTAGTAAGTCTGTTTTTTCATTCCAAAAAATAAGAGATCCATACATTAAAACAAGCCCTGTACTAACCCAGTAGTTTTCTCTAAAATATATAAAAGAGATAAAAGCTATAAATACAGCTACGGTTAAGTAAATACCAGATTTTTTTAAGTTATACGGAACCGGATAATGTTTTTTTCCAATAAAATAAGATAATAGCATCATACAACCGTATGCTAAAAGAGTTGCCCAAGCCGAAGCTATAAAACCAATAACAGGAATTAAAACCACGTTAAAAATAATGGTAATAATAGCTCCAATTATAGAAAACCACATTCCAAATCGTGTTTTATCTGTTAACTTGTACCAAACAGCTAAATTATGGTAAATGCCCAAAAATAAATTGGCGAGTAAAATAATAGGTACAATAACAATAGCTTCCCAAAAACGCTCATTAATAAACAGTTGTTTTAGAAAATCAATAAAAACAACAATACCAACAAATACCAAAGAACCTATAATAATAAAGTAGTTTAAAATTTTAGCATACACCTCTTTAGCATTTGCTTTGCTAGAATTATTAAAAAAGAAAGGTTCAGCTCCAAGTCTAAAAGCCATAATATAAAGGTTCATAAATATAGCGAGCTTATAGCAAGCAGCATAAATACCCATCGTATTTTTATCTAGCATTCTACCTATTAAAATTTTATCTAAATTTTCGTTAATAACATAAGCAATTCCCGCAACCGCAATAGGCCAACTATAGGTTATTATTTTTTTAAGTAATGCACCACTAAATTGCCACTTAAATTTGAGTAAATAAGGAAGTAATAATAAAAATGAAATTGCGCTACCAATAATGTTTGCTATAAAAATAAAATTAACCTTAGCGGTACTATTATAGGCTTTTAATAAAAGAGAAGGAATGCTTTTTTCTTCTGATAAGAATTGAGGAATAAATTTTAAGAATACCAAGTTTATGGTGACAATAATGGCAACATTTATTAATTTAATAACGGCATATTTTACAGGTTTGTTAGAAGCTCTTAAATAAGCAAAAGGAACCATCATTAAAGTATCTATAGCTAAAATGCCAATAAGTAGTTTTAATTGAAGCGGATTGTTTTTAAAATCTAACAATTGCATAAAAGTTTCAGAAAATGTCAATCCTAAAATCACAAAAACCGAAACAGTAATTAAAATACTAATAAAAACGGTAGAAACTAAGGCATCTTTTTTTTCTTCAGATTTATAAAACCTAAAAAAAGCTGTTTCCATTCCAAAAGTAAGTAAAACAGCTAGTAACGCTATCCATATATAAAAGTTTGTATTTTCAGCATACGTATTTGTTTGCAACGCATCAGAATGTACTTTTACCAATAAAAAATTTATAACTCTAGGTAAAACAGCTGCAATACCGTAAATTATAGTGTCTTTAAAAAAGCGTTTAAGTGTACTCAAAAGTAAGTTTTAAATAAAATGATGATATAAAAATACAAAAGTAAATAACGAATATAATAAATTAAGAGTTCTTTTGAATTATTAAAATTTATTTAGCGTTGCAGATTTTATAAATAGTAAATTTTTAAGAATACAATTGATTTAGTTTTTTTACTTTTGACTTTCTAAAGGTCAATAAAAAATGAGTAAAAAACCTAAAATAGCCGTTTTTGGAGGAGGAAGCTGGGCTACAGCAATTGTTAAAATGTTGTGTGAAAACTTAGAACAAGTTGGATGGTATATGAGAAATGAAAATGCAGTAGAGTATATTAAAGAAAACGACCATAACCCAAATTATTTAAGCTCGGCACAGTTTGATGTAAAAAAATTAAATATATCAAGTAATATAAACGAGATTGTTAGTTATGCCGACATATTAATATTTGCAATTCCATCTGCTTTTATAAAAGGAGAGTTGGATAAAATTTCGGTCGATTTTTCTTCAAAAATTATTTTTTCAGCCATCAAAGGTATAATTCCGGAAAGCGGATTAATTGTAGGTGAACATTTTCATGAAAAGTTTAAAATACCATATAAAAACATAGGTGTTATTACAGGACCTTGTCATGCCGAAGAGGTTGCTATGGAGCGGTTATCTTATTTAACTATTGCTTGTCAAAATTTAGAGGTTGCTTCAAATTTAAGCAAGTGTTTATCTAGTCATTACATAAAAACAAAAACGTCTGATGATATTATAGGTACAGAATATGCTGCGATGCTAAAAAATATATACGCAATAGCTGCCGGAATTGCTCATGGATTAGGATATGGAGATAATTTTCAGTCTGTACTAATGTCAAATTCAATTAGAGAAATGAAGCGTTTTATTAAAAAAATTCACAAAATGAAACGCAACATTAATAACTCAGCATATTTAGGAGATTTACTGGTAACAGGATATTCTACATTTAGTAGAAATAGGATGTTTGGAAATATGATTGGTAAAGGATATACTGTTAAAAGTGCACAAATGGAAATGAGTATGATTGCCGAAGGTTATTACGCCACCAAAAGTGCTTATATTTTAAATGAAAAAAACAAAGCTAACACTCCAATAATTAATGCGGTTTATGCTATTTTATATCAGCAAAAAAACCCTAAAAAAGTAATAAAAAAACTTACCGAAAAATTAGATTAAACGGTTGTATAGCAGACATAGAACTCGCTTTAATTTACCTAAAATTCTTCGATTGATTTTAAAATTGTTACCTTTGAGTATTATATTTAATATCAAAATGAAAAAAGGAACAGTAAAATTTTTTAATGAATCTAAGGGATTTGGATTTATTATTGATGCAGAATCAAACACAGATTATTTCGTACACATTTCAGGTTTAGTTGATGAAATTAAAGAAGGAGATGAGGTTGAGTTTGAATTAAAAGAAGGTAAAAAAGGGTTAAATGCGGTAAATGTAAGAGTAGCTTAATATTTATATTTTGACTTTTTAAGAAAACAAAAGCCGGTTTAATTAACCGGCTTTTTTATTTTTTCAAAACACCTTTTTTGTTTAGTAAAGGAATCATACGTAAATAACGTTCTTTAATAGTTCCTTTTTCAAAAACAAATTTTTTATCGTACATCTGTTGTCCTTCAAAAAAAGAAACATTAAAAGAATTAGAAAGTTTTAGCACTTCTTCTTGTAACAATTCAACTTTGGCGTATGATTTTGCTGGGAGCTTGTCAATTTTATGGCGCATTACCGATGTTTTAGCCGAAGTATCTTTGTCAAATCCTTCAGAAACAATTAAAACCATTTCTAAATCGGTATCTTTATTATTAATAATATATGCTACCCAATCATCACACTCATACTCGTTGTTATATTCTTTTACAACAGCGAGGTATACATGCTCAACCTTTGGAATAAAAATATCTTTTTTCACACCTACAAACTAAGTTATTTTTTATAAAACAGACTTAAATTGCTCTAAAAAGCGTACGTCATTTTCATAAAACATTCTAATATCAGGTATTTGATATAACAACATTGCAATACGTTCAATACCCATACCAAATGCGTATCCAGAATATACTTCAGGATCTATATTTGCATTTCTTAACACGTTAGGGTCTACCATTCCACATCCCATAATTTCTAACCATCCTGTTCCTTTGGTAATTCGGTAATCTGTTTCTGTTTCCAATCCCCAATAAATATCAACTTCGGCGCTTGGTTCTGTAAAAGGAAAGTAAGAAGGTCGCAATCTAATTTTAGACTTTCCAAACATTTCTTTTGTAAAGTACAGCAGTGTTTGCTTTAAATCGGCAAAAGAAACATCGGTATCTATATACAGTCCTTCTACTTGGTGAAAAATACAATGTGCACGTGCAGAAATATCTTCGTTTCTAAAAACTCTTCCCGGAGAAATAGTTCTAATAGGCGGTTTATGCGTTTCCATATAGCGCATTTGTACAGACGAAGTATGTGTACGCAGTAAGATATCTGGATTTTTTTCAATAAAAAAGGTGTCCTGCATATCTCTCGCCGGATGATATTCAGGTAAATTTAAAGCGGTAAAATTATGCCAATCGTCTTCAATTTCAGGACCTTCAGAAACGGTAAATCCAATTCTAGAAAATACGTCTATAATTTTATTTCTAACTAAAGATATTGGATGTCTAGAACCCAACTCAATAGGTTCTGCAGGACGCGTTAAATCACCATACATTCCTTTTTGCTCTTGAGCATTTTCTAGAGCCTCTTTTAATTCTTTAACTTTATTTTCAGCAGTATTTTTTAGCGTGTTTAAAGCTTGTCCAAAATCTTTTTTTAAATGATTTTCAACATTTTTAAACTCTGCAAACAATTCATTCAATACCCCTTTTTTACCAAGGTATTTAATTCTAAAAGCTTCTACTTCATCTTTCGTTGTAGCATTAAATGCTTTTACTTCCTCAATTAATTCTTTTGCTTTATCTAACATTTTCAACATAAAATTATGTTGGCAAATTTACACAAATTTATTTTGATGAAATAAATATTATTAAGTGAGATTTTAAGACTTTTTTTTAAATAAAAAGAGCGTTTATATAAGGACCTAAATAGGGGTGTAAACAGGTTGAACTAAAACGTTTTAGTTCACGAAAATAGTTGCGTAAATAAACGCTAAATTTTTAAAGTATTTTTTAAAAAATAAGTACCTTTGTATAGTAAATTTAAAAATATACAAAATAACACATCGTAAATTATGGAATCTAAAATAAAAGAGTTCATGAATTTGGTTAAAAAGAGAGACCAGCATGAACCAGAATTTTTACAAGCTGTACAAGAAGTAGCCGAAACAGTTATTCCTTATATCGCAAGTCAAAACATTTATAATGGTAAAAACATTTTACTAAGAATGGTAGAACCAGAGAGAGTTTTAATGTTTCGTGTTCCTTGGATTGATGACAATGGAGAAATTGTTGTAAATAGAGGGTACAGAATTGAAATGAACTCAGCAATTGGACCTTACAAAGGAGGTTTGCGTTTTCACCCTTCAGTAAACTTAAGTATTCTTAAATTTTTAGCTTTTGAACAAGTATTTAAAAATGCCTTAACTACATTACCTATGGGTGGTGGAAAAGGAGGTTCAGATTTTGATCCTAAAGGAAAGTCTGACGGTGAGATTATGCGTTTTTGTCAAAGTTTTATGAGTGAATTATTCCGTCATATTGGACCTAACACTGATGTTCCTGCGGGAGATATAGGTGTTGGAGGAAGAGAGATAGGATATTTATTTGGAATGTATAAAAAATTACGTAACGAGTTTACTGGTGTACTTACCGGTAAAGGTATGTCTTGGGGAGGTTCATTAATTCGTCCAGAAGCAACAGGTTACGGAGCCGTATATTTTGCACAAAATATGCTTGAAACAAAAAAAGATACTATTGAAGGTAAAACAGTAGTAATTTCAGGTTCAGGAAATGTTGCACAATACGCTTGTGAAAAAGCAACACAACTTGGAGCTAAAGTAGTTACATTATCTGATTCATCAGGTTATATTTATGATGAAGATGGTATAGATGCTGAAAAATTAGCATTTGTAATGGAACTTAAAAATATAAAAAGAGGAAGAATTAGCGAATACGTGAAAAAATACCCATCGGCTAAATTCTTTGCAGGAGAAAAACCTTGGGGTATTGCTTGTGAAGCAGCAATGCCTTGTGCAACACAAAATGAATTAAATGGAGATGACGCAAATACATTGTTGAAAAACGGATGTATTGTTGTTAGTGAAGGTGCAAATATGCCTTCTACTCCAGAAGCTATTGAAGCTTTTCATGCAGCTAAAATTTTATATGCACCAGGAAAAGCATCTAACGCAGGAGGTGTTGCAACATCTGGTTTAGAAATGTCTCAAAACTCTTTACGTATTAATTGGACTCGTGAAGAAGTTGACGAAAGGCTTAAGAAAATTATGAGCGACATTCATGATTCTTGTATCAAATATGGTAGACAAGATGATGGATATATTGATTATGTTAGAGGAGCTAACATTTCAGGATTTGTTAAGGTTGCTGATGCAATGTTAGCACAAGGAGTTGTTTAATATTGTTCTTTATAAATAAAAAAGTCTCGAGAAAGGTTATTTTTTCGAGGCTTTTTTTTGAATGCTAAATAATACTTGCTCCAATCCAAGAGCCTATAACATACGTTATTGCTCCGGCAGTTAAGCCAAAAAACACCTGTCTAAACCCTGAATAAAAAACATTTTTACCGGTAAAAAGCGTTATGGCTGCACCTATTATGAATAATCCAAAAAAACTAGAAATGGCGCTTAAGTAAAATGCCATTTTTCCGGAAGTAAAAAAATAGGGTAGTAAAGGAATAATTGCTCCAATAGCAAATAGAAAGAATGAAACAAAGGCAGCTTCCCAAGGAGACCCACCCAGTTCGTCTTTATCTATTCCTAACTCTTCTGTTATAAGAGCTTCTAAAGCTGTTTTTTTGTTTTCAAAAATTTTATCAGCTAATTTTTTAGCATTTTCCTCGTCAATTCCTTTTGCTTGATATAGTAAAATAAGCTCCTTTTTTTCTTCTTCAGGAGATGCCTCTAATTCTTCTTCTTCTATAGCAATTTGATACTCGTGTAATTCTCTCGAGCTTTGTACAGAAAGCCACTCACCCAAAGCCATAGATATAGCACCAGCTAATAGTCCGGCAGTACCCGTTAAAACAACAGTGGTATTAGAAACAGCTGCACCAACTACTCCCATAACCAAACTCATATTTGAAACCAACCCATCATTAGCTCCCATAACAGCAGCCCGTAAAGCATTTCCTCCAACAGATTTGTGTTTTCCTTCAAAACGAGCTAAAATACTACTAGGCATATTTACCTTTTCACTATCTCTAACGGCTTCAATTATTTTTAAGTGATTGTGCTCAAATCCAGTAAGCTTTTCGCCTTTTTGTAATTTAGATTTAACCGCACTTTTACCAACTTGAGCTTCTACATTAGCCAAACTATTAATAATACTATCGTACCCAAAAACTTTCCCTAGTTTTAACTGTATTTTAGCTCTAGTACTAGGTGTTGCCATTTTAAAATTGGGTATAATTTCTTGTATATTTTTAAGAACCCGGTTTGCATGTCCCCATTCAATTTTAGCGAGAGCCTTTAATACTTTTTTTAAACTTTCATCATCTTGTATTTGTGCAATACTATCGTATAAATATGCTGTATCTACTTCTATTTGCAATTGCTTTTTTAGTGAATTTAAACTAGCTGATTTTGGCATAGAGTCTGTATTTTAATTAAATAAAAGGGTAGTATCACAAAGTTAATGAAAAATGAGTTGCGATTTATATTTTTTAAATAAATGGGCTGAATAATACTTTTGTACTTTTGATTTATGAGCTCACAGTTACCTATTCGAAAAATAATTCATATAGATATGGATGCCTTTTATGCATCGGTAGAGCAGCTTGATAATCCGGAGTTGAAAGGAAAACCTATTGCTGTGGGCGGAGGAAGTAAACGGGGAGTAGTTGCTGCGGCTAGTTATGAAGCTCGAAAATACGGTGTTTATTCTGCAATGAGCGGTGCTTTGGCTAAAAAAAAGTGTCCACACCTTATTTTTGTGAAACCTAGATTTAAAAGGTACAAGCAAATATCTAAACAAATTCACGCAATATTTTTTGATTATACCAACTTGGTTGAACCACTTTCTTTAGATGAAGCTTATTTAGATGTTTCTGAAAATAAAAAAGGAAACCCTTCTGCAAGTTTAATAGCTCAGGAAATACGGCAACGAATTTTTGACAATCTTCAACTAACTGCTTCTGCCGGAATATCTATTAATAAATTTTTAGCAAAAGTAGCTTCAGACATCAATAAACCTAATGGGCAAAAAACAATTCCGCCGGAAGAGGTTATCTCTTTTTTAGAGCGTTTACCTATCGAGAAATTTTATGGTGTTGGAAAAGTAACTGCTGCAAAAATGTATAAACTAGGTATTTTTAACGGAAAACAATTGAAAGAAAAAGAGTTGGCATTTTTACAAAATCACTTTAAAAGCTCGGGAGAATATTATTACAATATTGTTAGAGGAATTCACCATAGCAGCGTAAAACCAAATCGTATTAGAAAATCTGTGGCTACAGAACACACTTTTATAAGCAACTTAACTTCTGAAATTTTTATGCTTCAAAAATTAGAGACAATTTCAGAAGAAATAGAGCAACGGCTTACACGCTCTAAAGTATCAGGAAAAACAATTACTTTAAAAATTAAGTACAGCGATTTTAAATTACAAACACGAAGTAAAACGCTTCCGTACTTTGTAAAAAGCAAAACAATTATTTTTGAAACGGTTAAAGAATTGTTATTTCAGGAAAAAATAATAAATTCGGTTCGCTTACTGGGAATTTCGGTAACCAATTTAAATACCCTTTCTAAAAAGAAAGAAAAACCTATTCTTGTACAATTAAAATTAGCGTTTTAATCACTAAAATTCTTCTTTTAAATATAGCACATTTCTATCTTTTAAATAATCAAAAATATAGTTAAAACACAACGGGTATTTACCTACTAATTCAGGAGGGAAAACACCTCTTTCTTTAAAAAGACCATCTAGAAACATATTTGCTGCAGCTGTAGCTGTATATCCTGTTGTTCTGGCCATAGATGAAGTTTGTGTTTTTTTGCAGTATTCATCATGTAAGTGATATACAATTGTTTTGTGTTCACCTTCAGTATTTTCACCTTTTAAAGTAATTCGCATAACTGTAATTTCTTTGTCTGTATCATTTAATTTCCATTCGTCAAATAGTATTTTTGAAGTGAATTCTAGAGGAGAAACAAGAGAATTACCAATTGCTATTTTTTCAGTGTTAAAAAACCCACTTTCTTTTAAAACTTTTACATACGTTACATGTCCGGGATAGCGAAGCGTTTTTTCTTTCATATTTTGAATATGGGGCATGGTGTAAATTATAGATCTTAACCCATCTGAATTAAAAGCTTCTAAAGTACCTATATTTTTAAATTCTATAAGTTCAACATCGGTTAAAGCTTCTTTTACAACAACATTTCCGTTTTCTACATAGCGTGCAGGGCGTGTATATTCTTCAATAACATCAACAGGCGAAAAAGGTGCTTTGTAGTTAAAAGGCCACTTTTTTAATTTAGGTAAACCACCTACCAAGCATTCAAAATGGGTAAGATTTAATAACTCGTTGTAGTATCCTAAAATAAAATTACCAACACCGGGAGCTACTCCGCAATCTACAATTGCGGTGACATTTTTTTGTTTTGCTAGGACATCAAGTTCCAATGCGTTTTCAGGAAAAAAAGAAATATCAACTACATTTTTTTTAGCTTCAATGATTGATTTTAAAGTTTCAAAACCTAAAAAACCAGGTACGGCACAAATAACTAAATCGAACGGTTTTATGATTTTTTGAAGCTCCTTTTTATGTGTTACGTCTAGTTGTATTACAGTTAGTTTTTCGCATTTTTTTATAGCTTTTTGTAGGGCTTTTTCGCTGTAGTCAGTAATGGTAACAGTATGATTTTTTGTCATATCAATAGCTATTGTGCTACCTACCATACCAGCACCTAAAACAATAATATTGCTCATAATTTTAAATTTAGAGAAAGAAAATAATTAGAATGTGTAATGTATAAACGAGGAAGTTATCTATAATCCCGGAATAAAAATCCAAGGCATTTCAAAAAGTTGCTTTATACAATTCATAGGTTAAACTTACAATTTATTTTGTTTTAGAGCGCATTTTTGTAAAATTTTCCTTGCCAAATATCTTTTTCAGCTAATTTTTTATCGATTTTAGCAACAATCTCAAAGTTTTTTAAATTTCCCCATTTAGGAGCAATTAATAATTCTTTAGGAGTTTCACTAATAAACCGCTCTATAATAATAGAAGGGCGTAAATAACCTATAAAGTCTGTTATAAAATCAATATAACCTTCCGAGGTGAATAAATTAAAATAGTTAGGATTTCTTTTATACTGCACCGCCATAATAGAGTGTTTTACAATTTGTAAGTGGTGCAGTTTTAAGGTGTGTATAGGAAGTTTTGATATTACTGTAGCGTGATTTAGAAGTGCTTTTTTTGTTTCACCCGGTAAGCCAATTATTAAATGTGCACCTATATGAAATCCTTTATTTTCACACTTTTTAATAATTTTTTTAGAGTCTTCAAAAGTATGGCATCTATTTACTTTTTCTAGAGTTTTATTTAAGGTACTTTCAATTCCAAATTCAAGAGAGATAAAATATTTTTTAGCCAAATCAGCTAAATAATCAATAACCTCATCAGACACGCAATCGGGTCTAGTACCAATAACCAATCCAACAACGTTTGGGACACTTAAAGCCTCTTCGTACATTTTTTTTAGAGAATTTAAATCGGAATAGGTATTTGTATATGCTTGAAAGTATGCCAAGTATTTTTTTGATTTATGCTTTTTTGAAAAAAAAGAAATACCTTGTTGTAATTGCTGTTGTATACTTTTTGAAGGTTTGCAATATTCAGGATTAAAAGTACTATTATTACAATAGGTGCAACCACCATATCCTTTAGAACCATCTCTGTTTGGACAAGAAAAACCAATATCTAACGATATTTTTTGAACTCTCTCACCAAATGTTTGTTTGATAAAAGAAGAGTAATCTAAATACCGTTTTCCTGTAATACGCATATTAAAAATATATAATGCAAAACTATTAAAAGAATATATATTTAGTTACTTTCATACCTACAATTATGAAAAATAAAAATAGCATTAAGAAGGAGTTGTTAGCGGCGTGTTTAAAATTTATAGAAACTCGTAAACAAACATTGTTAATGTCGTTAAACTCTATAAAAAAGGATTTACATTCAGAAACAAAGAGCTCTGCAGGAGACAAGCATGAGACAGGAAGAGCTATGCTGCAATTAGAAATGGAAAAAATAGGAAAACAACTTCTAGAAGTTCAAAAAATGGAAGAGGTTATTGAAAAAATAACAATAGATAAAACAACTAATATTGTTTGTTTAGGAAGCATTGTAATCACCAACAAGCAAAATTATTTTCTAGCAATAAGTGCAGGAGAAGTAATTATAAACGAAAATACATATTATGCTATTTCTCCCCAAACACCTATAGGTAAAGAGTTATTAGGAAGTAAAAAAAATGACATTATTAAATTTAACAATGCAACAATTACTGCAGTTTTATAAAAAAAAGCACACTTTTATTTAAGTGTGCCTTCTTTATTGTTATTTTTTAGAACAGTATTTTAAATTTACTCCAATTGTCGTAAATTAATACAGCGTTAATTAGTGTTACCACTGCTGCAGGACCAATGCTTGCAGGTGCTAAAAATAAGTGAAATAAAGCCATATTTAGAGAAACGGGAGCTAATATTATTAATGCAAAAGGTGTCCATTTGTTTACCAATAGTAAAAGTCCGGCAACAATTTCAGTAATTCCTACAAGTTTTAATAAATAACCCGACTTTACCATTGCGCCCATAAGAGCCATTGCGCCTTCAGGTAATTCCATAGATGGCATAAAACCAAAAAATTTGTTAGCGCCAAAAACAACCAAAATAAGTCCTAGGAAAATACGAAGTATCATTGTTAATTTTGAATTCATAATAAATAATGTTTTAGTTAATAATTAGTTAGTTTGGTCGTTAAGTTACAATTTTTTTTACACAGGTAACCAAAGTTACTTATTAGGTGTAAGTTTTTATGTCACTTTGTCGTCTAAAAAAATGGTATAAAAATTGCTACCTTAGTAGTATTAAAATTTAAAGAAATGACAGAATTATTAACAAAAGAAACTTTTTTAGAAAAAGTTTTCAATTACGAGAAAAATAAAGAATGGAAGTTTGAAGGTGATTTGCCTTGTATTATTGATTTTTATGCAGATTGGTGTGGTCCTTGTAAAATGGTAGCTCCTATTTTAGAAGAACTAAGCGAGGAGTATAAAGGAAAAATAAATATTTACAAAGTAGATACAGAAGCACAACAAGAATTATCTGCAGCATTTGGTATTAGAAGTATTCCTTCAATACTATTTTGCCCAAAAGACAGTGAACCTCAAATGGCTCAAGGAGCCCTTCCAAAACATCAATTAGAACAAATTATTAACGATGTTCTTTTAAAGGTTACAACGTAAGTAACCCCAACCTCAAAGTAGGCCGCACACTATGTGCGGCTTTTTTTATATAAGATTTTCAGCTACAATATATTCGGCTATTTGTACTGCGTTTGTTGCTGCACCTTTACGTAAATTATCTGCTACAATCCACATATTTAAAGTGTTTGGCTGCGATTCATCTCTTCGTATTCTTCCAACAAACACATCGTTTTTACCTTCAGCATAAATAGGCATAGGATATGTATTTATATCGGTATTATCTTGAACGGTTACACCGGGAGTTTCACTTAAAAGTTTACGCACATCGCCTTCATTAAAATCGTTAACAAATGCCACATTTACACTTTCACTATGTCCTCCAACTACCGGAATTCTAACGGCAGTTGCAGTAATAGCAAGCGATGCATCGTTTAGAATTTTTCGAGGCTCGTTTACCAATTTCATTTCTTCTTTAGTATATCCGTTTGCTTCAAAAACATCACAGTGAGGTATGGCATTTTTATGAATTGGGTAATGATAGGCCATTTCTCCTTTTTTATTAACATACTCATTTTCAAGCTGCTGTACAGCTTTTACCCCTGTTCCGGTAATTGATTGATAGGTAGAAACCACTAAACGTTTAATGGTATATTTTTTATGAAGAGGAGCTAAAGCCATTACTAATTGAATGGTTGAGCAATTAGGATTGGCAATAATTTTATCATTTGCGGTTAGTTCTTGAGCATTTATTTCAGGAACAATTAGTTTGTGGTTTGGGTTCATTCTCCAAGCAGAAGAATTGTCAATAACAGTTGTACCTACTTCTGCAAATTTTGGAGCCCATTCAATCGAAGTATTTCCTCCTGCAGAAAACAATGCAATATCTGGACGTAAATTAACAGCATCTTGCATTCCAATAACGGTATAATTTTCTCCTTTATATAAAATTTGTTTTCCAACAGAGCGTTCAGAAGCTACAAGTAGTAATTCGGTAATTGGAAAATTACGCTCTTCCAATACTTTTAACATTACATTTCCTACCATTCCGGTAGCACCAACAACAGCTAGTTTCATTTGTTTTTATTTTATAATTTTTTACAATGGTGCAAATTTCATAAAAAATAAAAGAAACAACCGTTTAATTGAATAAAATTAACAAATAAAAAGAGATTTGTTAAAAAGTGTGAAACTAAAACATTATCATTCAGTTGTTGCAATAATTATGTAGTTTTGCAAAAAATCAAAAACAATGACAACTACTGGAAAAATGGAGCTAATGGCTCCTGCCGGAAATTTTGAATCGTTACAAGCGGCGTTAGATAATGGTGCAGATTCGGTTTATTTTGGTGTAGAGCAATTAAATATGAGGGCTAGAGCCTCTATAAATTTTACATTAGACGATTTGCAAGAAATTTCTAATAGATGCAAAGCTAAAAATGTAAGAACCTATCTTACCTTAAATACCATTGTTTATGATCACGATTTATCTATTGTAAAAACCTTACTTCAAAAAGCGAAAGAGGCTGATATTACTGCGGTAATTGCAATGGATCAAGCGGTAATTGCTTCAGCAAGAGCGATTGGAATGGAAGTTCATATTTCTACCCAAATAAATATTACCAATATAGAAACGGCTAAATTTTATGCCATGTTTGCAGACACTATGGTGTTGAGTAGAGAATTAAGTTTACGACAAGTAAAAAAAATTACAGAACAAATAGTAAAAGATGATGTAAGAGGCCCTTCAGGAAATCTTATCGAGATTGAAATTTTTGGACATGGTGCTTTATGTATGGCTGTATCCGGAAAATGTTATATGAGTTTACATGCGTATAATTCTTCGGCAAATAGAGGAGCTTGTAAGCAAAATTGCAGAAAAAAATATACGGTAATTGATCAAGAAACAGGAATTGAAATGGAACTTGATAATGAGTATATTATGTCTCCAAAAGATTTGTGTACTATAGATTTTTTAGATCAAATTGTTGATGCAGGAGTAAAAGTGTTAAAAATAGAAGGTAGAGGTAGAGCTCCGGAATATGTTGCTAAAGTAATAAAATGTTATAGAGACGCAATTGATAGTATTGAAGATGGTACATATAGCAAAGAGCGTGTTATTACTTGGATGCAAGAATTAGAAAAAGTATACAATCGAGGTTTTTGGAGCGGTTACTACTTAGGTCAAAAATTAGGAGAGTGGAGTAAAGGACCGGGTAGCCATGCTACGCAAAAGAAAGTATACTTAGGAAAAGGAGTGCATTACTTCCCTAAATCAAATATAGGAGAATTTAAAATTGAAGCCTACGATATTGCCATAGGAGATACCATTTTAATTACAGGACCTACAACAGGAGCTCAAGAAATGAAAGTATCGGAAATGTACGTGAATGATGCAAAAGGAGAAAAAGCTCAAAAAGGAGATACTGTGACCATGCCGTTAGAATTTAGAGTTCGTCCATCAGATAAACTATATAAAATAGTTTCAACTAAAGTTGAAGTTTAAATGGTAATTATAACTTTACAAAGAGCTAAATGCATAGGGTGTAATTATTGTGTAGAACTTGCCCCATCTCAATTTCAAATGTCTAAAAAAGACGGCAAGTCTGTATTGCTTCACGCCAAAGAAAAAAAAGGATTTTTTACCCTAAAATCTCCCGATGAAACTATTTTTAACGATAGCATAAAAGCTAAAGAAGCATGTCCTGTTAAAATTATTGATGTAAAACAAACGTAAATACGTTTTTTATCGTTTTAATTTAGTAATATTAATTATATCTTTACAGATTAGTGAAGGTTGTTAGGACAACCATTCCTCAATTTTTTATAAGTAAATAAAAATTAGAAACATATGAGCTGTAATACTTGCTCTTCAGATATAAATACCTTACCAAAAGGATGTAAAAGTAACGGAAGTTGTACAACCGGAGGTTGTGAAAAACTTTCTGTGTTTGATTGGTTGGCAAATATGACATTACCCGCAGGACAAAAACCTGTTAATGTTGTTGAAGTTAGATTTAAAAACGGACGAAAACATTTTTACAGAAATGTAGATAATCTTCAAATAGCAATTGGTGATATTGTTGCTGTTGAAGGAAACCCCGGCCATGATATAGGCACAGTGTCTTTAACAGGAGAGTTGATAAAAATTCAACTAAAGAAAAAAGGTATCGATATTAATAGCGAAGAAATTAAAAAAATTTATAGAAAAGCCACTCAAAAAGATATAGATATTTGGAAGGCTGCTAGAGAAAAAGAATACGACACACAATACCGAGGAAGAGAAATTATTAGTCGGCTTGGTTTAAAAATGAAACTTTCTGATGTGGAGTATCAAGGCGATGGAAACAAAGCTACGTTTTATTATACAGCCGATGAGCGCGTAGATTTTAGACAGCTTATTAGAGATTTAGCAAGTGCTTTTAAAATTAGAGTAGAAATGAAACAAGTTGGTTTACGCCAAGAGGCAGCACGACTCGGAGGTGTAGGCTCTTGCGGAAGAGAATTGTGTTGTTCTACTTGGTTAACCGATTTACGTAAAGTAAACACAAGCGCAGCACGCTACCAACAACTATCTTTAAATCCTCAAAAATTAGCAGGACAATGCGGTAAGTTAAAATGTTGTTTAAACTACGAATTAGATACCTATCTAGATGCACTCACCGGATTTCCAAAGCAAGATACCGTTCTTAAAACAGAAAAAGGAGATGGTGTATTTGTAAAAATGGATATTTTTAAAGAGCTACTGTGGTATACCTACAAAGAAAATAGAACAAAATGGTATAAGCTCACGGTAGATCAAGTTAAAGAAATTATTGAAACAAATAAAAATGGAGAAAAAGTACCTTCATTAGAAGATTATGAATCTGATTTGATTGAAGAAGCTAAAGTTGATTTTGAAAATGTAGTTGGTCAAGATAGCTTAACAAGATTTGATGTGCCTAAACGAAAAAAGAAAAGAAGATCAAAAAACAGAAATCGTAAAAACACCAATCAAAATTCAAATCAAAAAAGCAATCACAATCAAAAAAAGAAAAAAAGAAAGCCTGCCAACAAAGGGACAAACAATAAAAAAAATGCATAAACAACTAGGTTTACTATTTTTATTTTTAGTGTTGCTATCATGCAATACAAATACGGTGTACAACAACTATAAACCTATAAAAAACAACAAATGGGCTTCAGAAGATAAAATTGTTTTTGAAGTAGAAAATACCGACACCATATCAAAAAACAATATTTTTATTACTATTAGAAACAATAAAGACTATAAGTTTAGTTCTATTTTTTTAATAGCAAACATTAAGTTTCCAAGCGGTTTTCAAGTTGTTGATACCTTAGAATATGAAATGGCTGACGCCTCAGGAAGATGGTTAGGAGTTGGATTTACAGACATTAAAGAAAATAAACTTTTTTATAAAGAAGATGTCGTCTTTTCTGAAAAAGGACGCTATAAATTCAGCATTCAACATGCGACAAGAAGCATAAACGATGTTGAAGGTACAAACCCGCTAGAAGGGATAACAGATGTGGGTTTAAGAATTGAAAAAATATCGAAATGAAAAAAAACAAAACCTCTAAAAAACAATATTCAAAATACATTAAATGGTTTTGGCTTCTTATTTTAGGCGGAATCACAAGTGTAATATTCATTTTTTTACTAGCTTCTTGGGGTGCTTTTGGGCCACTTCCAACATTTGAGGAGCTAGAAAATCCGGAAAAAAACTTAGCATCTGAAGTTATTTCTATTGACGGACAAACATTGGGTAAATACGCCTACGAAAACAGAACGCCGGTTAAATACAAAGATCTTCCTCAAAATTTAATCAACGCATTGGTTGCTACCGAAGACGAGCGCTTTTTTGAACACTCAGGAATCGATTTTAAATCGTCGTTTAGAGCTGTTGTAAAATTAGGTAGAGATGGAGGAGGAAGCACCATTACACAACAATTAGCAAAATTGCTTTTTCATGGCGAAGGATCTAAAAACTTAGTGAAGCGTATATTACAAAAAGTGAAAGAATACGTAATAGCTATTCAGTTAGAACGCCAGTACACAAAGCAAGAAATTATAACAATGTACCTCAATAAATACGATTTTTTAAATCGTGCTGTAGGTATTCGGTCAGCGTCTCGTATTTACTTCGGAAAAGAACCAAAAGATCTCGATATAGAAGAGTCGGCTATGTTGGTTGGAATGCTTAAAAACTCATCATATTTTAATCCGCTTCGAAGAGAAGAAAAGGTTAGAAAAAGAAGAAATGTAGTACTTAAACAAATGACACGAAGTAAATTTATTACCGAAAAGGTTAAAGATTCACTTCAAAAAACAGATTTAGGTTTAGATATTCACCGAGAAGGTCATAGCGACGGACTTGCAACATACTTTAGAGAATACTTGCGTGATTTTATGAAGAAATGGATTAAAAAGAATCCGAAGCCAGATGGGTCTTACTACAATTTACATCGTGATGGTTTAAAAATATACGTTACGCTAGATGCTCGTATGCAAAAATATGCCGAAGAAGCTATGCAAGAGCATATGGAAAACTTGCAACGTATCTTTTTTAAAGAACAAAAATATAACAAAACAGCGCCTTTTTATGATTTAGACAGAACGGAAATTGCGAATACAATGAAACAAGCAATGAAACGTTCCAATCGTTGGAGACGAATGAAAAAGCAAGGAAAATCTACCAAAGAAATAAGAGCTTCTTTTAAGAAAAAAGTGAAGATGAAAGTGTTTTCTTGGAAAGGAGAAATAGATACTTTAATGACACCTTACGACTCTATTAAATATTACAAACATTTTTTAAGAGCAGGATTACTTTCTATAGAACCTCAATCGGGTCATGTAAAAGCGTGGGTTGGAGGTATTAATTACAAACACTTTCAGTTTGATGCGGTAAAACAGCAAAAGCGTCAGGTAGGATCTACGTTTAAACCATTCGTGTACGCTTCTGCAATAAACCAATTAAACCTATCGCCTTGTGCTAAATTTCCAAATACAAAATATACCATTCCGAAAGAAAAATACGGAATGCCTGAAGATTGGACACCTAAAAATTCAAGTGACAAGTACGGAGGAGAACTTACATTAAAACAAGCACTAGCGGGCTCTGTAAATGTAATTACCGCAAAATTAATAGATATGGTTCATCCAAAAACCGTAGTTAGTTTAGCAAAAAGTGCAGGAATAAAAAGTAGAATACCTGCAGTTCCTGCAATTGCTTTAGGAACAGTTGATTTATCTTTATTTGAAATGGTAGGAGCTTATTCAACATTTGCAAATAAAGGACTTCAAGTAGAACCAATGATGGTGGTTAAAATTGAAGATAAAAACGGAACGGTTTTAGAACAATTTATACCAACCTCAAAAGAGGTTTTAAGTGAAGAATCGGCCTATGTTGTAATTAACTTATTAGAAGGTGTTACGCAAGCTGGTTCAGGAATTCGGTTGCGTACCAAAAACGCAAAATACCCCGATAATGTAGCAACAGGTTACCCGTATGAATTTACAAATCCAATTGCCGGTAAAACAGGAACTACACAAAACCAATCTGATGGTTGGTTTATGGGAATTGTTCCAAATTTAGCTACAGGTGTTTGGGTAGGTGGTGAAGATAGAGCAACACACTTTTCAGGCATCGCTAAAGGACAAGGCGCTTCTATGGCGTTACCTATTTGGGCATTGTACTATAAAAAACTATATGCAGATACAACACTACAAGTTAGTAAAGAAGATTTTGAGCGACCGGAAAATTTAAGTATTGAAGTAGATTGCGACAAAATGAGCGATGAAGAAGGTGAAAATCCGGAAATTATAGAAGAAGAACCTGACTTTTAAAGACTGTTAAAATGACCGATAAATTTGTTTGGAATCCACCGGAAGACGTTGTAAAAAAAAGCAACATTTATAAAATGATGCAGCAAGTTGGGCTTAATAATTATCTTGATTTTTGGAAGTGGTCTGTAAATAATAAAGAAGACTTTTGGGAACAGACAGTTCAAAATTTAGGGATAAAACAACATAAAAAACACACGTCAATAGTTGATGTTTCTAAAGGAGTTGAAAATGCTCAATGGCTGTTTAATTCGAAATTAAATATTGTCGATTCTTGTTTTCAAAATAACCAAAACGCTACAGCTGTAATTTATCAGGAAGAAGGAAAATCCATTCAAAAAGTAACGCAAGAAGAATTGCTGCTGTTGGTAAATAAAATTGCAAACGGATTGGTGAAAATCGGGTTAAAAGAAGGAGATAGAATAGCTATAGATTTACCAATGACTTTAGAAGCGGTTGCAATTTATTTAGCCGCAATAAAAGCAGGAATGCCTGTTGTTACCATTGCCGATAGTTTTACTTCAAATGAAATAGCAGTACGACTTAAAATAACAAAACCTAAGCTAATAATTACACAAGATTTTTTATTAAGAGGTGGAAAAGAATTACCTCTTTTTTCTAAAGTAGCTGAAGCAAATGCACCAAAAGCAATTGTTATTAAAGTGTCAAACAATAACATTTCTTTACGAGAAAACGATTTGTATTGGGAGCAGTTTTTAAGTTCAAAAACAACTTTTTCTTCAGTAATTCAAAATCCGGATGAGGTGATAACGGTTTTGTTTTCTTCAGGAACTACCGGAGAACCAAAAGCAATTCCTTGGACTCACACAACACCAATTAAAGGAGCTAGTGATGGTTATTACCACCAAGATATTCATAAAAATGATGTAGTTTGTTGGCCTACCAATTTAGGTTGGATGATGGGCCCGTGGTTGGTGTTTGCCGCATTAATTAACAAAGCATCAATAGCGTTGTATTACGGAACACCGGTTGATGAGAATTTTGGAGCATTTGTGCAAAATACAGAAGTAACTATGTTAGGAGTTATTCCAAGCTTTGTAAAGTATTGGAAAAACACAGCTTGTATGGAACGTTTTAATTGGGATAAAATAAAATGTTATAGCTCTACCGGAGAAGTTTCCAACCCTTCAGAAATGGAATATCTAATGAAGTTAGCCAACAACAAGCCGGTTATAGAGTACTGTGGAGGAACAGAAATTGGCGGAGGTTATGTTGCAAGTACTGTGGTGCAACCAAATATACCAAGTACGTTTTCTACACAAGCCTTAGGTGGCAAATTTGTGTTGTTAAACGAGGAACACAAAGTAAGTAATAAAGGAGAACTATTTCTTCTTCCACCAATAATGGGACTTTCAAATACACTGCTTAATAGAGACCATTTTGAAGTGTATTACAAAGGAACACCAAGCTTGGATGGAAGATTATTGCGTAGGCACGGAGACCAATTAGCTCAACTAAAAAACGGATATTACATAGCGCAAGGTAGAGTTGATGATGCAATGAATTTAGGCGGAATTAAAGTGAGTTCTGTACAAATTGAAGCCGTTTTAAATAAACTAAATTTTATTAAAGAATCTGCCGCAATAGCAGTATCTCCAAAAGGAGGAGGACCAAGTAAATTGGTTGTTTATTATGTTGAAAATTCTTCAGAATTAACAGATGATGAACGGTTTAAGAAAGTAAAAAATAGTGTAAGCAAACAATTAAATCCTCTTTTTAAAGTTTCAGATTTAGTTAAAATAAAAACATTGCCTCGTACAGCTTCAAACAAAGTAATGAGAAGAAAACTACGAGATGATTACGAAGCTCGTTCGTAAAAAACAATAAAAAGTAAAAGATGAAAATAATATCATACAATGTAAATGGAATTAGAGCTGCTGTAAAAAAAGGATTTTTATCGTGGTTACAAGCGGCAAATCCTGATATTATTTGTATTCAAGAAACAAAAGCTCAAAAAGATCAACTTGATTTAGAAGCTTTTGTTGAAGCAGGTTATCCGTACCATTATTGGTTTTCTGCGCAAAAAAAAGGGTACAGCGGTGTGGCAATACTTTCTAAAATAAAACCCAATAATGTTGTTTACGGTACGGGTATTGAGTCTATGGATTTTGAAGGAAGAAACCTACGATTGGATTTTGACGATTTTTCGGTAATGAGCCTGTATTTACCTTCAGGAACAAACGACCAAAGATTGGCTTTTAAATTTAATTATATGGCTCAATTTCAAACATATGTAAACGAACTAAAAAAGCAACTACCCAACTTAATTATTTGTGGAGATTACAATATTTGTCATACCGAAATAGACATTCACAACCCAAAACAAAACAAAAATACTTCAGGTTTTTTACCCGTTGAAAGAGAGTGGTTAGGAAACTTCATAGATAGTGGATTTGTAGATTCGTTTCGGTATTTAAATAAAGAACCACACCATTATACTTGGTGGAGTTATAGAGCAAACGCAAGAAACAATAATAAGGGTTGGCGAATAGATTACCATATGGTAAGCGAACCTATGCGAGATAGAATTAAAAGAGCCTATATACTTCCTGAAGCCAAGCACTCAGACCATTGTCCAATAGTAATCGAAATAGATTAAAAAAGAAAAATCATGTTAAAAAAATCAATACAACTATTTTTTATAGTACTAACGCTGAATTCGTGTGTTTCTAAAAAGTTATACGAAGAGTTGGAAGAAAAATACAACAAACTGCACAACTCTAATTCAGAGTTAATACAAGATAAAGACGACTTGTTAGCAGCCAAAAAACAAATCGAAACAGAATTAGAAGAATTAATACAAAAGCACCAAGAGCTAGAAACCCAAAAAACAATTTTAGACAACAATTTTGCTTCTCTTCAAAATAAGTACAGTAACTTAGATGAATCTTATAAATTACTTTCTACACAAAGCTCTCAAAAATTAAGAGCACAATCGGAAAAAAATCAAGAATTGTTGGCCAAACTAGACGAAAAAGAAAAGCGTTTAGAGTTAGAAAGTAGCAGATTAGAAAAACTTCAAAAAGAATTAGACGCGCGTTCTCAGCAAATAACAGAGCTAGAAAATTTAATTGCAGCAAAAGAAGCACAAATGCAAGAACTTAAAAATGTAATTGCAAAAGCTTTGCACAAATTTGAAGGATTAGGGTTAACGGTAGAACAAAGAAATGGTAAAATATACGTTTCAATAGATAATAAGCTACTATTCAACTCCGGAAGTTGGGCTGTGGGTTTAGAAGGAAAAAATGCTATTGAAAAATTAGCAAAAGTACTCGCAAAAAACACCGATATTAATGTACTAATTGAAGGCCATACAGATAATGTTCCTTACAAAGGAACAACACTTTTAGATAACTGGGATTTATCTGTAAAAAGGGCTACGGCAATTGTTAGAATTTTACAAAACAAAGGAGTAAATCCTACTCAAATTACTGCCGCAGGAAGAAGCGAGTACGTTCCTATAGAAACAAATAAAACAGCTAAAGGAAGAGCTAAAAACAGAAGAATTGAAATTATTTTAACACCAAATTTAGACGAAATAACCAATTTGCTAAACAATTAAAACGATGAAGAAGAAGCTATTATATATTATTTTTTTAGTGCTAACACAAGTTGGTTTCTCGCAATCAAAAACGGATACGATTAAACCTCAAAAGTTAGAAGACACTAAAGAATTGTTTTCAGAAACAGATACTGTTTTATTTAAAGTAGTAGATTCTTTAACATTTAAAATATATAAAAAAGCAAAACAAATAGATAGTTTATGGTTAGCAGAACTTGTAAAATCACCGTTATACGATACAATTCCTTATGTTTTAGAAGATGATGAGGTTTTGGTAACAGACCTAGAAGAGCTACCTACTTCCTTATTAAAAGAGCGATTGAAAATATTGGATAGTAAAACGCCTTTTCATATAGAGTACAATCCGCACTTAGAACAAATAATAAAGACTTACTTAAAACGAAGAAAATCGGCTTTTTCTAACTTAATGGAGCGAGCTCGATATTTTTTTCCAATGTTTGAAGAGCAGTTAGACAAATACAATATCCCTCTAGAAATAAAATATTTAGCAATAGTTGAATCGGCATTAAAACCAAGAGCGAGATCAAGAGTTGGCGCAACAGGATTGTGGCAGTTTATGTATCAAACAGGAAAACAATTTAACTTAAATGTAAGTTCGTATGTTGATGAAAGATCAGACCCTTATAGGTCTACTGAAGCTGCTTGTAAATACCTGTCTAACTTGTATAAAATTTTTGGAGATTGGGATTTGGCATTGGCAGCGTACAATTCAGGACCTGGAAACGTAACAAAAGCAATTAGGCGTTCAGGAGGAAGTACAAATTATTGGAATATACGACACTATTTACCTAGAGAAACCGCCGGATATGTTCCTTCCTTTTACGCTACGCTGTACATTTTCGAATATGCAAATGAGCATAAAATTAAGGCGAAAAAAAGCGCATTACCTTATTTTAAAACAGATACAGTTCAAATAAAAAGACAACTTACTTTTGAACAAATTAATAAAACACTTAATGTAGATATAGCACTACTCCAGTTTTTAAATCCGCAATACAAATTAGACATAATACCTTATGTAAAAGGGAAAAACTACACACTAACATTACCAATAGAAGCTATAGGTACATTTTTGAGTAATGAAAAAAATATTTATGCTTATGTAGATAAGCAAGAAGCAAAGCGAGAAAAACCATTGCCAAAATACTTTGAAATGAATAGTCGAATTCGGTACAAAGTACGAAGAGGCGATTATTTAGGGAAAATAGCATATAAGTTTGGTGTAACAGTTTCAAAAATTAAACGTTGGAATAATTTAAAATCAAACAACCTTAGAATTGGACAAAGGTTAACTATTTACCCTAGAAGATTAAATGTTTCTGTTTCAACAAAAAAGACAAAAAAGAAGTCTACTAAACAAAAGCCAAAAGGTAAATATCGTATCTATACAGTAAAATCCGGAGACTCTTTATGGGCTATTGCACAAAAATTTTCGAATGTTTCTGTTCAAAATATTAAAGATTGGAATGGTATTTGGAACGTAAAAGACCTAAAACCAGGAATTAAACTAAAGATTTACTATTAAACATATATGATGAAAAAAATTATCCTTTTATTAACAGTATTTGCGGTATTTAACAGCTGTAACTCTACACCAGATAAACGCGTTTTAAAAGAGTCTAACGGGAGGTTAAACGAATTACTAATTGTTATTAAAAATAGTGATTGGCAAGGAGAAATAGGTGATGAGTTGCGTAAAATAGTAGCAGAACCAGTTTTAGCATTACCACAACCGGAAGCACAATTTAGAGTTTCTCAAGTTCCTCCTGAGAGTTTTGGCACCATGTTTAGAGCTAATAGAAGCATACTAAATGTAGGTATTGCAGATGAAAACTCATTTAAAATAGGTACCGATGTATATGCTTCTCCTCAAAAAATAATAACAATTACAGGAAAAAGTAAACAGGAGCTTATTGATTTAATTAAAGCAAATAGCACAAAAATTATTACCACTTTTAAATCGGCTGATATTAGAGCCATTCAAAGAAAGCTTTTAAAGAAACACTGGAATGTTGAAAACATTAAAACATTCAAAAAACAAGGATATTCATTACTTATTCCAAAAACATATAATAAAGTTGAAGATAATGGAGATTTTGTGTGGTATAGATATCACTTAGGTGGTGGAAATAGCATGGAGTTATTATCATACACAGTTCCTATTACTTCAGAAGACGATGAAAACGGAAATACCATTGTTGCTATTAGAGATTCTATAGGAAAAAAATACATTCCTGGAGAAATAGAAGGCTCTTATTTAATGACAGAGAAAGCGTATACACCACATATTTTTGAAGTTCAGTTAGATGGAAAAAAAGCTTTTGAAACAAGAGGAAAATGGGAGGTTAATGGTGTGTATATGGCAGGACCTTTTATTAACTATACGGTTGTAGATAAAAAAAATAATCGGCTTGTTATTGTAGAAGGATTAACATATGCACCTTCAATTAACAAACGCGATTATATGTTTGAATTGGAAGCTATTTTAAAAACACTTAAAATAGATTAGAGTCTAACAACAATGTAACCACTAGGTGTTTTTCTGTAATAATTTCCGTTCCATTTATAATAACGATGCCCGTTTACAAAAACAACTTTGTGGGCTCTAGGTAATTTATGAACAACAACTACACCTGCTGGTCTTGTTCTAACAGTTGCTACACATGAGTTTAATGAAAACGATAAAAACAAAGCAACAATAACTAAATAAAATGAGGTTTTCATAACTAAAAAATTTAAGGTTTAGTTATAAGATACTATTTTATGTAAAAGGTTTAATTTAGTTGCTTTTTTTTGCCCAACTATCACGTAAAGGCACAGTTCTATTAAAAACCAAACGATTTTCGGTAGTATCTTTATCTACACAAAAATATCCTAAACGTTGAAATTGAAAACGGTCTAAATTTTTGGCAGTTTTTAAGCTAGGTTCAACAAAAGCTTCTATAACGTTTAACGAATTTGGGTTTAAAAAGGTTTTAAAGTCAACATCTTTATGTCCGTCGGGAGCTTCATCTGTAAACAATCTATCGTATACTCTTACCTCGGCTTTAATAGCATGTTTAATAGAAACCCAATGCAAAGTACCCTTTACTTTTCGCTTACTAGCTTCTGTTCCACTACCGCTTTTGCTATCTTTATCATAAGTACAGTGAATTTCTACAACATCACCATTTTCGTTTTTAATACAGCTTTCAGCTTTAATAATATAGGCATTTTTTAGCCGAACTTCCTTTCCAAGTTTTAAACGGAAGAATTTTTTATTGGCTTCTTCTCTAAAATCTTCTTTTTCTATATATAATTCTTTACTAAAAGGCACTTTTCTTGTTCCTGCATTTTCGTCTTCCGGATTGTTATCAGCAATTAACCACTCCTCTTCATTGTCAGGATAGTTGGTAATAACCACTTTAACTGGATTAAGTACTGCCATTACTCTCGGTGCTGTTTTATTCAAATCATCTTTAATACAGTATTCTAAAAGAGCCACATCTGTAACGTTATCTCGTTTTGAAATTCCGGCAGTATCACTAAAGGTTCTAATAGAGGCTGGTGTATATCCTCTACGTCTTAATCCTGAAATAGTTGGCATACGAGGGTCGTCCCATCCAGAAACCACGCCTTCTTCTACTAACTGTAAAAGTTTACGTTTACTCATAACGGTATAACTCAAATTTCTTCGAGCAAATTCACGCTGTTTTGGACGTAGTTTTAAAGGATCGTACACTTGATCTATATACCAATCGTATAAATCTCTATGACTTCTAAACTCTAAAGTACAAATAGAGTGAGATATTTGTTCTATATAGTCAGATTCTCCGTGAGTCCAGTCGTACATTGGGTAAATGCACCAATCATCTCCCGTTCTATGATGGTGTTTTTTCAAAATACGGTACATAATAGGATCTCTCATATGCATATTAGTATGAGCCATGTCAATTTTAGCTCGTAATACGTGAGAGCCTTCCTCAAATTCACCGTTTTTCATTTTTAAGAAAAGGGTCAGATTTTCTTCAACAGTTCTATTTCTGTTAGGACTGTTTGTTCCGGCTTCGGTAGGTGTTCCTTTTTGTTGTGCTATTTGTTCAGAAGTTTGATTATCTACGTAAGCTTTTCCTTCTTTAATAAGCTGAACAGCCCAATCGTAAAGTTGTTGAAAATAGTCAGAAGAATACAGTTCTTTATCCCATTTAAAGCCAAGCCATTTAATATCTTGTTTAATAGCATCAACATACTCTTGTTCTTCTTTAGCCGGATTTGTATCATCGAAGCGTAAGTTTACAGGAGCGTTGTATTTTAATCCTAAACCAAAGTTTAAACAAATAGAAGCTGCATGCCCAATATGTAAATATCCATTAGGTTCTGGAGGGAATCTAAAACGAAGTTTATTTTTAGGTAATCCGTTCGCTAAATCTTCTTCTATAATTTGTTCTAAAAAATTTAGCGATTTTTTTTCTTCACTCATAATACAAAACTAATAAGCAGCAAAATTATTGATTTTTTTTGGCAATACAACTACAAAACCTATTTAGTATCTTTGCAGCAAATAAATGAAACAAAAATAATGGGTACCATTAAAGTAAAAAACATTCGCGTTTATGCATATCACGGATGTTTGGTTGAAGAAGGTAAAATAGGTTCAGATTATAGAGTTGACTTAACAGTAAAAGCAAACTTATCAAAATCGTCTAAAACAGATAATCTTGCAGATACGGTAGATTATGTTCATTTAAACAGTATTGTAAAAGAAGAAATGGCCATACGGTCTAAGTTGCTTGAAACGGTAGCAAAACGTATTTTAGATAGAATTTTTAAGGAAATAGAATTGGTGCAAAAAGGAAAAGTAGCCGTCTCTAAATTAAATCCGCCCATAGGAGGAAATGTAGCTATGGTAACCATTATTGTGTCTAAAACAAGGAAAGGTTAAAAAATACTTGCCAACAAAGTAAAAATAGTTAAATTTGCAAACCAAATAATGGCGTCGTGGCCGAGTGGCTAGGCAGAGGTCTGCAAAACCTTGTACAGCGGTTCGAATCCGCTCGACGCCTCTAAAAAACCAAAGCAATTAGCTTTGGTTTTTTTGTTTTCTTTAACATTTTGTTAAGTATAAATTAATGTATCTTTGTAACACAAGATATTACTATGAGAATTTATCCTATTGAAACAGGAAATTTTAAATTAGATGGAGGAGCCATGTTTGGTGTAGTTCCAAAAGTTATTTGGCAAAGAACAAACCCGGCTGACGCAAACAATCTAATTGACATGAGTATGCGAAGCATGCTTATTGAAGATGGAGATAGACTTATTCTAATTGATACCGGTGTTGGAAACAAACAATCAGATAAGTTTTTTAGCTATTACCATTTATTTGGAGGATTTTCTCTCGACACTTCTTTAGCTAAACACGGCTTTCATAGAGACGATATTACAGATGTTTTTTTAACCCATTTACACTTCGATCATTGCGGAGGCAGTATTCAGTGGAATAAAGATAGAACCGGATACGAACCTGCTTTTAAAAACGCTAAATTTTGGAGTAATAAAAATCATTGGAATTGGGCAGTTAACCCAAACCCAAGAGAAAAAGCATCATTTTTAAAAGAAAACATACATCCAATTGAAGCAAGTGGGCAACTTGAGTTTGTAGATTTACCGGATTCAGATTTTGTAGAAAAATCACCACTAGGTTTCGATATTTTATTTGCCGATGGACATACAGAAAAACAAATGATTCCACATATTAACTACAAAGGAAAAACGGTAGTGTTTATGGCAGATTTATTACCAATGGTTGGAAATATCCCTTTACCATACGTAATGGGATACGATACCAGACCATTGCTAACAATGGATGAAAAAGAAAAATTTCTAAAAAAAGCAGCAGATAATAATTACATTTTATTTTTAGAACACGATGCTGTTAACGAACTTTGTACCGTTAAACATACAGAAAAAGGCGTTCGGTTGAACGAAACATATAAATTTAATGAAGTATTTAATTAATTAACAAATAGAAAATGAGAATAATTAAACCTATGTATATAGCAGTTGTTGCTGCTGTTACTTTAGCAAGTTGTGGTTCTGTAAAAAATATGGCAGTACCAACAATGGACACAGCTGTAACAATGACAGCTAAAAAAGGACCTATTGATGAAGAACAATTTAAACATTGGGCTCACGCAGATTTACTTACAGATACAATTCCTGGAATTAGCTTAGAAAAAGCATATAAATTTTTAGAAGGAAAACAAAGCACAACGGTTATTGTTGGGGTTATAGATTCTGGAATTGATATAGAGCATGAAGATTTAAAAGATATGCTTTGGACAAACCCAGATGAAATACCTGGAAATAATATTGATGACGATAAAAACGGGTACGTAGATGATGTATACGGATGGAACTTTTTAGGAGGTGATGGTGTTGCCGCTCCAGAACAATTAGAAATTACACGTATTGTGGCTAAACTAAAACCTTTGTACGAAGGTAAAACAGCTGATAATATTTCAGAAGCTGAAAAAGCTGGTTTTGAAAAATACCAAAAATACCTAAAAGCATATAAAAAAGCATCTGAAAGACACTTTAGAACAATGGAAAGATTGGAACAAATAGGAGAAAATCTTGCCGCGGTTAAAGCATTTTTAGGAAAAGACACTTTTACACTAGAAGATTTACAAGCTGTTAAAACAGACAATAAAAAATTACAAGCTCAAATAGGTGATATTTTAGGATTATTAGCGAGAGGATTAGATGAAAAAGCATATTTAGAATACTACGAATCTCAAAAGAAAAACAAAAACTTTGATTTAGATTTTGACGGAAGAGCTATTGTTGGTGATAACCCAACAGACATTACCGATACTAAATATGGAAATGCAAATGTAATAGGTTCTACAGAAGAAGAATCACACGGAACACATGTTTCGGGTATTATTTTAGCTTCTCGTAATAACGGAGTTGGAATGAATGGTGTTGCAAGTAACGTAAAATTAATGTCTGTTAGAGCCGTTCCTGATGGAGATGAAAGAGATAAAGATGTTGCTTTAGCAATTAGATATGCTGTTGATAACGGAGCAAAAGTAATAAACATGAGTTTTGGTAAAACATACTCACCATACCGTCATTGGGTTTTTGATGCTATAAAATATGCAGAAGCTCATGATGTATTATTGGTACACGCAGCAGGAAACTCTAGCAAAAATATAGACGTTGAAGATAATTTCCCTAACGACTCTAAAGATAAAGTAAACGAGATTGCTGACAATGTATTAACTGTTGGAGCAATGAGTTCAAATTACAATGAAAACTTACCAGCGACATTTTCTAACTACGGAAAAATAAATGTAGATGTATTTGCTCCGGGTGTTCAAATCTATTCTACCATTCCACAAAATAAATATGCTAAATACAGCGGAACTTCAATGGCTTCTCCTGAAACAGCAGGTGTAGCAGCGTTAATTAGATCGTACTATCCTCAATTAACAGCGAGTCAAGTAAAACACATTATCATGAACTCTGCAACAAAATTGGATATAGAAGTATTAAAACCAACTCCTAGAGGACAAGAAGCAGAAAAAGTTAAATTTTCTGAATTATCTGTAACCGGAGGTGTTGTAAATGCGTACAATGCAGTTGTTTTAGCTGACAAAATGGTAAACGGAAAAAAATAATTAAGTATTTATAATATTCTGTTAAAAAAGCACACTGCATTGCAGTGTGCTTTTTGTTTTATAGAGATATGATTATATTGCAGAAAAGAAAAAACACATAAAATGAAAAAATTACTTACATCGGTTATCGTGTTATTTACATGGGTTATATCAGCACAAAATAACACACCATATTGGCAACAACATGTAAATTACACTATGGATGTTGATATGAATGTAAATACATTTCAGTATAAAGGAACACAAAAATTAGTGTATACAAACAATTCTCCAGACACCCTACATAAAGTCTTTTATCATTTATATTTTAACGCTTTTCAGCCAAATAGTGAAATGGATGCTCGTTTGCAAAGTATTAAAGATCCCGATAGAAGAATGGTTACAAATATTGGAACAAAAGAAAATCCGGAATACGAGAGTAGAATAGCAAAATTAAAACCAAATGAGATAGGGTATTTAAAAGTACTTTCATTAAAACAGAACGGTAAAAACGTAAAATATCATACAGAAGGTACGGTTTTAGAAGTCATCTTAAACTCACCAATTAAACCGGGAGAGAAAGTAACTTTTAATATGGTTTTTGAAGGTCAAGTACCGGTACATATTAGAAGAGCCGGAAGAAATAATAAAGACGGTGTTGCATTGTCTATGGCTCAATGGTATCCAAAAATGGCTGAATACGACTTTGAAGGCTGGCATGCACATCCTTATATTGCAAGAGAATTTCATGGTGTTTGGGGAGATTTTGATGTAACAATTCATATAGATAAAAATTATACAGTTGGAGGAACAGGATATCTTCAAAATCCTCAAGAAATAGGACATGGTTATGAAGATAAATCGCAAAAAGTTATAAAATCAAAAGGCAAAAAACTTTCTTGGCATTTTATAGCTCCAAACGTAATAGATTTTACTTGGGCAGCAGATCCTGATTATATTCACGATACTTATAAAGTTGAAAACGGACCTCTTCTTCACTTCCTGTATAAAAACGATAAAGAAATTATTAAGAACTGGAAAGAAGTACAACCTTTAACCGCTGAAGCTATGAAGTTTTACAGCAAAAATATAGGAGCATACCCTTGGAAACAATACTCTGTGATTCAAGGAGGTGATGGAGGAATGGAATACGCAATGTGCACCTTGGTTACAGGAGGTAAAAACAGTATTGTAGGAACGGTATTTCATGAACTGGCACACACGTGGTTTCAACATATTTTGGCAAATAATGAGAGTAAACACTCTTGGTTAGACGAAGGGTTTACAACTTATATATCTTCGTTAGCTTCTGATAAAATTTTGAAAGGAGGAAAAGGAAAACCTTCAGCAAACGGATATAGAGGCTACTTTTATGTTGTAGATGCCGCTATTGAAGAGCCTTTAACAACACATGCCGATAGATTTAATTTAAATGTAGCTTTTAGTGTTGGAAGTTATGTAAAAGGAAGCATGTTTTTAAGTCAATTAAATTACATTATTGGAGAAGAAAATGTCAAAAAAACATTAAAAAAATACTACAACGATTTTAAGTTTAAACACCCAACGCCTAACGATATTAAAAGAACGGCAGAAAAAGTTTCAGGAATTCAGTTAGATTGGTATTTAAACGAATGGATTGAAACCATTCATACAATTGATTATGCAATTAATAACGTAGAAGGTAAAGAAATTACACTAAAACGTATTGGAAAAATGCCAATGCCTATAGATGTAACAGTTACTTATACTGATGGCACTACAGAAAATTTTAACATACCACTTAGAATGATGAGAGGGGTAAAACCAACAAATGCTACTATTTTAAAAGATTGGGATTGGGCTCATTTAACGTATCGTTTTTCAACACCGAAAGAAATTAAATCGGTAGTAATTGACAAATCTATGTTAATGGCTGATATTGATAGGAGTAATAATGAATTTAAAACAGAGTAGCACAAAACAGTATGGTTAGCTAATTTCAGCTATTCCCCAGTAATTATAACTGGCAGGTTTCCATCCTGGAAGATACATTGTTTCTAATTTTTTAATAGTAAAACCATTCTCTTTTATAAGCGTTGGAATATTTCTGTTTAAATTGCAACCACCTCCAATACGTTTCCAAAAAGGATTTGCAATGTTTTGATACTTTTGTATTCCTTTTTCCGGAGCTTTTCCGTGTTCACAAAACAACAATCTTCCAGAGGGTTTTAAAACTCTTTTTATTTCTAAAAAGGCAGTATTTAAATTAGGAATTGTACACATTACATAAGTCATAACTACAGTGTCAATAGTATTATCGGCTAAAGGAATAGCTTCAGCTATTGCTTTTATAAAATTAAAATCAAAAGGCAAGGCTGTTGTATCTAAAATATTTTTCTTCCACAAGTCTTCAGAAGGATCAATTGCTATGAGGCACTTTACTTCTTTGCCGTAAAAAGATAAGTTTAACCCAGACCCAACACCTATTTCAAGCACATTTCCTTTAGCTAGCGGAACTATTTTAGCTCTTTGCAACATACTGGGTTTTTGACTACAAGCCCAGTGTATTGCTTTAGGAAGAATAAATTTATTGTAAAATCCCATAGATTAATGATAGAATTATTTTTTAATGACTAGTAACATATAAAATATACGCTAACACCTGTAAATATAATACGTTTTTATTGACCTTTTATAAAATAAACAGTCTATTAATCACAATAAACGGTGTAAAAATCACAACAAACGGTATAAAAAATATAATAAACGGTAATTTTATTAGGATTTTAGTTTTTTGTGTTGTAGTTTTATAACATCAAATAACACTATTTCCCATGAAATCAACATCTTTACCTAAAAACAGCACTTCAAACAGAATTACCCAATTTGCTATAAGAAATTACAACACGTATGTAGCGCATTACAAAGCTAGAAACTTAAAACCAATGCCAATAGAGGAATTTTTAAAAAATTACAGTACTTAAAAGTGTGTAGAAATAGTGTTTTTTTCAACCCAAAGAAAATTACTCCATTTTTTCAATCACATGATTAAAAAGTTTGTTTTCTTTAGGAATAAATCCTTTAAATATTAAAACAAGACCAAAAACAATTAATAAAATTCCCATTCCTCTTTTAATTTTAAAAATAACAAGAGGTGTTAGCTTCTTTTTTAATTTTTTTGCCAGAAGTATTTTACCAATATCGGTAGTTAAATAACTAACAAGTATTACTGAAAAATAGTTAAATATTTTAGAAGCATTCATTTGTAAGTTAGAACCAATTACGACAATCATACCTAGCCAAAAGGCCAAAACACCTACGTTAATAAAGTTTAGAAAAAATCCTTTTAAGAAAAGGTTTAAATAGTTTGATTTCTCAGTAAGTACCAGAACATCTGTTTTTGATGGCCGATGGCTATTTTTTCTAAAAAAAGTAATAACTCCGTAAATAAGAAGAATAGCACCTCCTAAATAAAATAATCTGGGGTCATCTTTAATTTTTTCTAATAAGCTTCGGCTTCCGTAGTATGCAATTAAAATAAAAACCACATCACCTAAAATAACGCCTAAATCAAAAATAATAGCAGCTCTAGCTCCCTTTATAATACTAGTTTGTATTAACATAAAAAAAACAGGACCAATCATAAAGGCTAAAAAAAACCCGATAAGTACCGCTTCTTTAATTTCGTAAAAATTCATAACTGTTTAATAAAGTTGAAATGTACTATAATTATTAAACATCATCATAATCAATAACAATTTTTTGTGTGGTAGGATGTGCTTGACAGGTTAATATAAGTCCTTCTTTTACTTCTTCGGCAGATAAAATAGCATTTTTATCCATAGTAGCACTTCCTTCTACAACTTTTGCAATACAGCTGCTACAAATACCTCCTTGACAAGAATAAGGTGCATCTAAGCCTTCTTTTAAGGCGGCTGTTAAAATAGTTGTTTTTGAATCCATAGTAAAAAACGTTTCTTCATCATCAACAATTACGGTAATAGCACTTTTTCCTTCAAAAGATTGGGGTGACGTGTTTTGTTCTGAAACAGAAGCTGTAAATAATTCAAAGTGAATGTTATTTTCTGCCATTTCGTTTTCAATTAAAGTTTCTTTAGCGGTCAAAATCATTTCTTCAGGACCACACAAAAAAGCTTGGTCAAAAGTATTGTCTTTAAATTTTTTAAACACAAAGTTTATATTTCCTTTATTAATTCTGCCAAAAAGTGCTTCACTTTGTTGTTCTCTACTAAAAACATACTGTACATTAAATCGGTTTTTATAAGAAACTTTTAATGTGTCTATTTCCGATTTAAAAATGGTTTCAGACAACGTTCTGTTTCCGTATATAAGTGTAAAAGTACTATTAGGTTCATCTTCTAAAACAGCTTTTATCATAGCTATTACAGGTGTAATACCACTACCAGCGGCAATTCCTAAATAATTACAAGCATTAGTATCGGCTGTTTTTAAAGTAAATTTTCCTTCAGGAGGAGACACATCTAAACGGTCTCCTTCTTTAAGATTTGTGATTGCAAAAACCGAAAATAGTCCATTTTTAATTGCTTTAACAGCGATACGTAATTCACCACTGTTTGGCGATGAGCAAATGGAGTACGATCTTCTAATTTCGGTATTATTAATGACTTTTTTTATAGTAATATATTGCCCTGCAGTAAATTTAAATTCACTACTTAAATTGGAAGGAACTTCAAAAACAATTGAAACCGCTTTTGAGGTTTCTTTTCTAATTTCTTTTATTGTTAGCGCATGAAATTTTGACATATACCATAACATTTTAGAGTACAAAAGTAATTAATATAAATACAACTTTTTGTTAAAATATACACTCATAGTGTATACATAAGATAATTATGTATATATTTGTATAACATTTGAAAGAAGGATGGGAAATCAGAAATTATATAAAGGCTCGTTACAAACTATTATTTTAAAATTGCTTGAAGCAAATAATAAAATGTATGGTTATGAAATTACTCAAAAAGTAAAAGAAATTACCAAAGGAGAACTTAATATCACTGAGGGCGCTTTGTATCCGGCATTACATAAATTAGAAGCTGAAGGATTGTTAGATGTGGAGGTTGTAAAAGTTGATAATCGTTTACGAAAATACTACAAACTAACAGAAAATGGTACTAAAGAAACGGTGAATCGTTTGGCAGAACTCGAAGAATTTATTAAGACAATGCAAACCATAATAAACCCAAAAATTGCTTAAACCGTGAAATTAACTTCTCAACAAATACAATACATTGATGATTACCTAAAACACCATAAGATAAGTTATTGGGACGTGAGAATTGAAATTTTAGATCATATTGTGAGTGATATTGAGCATAAGATGAATAAAGGAATTTCTTTTAATGAATCATTAATTGAAGCTCATAAAAGTTTTGGAAATTCAATGAAAATGTTATGGAATACAGGCGTAGAGTATTCTATTTTTGCAAACGGAGAAGGGTATAAAAATTTACTTCAAAAGAAAAAAGAACAAACTAATAAAAAGTATAGAAAATTATATTTTAAATCATTTTTTAATCTTTTTAAATCTGCAAAAACTTTAAGCGTAATTTTATTACTAGTAGCTTTAGAGTATACCATGTTTAATACTATTTCAAGTGTTGTTTTGAAAAAAATAAATGTAGTTTTATTTTTTATTCCAATACTTATTACTTTGGTGGTAATCTCATTTCAATATTTAAAAAAAAATAACTCTATTAATTTAGAATATGCTACATTTTATGTAACACTTTCTTTTTTAGTATTAAACATGTTATTTCAACTAAGTAATTTTTTAGAGTTTAAAGAGTTTTTTATAAATAAAAACTTACTTTTTTCTATCATATCTATTTTAAATCTATTGTTTTTCTATACAGGCTTTAAAATGTATTTAGCATCAATAAAAAAATACAACAATTTGTATGAAAAATTAAAAAACACATGAAATTAACCTCACAACAAATACAAGAGCTTTACAAATTTACACGTCAACACTATGTTGAACATTTTGATGTACAAACAGAGTTGGTCGATCATTTAGCAAACGATATAGAACAAATTTGGAGAACACAACCCAACCTTTCCTTTGAACAAGCGAGAGCTATTTCTTTTAAAAAGTTTGGAGTTTTTGGTTTTATGGATGTGGTTAGTGCACGTCAAAAAGCTATGAATAAAAAATACTGGAAAATATTATGGCGTTTTACTAAAGAATGGTTTCAACTACCAAAACTAATTTTAACAACAACTTTATTTCTGTTTTTTTATACTATTTGCAGACTAACATTCGCAAAATATTATTTGCTAGGTATTTTAGTTATGATTTGCGTTTACGCCTTATACAAAGGAATTTATTTAAAAAGAGAACTCAATTATAATTTAAAACAAACTGGTAGAAAATGGATGTTAGAAGAAATGATTTTTAATACAGGAATAGGATCTTTTGCTTTTTTACCAATAAACCTCTTTAATATTTTAGATTTAACAAATTTTGAGAATACAATAATAAATGCAGAATGGATAGCAATATTATATGCCGTTATATTCACATTAATAACCGTTATAATTTATATTACGGTTGAGGTTTTACCCAAAAAAGCAAAAGAATTATTAACCGAAAATTATCCGGAATATAATTTAGTGTAACAATTAAAGATAAATACAGACATATTCTATTGTAAAGTCAAATAAACCTACCAAATGATTAAGCATTTTATAAATTTTGAATGGAAACAGTTTTTTCGTTCTTCATATTGGCAAAAAAGT
Source organism: Flavobacteriaceae bacterium (assembly GCA_027082925.1). Taxonomy (GTDB): domain Bacteria; phylum Bacteroidota; class Bacteroidia; order Flavobacteriales; family Flavobacteriaceae; genus Lutibacter. Next base: position 139,260 of record JALWTD010000011.1, read on the forward strand.
ATTGCCATAAATATTTTAATGGTGTTTTTCGCACTTTATTTTATTTTAGTTTTTGTGGCACTAGGTTTTGGAATGTATCCAATGCTTAAAAAAATGTTCCCAGATTCAGACCCGTTAATAAAAGTAAATAATTTTGTGTTTTACTGGCTTTTGGCAGATTTACTAATACGGTTTTTCTTACAAAAATTGCCGGTAATGAATGTAAAACCATTATTGGTGTTGCCTTTAAAAAAGAAACGAATTTTACATTATGTGTTAAGTAAATCGGCAATATCATTTTTTAATTTTTTCCCACTATTTGCTATAATTCCGTTTGGAGCGGTCTTAATTTTCAAAGGATACGCTTCGGCTGCAGTGCTTACGTGGGTATTTTTAATGATTATTTTTACGCTAACAATCAATTTTTTGAACTTTATAATTGAAGCAAAGTCTGCCGATACAGAATTATCTTTTTTACCAATTATACTTGTTGCATCAGGATTATTTGCTATAAACTATTTTGAGATAGCATCGTTATCAACAATGCTTTCAAATGGAATAATTTCAATTACTGAAAATCCTATTTTAATATTGGTTCCTATCGGAATTTTAATAGGGCTATACTACCTAAACTACACGATTTTAAAACCAAAACTATATATTGATGGATCGCTAAAAGCAAAAGAACAAATAGCTTCTTCATCCGATTTAACATGGACTCGTAAGTTTGGAGATATTGCCCCTTTTTTACAATTAGATTTAAAATTATTGTGGAGAAATAAACGACCTAAATCATCCATTTTCATTTTAGTAATAGGTCTTTTATACGGTTTAATTTTTTACCCCAATTCTGTTTACCAAAACATGATACCAATGCTCATTTTTGTAGGGATTTTTATAACAGGTATTTTCATGATTAATTTTGGTCAGTTTATACCGGCCTGGGATAGCGGATATTATAAATTACTTATGAGTCAGAATATAAAATACAAACAATATTTAAACTCAAAATTTTCACTCATGTTTATAAGTGCCATTGTATTATTTATATTAAGTATTCCGTACGTTTATTTTGGTTGGAAAATTTTACTTATCCATTTTGCAACGGCAATTTATAATATTGGAGTAAACACTCACGTGTTATTATACGGGGGCTCTTTTAATAGAAAAAAGATTGATTTAACACAAAGAGCAGCATTTAATTATCAAGGAACCGGTGCGGTACAATGGTTAATAGGTTTTCCTTTATTAATAGTTCCGGTACTCATTTTCTACGTGCCATATAAGTTTATAAGTTTTGAAGCCGGGATAGCAACATTAATTATTATAGGTACTATAGGCATTGTTTTACATAAAAAACTTATGAATATAATCACTAAAAGATATTTAAATTCTAAGCATAAAATGATAAGTGCTTTTGAGCAAAGTTAGTATCACTTCCTTCAATTTTAAATTTTTCAAATTATGATAAAAGCGACAAATCTTTCAAAAAAATACGGAGAAAATACCGTTTTAAATATAGCATTACTGGAAATTCCAAAAGGACAAACATTTGGATTAGTTGGTAATAACGGAGCCGGTAAAACAACCTTTTTTAATTTATTATTAGATTTAATTACACCAACCACAGGAGCTGTTGTAAATAACGGTATTCAAGTAAATAAAAGTGAAGATTGGAAACCATTCACAGCAGCTTTTATAGACGAAAGTTTTTTAATAGGTTATTTAACTCCGGAAGAATACTTTTATTTTATTGGAGAATTACGAGGAATGAACAAAGCAGATGTTGACACTTTTTTAAAACAGTTTTCAGAAATTTTTAATGATGAAATTTTAGGAAAGAAAAAATATTTACGAGACCTATCTAAAGGAAATCAAAAAAAAGCCGGAATTGTAGCCGCTCTTATAGGAAACCCTGAGGTAATTATTTTAGACGAACCTTTTGCAAATTTAGATCCAACAACGCAAATAAGACTTAAAAAAATTTTAAAAGAGCTTACAAAAAACAGCAAATCAACGGTATTAATTTCGAGTCATGATTTAGGACATGTGACCGAAGTATGTGAGCGAATAGTTGTTTTAGAAAAAGGAAATATAGTTAAAGACATAAAAACTTCACAAGAAACACTAAAAGAACTAGAAGCACATTTTTCAGTGTAACGTAATTTAATACACATAATTTTGTATTTTTACCTGCCTTTTACAATAATAAGGTTTGTAAGTAAGTTAAAAGGTCAGCAAAATACAGTTATATTGGAAAAAAAGCTTAAAATAATTATTGCGTTTTTTATCACTTTATTCACAGTCGCTTGTTCAACAAAAAAAGATGCTTTTTTGAACAGGAGTTTCCACTCTGTGACCACAAAGTACAATGTACTTTACAATGGAAATTTAGCACTTGAATCGGGTTTAAGTCAGTTAAATGACAACTACTCTGATAATTTTTGGGAACGTTTACCAATAGAGCCTTTGAAAGTTGAGGTTTTAGCCTTGCCCGGAATGAAAAAAGAAAAGGATAAATCTCCAAAAGAATTTGAAAGAGCAGAAGAAAAAGCAGTAAAAGCCATTCAAACACACTCTATGTTAATTGCTCGTCAAGAGCGAAACAAGCAAATAGATGACGCTTACTTACTATTAGGAAAAGCACGTTACTACTCAAAACGATTTGTACCGGCTTTAGAGGCATTTAATTTTGTAATATTAAAATACCCAAATGCTAGTTTAATTAACGAAACTAAAATTTGGCAAGCAAAAACCTTAGTGCGTTTACAAAACGAAGAACAAGCTATAGAAAACCTTAAATACTTGTTTAAAAATAAAAATCTTAGTAAACAAATAAAAGAACAAGCACATACTGCCATAGCAATGGCATATGTAAAAACAGATAGTTTACAACAAGTAATAAATCATTTAAATAAAGCTGTATTAACCAACTATAATAAAGAACAAACAGCCAGAAACCTTTTTATTTTAGGACAAATATATAGAGAGCAAAATAAAATAGACTCTTCAAACATGGCTTTTCAAAAAATTATAGACGTAAAAAAATTCCCTTATAAATACAGAATACATGCTCAAATAGAAAAAGCTAAAAACATTACAAATAAGGTAGAAGCGTTAAGCACTATTGAAACATTAAAAAAGCTGATTAAAGATAGAGATAATCGTCCATATTTAGACCAACTCTACTATCAGGCAGGAGTTATCGAGCACGATAAAGATAAAGCTATAAATTATTTTAAAAAATCGTTACAACACAGCATAAAACCAAATTTTCAAAAAGAATTAACATACCAAGCCATAGGAAATTTATTTTTTGATAAAGCCGATTTTTTAACAGCAGGAGCGTACTACGATAGTATTTTACAAATCACCAAAAACGAAAACGCTAAGAGAGTTCGAAGTGTAAAAAGAAGACGAAAAAATTTAGACGAGGTTATTTTTTACGAAAAAATATCAAAAGTGAACGATAGTATTCTAAAAATAGCAGCGATGGATGAAGAAAGCCAAAAAGCTTTTTTTACGAGCTATATAGAAAAATTAAAAGCTTCTGAAAAAACAAAACAACAAACCAATTTAGGAAGTGCTTTTTACAAAACAAACAATAATCAAATAGCAACTTCAAACCAAGGTAAATGGTATTTTTATAACGCCCAAACGGTAGGTTTTGGAACCCAAGAATTTAAGCGTATTTGGGGAAACAGACCCTTGGAAGATAACTGGAGGCTTAGTGAAAAAACACAGTTAAATTTAGCAACAACAAAAACAGTTACCACTCAAGAACAAGCTAACAATAACGAAGCACTTGAACTTTCGTACTATTTAAATAAAATACCTACAACACAGCACCAAATAGATAGCATTGTAGCAGAGAGAAATAATGCATATTTTAAGTTAGGTGTTATTTATAAAGAACAATTTAAAGAGTTAGACCTCGCGGTTGATAAATTAGAAAAATTATTAATATATAAACCTTCGAAAAATATATTGCTTCCGACAAAATATCATTTATACAAGATATATTTAACTAAAGATAAAGCAAAAGCTCTTGATTTAAAGAAAGATATTGTAAATAATTACAGTGATTCTAAGTATGCTAAAATTATTACAAATCCAAAAGAGATGCTTGTAAACAAAGACGATAAAAATTCTCCAGAAAAGGTTTATGTTGAAGCGTTTTACGATTATAAAGATGAAGATTTTGATAGTGCAATAAAACGAACCTCTGCAGCAATAAGTAAGTACGAAGGGCAACCAATTGTTGCTAAGTTTGAATTGCTAAGAGCCTATGCAATAGGAAAAAAAGAAGGATTAAAAGCTTTTAAAGAAGCGTTAGAATTTGTTGCTATGAATTACCCTAATACTGAAGAAGGAAAAAAAGCGTTAAAAGTAATAACAACCATAAAAACAAAAATATAAACAAACCCATAAAGCTCAAACATATGTTTTCAGAAAAAAAAGACAAACAACCTCAAGTCTTAGAACGTAACATTATAGGAAATAACACATCTATTGTTGGAGATATTATATCAGAAGGCGACTTTAGAATAGATGGAAAAGTAGAAGGTTCTATAAAAACAACAGGACGTGTTGTAATTGGTAAATCCGGAGAAATTAAAGGAAAGATAGATTGTAGAAATGCAGATATTGAAGGGAAATTTTCGGGAGAATTAATAGTTAGCTCATTACTAACACTAAAAGCAACGGCACGTATATTTGGAGAAGTCATAATAAGTAAACTATCCGTAGAGCCAGGAGCTGAATTTAACGCAACATGTTCTATGAAAAGCTCGGTGAAAGAGTTAAAAAATGAACAAACAAAAAAAGAAAAAACCGCTTCATAAGTACATTCAGTTAACAGGAGTTGCTTTTCAAATGGGAATCACCATTTATTTAGGAACGTATGTTGGTAAAAAACTAGATGATTATTTTCAATCTACTAAAAAAACATTTACCATTATAGGTACCTTATTAGGTTTGTTAATTTCAATTTGGAGTGTGCTATTACAGCTAAAAAAAATTAATGATAAATATGAATAAGGAGCTCATAGGTTTTTACGTAAGGCTTTTTGTTTTTTTAGGCATTGTTTTAGCAATCCATATTTGGGCATTAAACTACACTACAATTGTATTTTCTAAAAATATAATTTTTCTTTCCTACGGAATAAACTACGCACTAGCTTTAGTTATCTACACCACCCTGTTTATTCTAAAGAAAAAATACGAACATATATTAGGTTTTATTTTTATGGCAGGAAGCTTTCTAAAATTTGGAGCTTACTTTATTTTTTTAAATCCTATTTTTAAACAAGACGGCACTGTAACCACAGTAGAAGCGTTGTTATTTATGATACCGTATGCTTTTTGTTTAATAATAGAAACAATAGCATTAATAAGGTTGCTAAATAAATAAAAATAATATCTTCTAAAGCTCGCTATTTGTGGTAAAAAAACAAAAAAAAATATTTTTTTGTTTCTAATATAAAAACGTACATTTGCAAAATATTTTTAGACAACACTATCAATAAAGTGATATGCATAGAATTAACTTAGTTAAAATACTTACGTTACTACTATTAACCGTAACAATTTCGGTAAATGCGCAGCATAATTCTCAAAATGAGAAAAAGGCTGAAAATAGTCATTCAAAGAAAGACTTGAAATCTGAAATTAAGGAATACATCAATCATCACTTATTGGATTCTCATGATTTTAATTTATTTTCTTGGACTACAGATGAAGGAGAGCATAAATATTTTGGAGCACCTCTACCGGTTATTCTATGGGATGGAGGGTTAAAAGTGTTTTTATCTTCAAAATTTCATCACGGAGAAGCGGTAGCAGAAGTAAATGGAAATTACTACAAGTTGTATCACAACAAAATATATAAAACAGATGCTAAAGGAACAATTTCTTTAGATGAGCATCAACATCCTTTGAATGAAAAGCCATTAGATTTTTCAATCACAAAAAATATAACCTTTATTTTTCTGGTAGGACTACTTATGTTTTTAATGTTTAGCAGGATGGCAAAATCGTACAAAAAAAACAATCTAATTCCAAAAGGAATAGGACGTTTATTAGAGCCTATAGTGCTTTATATTAGAGATGATATAGCAATTCCAAACATTGGAGAAAAGAAATACAAAAAATATATGAGTTACTTGTTAACAGTATTTTTCTTTGTATGGATAATAAATCTTTTAGGATTAACACCGCTAGGAGTTAATGTTACAAATAACATTGCAGTAACATTATCTTTAGCGTTGGTAACATATTTTTTAACAACGTTTACAGCGAATAAAAACTACTGGAAGCACGTTTTTTGGATGCCTGGAGTTCCTTGGCCTATGAAAATAATATTAGCGCCTATAGAGTTATTAGGTACTTTTATTAAACCGTTTTCACTAATGATTCGTTTGTATGCGAATATTACAGCAGGACATATCGTATTGATGAGTATTATAGGATTAATGTTTATATTCAAAAACTGGATTGGAAGTCCACTTTCTTTTGGATTAGCATTTGCACTATCATTACTAGAGTTGTTGGTAGCAGCATTACAGGCATATATATTTACAATGTTATCAGCATTGTACTTTGGTATGGCTGTAGAAGAACATCATGACGATCACTAAAAATTGAATGTTTAATTAATAAATATATATATATTATGACAATTCCAAATATTGTAGGAGCAGGTTTAATCGTAATCGGTGCTGGTTTAGGTATCGGTAGAATTGGTGGTTCAGCAATGGACGCTATAGCACGTCAACCAGAAGCTTCAGGGAAAATTCAAACAGCTATGCTTATTGCAGCGGCTTTAATTGAAGGTATTGGATTTGCTGCTTTATTTGCAGCTTAAAAAAAATAAATAGCTGTAACGGTTGGTTGCAGCTATTTATTTCAACTATTAATTAAATTAAAGATAATAACAACAGTATAATATGGATAAGTTAATAGAACAGTTCTCTTTAGGTTTATTTTTTTGGCAAACAGTATTGTTTGTTGGGTTAGTTATTTTATTGAAGAAGTTTGCATGGAAGCCTATACTAGATGCTGTAAATGAAAGAGAAGAAGGTATTAAGAATGCATTAGACGAGGCAGAGAATGCGCGTAAAGAAATGCAAAACTTAACAGCTGATAACGAACGTATTTTAAAAGAAGCGCGTGCTGAACGTGATACGCTTTTAAAAGAAGCTAGAGAAATGAAAGAAAGCATCATTTCAGAAGCAAAAGGAGAAGCTCAATTACAAGCAAATAAAGTAATAGAACAAGCAAAAGCAACTATTGAGGCAGAAAAACAAGCCGCTATTACAGATTTAAAAAATCAAGTAGCAGAGCTGTCAATTGAAATAGCTGAAAAAGTAGTTAAACGAGAATTGTCAGATAAAGACAAACAAGAAAAGCTTGTTGAGGAAATGTTAAAAGAAGTAACTATTAGTTAATACGTTTAGAATGAGCGGATCTAGAGCAGCATTACGATATGCAAAAGCAATTTTAAGTTTTTCACTTGAACAAAATAAAGAAGTTGAAGTGAGTGACGACATGTTGCTTATTGCTAAAACAGTTGAAGATAGTCAAGATTTACAATTGTTGCTTAAAAGCCCAGTTTTAAAATCTGAAGTCAAAAAAGAAACTTTAAAAGAAGTTTTTAAAGATAAAATATCAAGCCTTACACTAAGATTAATAGATTTACTTATAGATAATAAACGTCTTCCTATTCTTGGTGAAGTAGCAAAAAAATACACCTTAATTTACGATACGCTAAAAGGGAAGGAAATAGCAAAAGTAACTACAGCCGTTCCGTTAAATGAAGCGTTGAATAAACAAATACTCAATAAGGTAAAAGAAATTACAGGAAAAGAAGCAACGATAGAAAGTAACGTAAATCCTGATATTATAGGAGGGTTTATTCTACGTATTGGAGATGTTCAATACGATGCAAGTATTGCAAATAAATTACAAGTATTAAAAAGACAGTTTGAAGACGAAAGTTATACTTCAAAATTGTAAAAAATAAAAATTTAGTTTTAAAAAAAAATTAAAATGGCATCAATAAAACCAGCTGAAGTTTCAGCAATTTTAAAACAACAATTAGCAGGATTTGAAGCATCAGCTTCATTAGACGAAGTGGGAACCGTATTACAAGTAGGTGATGGAATTGCACGTGTGTATGGTTTAGCAAATGTTCAATACGGTGAGTTAGTTGAATTTGAAAACGGTTTGGAGGGAATTGTATTAAACCTTGAAGAAGACAATGTAGGGGTAGTACTTTTAGGTCCTTCAAAAGAAATAAAAGAAGGCGCTATTGTTAAAAGAACAGAAAGAATTGCTTCTTTAAAAGTTGGAGAAGGAATTGTTGGACGTGTGGTAAATACTTTAGGAACACCAATAGACGGTAAAGGCCCTATTCAGGGAGAAACTTTTGAAATGCCTCTAGAACGTAAAGCACCGGGAGTTATTTATCGTGAGCCTGTAACTGAACCATTACAAACAGGTGTAAAAGCCGTTGATGCAATGATTCCAGTTGGTAGAGGTCAACGAGAGTTAATTATTGGAGACCGTCAAACAGGAAAATCAACAGTTGCTATTGATACTATTATCAATCAAAAAGAATTTTACGATGCAGGAGAGCCTGTGTATTGTATTTATGTAGCCATAGGACAAAAAGCATCAACCGTTGCAGGTATTGCTAGTATGCTTGAAGAAAAAGGCGCAATGGCCTATACTACAATTGTTGCTGCAAACGCATCAGACCCGGCACCTATGCAAGTATATGCACCAATGGCAGGAGCTGCAATTGGAGAATATTTTAGAGATACAGGACGCCCTGCGTTAATTGTATTTGATGATTTATCTAAACAAGCAGTTGCATATAGAGAGGTATCGTTATTATTACGTCGCCCACCAGGACGTGAAGCATATCCTGGAGATGTATTTTACCTACACTCTCGTTTATTAGAACGTGCAGCAAAAATTATTAATGACGATACAATTGCATCTCAAATGAACGATGTTCCGGCTTCATTAAAAGGAAAAGTTAAAGGAGGAGGATCTTTAACAGCTTTACCTATTATTGAAACACAAGCAGGAGACGTTTCAGCATATATTCCAACAAACGTAATTTCAATTACTGACGGACAAATTTTCTTAGAGTCAGATTTATTTAACTCAGGTGTACGTCCGGCAATTAATGTTGGTATTTCGGTTTCTCGTGTAGGAGGAAATGCTCAAATTAAATCAATGAAAAAAGTAGCTGGTACATTAAAATTAGACCAAGCACAATATCGTGAACTAGAAGCATTTGCTAAGTTTGGTTCAGATTTAGATGCTGCTACAATGAATGTTATTGAAAAAGGAAAGAGAAATGTTGAAATATTAAAGCAAAACCAAGGAGATCCTTTTACTGTTGAAGATCAAATTGCAATTATTTATGCAGGATCTAAAAACTTATTAAGAGATGTTCCTGTAGAAAAAGTGAAAGAATTTGAAAAAGATTATATCGCTTATTTAAATGCAAAACACAGAGATACTTTAGATATTTTAAAATCAGGTAAATTAACAGATGAAGTTATTGATACCTTAACAAATGCAGCTAAAGAAATTTCTGCTAAATATGCTTAATAACTCTTAAAGTAATTATTGCTTTAATGAATGTTGTATTATTAAATTAATTTCTCTCCAAAAGGAGAGGTTAAGTACAAGCTAAACAATGGCAAACTTAAAAGAAATACGTAACAGAATAACATCTATTGGATCAACAATGCAAATTACCAGTGCCATGAAAATGGTATCTGCTGCAAAGTTGAAAAAAGCACAAGATGCTATTACTCAAATGCGTCCTTATGCTAATAAATTAACAGAGCTTTTGCAAAACTTAAGCGCAACTCTTGAAGGAGAAGTTGGAGGTGTTTATTCTGAACAAAAACCAGTTTCAAAAGTTTTATTAGTTGTTATTACTTCAAATAGAGGTTTATGTGGAGGTTTTAATTCATCGGTAATAAAAGCCACTATTAAAAATATTGAAGACAATTATCAAGGAAAAGAAGTAAGCCTTTTAACAATTGGTAAAAAAGGAAACGATATTTTATCAAAAAACTATACTGTTATTAATAACATTAATGCTATTTTTGACGATTTAACATTTGATAACGTTGCTACCATTGCTGAAGAAATAATGAGTTTATTTGCCGAAGGTAAATACGATAGAGTTGAGTTGGTTTATAACCGATTTAAAAATGCAGCAACACAAATTACAACAACAGAGCAGTTTTTACCAATAGAACCACTTTCTGAAAGTGCTTCAAAAGTAAATGTAGACTATCTTTTTGAACCGGCTAAATCAGAAATAATTCTTGAGTTAATACCAAAATCGTTAAAAACACAACTATATAAAGCTATTAGAGATTCTTTTGCTTCTGAACATGGCGCTCGTATGACAGCAATGCATAAAGCAACAGATAATGCAACAGAATTAAGAGACGATTTATTATTAACATACAATAAAGCAAGACAAGCAGCTATTACCAACGAAATTTTAGAAATTGTTGGAGGTGCAGAAGCTTTAAATGGATAAAAACAACGATTTTTAAAACCTATTTTAAGAGCTTATCATTTTTTGATAAGCTCTTTTTTTGTAGTTTGGTACACACTTTGCGTAACTGATTTTAAAACAAATCGTATGAATAAGCCGTTTAATACTTTAGTAATAATACTTTTACCACTATTATTTTCATTTTGTGGTAATTCTAAAATTAAAAATTTACAATCGCCACCATTTAAGGTTGTAAACGCGGTGTATAGTTATTGGGTTGGAGGTCAGCCGGGAGTAAAAGGAATAAAAATAAAAATAGCAATTGATAACCCGTCAATTAAGTTAGATTCTGTTTATTTTAGAGGGAACGCACTAGAACTTCAAAAGGATATGACATCTCAATTACCAACATTTATAGGAACGTATATATTTCCGTACAAACCCCCGGTAGATTTAATAATGAGCGATAATTCAGTTCAAGAATACGGAAATAAACCACACCCTATAAGTAGTAAAAAACAGCGAAATCTCAAAAAAAATGAGGCACTTATAAGTTATAAATACAACCAAAAAAGAGTGTATTTTAAAATAAATGAACTTACCGAGGAGATAGAAAGCACATTCAAAAACTAAAATAAATTTAGGTGTAACTGTTTAGTAAACAGCTAATTATATTTATATAAAAACAAGTTTTCTTTTTTTGGCATAAAATTTGAATTTTGAGATACCATAATCTTAAAATCAAAATATATGAAAGCTTTAAAATTACTTTTATCCACAGTACTTATTGGATTTGCTTTTTCATCTTGTGATGTTGTAGTAGATAATATAGATAGTTATGATTATGTAACCTTAGAAGAAACAATCACTGCGTATGATTTATGGTATGTAGATTATAATTTAACAGCAGGAACCGGAGATGTTCCATTTTTATCTAAAGCTTTCACAATTTCATTTATTAACGGTACGTTGTATGCAAATAATAATTTGGTTGGAATAGGAGCAACAGGAAATGGTTACGGTATTCAAATAGGATATTACGATACATTTAATGGAACACTAGAAATAAGTCATATGATAGATGGCTATTACGATTTTGATGTAGTGCAAATAGCACCAAACAGAATAAAGTTAATAGACTACTTTAACAATGTAACTTATTACTTAGAGGGCTATCAAAAATATAATTTTGATTACAATCAAGTGTTCTACGATAATATAGAATACTTCTTACAAGAGTACGATGCTTGGGAAAAAACATACACAAGTACAACAGGTGCATTAAATGCATTTGACAATGAAAATTTTTTAATGTTTACACCAGAAAATATAACAACCTTTTACTCATCTCAAGACGATTTTGGCACAACTATTGATAATTTATTTTGGGATTATGTAGGAAGTTATTCAGTTGCCGATGTACTAGGATACGATAATTTAAAAATTTTAACATTAGATTATGATTCTTGGGGCACTGAAGAGTTTGAGTTAACCGTTATTAATGATGGAAAGATTCAATTATATCACATAAGTTCAGGAACAACATACGAGTTTACAGGAAGAGGTTATATTCAGTATTTAAAAACAGCGACCTCAAAAGAAGGAACTGTAAATACTAGCGGAAGAAAAAGAACTAAAGTGAAAAGAGACGTTAAAGTTAGAAGAAATTTAAAATAAAGTTTGGTTAGTTGATTTTTGGTTGGTTATTTAACCAATTGACGAAAACCACCTCTTAAAAGGGGTGGTTTTTTTGTATATTTATGCATTGAAAAAACACAAGTAATGAATAGAAAAACAGCACTTATCACTGGAGCAACTTCAGGAATAGGAAAAGCAACAGCACAGCTTTTCGCAAAAAATAAAATTAGATTAATTCTTTGTGGAAGAAGAAAAGAAAGATTGGATCTTTTAGAAGAGGAATTAGGCACGTTAACCGATGTAATAACCTTACAATTTGATGTAAGAGATAAAGAAACCGTTTTTAAAGTAATAGAAACGCTTCCCGATAATTTTAAAACAATAGATATTTTAGTTAACAACGCCGGAAATGCTCATGGGCTTAGTACAATTCAAGATGGAAGTATTGATGATTGGGACGCGATGATTGATATTAATGTAAAAGGATTATTATATGTATCAAAAGCAGTAATCCCTCAAATGGTAGAAAGAAATAGTGGCTTTATAGTAAATTTAGGCTCTATAGCCGGGAAAGAAGTATATCCTAACGGAAATGTCTATTGCGCATCAAAACATGCCGTAAACGCTCTAAATAAAGCAATGAGGATAGATTTAAACAAGCATAATATTCGGGTAAGTGCAATTCATCCCGGAGCCGTTGAAACTGAATTTTCTGAAGTTAGATTTAAAGGAGATGTTGATAAAGCAAAAACAATTTATAGTGGATACGATGCTTTACAAGCTCAAGATATTGCAGAAATCATTTATTTTATTGTAAGCAGACCATTGCATGTTACTATTGAGGATTTAATTGTATATCCAACAGCACAAGCCAGTGCAACAATTATAAATAAAAAATAAAACTAAAAAACGCTTCTGAAAAGAAGCGTTTTTTAACTGGTATATAATATAGAGAATTATAAATCAAATTTTATTCCCTGAGCTAAAGGAAGTTCGGTTGTGTAATTAATTGTATTTGTTTGACGTCTCATATACACTTTCCAAGCATCGCTTCCAGATTCTCTTCCGCCTCCGGTTTCTTTTTCTCCTCCAAAAGCACCGCCAATTTCGGCCCCTGAAGTACCAATATTAACATTGGCAATACCACAATCTGACCCTGCTACAGATAAAAATCGTTCTGCTTCACGTAGGTTGTTAGTCATAATAGCCGAAGAAAGACCCTGTACAACGCCATTTTGTATTTCAATAGCATTTTCTACATCTCCAGAATATTTTAATAAATATAAAATAGGAGCAAATGTTTCGTGTTGTACAATTTCAAAATGGTTTTCAGCTTCAGCAATAGCTGGTTTTACGTAGCAGCCACTTTCATAACCTTCTCCTTCAAGAACACCACCTTCAACAACAAGGCTACCACCTTCTTCAACAACTTTTGATAATGCATTTTTATACATTTCAACCGCATCTTTATCAATTAGAGGACCAACATGGTTGTTTTCATCTAACGGATTTCCAATACGTAGTTGTTTATAAGCATCTACCAATGCATTTTTTACTTTTTCGTACATAGACTCGTGAATAATAAGTCTTCTTGTAGAAGTACAACGCTGACCTGCGGTACCTACAGCACCAAAAACAGCACCAATTACAGTCATTTTTATATCAGCATCAGGTGTTACAATAATCGCGTTATTTCCTCCTAATTCTAAAAGTGTTTTACCTAAACGTGCTGCTACTTTTTGTGCTACAATTTTTCCCATTCTGATAGATCCTGTAGCAGAAATTAACTGTACACGTTTATCAGTTGTCATAAGTTCTCCTACTCTATAATCACCATTAACAATACAAGAAATACCTTCAGGTAAATTATTATCTTTTAACACATCAGCAATTATATTTTGGCAGGCAATACTACACAAAGGTGCTTTTTCCGAAGCTTTCCAAATGCATACATCACCACAAATCCAAGCTAAAGCTGTGTTCCAACTCCAAACAGCTACAGGAAAGTTAAATGCAGAAATAATACCAACAATTCCTAATGGGTGGTATTGTTCGTACATTCTGTGTCCTGGGCGTTCAGAGTGCATTGTTAATCCGTGTAATTGTCGTGATAATCCAACAGCAAAGTCACAGATATCAATCATTTCTTGTACTTCTCCAAGACCTTCTTGTAACGATTTTCCCATTTCATAAGAAACAAGTTCTCCTAAAGGTTGTTTTAATTCACGTAATTTGTCTCCAAATTGACGAACAATTTCACCTCGTTGAGGTGCAGGCATAAGCCTCCAATCTTTAAAAGCTGTTTGAGCAGTTTCTAGTACTTTTTCATAATCTTCTTTTGTTGTAGAAGTTACTTTACCAATCAACTTTCCGTCTACAGGAGAGTATGATTCAATAATTTCACCATTTCCGAAGAAATTTAAACCTGTGGATGTTCCTTGGTTTAATTCTTTTACGCCTAACTTATTAAGTGCGCTTTGTATTTTTTTTTCTATTGTTGTAATTTCCATGAGCTGGACTTATTTTTTAAGGTTATGCAAATTTACAAATAAAAAGGTTATAAAAAGTAAAGCCATTTCAAATTTGAAATGGCTTTCTTCATTCAATATTTGGTAACCAACCAAATAATAAACCAACTAAAACTTATAATTTAATCCTGTATAAACTCCTAAGTAGTACGGTTGAAAACTTCCGGAGTTTTTTGAAAAGGTATTTGTTTGTATTTTAAACATAGGAGATACGTTGATGTATAGATTTTTTTTAATTAAATAATCTACATCTAATCCTATATTACCACTAAAGTTTACGGATCTTAAATTATTTGAAGCTCCTAAACTTTGTGTAAAACTGTTTGTTTCAATAAAAACTTCATCTCTGTTTAAAAGTAACGTACTAAATCCTCCAACTAAGTTCACACCTATTTTACCATCAGCAACATTGTATTTTATTTCTATAGGTATTTCAATATAGCCGAATATCTGATTTAAGCTACCTACATTTTGGTCTAAAGAGGCTGTAGAAGTTTCTTTAGTGCTTGTTAAACTTTCTCCTTTAGAAGCGTAAGGAATAGAAGATAAGTTTGAATAATCTACGATACTTACACCGGGAGTAACATATACGTTATTTGTTTTATATCCTAAATTTATAAGGTTTACACCAGATTGAAGGCTAAACTTATTGTTTAATTTATAGGCAAATTTTACACCGTATGAATACGACGTAGTACCTGAAGTTTGATTGTCTTTAAATTGAGAATCTATACCAGATCCATCACCAAAAGAGCTAAAGTAAATAGGAGCAAAAATAGTTGCTATGGTAAATTTACTTTGCGTATTTTCTTTTATAGTATTGTTTGTTTTACTAGGGGTATTTTTTAAAGATAAATTAGTGCTACTTGCAAATGATTTTTTATCAATAAGATTATTGTAATCATTGTTTTGTGAGTTTTCTTTTTCTGAAGAATTTTCGTTTGCAACTAATACATTCTCTTCTACAGGTGTGTTTTGAATATTTTTAGAAGTATTATTTTGTTTAGATTCTGATAAATTAGATTTTTTAACATCAACGTTTAAAGAATCTGTTTTACCAGTAGTATCTTGTTTTTTTTGATTCTTGGTAAGAAAACTTTCTGAAAAAGTACTTTCAGGAACTAAGTAATAGGTGCTAACACTAAAAAACAATACAAAAAAAGCAGCAATGGTTGCAACCTTTTTCCAAGCAGATGTACGCTTATCTTTTGAAGAAGCCAATCTTTTTTCTATAGAGTTCCAAGACTTATTAGGAGGAAAAACCTCAAAATCTTTTAAACTCTCTTGGAATAATCTGTCTATATTTTTATTTTCTTTCACTACTACCTTATTATCTTAAATAGATTGTTGCTCTTTTTGATATAACTCTACTTTTTGTTTTAAAATGGCTCTTGCTCTGGCTAAATTCGATTTTGATGTACCTTCTGCAATTCGCAACATTTTAGCAATCTCCTTGTGAGAGTAACCGTCTAGTACATAAAGGTTAAAAACCAATCGGTACCTTTCGGGTAGCTCTTGAATAAGATTTAACAAAAAATCTAAAGAAATTTCTTCGTCATCAACGTCAACAATCACCTCATCAGGAATCTCTTCAGTAACAATGTTTAACACATTTTTTTTCCGATACTTCAGTAAAATAGTGTTAACCATCACTCGCTTTATCCAGCCTTCAAATGAACCTTTAAAATTAAACTGCCCAATTTTTTCAAAAATAGTGACAAAACCGTCTTGAAAATTGTCTTGAGCTTCTTGTTTATTTTTAGAATATTTAAGGCATATCGAGAACAATTTACCTGCAAAAAGCTGGTAAATCTCTTTTTGTGCCTTTCTGTCATTATTTGCACATTGTTTTATGAGTTTGTTTAAACCCAACAAGCAAGTGTTTTAATTGTTAATAAGATACCTAAAAAGATAATAGGTTGCGTAAATTTACATTACTTTTGTGGAGTTTCCCAATTTTATGAAGAAAAATAGCGTTTTTAAAATAGATAAAGTGCCTGATTTTGAGCGTGTTTCGATTGAAATATTTAAGTTTCAAGCGATTAAAAATAAAGTTTATAGAACCTTTTTAAATTGTTTGGGTATAGATATACAATCGGTAGATTGTATTGAAAAAATTCCTTTTCTTCCAATTCAGTTTTTTAAAACCCATCAAATTATATCTTCAGAAAAACCTATTGAAAAAACATTTTTAAGTAGTGGGACTACAGGTGTTACCCCTAGTAAACACTTGGTTTCTGATATTTCTATTTATGAAAATAGTTATAAAAAGGGATTCGAATATTTTTATGGTCCAATAGAAGATTATACAATTTTAGCGTTGCTTCCTTCGTACTTAGAAAGAGAAGGTTCTTCTCTTGTTTATATGGTTGATGACTTGATAAAAAAATCGAATAAGAAGGAAAGCGGGTTTTATTTAAACAATAGTGATGAACTGTATAAAAACTTGACAAGGTTAGATAAAGAACATAAAAAAACACTATTAATAGGTGTTTCTTTTGCATTATTAGATTTGGTTGAGCGGTATCGTTTTAAGCTAAAAAATACTATTATTATGGAAACCGGAGGAATGAAAGGTAGAAGAAAAGAGCTTATTAGAGATGAGCTTCATGACCTTTTATGTAAAGGGTTTGGAGTTACAGAAATACATTCTGAGTATGGAATGACCGAGTTATTAAGTCAAGCCTACTCTAAAGGAAATGGTGTTTTTAAGTGCCCTCCTTGGATGAAAATTTTAATTAGAGATACAGAAGATGCGCTTACTATTTTGCCTGAAGGAAATTCTGGTGGAATTAATGTTATAGATTTAGCAAATGTAAACTCGTGCTCGTTTATAGCCACTCAAGATCTAGGGAAATTAAATATTGACAATACTTTTGAGGTTTTAGGGCGTTTTGACAATACCGATATTAGGGGTTGTAATCTTATGGTGTTATAAAAAAAGGCCTCTAGTATTGAGACCTTTTTAAGTGTTTTAAATAATTTTTAATAAGAAATAGCTTTTTTTACCTCTTTGAAGTAACACAAACTTATCTGCAATTAAATCTTTTGTGGTAATTATAAAATCGTCTTTCACCTTTTCTTTATTAACGGAAATAGAGTTTTCTTTTAAAGCTCTCCTTACTTCTCCGTTAGATTTAAGGAATCCATTTTCTGCAAAAGCCGGAACAATTTCCAAGCCATTTTCAATAACACTGCGCTTCACTTCTGCTTGAGGAACACCATCAAAAACATCTAAAAAAGTTTGTTCATCTAATGTTTTTAAGTCTTCAGCAGTCGATTTTCCAAATAAAATACTAGAAGCTTTAATAGCATTTTTATAAGCTTCTTCTCCATGAGTCATTATAGTTACTTCTTCGCCAATTTTTTTTTGAAGAATGCGTAAATGAGGAGCTTCTTTGTGTTCAGTAATTAATTTTTCTATAGTTTCTTTATCTAAAAAGGTAAATATTTTAATGTATTTTTCAGCATCTTCATCCGATGAATTTAACCAATATTGGTAAAATTTATAAGGAGATGTTCTTTTTGCATCAAGCCAAACATTACCGCCAGCTGTTTTCCCAAACTTAGAGCCATCGGCTTTAGTTATTAGTTTACAAGTTAAGGCGTATGCTTTTCCTTGTGCTTTTCTTCTAATTAACTCTGTTCCGGTTGTTATATTTCCCCACTGATCTGAGCCTCCCATTTGAAGCATACAGTTTTTTTCTTTATACAAATGGTAAAAATCATATCCTTGAAATAACTGGTAGGTAAATTCGGTAAAACTCATTCCGGTTTGTGATTCTGAACTCAATCTTTTTTTAACAGAATCTTTGGCCATCATATAGTTTACTGTAATGTGCTTACCAACATCTCTAACAAATTCGATAAGAGAAATTTCTTTCATCCAATCGTAATTATTTACGAGTTGTGCAGCATTTTCAATATCGTTATCAAAATTTAAAAAACGCGTTAGTTGCGCTTTTACACCGGAAATATTTTTAGCCAAAGTCTCTTCGTCTAATAAGTTACGTTCGTCAGATTTTCCTGAAGGATCTCCAACCATACCGGTTGCTCCTCCAACAAGAGCAATAGGATGATGCCCGGCTTTTTGAAAATGCATTAATATAATAATTGGCACTAAACTACCAATATGTAAAGAATCTGCCGTAGGATCAAATCCAATGTATCCGGTAGTTTTATTTTTTAATAAGTAGTCTTCTGTTTCGGGCATAATATCGTGTAACATGCCTCTCCAACGTAATTCTTCAACAAAATTCATCATCAAAAGTTTAAATTTTAGCAAAGATAAAATTTTAGTTGTTAGTTAAGGTTTTAGCCGTTATATTTTTTATAATTTCGTTGTATGATTTTAGTTACAGGAGGCACAGGTTTGGTAGGAGCTCATTTGTTGTATTTTCTTTCTTTGGAAAATGATACGATAAGAGCTATTCACAGAAAAAACAGTGATTTAAAAGCTGTAAAGAAAGTTTTTGAGTTTTATACACCTAATTTTGAGGCACTTTTTAACAAAATTGAATGGGTAGAGGCTGATATTACAGATGTTTTTTTACTAGAAAAAGCATTTCAAAATATTTCGATGGTATATCATGCGGCTGCACTAGTGTCTTTTAATCCGAAAGATTACTACAAGCTACGAAAAGTAAATATTGAGGGTACTTTTAATGTAGTTAACTTATGTATAAGCTCAAAGGTTAAAAAATTGTGCTTTGTTAGTTCTATTGCTACCATAGGAAAAACTGTAAATGAAGAGGTTATGACTGAAGAAGGTGAATGGAACGCAGAAAGCAGTAATTATGGTTATGCTATTACAAAATATGGAGCAGAAATGGAGGTTTGGAGAGCTTCTCAAGAAGGTGTTGATGTGGTAATTGTTAATCCGGGAGTTATTTTAGGTGCCGCATTTTGGGAAAAAGGAAGTGGCGCTATTTTTACAAAAGTAGCAAATGGATTAAAATTTTATACGGAAGGAATTACAGGATTTGTTTCGGTAGAAGATGTGGTAAAGGCAATGATACTTCTTGTTAAAAATAAAGTAAAAAACGAGCGGTTTATTTTAGTTTCAGAAAATCTAAGTTTTAAAAATGTATTTTTTCAAATAGCAGATTGTTTAAAAATTAAAAGGCCGTATATAAAGGTAAGTACTTGGATGAGTGCTGTTGCTTGGAGATTGGAATTGCTAAAAACACTATTGACTAAAAAGCCGCTACTTTTAACAAAACACTCGGCAAAATCAATCCATCAAAAAAGATATTATTCTTCAGAAAAAATAATTAGCATGCAACAATTTGTGTTTGAGCCAATTTCAGAAACTATAAAAAAAGTTTGTGCTTTGTACAAACAGCGCCAAGCCTAATTTTTAGGTTTTCTTTCTCCTCGAGTTCTTTTTCCCTTTTTTACAAAAGGATTTTTTAGTTTTCGTTTAGAAGAATCTTGTTTTCTAATCATTTCTTCGGTTTGTTGTTTAAGTAACTTTAGTCTTTGATCAACCTCTCTTAAAATATCATCGTAGTCATCAATTCTGGAGGTGTAATAAAAATTACTTTCTTTAAAACGAGTCGTATCAATATGATATTTTTTAAAAACCAGTGGGAAGTAATTTACTTTTCGTTCAATATTTATGTTTTTAACATTTTGGGCACCTGAAGCCAATAATAAATCGGTTATTAAATCAACCATTTGATTTTTTGGAATCAAATTTTTAGGTTTTTTAATAATGGTATTACTTGTACAAGCTGTTAAAACAGCACCTAGAAAAAATATGTAAAAAAATCTAGTCATTACGTTCTGTTAAATTGCAAACGTTTTCCTTTAATAGTGCCTTTAAATTTACCGTTGTCGTAAATTAAGTTACCATTTACAAAGGTATGTGTTATTTTTGAAAAGAAGGTAGTACCTTCAAAAGGAGACCATCCGCATTTATAGAGAATATTACCTTTAGTTACGGTCCAAGGTTCAGCAATATCAACAAGTACTAAATCGGCAAAAAATCCCTTTTTAATAAACCCTCGTTTTTCTATTTTAAAGATTTTGGCAGGGTTATGACACATTTTTTCCACCACCTTTTCCAGTGAAATTTTTTCTTCTCTATACATTTTTAGCATAGCTGGTAACGCGTGTTGTACCAACGGTCCACCGCTAGGTGCTTTGGTATATACTTGTTCTTTTTCTTCTTTAGTGTGCGGTGCATGGTCTGTAGCAATAACATCAATTCTATCATCTAATAAAGCTTTCCACAAACCTTCTCTATCTTTACTTGTTTTAATTGCCGGATTCCATTTTATAAAAGTACCTTTAGTATCGTAGTCACTATCATCAAACCATAAGTGATGTACACAAACTTCGGCAGTAATTTGCTTTTGTTCTACAGGAATTTTATTTGAAAACAAGTTTGTTTCTTTGGCTGTTGAAAGATGAAAAACATGTAGTCTTGCTCCTGTTTTTTTTGCAAGCTTTATAGCTTTAGATGAAGAGATATAACACGCTTTTTCGCTTCTAATTAGCGGGTGCATTTTTATTGGAATATTATCTCCGTACTCATTCAGGTAATTTTCTAAATTGGTTTTTATGGTAGCCTCATCTTCACAATGAACGGCTATTAGCATTTTTGTTGAAGAAAATATTTTTTCAAGAACACTTTCATCGTCAACAAGCATATTTCCTGTGGAAGATCCTAAAAATAATTTAATTCCGGCTACGTTAGACGGGTTTACCTTTAGCAATTCTTCAAGGTTATCATTAGTTCCTCCAAACATAAAGGAATAATTTGCATAAGATGTTTTTGAAGCAATTTCAAATTTATCTTCCAGTAGTTTTTGTGTGGTTGCCTGTGGTATGGTGTTTGGCATTTCTATAAAAGAAGTAATACCGCCTGCAACAGCAGCTTTACTTTCAGTTTCAATAGTAGCTTTGTGAGTAAGTCCAGGTTCTCTAAAGTGAACTTGATCATCAATTACTCCCGGCATTAAGTATTTTCCTTCCGCATCAATAACTGTGGTATTGGCAGATTTTGAGCTTATTGAAGTATCTATATCAACAATGTATTCTCCGTCTATTAAAACATCACCTTCAATGATGCTTCCCTCATTAACAATTTGAGCATTTTTTATAAGTATCAACCCCATATACTTTCTCTTTTTATTTAGGTAACCCCTGCAATCTCATTTTAATAACACCAAAAATAGCTTCAGAAATTATTGATGTATTCATTTTTGAAGTCCCTTTTTTTCGGTCGGTAAAGATAATAGAAACTTCGAGATGATTAAATTTTCTTTTCCAAGCCTTAAATTTCATTTCAATTTGAAAAGCATACCCAACAAATTTTATTTTGTCAAGTTCTATGTTTTCCAATACTTTTCTATGATAACAAACAAATCCTGCGGTGGTGTCAAATATAGGGATTTGAGTTATAACTCTTACGTATTTTGAGGCGAAATACGATAAAAAGAGTCGTTTAAAATCCCAATTTATAACATTAATTTTATTGTTAAAATATCTTGATCCTACCGAAAAATCAGCACCATCAATAGCACAAGCATTGTACAAGCGTATCAAATCTTTAGGGTTGTGAGAAAAATCGGCGTCCATTTCAATAATATACTCGTATTTTTTAGCTAAAGCCCATTTAAATCCGTGTATATAAGCAGCACCTAAACCTGTTTTTTCTTTTCGTACTTCTAGAAATAAGTTAGGAAATTCGTTCTGCAGCTTTGTTACAATCTCAGCAGTGCCATCAGGAGAACTATCATCAACAATTAGTACGTCAAATTGCTTTTCTTGAGAAAATACAGCTCTAATAATAGCTTCTACATTTTCTTTCTCGTTGTATGTGGGAATTATAACAAGTGCGTTTGACATATAACAAATTTATTAAGGCAAAGATAAAACAAATAATTGCTAAATTTGTGTTAATTAAAAACAGCCGTATGTTTGAAGCAAAAGAAATAGTACCTCTTAATAATGATTGGATTACCGTTGTTTTTTTTACAATTTTAGTATTGTTGGTTGTTTTAAAGGTATTGTATAAAGAACGGTTGTTTCATATAAGTACATTGTTTTTGTCTAAAAAATACCTTTTAATTTATTTTAATAAAGAAAAAGCAAAATCTACTCAGGTATTTTATATCCTACTTTTTCTAGTTAGGCTTCTGGTAGTATCGTTAATATTGTTTTTAGCAAGTAATTATATCTCTGTTTTAAAAGAGTCTTTAACACTTAAAAGTTTTACGTCTATTTTTGTTGTATTGGCGGTTTATTTTGGATTGCGATACGTAATTGGGGTGTTTTTGGCTTTTATTTTTGATTTAAAGAATGAACATACAAAGATACTTTACGATAAAGTGAGCTATTTTAACACATTAATTTTATGGGTTTTGCCTTTATTGTTAATTAGTGCTTACTCGTATAACCACAGGGAAATTTTACTAAAAGTAACTTTTGCATTTTTTATATTTTTATTAATTGTGAGATATACGCTAATACTAATAAACAATAAAAACCTCATTTTTAATCACTTATTTTATTTTATTTTGTACCTTTGCGCACTTGAAATAGCACCTTTAATAATTATTTTGAAACTAAGTATTTAAAGATAAAATTGAAGTTTATGAAAGTGAAAACAATTTTGGTTTCTCAGCCAGCACCAAAGACTGAAAACTCCCCATATATAGAACTGTCTGAAAAACAAAAAGTAAAAATTGATTTTAGACCATTCATACATGTTGAAGGAGTTCCTGCAAAAGAGGTGCGAGCTCAAAAAATAGATTTGAGCAACTATACCGCAATTATTCTTACAAGTAGAAATGCCGTAGATCATTTTTTTAGAATTGCAGAAGAAATGCGCTTTACAGTGCCTGACTCTATGAAGTACTTTTGTCAATCTGAAGCGGTAGCATACTACTTACAAAAATACGTAGTTTACAGAAAAAGAAAGATTTATGTTGGAGAACGTACTTTTCCGCAACTTGCAAAAATTATAAAAAAACACAAAGGCGAACGATTTTTGTTACCATCGTCTGATAAATTAAAAGATATTATACCAAATACGTTAAATGAAATTGACGTGAATTGGGATAGAGCTATTTTGTTTAAAACAGTAGTGAGTGATTTATCTGATTTGGAAAATGTTTTTTATGATATATTAGTTTTCTTTAGTCCTTCAGGAATAGATTCGTTATTTAAAAACTTTCCTGATTTTAAACAAAACAATACTAAAATTGCAGTTTTTGGAAACTCTACAATTAAAGCTGCTACAGAAGCAGGTTTAAAGTGCAATATTAAGGCACCAACACCCGAAACACCTTCTATGACAATGGCGTTAGAGAAGTTTATAGTAGAATCAAATAAAAAATAATAATTTTGAAAAATCGAGTTTTTAACTCGATTTTTTTATACAAAAAGGTTCGAAAATACATCTTCTACTTTAGTAACTTTTACAACTTTAATTGTAAAGTTATCTTTGCTAAGTTTGTTGAATTTTGAAATAAATATTTTAGAAAAACCAAGTTTTTCAGCCTCTAAAATACGTTGCTCTACTTTTCTTACCGGTCTAATTTCTCCGGTTAATCCTATTTCGGCAGCAAAACAAAAATCTTGCGCAATTGCTTCATCTTCGTTAGATGCCAAAATAGCACTTATTACAGCCAAATCAATAGCCGGATCATCAACTTTAATACCACCGGTAATATTTAAAAACACATCTTTTGCCCCCAATCTAAATCCGGCACGTTTTTCTAAAACAGCCAATAACATATTTAACCGTTTTGTATCGTATCCGGTTGTAGAGCGTTGAGGTGTTCCGTAAACCGCAGTGCTAACCAAGGCTTGCACTTCAATCATTAAAGGTCTAACACCTTCAAGAGTTGCAGCAATAGCAGTACCGCTTATATCTGTGTCTTTTTGAGAGATAAGTATTTCTGAAGGATTTATAATTTCATTTAAACCATTGTTTAACATTTCGTAGATACCTAGTTCAGACGTAGAACCGTATCTGTTTTTTTGAGCTCTAAGAATTCTGTACACGTGATTTCTGTCGCCTTCAAACTGTAAAACAACATCAACCATATGCTCTAATATTTTAGGTCCGGCAATATTTCCATCTTTGGTAATATGACCAATTAAAATAACAGGTGTAGCAGTTTCTTTAGCAAATTTTATAAGCTCTGCAGTAGTTTCTCTAATTTGAGAAATAGATCCTGCAGCAGACTCAATATAGTCTGTATGAAGTGTTTGTATAGAATCTATAACAACAATTTCAGGAGTAAATTCTTCAATAGTTCTAAAAATATTTTGGGTATTGGTTTCGGTGAGTACAAAGCAGTTTTCGTTTGTTTTTTTCAAGCGTTCTGCTCTCATTTTTATTTGAGCTTGACTTTCTTCTCCGGAAACATATAGTACTTTTTTTTGTATAGAAAGTGCTATTTGAAGCACTAAGGTAGATTTTCCTATTCCGGGTTCTCCTCCTAGCAAAACAACAGAACCTTTTACCAATCCACCACCTAAAACTCTATTTAACTCGTTATTTTTAGTTGATACTCTATCTTCTTTTACGGTAGCAATTTCATTAATTTTTACAGCTTTATTTGCTTTTTTAATTTTTGAAGTTTGTTTCCAAGCTCTTTTTTCTTCTTTCTGAATAATTTCTTCAACAATAGTATTCCACTCGTTACAAGATTTACATTGCCCCAACCATTTTGCATATTGAGCACCACAGTTTTGACAAAAAAAAGAAGTTTTAGTCTTCGCCATTTTAAATAAAAGTTTAAAAAGTAAATATACTAAGAATTAGTAGTTATTTTTGGTATTTATTGTAAATAGGAATAAGTAAGAAAGATAAGCTTCCAAACGTAATTACCATAATGGTTTGAGCTGTCCACATAATCCACCCAAAAGCTCTGGCCGGATTGTCTTCTACATTGTATAAAATTAATGCACTTGCTACAAAAACAGGGTACGTTCCTAAACCTCCGTTTGTTAGTGCCATACTTAGTCCGCCAACAACAAAACCAACTATAATTGCGGCAAAAGGTAAGTTTGTTGTTTCAGGAAGCGCAAAAGTAACAGCGTAAAACATAAGCACATACATTACCCAAATAAAGATGGTATGAACAATAAATTGCCACTTTTTTTTCATTTTAAGGATACTTTTAATCCCGTCAAATAATCCATTAATAAATGTTACAATTTTTATGATAACCGGATGCTTTGATTTTTTTAAAAATTTATAAGAAAAAAATCCAACCAACGGAATAAGCGCTAAAATAATTATTTTAAAATATGGGTTAGAATCAGAATTGTTTTTAAACAAATAATCGCCAATAAGGCTTGTTTGTAGAAAAAAAGCAATTCCAATAATAAATAAAAGCATAATTACATCGGCAACTCGTTCAGCAACAATGGTTCCAAAAGCTTTTTCAAAAGGAATATTTTCGTATTTTTTTATACTTGCGGCACGTGCAATTTCTCCAGATCGAGGTATAAATAAATTTAATAAATAGGCAATTAAAACAGTCATTACACTATTGGCAAACCTAGGTTTATATCCTAGAGGCTCTAGTAAAAATTGCCAGCGATAAGCTCTGGATAAATGGCTGAGGATTCCAAAAAATAAAGAAAGTACTACCCACCAATAGTTAGCGGTTTTAAACGAAGTTTTTATAGCCTCTATATCTTCATTTGTAAGTACAGATACAGAGTACCAAATTAAAAAAACTCCCAATATAATTGGGAGAACGATAAAACTTGTTTTTTTTAATTTTTTACCCAAATTAAGTCAATGAATTATTTTCTTCGTTAGGAAAAATAAGCGTTGGTTTAAACGATTTTGCTTTTTCAAAATCCATAATTCCGTACGAAATAATAATAACAATATCTCCCTTTGCCACTTTTCTGGCAGCAGGACCGTTTAAAGTAATTTCTCCGCTTTTTCTAGGGCCTGGAATAGCATAAGTTTCTAAACGCTCGCCATTATTAATATTTACAATTTGAACTTTTTCTCCTTGAATAATATTTGCAGCGTCCATAAGGTCTTCATCAATAGTTACACTACCAATGTATTGTAAATCGGCTCCGGTTACCTTAACCCTGTGAATTTTTGATTTTACTACTTCTATTTGCATGGTGCAAAATTAATAATTTTGTATTAAACTACTTCTATTTACAAACTTATATTGTCAATAAGTCTAATTTTTCCTGCAAAAACAGCTATAAATGCTCTGTATTTGTATTTAGCATCTACTTTTGTTGCAGGTTTAAGGGTTTCTTCATCAGCAATTTCAAAATATTCTAAAGTTAAAAGAGGTTGTTTTTTAAATTCTTCTATTACCCAATTTTTAATTTCAGAAATAGATTCGGTATTAAATTTTGATTTAACTTGTGTCAATGTTTTGTAAATGAAAGGAGCTGCTTTTCGGTGTTTTTCAGAAAGGCGAGTATTTCTAGAGCTCATAGCCAGTCCGTCATTTTCTCTGTAAATTTCGCAACCAATAATTTTAACAGGCATTTTATTTTTATGCACCATTTTTCTTATTATTTGTAGTTGCTGAAAATCTTTTTCGCCAAAATATGCATTGTGTGGAGTTACAATTTCAAAAAGTCTTTTCACAATAGTGCCTACACCATTAAAATGTCCTTCTCTAAATTTTCCTTCCATTTGAAACTCTAATCCGTCAAAATCAAAATCTTGAGAAGAAATATTATTGTCGTAAATTTCATTGGCGGTAGGTGTAAATACAATATCGCAATGAACAGATTTTAAGAGTGATAAATCGGTATCAATTGTTTTAGGATAGTTTACCAAATCTTCTTTTTTATCAAACTGTGTTGGGTTTACAAAAATGCTAACAACCACAATATCATTCTCTTTTACAGCTCTTTTTATAAGAGATAAATGCCCTTTATGAAGTGCGCCCATAGTTGGTACAAAACCAATGTGAGTTCCTTTTTTTAAAGAGCTAATATTGTCTTTTAATGATTTTATTTTACTGTAAACCAACATAACGTATTTGTTAATAAACGTTAAAAGCGTGCAAACTTACATCTTTCAAGTTAAAATCTACATAAATTTTCGTAATTTTGCGTATTCTTTAAAATATAGAGTTGATTTATGAAAGATAAGAGAGTATTGGTTGTTTCTTCAGAAGTTGTTCCTTATTTACCTGAAAATGAGTTATCAACAAGGTCGTTTGAAACAGCAAAAATGATACACGGTAAAGGAGGACAAACAAGAATATTTATGCCTCGTTACGGTTTAATTAATGAAAGAAGACATCAATTACACGAAGTAATTCGTTTATCAGGAATGAATTTGGTAATTAACGATATGGATATGCCGTTAATTATTAAAGTAGCATCAATACCAAAAGAAAGAATGCAAGTTTACTTTATTGATAACGATGAATATTTTAAACGAAAAGCATTATTTTCAGATGAAGATAATAACTTGTTTAAAGACAACGATGAACGAGCTATATTTTTTGCAAAAGGTGTTGTAGAAACCGTAAAAAAATTAAATTGGGCACCAGACATTATTCACGTTCACGGATGGATGGCCTCACTATTACCGCTATATATTAAAGAATACTACAAAGATGACCCGCTATTTTCTGAAAGTAAAATAGTAACGTCTGTTTATAATAATGGATTTGAAGGCTCGTTAAATTTAGAGTTTAGTAATAAAATTAAATTTGATAACATTGACGAATCTAAAATAGAACCAATATCCGATCCAAATCACACCAACCTATTAATTAATGCCGTTCAACACTCAGATGCTGTCATAAAAGCAAGTGGCGAACTGCCTCCAGAATTGGTTGCATTTTTAGAAACAACCGACAAACCTGTGTTAGATTATTTTAATGCTGAAGAATTTGCAGATGCATACACAGACTTTTATCTAACCAAAGTTTTAAACTAATTATTAAAATTAAATTTTATATATGACAACTAAAGTTGTAAAAGTGTTAAAATACGTAGGATTATTTTCGATTGTATTTTTTACAATAACTTCTTGTGAAAAAGAAATAGAAAGTATTGGCGTTAACCTTGTTAATAACAATAATTTTAGCACAAATAAGTTTGTTTCTGAAGTAGTAACAACAAATGTAAATGTAGATAGAGTTCCTGCAAATCAAGTAGGGCAGTATTTATTAGGAGTTTACAGAGATGACGAATTCGGGAAAATAAAAGCTTCTTTTGTAACACAAATAGGACTTCCTGCATCAGCAGAAGAATATGTGTACGGAACAAACGTAACATTAGATTCGGTAATTGTAAATATTCCATATCAAGCTACCAGATTGGAAGAAAATTATGAGGGAGGAGAACCTAAATTTTCTATTGATTCGGTAATTGGAGATGTAAATACAGAATTTCAATTAAACATTTACGAGCTAAAAACGTTTTTAAATGTATTAGACCCAACCGATCCAACGAGAAATGCCGTTTATTATTCAGACAAACAATTTTTAAAAGGACCATCAGCACTATACTCTGGTTCATTTAAAGTAAATCCGGATGATACTGTTTCATACATTAAAAGATATATGCCAGACGCATCGGTTTACGATACAGATACGATTAAGCAAGAAGATTTAGGGCCAAGTATTAAAGTACCTTTAGATGAAGCTTTTATTCAGCAAGTGTTTATAGACAATGCATCGGGTCCTGAGTTTGATTCGTTCGATGATTTTAGCCATTACTTTAGAGGACTTTATATAGAAGCTGAAGAATTATTAAGCGATCAATCTCATTTAATTTCATTAGACATATCGCGTGCAAAAATGATTATCTACTATTCTCAAGACGAAGATGAGTCAGATATTGAAGATTTAAATAACAATGGCGTTCTAGGTGAACAAGGTGTTAGAGTGAAACATCAATACGACTTTCCTTTTGGAGGAATTTCATCAAGTGTTTACACAAGAGATTATACCATATCGCATCAAAGTGGGGCAGACAGACTTTATGTACAAGGAGCGGCAGGATCTTTAACAACGCTAGAGTTGTTTACAGGAGACGATCTTACTCAATTGCAAAATAACAATTGGTTAATTACAGAAGCAAACCTAATATTTTACGTAGACCAAAATGCTTCTAGTAACATAGCTCCAGAGAGATTATTTGTTTATAATTACGACGATAACTTACAAATTCACGATGTAATTACAGAAGGTATTGGAGCTATTGGAGGAGAATTAGAAAGAGATGCCGACGGAAATCCATACAGATACAAAATTAAAATTACCGATTATATTTCAGAGTTATTAAAAAATACAGATCCGGTTGATTTGGTTAAATTAGGTGTAAAAGTATTTAGTGATACAGACTCACCAGCATCTCCTTTTGACACAAAAATAGAGCAGTATAGTTGGAACCCGAAAGGAGTTGTATTATTTGGAAGTGATTTAGCAGCAGGAGATAAAAGAGTTAAACTTGAAATATTTTACACAGAGTTAAATAGTAATTAAGAAAACAAAATTGTTATGTGTGGAATTACCAGCTATTTAGGCTATAGAGATGCTTATCCTATTGTTATTAACGGATTACAGCGTTTAGAATATAGAGGTTATGATAGCGCAGGAATTGTGCTTGTTGATGATGAATACAACGTAAACCTATACAAAACCAAAGGAAAAGTTTCGGACCTAAAAGAAATTGCCGAAAAAAATAATACGAGCGGATGCATGGGATTAGGACATACTCGTTGGGCAACTCACGGAATTCCAAACAATGAAAACTCACATCCACACACTTCAAATTCAGGTAATTTAGTAATTGTTCACAATGGAATTATAGAAAACTACGATACCATAAAAAAAGAATTACTTACAAGAGGTTATACTTTTAAAAGCGAAACAGATACCGAAGTTTTAGTAAACTTAATTGAAGAAGTAAAAAAGCAAAACAATTGCAAATTAGGAAAGGCTGTACAAATAGCTTTAACAAATGTGGTAGGAGCTTACGCTATTGCTATTTTTGATGTAACTAAAAAAGATGAAATTATAGTAGCTCGTTTGGGAAGTCCTATAGCTATTGGTATTGGCGAAGACAATAAAGAGTTTTTTGTAGCTTCTGACGCTTCACCATTTATAGAATACACTAAAGATGCTGTGTATTTGGATGATGAAGAATTAGCCATTATTAAGCTAGGAAGAGACATTAGAATTAGAAAAATAAACGATGATTCTGTTGTAGAAACAAACGTACAAGAGCTTAAATTAAACTTAGAGCAAATAGAAAAAGGTGGGTATGAGCATTTTATGCTAAAAGAAATTCACGAACAACCAAAAGCCATTTTAGATACTTATAGAGGAAGATTACTTGCCGATAAGGGAATTATTAAAATGGGTAGTGTAGATAATAATATTGCTAAGTTTTTAAATGCAAACCGTATAATAATTGTTGCCTGTGGTACTTCTTGGCATGCCGGTTTAGTGGCTGAGTATTTGTTTGAAGACTTGGCACGTATTCCTGTAGAAGTTGAGTACGCATCAGAATTTAGATATAGAAATCCGGTAATAAATAAAAACGATATTGTAATTGCAATTTCTCAATCGGGAGAAACGGCAGATACCTTAGCAGCAATAAAATTAGCAAAATCTAAAGGCGCTTTTGTTTTTGGTGTTTGTAATGTTGTTGGTTCGTCTATTGCCAGAGAAACGCACTCTGGAGCATATACACATGCAGGTCCAGAAATAGGAGTTGCTTCAACAAAAGCATTTACAACCCAAATAACCATACTAACTTTAATCGCCTTAAAACTAGGAAATTTAAAAGGAGAGCTTTCAAACTCTGTATTCCATCATTATTTACAGGAGTTAAACTTAATACCTGCTAAGGTAGAAAACCTTCTAAAAATAAATTCAGAAATAGAAAATATTGCGGCTATTTATAAAGATGCTCCTAATTGTTTGTACTTAGGAAGAGGTTATAATTTTCCGGTAGCTCTAGAAGGTGCTTTAAAGTTAAAAGAAATCTCTTACATTCACGCAGAAGGTTATCCTGCGGCAGAAATGAAACACGGGCCTATTGCGCTTATAGATGAGTTTATGCCGGTGGTTGTAATTGCCACTAAAAAAGGACATTACGATAAAGTTGTTAGTAATATTCAAGAAATTAAGTCTAGAAACGGAAAAATTATTGCCATAGTTACTAAAGGAGATATTACCGTAAAAGAAATAGCAGATCATATTATTGAAATTCCTGAGACAGAAGAAGCTTTTTCTCCTTTACTAACCACAATACCATTACAATTGTTATCCTATCATATTGCTGTAATGAGAGGCTGTAACGTAGATCAACCTCGTAATTTAGCAAAATCGGTAACAGTAGAGTAAACAAAAACTTAACATACGAAAAAGAGTATAATTCAAAAAAAATTTTAAATTTGGAGTCATTAAACCCCATAAATTAAGTTTTAAAATGAATACTTTTATAACCCCTTACAATCACGCAACGTGCAGTAGCTTATTATGCTCACGCTATAATTATTTTCACACAATTGTAGTTAATAACAAATCACAACACCATAAACAACTGTAAATTAACGTTATATATATTGTATAAGTTAATATTTTGTATTTTTAGAGAAATACTAACTAAAAAAAGTAGGGTTTTCTATTAGCAAACTGTTATATACAAAACGTTATTAAAATCAATAATATTAAAAACAATGAATAGTACATTAAAATCAATTATAAATAGAGGATTACTTGGAGCTTTGCTTTTTGCTACTACTCTTACAATTAACGCCCAAGATTTAAGTAATAATCTAAAAATTTGGGGAGGATTAAGTTTTTCGTACAAAGCGAGTGACAATGTAACGCTAAAACTAGGACAACTTTTTGCATACAACGCCTCACCTAGTAGTTATAGTT
The DNA here is from genome assembly GCA_027082925.1 of Flavobacteriaceae bacterium. Classification (GTDB taxonomy): domain Bacteria; phylum Bacteroidota; class Bacteroidia; order Flavobacteriales; family Flavobacteriaceae; genus Lutibacter. The sequence goes on from JALWTD010000011.1 coordinate 171,815, forward strand.
TTTCTCAAACTAAATTAGGAGTATCTTATAAAATTAAGAGAAGAACATACGTTGAGGCAGGATATGTTAGAGGTTTGTTTAATGATACAAATTCTTTAAGAGCACAAGGAGCTACATCAGGATGGTTTAATAAATTAGCAGTAGATAGAGTGTACGCAAACTTTTCTTACAAGCACGATATTGTTAAACGATTGTCTTTAAAACACAAGTTTGAATTTCAATACTTTTTTCCTGATTTAGATAAATATAAAACACGAGCTATTTATTCGGCAAGGTTAGGATATAATGTCAGAAGATCAAGTTTTTCACCTTATATAGAAGGACAAGTTTACAATTATGGTGGAGGAATTATCTCAGGAGGTTTTAAGAGATTTAGATTTAAAACTGGATTTAGCTTTAAGCCAATTAAAGATTCTTCAATGAAAACATCTTTCTATTATTTAGCTCAAAACGAATACAATACAGATCAGTTAGCAGATAACGATTACGCTGTAGTAGGATTTAGCCTTTCATTTAAATTAAACTAAAAAAATCAACCCAAAAAAATACAGTCATGAGATTACAAAAAATAAATTCAAAAAAAATAAAAAGAGCTATCATTTGTAAAAATGTAACGAGCACTACCATAAACAAACATATTAAAAAAACATACGTACCAAAAGCAGGTGATGTTGCTATCTTTAGAGTAAAAGAAATAGGAAAGCACACACGTATTCAATCTGTTGGAGGAAACAATAAGTATATTTTACCCGGAGATTTGGTAATGGCAACATTTGGAAACAGATATGCTACAGGTCAAATGGAAGGTTATGTGCCAGACACATATCATACAACATACCATATTCTTGGTCAAGGAGGTGCGGTAGGTGTTCTTAAAAGTATGCACTTAAAATTTGAAAAAGTAGGACCTACAACCCTAAGTTTGGTTGGTTATATTGTAAACGAAAAAGGGGATGTGGTAAATACCAAATACCTTAGAAACGAAGAGGTGGTTAAAAAAACAATCCCTTTAAATGCGAATGCTAAAGTTATTTTATCTTTAGGAACAAGCATGGATAGTGGAAAAACAACATCGGCAGCATTTTTAGCACGTGGCTTAAAACTTGCCGGAAAAAAAGTAGCGTATATTAAACTAACAGGAACGGTTTATACAAAAGATAAAAGTATGGTAAGAGATTACGGAGCAGAAGTTGTTTTAGATTTCTCTGATTTTGGATTCCCTTCTACCTACATGTGCTCTACAGATGAATTGTTAAAACTATACAAAAGAATAACAGCGCAAATTAAACCGTACAATCCAGATTATATTTTAGTTGAGGTTGCAGATGGCTTATTGCAAAGAGAAACACACGCTTTAATAAATAACAAGAAGTTTAAAGATAAAGTTTCTGGTGTTGTTTTTTCATCTCAAGACAGTATGAGTGCAATTTCTGGAGCTGATATGCTAACAAAACTAAAGTACAATATTATTGGAGTTACCGGACTTTTTACAACGAGCCCACTATTAGTAGATGAGGTTAGACAAAGTTCAAATTACACTGTTTTAGAAGGAAAAGACTTGATGTCTAAAGAAATAATAGATACTTTAGAAAAAAAAATAAACTACCAAAATTTTGAGAACAAAATGGCAATTAATAGCTAATTTTTTAAAAAGTAACCGTTCTTTAGTAGCGGTTACTTTTTTAAGTGGCTTGTGTTACAACATTTTTACATTATTAATTCCTATTAGCTTAGGACGCTTTTACGAGTTTAACTTTGGCTTTTCTTCGCATAGGCTTAGGTTACTTGAGTTTTTACCTTTTATCAACACAAAAAGCTTTAAAACCTTTTTTATCTTCTTTTTAGTACTTGTTTTTATTCGTTTTATGTTCGAATATTTAAACAAGTATTTTACGGCTATTATTGGAGAGCGTTTTGCTAAAAACTTAAGAGAAGAACTTTTTAAACACCAACTTCAAATAAACGCTTCGGTTTACAATCAAAAAGGAATAGGGAAATATTTGTTACGGTATAGTGGCGATTTAAAAAGTATTCAAAACTATGTAACAAGAGGCTTATTTAGGTTTTCTCAAGATTTATTTTTGATTGTATTTTTGCTGGTTACCATTGCGTATATAGATATTCATTTAGGTTCTATAGTTGCCATTTCTATAGCTGTTTCAATACTTATATTGTTTTTTATTAATAACATACTTTACGCAATATCTGTAAAGAGAAGAAATCACAGGTCAACAATGTTAACCTTTGTAAATACCAGATTAAGAGCAATACACACCATAAAAGCATTAAACAAATATTCTACAGAAGAAAAGAGGTATACAAGGCGCTCTGAAAAACTATTTCTTTTAGGGAAAAAATATCAGCTAACCGTAAGTTTAATTCAGGCTATTATCCCGGCATTAACATATACAATGTTGGCGGTGCTAATGTGGTACGTATATTATTTAAAAACAACAAAAGGAAGCGAGTTTCATCAATCTTCATTACTAATATTAATACTTTTAATTATTTCATTTTTACCTATTTTAAGACGTACACTTAGAGTTAGTATTATTTGGAAACTAGGAAATATTTCGTTTGAAAAACTATTAAATATATTTTCTTTAGACGCTGAAAATGAAATTCCTATAAAGCGAATTAGTTTAGCTTCAAAAGAAATTAAGTTTAACAATGTTCAGTTTAAATACCCAACATCAGAAAATATTATTTTTAAAGCATTAAACTTAGTACTTTACCCTAAAACAACAACAGTAATTATAGGGAGCTCCGGAAGCGGAAAGAGTACGTTTATAAATTTATTATTAAAAATTTACAGACCAACAAAAGGTACTATAAGGTATGGAAAATACAGCCATAGAAAAATTGCTGAAAAAACAATTAGGCGAAATATAACGGTTATTTCTGATGCTTTTCCCTTGTATGGAAAAACGGTGTATGAAGCTATTGTACATATACGAAATAGTGAAAAAAAAATAAAGGCAGCTCAATTACTAGAAGAACTTCAGCAGTTTGAAAGCAAGAAAAATTGGTTGGAATTGCACGACCCTATAGGCGATTTAGGAAACACACTTACTAGCGGGCAAAAGAAAATTTTAATGTACTGTCGTGCATTATTAACAAATAAACCTTGGATTATAATAGATCAACCTTTTAAAAACTTGAATCCAAAAACTGTTGCTCATATAAAAAACATCTTATACAAACTAAAAACAAAAAAGACGTTTGTTATTTTAGATACAAAAATTCCGGAAGGTATTGTTGCCGAAAATATCTACAAAATTGAAAATGGCACTGTGATTAAACAAGAGTAAGTACTAACTTACAGTATCGTGAACCATAGTATGCATGCCATTATTCCATAAAGTTAAAATATCGGTAGCTACTTGTGCTCCACTTCCGGCTGCAATGGCAAACTGACTTCTCCAACCAGCAAGTACACCGGCCACATAAATACCTTTAGTTACTAAATGGTTCGTATTTTTTAGCATTATTCGTTCTTTTTGAGCAGGTAAACTATGATGAGGTTCTACATATTGAGTTAAACCTTCAATATTAAATAAATTAGATGGGCCAACAGCAACTACCACAATTTTAGCCTTGTAGGTATTTTTATTTGTTGTTACTTCAAAATTCGGGTATTCTCCGGTTATTTTAGTAACCTTTTCTTTTTCTATTTGTTGTATATGCGGGTATAGTTCTGATAGTTGAGCAGCACCTTTTTCAAGAATATCACCACCTTTTGTGCCTTTATCAAAGCCTAAAACATTATTTAATTCTGCATTTTTTAGTGCAGAACTTTTTTGATGCATAACAATGCCTATTTTTTTTGAAGCTACAAAAGGTTTTTGTGAGGCAGAACCTAAAACTAAAGCGCAAGATAAACCTGCTGCGCTTCCTCCAATAATAAGTGTGTCAAAAGAATCCATTATAAAAAATTAATTGTTAAACAATCCTTGAATGTTTGATGTACATAATTTTACAGCAATTTCCAGTAAAACTACACCAAAAATTTTACGAATTACACTAATACCAGATTTTCCTATAATATGCTCTATTTTATGAGATAGTTTTAAAACAGAGTAAACAAAAATCATGTTGATAAAAATAGCAATAATAATATTTATAGTTTCAAACTCTGCTTTTAAAGATAAAATAGAGTATTTTACATTAGGACAAATTTTACAGATTTTACAGCGCTTTCTGTGTAAATTTTTATAATATAATTACCTGTAGGTAAAAGGCTTAAGTCTAAATAAGTGTGTTTAGAATTAATTAATTTTTTAATTTGTTGTTGCCCTAATAAATTAAATATTTCAACATGTTTAATTTCTTCTTTAGCGGTTAATATTAATGTTTTTTCTGCAGGATTAGGGTACATATTAAAACCGTCTATAACATTTTCTTCAACACTTAATGTTAAATCTTCAGCAGCAGTCCATCTACCTCCTATACTATTATTATAGCTGACTGAAATAGTATTGTTTACGGTATTTATAGTTCCGCCTTTATTTACCCAACTACTACCACCATCAGTAGATTGAAATAGTTTTAAGTTAGCCTCATTTAAACCATTGAGTTCACTATCGTCATAATTAAATGTAACAGTTGCATTTAATTCTGCATCTGAAGTAGGAGTAATATCGAAATAACGTTTTACACTATTGTTTATAGCTCCAGTTTGAACAGTATGACCACGTGAAACAACAGTACTTCCCATATAACCAGCATTAAGAGTAATACCAAACCCTGCAACATTTTCGTTAACGGAAGAAAAATTTCTTGTAGTGGTAATTGTGCCTGTATTTCCACTAATTAACCCAGTATCTTCAAATAGAGTTGAAGTGCTTCCAAAAGTAATAGTTTGACCATTTAAATCTAAATTATCATATAAAAATAAATTTCCGTTTACCGTGAGGTTTGAACTTAAGGTTATATTTGCACTAGTGCCAATTATGAGGTTGTTTACAGTTGGTGTTCCTGATAAAATAGGCGACGAACCACTATAATTATAAATCCCTACATTATCTGTTGAAACAGGAATTCCATTACTCCAGTTTGTAGCTGTTGTCCAAGAGGTATTATTAGTATTAAGCCATGTATTAAAGGCAGTAGAATTTACTGATTCGTCTCCATCTCCAGTTATAATTCCGTCGTTTCCACCTACTGTAACATCTGCTACGTCTTTAGTATCAAGGTTATAATAAGCTACAAGATTAGCTTCAGTTCCGAGTAATGTTTTATACATATTTTCTCGAATTTCCGATTCGGTGCGTATATCATTCCAAACACGAACTTCATCTATAGTACCATTAGTTAATACTCTAGTAAGGTTTTGAGATGAAGCTATTGATGAATTTCCTGACGGTATAATAGGATCTATTGGATCTCCAACTTCAGAAAATACAGAAACACCATCTAAAAATACGGTACAGTTACCCACTCCATCTACTGTAAAAGCCACATGGTGCCAACCCGTTCCAATATTTACACCTGTTGGAATCCACCTTACCAAATCATATAAAACAATAAGTTCATTACCTAAATTATCCCACAATGTACTTCCAACACCAATACCATATCCAACATCGTGATTACCGAGATGCACAAAAGCACCTTTTTCACTTGTACTAGGTAAATTTACCCAACACTCTGCTGAAGTAGATGTTGATGCTAATCCAAAAGTTGAAGGAATTGTGACATAGTCATCAGTAATAAATTGCATGGCTCTTTTGGGACCAAAAAATGCAGCTGATGGAGACCATTCAGTTCCTGCCATATTTATTAAAGTACCTGTATTAGAATTAACGCTATTATCAACAAGAGATACTCCTGAATTAGCATTTGAATTGAAATAAGCTACTAAATTAGTTTCATTACCAACCAACTCTTTATACATACTAGCACGTATCTCTGCTTTTGACCTTGCATAACTCCAAATACGAATTTCATCAATAGCACCCTTAAAAACCCCACTATCATCACTTATAGATGTATTTCCCGATGGTGAATTCGCAAATTGTTGGGAAATAGGATTCGTAGCCATTAAAACACCATTAAGATAAATATTTTGGTTTATACCATCATATGTATACGCTAAGTGATACCACTTATTAGCGGTTAATACAGAGTTTGGGGACTCAACTTTTGTCCAACCACTGGTAGCAAATACACTGCTACCATAAAACCCACCATTGGTATTTAACCATATGGCATGTCCATTTAAATCAGCAATTTCAATTACATTCTGTAGGTTGTTAATTAAGGCCGGTTTAACCCAAACGGATATTGAAATTTGGTCATTACTAGTAAAATCTAATAAATTTAAATCTACCCTATCATCAATTCCATCAAAATTGAGGGCGTTGTTTTGGGCATTAGTTAAGGTAGGAGATAAAAAAATAAAAATCAAGGTTAAAAAAAATTGTACTTTTTTCATACATATTCAATTTAAGTGAGGAATTTATAAAAACCCTTTTAACAAAGGTATGGACTAGAATTAATAAAAATAAATCTAAAAAAATATGACAAGTATCATATTTTTTTGAAATTCAAACGCTAAAATTAAGAGCAATAGATATATCAATTTCTAAAAAAATTCAACTAAGTTGAAGATAATTTATTGTAACAGCATACTATTTAGATTCTTTTAAAAACTAATTGAACATTAATTTTTAACCTTTTTCTTTTAGATAATAGATAAGATTTTTTACTATTATGATAGTAGTTAAAAATATTAAAATAGTCCTTTAATATTTGAAGTAAACAATTTTACAGCAATTGCCAGTAAAACTACACCAAAAATTTTACGAATTACACTAATACCAGATTTTCCTATAATGTGCTCTATTTTACGAGATAGTTTTAAAACAGAGTAAACAAAAATCATGTTGATAAAAATAGCAATAATAATATTTATAGTTTCAAACTCTGCTTTTAAAGATAAAATAGAAGTCATTGTTCCTGCACCTGCAATTAAAGGAAAAGCTAAAGGAACTACACTTGCTGTTTCTGGCTGTTCATCTTTAAAAATGGTAATTCCCAAAATCATTTCCAAGGCTAAAAATAAAATTACAATAGCACCGGCAATGGCAAAAGAATTTACGTCAATTCCTACAAGGTTTAAAATACTTTCGCCCACAAATAAAAAGGCAACCATAATTATGATAGCTACTATTGATGCTTTTTCTGATTGAATATGCCCAACCTTATTACGTAGCTCAATAATAATAGGAATGCTACCAATAATATCAATTACAGCAAACAATACCATTGTTGCAGTTAAAATTTCTTTCAGATTAAATCCCATAACGTGTAATTTGTTAAAATGCCGGCAAATATATAAAAACAGCTTAAAGTTAATCATAAAATTAATGTAAAAAAATCATTAATTTCGCCACATGTTTCAACTAGGAAAAACAATAGTATCAGAAGATATCATAGAAAAAGAGTTTGTATGTAATCTTAACGCATGCAAAGGTGTTTGTTGTATTGACGGAGAAGCCGGTGCACCTTTAAACGAAGATGAATTAAAAACTTTAATGGATATTTATCCTAAAGTAAAACCATTTTTAAGGCCTGAAGGAATAAAAGCAATTGAAGAACAAGGGCTTTTTATAACAAATGAAGGAGAGTACGAAACACCATTAATTGAAGGAAAAGCTTGTGCATATGTAATTTTTGATCAAAAAAAGATTGCCAAATGCGGAATTGAAGAAGCTTTTAACAAAGGAAAAATAAATTGGAAAAAACCTATATCTTGCCACCTGTACCCTGTCAGAATTATGGATTACAGTGAGTTTTCTGCGGTAAACTACCATAAATGGCCAATATGTAACGATGCGTGTACCTTAGGAAAAGAATTAAAAGTGCCGGTATATAAATTTGTAAAAGAAGCATTGATTAGAAAATTTGGGGAAGACTGGTATTTAGAACTTGAAAAAGTAGCCGAAAAACATTTAAAGTAACATTGTTAACATCTATATAATATCTTTTTATTATACTTGGCTAACTATTTTCGTAATTTTACGCTGAAAAAGATTGTTTAAAAAATTATGTATAAAAAACATTACTTAACCTCAGGGTTTTTTATAGTACTACTACTCTTCGTTAATTCTGCATTTGCACAAAAAAAGCCAAGCAAAGTATTTATTGATAGTTTATTTAAAGAAATAAAAGTAAAACCAGATACAAAGTTAAAAGTAGATGATTTACTAGCACTATATAAAACAGCTTCAAAAGCTAGAATTAGAAATAATGCGATAATAGATGAAGCTTTAAAAATAGCAGAAAAATTAAATTACGCAGATGGTTTAGCTAAATGCTACAATAGAAAAGGAATTTTAGCAAGGCGAAAAAACGATTTTAAGAACTCTATAGCACTTCATAAAAAAGCACTTGAGCATTTAACAAACACTACCGATACGCTTCTTAAAATTAAATGTTTAAATAGCTTAGGAGTTTCTTACCGAAAATTAAACATAGAAAAAGAGGCTTTTGATTACTATTTTCAAGCACTTAAATTATCCAAAAAATTTAAAAGTGATAGAAGTATTGCTATTGCTTTAAGCGGCATAGGAAACGTATTTCTTAATACAGAAGAGTACGACAATGCACTTTATTATTTTAAAAAAGCAATTGGGCACGAAAAAAACAGCTACAAAGGAAAAGAATACGATTACGCTAATATTGGTGAAGCATTTTTGCATAAAAAAGAATACGATTCAGCTTATTTTTACTTCAATAAATCTTTAGATATAGCACTAGAGCATCCGTATAGAGAAAGTGCAGCTATTAAATACAATTTACTAGGACTTTTGTTTCAGAAAAAGGAAAATTATGAGAAATCGACTGCATATTATTTAAAAGCCATTCCCCAATTAAAGGAGTTTAACAGTAAAAGATACCTAAGTAACACGCTTATTAATATAGGTATTAACCAAATGTATCTTCATAAAAATAAAGAAGCAATTAGCAATATTAATAAGGGATTGGAAATTGCAAAAAAAATTAAATCAAAAGAAAATATAATTTTAGGATATGAAGCATTGGTTAATTACTATGTAATGACAAAAGACTATAAAAAAGCTTTAAATGCGCATAAAATAGCAACCTCTTTTCATGATAGTATTTTAAATGAAGCTTCTCAAAAAAGTATAATAAGCACGCAAATTGCGTACAATACAGCAGAGAAAGATAAAAAAATTCAAGAGCTGGCAAAAGAAAAAGAGCAGAGTCAAGAAAAGGCGAAAATAAATTTTTATAGCTTAATAATTAGTATAGCCATTGCCGTTATTGTTATTACCATAATACTTTCGTTCTTTTATTTACAGAGGAAAAAATCAGACCTTGAACTTCAGAATAAAAATATAGAATTAAGAAAGCACCTTCACCAAATAAAAGAGCTAAAAGACAAAGCTTCTCGCAATGTAAAGACCACTAATCAAGAGTTGGCAGAAAGGTTTAATAGCTTTAAATTGTCTAAACGAGAAATAGAGGTACTTACACATATAGCAAACGGACTTAGCAATGAAGAAATTGCAAAAAAAATGTACGTTTCAAAAAACACCGTTAAAACACATATTAAAAATATTTATCTAAAATTAGATGTGAAAAACAGAATTCAAGCCATAAAAAAGCTAAACAATTTATAATTTACACAATCAAAATAAAAAAAGGCTTACTAAATTTAGTAAGCCTTTTTTTGCTTCAAAACCTTTAAAAACAGGTATTCATACTTAAAATCACCCTTTTGGGTGAAACAAAATCACACTTTATTATGAAGTAAATTATGGGGGCTACAACTAATTTAGCCCTTGAATAAAGTTCAGCAAAAAAACAAAATTAAGTATGAAAAAAAACTATCTTTTAAAAGGTGTTAAAGTACTGTTTATTTTCAGTTTCTTTTTATTAGCACCAACACAAACACATGCACAGTTTTTTAAAAAATTACTAAAACATGCAGAAAAGAAAATAAATAAAGAAGCCGAAAAAAGGTCGGAAAAAAGAGTAGACAAAACAATAGATAAAAAATTTGACAAGGCAGAGGAAGCGTTAGATGGAAAATCAGAAAATCAAAAAAGCACTACCAGTAACAATCAAAATTCCAATAGTAAAAATGCTGCAAATAACAATATAGAAGAAGCAGCAGCACCAAATGTTGTTTGGAGTAGATTCGATTTTGTCCCGGGCGATACCGTAATTTTTGAAGATGCTCCAAGCCCCGATGAAGAAAATGGAGAATTTCCTTCACGTTGGGATTTATATAAAGGGTCGGCAGAAATAGGAAATGTTGAAGGGACAAATGTGATTATGTTTATCAAAGGAGGTTCCTATATTATTCCGTATCTAAAAAACTCAAAAGAAGATTATTTGCCAGATGTATTTACAATAGAGTTAGATGTGTGGTTTCCAAAAGGAACAACAACAGGGAATAGACTATGGATTTACCTTGGAGATCAAAAACATCAAAGGGGAGAAGGAATCTACAAAAGTCTTGTTGTAATGCCTCACAGTCTTGAGTTTGGCGAATCGGAAAATTATTATCCCGGAACTGAAAACAGAGGGTGGGCTGTCGAGGAAAAAGGTTCGTGGAAACATATCTCATTAGCTTTTACTAGAGGAAAACTTAAAGCGTATATGGATGATACCCGATTGATAAATATTCCGCATTTGGAAGGGAACCCAACTGGAATAACAATTGAAGCAGGCACAGAAGGTATCTATATTAAAAATATTCGTATAGCAAAAGGCGGAGTAAAATATTACAAGCGGGTGCTTACCGATGGGAAAATTATAGTAAACGGTATCAAATTCGATGTAAATAAAGCTACTTTAAAACCAGAAAGTATGGGGCCTATAAACAAGATTTATAGCCTTATGCAAAAAAATCCAGATTTAAACTTTAGCATAGAAGGACATACAGATGCTGATGGAAGCGAGGAATTTAATTTAGAACTATCTAAAAAAAGAGGAAAAGCAGTTATGGATAAATTGATAAGCATGGGAATTAGTGCTTCTAGATTAAAATACGACGGTTTTGGAGAATCTAAACCTATAGGAGACAACAGTACTCCTGAAGGAAAAGCAAATAATAGAAGAGTAGAATTTGTAAAATTTTAATAATCAAAATAAGCATATGAAAAAAATAAGCACATTACTTTCTTTATTTATACTACTTACTAGTTGTAAAGGAAACAGTCAAAACACACTAAAACGATACGATGTAAAATCAGGGATTGTTGCGTATAAAATTACAATATCGGGAAAAACAATGGGAGGAACCATAAAAGGAGAAGGCGTAGAACAATTGTATTTTAAAAATTGGGGTGCCGTTGAATTACGAGAAGAAAAATCTTCACAAACAACCCGAATTAAATTTTTTGGAAGAGAAAAAACAGAGAAAACAGCTACACATGTAATAAACGAACTTGACAACGGAAAAAGTTACATAGTAGATTTTAACACCAAAAGTATTTTAGAAAGAGAAGATCCTATGATGAACCTTTTTAAGCAAACAAATAAAGATGTAGGCGATGCAGGTAAAAGTATGTTGGAAGCTTCAGGAGGAAAAAAAGTAGGAACCGAAAAAATACTGGGTTACAATTGCGATGTATGGGAAATTGTAGGGGGAAAACAATGGATGTATAAAGGAGTAGTACTTAAAATTGAAATGAGCGTACTAGGAATTAAAACAATAAAAGAAGCCGTTAGTGCTAAGTTTGACATCCCTGTTAGCGATGACCATTTTAAACTCCCAAATTTTAAAATAACAAAACAAGATAACATTTTTAACGATGCAAACTATCAAGGCGATATGAGTGATATGAACGAAAGTTTATCACAAATGCAGAATATGAGCTTTGAAGAATGGAAAAAGAATGTTGTAAAATATGACGATGAGTTAAAATCAATGAGTGAAGACGAATTAAGACAAACGTATGACATGATGCAAAAAATGATTAAAAAATTTAAAAACTAAATAATTATGAGAAAAACAGTACTAATATTCACTTTACTAACAATGCTATTTTCTTCATGCAGTGATAATGATAGTGATAGTATTAATTTTGTAGTTACAGGAATATCAACAGACTTGGCTTTTGTTGGAGATATTATAACCGTTAACGGAAGAAATTTTGACACTTCAGCATCTTACGTAGTAAAATTTGAAGACAAAGAAGGAACAGTAACTGAAATAACAACAACAGCTATAAAAGTAAGAGTTCCGGAGAGAGCTATTACAGGAGAAGTTACGGTTAACTATAACGGAAAAGTAATTAGTGCAGGAACCATTATTATAAAAAATATATTTCAGGGAGATATTACATTATCAACTCAGCAAGAAGTAGAAGATTTTGGACTAAATAATTATACCGAAATATCAGGGAGTTTAACTATTACAAATGAAGATATTACCACTTCAGACTATATTCAAAACTTAGAAGCTTTACATAGTTTAACTAATATTGGAGGAGATTTTGAAATTACTTACACCCCATTAACAAATTTAGAGGGATTAAATAATCTTTCTCAAATTGGAGGGGGTTTTAATGTAATATACAATGATGTTTTAATAAATTTAGACGCTTTAAGTAGTTTAACCACAATAGGTGGAGCTTTACGTATAGACTCAAACTATGAATTACTAAGTTTAGACGGTTTAAATAACCTTAGCAATTTAGGTGGATTTTCAATATCTAATACACCAAATATAACCAATCTTAATTTTTTAGAAAATATTAATGTTCTCACAGGTAGGTTAAGTATCATAGCACCTTCTCTTGTAGATTATAGCGGATTGAGAAATATTACAGAAATTGGAGGAGATTTAGACCTTCAACACAATTCTTTTTCAAATATAGACATGTTAAATAACTTAACCTCAATTGGAGGAATAGTTAGTTTATTTGATAACACTTCTCTAAGTAATTTAGATGGGTTTAATAACCTTACCCACGTGGGAGATAAAGTGTGGATTACGTACAATACAGCACTCGTGTCGTATTGTGGATTTAACACACTTATAATTAACAACGGTTATAATAATATATTTCACGTAACAGACAACGCCTACAATCCAACATTACAAGACATTATTAATGGCAGCTGTAGTCAGTAGTTTTAATTAAGAATATAAGTATGAAAAATTTAGTAAAAACACTAGCGTTGATATTATTATTAGTACTAAAAGTCAATGCACAATCCTCAAAAATTACAGGAAGCTGGTTACTCACAAAAGTAGTTTTAGAAAATGAAGAGAAACAAATTTATCAAGTAACAGAATTTAAACCAAGCGGAAAGCTAGTTATTATGGAAAGAGAAGTTGGTGCTTGGGAAGTAAATAAAACAATGGATAAAATTACCTTTAAATCAGAAAGGTATAAAGATTTTAATGGCGATGCTAAAATTGTGTCTTTAACAAAGAAAGCACTTGTTTTTTTAAAAGGAGATACAAGGTATTACTATCAAAAAATAAATAAAGAACAAGTAATAAAAGACAATAAGCAATCAAATTTTGTAGGTGTTTGGAAAGTTAAAAATACCGAAAGTATAGCTCAAATAGTAAAATTTGAATTACCCGATTCTTACACATTTATCCATGTAATTAGTAATGAAGAAACAGATACTTCTAACGGAACTTGGATGTATTATCCGAAAGAAAAAGAACTAGTTATTATTGGGTTTTTAAGAGAATTAAAAGGTACGTATAAGGTGCTAGAAAAAACAAAAGAAAAACTTGTTTTAAGTAAAGACAACAAAAAATTTGTATTGGTAAAAGAAGTTGTAGAAGCAGTAGAAAGATTAACTTTTGAGTACGAAGATTTTTCGGAAGAACCTCTTGAAGAACCCAATTTACCATGGGGAGATAACCAAGCTATGATAGAAGCGTTAAACCCAATAAAAAGTTTAGAGTTTAAAAGACACGTACTATTACCAGATGTAAACACCTTTAGATATCAAACTGAAGTTTCAAAAATAAAAGTAAATCGAGACAAGCAAAGTGTAAAATTCATCAATTACGTTATTTCAAAAACAGACACCATACAGTTTTCAGAAAACTATAAAGGTGGCTTATCTGAAAGATACAACCGGTTTTTTCCAAAAAAAGAACCTTTTCCTTACAGCGTAAAAGGAGTGGAAAAAGTAACAGTTCCTGCAGGAACTTTCAAATGCACTGTAATTGAAGGTTTTGATGTGGAAACCAAAATAAAATACTATATGATAAACAACCTGCCGGGTGTATTTGCTAAAATTATAAGAGAAGAAAGAGATCCTTTTGATAAGTTGAGTTATACAATACAAGAGTTGGTTAAAATAAACAAAACAAAAGATTAATTTATTGTACGTTCCCCACAAACGTAGTATAAATAAAAACTAGCAAAAAACTTCATTAAAAAAAAGAGTACTTTTAGGTACTCTTTTTTTATTTTTATAAAAAATAATACAACGTTTGAAAATATTTATAAATCATACAGAAACCAATAAAGAACAAATAGGTGTAAATAGCGGTTTAAATTACGGTAGATTCTACAATCTCCCAGTAAAAGAGTACGAAATTCACTTAGCATTAAGTCAGTTTATTCCTTTTTTGGAAGAAGAATATAATCAAATAAAAAACGAACTAAAACAAGATGACATGTTGTATAGTGACACCTCTGAATTTACAACAACCAATTATTGTTCGTTAAAAGAACTAATAAACTATCCGAAAGATTTAAACACTATTTTTAGTATGTATTTAGACAGAATACTCTTTTCAAAATTATTTCCTGAAAATTCGAAGAACCAATACATTATTAATAGTACAAATCACCTAAAGCTATGTAAAGACACCATAATTATTACGGGGAAAATGTATTCCAAAACAGTTTATTAATCTCATAATTAAACATAAAAAATTGGTCAAAAAGTGCGCTGTTTTAGGTTAAAAAACGTTACAAAACCCAAGTAATTTTAATTTAACACGCATTTATTCAAAAAAGAAACTAGAGAAGAAAAATCACAAAATAATAAGGGTTTATTTACACAATTGTTAGCGTACTTTTTTTAAATATTTAAATCGCATAAATAATAAAAAAGGCGCTTATTACCAGTGTTCTTTTTTTGTTTCTGCCTTTTTACACAACCTCAATAAAATCAGCCGTTGAGCGAAATCAAAACCATATAATATGTTAAAAATCAATAAATTACAATAATTCGCTTTTTTGTAAAAAAGCATCAAAATGTTAAAAACTCATACCAAAATGTGAATAACTGACCTTTTTTTTAAGAACTTTTTTTTCAATCTTTGTTTTTCTCGTTCGGAAGAATTTGCAACCAATTTATTAATCAAACTAAAGTTAGAAACCAAATGCCAAAAATTGAACCTATTTTACAAGAAAATAAAGATAGATTTGTAATTTTTCCTATTCAGCACCATGATATTTGGGAATGGTATAAAAAACAAGAAGCAAGTATTTGGACTGCAGAAGAAATAGATTTACATCAAGATATAATAGATTGGGAACAAAAGCTAAACGATGACGAGCGCTATTTCATCAAACATATTTTAGCATTTTTTGCCGCTTCTGATGGAATTGTGAATGAAAATCTTGCCGAAAATTTTGTAACAGAAGTACAGTATACAGAAGCCAAGTTTTTTTACGGATTTCAAATAATGATGGAAAATATTCATTCTGAAGTATATTCGTTATTAATAGATACCTACGTAAAAAATGAAGAAGAAAAAGACAGGTTGTTTAAGGCTATTGATGTATTTCCGGCAATAAAACAAAAAGCCGATTGGGCTTTAAAATGGATTGATAGTCCTAGCTTTGCCGAACGCCTAATTGCATTTGCTGCAGTTGAAGGTATTTTCTTTTCAGGAAGTTTTTGCTCTATTTTTTGGCTTAAAAAACGCGGATTAATGCCGGGATTAACATTTTCAAACGAATTAATATCAAGAGATGAAGGAATGCATTGCGATTTTGCAGTTCACCTTCATAACAATCATATTGTAAACAAAGTTCCTAAAGAAAGAATTACTGAAATTTTAACTAACGCTTTAGATATTGAACGCAAGTTTATTACAGAATCGTTACCTGTTAGCTTAATAGGAATGAACTCAAAACTAATGACTCAATACCTAGAATTTGTAACAGACAGGCTGTTGGTTGAATTTGGCTGTGAAAAAGTGTACAATGCAACAAATCCATTTGATTTTATGGAAATGATTTCTTTAGAAGGAAAAACAAACTTCTTTGAAAAAAGAGTTTCAGAATATCAAAAAGCCGGTGTAAAAAGTGGAGGTACCGGCAGCATTAGTTTTGATGCCGACTTTTAAAAATACCCCAAAAAATTAGCCCCAAAATTAAAATTGAAATTAAAAAAGACATTCTTTTTTAAAGCAAAAGTGTTTTTTATTACTAACAACTTTAAAATATTAAAATAACCTATGTATGTATTAAAAAGAGACGGAAGAAAAGAACCGGTGATGTTTGATAAAATCACCTCAAGGGTTCGTAAAATGTGTTATGGATTAAATAGTTTAGTTGATCCGGTTAAGGTGGCAATGAGAGTTATTGAAGGGTTATATGATGGTGTAACAACATCTGAGCTAGACAATTTAGCTGCAGAAATTGCAGCAACTATGACCGTACAACACCCCGATTATGCTAAACTAGCAGCAAGAATAGCCGTATCTAACTTACATAAAAAAACAAAAAAAACCTTCTCTGAGGTTATGACGGATTTATATAACTATGTAAATCCAAGAACAGGTAAAAAGGCACCACTATTATCTGATAGTACCTACAAAATTATTGTAGATAATGCTTCTAAATTAGACTCTACAATTATTTATAACAGAGATTTTAATTACGATTACTTTGGTTTTAAAACACTAGAACGATCGTATTTGTTAAAAATAAACGGAGAAATTGCAGAACGACCTCAACATATGCTAATGCGTGTTGCTATTGGAATTCACCAAGAAGATATTGACGAAGCTATTGAGACCTATGAATTAATGTCAAAAAAATTCTTTACACACGCTACGCCAACACTGTTTAATTCAGGAACACCAAAACCACAAATGTCATCGTGTTTTTTATTACAAATACAAGATGATAGTATTGATGGAATTTATAATACACTTAAACAAACAGCAAAAATATCTCAATCAGCCGGAGGTATTGGACTTTCTATTCACAACGTTAGAGCAACAGGATCTTACATTAGAGGAACAAACGGAACTTCAAATGGAGTAGTACCTATGTTGAAAGTGTTTAACGATACTGCCAGATACGTAGATCAAGGTGGTGGAAAACGAAAAGGATCTTTTGCTATTTATATGGAACCTTGGCATGCCGATGTATTCGATTTTTTAGACTTGCGTAAAAATACAGGTAAAGAAGAAATGAGAGCCCGTGATTTGTTTTATGCCATGTGGATTCCAGATTTGTTTATGAAAAGAGTTGAAGAAGATGGCGAATGGACCTTAATGTGCCCTAATGAATGTCCACACCTTTTTGATACTTACGGCGATGAATTCGAAAAACTATACACAGGTTACGAAAAAGTAGGAAAAGGAAGAAAAACAATAAAGGCTCGTGAGCTGTGGGAGAAAATATTAGAAGCACAAATAGAAACTGGAAATCCTTACATGCTGTATAAAGATGCGGCAAACAGAAAATCAAATCAAAAAAATTTAGGAACTATTCGTTCGTCTAATCTGTGTACAGAAATTATGGAGTATACAGCAAAAGATGAGATTGCAGTTTGTAATCTTGCCTCAATAGCGATTCCTATGTTTGTTGAAGAAGATAAAAACGGGAATAAATTTTTCAACCACCAAAGACTTTTTGAAGTAACTAAAAAAATCACCCGAAATCTAGATACAGTTATTGATAGAAATTATTATCCTGTAAAAGAAGCCGAAAACTCAAATGTTAGACACAGACCAATTGGATTAGGTATTCAGGGATTGGCAGATGCTTTTATTTTACTTCGTTTACCATTTACTTCTGATGAAGCAAAATCTCTAAATCAAGAAATTTTTGAGACCATATATTTTGCAGCAGTAACATCATCTATGGAAATGGCCAAATTAAAAGAGCCGTATTCTACATTTAAAGGGTCACCAATGTCTCAAGGAGAGTTTCAATTTAATATGTGGGGCGTATCAGAAGATGATTTAAGTGGCCGTTGGGATTGGAAATCATTAAGAAAACAAGTGAAAGAACACGGAGTTAGAAATTCACTATTAGTAGCTCCAATGCCTACAGCTTCTACCTCTCAAATTTTGGGAAATAACGAAGCTTTTGAACCATATACGTCAAATATTTACACCCGAAGAGTATTAAGTGGAGAATTTATTGTGGTTAATAAACACCTATTAGAAGATTTAGTAGAATTAGGCTTGTGGAATAATGAAATGAAAGAAGATATTATGCGTGCAAATGGGTCTATTCAACATATAGAAGCTATTCCTCAAGATCTTAAAGACCTTTACAGAACGGTGTGGGAAATGAGTATGAAAGATATTATAGATATGTCTCGCCAAAGAGGTTATTTTATAGATCAATCACAATCGTTAAACTTGTTTATGCAAGATGCAAATTATGCAAAATTAACATCAATGCATTTTTATGCTTGGAAATCTGGACTTAAAACAGGAATGTATTATCTAAGAACAAAAAGTGCAGTTAATGCCATTCAGTTTACACTGTCTAATAAGAAAAAAGAAGAAGATAACCCGCTTACACCCGAAGAATTGAAACAATTAATTATGCAATCCAAAGACAATCCAGACGATTGTTTAATGTGCGGATCGTAACGGTAAAGAAATCAGCCCTATGTCCAAGTCTCAATGATACCATTTTATGGTAAAGTTGAGACTTCTTTTATTTGAATAAATACATTATTATATGTAGATTTAATAAATAAAAAAAAGATAATGTTAGAGTTAACATTAATTTAATATTGACCTAATATTTTGAAAGTACTTTTGTAGAATTAAATTTTAAAGTTACATGGGAGATATTTACATTTTAATGCTTGTAGCACTTGTTGTTTTAGCTGTAGTAGACTTGGTTGTTGGAGTAAGCAACGATGCTGTAAATTTTTTAAATTCAGCAATAGGATCTAAAGCTATTTCTGTTAAATCAATTTTAATAATAGCAAGTGTGGGTGTTGCTCTTGGGGCAATTACCTCAAGTGGTATGATGGAAGTAGCACGTAAAGGCATTTTTGTTCCTGGTGAATTTTATTTCAACGAAATCATGTTCATTTTTATGGCAGTTATGATTACAGACATCTTATTATTAGATGTTTTTAATTCGTTAGGAATGCCTACATCTACTACGGTTTCAATTGTTTTTGAACTCCTTGGAGCTGCAGTTGCCATGGCTTTAATTAAAATATCAAACAATGGTGAAAGTTTAGCAAGTTTAGGGAAATATATAAATTCAGATAAAGCGCTTCTTATTATTTCAGGGATTTTACTTTCGGTATTTATTGCATTCACAGTAGGAGCTATAGTTCAATTTTTATCCAGATTAATTTATACTTTTCACTTCGAAAAAAGGAGTAGTTATGTAAATGCGTTATTTGGTAGTTTTGCCATAACAGCCATTACCTATTTTATTTTTGTTAAAGGTTTAAAAGGAACGCCTTTTTATGGAAACTTTAAATCGTTTATTGAAGGTAAAACACTGCAAATAATTACCTATGCTTTTGTTGGGTGGACACTATTGTCATACTTACTTATAAAAGTATTTAAAGTTAATATTCTAAAATTCATCATAGTTATAGGTACATTCTCTCTTGCAATGGCCTTTGCAGGAAACGATTTAGTTAATTTTATTGGAGTACCAATTGCCGCTTGGAACTCTTATCAAGAATGGTCATTACAATACAATGCCTTAGATCCATCTACTTTTGCAACAGCTTTCCCTATGGATGGGCTAGCAAACAAAGTGCCGTCAAACCCATTATTATTACTAATTGCTGGAGGTATTATGGTAGTAACGCTTTGGTTTTCAAAAAAAGCAAAAGCAGTTATTGAAACAGGAATTAATTTATCGAGGCAAGGCGACGGTCATGAAAAATTTCAATCCAATGCTGCTTCAAGAACAGTTGTTAGAGGAGCAATACTATTTAATAGAGGAATTGTAAAAGTACTACCAAAACCTTTAACACAATGGATAGATTCAAAATTTCAAAAACCGGTAATAGAATTACCTAAAGATAAATCGTATGAGTTACCTGCTTTTGATTTGGTAAGAGCATCGGTAAATTTATTTGTTGCCGGAATTTTAATTTCTATAGGAACATCTTTAAAACTACCACTATCAACCACCTATGTTACCTTTATGGTCGCTATGGGTACATCTTTAGCCGATAGAGCTTGGGGAAGAGAAAGTGCTGTGTATAGAGTTGCCGGAGTATTTAATGTTATTGGAGGATGGTTTTTAACAGCTCTTTCAGCATTTACAGTAGCAGCAATATTTGCATATATTATTTACTTGGGAGAAATAGTATCTATTGCAATATTATTACTAATTGTACTCTTCTTATTAGGAAGAAGTACAATTAAACACTCTAGAAAACTAAAAGAACAAAAGAAAAAAAGACATATAGAAAGAGCAGAGTTAATTACTATTAATGAAGTTGTAAACGAAAGCTCTGATCATATATCGGAAGTTGTTAGAAGAGTAAGTAAAGCTTATACAAATGTTGTTGACGATTTAGCTAGACACGATTTGTCTAAACTTTCTAAAACCGAAAAGCACGTTAAAAAACTAAACAAAGAAGTAAACGAACTTAAAGAAGATGTGTTTTACTTTATAAAATCGTTAGATGACACTTCTGTAAAAGCGAGTAAGTTTTACATTCTTATTCTAGGTTATTTACAAGACATTACGCAGTCTATCGAGTATATTTCTACAACAAGTTATAAACACGTAAACAATAACCACAAGAATTTAAAGAAAACTCAAATAAAAGATTTAAAAACAATAAACGCTAAGTTAAATAACCTGTTCAACCAAATAGAGATTGACTTTAGCAACAGAGACTTTAATAATTTATCAAAAATAATAGACGCAAAACAAGAACTATTTAGCCATGTTTCAGACTCTATTGATAAACAAATTTCCAGAATAAGAACAGATGAAACAAGTCCAAAAAATACCACCTTGTATTTTGGTATTTTATTAGAAACAAAAGACTTAATAGGTTCTATTATGAACTTACTTCAACTCTATCAAGAATTTTATATTTCTGAAAAAGGATAACATAAAACAGAACTATATTTAATATCTAAAACCTTCACATTGTGAAGGTTTTTTGTGTTTAAAACCCACATAAACACTTAATAATCAGTATGGTACTTGTTTTTAAGTAAAAATTTAATGTAAATTTAATGTTAATAAAAGGTTAACAAACAAATAAATTTATATATTTAACCAGATTAACGATATAACAAACCCTTAAAACATAAATGAAGATGAAAACAATAATGAACATAGCAATAATGTTGTTTTGCATAACAGCATTTTCTCAAGAACAAAAAGTAGAATACAAAGAAGTAAATAACAACCTTATTAAAGCCACATATTATTTTGCAGATAATAAAAATGTTGTAGAGCGCGAAGGGTACTTTAATAAAGATGGGAAACTTCAAGGAACATGGATTAGCTATAATTTAGAAGGAGATAAAGTAACAATAGCAAATTATAACAACGGAATTAAAGAAGGTGTGTGGACGTATATCAAAAAGGATAAAATAAGTATTGTAACATACAAAGAGAATAAAATTATAGATGTAGAAGAAAAAACATTGGTAGTTAATTAACCACGTTTTTAAAGCACGAACATAAAAAAGTCAGACCTATTGGTCTGACTTTTTTGTATAAACAAAATTAAGGTAAGGTGCTAAAATTTAAAGCCATACCCTATAGATAAGGCTTGTCCAATATGTCTTTTTGAAAAGATTCTATCTTGTGCATTAAACGATTGAAAGTGACTTTCTTTATCGCTGTTTAAAATATTATCAAACTTAATACTAATACTTGATTTTTTATTTTCTCCAAAAGACTTACTAAACGTAAAATTTAAACTATTAAAAGGCATTGTGTACACATCGGGAATTGCACCAATTCCTACAACTTCTAGAGATTTTCCTTGAACATTGTAAAAAAGACCAGACTGAATTCCTTTTTCGTTGTTTGAATAACTAATACCTGCATTTATTAAATAAGGAGACTGCCCTTGTAAAACTCTTTTCCCAGACAGTGTTTCACCATCTCTCAAATTCAATAATTTTGATTCATATTCTCCATTAGGACTTTTGTCCATTTCTTGATCAGATTTAATTAAAGAGGCATTAAAATTAAAGCTGAGGTATTTAAAATTATCTCCTAAAAAGCTCAAATTTTTTCGTATATCAATTTCAACACCATACACATTTGCAGAGCCTATATTTCTTGGTTGAAGGTTATCTGGTGCCGATGCGCTAAAGAAGGCTAACTCAATAGGGTCTTTAAAACTTTTGTAAAATCCAGATACTGCAATTAGTTGGGCTTTTTCTGAAAACATTTCAAACCGAACATCAAAATTGTTAATGTACGATGGTTGTAAATCAATATTTCCATTAAAAGTTAAGTTGGTAATAGGATCAAATATTTGAGTAATAGATGCTTCTTTAAACGACGGTCTTGCTACGGTTCTTGCATAAGAAAATCGTAGGTTTGTATCATCATTTACACTGTAAATAAAGTTTGCAGATGGGAAAACATCAAACTTATCTATTGTTTTTACATTGTTGTATATAATAGATCCACTATTGTTTTGTCCGGTATAGTACTGCTCAAATTTTTCAACTCTAACTCCAATAATTGTTTTTAATTTTTCAAAAATATTTACAGATTCCGATACGTATCCGGCAAAGTTGTTATTGTAAGAATTAAAAGTATTTGACGGCTCGTAATTACCTTTCACATAAGTTCCAAGCCCGGTACTTGCGTCATAAACATTGGCATCGTCTAAAAGTAAATCGGCATTTCCTTGTAGGTATTCTCCGGAAGAACCTCTAATTAATAAAAAATAATCATCAATACTAAAATCTCTGTTTTTATAAGTATGACTTACTCCAAAAGTTAATTTAGCATCGTTATTAAAAAGAGTTTGTTTTAGAGTAAAATCTATTTTAGAAACATTATTTAGTTCTTCAAGAGTACGCCAAATTCTTCTAGGGCTTCCGGCAGAACTTGGTCTTATAGAGTAGGTGTTTGTTGTTTCGTCAAACTGAAAAGGTGTTACTCTAGCATCTTTATCTTCAATAAGAGAATATGTAGGAGATAATTTCCATTCAAAAGTAAACGAAGCATCTTCATTAACGTGTTTTCCGTAAAGAAGTGCGTTTGAAATAGCTCGTTGCGTATATTGTAAATTATCTTTAAATATGGTAACAGCATCAGAAAAGTTTTTTACTTGCTTAAAATAACCGGCTGTAGATTCTCCGTTTTGAATGTGTAATAAGTTTAATCGGTATTTACTTTTTTGTGTTTTAAGGGTGATACCGGCTAATCCACTAACAAGAACTTCATTTTTACCGAGATCTCCTATTTGATTTTCTGAAAAATCGAGTTCGTAAATAGATTTATCGGCAAAAGTTCTGTAAAAACCTCTTTCGTAGTCTTTATAAAAGCTTGTTTTGTTTTTATAAGAAACAGATATTAAGTATCCTAATTTTTTGTCTTCTCCAACATCGTATTGGTTTCCTGTAGTGTACGCCAAACTAAAGTCCATACCACTTGTTCCTCTTTGAGCTTTTAAGTTAGGATTAAAAGTTTTTGTTATGGTTGTTAAGGCCGGATTTCTTGAAAAAGCATCGGGAATGTATTGGTTTCTAGAGATAGGCAACATTCGTAAACCATTGTCGTAACCAAGAAAATCTGTTCCAGATCCCTTATAGGTCAAATAATCACTTCTAAAATGCATACTTGAGTTATAGCTACCTCCTATGCTTAAACTAGAAGTTTTTTGGCTCGGCAAATCTTTGGTTACAATATTTACCATTCCTCCTGTAAAATCGGCAGGATAATTTGCTGTTGATGATTTTAGTATTTGAACATTATCAATAATATATGTAGGAAATATATCTAACTGAACGGTATTTCTATCAGGGTCTAATCCGGGAATATCTACACCATTAAGTATCGATTTTGTATAACGATCTCCTAAACCTCTAACATAAACGTATTTAGAACCTTGAACCGATACTCCGGGAACATTTTTTACAGCAGAAGCAACGTTACTCACCGCTAATTTTTTAAAAGACTGTGCCGAAATACCATCCATTAAATTTACAGATTTTCGCTGAACGTTTAATATTGCAGCTTCGGTATTTCTAGCTTTTTTTGCTGTAATAACTACCGTATCGAAGCTAATTCCAGAAGGATTTAAAACAACATCAAGGTTTGTCACTTCTCCAGGTTTAATGATAACTTCAGAAATATCTTTAGTTTCATAACCAATAAATGAAAACGATAAGGTATATGTTCCGGGAGATAAAACAATCTCATAATAACCTTCAAAATCTGAAGTAACACCTTTTGAGGTTGCTTTTACCACAATATTAGCAAAAGCAAGAGTTTCATTTGAACTACCATCAAATATTTTACCTGATACTTTACCCGTTTGTGACCAACCTAGAAAACCGGTTAATAAAAGTAATACGAATAACTTGTGTTTGTGTTGCATTTTTAAATGATATTATTTTTACGTACAAATTGCTTGCCTTGTGTAAGGCAAGCAATGAATTAAAATTAGTTTTAAAGATGTGCTATTAATAAACACCTTTTGAATTTGCATATGTCCAACTAAAAACAGAAAGATCTGCACCAACAGTTTCGTTTCCAAGAGTTACGGCAGTAGCCCAGTTTGCTGAATCTGCACCAAAACTTGGTGCTAAAGAAGTTGGAGAGTGATCTTGAAATAAACTTGTAATACTTGACACGCCTGCAGGTAATACAATTTCCCAATTACTAAAGTTAATTAAGTTGTTTACATAATTACTAGCAACATTATCATGTTTTAATCTTATATACGATGTAGTTTGGAAATTGTAAGCATAAATATTGTTTAAAGCTCCTTGTGCTCCACTTCTCAAATCACAGTATTTTCCTCCCGGAGCATTTGCATTCCCTACTAAAGTTATGTTGTTAAGTGTAAAACTAGCTTGAAAGCTACCTTCACCTCCATCAATTTCAAGAGCACTGTCGGAAGTATTTCCCAAAATAATCAATGCGTTAGAAATAGTACCGCTATATGCTTGGTCTATATCCAATCCGTCATCACCCTGTCCCCAAATAAGAAGATTGCTAGGGCTCACAGTACCGCCAAAAAACTCGATACCATCATCTAAATTTCCAACAATTTCTATATTTTTTATAATAGTACCACTTCCAACAGCACCTAATGTTAATCCGTTAATTTCGTTACCGGCTCCAATTTCGGCACCGCCGTGACGTATAGATATATACTCTAAATGCCCAGAGTTATCAGTATCATCGTTACCTCCATACAAACCAAAGGTATCACTGGCAGGAATTCCTTCAATTTGAAACTCATTAACATCTCCGCTAAAAGAACCTTTTGCTTTTCCTAATAAAATAAGTCCTCCCCAAAGTGAATTATCAGCAATTGTTAAATTAGTTCCTGCAGTTTCTCCAAGAGCAATATTATCGTTAACAGATGTAAAAATAATTGGATTAGTAGCAGTTCCTACAGCGTTTAGCTTTCCTCCTCTTGCAATAATTAATGCAGAAGCTAAAGATCCAGTACCTTCTTTACCTTTTATAATTGTTCCTGGTTCAATTGTTAGAGTGACTCCTGCGTCAACAACAACTTTACTATTTAAAACCCAAATTTTGTCGTTAGTCCAAGTAGTGTTTTCTGTTATTAATCCAGAAACATTTGCTTCTGTAGCACTAGGTGGTGTTACATCAATAATTGGAACAGAATCGTTGCTTGTACATGATGCTAGAACTATGTTCAAAACAAAAGCGAGTATTGGTAATTTTTTCATTTTAATAAGTTTAATTTTCATTTAAATTGATATGGACAAAAGTAGATTGAAAAGCGCAACCGGACTTTACTTAAATGTTATTAAAAACCGTTTAAATATTATGAAAATGTTAACCTAAAATGAAGGATATTAAATAGATGTAAAGAATTTTAAAACCAGAAGATAAATTTACTTAGATGTATCGGTAAGTAGCTTAAAATTAGGTGTTAAAACGCAAAGAGTTTGGTTTTGGATAGTGGTGTCAGAAGATAAAACCGTAATGTTTTTTACCTCAATAGTTTTATAGCCTATAAATGTGTAAATCAGTGTATACACACCTGGTTTTAATTGTAGTTTGTAAACACCATCTGTGTTTGTTGTTGTTGTAATAGCAGTATTTTTTACACTTACTTTTGCAAAAGCTAAAGGAATATCAGTATTTTCATTATCAAAAACAATTCCTTTAATGTTTCCTACTTTATTTTTTATAAATGAAGAGTTGTTTAACGACTGACTTTGAGCTGAAAAACTACTTACAAATAATACAATTACAACAAAAAACTTCATATTGACTAATAGGTAAAATTAGATACGTCAAAAGAAAGAAACACATGTTAACTAAAAGTTAAGTAGTGATTATCAATTTATGATGATTATGTTAAAAAGTTAAGTGTAAAATTTACGGGTAAATAAGTATATTGCACTAAAATATTAAAATGAATTGGACTCAGCTATTGTCGTTAAGAAGATTTGGGGATACAAGTAAACGATTGCGTTACAATCAAGATGAAACCAGATTAGGTTTTGAGGTAGATTATGACAGAATTATTTTTTCAGATTCATTCAGGAGTTTACAAGATAAAACACAAGTAGTGCCTCATTCAAAAACCGATTTTGTACATACGCGTTTAACACACAGTTTAGAGGTTAGTGTTGTTGCTCGTTCTTTAGGTAGAATTGTAGGTTCTCAAATATTAGAAAATCACCCCGAACTTGTTCAACAAGGAACAAAAATGAACGATTTTGGAGCAATAGTTGCAAGTGCGGCTTTAGCTCATGATATAGGAAACCCTCCTTTTGGTCATAGTGGAGAAAAAGCAATAGGCGAATATTTTAAATCGGGAAATGGACAGCGGTTTAAAGATGCATTTACTAAAAAGCAATGGCAAGATTTAATCGATTTTGAAGGAAATGCGAACGGATTTAGAATTCTAACCGAAAGTAAAGAAGGAATGGAAGGAGGTCTACGCTTGTCGTATGCAACTTTAGGAGCTTTTATAAAATACCCAAAAGAATCGTTACCTAAAAAACCTTCATCACATGTAGCAGATAAAAAGTTTGGAATTTTTCAATCTGAAATACCTTTTTTTAAAGAAGTTGCTGAAGAGTTAGGATTGGTTTATTCCGGAGAAAATGAAAATATTGCATACAAACGTCACCCTTTAGCCTTTTTAGTTGAAGCGGCAGATGATATTTGCTATACCATTATAGACTTTGAAGATGGTATAAACATGGGATTAATTGAAGAAGAATTTGCCCTAGAATACCTTATAAAATTAGTTAGAGATACCATTGACACAAATAAATATTATCAGTTAAAATTTAAAAAAGACAGATTAAGTTATTTAAGAGCTTTAGCCATTGGAACATTAATAAATGAAGCTGCAGCTATTTTTATTGAAAACGAAGAAGCTATTTTGAAAGGGGAATATCCTCACGCATTATTAGATAAATGTAAGTATGAGGCACAAATTAACGACATTATTAAAATAAGCGTAGAGAAAATATACAAAAGTAGAGAGGTTATAGAGAAAGAGTTGGCAGGGTACCATGTTATTGCACAGTTATTAGATGTTTTTTTAACGGCAACACATCATAAAATAGAAAACACACTCTCAAATTACGATAAACTTGTAATTTCTTTGTTACCAGAAAGTTTGCAACAACCAAAAAAATCTTTGTACCTTGCAACATTAAAGGTTTGTGGCTATATTGCTAGCTTAACCGATGGTTTTGCATTGCAATTACATAAAAAACTTAAAGGATAAAAAGACGATTAAAAAAATAATATTAACTAAAAACCCCCATTAGCGATGAAAAAAAAATTACTATACTTCTCTATTGCGGCAGCCATTTTTTCTTTTTCAATTTACCTGTTTGTTAATGGGGAAATTTCAACAAGAGAGGAAGCGTTATCTATAGAAAGGTTACGCTCACAACACGCAAAATATTTATCAGAAAGTCCTTTTAAGGCAACTTTAGGTTACAGTAAGCAAGAGCGTTTAGCGCATCAGTTGCC
>JALWTD010000012.1 GCA_027082925.1 Flavobacteriaceae bacterium
AAATAACGATGTTTTTTCATCTAGGAATAAAGAATACAACGTTACACAATTTTATTACGGAGGATATGGGCAAAATACAACAACGGAATTAATTTTAGCCGGAGCTCAAGATAATGGTTCTCAGTTTGTAGATGGAGCTGTTGCAGGTACAAATACATCAGTAGATGTTTTTGGTGGTGACGGAGCATATAGTACAATAGACAAAGATGGAAATTACATGATTATTTCGTATGTATATAGTACACATGTATATTTCTCATTGCCATATACAGGAGCAGGGTATTATATAAATAATGATGCTTCTGGTAGTGAAGGAGATTTTATCAATCCTGCAGGGCTAGATCATAATTTGGATATTATGTATTCAAATGGGTCTACTAGTTTTACGAAACAGATTAATAGATATACGCTTGGTAGTACAAGTGCTACAAAATCACAATTAACAAACGGATTATTAACCGGTTCACCAACCGCTTTTAAAGTGTCGCCTTATACTACAGGAAGTACAACACTATTGGTAGGAACAGATAACGGAAAATTATTAAAACTAACCAATGCCGATACTACTCCAACATGGACAGATATTACAGGTCCATCTTTTGTAGGAAGTATTTCTTCTGTAGAATTTGGAGCTACCGAAAACGACATATTTGTAACTTTTCACAATTATGGAGTTGCAAGTGTATGGTATAGTGCCGATGGAGGAACTACTTGGCAAAATAAAGAAGGAGATTTACCCGATATGCCTGTAAAATGTATTTTACAAAACCCTTTGCTTGCCAATGAAGTTATTATAGGTACAGAATTGGGTGTATGGACAACTACTAATTTTGGAAATGCATCACCTAATTGGGTAAGTGCTACAAACGGTATGCGCGACGTAAAAGTATTGGATTTAGATTTACGTACAGCCGATAATACTATTTTAGCAACTACTTTTGGTAGAGGAACTTTTACAGGAGTTTTTACTTCAGCATCATTAAGTGTTGACGATCAATTTTTTGAGAAGACAGGAACCAAAGTATATCCAACGGTATCAAATGGAGATTTTTTCATTTCTTCAAATACAGATTTAGGAGAAACACACATTGAAGTTTATACGCTTACAGGGAAAAAGGTATATACCAAAAAGATTCCTATTTACAAGGGATATACAATAGAAGTGAGCATTAGCGGTGTAGCATCAGGAGTTTATATATTAAAGTTAACATCTGACACATCACAAGGAAGTAAACGAATTGTAGTAAAATAAAAAATGTGCTTTAGAAATTATAAGAGAACCCAACACCTAGTAGCTGTTTTATTTGAATTTTAGCACCTAATGTTTCAAGTTCACCATCGTTATTGATGTCTTCTTTGTATTTTATATCGTCATCAAAACGAATGTGAGAACCTACGTTTGCGGTAACGTATTTGTTAATTGTTAAGTCAAAGTTTAGTTCCCAGTTCACGTCTATATTTCCGTAGTTGTGAAGATAATCTGAGTACAATGTTAGTCTATTGGCCATTTTAATATTTTTCATAACCTCTGTTTCCCATTCACCGGTTACAAGTGTACCAAATTCAATTTTAGCATTTTTCCCTTCAGTAATAATATTTCCAAACTCGTCATATACTGCAGGATCTACACCAAAAGCACCTTCATTTGCTAATGATTGGTTGTATACAAAAGTTGTTTTATTTGTAATAGGTGATAGGTATATTTTTAATTGATGTTCTTTTAATGAGTATTCAGAACCTACACCTAAAAATAAGTATGCCGGAGCAAAAAACCTTGAAATTGGCTTTTCAGTATTTGGGTATTTATACCCATTGGTAAATTGGGTTCTAAAATTAAATTTAGCAGAGTAATACCAATTAGACTCATCACTTTTTCGATAACCGAAAGTAGAATTTAATTCAACTAAATCTTCTGTTTTCCGCAGTTCCCTTTTTTCTTCTTTATTTAAACCGTAACTACCTTTTAATTCGTTGTTCCATGCCAGTCGTTTATTATTGTAATTTCTCACAAAAAGCACATTTAAAATTCCCGAAATAGAATTATTACCTCCGGCACTCCAATGAATGAAAGAGTTTTGAGTAAAAATAAGTTTTACATTGTTTTTGTTTTCCCAGTGACTGCTTATAGAATCGATATTTTTAGCTATAGAGTCTCTAGAAATGGAAGCTTTTGACGTAAATGAAGTTAGGATTAGAATTGTAAGCAATAATTTAATTCTCATTTTAGTAGGCAATAATATTTAGTAAAATAGCTATTAAACGTTTCAGAAGCCAAAATTATTCTTTTTAAAGGAGATTTAGCAAACTTTTTTTGATATTTTCTTTAGATAAGCAAATACTACTCAGTAATGTGTTTACATCTCCATGTTCAATAAATTCATCAGGAATTCCCAAATGTTTTATTGTGGTGTTTATGTAATTATGCTTGTGAGCAAATTCAGAAATAGCACTTCCAAACCCACCAACAATAGTCCCTTCTTCAAGGGTTACAACAGTCTTAAATCTGCTAAAAATACGGTGTAATAAATTCTCATCTAGTGGTTTTACAAAGCGCATATTATAATGAGCAAATTTATTTTTCGGAAGCTTATTTTTAAGTTGAATGATTTGATTACCAATAGTGCCAATGCTTAATACTGCAATTTCACCATCTTCGCTTATACATACTCCTTTTCCAATTTCAAGTTGTTTAAAAGGTTGTTCCCAATTTACGGTAATTCCTTTTCCTCTAGGATATCTAATGGCAATTGGAGCATGTATGTTTCCGAGTTGAGCAGTGTACATTATATTGCGTAATTCAATTTCGTTTAATGGTGAAAAAATAATAATATTAGGAATACAACGTAAAAAAGCGATATCGAAAATACCGTGATGTGTTGCGCCATCTTCACCTACAATACCAGCTCTATCTATACAAAAAACAACAGGTAGCTTTTGTAATGCAACATCGTGAATAACTTGGTCGTAAGCTCTTTGTAAAAAAGTAGAGTAAATATTACAAAAAGGGATGAGTCCTTGAGTAGCCATACCTGCAGCAAAAGTAACTGCATGCTGTTCTGCAATACCAACATCAAAAGCTCTGTCAGGAATTTCTTCAAGCATTAATTTAAGAGAACACCCTGTAGGCATGGCTGGTGTAATACCTATAATTTTGGGATTGTTTTTTGCCAATGCTACAATTGTTTTTCCAAAAACATCTTGGTATTTAGGAGGTTCTATTTTTTCTGTTTTAGGAATTAACTCTCCGGTATATTTATCAAACTTACCAGGAGCGTGGTATTTTACTTGGTCTTGTTCGGCTTTTTTTAATCCTTTTCCTTTTGTAGTAATAACATGTAAAAATTTAGGACCTTTTACAGATTTCAATCGTTCAAGTTCTTTAACAACAGCCTCTAAATTATGACCATCTACAGGTCCCGAATAATTAAAATTTAAGGCTTCAATAATATTATTTTTTCTAACTTTTTCGCCAGCCTTTACATTTTTAAAATAGTTTTTTAATGCGCCAACACTTGGGTCTATTCCCATAGTATTGTCATTTAAAATAATGAGTAAATTAGCGTTAGAAACACCGGCATGATTAAGTGCTTCAAAAGCCATTCCACTAGCAATAGAAGCATCGCCTATTACGGCAATGTGTTGTTTTTCTGTTTCTCCTTTTAAGTTAGAAGCAATAGCCATTCCTAATGCTGCAGATATTGATGTTGATGAATGTCCTGTACCAAAAGCATCGTATTCACTTTCGCTTCTTTTTGGAAATCCGGACAACCCTTTAAATTGTCTGTTTGTATGAAAAACGGCTCTTCTGCCGGTTAATATTTTATGTCCATAAGCTTGGTGTCCAACATCCCAAATAAGAATATCGTTTGGGGTGTTGTATACATAATGAAGCGCCACGGTTAATTCTACAACGCCTAGGCTAGCACCTAAATGTCCTTCCTTAGTAGAAACAACATCTATAATAAAATCTCTTAATTCTTTTGCTACTTGTGGAAGTTGCTCTTTAGAAATTTTACGTAAATCTTCAGGAGAATGGATATGTTTTAACAAATTTATTTTCACAAATACAAAACTACAATATTTAAATTGTTACTTGAATTAAAAACAAGTACTTTTGAAAAATGATGAACCCGTTTGACGATATTTATTTTATGAAGCGAGCTTTGCAGGAAGCTGAATTGGCCTTTGAGAAAAACGAAGTTCCAATAGGAGCTGTTATTGTCATGAACAATCAAATTATTGCCAGAGCTCATAACTTAACAGAAACATTAAACGATGTTACAGCGCATGCTGAAATGCAAGCATTTACTGCTGCGGCTGATTTTTTAGGAGGAAAGTATTTAAAAAATTGTACGTTGTATGTAACGTTAGAGCCTTGTCAAATGTGTGCTGGAGCAAGTTATTGGACTCAAATAGGAAAAATAGTATACGGAGCTTCAGAAGAAAAGAGAGGATTTGTTGCACTTCAAACAACACTGCATCCTAAAACCAAAGTAATAGGCGGTGTTTTAGAAGAGGAGTGTGCTACTATTTTAAAACGATTTTTTATAGAAAAACGCAATTTAAATTAATCGTCTTTTTTGGTCAATTTGTCGTTAAATTTAAACTGACTTAAATCTTTATTTTTATACCGGTGATAAATAAATAAAGGCATAAGAACAAAGGCAATTATAGAAACTCCAATACCTATAATGGTATTTCCTGTTGAGAAATCGCCAGAGTCTTTAATAAAGTATCCTGTTCCAAGTAGTATTAGCACACCAAAAAATAAAAACCAAAGAAAATATTTCATTTTTTAATGAGTTTAAGTTGTAGCTTCAATAAGTTTTCGTCTGTAAGCAGTAAGCAAACGAGATTTTGATATAAAGCCGTAATATTTTCCATCTTTAATAACAGGTAAATTCCAAGCTCCAGATGTTTTAAATTTATTCATAATGCTTTCCATCGAGTCTTTTTCGTAATTAATAATATCAGGCGCACTATGCATTAGGCTCGAAATTTTTACCGTTTCATATAATTTTTCATCAAACATAATACTGCGAATATCATCTAGTAAAATAACGCCCAAAAATTCATTGTTTTTGTTAACCACAGGGAAATTATTTCTCGAAGATTTTACAACAGCTTTGTGTATCATTTCTCCTAAATTCATTTCAGGGGTAACCGAGATAAAATTAGTTTCAATAACCTTATCTACGCTTAACATCATTAACACATTTTTATCTTTATCATGTGTTATAAGCTGTCCTTTTTTTGCTAATTCGGAAGCGTAAATATTATGAGGAATGTATTTTTTAGTAATGAGGTACGAAATAGATGAGACAATCATTAAAGGAATAAATAGTTCGTATCCGCCGGTTATTTCAGCAATTAAGAAAATAGCTGTTAACGGAGCTTGTAATACTCCGGCCATTAATCCGGCCATTCCAACCATAGCAAAGTTTGTTGAAGATAGCTGGTGGTTAAAAAAATGACTGTAGTTAATAACCATTGCAAATACATATCCAGAGATGCTTCCCGTAAATAGTGTTGGTGCAAATACACCACCAATACCTCCGGCTCCAAAGGTAATAGACATTGCTATTACTTTAAATGTAACCAATCCTACCAGAAGTGTAATAATAATCCAAATATTATCTATTTCAGATTTAAAAATGTTGTTGGTAGCAACATCTATTACGTTTCCCCGTAAAATACTATTAATAGTTTCGTAGCCCTCTCCAAATAAAGGAGGGATAAAAAACACAATAATACCAATTAAAGAACTTCCTATAAGTAGGCGTTTATAAGGGTTTTTAAATTTTTTAAAAAAGTCACTTATTTTAAAGTATACTTTACTGAAGTAAATAGAAGTAGTTGCTGAAGAAACACCTAAAAGTATAAAAAACAACACATCGTTTAACTGAAATTTATCTTGTAGTTGAAAGTGTAGAAGTACATCATCACCAAAGAAAAAATAAGAAGTTAATACAGCTGTAATGGAAGCCAGTAATAAAGGAATCATAGAAGCCATAGTTAACTCCAAGCTAAAAATTTCAACAGCAAAAACAATGGCTGCAATAGGAGCTTTAAAAATAGAAGACATTGCTCCTGCAGCAGCAGCTCCAATAAGTAATGTTCTTGTAGTTTGGTTTAAATGGAACAACCTAGAAAAGTTAGACCCAAGTGCAGCACCAGTGGCAACTGTAGGACCCTCTAACCCAACAGAACCTCCAAAACCAACAGTTAAAGGAGCTGTTAATAAAGAAGCCCACATTTGATGTCTAGGCATAATTCCTTTTTGTTTTGAAATAGCATATAAAGTAGAAGGAATACCATGTCCTACCTTCTTTTTAACAACATACTTTATAGTAAGAAGTACCAATAGAAGCCCAATGGTTGGGAAAATGAAATAAAAAGCATGATGAATTTCTTTAATAAACTCACCTTCTAGCATTTCTTGAATTAAGTGCGTTAAGTTTTTAAGAGTAACCGCTCCCAAACCTGCTAATAATCCAATAATAGCACTGACAATATTTATAAACTGTTTATTAGAGATATGTTGATACCTCCATTTTAAAAACTTTATAAAAAATAATTTAGCTGTTGGTTTCATTTTATATAATGAGTCTTACGCCTCCCAATTCTTCAATTTTGTAAGGAAATTTATCACTAGGAGAACCTATAAACATAAAGTTAATAGGGATTCCCCATTTTTTAGAAAGTTCTCTAATAAGTTCTGGACTAAATTTACCATCAACTACGGTAAATTCTATATCTATTTCAGGGTATTCTTTGTCTAAGAAACTAATTTCTTGAGGTAAATTTTCAGGTACTTTTTGTCCTTTTTCAAGAGCTAATACAATTTTTATTCTTTTAGTATGCTCGTTTTTAATAATATACAGCATTACTTTATTTAGCGTTGCTATATTATCACCTTTGGTAAAAAACACAAACTCTTGTTCGTTAATTTTATTAATAATAAACGATATTTTTTTATCAGTTTTTAACACAAAACTTCGAATAGGATCAAAAACAGAATGAATAACGTTTAGTAAAAATTTAAGTAATGCCGTTCTGTTTAACATAATAATAATGAAAATAATAGACGGAATAAAATAATCTAAAAAGATGGTTAGATTGCTAGGCAATCCATCTTTTGGCGTCATTAAAATATTTCCAATTAAAGCAATAAGTACAGCAGTAATTGCAATAAAAACAGCTACCCAAGAAGCTTTTTCGGGTCTAGGTAGTTTACTTCGTTTAACTTTCAGAAAAATATTTCCTATTCCAAACAGTGCCATTACAGACAAGAATGAAATGGTATAAACACCAGCCAATAATTTTACATTACCATTGGTAATAAGGAGCACAGAAACAGAAAGTAAAAAGAACATGATAATAATTCTGTAAGAGCTACCTCTTGAATTCTTTTTCAAGAAAAATTGTGGCATAATTCTGTCTAAAGTCATACGTTCTAGTAAACCAGACACCCCTACAAAACTGGTTAAAACCGCACCACTTAATACCAAAAAGGCATCAATAGCAATTAAAACAGCCATCCAATGTCCTCCAACGTGATTAGCCATTTCTATAAGTAGTGTATTTTGAAATTCATCACTCTGTAAAACAGGAATTGCAAACAACGATAGTGCTAAAACAGCCATTAACGGATTTATAACACTTACAATAGTCCACATATTTTTAAGGGTTTTAGGAAAAACACCTTTCTTTTGTTCTTCAACAAAGTTTGCTGAACTTTCAAACCCTGAAACACCAAGCATAGAAGCTGCAAATCCAAAAAATATAGCATTGGTTATACTACCACCTTTAATAGGGTAATGCCAATTTTGAAAAAATAAATCAATGCCGTTATGCATTAAAAAATAAATAATAAAACTAGCCAAAATTATTAATGACGATAAGTGGAAAAGAAAAATACCAATAGCCACTCTAGCCGATTCTGTAATTCCACCAATAGTTAGCGCTGCAAAAACACCCAGTAGTGCTATAGTTGTAATAATTATAGGCATTGAAGGAATTAAATGATGCAGGTAGTGTATAGCTTCATTTGCAGAAATTACAGCAGTTGCCATATACGACAGTAAGGTTAACGTAGCGGCAAACGAAGCCATTCCCTTGCTTGTAGTGTTTAATAAAGCATTGTAAGCTCCGCCGTTTAAAGGGAGTGCTCCTACTACTTCGCCATAAATTTTCCTAAAAAGAAAAAGTACAAACGAAACAATTAATAGTGTTATCCAAGCGTATTGTCCTGCAAAAGCAATAGCCAGTGCAGACACGTATAAAACGGAAGAGCTAATATCGTTACCACAAATGGCCGTAGCTGCTAATTCATTTAATTTTTTATGGATTTTAGTTTCCATAATTTTATGTATTATAGTTCAACTTTCAGATGTAATTCATTTAATTGCTCATCATCAATAGTAGCAGGAGCGTCAATCATAACATCTCTACCACTGTTATTTTTAGGGAAAGCAATAAAATCTCGTATAGTTTCTTGACCGCCTAAAATGGCAACCAATCTATCCAAACCAAAAGCAATACCACCGTGAGGAGGAGCTCCATACTCAAAAGCATTCATTAAAAACCCAAACTGTTTTTTGGCTTCTTCTTGTGTAAACCCTAAATGATCAAACATTAAGGCTTGTGTTTCTTTATCGTGTATTCTAATAGACCCACCACCAATTTCGTTACCGTTTAACACCAAATCGTATGCGTTGGCTCTAACCTTACCAGGATTGGTGTCAAGCAATGCAATATCTTCTGGTTTTGGAGATGTAAACGGATGATGCATGGCGTGGTAGCGTTCTGTTTCTTCATCCCATTCTAACAATGGAAAATCTACTACCCATAGCGGAGCAAATTTGGTTGGTTTACGCAAGCCTAAACGCTCTGCCAGTTCCATTCGTAAAGCGCTAAGTTGTGTGCGAACTTTAGCAGTATCACCAGACAATACGCAAATTAAATCTCCTGCTTTAGCTCCTGTAACCTTTGCCCATAAAGCTAAATCTTCTTGATTGTAAAATTTATCAACCGAAGATTTATAAGTTCCATCTTCATTGCATTTTACATACACCATTCCTAAAGCACCTACTTGAGGTCTTTTTACCCAATCAATAAGTTTATCAATTTCTTTTCTTGTGTATGAAGCAGCTCCCGGAACAGCAATACCAACAACCAACTCAGCATTGTTAAAAACATTAAAACCTTTGTGTTTTGCTACCTCATTCAGTTCACCAAACTCCATCCCAAATCGTATGTCGGGCTTGTCATTTCCGTAGCGTTTCATAGCTTCATCAAATGTTATTCTTGGAAAATCTCCAACAGTAACACCGTTAACTTCTTTTAATAAATGTCGGGTTAACCCTTCAAAAACAGTTAAAATATCTTCCTGTTCAACAAATGCCATTTCGCAATCTATTTGCGTAAACTCAGGCTGTCTGTCGGCACGTAAGTCTTCATCTCTAAAGCATTTTACAATTTGAAAATACTTATCCATTCCACCTATCATTAACAATTGTTTAAATGTTTGAGGTGATTGAGGTAAAGCGTAAAATTGCCCTTCATTCATTCTGCTAGGTACAACAAAATCTCTAGCACCTTCAGGAGTAGATTTAATTAAATAAGGCGTTTCAACTTCAATAAATCCTTCTTTCGAAAGGTAATTTCGTACTTCCTGAGCAACTTTATGTCTAAAAATCAAGTTGTTTTTAACCGGATTTCTTCTAATATCCAAGTAACGATATTTCATTCTAAGCTCATCTCCTCCATCGGTTTCATCTTCAATGGTAAAAGGAGGCACTTTAGCATTATTTAAAACGGTAAGTTCTTTCACCAAAATTTCAACTTCTCCGGTAGCTATATTTTTATTTTTAGAAACACGTTCTATCACTTCACCGGTAACCTGTATAACAAACTCTCTACCCAATGCTTTGGCACGTTCCATAATATCTTTAGGAGTACGTTCTTCATCAAAAATAAGTTGAGTAATACCGTATCTATCACGTAAATCAACCCAAATCATAAAACCTTTGTCTCGCGATTTTTGTACCCAGCCTGCCAAAGTAACCTCTTGACCAACATGCGTTAACCGTAATTCTCCGTTAGAATGTGTTCTGTACATTTTCATTAAAATTAAAAAGAATGTGCAAATTTAATGAATTCAAGTGTACAACAAGCGAATATCATTCTTTTTTTGGGCGTTCCATTTACTCAAGTAAATGTCAGGCTTTCGGCACTCGCTTTTTAGCTCAGCTAAAAGAGCTCAAACAAATGCCTCAATCCTTAACGCAAACTCCTTAAAAAACTTTGTACTTTAGCAAAATGGAACCAATAAATATTTCAAAAAAATTTAGCCTGTTTAAAGATTATTGGACTCCTAAAAAAATAGGAGAGCTCAACGGACAGCAGATTTTATTAGCGAAATTAAAAGGCGATTTTATATGGCACACACACGAAAATGAAGATGAGCTTTTTATGGTTATTAAAGGCTGTTTAACAATTTATTTTAGAGATAAAACAGTAGAAATACATAAAGGAGAAATGTGTATAATCCCTAAAGGAACAGAGCACAAACCTTTTGCCAAAGAAGAAGTTCAAGTACTTTTATTTGAACCCTTAAGCATAAAACACACCGGAAATATTACAAGCAACGTAACGGTAAAAACATTTCAAGAAATATAAAAATGGGAAAACTTTTTTTAGTTCCAACACCTATTGGAAATTTAGAAGATATTACGCTTAGAGCCATAAAAATACTTAAAGAAGCAGATTTAATTTTGGCAGAAGATACTAGAACAAGCGGGAAACTTCTTAAACATTTTGAAATAATAACCCCTATGCAAAGCCATCATATGCACAACGAGCATAAAATGGTTGATAAAGTAGTGCAACGCATTAAAAATGGCGAACACATAGCACTTATTTCAGATGCAGGAACTCCGGCAATTTCAGATCCCGGATTTTTACTTAGCAGAGCTTGCGTTGAAAATAATATTGAAATAGAATGCTTACCAGGTGCAACAGCCTTTGTACCGGCATTAGTAAACAGCGGGTTACCAAACGATAAATTTGTATTCGAAGGATTTTTACCGGTAAAAAAAGGAAGGCAAACACGATTAACTTTTTTAGCAGAAGAAACACGAACTATGATTTTTTACGAATCTCCTCATAAACTTCTTAAAACACTCACTCATTTTTCTAAATATTTTGGAAAAGACAGGCAAGTATCTGTTTCTAGAGAGCTCACAAAACTTTATGAAGAAACTATTAGAGGAACATTGAGTTCGGTTATAAATCACTTTGAACAAAAAGCACCTAAAGGAGAGTTTGTTATTGTAGTTTCAGGCAAAAAATAACGGTATTTAAAGTATAAGTAAGTGAAAGATTTAGTTGATAAAATAGCGGCTTTAGAAAAAATATCTAAGCAATTAGAACCTTCTGTTAAAGACAGAAATGATTTAAATAGAGAGGCTCAAATGTTTGCCAATTCCTTTTTAGAAAATCTAGAATCCTATTCGGCATACAATAGCCAACCTCCTAAATTTGAAACACTTTCTTTACAAAAAATGCCCAAAACATTTTCAGAACTATTGGTTGCGTTCAATTCTGAAGTGGTTTTAAAAGGAATTAAACCCGCATCAGGAAAACACTTGGGATATGTACCAGGAGGTGGAATTTACACCGCAGCAATAGCCGACTTTTTAGCAGGTGTTACCAATGAGTATGCCGGAATGTACTATGCTTCACCGGGAGCAGTTACCATAGAAAATGAGTTGCTAAACTGGATGAAAGATATTTTTGGGTTTCCAAGTTCAGCTGTTGGAAATCTTACTTCAGGAGGATCCATTGCAAATTTAATAGCATTAACAGCAGCAAGAGATAAGTACAAAATAAAAAATGAGAAAATAACTAAAAGTGTTATTTACGTAAGTCCTCAAGTGCACCATTGCATTCACAAAGCACTTCGAATAATAGGATTGGAAGATATACAAATTAGATTTTTAGAACTTGATGAAAATTACAAGATAATTACAAGTAATTTGATAAAATATATAGAAAAAGATGTACTTAATAATCTTAATCCGTTTATGGTTATCGCTTCAGCAGGAACTACCGATACGGGAGCTGTAGACCCTTTGCTTGAGATCGGGAACATTGCTAAACAACACAATTTATGGTATCATGTAGATGGTGCTTATGGAGGTTTTTTTATGTTGTTAGCGCAGAAAAAGCACCTTTTTAAAGGAATTCATATGGCCGATTCTTTAGTGGTTGACCCTCATAAAGGGTTGTTTTTACCTTACGGTTTAGGTGCAGTATTGGTTAAAGATAAAGAAGCGGTTTTTCATTCTCATCACTATACTGCAAATTATATGCAAGATGCGAAAGGCGATTTACAAATTAATCCTTCTGATGTGTCTCCTGAACTTACAAAACATTTTAGAGGTTTGCGTTTATGGTTGCCATTACAGCTACACGGATTAAAACCTTTTATTGCTTCTTTAGAAGAAAAAATCCTTTTAACAACGTATTTTAGAAATAATTTAAAGCAATTAGGCTTTGCTTTAGGCCCTGAACCAGACTTAACGGTCAGTTATTTTTGGTATCCTTCTAAAAAAGTAAATCAGAATGAATTTAATCAAAAGCTATTGGCATTTATTCATGCACATGGCGATGTGTTTTTAAGCTCAACTAAGATAAACGATAGGTTTGTAATTAGAATGGCAATACTTTCTGTTAGAACAAAAAAGAAAACTATTGATAGTGCCGTTGAAATGATTGCGTTTTGTTTGAAACAAACAAACGAGTACTTCTCTACTTTATCATAAGCGTACTATGGGAAAACAAAAAGCCGCCACATTTCACCCTAAGAACGTACATCGTTCTAGGTATAATTTAGCTGAATTAATAAAAGTTTATCCTCAATTAAAATCGTTTGTATTTGTAAACAAATATGATGTAGAAACGGTAGATTTTTCAAATCCAAACGCAGTAAAAGCGTTAAATACAGCATTGCTATTTAAGTTTTACAATATTAAATTTTGGGATTTTCCTGACACAAACCTATGTCCTCCAATTCCGGGAAGAGTAGACTATATTCATTATTTAGCAGATTTATTAAAGGAATCTAATCTAACTAAAAACGCAAGTATTTTAGATATAGGAACCGGAGCTAGTTGTATTTATCCTATTTTAGGAAATAGTGTATATCAGTGGCAATTTGTAGCTTCAGATAGTTCTAAAAAATCATTAAATACGGCACGTGTAATTTTAAAAGAAAATAATATTGATAAAGAGATTGTACTTAGACTTCAGCCAAATACCAATCATATTTTTAAAGGGATTTTAACCGCCAAAGATAAATTTTCGGCAACAATGTGTAATCCGCCATTTTACAAATCAGAAGAAGAGGCTTTTTTAGCAACTTCAAAAAAATTAAAAGGCTTGGGGATTACTTCAAATAAAGAAAGAAACTTTGGAGGAACTCATCAAGAGTTGTGTTATAAAGGAGGTGAAAAAGCATTTATACACACGTATTTATATGAGAGTTCTCTGTTTAAAAATCAATGTTTTTGGTTTACAACACTGGTCTCTAAAAAAGAAAATTTAAAAGGTATATATACCTCTTTAAAAAAATTAAAAGCTACTGAAATTAAAACGATACAAATGAGTCAAGGCAATAAAATTACACGTATTGTTGCTTGGACGTTTTTAAGTAAAGAGGCTCAAAAAGAGTGGTAACTTTAAGTGTAGTAATTGATTAATACCAACGTTTCTTTTTTTTCTTAGAAGCTTCAGATTTTCGCCCCTTTCGATGTTTACTTCCCTTCTTTTTATGCACTTCAGGAGTTGCTTTAGGATCTAAGGGATAAGGATGATTTTCTTTTATAAATAACGGTACATTTATTAATTTTTGAATGGCAATGATGTATTGTTTTTCATCAGCAGCACAAAAAGAGTGCGAAACACCTGTTTTTTGAGCTCTTCCGGTTCTTCCTATTCGGTGTACATAAGTTTCAGGTGTACGCGGAATATCAAAATTAATTACGGCATCTAACGAATGAATATCAATACCTCTTGCTGCTACATCGGTTGCAATAAGTATGTTTACATCGTTATTTTTAAACTTTAAAAGTGCTTCTTGCCGAGCGTTTTGTGTTTTATCTCCGTGTATGGTAGCTACGCTATAATTATTTTTTAGAAGTGTTTGTTCTAATTTATCAACACCGTATTTGGTACGTCTAAAAATAAGAATACTCCCTTTTATGGTGTTTCTAAGTAAATGTAAACACAGTGCTATTTTTTTGGGCTTAGGAGTGTAATATAAAATTTGATGTACATTTTTTGTAATAATAGTAGCAGGTGTAATTTCTATTTTTTCAGGATTTTTTAGCAATGTGTTTGCAAGTTGAGTAACCTTGTAAGGCATTGTTGCCGAAAATAAAAGTTGTTGCTTTTGTTCTGGACATAACCGATTAATTTTTTTCACATCATCTATAAACCCCATATCAAGCATTAAATCCGCTTCATCTAGAACCAAAATTTCTACAGTATCTAAGTTTACAATTTGCTGTTTGTGTAAATCCAGTAATCTTCCCGGTGTGGCAA
Source organism: Flavobacteriaceae bacterium (assembly GCA_027082925.1). Taxonomy (GTDB): domain Bacteria; phylum Bacteroidota; class Bacteroidia; order Flavobacteriales; family Flavobacteriaceae; genus Lutibacter. The sequence goes on from JALWTD010000012.1 coordinate 14,611, forward strand.
TTAAAATATCAACACCTTTTTCAAGTTTTTCTTTTTGAGGTTCAATAGACATTCCTCCGTAAACGGCAGCGATTCTTAGGTTTGTATATTTTCCGTAGGCTTCAAAATTTTCAAAAATTTGCAGGGCGAGTTCTCTTGTGGGGCTAATAATTAAAGCACGTATTTTTTTTGCTCTTTTTTTTGAGTTTTGTTTGTCAAAAAGTAGCTGTAAAATAGGAAGTGCAAAAGCAGCTGTTTTCCCAGTTCCTGTTTGTGCAGAAACAATGATGTCTTTTTTAGATAAAACGAAAGGAATTACCTGTATTTGAACTTTGGTAGGCTCTAAATAATTTTGTTCGAAGACCGCTTTTAAAATAGGTTTGTTTAATTGTAAGTTTTGAAAAGACATGCAAGGTTATTTGGTGCAAAATTTTGGTAAAGGTACGTTTATTTACAACGAAATGTACTAATGTTCTTTTTGAATGGTTGTAATGTATAGTTTTTCAACTTTTTCTCTGGCCCAAGGAGTTCTTCTTAAAAATTTTAAACAAGACTTTATAGAAGGATTGCTATTGAAACAGTTTATTTTAATTTTTAATCCGAGAGTTTCCCAACCGTATATTGAGACTAAGTATTGTAAAATTTCGGCTAATTTAACACCGTGCAAAGGATTGTTGGGTTGTGTATTGTTGTGCATATATTACAATTAACTTTTAGCTAAGCTATTTTTAATAGTATCAACCATTTGTTTAAATTCTTCTACGTCGTATAAACGAGAGAGAAAAATAATTTTGCCGTTTTTATCTAACACAATATTTCTGGTAACTCCTGCATTTGGCAATGTAAATTTTTCAAACAGAGAACCGTCGGTATCTATTGTAAACGGGTAACTTACATTCATTTGAGCTATAAATCGTTTTACTTTCTCAACGTCTTCTTTTAAATCAATTCCAATTAGAATAAAGTTATCATTTTTAAATTGTTGCCAAACTTCTTTTTCTAAATGAGGCATTTCTTTTCTACAAACGCTACACCATGAGGCTGTAAACTGTAGTACAACAATTTTTCCTTTTAAACTTTTATTAGAAACAGGTGTTCCGTCTAGTAATTTAAAGTTAAAACTAGGAACTTGATCGCCAACAGAGACTCTATATCCTCTGTCTTGCTTATGCTGAGCAAAAGTAGCGTTAGTAAGAAATAAAATAAAACAGCTAAATAGTAGATTTTTCATTTTTTGTATTTTTTATTTTAAAGCAAAAGTTACTGCGCTTTCTGCATGAATTTTTGTTGTATCAAAAATAGGAATATTTACATCAGATTTTTTAATAAGCAAAGGAATTTCGGTACAACCTAAAATAACACCTTGAGCACCTCTTTTAAAACCGTTGGCAATAATTTGCAGGTATATTTCTCTGGAAGTAGAATTTATAATACCGTGAACCAATTCGTTATATATAATTTGATGTACAGTTTCTCTTTCTTTTTCTGAAGGAATTATTGTAGTTATATTAAATTTTTCAAGCAGTATTTTTTTAAAAAAGTCCTTTTCCATGGTAAACTTTGTGCCTAAGAGAAGTACGTTATCAATATTTTGTTTTTTGATTTCTTCTCCGGTAGCTTCTGCTATATGTAAAAAAGGAACGGTAGTGTTTTTAACAATATCGTCACTACATAAGTGCATAGTATTTGTACAGAGTACTATTACTTCGGCATTTGCATTTTCTAAGTTTTTAGCGCAGTTTACCATTACCTTAGAGAGAGCATCCCAATCATTGGCGTGTTGAAGTTTTTCAATTTCAGCAAAATCAACGGACTCCATAACGCATGCTGCAGAATGGAATCTGCCTAGCAAGCTTTTCACTTTTAGGTTAATTAATTGATAGTACACTTGAGAAGATTCCCAACTCATACCTCCAATAAGTCCAATTTTTTTCATAAAAATAAAATTGATTTAGATTGTATGCCAATTTAAGAAATAAAACAGCAACAGCCCGAATAGTTTAAATAAAAAAGGGTTTCGTAACGCTACGAAACCCTTTTAAATAAAAAACATAAAAAATAAGGCTATTTGTTGTTGCTAGGATTTTCTTTTTCTTGAGTTTCAGTAGTTATTTTTGCATTTTCATCATTAGTTTCAACCGTATCGCCTTTTAAATAGTTTGGCAGTTGCATTCCTGCCATATTAAACATTTCTTGTAGTGGAGGAACTGCTTTATACATTCCGGAAATAAAATTGGAAGTAGCTGTTTTGCCATCTTTACCCCCACCGTTTTCCCAAACAGTAACTTTATCTATTTTAATATTTTTAATAGCTTCAGCTTGTGTTTTAACCAATTCTGGTAGTTTATCGGCAACTAAAAGAAGAACAGCATCTTTTGCATTATCTCCGGCTGCTTTTACAATTTGGTCTAACCCTTGAGCTTGTTTGGTTAAAATTTCGTACATCCCTTTTGCTTCCGCTTGTTTTTTCATAAAAATAGCATCGGCCTCTCCTTTTGCAATACGTCTAATTTGTTCTGCTTCTGCTTCAGCATCTATTTCAACTTTTCGTTTACTTATTTCTGCCGGAACAATAATGTCAGCTCCTTGTTCTGCTTCTTTTCTTTTTGCTCTAGCATCTTCAGCTATTCTTTCGGCAGCGTAAGCCTCTTCTAGCGCTTTTGCAGCTTGTACTTTTTCTGAAGCAATTGCTATTTTTTCAGCCTCTGCTTCACGAGATCTTCTTTCGGCATCAGAGTTTGCAATTTGAATTTTGGCTGTATTTTCTCCTTCTACAGCATGAGCATTTGCAGCGGCTACTTGTATACGTTGATCTTGTACAGCTTGTGCTTGACCAATAGCTCCATCTCTGTCTTTTTGAGCTACTGAAATTTTAGCATCGTTAATAGCTTTTGCAGCAGCTTCTTTACCTAAAGCTTCAATGTAACCAGACTCATCGTGAATGTCGGTAATGTTTACGTTAATTAGCTTTAAACCTACTTTCTTAAGCTCAGCTTCTACACTATGGGTAATGTGTGATAAAAATTTATCTCTATCAGAATTTATTTCTTCAATATCCATAGAAGCTACAACTAAACGTAATTGCCCAAAAATAATTTCTTGAGCTAAGTCTTGTACAGCATCCAAGTTTAATCCAAGTAAACGTTCTGCAGCATTTTGCATAACGCTTGGTTCTGTAGAAATACCAATGGTAAATCTAGAAGGTACATTTACTCTAATATTTTGTTTACTTAAAGCATTGGTTAAATTTACTTCAATAGACATAGGAGTTAAGTCAAGAAATGCATAGTCTTGAAACACCGGAAATATAAATGCAGCACCACCATGGATACATTTTGCCGATTTACCACCTCCAGTTTTTCCGTACACAACTAAAATCTTATCAGACGGACAACGTTTGTATCTTTTTAAGATAGAAAACAATAAAATAACGACGATAAATACAACGGCACTAATTAAGGTCACACCAGATGGACCAAATTTTAAAGGTATTAATAATAAATTCATAGGTTTTTATTTAGTTAATTTTTCAACAAGTAATAATTCGGCACTAATAATTTCAATAACTTTTACCACAGTGCCGGTTTTTAAATCTTCACTATTATCGGTTAAAGCTTCTAGCTCTCTTAAATTGCCTTGTACTTTAATTTGTACTTTACCCATTTTTGAACGGTTAGCACCAATAGGTAAATAAACTTCGCCAATTTTACCAACGGCATTGTTAATTTTTAGTGTTCCAGATTCGGCAAGTTTGTAAACCCAGTAAAATAGGAATGATATAACTACCATCATAAGCAATCCTGCAATGGTTGAAATAACAATGGTAGTAGGTACAGAAAGGTCACTGTTTAAACAGGTAATACCGGTCCACCCAAAAATAGTAAAAAAAGCAACTACATTTTTAAACGTAAAGAATTGAAATCCAACACCACCATCGTCGGCTTCAAAATCAGTTCCATCAGCTTCCATATCAGAGTCAACGTCTCCGCCTATAAACGTTAGGATAAAAATGATTATAAAAATGGTAGAACTTATTAAGGCAATTATCCAGAAAGTTTGCTCAATAGACGACATTTCGTCAAAAAAAGTTTTCATAAGAGTACAATTTTAGAGGTAATCGAATATACAGAATTTTAAAAATAAAACCTTTCTTTTAAAGGAGTTATTTTTACACTGTTATTTATTGGTAAGAATAATGTAAGAAATGTTACTATTTTAAGACATAAAAATCATATAAATTTGCAATTGCATAAAAAAAATAGAAAATTATGATTAATAAAATAGAAGTAAATTGGAAAGGGCAAATGCTTTTTGAATCGGTTGCTCCGGAAGGAAGTGTTATGATTGATGCGGATGAAAAAGTGGGCGGACAAGGAAAAGGCCTTAGACCCAAAGCAATGATGCTAACAGCTTTAGCAGGATGTACAGCAATGGATGTAGCCTCATTGTTAAAAAAAATGCGTGCAGAAGTAGATGATTTTAAAGTTGAGGTTGAGGCAAATTTAACAGATGAGCATCCTAAATATTATGATAAGGTAAAAGTAACCTATCATTTTTTTGGTAGTGATTTCAAAAAAGATAAAATAGAAAAATCGGTTAATTTATCGGTTGAAAGATATTGTGGAGTTATGGAAATGTTTCGTAAATTTTCTGAAGTTACTACCGAAATTAAATACACCGAACAATAAAATTGATTATTTTTGAGGAAAAATATAGCTATGCGCTGGACGTTAAAGCCTGAAACAAATCCTCAAAAAACAATAAATTTAGCAAAAGACTTGGGTGTTGATTATACGTTGGCCAAATTGTTAGTGCAACGAGGTATAGAAACGTTTAATCAGGCTAAGTCTTTTTTTCGGCCTAATTTAAACGAGTTACATAATCCATATTTAATGAAAGATATGGAATTGGCAGTTTCTAGAATTGAGGAAGCTGTTGCCAATAACGAACATATTTTAGTTTATGGAGATTACGATGTTGATGGAACAACGGCAGTTTCTTTATTGTCTTCTTACCTAAAAACTTTTTATCCAAACATAGCTACATATATCCCAGACAGGTATGAAGAAGGGTATGGAATATCGTACCAAGGAATAGATTATGCAAAGGATAACGACATAACTTTAATTATTGCTCTTGATTGCGGAATAAAAGCAGTTGATAAAATTGTGTACGCTAAAGAAAAGGGTATAGATTTTATTATTTGTGACCACCATAGGCCCGGAAATGAAATTCCAAAAGCGATTGCTGTTTTAGATCCTAAGAGAGAAGATTGTAATTATCCGTATAAAGAATTGTGTGGTTGCGGTGTAGGTTTTAAATTAATTCAAGCACTAGCAACTAAAAGAAATGAAACGATTGATGATTTAATTCCGTACTTAGATTTAGTTTCCATAGCTATTGCTGCAGACATTGTACCTATTACCGGTGAAAATAGGATATTGGCATATTATGGACTTCAAGTAATTAATTCGAATCCAAGAACCGGAATAAAAGCTATGATTTTTCAAGCGAAAAAAAAAGAACTGACCATAACCGATGTTGTTTTTATAATAGCTCCTCGAATTAATGCAGCAGGAAGAATTAAACATGGAAATGAAGCCGTTGCACTTTTAACGGAATTTGATTTTGAAACAGCACAACAATTTGCATCAGAAATAGATGCGTATAACACCAATAGAAAAGAGTTAGACAAGCGTATTACCGAAGAGGCTTTAGCGCAAATAATATCTGAAAATGAGCAAGAGAATGCAACAACGGTTGTGTATAATGAAAATTGGCATAAAGGGGTGATAGGAATTGTAGCTTCCCGATTAATAGAAACGTACTACAGACCAACATTGGTTTTTACTAAAAGTGGCGATAAACTTGCAGCCTCAGCACGTTCTGTAAAAGGATTCGACATTTACAATGCTCTTGAACAGTGCGAAGAATTTATAGAACAATTTGGAGGGCATAAGTATGCTGCAGGACTAACACTAAAAGCAGAAAACTATCAAAAATTTAAAACCAAATTTGAAACGGTTGTTAACAGTACGCTCCCTCAGGCACTACGCACTCCTGAAATAATGATAGATACAGAGTTAAACCTATCTGAAATAACCCCAAAATTTAATAGAGTGTTAAAGCAATTTGCACCTTTTGGGCCTCAAAATATGAAACCTGTATTTTTAGCTTCAGGATTAAGAGATAACGGATACGGGAAAAAAGTAGGTGCAGATAAAAAACATTTAAAACTAAGCATTATTGAAGGTGTTAATCAAAAAACCTATAATGCCATAGGGTTTAATTTAGGAGCTAAACATCATCTAATCCAAAAAGGAAATTCGTTTAAGGCGGTCTTTAATGTTGAAGAAAACCATTGGAATGGAATAACTACAATACAATTAGCGGTAAAAGATATTAAGGAAGACTAATTATTTTTGATTAAATACATGTAAATTGGATAATGGTCACTATATCCATTAATAAATCCACTATATGTAAAACTTCTAAAAGGATATCCTTTAAATTTACCTGTCTGCGTGGTTAAATATTGAGGTTTAAAAACACGTACTTTATACATTTTAAAAGTAGTGTAGTCTTTATTCTTTGCTAGTAAAGGAGAGGTAAACATTATTTGGTCAAACAAAAATAAATCATCTCTGTATACAAGAGTATTCATTCCGCGTCTAAACATATCTTCTGTAGGATTATAGATATCGCCATCTTTTACGTTTGCTTTTATAGCTTTGGTTTTAAGTACTTTTTTTAAGCTGTTGTTTGTAGGATTATCGTTTAAGTCGCCCATAATAATAATTTTAGCGTCCTTATCTTCAGCTTTAATTTTCTCAATAATTTTTGAAGTTAAATAAGCAGCTTTTTCTCTTTTAAAACTACTTTTCTCAGCACCTCCTCGTCTTGAAGGCCAGTGATTTACAATAATGTGAATAAGTTCATTATCTAAATACCCTGACACAAGAAGCTGGTCTCTAGTGTAAATACGTTTACCGTTGTTATCCCATAAGCGTAATTCAAAATTTTCATGATGTACAGGTTTAAAAAATTCAGGTTGATATAATAGCGCTACATCAATACCTCTTTTATCCGGAGAATCGTAGTGAATAATATCATAGTTTTTGTTTTTTAAAGAATGGGTATGTATCAAATCCTCGAGAACACTGCGATTTTCAACTTCGGCTACACCTAAAATAACAGGCCCTTTACTATCTTTTTCTTTTCCAATATCGGCAATAACTTTCGCCATATTTTCTACTTTTTTACGATACACTTCAGCTTTATTTCCTTTGATTTCCATAATAGGGCTGGCTTCATCATTTTTAGTAGGGTCGTTGATAGTATCAAAGAGGTTTTCTAAATTATAAAAAGCTATAGTTCTTATGAGATAAGGTCTGTCGCTATGTTTTTCTTGGCTGTAAAAAGAGCAGCTATAAAAAATAAAAGGTAAAAAAAGTATTAAAAATCGTTTCATCTTAAAAAATTAATACTGCAAATTTAGGAACAAAAAATTGCTTTTTTTAACAAAAAACTGTTTTTATGAAAAATTTATAAATAGCTAGTTTTCTAGTATTTACATCTTCAAAAAAATAATAAAATTTGACTTTTTAATAAAAATGTTTATTTTCGCAAGAATATTTAACTAAACTAGCAGCCCCAATGATAAAAAAATACCCTTTACTGGCAATTGCATTGCTATGTTCTATTTTCACTAGTTTTGGACAAGTTACAGACCTAATTATATCGGAATACGGAGAAGGCAGTGGAAATGCCAAATTCATTGAAATCTACAATGGAACCGGAGCAACAATTGATTTAACAAACTACGCTTTATGGAAAATAACAAATGGAGGATCTTGGACAGAAGGCACCTATTTGTTTACAACCACAACCTTAGCAAACGGTGCTACACTTGTAATAGCTAACAACGCTACAGAGGTTCCTGGAGCAGATGAGTACGATGCAACAATTTGTAGTTGGAATGGAGATGATGCTGTAGGATTAGCTAAAGCAGGTACGCTGATAGACGCGGTAGGTACAAATGGCCCAGACCCAGGTAGTGGGTGGAATGTAGCCGGAGTAACTAACGCTACAAAAAATAATAGATTAACACGAAAGTCTACAGTGTGTAGTCCAAATATAAATTGGACAACATCTGCAGGGACAAATACAACAGATTCAGAATGGATTGTGGCGAGTTATACGTCAGGAAGTGCCGGTGCCGGACATACAGCATCTTGTTCTTCTTCAACACCAACCATTACGGTAAGTACAACATCCATTACAGGGTTAGATTACGCGTCAGGTTCAGGACCTTCAGCAGAACAGACTTTTACAGTTTCGGGTTCTAATTTAACCGCCGATATCTCATTAACAGCACCTACTAATTTTGAAATTTCTACTACATCAGGAAGTGGGTTTGGTACTGCGTTAACGCTCACACAATCGGGAGGTTCTGTTGCAACTACCACTATTTACACTCGATTAGCATCAGGTTTATCAGTAAATGCATATAGTGGAAACAGTACAGCTTCTAGTACAGGAGCTACCTCTGCCAATGTGTCTTTAAGTGGAAGTGTAACTGGTTCAGGAGGTGGAGGAGGATGCTCTGAATTACTAATTTCAGAGTATGTCGAAGGTTCAGGAAACAATAAGTTTATAGAAATATACAACCCAACAGGAGCTACCGTAACACTTACTGGAGTTTACGATATTCAATTATACACAAATGGAAGTAGCACAGCAGGAGCAACCATACCTTTATCTGGAAGCATTGCAGCATACGGTGTTTTTGTTTTAGAAAACACAGGAGAAACAATAGGTGTTACAGCAGATCAACAATCAGGCTCTTTAGGGTTTAATGGTGACGATGCTATTGTTTTAAGAAAATCGAGTACTATAATTGACGTTATTGGTCAAATAGGATTTGACCCGGGTTCAGAATGGGTAGGAACCACATGTACACAAGGAACCAAAGATGGTACTTTGGTAAGAAAGAGCACCATTCAAAGTGGAGATGCTAATGGAAGCGACGCTTTTAACCCTGATACCGAATGGGTGTGTTACGCAGTAGATGATGTTTCTAATTTAGGAAGTCATACGAGCGATTGCCAATCGGCAGTTCCAACAATCTCGGTAAGTACAAATTCATTGGTTAATTTAAATTACGCTGTAGGTTCAGGGCCATCAGCAGAACAAACTTTTACAGTTTCGGGGTCTAATTTAACGGCTGATATTACATTAACAGCACCAACTAATTTTGAAATTTCTACAACCTCTGGAAGTGGTTTTGGAGCTTCATTAGTATTAGCCCAAGCAGGAGGTACAGTTAACACAACAACTATATATGTGCGATTAAAAGCAGCGTTAGCTGTAAATGTTTATACGGGAGATTTAACAGCTTCTAGTACAGGGGCCACAACCCAAAACGTGACCTTTAATGGAGAGGTGCTATGTGTAGCATCACATACTATTTCTAGTTTTTCTCCAACGTTAGGACCTGTAGGTACACGAGTTACAATTACAGGATCTGGTTTTACCTCATCAACCACTAGTGTTGATTTTGGTGGTGTTGTTGCCTCAGTTACATATGTAAACTCAACAACACTTATAGTCGTGGTTCCTTCAGGAGCAGATACTTTTCCTATAACGGTTACCGTTGGAACATGTGCACTAGACTCTTCGGGAACATTTACGGTAATAACAGATAATAATTGTATTGGAGGAAGTATTCCTGCTGGGTTTTCAGATTTAATGTTTACCGGAATTTATGATGATGCCGTAAGTTCTTGTCACTATTTTGAGTTATTAAATCCAACAGCTTTAGATATAGACTTATCTACATACACCATAGGATTTGATAATAACTTTGTATTGGGTTCAGCAGTTCCAACTTCAGGATTTACCGGAGGTTCAATTGCGCTTAGTGGAATTATTCCTGCCGGAACAACTAAAATGATTAGAGTAAGTGCATCGGGAACTTGTAATAGTTGCCCTACTATTGTCCCTGATCTTACTTTTGTAAATGGAGGAATTAACGATCAAGATAGACTGGTACTGTTAAATGGAACAACTGCTGTAGACGTTTGGCAAAATCATTCAAACGGTACAGGATATAATAAAGGATACATTTTTTCAAGAAAAAACACAGCAACAGCACCATCTACAACATTTAATTTAGCCGATTGGAATACTTCAGCAACCGAAGATTGTTTTGGGTTTGCCATTTCATCAGCTATTTTACCAACTATAAATACGCACCCTGCAGATGTTACAGGGTGTACAACAACCGCTACTTTTTCTACTTCGGCAACTGCCGGAAATGGAGGAACACTTACGTATAATTGGAGATATAATGACGGTACTTCAACAGGATGGGCCGATGTAACAAGTGCTAGTTTTTCTCCAGGTGTAGTTACCGGAGAAACAACAGCTTCTTTAAGTATTTCAGGATTAAACTTGGATGGATACCAATTTTATTGCGAAGTTACAGAAGCAGGATCTTGTACAGTAGCAACTAATGCTGCTTTAGTAGATACTCAAACTACAACATGGAATGGTACTTCATGGAAAAGTGGAACACCTAATATTTCAACAACAGTAATTATAGACGGTAGTTACAGCACAGCATCAGGAGGAAGTTTTAGTTCTTGTAGTTTATTTATAAATCCTGCGAGTACATTAACGGTAGGTGATGGTACTTTTGTAGAAGTTCAAAATGATGTTTTTGTTTCAGGGTCTATTGTTGTAGAAACTCAAGGATCTTTTGTTCAGAATAATGACGCAGGAGTATTTACAGTGTATTCTGGAGGTGCTACTTCGGTAAATAAAACAACACCAAGTCTTAATAATTGGTACGAGTATGTGTATTGGAGTTCTCCTGTAAATGGAGAAACAGTAGCAAATGCTTTAAGTATTGCTCCGGTAAGTAGACGTTTTTATTTTAATGCAGCTAATTTTGTTGATTTACTTCAAGAAGTAGGTAATACAGGAACATTTTTAAACAATCCAGGAGTTGATGACATTGATGATAATGGTGACGATTGGCAATATGCATCAGGAGTGATGCAACCTGGAGTTGGGTATGTAGCAACTGTGAATCCTACAGGTTTTGTTGCGGGAACATTCCAAACTTCATTTAATGGAGCTTTTAATAACGGAGTTATCCAAACACCGGTAGTAAATAACAGTGGAGGTTTATACAACGATTGGAATCTTATAGGAAATCCTTATCCGGGAGCTCTTGATGTAAGTGCATTCTTTACAACCAATGCTTCAGTTATTGGCGGTTCAATTTATTTATGGTCACAAGCAACTCCGGCTGATGTAAATGCTTCAGGAAATCAAGGAGCTAATTTTTCAAATGCCGATTATGCTGTTGTTACAGGAAGTGGTGTTAATACTGCAGGTGGAGACGGTGTAATACCAAATAGTTTTATTCCTTCAGGCCAAGGATTTTTTGTTGAAGCAATTGCAGCAGGAAATGTTGTATTTAATAATGCAATGCGTGCTAAAACAGGAAATACCCAATTTTTTAGAAATACAGAAAGTAGAGATAATGCCAATATTATTTGGATTAACTTAACTTCTGATAACGGTGTGTTTAACCAAATGGCAATTGCTTATATTGACGGAGCTACCGATGGCAATGATGGTGCTTTTTACGATTCAAAACGAAATGTTTCAAGTGGTAATGCAGCATTGTTATATTCTCTTATTGATGGAGAAACTACAAAATATGCAGTTCAAGGTAAATCGCCAAAAAGCCTGAATTTAAACGAAAAAGTAGCAATAGGAATAAAAACAATAATAGATGTACCAACTTTTTACAAACTGTCGTTGGTAAAATATGAAGGTGATTTCTTTTCTAATAATGCGGTTTATTTAAGAGATAAGTTATTTGGATTGTACCATAATTTATCTGAATCAGACTATACCTTTGTAACTAAGCCTGGAGAATTTAACAAACGCTTCGAAATTTTATTTCAAAAAGGAAAAACAAATCCGAAAGATTTGACAAGTGAGTTATCGGTAACAGAGTTTGACAATGGCTTGGTTCAATTTTCTGTTACAAATAACAGAACAATAAAAACAGTTCAAATAGTAGATATATTAGGAAGAACAGTTTATTTGTTACAAGGAAATAGCAGTACAGAAACATACGATATTTCAAAGCTTAAAAAAGCAGTTTATTTTGCAAGAGTTACTTTAGATAACAATGAGGTAATTGTACAAAAAGCTGTAAAAAAATAGCAATAAACACACATTAACAACAACCTCTTTTTCTTATGTTTTTAGACAAGAAAAAGAGGTTGTTTTTTTAAATCCATAATTTTTTTAGAGGCAACTATTTTACGTATGTGATAAAATAATTACATTTGATAAAAAATTGTTCATGAAAATAATTGCTCTTACAGCTATTGTGTGGCTGTGCTATGTGATTAATTTACAGGCACAAACTTTAGCAATAGTAAAAGGAAAAATAATAGATGCTTCTTCACAAAGCCCTATACAGTACAGCACAATAAGTGTAAAAAATACTTCTATTTTAACACAAACAGGAGCATTAGGATACTTTAATATTGAAAATGTTCCAACAGGAAATCAAGTAATCCAAATTAAAAAGAAGTCTTATAAAACAGTAAATATACCTATCCAAATCACAAGAGATAGTGTGTATAATTTAGGAGAAATAATGTTGTATAAAACAACATCATCTGCACAACACCAAGACTTCATTTTTTTAGATGATAGTGATTTTTTAGATGATGAAGCTAGTAACTCAAATTATATTTCCGGACTATTTCAACAATCTAAAGATGTGTTTTTACAAGCAGCAGCTTATAGTTTTAGCCAAGCTTGGTTTAAAGTTCGCGGATACAGTGCCCGTAACGGTAAGGTTTTAATTAACGGCGTAACAATGAATAAACTTTACAATAACACACCTCAGTGGAGTAATTGGGGAGGACTAAATGACGTGTTTAAAAATCAAACAGTTACTACATCATTAAATCCGTCAAAAAACACATTTGGAGGTGTCTTAGGAGCTACAAACTACAGTACTAAGGCTTCTGCATACGAACAAATAAAAAAAGCTTCAATATCTTCTACAAATAAAACCTATTTAGGACGATTTATGTTAACGTATGCTTCGGGACTTACAAAAGAAGGATGGTCTTTTGTAGCTTCAGGCTCTAGGCGTTACGCTCAAGAAAGCTATTTTGAAGGTACATTGTACAATGCTTGGGCGGCATTTTTATCCGTAGAAAAAAAAGTAAATGAAAAACACAGTTTTAATATTACAGGGTTTACATCATTTAATAGAAGAGGAAAAACATCCCCAAATACGCAAGAAGTTTACGATTTAAAGGGGTACAAATACAATGCTTATTGGGGAATTCAGGAACATGATGTAAGAAATTCACGAATGAAAGAAATTTCAGAGCCGGTCATTATGTTTACACATTATTATACTCCTTCAAAATTAGAAATTCGCACCACATTTGCATATCAGTTTGGTCATATTGGGAATAGTAGGTTGGGTTATTTTAATGCACCTAATCCAGACCCAACCTATTGGAAATATTTACCAAGTAGTTATTTACGATTTCCCGATAATCCGGATTATGAAAATGCGTATTTAGCAACGCAAGAGTTTTTAAAAAATGGACAAATAAATTGGAGAAATATATACGAAATAAATGTAAATAATGGAAACTCATTGTATTACTTATACGAAGATAGAACAGATGATACACAGCTTTCTGCAAACACAAATATTACTACAAATATAACGTCCGATATTAGTTTAAATATTGGAGTTTCGGCTAAAAAGTTAACCTCTAAAAACTACAGCAATATGCTAGATTTACTAGGAGGTTTAGGATTTGTAGATTTAGATCAATACGCTACGGGAGAAGCACAACAAAATAACTTAAACAATCCGAATAACCTTGTTCAAGTAGGCGAAAAGTTTCAATATAACTATATTATTAAAGCAAGTGAATATGCTAGTTTTGCTCAAATACAATCTACGTTAAAGAAGATAGATTATTTTGTAGCAGCATCTGTTGAAAATAAAAATTATCAGCGAAAAGGACTCTTTAAAAATGGAACGTACGCTTCAAATTCTTTTGGAAATAGTGAAAAACAATCTTTTTTAGCATTTAGTTTTAAAGGAGGACTTACGTATAAATTAACAGGAAGGCATTTGTTGAGTGTAAACGGTGCACTAATATCTAATTCGCCCTCTATAAAAAACACTTTTTCTAATGCGAGAGTTAATAATAACATTACACCAAATTTAAAAAATGAGAAGATACAAACCTTAGAGTTTAACTATCACCTTAGGTTTCCAAAATTAAAAATAAGAACAACACTGTACTATACAAAGTTTAAAAACGCTATTGAAAATTCGTTCTTTTTTGCAGAAGGTCTTTTAGGAAATCAAGCCGATTTTGTAAGTGAGATTACAACAGGAATAGACAAAAAACACTTAGGAATAGAGCTTAGCACAGCATTTCAAGTAACACCACAAATTAAAATTTTAGGAGCAGGTGCACTAGGGTCATTTACATATAGCAATAATCCTAGATTGTACATTCAATCGGAAAGTTTTGTAGCTGAGACTAGTGACTTTGGAAATGCATTTTTAAAAAACTACCATGTATCCGGTACGCCGCAACAAGCTTATTTTTTAGGATTTGAATACAGAGATCCGGATTTTTGGTGGTACCAAATAAATGCCAACTACTTAGCAAACAATTACCTTGATATTTCACCGCTATTACGCACAAATAATTTTTATTTAGATGCAGACGGAGTTCCGTTTGTAGACGAAGATACAGGAGCTCAAGTAACTCAAAATCAAATAGATGAATTACTGACACAAGAAAAGTTTAAAAGCTCTTTTTTACTAAATGTTGTTGGAGGGAAAACGTGGAAATTAAACAAAAAGTATATCGGTTTTTTTGCAGGAATTAACAATATTTTAGGAGTTGTTTTTAAAACAGGAGGTTTTGAGCAATCTAGAAATGCAAATTATATAGAGTTAAAAAAAGACAAACAACTAGAGAAACCCATTTTTGGGCCAAAGTATTGGTATGGAAACAATACTACTTACTATTTAAATTGTTATGTGAGATTTTAAATAAAAAGCTATGAAAGGAATTAAATTGATGAAAGCAATCCAAAGTATCGTAATTTTAGGTGTTGTATTTTCTTGTGTACAAGATGATAATTTCACTACACCAACAGTAACTTGTATAGAACCGGAGCTTACAGCAACTACCACAATTCAGCAGGTTAAAGAAATGTACATTTATGGTGCGCCAACGGTAATAGACACAGATATTATTATTGAAGGCTATGTAGTTTCTAGTGATAAATCGGGGAATATTTATAAGTCTATTTCCATTCAGGATAAACCAAAAAATCCTACCGCAGCTATTAAAATAGCAATAGACGAAACAAACTTGTATACAAAATACAATATAGGAAGAAAAATTTATGTAAAATTAAAGGGTTTGGCTGTGGGGTATAGCTACGGAAGTATTCAAATAGGAAAAGCTTCAGGAAGCTCTTTAGAAAAAATAGCCTCTTTTGAAGTAGACAACCACATTATTCGCTCGTGTGAAGTTGTAGAAATAGTACCTAAAGAGGTCACTCTTTCAGAACTAAACGATACGATGTTAGAAATGTTAATTAAAATTAAAAATGTTCAATTTAAAGACGAAGAATTAGGGAATACATATGCCAATACTTCAACGACTCAAACAGTAGATAGGTATTTAGAAGAATTTTCAGCAAATTGTGATTTTTCAGGAACAATAACGGTTAGAAATAGTGGTTATTCAAGCTTTAAAAACGAATTATTACCTGAAGGAAAAGGAACTATTATTGCTATTTATAGCAATTATTACAATAATTATCAACTCTATATTAGAGATACAAATGATTTAAATTTTACAGAAACACGGTGTAGTACCACAGCACTTCAATCAACCATATCCATATCAGAAATACGTGCCTTATACAGTGGCACTATGGTAGAATTTGGCATTGAAAATAATTACGTAATGGAAGGATATGTAATTTCTAGTGATCAAGAAGGGAATTTTAGAAAAAAAATAGTGCTACAAGACGCTATTGAAAACCCATTAGCCGGAATACAAATTTTAGTTGATGATGGAGCTATTTTTGAAAATTATGCAATAGGAGACAAGGTATTTGTAAAGCTAGACAGGTTGTATATGGCACAAAAAGACGAAATTTTATCTATAGGCTATCCAAACGGAACAACAGTTACCGAAATTCCCGAATCTGATATTTCTGACTTTTTATTTAACAGCAACGAAAATTTTCAATTAACACCAAAGCAGTTAGCAATTTCAGAAACCTCAAATCCCACACTTGAAAACACATTGGTACGTGTACAAAATGTACAGTTAGTAGAAGATGAACTAGGTATGGCATACACTTATTTTAGTGGAGTAAATGAGGGAGTTAGACTGTTAGAAACATGCAATAATCCTGCACGATTAGGAGTATTTACATACGGAGAAGCTACCTTCTCTAACAGTTTGTTCCCCGAAGGACACGGTACCATTACAGGTGTTTTAGCTGGGAATTTACAAATGAGAAATTTAACCGACATACAGTTTACCGAACCGTATGAAGATTGCCCTGTGGTGATTCCGAAAATTATGATTACCGAAGTTGCCGATCCAAATAACAGTACATCATCTCGTTTTGTAGAACTGTACAATGCAGGTGATACAGCTATTAATTTAACAGGGTGGAAACTAAATAAGTATGTAAATGGATCAACATCCGTATCAAGTTCAGGAGTAGATTTAACAGGAATTATTATAGAAGCATCAGCATTTGTAATTATTGCAAACACAGGATATGCAGCTACATTTTTAGATACACCAACTGTAGAAACAACGTATATTTCTGGAAATGGAGATGATGCGTACGAGTTGGTAAATAGTACAGGAGAAGTTATAGATATATACGGAGTTATTGGCGAAGATGGAACAGGTACAAATTGGGAATATTTAGATGGTAGAGCCGTTAGAAACACAACTGTTTCAATGCCAAATACTGTTTTTTCAGCAAATGAATGGACCATATATACCGCATCTTCAAATACACAAGTATCTTTTTCAAATGCACCTCAAAACGCACCCGAAGATTTTAATCCGAGAATGCGATAACATAAGCATTATAAATAAGTATTGTATTTGTATCTTTGCGGAAAGAAAAAAATATCTTTTTTTAAGATTTAAAAAAGTATTTGACCATTTGTAGCATGATTGATAAGAAAAAAGTGACATCAGAAGAAGCTGTGTTAATAGGTATTGTAACACAAAATCAAAACGAAGAAAAGGCACAAGAATACTTAGATGAATTAGAGTTTTTGACGCTTACTGCCGGAGGTAAAGCAGTAAAAAGATTTGTTCAGAAATTAGAAAATCCCAATCCAAAAACATTTATTGGTACAGGAAAGTTAGATGAAGTAAAGGAGTTTATGGAGTTGAAAGGTATTGAAACGGCCATTTTTGATGATGAACTAAGTGCGGCTCAACTTCGAAATATAGAAAAAGTGTTAGAATGTAAAGTGTTAGATAGAACCAATTTAATACTTGATATTTTTGCAAAAAGAGCACAAACCAGTTATGCCAGAACTCAAGTAGAATTGGCACAATGTCAATATTTATTACCAAGACTAACAAGGCTATGGACACACTTAGAGCGTCAAAAAGGGGGAATTGGTATGCGTGGTCCGGGTGAAACAGAAATAGAAACAGACAGACGTATTATTAGAGATAAAATAACGCTGTTAAAAAAGAAGTTGAAAGCCATAGATAAGCAAATGGCAGTGCAGCGTAAAAATAGAGGTAAAATGGTACGAGTTGCACTAGTTGGTTACACCAATGTTGGTAAATCTACCTTAATGAATGCCGTTGGTAAAAGCAATGTTTTTGCTGAAAACAAACTGTTTGCTACGCTTGACACTACTGTAAGAAAAGTTGTTATAAAAAACATACCGTTTTTACTTACAGATACTGTAGGTTTTATTAGAAAATTACCTACGCAACTTATAGAATCGTTTAAATCGACCTTAGATGAAGTAAGAGAAGCCGATTTACTATTGCATGTAGTAGATATTTCTCATCCAAACTTTGAAGACCATATCGCTTCGGTGAATAAAATTTTAGATGAGATAAAAAGTGCCGATAAGCCAATTATTATGGTGTTTAATAAAATTGATGCTTTTACACATGAAACCATTGCTAAAGATGATTTGGTAACAGCAAAAACAAAGGCACATTATACCCTTGAAGACTGGAAAAAAACGTGGATGAATAAAATGGAAAACAATTGCTTATTTATATCTGCGTTGCACAAAGACAATTTTGAAGAGTTTAGAAAAAAAGTTTTTGAAGAAGTTAAAAAGATTCACATTACACGTTTTCCATATAATGATTTTTTATATGAAGAATACGAAGAAGAAAATTAATTTTTCTTTTTGTAAAGCGGTACCGAAGAGCAAGCTTCACCAAATAAAATAGATTTTGTAACCGGTTGTAATTTTTCGATTAACTGTATGTATGCAGTTTCAGGAATTTGCTTATTAGAACAACCTTTAATAATAACCGGCTTGTTTTTATACTCTTCAATAGCAAAATCATTTATAATATTGTAAAAAATGGCAGTTTCCAACTCATTTAAAGTACCAACAATTACCTTTTTAGCATAGTCGGTTAAATAGGTTGCAATTAGCATATAAGCCCAAGAAGGAACAATGGCATCACAAGAACAAGTTAGTGCTACATATGTATTTTTATATTGAGTCCAGTTATGATTTTTTAAAGAGTTCCTAAAATCGGTTTCTTTTAAAATCAACTCATTAAAAAGCCACTGCTTTATATCGATTACAACACGTTTTTCTGAAGGATAAAAATCTTCTAAATCAATTACTTTTAATTGACTATTAGCAACTCTATTTATAATTTCATTAGCCATTAGTTGTAGTTATTCGAAAAAATCTCGAATTATAAAAACCCAAGTTCCAGTTTAGCCTCTTCACTCATCATGTCTTGAGTCCACATAGGATCAAAGGTAATTTCTACTTCAGCATTATTAACCTCTTCAATGGTTTTAACTTTTTCTTCAACTTCAACAGGCAACGTTTCTGCTACCGGACAATTTGGAGAAGTTAGAGTCATTAAAATTTTAACATCATTATTTTCACTTACAAAAACATCATAAATTAACCCTAATTCAAAAATATCTACAGGAATTTCGGGGTCATAAATGGTTTTTAGAACTTCAACAATTTTATCTCCTAAATCTTGAACACGCTCGCTATTCATCACTAAAAATTAATTTCTTTATATTCATTCTAAATAAGTGCAAATATACAATTATTAACCCAACTTTGACTCAAAAGCCAATGCGTATAATTTTATTTGCTTAATCATAGATACCAAGCCGTTGGCTCTTGTTGGTGATAAGTGTTCTTTAAGACCAATTTTGTCAACAAAAAACAATTCGGCATTTAAAATATCTTTAGGAGTTTGATTGTTGTAAACACGAAGTAACAGCGCCACAATTCCCTTTGTTAAAATAGCGTCACTATCTGCAGTAAAAACAACTTTTCCATCTTGCATTTCAGAGTGTAGCCATACTTTAGATTGACAGCCGACAATTAAATTTTCATCTAATTTATAAGCGTCATCTATTATTGGAAGTGATTTTCCTAACTCAATAATATATTCATAACGTTCCATCCAATCTTCAAACATTGAAAACTCATCTATAATTTCTTCTTGTATTTCTTTGATAGTCATTTTTTAAACTTATTTTTGCAAAAGTAAACACATCTAATTGTTAAAAACAAATATTAACACAAATTAACGCATCTATTTTATTAAGAGCGTTTTGTTATTTAAAAAAATGAGTAAATTATTAATTGTAGGAACGGTTGCTTTTGATGCTATTGAAACTCCGTTTGGAAAAACCGATAAAATTTTAGGAGGTGCAGCCACCTATATTTCACTTTCTGCATCGCAGTTTGGAGTACATTCTGGAATTGTTTCTGTAGTAGGAGGCGATTTCCCTAAATCGTACCTAGAAAAATTAAACAGTAAAAATATTAATACCGATGGTATTGAAATTATAGAAGATGGGAAAACGTTTTTTTGGAGCGGAAAATATCATAACGATTTAAATTCTAGAGATACCCTTATCACAGATTTAAACGTATTGGCCAATTTTAATCCGGTTGTTCCTGAGAGTTTTAAAGATGCCGATTTTTTAATGTTAGGGAACTTACACCCTTCAGTACAAATGGATGTTATAAATCAGCTTCCGAAGAAACCTAAGTTAGTGGTGTTAGATACAATGAATTTTTGGATGGATAACACTTTAAAAGAACTTATGGAAGTAATTGCAAAAATTGATGTAATTACGATAAATGACGAAGAAGCCAGACAGCTTTCTGGAGAATATTCTTTAGTGAAAGCAGCTCAAAAAATATATACAATGGGCCCTAAATACGTAGTTATTAAAAAAGGAGAACATGGAGCCTTATTATTTCATGAAGACAATGTGTTCTTTGCACCCGCACTACCGTTAGAAGAAGTATTTGACCCAACTGGAGCAGGAGATACTTTTGCCGGAGGATTTATAGGATACATTGCCAAAACCGGAGATGTTTCTTTTGAAAATATGAAACGAGCAGTAATATCGGGTTCTAACCTAGCATCGTTTTGCGTGGAGAAGTTTGGAACAGAACGTATGGAAAATTTACAACAAAGTGAAATTCAACAGCGTTTACTGCAATTTAAGCAACTAACACAATTTGAAATAGAAATAAATTAACCCTAAAATCCGCATTTGTGCGGATTTTTTTATTTAATTTAACTAACAAAAACTACTACTATGAGCGACGCTATTAAACACGAATGTGGAATTGCAATGGTTCGTTTATTAAAACCATTACAGTATTATAAAAACAAATACGGAACGGCATTTTACGGTTTAAATAAAATGTATTTGTTAATGGAAAAACAACACAATCGTGGTCAAGATGGTGCCGGATTGGCAAGTATAAAGTTTGATGTAAGTCCGGGAATCCGTTATATTAGTCGTATACGCTCTAACAAAGCACATCCAATACAAGATATTTTTTCTCAGATAGATGAACGGTTAAACAATTTTACAACACGTTTTCCCGATAAAAGAGATGACGTGCAATGGCAAGTAAATAATTTACCTTATATAGGAAATTTATTTCTAGGTCATGTAAGATACGGCACATTTGGGAAAAATAGTATTGAAAGTGTACACCCTTTTTTACGCCAAAGCAACTGGATGCACAAGAGTTTGATTGTTGCCGGAAATTTTAACATGACAAACTCATTACGCTTGTTTAATGATTTGGTAGAGCTGGGACAGCATCCTAAAGAAATGACCGATACGGTTACTGTAATGGAAAAAATGGGACATTTTATTGATGATGAAGTGGCTGAGTTGTATCAAGAAATTAAATCGGAAGGTATTGGAAAAAAGGAAGCTTCTCCACTTATAGAACAGCGTATAAACATTCAAAAAATATTAAAAAAATCGGCTAAAAATTGGGATGGAGGTTATGCAATGGCAGGTTTACTTGGTCATGGAGATGCCTTTGTTTTACGAGATCCGGCCGGAATTAGACCGGCATTTTATTATGTAGATGATGAGGTGGTAGTAGTTGCATCTGAACGTCCTGTAATTCAAACGGTTTTTAATGTTGCTATTAACGATGTAAAAGAATTGGAACGTGGCCATGCGCTAATTATTAAGCGTAACGGGAAAATTTCTATAGACGAAATTAAGGAGCAATTACCTAAAAAATCATGCTCGTTTGAGCGTATTTACTTTTCTAGAGGAAGCGATGCCGATATTTATACAGAAAGAAAGAATTTAGGGAAATTAGTATTTCCTCAAATTTTAAAGAAAATAAATAACGACATTAAAAATACAGTATTTTCATACATTCCTAATACAGCTGAAACCTCGTTTTACGGGATGAGAGAAGCGGCAGAAAATTTTTTAAACCTTCAAAAAACCGAAGCTATTTTAAAAGGACAACGAAGCTTATCTGCCGAAGCAGTCACAAAAATTTTAGCAGAACGTCCTCGAGTTGAAAAACTAGCTGTTAAAGATGCTAAGCTAAGAACTTTTATTGCCGATGATTCCAGTAGAGACGATTTAGTAGCTCACGTATACGATGTTACCTACGGAATTGTAAAACCTAACGATAATTTAGTAGTAATTGATGATAGCATAGTAAGAGGAACAACACTAAAAAAGAGTATCATTAAAATTTTAGATAGGTTAAACCCTAAAAAAATTATTATTGTATCCTCTGCTCCTCAAATAAGATATCCCGATTGCTATGGAATAGATATGGCTAAAATGGGTGATTTTATAGCTTTTAGAGCAGCATTAGCTCTGCTAAAAGAAGTTGATAAACACCATATTGTTGAAGAAGTATATAAAAGTTGCAAGCAGCAACAAGACTTAGAAGATATTGCTGTAAAAAATGCAGTTAAAGAAATTTACAACTTATTTACAGATGAGCAAATCTCCGATAAGATTGCTGAAATGCTAAAAACAGATGATATCTCGGCCGAGATTGAAGTTGTATTTCAATCCGTAGAAAATTTACATAAAGCTTGTCCTAATCATTTGGGCGATTGGTATTTTACAGGAAATTATCCAACACCTGGAGGAAACCGTGTTGTAAACGATGCTTTTATTAATTTTTACGAAGGTAAAAGTGGAAGAGCATATTAACAGAAATGTATTACACTAAACAAAAAAACTCGCAATATTGCGAGTTTTTTTGTTTTAAATAGCAGTAAAAAATTATTTATTTTCTGTGTATCGTTTAGAAACTTCTTCCCAATTAATAACATTAAAAAATGCGTTAATATAGTCAGGTCTTCGGTTTTGGTAATTTAAATAGTACGCATGTTCCCAAACATCTAATCCTAAAATTGGATAACCACCACAACCAATACCCGGCATAAGAGGATTGTCTTGATTTGCCGATGAGCAAACATCTACTTTACCTCCTTTGTGAACACAAAGCCATGCCCATCCTGATCCAAATCTGGTAGCAGCAGCTTTAGAGAAAGCGTCTTTAAAAGCTTCAAAAGAGCCAAAAGCATTATTTATTGCATCCGCTAGTTCTCCTGTTGGGGTTCCTCCACCATTTGGAGACATTATTTCCCAAAATAAACAGTGATTGTAGTAACCACCACCGTTATTTCTAACAGCACCATTACTCATATCTAAATTGGTTAAAATAGCATCGATAGATTTTCCTTCTAAATCAGTTCCAGCTATAGCATTGTTTAAGTTATTTGTGTATCCAGCATGGTGTTTTCCATGGTGAATTTCCATTGTTTTCGCATCAATATGTGGTTCTAACGCATCAAAAGCGTAAGGTAATTTTGGTAATTCAAAAGCCATAATTGTATTTTTTTAGTTTAACATTAAGTGTATTCAAAGGTAGCGAACGATTTCCATTATTGAAAATAGAATGTTTTTATACCAATATTATTAAATCCTATTGCTTAAAATAAGTTAATAGTTTGCATCATCGGGATATTTAGCCATAAATTCTTCGGCTTTTTTTACCATTTCTCTACTTCCGCAGAAAAACGGAACACGTTGATGAAGTTCAGTAGGTTTTATATCTAAAATTCTTTGATAGCCATCACTCGCCAACCCGTTTGCTTGTTCAGCCAAAAAAGCCATAGGGTTGCATTCGTATAACAAACGTAATTTACCTTTGGGTCCTATAGAACTTGTTGGATAAATATAAATACCTCCTTTTATCATATTTCTGTGGAAGTCTGAAACCAAAGAACCTATATATCTAGAGGTGTATGGTCTATCTTCTTTTTCTTCTTGACAATATTTTAAATAATCTTTAACACCTTGAGGAAAATGCACATAGTTTCCTTCGTTTATAGAATATATTTTTCCTTTTTCGGGAAATTTCATGTTTGGGTGTGATAAATAAAATGAGCCAATGGCCGGATTTAATGTAAATCCGTTTACACCATGTCCCGAGGTGTAAACCAACATTGTTGAGGTTCCATAAACCACATAACCTGCAGCAACTTGCTGATTTCCTCTTTGAAGAAAATCTATTTTTTCAACAGGAGTACCTACAGGAGTTATTCGTCGGTATA
Organism: Flavobacteriaceae bacterium; assembly: GCA_027082925.1. GTDB lineage: Bacteria > Bacteroidota > Bacteroidia > Flavobacteriales > Flavobacteriaceae > Lutibacter. The sequence continues at coordinate 38,847 of JALWTD010000012.1, forward strand.
TAGAAAAAATAGTTCCTACAGAAACATTTACATCAATATTAGACGACCCGTCTAAAGGGTCAATCAATACAACGTATTTGTTTTCGTTGGTTTCGTGCTTTCCTTTTATGGTTACAAAATCATCTTCTTCTTCACTGGCAATTCCGCAAACAATTTCTCTATTAATAAGTGTTTGCATAAATACATTATTTGCATAAACATCTAATTTTTGCTGATCTTCACCTTGAATGTTTATATCTCCGGCTGCACCTAAAATATCTATTAACCCGGCTTTATTAACTTTGTAGTTTACAATTTTTGAAGCTAATTTAATAGAGCTAATGAGTCTTGAAAATTCTCCTGAAGTAGATTCGTAGTGTTTTTGGTTTTCAATAATAAACTCTCCTAAGGTGAGGTTGTTATCTTTCATGGCAGTAATTAGTTGTTTGCGTTATGCAAATATCGATAAAATTATTTTTAAAAAAGACTTTTGTTTGTAAGATAGTTTATTTAAAGATTTTTTACTTTAGCCAAACCTATTATTTAAATCATAAAAAATGAGTTTTACAATTAGAGAAGGAACTATAAATGATATGCCTTCAGTTTTAAAGTTGATAAAAGAGTTGGCCCATTTTGAAAAAGAACCGGATGCGGTTGAAGTTACTGTTGCCGATTTGGAAAGAGATGGTTTTGGTAAAACGCCATTGTTTAAAACATTTATAGCTGAAATGGATAATGAAATTGTAGGAATGGCGTTGTTTTACCCAAGATATTCTACTTGGAAAGGACCAACTATTCATTTAGAAGATTTAATAGTTACGCAACACAAAAGAGGGCTTAAAATAGGGAATGCGTTATACGCTAAAGTTATAGAATACGGATATGCTTTAGGTGTAAAACGTATAGAGTGGGTAGTTCTAGATTGGAATACACCGGCAATTGAATTTTATAAAAAGTCTGGCGCTACCATTTTAAGAGATTGGGATACGGTACAATTAAATGAAGAAGCTATCAAAAACTTTGTTAAGAAAGGTTAACGTATGAAGGTTTTTAAATTTGGAGGTGCATCTGTTAAAGATGCTGAAGGGGTTAAAAATTTAGTAAATGTTTTAACTCATGAGGGAATTAAAAATACGCTTATAGTTATTTCGGCAATGGGAAAAATGACCAATGCTTTTGAAAACATTGTAAACTCTTATTTTCACAAAACAAAAGACCTATCAGCAAATATAGCATATGTAAAAGAGTATCACTTAGAGATAGCACGTGAATTGTTTAATGATACAGACCACTCCATTTATTCAGAAATAGACGCTATTGTAAACACACTACACCTTTTTTTAGCCAAAAACAATTCAACCGATTACAACTTTATTTACGACCAAATAGTGGGTTTTGGAGAAATGTTATCTACCAAAATAATAAGTAGGTACTTAAACCATTCGGGCATTAAAAATAAGTGGATTGATGTTAGAAAGTATATTATTACCAATGCTAATTTTAGAGATGCTTCTGTTAATTGGAAGCAAACAACAACAAATATTTCAACGTTAAATACATACAAACAATTATACATAACGCAAGGTTTTTTAGGGGCTACCTTAAAAGGAGAAACCACAACACTGGGGCGCGAAGGATCTGATTTTACGGCGGCTATTTTTGCGTATTGTTTAAATGCAAAAAGTTTAACTATTTGGAAAGATGTAAATGGTGTTTTAAATGCAGACCCACGGTATTTTAAAAATGCAACACCACTACCTAAAATATCGTATAAAGAAGCTATAGAAATGGCTTTTTACGGAGCTTCTGTTATTCACCCTAAAACATTAAAACCACTTGAAAATAAAAGAATACCACTATATGTTAGGTCGTTTTACGATTTAAACCTTTCAGGAACAGAAGTTAATAAAGATTTAAAAGGAACAGTAGAAACACCTTGTTTTATTGTAAAGCATCATCAAAAACTTGTTGCTATTTCAGCATTAGATTTTTCATTTATGGTTGAAAGTAATTTAAGTGATATTTTTAAGGTTTTACACACCCATAAAATAAAAGTAAACCTAATACAAAATTCAGCAATTAGTTTTTCGGTTTGTATTGAAGATAAGTACAATAACTTTAAACTATTTTTAACAGAGTTAAAAGACAAGTACAATGTAAATTACGTTGAAGATGTAACATTGTATACGGTAAGACATGCAACACCAAAATCTATTAAAGAAATTGAATCAAAAGGAACGGTTTTATTAAAGCAGGTAACAATGGGAACGGTTCAAGTTGTTGTCGAATAAATTATGTATTTTTGCAATTACCCTTAAGTTAATAATGAATGAGTTTAGTAACAGCTAAAGAAGTTGCGAGAGCAATAAACCTAGATAAATATGGATTTATAGGTACGTTTTTTGGGTGGTTACTAATGAAATTACTCAGAATATCTACCATAAATAAAATTTACAATAAGCACAAACACTTAAAAGATTTAGCATTTTTTTCGGCATTATTAAACGATTTACAAATTAAGTTTGAAATTCCTGAAGAAGATTTAAATAGAATTCCAAAAACAGGTGCTTTTATTACGGTTTCAAACCATCCTTTAGGAGGAATAGATGGTATTTTATTGTTAAAATTACTTATTGAAAAACGTCCGGATTATAAAATTATAGCCAATTTTTTATTGCATAGAATTGAGCCTATGAAGCCATTTATAATGCCGGTAAACCCTTTTGAAGACAGGAAAGATGCGCAATCTAGTTTGGCAGGAATTAAAAGTTCTCTAAAACATCTTCAAGAAGGATATCCGTTAGGTATTTTTCCGGCAGGAGAAGTATCTACTTATAAAGATGGTAAGTTAATTGTAGATAAACCTTGGGAAGAAGGAGCTATAAAATTGATTCAAAAAGCAAAAGTACCGGTTATACCTATTTATTTTCACGCTAAAAACAGCAGGTTATTTTATGTATTATCTAAACTAAACGATAAGCTGAGGACGGCAAAACTTCCTTCAGAACTTTTATCTCAAAGAGAACGAGTAATAAAGGTTAGAATAGGGAAACCAATCTCTGTTAAAAACCAAGAGGAATACAAGAATACCAAAGATTTTTGTGATTTTATTAGAAGAAAAACATACATGCTTGCCAATCCTTTTGAAAAAAAGACAATGTCTTTAAGTTCTGCATCTCTAAAAATATCAAAATCACCTAAAGAGATTGTAAGTCAACGTAATATTGATAAAATGATTGGAGAGGTAAATGCATTGCGAAAAAACAACGGAAGACTTTTAAAAAGCAAAAACTATGAAGTCTTTTTTGCTTTGAGTAAGCAAATACCAAACTTGGTTTTTGAAATAGGAAGGTTGCGTGAAGTTACTTTTAGAGCTGTTGGAGAAGGAACAAACGAATCTATAGATTTAGATGCTTTTGATAGTTATTACCACCATTTATTTTTGTGGGATAATGAAGCTAAGAAGTTGGTAGGCGCTTACCGTATGGGATTAGGAAAACAGATTTACAAAAAATACGGTATAGAAGGATTTTATGTACAAACCTTATTTAAATTTGAGCCTGAGTTGTATTCTATGATGGAAAACTCTATAGAAATGGGACGTGCCTTTATTATTAAAGAATACCAACAAAAGCCAATGCCGCTATTCTTACTTTGGAAAGGAATTGTTCATGTTACATTACGCCATCCAGAGTATAAGTATTTAATAGGAGGAGTTAGTATAAGCAACCAGTTTTCTAATTTTTCAAAATCGCTTATGATTGAGTTTATGAAGTCACATTACTACGATCCTTACATTGCACAATATATTCACCCTAAAAAAGAATACAAGGTTAAATTAAAAGACGCCGATAAAGACTTTGTGTTTGATGCTACAAAATCAGATTTAAATAAGTTTGATAAAATTATAGATGAAATAGAACCGGGAGCTCTTAGAATCCCTGTTTTAATTAAAAAGTATGTTAAGCAAAATGCACGTTTGGTAGCTTTTAATGTTGACCCGAAGTTTAACAATGCCGTAGACGGATTAATGTACATTAGAGTAGCAGATATTCCTGAAAGTACAGTAAAACCCGTTATGGAAGAGTATCAGGCAGAGCTAGAAAGCAAACTGGAGAATGAAGAAATCGAAGATGATTTTGAAGAAAAATCACCTTCAACTACCTAATTTTAGTGTACTAAAACCACTCTTTTTGGTTTACTTGGTAAGTGTTTATAAACTCTTCATCAGATTTTGTTAAGTATATTATTCCTTCAATAAAACCAATAATACTTAAAATCCCGCAGCTTACAAACGAAATAATTACTTGAATAATTCCGGCTTTGGTGTATCCTAAGATAAATTTGTGAACACCAAAAGCTCCAAACAAAATGGCTAAAATTCCAGCAATAACTCTTTTACTCTCTTGATTTGTGTTTTGTACAACGTTTCCGTTTTCATCTATTATTTCCATAAATTATTATTTTTTTACAATTTTAAAAGTACAAATTTATTCTAAATTAGAATCTATAGGCTCCCAAAGTTCTATTTTATTTTCTTCAGGATCTAAAATCCAAGCAAATTTTCCGTAATCATAGGTTTCTATGTCTCCTATAACGGATACACCTTCACCTTTAAGTTTGCGTATTAAATCTTCCAAATTTTGTACTCTGTAGTTTATCATAAACTCTTTTTTTGATGGCGAAAAATAAGATGTATCATCGCTAAACAAACTCCATTGCGTACTCGCTTTATTTCCATTGTTATCTTTCCACCAAAAAGTGCAACCCCATTCGTTGGTATTAAAACTTAAGTATTTTTGATACCATTTTTTTAACTGGGTTGGGTTTTCCGATTTAAAAAACACACCTCCTATTCCAGTCACTTTTGCTATACTTTTTTCAGAAAGGTTAGTTTCTTTTGTAAAAAATTCAGCTTTAACTTTAGCAACAATGGTTTGTGCTAGCTTAATTTTAGATTCAACAGTCCATCCGGCGATATGAGGTGATAATAAAACATTTTTGGCGTGAATTAAATAGTCAAAAGCTTTTGGGAAGGAATTATTTTCAAATAAATTTTCAAAAGAAAGTTTTTCGTATTCTAACACATCTAAACATGCGCCTAATACTTTTTTATTTTTAAGAGCTTCTACCAAGTCATCAGTAACAACCGCAGTACCTCTAGCGGTATTTATTAGATAAAAAGGATGTTTAAACTTATTGATAAACGCTGTATTTATCATATTATGTGACCTTTCATTAAAAGGAGTATGTAGACTTAAAATGTGTGTTTTTTCTTGCAATTCTTTTAAAGAAACTTGTTTGCAATTTTCATCGCCAACACCTTCTTTTATATCGTAACAAATTACATCTACATCAAATCCTTTTAGCTTTTTAGCAAAAGCTTTACCCATATTTCCGTAACCAATAATACCTACGGTTTTTCCTTCGAGTTCAATACCTCTATTTTTTTCTCGAAGCCACTTACCTTCTCGTATTTCAAGGTCGGCATTTTTAAGGTTGTTAAATAAAGAAAGAATCATTCCCAATGCGTGTTCACCAACGGCATTTCTATTTCCTTCGGGAGCAGCGATTAACCGAATACCTTTTTGTTTTGCATAATCAACATCAATACTTTCTAATCCGGCACCTACTCGAGCTATAAATTTTAATTGAGATGCTTTGTCTATAAATTGAGCATCAATTTTAAATCGACTTCTAATAACAATACCATTGTAATTGGCAATTTTAGATTCAATATCTTGTTTAGAAGATGTAAAATCTTCGTCACATTTACAGCCAAGTTTTTCAAGCTCAGTTTTAAGTAAAGGATGATTGTTATCTGCCAGAAGCACTTTCATTAATACTGTTCGTTTTCGTTAGGAAAATCTTTGCTTTTCACATCGGAGATGTATCCTTGAAAGGCATTTGTCATATCGGTATATAAATCTAAATATCGGCGTAAAAATCGCGGATTAAATTCGTGGGTCATTCCAAGCATATCATGGGTCACTAAAACTTGTCCGTCAACTCCATTTCCGGCACCTATTCCAATAATAGGAATGGTTAAACTTTCGGCAACTTCTTTTGCCAATTTTGCAGGAACTTTTTCTAAAACAATAGCAAAGCAGCCTAATTTTTCAAGTAACAAGGCATCTTCTTTCAATTTAATGGCCTCTTGCTCTTCTTTTGCTCTAACAGTATATGTTCCAAACTTATAAATAGATTGAGGTGTGAGCCCTAAGTGTCCCATTACAGGAATTCCGGCATTCAATATTTTTTTAATAGACTGTTTTATTTCTTTTCCACCTTCAAGTTTAACCGCATGGCCACCAGATTCTTTCATAATTTTAATAGCTGAACGCAAGGCTATTTTTGGATCAGATTGATATGAGCCAAAAGGTAAATCAACTACAACCAAGCTTCGTTTAACAGCTCTAATTACAGAGCTTGCATGGTAAATCATTTCATTTAAGGTTATAGGCACTGTGGTTTCGTGTCCGGCCATTACGTTAGAGGCAGAGTCACCAACTAAAATAACATCTATTCCGGCTTGGTCAACAATTTTTGCCATTGTATAATCATATGCGGTAAGCATTGCTATTTTTTCGTGATTGTTTTTCATCTCTACCAAACTTCGGGTAGTAATTCGTTTATATTCTTTTTTTGCAGTTGACATTTGTATGGAAATTTTAAAAAGTAAAAGTAATGAAAAAACAGGTTGGTTTTTAAAAGTTTATTTGTAAGAATTGTATGTTTTTTTGACTTATTGAAGAATAAGTCGTAAATTACGTAGATTTTTGGCTATAAAAAGATATAAATTTTGAAAAAAAAACCTCTCAAATTAGATGCTAATAATGAAATTGAAGAAAAAATAATAGACCTAAGCTTAAAACTTAAAAATAAGGATAGAGAAATAACAACTATTCAGCAGTTAAATAAAAAAGTAATAGGCAAACTAGTTCACAACTTAAAAAATCCAATAGGGGTCATTTTTTCTTTTTCAGAGATGTTAATGGAGGATACAACAGCGTATTCTCAAGAGAAGTTAAACAAGTATTTGAGCGTGATTCACAATTCCGCAAAATTTTCACTATCACTACTCAATAAAATCGCAAAATTTTCAAGTTTACAATCTTCTGAAGCGACATTTAATTTACAAGAATTAAATTATGTAACCTTGTTGAATGAGCTGATGACCGATTTAAAAGAGAAAGGTTTTTTTGAAAACAGAAATGTTGAAACAAAAATTACAGCTAAAAATATTTTTCTAAACTTAGATAAGTTTGAAATAAACGAAGCTCTTACAAACATTATAGATAACGCTGTTAGGTACTCAAAAAACAATGGTACAATAACAATTGGTATACATGAAACCCAACATACGGTTGAAACCCTAATTACCGATAATGGAATAGGAATTTCTGAAGAAAACCTTTCTAAAGTTTTTGATCCGTTTTTTGTTGAAAACACCTACTCTGAAGACAAACAGAAGTGTGTAGGTTTGGGTTTGGCAATTGCTAAAAAAATAATTAAAAATCACAGAGGCAGCGTTGTAGCAACTAGCTTACAAGGAAAAGGAACTACATTTAAAATAGTTCTTCCAAAAAAATAAAAACAAGGATAATAAATAAACGGTAAAGACATTGTTATAAAAAATTGTATATTCAATAAAATTTTAACCCCCTAAACAAGGATCATAATGAAAAATAACGGTAGTGATAAAGGCACCTTTCGAGATCCATTTAAAGAAACAGATACCTCCACTTTAGAAAATAAAAAGCTATCTTATTTTGAACATGCTCCTACCGCACTTTGGGTTGAAGATTTTTCCAAAGCAAAAACACACATTGAACTTCAAGCAAAAAAACATGCAACAGATGTAAAGTCATATCTTGTTTCTAATCCGGGTATAATTCACGACTTACTTCCTTTAGTTACTATTAAAGATGTAAATACCACTGCAGTTAAGCTGTATAAAGCCAAATCTAAACGAGAGCTGCTAGATAATTTTGTTAATCTTTTTACTAAAGAATCATACGATTGTTTTTTAAAAATGTTTATTAGTGCTTTATCAGGCGAGCTAGACGATACGGAAAGAGAAACCACATCTAAAACAATAGGAGGAGAAATTTTTAATATTGCTATAAAGTTTAAAGTTATTGACGGATGCGAAGACACTTTAGAAAATGTAATTGTATCTATAGAAAATATCAATAAAAAAATTGCCTTAAAAAAAGCATTAATTGAAAGTGAAAATAGGTATAAAGAATCTCAAAAAATAGCTAAAATAGGAAGTTGGTTTTACGACTACCAAGAAAATAAGTTACATTGGTCTGACGAAGCGTATAAAATTGTTGGCGCAAAACCAAAAGATGAAAAGTTAGATTTAAATTTTTATCTTTCGTTTATTCATCCGGAAGATCGAAAAGTAGCTGAAAATTTCAGTATTAAGTCACTTTTAAAAAAACCAATTCAAAACATAAAATATAGGGTAATAACCAAAAACGGGGAATTAAAATATATAAACGAAAAAAGAACAGTAGTTATACGTAATGGAAAGATAGTTAAAGTTCTTGGTGTTGGGCAGGATGTTACCGATAGTGTTCTTGCTGCAGAAGAGTTAAATACTACAAAAAACCTTCTTTCAAAAACGCTTACCAGTATTGAGGATGGATTTGTAATTTTAGATGAAAACTCAAATTATTTATACGTCAACCCAAAGGCTTCCGAGTTATTAGGAAAAGAGGCAAAATACCTTAAAGGCAAACATATTTGGACCGAGTTTCCTGAGAAAGAAGGAGATTTGTTTTTTGACAAATATCAAGAAGCAAAACAAACAAATAAACCAATTAGTTTTGAAAACTACTTTAAACCATGGAATCGTTGGTTTGAAAATCGCATAATCCCTACCAAAGAAGGAATGCTCATCTTTTTTCACGAAATAACAGAAAGAAAAATTTCGGAAAGTAAAATAAAAGCAGCGTATAATATTATAAATAAGAGCCCATCTGTAGCTATTTTGTGTAAAAATGAATACAATTTTCCAATAGAATTTGTATCAGAAAACTCGTTTGATTTATTAGGTTATACTTGCTCAGAGTTACTATCAAATGAAATACCTATATATGAGGTAATTCATCCTAAAGACGTGGAATGGGTAAGTGCAGAATTTTTAAAATTAAGTAAAGGAGCGTACCCAAAAGGAATCAAAATTAGTAGGTTCAGGGTTATTACAAAAGAAGGAGAAGAAAAGTGGGTAAGGTGTAATGCCGACGCAATATTAAATGAAAAAGGAGAAATTACCCATATTCAAGGAATTGTTGAAGATATTACAGATAAAAAGAAAACAGAGGATTTGTTTTTTGAAAGTAACCGCAGATTAAAAGAGCAATTTAACAATACACCGCTAGCCTCTATTATGTGGGATGTAGATTTTAAAGTATTAGAGTGGAATAACGCTGCAGAACGTATTTTTGGTTATACCGAAAAAGAAGCCAAAGGAAGTAAAATAAAAGACTTAATAACACCACCTCATTTGAAAGAAGAAATGAGTGAGGTAATGGATATGCTACTTTCAGAAAGAGGAGGAAAGAGAAATACCAACGAGAACGTAACAAAATCAGGAAAAATAATTACGTGTGACTGGTACAATGTTACACTTAAAGACTCTAGAGGTAATGTTATAGGTATAGCATCATTGGTAGATGATATTACAGAGCGAGTTAAAAAGGAAGAATTAGAAAAAGTTTTATACAATATTTCAAGAGCGTCTTTAGCCATAGAAGATTTTACAGAATTTAACTTATTTATAAAAAAAGAACTAAATAAAATTATTGATACCAGTAATTTTTATATAGCTCTTTACAACGATAAAACCAATGAAATAGATTTAGCTTTTACAACAGATGATGTTGGTGAAAAAAGAAAGTTTCCGGCTGAAAAAACATTAACAGGACATGTCATTAAAATTAAAAAGCCACTTTTAGTTACAGAAAAAACATATTCTGAACTCATTAAAAATGGTATTGTAAATAAAAAAGGAATAGACTCTAAAATTTGGGTAGGAGTACCGTTGAAACTACGAGATAAAGTATTTGGTACAATAGTGGTTCAAAGCTATACAAATAAAAATGCTTATACTGAAGAAGACCTCCATTTATTAGAGTTTGTTGCAGACCAAATAAGTACAATAATTCAGCGTAAACAAGCCGAAAACGAACTTAAAAAAGCCTTGAGTAAAGCACAAGAGTCGGATAGATTAAAATCGGCATTTCTTGAAAATATAAGTCATGAAATTAGAACGCCAATGAATGGTATTATTGGATTCTCAGAGCTATTAATAGATTCTAAGTCTTCTTTTAAAGACAAAGAAAATTATGCAAAAATTGTGATTAATAGTGGTAAAAGACTACTTTCTATAGTAAATGATATATTAGACCTTTCCCAAATAGAAGCGGGTACCGTAAAAATAAATTTAGAACGAGTTAATATCAATGCTTTATTAAAAGAACTGTACTCATTTTATTCAATTAAGGCTGCAGAAAAAAACATAGTATTTAAGTATGAAACAGGCTTAGAAAATAAGGATAGCCATATAGAAATAGACCAAACTAAATTAAACCAAATTTTAACCAATTTGCTTTCAAACTCCTTTAAATTTACCGATGAAGGAGAAATTATAGTTGGATATAAGCTAATAGAAAATCACTTAAAATTTTATGTAAAAGATAGCGGTATAGGTATTGATAAAGAACTCCGGGATAAAATTTTCGATCGATTTGTACAAGCAGATGTTACCCTAAACAGATTAAATAAAGGCACGGGTTTAGGTTTGGCAATCTCAAAAAAACTGGTAGAACTTTTTGGAGGTAAAATATGGGTAGAGCCAAGTAGCACCGGAACAACAATTTGCTTTACAATACCTTATAAAGAAGCCAATCAGCTAGAAATTAATACCGTTATTAAAGAAAATAAAAATCAACCCAAAATAAAAGATAAAAAAATGACCATTTTAGTTGCAGAAGATGAAGAATACAATATCATGTATTTAAACGAATTGTTTTCTAAAACCAACTTTGAAATTATAGAAGCTAATAATGGAAAACAAGCTGTTGAAATAGTTCAAAAAAACCCTAAAATAGACTTGGTATTAATGGATATTAAAATGCCTATTATGAACGGTTTCGAGGCAATGGCTGAAATAAAAAAAACAAACCCTAGCGTTCCTGTTGTAGCCGTTTCGGCGTTTGCTATGGAATCTGATAAGCGAAATGCTTTAAGCAATGGTTTTGATGCTTATTTAACCAAACCTATTAACAAAGAACAGCTTTTTGATACCATTGAAAAACATATAGATTAATTATTGTAGAATAATTCTAAATAATTAATTACTTTAGTGGTTTAAGTACTCAACTTTATGTCGTTGTCATCAAATCACATGTTAAATCCAAACAAATGGGTAACGTTATATGCAGACTATCTGTATAATTACACCATTTCAAGAGTCAGCAATCATGATACGGCAAAAGACATTGTTCAAGACACCTTTTTTGCGGCACTTAAAGCACAAGACAATTTTCAAGGAAAAGCAAGTGAACGCACATGGCTTGTTTCTATCCTAAAAAGAAAAATTATAGACCACTATCGAAAAATAAACTCAATAAAAGGAAAGGCAGAAGTTAAAATGAACTTTTATACCGATGGCGAGAGAGAAGGTGAATGGATTGAAGAACGAGCTCCTACCGATTGGGGTGGAGAAGTTGAAAAGAAAATTGAAAATGAAGAACTAAAAGTTGTGTTAGAAAAATGTATTGATTATTTACCCGAAAAATATGCTATGGTTTTTAGAATGAAGACAATACAGCAGTTTGAAACAGAAGATATTTGTAAGGAATTAGAGATAACTTCGTCGAATTTATGGGTAATTATTCATAGAGCAAGAACACAATTAAGAAAATGTATGGAAGATAACTGGTTTAAGAATTAAACAAACTACAAAATGAAGTTAACCTGTGATGAAGCAACAACTATTTGCGACAAAACTCAGTATGGAGAAGCTGGTTTATGGGAAAGAGTAAAGTTAGGATTACATTTTTTAATGTGTAGAACCTGTGGCCTATATTCAAAACAAAACCAAGTTATGACAAAATGCTACCACATACATAAAGAAACCTCAAAATACAATAAGAGCTGTTTATGTGATGAAGACAAAAAAGAAATAGAACAAAACCTAAAGTCTAAAATGTAACCACAAATAATAAACCAAAACCAATTAAAAACGGAACTTAATTTAAGTTCCGTTTTTTTGTAATTTTACAAACAAAAAATGAATTTTTTACCCGAAAAAATAGATGATTACGTTGTTAACCACTCTCAAGAAGAGCCAAATTTATTAAAACAACTAAATAAAGAAACTTGGCAAAAAGTATTAAACCCACGTATGCTTAGTGGAGCTTTTCAAGGCAGGGTATTGGCTATGATTTCTAAATTAATACAACCTACACATATTTTAGAAATAGGTACTTATACAGGATATTCTGCACTTTGTTTGGCAGAAGGATTAAAAAAAGAAGGAATGTTATTTACCATTGACAAAAATGAAGAGTTAGAAGGGTTTGCTCAAAAATATTTTGACAAATCATTGTATAAAAACAACATAAAACAGCTCGTAGGAAATGCCATAGACATTATTCCAACAATTCCTCAAAAATTTGATTTGGTTTTTATTGATGCCGATAAATGTAACTACAGTAATTATTTTCATTTAATTATAGAAAAAATGAATTCAGGAGGAGTTATCTTATCAGATAATGTGCTTTGGAATGGAAAAGTTGTTGCAACTCTTGAGAAAAAGGATAAAGATACAGAAGCAATTATAGCTTATAATAAACTTTTAAGCACCGATTCAAGAATTGAAACAGTAATACTTCCCATTAGAGATGGTTTAACAATAAGCAGGGTAAAATAAGCGTGTTTATTCTTTTAGAATAAAAAATGGATAGGTTTAAAAAATAGTTTAGCAATAACAAACCCCAATAGCATTCCACATAAAACATCTAAAGGAAAATGAACTGCCAAGTAAAGTCTACTGTAGGTAAAAAGTATAGGGAACCCAAATATTAAAAAAGACCATTTATAGTGCTTTTTCAAAATCCAGAAGCTTAAAAAAGTAATTGTAAAAGATACCGTAGCATGGCCTGAAACAAAACTGTAATCAGAAGCATCTATGAGTGTTCTAATATTACTATTTATAGAAGAATCATTTAAAGGGCGTATTCTTTGAATGTAGTTTTTGATTCCATTTACAATAAATAGTGAGGTAATACCTGAAAGTAAAGTTAAAAAACTAATGAGTAAAGTTTTCTTTAAGCCAAACACCTTGTATCCGGCATAAAATAGTATAAATAACAAAGGAATCCAATGCAGAGGATTGGTTACTGTTAACCAAAAACAATCGTAGGTTGCACTACCTTTAGCATGTAAAAAAAGTAATAATTGTTTGTCGTAATAAATAAGAGTATCTAACAAATCCACTACAAACCACGTTTAATAGGACCCGTAAAATCATCAAAATCATCCCTAACTTTATTAATTTCTTTTTTTACTTTTTTGGTAACATCTAAATCCAAATCAATATCATCTAATTCAGCACTTTTTTTAATCTCTTGTTTAATCTCATTTGTTGCATCTTTTATTTGCCGCATGCCTTTTCCTAAGCCGCGTGCAATTTCAGGAAGTTTATCTGCGCCAAAAAGCATTACAACAATAAGTAAAACAACAAAAATTTCGGGACCGCTTATAAATAAATACATTTTTAATGTGATTTAGGGAGCAAAGATAGTTAAATAGTTAAAATGAATTAAAATAAGAGTAAGTTAAAATACAAGAAGCACATTATTTTTTAGTGAGCATGCGTTTAATTTCGTTTAATTTCATGAGTGCTTCAATAGGGGTTAACGTATCTATATTTGTCGATAAAATTTCATCTTTAATATCTTCTAATAAAGGATCATCTAATTTAAAAAAGCTTAGTTGCAAGTCGTTTTCGCTTGAATTTTTTAAGGTATTTTTTACGTTTTCGTTGGTATGTGTTTTTTCTAGTTGTTTCAACATTTTACTGGCTCTATGTACAACAGATGAAGGCATTCCGGCTAATTTTGCCACGTAAATACCAAAACTATGCTCACTACCTCCGGGAACTAATTTTCGCAGAAAAATAACTTTATCTTTTAACTCTTTTACCGAGACATTAAAATTTTTGATACGATTAAATGTGTTTGTCATATCATTTAATTCATGGTAATGTGTAGCAAAAAGTGTTTTTGCCTTTGCCGGATGTTCATGCAAATATTCTGCAATAGCCCACGCTATAGAAATACCATCATACGTACTTGTACCTCTTCCTATTTCGTCTAATAAAACCAAACTACGCTCAGATATATTATTTAAAATACTGGCGGTTTCGTTCATTTCAACCATAAAAGTAGATTCTCCCATTGAAATATTATCGCTAGCACCAACACGTGTAAAAATTTTGTCAACAATTCCAATTCGAGCATTTTGAGCCGGCACATAGCTCCCAATTTGAGCTAATAAAACAATAAGTGCTGTTTGCCTTAAAATAGCAGATTTACCACTCATATTTGGTCCGGTAATCATAATTATTTGCTGCTGTTCTCTGTTTAAAACAACATCGTTGGCTATATATTCCTCACCAATAGGAAGCTGTTTTTCAATAACAGGGTGACGTCCATTTTTAATTTCTAAATCGGTACTTTCATCAATAATTGGACGAATGTAATTATTGCGTTTTGCTATTTGAGCAAAAGAGCACAAGCAATCTATTTGAGCAATTAGCTGTGCGTTTAATTGTATAGGCTGAATATAGTCTAGTAAAAAGCGAACCAATGCTGAAAATAGCTGGTGTTCTAAAATTGAAATTTTTTCTTCAGCACCTAAAATTTTAGCTTCATATTCTTTTAATTCTTCAGTAATATAACGCTCTGCATTTACCAAAGTTTGTTTTCGAATCCATTCTGAGGGAACTTTATCTTTGTGCGTATTTCTCACTTCAATATAATATCCAAAAACATTGTTAAAAGCTATTTTTAAAGAAGGAATTCCGGTACGTTTGGTTTCACGGGCTAACATATCGTCTAAATATGTTTTTCCGGAAGATGAAATAGCGCGTAACTCGTCTAGTTCTTTAGATACTCCTGAAGCGATAGCATTTCCTTTGTTAATATTTACAGGGGCATTTTCATTTAAGGTTGTACTAATTTTTTCACGAAGTGCATTGCAACTTTGTAGTTGTTCTCCAATATTTTTTAACGACTTATTTTTACTTTCAATCGCTTTTTCTTTAATTGGAATAATGGCGTTTAATGAGTTTTTTAAAATAATTATTTCGCGAGGGTTTACCTTACCGGTAGCTACCTTAGAAATAAGTCGTTCTATATCACTAATTTGTTTTATTTGGCAGGAAACAAGTTCTAAAAAAGCATCGTTATCAATAAAAAACTTTACAACTTCATGTCGTTTTTTAATGTGATTGATGTCTTTTAAAGGAAGTGCTAACCAACGTTTTAACAGTCTACCTCCCATTGGAGATATGGTAGTGTCAATAATATCTAAAAGAGTAACAGCACCAGAAGATACAGCGTTATATAATTCTAAATTTCGAATAGTAAATTTATCCATCCACACATATTTATCTTCAAAAATGCGTGTAATAGAAGTAATGTGCTTTAATTTATGATGTTGTGTTTCAGAAAGGTAATATAAAATGGCACTTGCAGAAATAATACCTTCAGTAAGGTCATTAACCCCAAACCCTTTTAATGTTTTTACATTAAAATGAGCGGTAAGAGTTTCTTGTGCGTATTCATTTTGAAAAACCCAATCTTCTAAATAAAAAGTATAGAATTGCGATCCGAAAGTTTCGAAAAATCTATTTTTAAATTGTTTTTGAACTAAAACTTCACTGGGTTTTAGGTTTGTTAGCAGTTTATCTATATACTCATCGTTTCCTTGCGCTGTTAAAAATTCGCCGGTAGATACATCTAAAAATGATATTCCAATATTTTTTTTACCAAAGTGAACAGCTGCTAAAAAGTTATTTGTTTTTGCCTGTAATACTTCATCATTTAAAGCAACACCGGGAGTTACCAATTCGGTAACGC
This sequence comes from Flavobacteriaceae bacterium, assembly GCA_027082925.1. GTDB lineage: Bacteria > Bacteroidota > Bacteroidia > Flavobacteriales > Flavobacteriaceae > Lutibacter. The sequence continues at coordinate 54,989 of JALWTD010000012.1, forward strand.
CTCTTTTAACAATGGTTTTGGTCATTTTAGGATCTTCTAGCTGATCACAAATAGCAACACGCATTCCGGCTTTAACAAGCTTAGGCAAATAGGTGTTTAACGAATGATGAGGAAACCCTGCGAGTGCTGTTTCGGTTTCGCTTCCGGCACCTCGTTTTGTTAATACAATACCTAAAATTTGAGCAGCTTTTTTTGCGTCTTCTCCAAAAGTTTCATAAAAGTCTCCAACTCTAAATAAAAGCATTGCATCAGGGTATTTCGCCTTGATAGCATTGTATTGTTTCATTAAAGGTGTGACTTTCTTAGTTTTTGCTGCCAATTTTTGAGAAATTAAATTAGATTTGCGAAGTTAATTATTCCGTTTTAAAGATAAACTAATTTATGAGAAAATTAAAAAATAGTGAGTTAGGGAGATTAAATGTTGAAGCATTTAAAAAGACTAAAAAAATTCCGCTCATTGTAATTCTTGATAATATTAGAAGTTTAAACAACATTGGGTCGGTTTTTAGAACATCGGATGCTTTTGTTGTGGAAAAAATTTATTTATGCGGAATTACGGCAAAACCTCCTCATAAAGAAATACACAAAACAGCACTAGGTGCAACAGAATCTGTAGATTGGGAGTATGTTGAAGATACGCTTTTATTGATTGATAATTTAAAAGAAAGCGGTGTTGTAGTTGCTTCAATTGAGCAAGCTGAAGGAAGTGTAATGCTTCAGGATTTTAACGTGGAGCCCACCAAAAAATACGCAATTATTTTTGGAAATGAGGTAAAAGGTGTGCAACAAGAAGTTGTTTCTGCTTCAAATTATTGTATTGAGATTCCTCAGTTAGGAACAAAACACTCGTTAAATATTTCGGTTAGTGCAGGTGTTGTAATTTGGGACTTATTTAAAAAGTTTAAATTTTAAAATCCTAAAATTAGCTTAGCAATTGTAAAGTAAATTAATATTCCAAAAATATCATTACTGGTAGTAATAAACGGACCTGTTGCTAAAGCCGGGTCAATTCCTCTTTTATCTAAAATAATAGGCACAAAAGTTCCTATAATAGATGCAATAATAATTACCGAAATTAAAGAAATTGCAACTGTGATTCCAATTTTATAGTTAAATCCTAAAAAGTATAATCCAATAGACATTAGCAGAATAGCAAGCGTTAAACCGTTTAATAAGCTCAAAGAAACCTCTTTTAAAAGTCTACTCAATAACGATCCTTTTAAACTATTGTTAGCCAAACCTTGTACAACAATTGCCGATGATTGTACACCTACATTACCTGCCATAGCCGCAATTAAAGGTGTAAAAAAGAACAGTTCCTTGTAATTATTCATTGCTACAGAAAAGCTTCCTAAAATAGACACACTTATAAATCCGCCCAAAAGAGCTAATATTAACCAAGGAAGTCTTGCTTTGGTAAGTTCCCATATAGTATCATCTGCTTCAACATCTTGAGAAATACCGGCAGCTAACTGGTAATCTTTTTCAGCTTCTTCTCTAATAACATCAATAATATCATCAATAGTAATTCTACCTACCAAATGCCCAATTTCATCAACAACAGGAATGGCTTCTAAGTCGTACTTTTGCATAATTCTGGCAACGTCCTCAGCCTTATCGTTTACATTTACAGAATCTACTTTTCTAATATATACGTCTTTAATAGCCGTTCTTGTAGAGGTGGTTAATAAATCTTTTAATGAAAGTCTTCCTTTAAGTTTATTATCATCGTCAACCACATAAATAGAGTGAACTCTAGTAACTTGTTCGGCCTGAGCTCTCATTTCTTTTACACAAGTGAGCACATTCCAATTCTCATTTACTTTTACCAACTCTTTAGCCATTAATCCTCCGGCAGTATCTTCGTCGTATCGTAAAAGTTCAACAATATCTTTAGCGTGTTCTGCATCTTCAATGTGAGAAATTACCTCTTCTTTTTGTCCTTCAGGAAGTTCGGCAATAATATCGGCAGCATCATCGGTATCTAATTCATCAATTTCTTCTGCAATTTCTTTAGAAGAAAGGCCTTTTAAAATACTTTCACGCGTATCTTCATCCAGTTCAGCAATTACATCAGAAGTTTTGTCGCTATCTAATAATTTAATAATGTATAAACCATCTTCAATAGGGAGCTCTTCGATTATTTCAGTAATATCGGCATAGTGTACTTCTTCAAGTAACTTTAAGAGTTCACTGTTTTTGTTTTTAGTAACTAAGTGATGAATATGATCGAGATAATCTTTTGTAATTTCAAACGACATCGTTCTCTATTTTAGATGTGAGATTTATAAATTCTTGAACTGATAATTGTTCTGGTCGTTTCGCAAAGATAACATCTTCTCTTAAATTATCGGATAAATTCAAAGATTTTAAACTGTTTCGGAGTGTTTTTCTACGTTGGTTGAAGGCTGTCTTTACTACTTTTTTAAAAAGTTTTTCATCTACCGGAAGTGTATAATTTTCTTTTCGAATAAGTCTTATAACTCCTGATTCTACTTTTGGAGGAGGGTTAAAAACAGTTGGAGGAACGGTAAATAAATACTCTACGTGGTAAAAAGCTTGGGTTAAAACCGATAAAATTCCGTATGCTTTACTTCCTTCATTTTCGGCAATTCGTTTTGCAACTTCTTTTTGAAACATTCCAGAAAACTCAGGTATTTGATGCTTGTTTTCAAGTGTTTTAAAAACAATTTGAGTAGAAATATTATAAGGGAAATTCCCAATTATAGCCACTTGATTTTTGCCAAAAATTTCAGCTAAGTCCATTTTTAAAAAGTCTTTAGAAATAATTCTGTCAGACAGATTTAAAAAATGTGCTTTTAAGTATTCGATTGATTCGGTATCAATTTCAACGACGTGTGTTGTGAATTTTTTTTTGAGTAGATATTTTGTAAGAACACCCATTCCAGGACCAATTTCTAAGACGTTGTTATAGCCGGTTTCTGTAAGTGAGTTGGCTATATCTTGGGCTATTTGCTCATCTTTTAAGAAATGTTGTCCGAGGTGTTTTTTGGCTCTTACAGTCATAAATTTAATTTTTAACGCCCATGCTAAATTGTTCGCAAATAACTTTTAACTCGGTTCTAAAAGCAACAAATTTACCTTTAAAAAGTTGTTCGCCTTCTTTGCGTAACAGCGGAGCATTTTCTTTATAGTATTCTTCAAGAGTGTCAAAACTATCTGTTGTATATTGTATAGAATATGTTATTCCACCCATTTCTTCTTTTACAAGTACTTCGCTCATTAAGGCTTTGCTAAACTTCCCGGTTGCAAGTACTTCGGGAATGTGCTTTTCTTTTATCCATTTTAACCATTCTTTATGAATAGACTCATCAACATTTACGGTTACATTGTATATGTACATATTGTAGTATTAGTTTATTAAATCACCTCTTAATTTTCTGTATTTTTTGCGAGCATCAACTAAAAAAATACTGGAAGGATATTCAAAGATAATTTTTTGGTAGTATTCTTTTGCTTTTTTTTCATTATTTAATTTTGTCAAATACAATTCGGCAAGGGAATAATACGCATCATCGGCTAAAATATCGTCTTTGTTAAGTTGAATAATTTTTAAATAATTGGCAATGGCTTTTTGAAACAAATTTTCTTCTTCAAAAAGTTGAGCTTGCTTAAAGAGTGCTTCGTCCTCAATAGGATGTCCTTTAAACATTGTTAATATAATTTGTAGTGTATCTATGGCGGCCTTTTTTTTGTGTTGCAGTGCCAGCAAATCGGCGGTGGCATATTTTTTTAAAGCTATACGTAAGCTATCTTTAACAGAGTTATCTGTAATTAAAAGGTTTAAGTCTAAAGCATCATTTGCAATTAATTGAGACGTTGCATTTTTTAATACTTTTAATTGAGATTTCGCCCAATCAAAGTCACCTTTAAAATACGATGTTTGCGCAATTTTAAACCGTGCATTTTGTGCTATTTCATGATTTTTAAGGTTGTTTTGTATTTGTGTGTAGTAAATAAGAGCGCTGTTAAATTTATTGTGGTACACTAAAATATCAGCTAACTTTAGTTTTATGCGTCCTTCTTGAAATTTATTTACCGGTAATTTTAAAGATTTTTTAAGAGTTGAAATAGCAGCATTAGGGTCATTTTTTTGAAACACTAAAAAATCGGCATAAGCAATTTGTAGTGCTATGGTTTCGGTGTTTTTTCCGTATAAAAGAAATAATTCTTGAAATTCTTTTTCAATCTCGTCAACACGATTAGTTGTTTTTAAATTAATTTCTAACAAATATAGTTTTGAATTAAGCGTAGACACCTTGTCTTGCGTGTTTTCTAGAACGTAATGAAAGCAATTTTTAGCAACATCAAATGCTTGATTATTGAAAGCAATTTCGCCAAGTGTCTCAATTTCTTTTAAATTTAGGAGTGCGCGTTTGTGCAAAGCTTTTTCTTGTATAAAAGCCCTTTGGTAGTTTTTTTCTTGTATGTATAGCCAACTTAAAAGCTGATTCCAGCTACTTAAAGGATTGTTTTGAAGTTGTTTAAAAAGAAGTTTTTTTAGTAATTTATTATTTTCATTTTCACTATCATCGGTAATAAAATTTTGAATGTGATTTTTTACAGAAGGTATGTAAACTTCGTTTTTTTCTAGCAACTTTAAATAGGTGTTAAACATATTTTCTATATCTGTTTTTTCACCGTAAATAGCTGCTATTTGAAAGTAGTAATTTGCTTTTGGGTTTGCCTCTGTTGCTATTTGATAAGCTTTTAAAGCATAATCTAGCAAGTGGTTGTTTTGAAACGTTCTACCAATAGCATACCCTAAACTAGGAGTGTTTTTAATCTTATTAATTGCTTTATTGTAGTAGGGAATTGCTTTTTCTGTTTCATGTTGCAGCTGGTAGTTATATCCTATTTCAATATTTAGTTGTACTTGAGACGGAAATTGTTGAAGCTGTTTTTTTAGTAGCAAGTCCGCTTCATTAAATTGTTCTAATTGCTGATAACTGTCAACTAAGTAGTTTAAGTAGTTTAAATTATAGGGATGTTTTTCAAACAATTTTTTATAAATAGAAACAGCCTTATCATATTCGCCATTTCTAAAATATTGATAAGCTAATTGCTGATTTTGACTATGTAGCTGTAGCGAAAAACAGCATAAAAAAATTAAAATTAAACTTCGCATGCACATTCTATTATTCGTTCAAATATAGCCAATCAACTGTTAAATATTTCACAAAACAGTATAGTTTTTAAAAGTGTAGTGTAATATTTTGGCACGGAAATTGTCTTTTAAGAAACAACAACTAAATTTTTATATGATGAATGAATTAGCTAAACAACACGAAATAGCCAAAAATAAAGCAATAAACTTTATGAAAAAAGGGCAGTTAAATGCGTATTTTAATGCATTAATAGAACAAAATTATTATGAGAAATTATTATTAATGACAATGGCTAATTAATAATATCAAATCCACAGTATGGCACTAATATTTTTGGTATTTTAATTCCTTCAGGTGTTTGATAGTTTTCTAAAATACCGGCTAAAACACGAGGTAACGCTAAAGAGCTTCCGTTAAGTGTGTGTGCCAATTCACTTTTACCTTGGCTATTTTTAAAACGCAATTTTAATCTATTAGCCTGAAAAGTTTCAAAATTAGACACCGAACTAATTTCTAACCAACGGTCTTGAGCCGTAGAAAATACTTCAAAATCATATGTGAGTGTTGAGGTAAACCCTAAATCTCCACCACACAATCTTAAAATACGGTAAGGCAATTCTAATTCTTGCAATATTTCTTTTACATGGTTTACCATTTCATCCAATGCTTTTTTAGAATTTTTAGGATGTTCAATTCTAACAATTTCAACTTTATCAAATTGGTGAAGTCTATTTAAACCTCTTACATGAGCTCCGTAAGATCCGGCTTCTCTTCTGAAGCAAGGAGTATAACCTGTTTTACAAATAGGAAAATCACTTTCTTTTAAAAGCACATCTCGGTACAAGTTGGTAACAGGAACCTCAGCAGTAGGAATTAAATATAAATTATCTCCGGTTACATGATACATTTGTCCTTCTTTATCTGGAAGTTGCCCTGTTCCAAACCCAGAAGCTTCATTTACTAAATGAGGCACTTGTACTTCATCGTAACCAGCTTTTGTATTTTTATCTAAAAAGTAATTAATAAGTGCTCGTTGCAATTTAGCGCCTTTACCTTTGTATACAGGGAATCCAGCTCCGGTAATTTTGTTTCCTAGCTCAAAATCAATAATATCATATTTTTTTGCCAATTCCCAATGAGGTAAAGCCTTTCCATGAAGTTTAGGAATTTCACCTTCTTGAAAAACAATTTCATTATCATCTTCAGTAGATCCTGAAGGCACCAAATCGTTAGGAATGTTTGGAATTAAATACAATAATTCTTGAAGTTCGGTAGCTTGTTGCTGAAGTTTTTCAGTTAAGTCTTTCGATTTTTCTTTTAAAAGAACGGTTTTTTGTTTAAGAATTTCAGCTTTTTGGCGTTCACCAGATTTAAAAAGCAATCCAATATCTTTAGAAAGTTTATTTGATTCGGCTAAAATAGCATCCAACTCCGTTTGGATAGCTCTTCTATTTTCGTCGGCTTTTAAGGTTTTATCAACTACTTCTTCAGCATTTTTAAAATTCCTTTTAGCTAAACCTTTTAATACAGTTTCTGTATGTTCTCTAATAAACGCTACTTGTAACATTAGTGTGTTCTTTAAAATGAAAGCACAAATTTAGTAAATTGATGCTAAAAGCAAGGAAATAGTTGGTTTGAATTTGATTTAAAAATACGCTACCGTTTTTTTTGATGAGTTTATGCTTAAAATTTAAAGGATTCAATCATACGGAGCGATTGCTCTTTATCTTTTGAAAGTTGTTTTTTTAGCTCTTCTAACGAACTAAATTTTTGTTCGTCTCGTAAAAAATAAAGCACTTGAATTTGAATTTTTGAAGTATATAAATTTTTATTGAAGTTAAAAAAGTGTATTTCTATGGTTTGGTTTTTACCATTTACAGTAGGTCTGTATCCAATATTCATCATACCGTAAACAGTTTTGCCATCTATAATCGACTTTACAATATAAGCTCCTGTTTTAGGAATGAGCTTATAGGTTTCTTTTATAAACAAATTGGCCGTTTTAAAACCAATTTTCCCTCCAATTTTTTTACCCTCAACCACTGTACCGGTAAGCATAAAATAATACCCTAAATAATTGTTAGCTTTACTTATTTCTCCATTTTCTATGGCAGTTCTAATTTTGGTTGAGCTTACAGCAATATTGTCAACATCTTGTTTAGAAATACGAATAACATTAAAATCATAGGTATGACCGTATTCTTCCAATTGCTCAAAATCACCATCTCTATTTTTTCCAAAATGATGATCATATCCAATAATAAGATTGGAAATATTTAGTTTTTCAACTAAAATATTTCGCACAAATTCTAATGCGGTTTGTTTTGCAAATTCTTTTGTAAACTCATGAACAACTAAGGTTTCAATACCGGTATTTTTTAAAAGCTCTATTCGTTCATCAATGGTGTTTATAAGTTTTATACCTACATCTTTTTGTAAAACCATTCTTGGATGAGGGAAAAAAGTGAGCAATAAGGGTGTTGATTGATTTTCTTTAGCACTTTTTAAAAGTTTTTGTATCACTTTTTGATGTCCTTTATGTACGCCATCAAAAGTACCAATGGTAACAAAAGTGGGTTTGGTAGAATTATAATTGGTTAAAGTGGTATATATTTTCAATCTAAAACTTTTAAAGGGTATTTATTTTAATACAAGTGTACAAAAATACTTTATTTACATAAATATTATAATTATTGGTGCAGATTAATTTACGGATGACATGTTTGTGCTAAAAAAAATAAACTATATTTGTAGTATTCTGAATTTTTTTCAGATAAAATTCTTAAAAATTTATCATTTCTATACTAAATGGGATGATATTATATTGAAAAATAAAAATTAATTAGATGAAACACAATTACAAAAAGTATTACCTTTTTGCTTTTTTCGTTCTAGTATTGATGGTTTCTGTTTCAGCACAACGTTCATCAGATGGATTATGGCAGAAGACCACCGATATAAGTCGGTCAGAAGTAAGAGGTCCTTTTACGGAGAAAAAGCCTTCAAATTATTTAGTTTACACACTAAATTTAGACGGATTAAAAAAAGTATTAAAAACGGCTCCAAACCGAGGGTCTAAGAGTAGTCAACGCGTTATAGTAAGCTTTCCTACGTCGGAAGGTAAATTTGAGCGTTTTGAAGTTTTCGAGGCATCGGTTATGGCGTCAGAGTTACAAGCGAGATACCCTGGTATTCGTTCTTATGCGGGAAAGGGGATTGATAATCCAACATCAACAATTCGTTTTAGCACCTCTCATTTAGGATTAAAAAGCATGACACTTTCTACAGGGAAAGATGCCGTATTTATAGAACCTTACTCAAAAGATTTAACACGTTATATGGTTTATGGCAAGTCGTCAAATACATCTTTAAATCAGTTTGAATGTTTGGTAAAAGATGATTTAACCGAAAAAGTAAAGTCACAAACATACAATAGCACATTGCGTAATGCAGATGATGGTGTTTTACGTACTTACCGATTGGCAATGTCAGCAACCGGAGAATACACACAGTATTTTGGAGGAACTGTTGCCGATGCATTGGCAGCTATAAATGCTACAATGACACGTGTAAATGGTGTTTTTGAGGTAGACTTTAATGTGACAATGGTTTTAATAGCAAATACAGATGCGGTTATTTATACCGACCCAGCAGGAGATCCTTATGGAAACAACTTAAATACAGAACTTCAGTCAACATTAACAAGCGTTATAGGAGAAGCTAATTACGATATAGGTCACTTGGTTCATAACGGAAGTAATAACGGAAATGCAGGATGTATAGGTTGTGTTTGTGTAGATGGACAAAAAGGAAGTGGATTTACATCACATACTGCACCTGAAGGAGACTTTTTTGATATCGATTTTGTAGCACATGAAATGGGACATCAATTTGGAGGAAATCATACATGGACTTTTAATGGAAGTGAGGGAACCGGAGTTCAAATGGAACCAGGAAGTGGATCAACTATTATGGGTTATGCCGGAATTACAGGAGCAACAGATGTACAAGCTCATAGTGATGCTTATTTTCATGCAATATCAATTCAGCAAGTAACAGATTATGTAAAAACAACAACCTGTCAAACAGATACAGCAACAGGAAACAGTGTACCAACAGCTTCTGCAGGATTGGATTACACCATTCCAAAAAGCACCCCTTTTATGTTAACAGGAGACGGTACAGATGCTGATGGAGATGCGCTGACTTTTTGTTGGGAACAAATGGATGAAAATGGTGCCTCAACAACTTATCCAAGTGCTACTGCAGCTACTGGTGTTTCGTTTAGATCATTTACGCCTACAACTTCAAAATCTAGATCCTTCCCACAACTTTCAACAGTATTAACAGGAAGTACAACTTCTCAATGGGAAGCAGTACCTTCAGTAGCAAGAACATTAAACTTTAGGTTTACAGTGAGAGATAACGTTGCAGGAGGAGGAACCAATAATAGTGATGATATGGTGGTGACTGTTGATGATACTTCAGGACCTTTTGTAATAACATCACAAACAACAGCTACAGCTTGGGATGCAGGAACATCGCAAACAATTACTTGGGATGTTGCTAATACAGATGTAGCTCCGGTAAATTGTACAAACGTAAATATTCTATTGTCAACAGATGGAGGAAATACATTTCCAATTACATTGGCTTCGAATGTTGCAAATACAGGAACCTACGATGTTGTTGTTCCAAATAATTCAACAACTGCAGGTAGAATAAAGATAGAAAGTGTAGGAAATATATTTTACACAGTGAATACGGCTGATATTACGATTCAAGCTTCAGAATTTATTATGAACTTTAATTCATTTAGCTTAGAAACTTGTGCGCCAAATGACGCTGTTTATACATTCACATACAATACCTTTTTAGGATTTAATGAAACAACAACGTTTTCAGCTACCGGAAATCCGGCAGGGACAACAGTAACTTTTAATCCTACAACAGCTACAGCAGATAATACAACTGTACAAATGACCGTTAGTGGTATTTTAGATAGCAATGTAGGAAACTATGATATTTCTGTTACAGGAACTTCAGCTTCAGTAACAAAAACAACAGTTGTTAATTTAGGTGTTTTTTCATCTACTATAAGTGCGCCAACACTTACTTCACCAGCTGATGCGGCTACAGGAGTATTAGAACCATATCAATTGGTTTGGAATAACGATGTAAACGCTTCTAGTTATAATGTAGAGGTTGCAACAGATGCAGGGTTTACGTCAATTCTAGAAACATCTACAGTAACAACAAATTCATTTTCACCATTAACTCTTTCTCCAAACTCAACATATTATTGGAGAGTTAAATCAGTGAACGGATGTGCTCAAAGTGCATTTTCAACGGTATTTAGTTTCACAACAGCAAATATTGTTTGTGATTCATATGCTTCGGCAGATACACCTATTGCGATACCTGATAATGATCCTGTTGGAGCTAGTTCTACGATTAATGTAACAAACAACAAAACAATAACAGATGTTAATGTGACGGTTAATATTACACATACTTATGATGGTGATTTAACGTTGTCATTAACAAGTCCTACAGGAACAGTAGTTACTTTAGCTGCAGAAGTAGGAGGTTCAGGTAATAACTATGTGAACACTGTTTTTGATGATGCGGCAGCAAATACAATTGCTTCAGGAACGCCTCCATTTACCGGGACATTTTCTCCTCAAGGAAATTTATCGAGCTTTAACAACGCTCAATCTTATGGAGGATGGACTTTAAAAGTGGTAGATGCAGCAGGAGTAGATACCGGAAATATTGATAGTTGGACCCTCGAAATTTGTGGTGCTCCGGTTATAAGTAATGATGATGATTTAGATGGTGTTGATAATGCAAGTGATTTATGTCCAAATACACCATTAGGAGAAGCAGTAGATGCCAATGGATGTTCAAACAGTCAGTTAGACGATGACGGCGACGGAGTAGATAATGGCAGTGACTTGTGTCCAAACACGCCATTAGGAGAAACAGTAGATGCCAACGGATGTTCAAACAGTCAGTTAGACGATGATGGCGATGGAGTAAGTAACGCCAACGACTTGTGTCCAAACACACCAGCCGGAAGTGTAGTTGACGCCACCGGATGTGCTATTTTCACCTTACC
>JALWTD010000013.1 GCA_027082925.1 Flavobacteriaceae bacterium
AATGGTTTTTATCAAGAGATGAAGGATTTTTTTTATCGTGCAGTCAAGGAGTCGTGCAGTCAAAGGGTCGTGCAGTCAAGGAGTCGTGCAGTCGAAGAGTCGTGCAGTCAAAGGGTCGTGCAGTCGAAGAGTCAAGAAGGTACGCTATTGATAAAGAATGACTGAAGATAACGGACTGCAAGATAACTGACCGCAGGACTGCAAGATAACCGACAGCAAGATAACTGACCGCACGATAACGGACAGCAGGACAAAAAAGCCTTAGTCTTAGTTTTAGTTTCTAAAAACGTTGACGTTGACAAAGACCTAATTACTACGCAAAAAAGGAGCTAAAAAAGGAATTGTTTCCTTTTAAAATTATACTTTTAAAAAAATAAAGCTCGGCCTTCTATAAAAATAGAAATATAGTGTAACATTTTACTTACAAGAGATACTTATAACTTGAACCATTATTAATCCTGTGACAAAAGAACTTGAACATAAATTTATTTCTGAATTTCAAAAGCATCAGAATATAATTCATAAAGTATGTAGAATATACACTACAAATCAAGAAGCCCATAACGATTTATTTCAGGAAATAACCATTCAGCTTTGGAAGGCTTATCCTAAATTTAGAGGAGACTCCAAACTAAGCACTTGGATGTATAAAATAGGGTTAAATACAGCTATTACGCTGTATAGAAAATCTAAACGAAGTATTAAAACTCAAGATTTTGATAGTGTTTTATATAAAATTGAGGCTTCCGATTATGATGAAACAGAAGAAGAACAATTAAAATTAATGTATAAAGCTATTCATCATTTATCTGATATAGAAAAGGCACTTATTTTCTTATACTTAGAAAATAAAAATTATAAAGAAATTTCTGAAACATTAGGTATTTCAGAAGTAAATGCACGAGTTAAAATGAATAGGATTAAAACTCGTTTAAAAAAAATATTAAATCCGTAATTATGGAAGGATTAGAATTATTAAAAAAGAGCTGGAAGAAACAAGAAGATTCTTTTCAACAATTATCTTATAACGATATTTATAAGATAATTCACAAAAAATCGTCTTCTATTGTAAAATGGATATTTATTATTTCTATTGCTGAATTTATTTTTTGGGGAGCCATTAATTTATTAATACCCGAAAGAGTTTTTGAAATGTATAATACTTTTAACTTAAAAACAGCACTATATATAAGTTATGTATTTCACTATATTATCTCTATTGGATTTATTGTAATGTTTTATAAAAACTTTAAATCTATTTGCGTGGCCGATAGTACAAGTTTACTTATGAAAAAAATAATTAGAACTCGCAAAACCGTTAACTATTACATGTATTACAATATCTTATCATTTGTAATTCTTTCTATTGGTTTTAATATTGTGATATTTTCACATCCCGATATTTTAATGGAAGTAGTAAATCCAGATAATTTAAATATTGATACAGATAGATTATTTTATACAATGCTAATAGTACAACTACTAACAATAGTTATAATGTGTGGGTTATTTTGGATTTATTACCGAATTATTTATGGAATTTTACTAAAAAAACTAAGTAAAAATTATACTGAACTCGCCTCTTTAGAGTTGTAACAAAAAAGCCAAGATTTGTAAATCTTGGCTTTTTTTAGTTAAAAACTGTTATCTCCGTCAAGCAAATCACCTATTCCTCCTAACACACTTCCTTCGCCTCTAGTTGTGCTACCTGTTTTTGGAGCTAAAGCAAGTATTCTACCTGCAAGTCGACTAAATGGTAACGATTGTATGTAAACTGTCCCCGGACCTTTTAAAGTAGCAAAAAACAACCCTTCACCTCCAAAAATTGTATTTTTAATACCACCTACAAACTCAACATCGTAATCAATATCTTTTGTAAAGCCCACAACACATCCGGTATCAACTTTTAAAACCTCACCTGCTTTAAGTTCCTTTTTTGACATATTACCTCCGGCATGAACAAAAGCCATACCATCTCCTTCTAATTTTTGCATTATAAATCCTTCGCCGCCAAACAAACCTCTACCTAGTTTTCTTGAGAACTCAATTCCTACAGATACTCCTTTTGCTGCACACAAAAAAGCATCTTTTTGGCATATAAACTTACCTCCTAATTCACTTAAATCTATAGGTATTATTTTACCGGGATAAGGTGCTGCAAACGACACTTCTTTTCTGCCCACTCCTGCATTTGAAAAAACAGTCATAAACAAGCTTTCTCCGGTAAGCAATCTTTTTCCAGCAGAAAAAAGTTTCCCTAATATTCCTTCATCTTGTTTAGAGCCATCTCCAAAGATAGTTTGCATTTGTATTCCATCACTCATCATCATAAAACTACCTGATTCGGCAACTACTCCTTCTTGAGGGTCTAGTACAATCTCTACATATTGCATTTCTTCACCATGTATGGTGTAATCTATTTCATGCGCATTCATAATTTATTTTTTTGATTTAATTTTAATACTCCATTCAAATTCGTAGGCAGAAACTTGCTCTCCTTTTTCGTTAGTTCCAACTGCTCTCATTACTATTGTTTGTCCTTCTCCTGTCTCAATGGTATTTTTAATCGCCGTATCTATAAGGGCCCCATCATTACAAACAAATGTAATTAGTCCGGTTGCTTTTTTCGTAAAAGTTCCGTTATGATTTATTACCAACATAGATATCTTTTTTCCGCTTTCTTGTATTTTTTTTATCACAATTGCTCCGGTACTAAGCTCTGCTGCCATTGATTGAACTGCAAAATACATAGAATTAAAAGGATTTTGGTTAATCCATTTATGCGTTACTTTTACAACAGCTTTTTTACTATCTAATTCTTTTAACTTTACACCACACAAGTACGCTGACGGTAGTTTAAACATTAAAAACCTATTCATTTTTTTAACCGTAACCTTCATATTTAAATATTTATTAACACATCACAATGTAGCTAAAATATAGCAAGCTCTAAAATAATTTTTTTGTTAAATTTTTGTTAAATTCTAGTACTATGTATTGCATATTACTATTTTAAATATATATATTTGCATAAGAAATTAGTAAGTATGTCACACATGATAACAAAAAATGAAAAAAATTACAGTGCACTCATACATTTAAGTGGCTTTTCAGGATGGTTGTTTCCCTTCGGAAGTATTATTGTTCCATTAATATTATGGACTTCAAAAAAAGACGAAAGCACCTTTATAGATTCACACGGAAAAGCAGCCGTAAACTTTCACTTAAGTTTTATTATTTATGAATTTTTACTAGCGTTACTTATTGTACCAATAGCCATTTTTACATTAGGAATAGGCGTTATCCTAGTTCTTTTCGCATTAATCCCTATTGCCATTTTAAAAATTATAGTTATCATTTTAGTTAGTTTAAAAGCTAATGAAGGTGAGTACTATGCATATCCATTTACAATAGCATTGATAAAATAATTATTTATTAAAGCATAAATACTACTATATGAAGATAGAAAACACAAAAGCACAAATGCGAAAAGGGGTTTTAGAATTTTGCATACTATCCATCTTACAACATGGAGATGCCTATACTTCTGAAATTCTTTCTCAGCTTAAAGATGCTAAATTATTAGTTGTTGAAGGAACTGTATATCCTTTACTAACACGACTAAAAAATGCAGGATTGCTTAGCTATAGATGGGAAGAATCTACTTCTGGCCCACCTAGAAAATACTATGCTCTTACAGAAACCGGAAAATTATTTTTAAAAGAATTAAATAGTACTTGGGGTGCGCTCGTAGAAGCTGTAAACCTAGTAACTACCAATAAACCAAACAACAATGAATAAGACAATTAATATAAATTTAGGAGGCATCTTTTTTCATATAGATGAATTGGCATATCTAAAGTTAAAACGTTATTTGAATGCCATCAAACTTTCTTTGGGAGATGATTCACAAGGAAGAGATGAAATATTACACGATATTGAACTTAGAATTGGTGAATTACTATCAGAGCGTATTGCCAATGAAAGACAGGTTATTAATGAAGCCGATATTGATGAAATCACCAAAATAATGGGGAAACCTGAAGATTATATGGTTGATGAAGAAATTTTTGAAGACCAACCTAAACACAAAACGGCATCTAAAAAACTTTTTAGAGATGGCGATGATAAGTTTTTAGGTGGTGTATGTTCGGGCTTAGCACATTATTTTGGGATAGAAACCATTTGGATGCGCATTATTTGGCTTATTTTATTATTCGGATTTGGTATCGGATTTTTAATCTATCCATTACTTTGGATTCTTATCCCTCAAGCTGAAACAACTGCCGAAAAACTGCAAATGAAAGGTGAGCCTGTTAATATTAATAATATTGAACGAAAAATTAAAGAAGAACTTGATGATATTACATCTAGAGTTAAAGATGGAGTAAATAAAGTAAAGGATTCCGATTTCAAAAAAAACGTTGAACACAAAGCAAAATCCGGAATACAAGATCTTACAGAAACACTAGGGAATATTTTCTTAGCTATTTTTAAAGTTTTAGGTAAACTAATTGGTGCACTTTTAATTTTTATAGCTTCAGCAACACTATTGGGCCTATTCTTCGGATTATTATCATGGGGTAGTTTTGAAATTATTGGTGTAAGCAACGAGTATGTTAACTATCCTCCTTTTCTCTTCGATTCTATAATACCAACTTGGCTATTAATTGTATTTATATTTTTAGCTATTGGCATTCCTTTTATAATACTATTTATGCTAGGTGTTAAAATTTTATCAAACAATGTAAAATCATTTAGTTCAACAACAAAATTATCTCTTTTAGGTGTATGGATTATTTCTCTTTTAGGTTTGGGGTTCTCTTTAATTAACTTCACCACTCAAACTGCATTTGATGGCGTGTACAAATATCGTGAAGAACTTCCTATTGTAGCCAATGATACGCTTACCATTAAAATGGTTGATAGCGAAGAATTATCTACTCGAAAAGAATTGAAGAAAAGATATAGCTCTGAAATTGTATACGTTGGTGATACTCAAAAAGTATACGCTACCAAAATTAGTGTAGACATTAAACCTACCGATAAATTAAATGCTTTTGTTAAAATTAGAAAAGAATCTGAAGGAAAAAGTATAAAGCATGCTAATAAAAGCGCAGAAACCATTGAATACCAATTCAACTTAAATAATCAAAATTTATTACTAAACGGATACTTTTTAAGCGAAATTAAAAATCAGTTTAAAAACCAATATGTTGATATTACTATCTATTTACCGGTAAATGCTATTATATATCTAGATAAATCTACACGTACTTATTTATACGACGTAGAAAATACTCAAGGAATTTTTGATAGAGATATGCCTAAACATTATTATAAAATGACCGGTGATGGTTTAGAGTGCCTAGATTGTAATCCTAATATATTTAACATTCGAAAAAAAAATAACTATTTCAAACTAAATATTGATAGTAGCGGTGTTGAAATTAAAGTAAAAGATGGTACTTCAAACGCAAAAGTAAAAATTGATGAAAATGGTGTTATAATTAGATAACAACAGTTCAACCTTGATATATCACAACTCATTACCTTTTTTTAGGTAAAACATTAAAAACCGAATACTTTTAATCTAATTAATAAACTATATATGAAAACACTTACAAAACTAATGACGCTATCAATTGTATTGCTTATCACAACATCTTGTTTTATTGATGGCTTTACAGGAATAAAAGGAAACGGCCATGTTGTTTCTGAAAGTAGAACTATAAATGCCTCTTTTGAAGGTATTAAAGTACAACAAGGTATCAAAGTTTACCTAACACAAGGAAACACGTCTAGCTTAAATGTAGAAGCCGATGAAAATATTATTGATTTATTACTTACCGAAGTTAAAAACAATGAATTAAGAATATTTTTTAAGAAAAATGTGTACAAAGCCAAATCTAGAACTGTGTATTTAACAACACCTAATATTGTTAGTATTAAAGCCTCTAGTGGTGCATCTGTAAAATCAGAAAACACCCTACAAGTAGCTGATTTAACTCTTGATGCAAGTAGTGGAAGCTCCATTAAAGCAACTGTAAATGCCTCCAAAGTTGACTGTAGTACTTCTAGCGGTGCAAATATTAAACTGTACGGAAATACACAAATTCTTTTCGCTTCTTCGAGTAGTGGAAGTAGAATTGATGCGGAAGAATTAAAGGCTGTTGACGTGACTGCTAAAGTAAGTAGTGGTGCAAACATTGATGTATTTGTTACAGGAAAACTTACTGCAAGAGCAAGTAGTGGTGGCGATATAGATTATAGTGGAAATCCTGAAAACATAGATAAAGACACCTCTTCAGGAGGAAGTGTCTCAAGAAGCTAACTCCAATTTATATTTTTAAATTGTGAAGCCAATTCAATGTTTATTTTTGAATTGGCTTTTTTATGCTAAAGTTGATTTGTTAAATATCTGTCCCGCCACAGTTAAAATCTGCCAACGTTTTATTTTCAAGTATTTTTAGTGTGCTATCTCTCACTTCGGTCATCAAAATATTTAAACTACACAACTCTTCATTAACACAATCATCACATCGCTCGTAGTAGTTTAAACTTACGCAAGGTAACATAGCTATAGGACCTTCAAGTACTCTTATTATTGTAGAAATTTTTATCTCTTCAGGCTTTTTTAACAAATAATAGCCTCCTCCTTTTCCTTTTTTTGAAGATAGTATTCCTCTTTTTTTTAGTGTTAGTAAAATACTTTCTAAAAATTTTTGGGAGATATTTTCTGCTGTAGAAATTTCTGAAATTAATACAGGCTCCTTAGAATTATGTTTTGCTAAATAGCTTAGTGCTTTAAGTCCGTATTTTGTTTTTTTAGAGAGCATTTTTAAAATTACTAATTTGAATTTAATTTATCTCTATTTTAGGCAAAAAAACCTCAGCCATCATACATCTAACACTTCCTCCTCCACATGCTTCAATAGTAGGTATTGGGCTAGACACTATTTCGCAATACTTACTTATTGTTTGTTTTTGTTTTTCTGTTAAACTTGTACATGCTGCTTCAGACATCACTAAAATAGCTTTTGTACTTCCTTTTAGTTGAAGCATATTACCTGCAAAATTTGCTACTTGTTCTTCTGAAATAGATATAATCTCTTTTCCGTCACCTTTTAAATGTTGAATTACATTTTTACGTTCTTTTTTATCGCCAATGGCATCCAAACAAATAATTGCAAATTCTTCAGCTACACACATCATCACATTTGTATGGTATATTGGAAGTCTTTTATTATCAACTGTTTGGTATGCATTAAAAATAACAGGTGTATATTCAAAATCTTCACAAAACTCAATAACTAGCTCTTCATGTGTTCTATCAGATAAAATACAATATGCTTTTTTATAAACTCTATCTAATACTAAACTTCCTGTACCTTCTAAAAAATAGCCTTCATCTTCTGCCGAAGTATAATCAATTACGTTTTGTATTTCAAAGTGATGTTTTTCTAATGTCGCTAATATATCTTCTCTGCGTTCTGCGCGTCGGTTTTCTGCAAACATTGGATACAGTGCCACATCTCCATTTTGATGAAAGGAAATCCAATTATTTGGGAAATGAGCATCGGGTGTTGAGGGTAATTTGGTGTCGTTTACTACAATTACCTGAACTCCGTGTTGTTTTAGTTTGCGTACCAAAGTATCAAATTCTTGTAGTGCTCTAAATTGTATAGATTCCGAAGTGAGGTTTAGCGATTTTTTTTGATAAAAATTATTTACCTCTGTTTGCTCGTTGCTTCTTACCCTATTTGGGCGAATCATTAAAATAGTATTTGTTGATTGTTGTGTCACGTAATTACAATCTATTAATGATAGCATTTGTTGTTACTTTTAGAACATCAAAAGCTGTTTCGGCCATTACATTCCCTTTATTATCGAGTGTTGGGTTTACTTCAACAACCTCAAAACACACTACTTTATCTGTATTTACAAAAGCTTTAATAATAGTTTCTATTTCATGTTGATCAAATCCTTTTGAAACAGGTGTTCCTGTTCCTTTTGAAATTAAATCACAATCCATACTATCAACATCAAACGAAATGTATATAATCTCGCAATTATCTAATTTTTCAATAGCTTCATTCAAACAAACATCGTAACCTCTATAACGCATTTCAGATACGGTGTAGTTTCTAATGTTATTTTGCTTAATTGCAAATTCTTCCGGAGCTTCTGTATCTCTTACGCCAAAATAAATAACATCTTCATGCAACACTTTTGGACCTTTAATTCCTATGTTTTTCATTTTATCCCAAAACACTTCTGTTTCTGGAATTACGTTATTTATTTTATATTCTAAATTATCGTCGTTTAAGGCTGCTGCTAAAGGCATTCCGTGTATATTTCCTGAAGGAGAAGTATATGGAGAATGAATGTCGGCATGTGCATCAATCCAAATAACGCCTAAACGTTTATTAGGGTAAGCTGCTTTAATTCCACTTATTGTTCCTAAAGCAGATGAGTGGTCTCCAGATAAAACGATAGGAAATTTATTATTTGTCAGGTTTTTGGTAATACTGTTACAAAGTCTTGTACACACTCTATATACACTTCCTATTCGCTTTGCAAAGGAGTTATTCTCTTTATCGTAAATGGTTTCATTTTCTGTTTCAATATCTTCAAAAGGATAGCAATTAAAATAATCGTCGTTTTTATTTATTGCTGCTATTTCTATGGCGTCAACTCCCATATCAGAGCCTCTTGTTCCTGCTCCTAAATCTGATCTATTTTTTATTAGCTTTATTGTTTTCATAAAGTTGATTTATACAAAAATACGTTTTGTAATTTAATAAAGATTTAATTAAAAAAGACTGTCCGTTTAGACAGTCTTAAATTTATATAGCTTTTATCTTTTTTCAAAAGGAATAAATGTGCGTAATGACTCGCCAATATATAACTGTCGAGGACGCCCAATTGGCTCTCTGTTTTCGCGCATTTCTTTCCATTGAGCAATCCAACCCGGTAAACGTCCAATGGCAAACATAACTGTAAACATTTCAACAGGAATACCTAAAGCTCTATATATTATTCCAGAATAAAAATCTACGTTTGGATATAATTTACGTTTTGCAAAATACTCATCTTTAAGTGCTACTTCTTCTAAATGTTTTGCAATGTCTAAAACAGGATCGTTTAAATTTAAATCATCAAATAAATCGTCACACGCTTTTTTAATGATACGAGCTCTAGGGTCGAAGTTTTTATACACTCTATGTCCAAATCCCATTAATCGGAAAGGGTCATTTTTATCTTTTGCTTTTGCGATGTATCTTTCAACATCTCCTCCATCTTGTCGAATTGCTTCTAACATTTCTAGCACCGCTTGGTTTGCTCCTCCGTGAAGAGGTCCCCATAAAGCTGATACTCCAGCAGAAACAGATGCAAATAATCCGGCTTCTGATGATCCTACAATTCTAACGGTTGATGTAGAGCAATTTTGCTCGTGGTCTTCGTGTAATATTAATAGTTCATCTAATGCTTTTACTGCTATTGGATTAATTTTATATTCTTCGGTAGGAATTCTAAACATCATTTGCATAATGTTAGAAACATAATCTAATGAGTTGTTTGCATAGTTTAAAGGAAGTCCTTTATTTCTTCTATGTGCCCAAGATGCTAAAACTGGGAATTTTCCTAATATTTTAACAATGGCATTGTACATTTCTTCTTCTGAGTGTACATTTACAACATTAGGTTGAAATGCGGTTAAAGCACTTGTTAATGAAGAAAGCATACCCATTGGATGAGCAGACTTAGGAAAACCATCAATAATGTTTTTCATTTCTTCATTTACCATAGCGTTTGCCTTAATATCATTTTCAAACTTTTTAAACTGCGCTTTGGTTGGTAGTTCTCCAAATATTATTAAGTATGCCACTTCTAAAAAGTTAGCCTTTTTGGTAAGCTCTTCTATTGCATACCCTCTATATCTTAAAATTCCTTTTTCACCATCAAGAAATGTAATTTTACTTGTACAAGACCCCGTGTTTTTAAATCCCGGATCTAGAGTAATTGCACCTCCTGTTACTGCGCGTAATGTTTTAATATCTATGGCAATTTCATTTTCTGTTCCTCTTATCACAGGAAATTCGAAAGATTCCCCATTGATTTCTAATTTTGCTATATCTGACATATTCTAAATTTGTATTACTTCTATTAATTTTGCTTTAAAAGCAGAACAAATTTACAAAATATAAACGTGCCTTAAAAGTTTTATTTTACAGTGGGTTTAACAAAAAAAACTCACAAATAAATAGTGAGTTTTTTAAGGTATTTATATTGTTTTATTATTTTATTCCTACCATTTTTTCAAGCATATCTGTGGTAATAGATTTTGGTCTTTCAAGTGAATATCCTAAAGCTCTATCCCAAATAATATTTGACAATACTCCAAGTGATCTTCCTATTGCAAATAATACTGTGTAAAAATCGTATTGAGTTACTCCATAATGCCATTGTACTACACCTGATTGTGCATCTACATTTGGCCATGGGTTTTTAGCTTTACCATGTTCTTTTAAAATATCTGGCACTACTTTATAAAGTGCATCTACGTACTTAAATAAATCGTCATCTGGTAAGTGTTTTAAACAAAACTCTCTTTGAACAGAATATCTTGGATCTGTTTTACGAAGCACTGCGTGTCCGTAACCCGGTATTACCTGTCCGCTATTCAAGGTATCCCACACATATTTTTTCATTTCTTCTTCTGAAGGTAATTTGCCATTCATTTGATCTCTTAAACCTTGTAACCAACGAAGAACTTCTTGATTTGCCAATCCGTGTAATGGTCCTGCCAACCCGTTAATCATTGCTGATGTTGCATAGTATACATCTGAAAGCGAACTTGCTACTAAGTGACCGGTATGTGCGCTCACATTTCCACTCTCGTGATCGGCATGAATAATAAAGTACATTCTAGATACATCATCATAAGGTTGATTTTTTCCCATCATATAAGCAAAATTCCCACCTAAATCAAGTGTTGGATTAGGGTTTGTATGTCCTTTTTCAGGATGGTATAATTTATTATAAATGTACGCTCCTATCAAAGGCATTTTTGCTATAAGGTTTGTAGCATCTTCATAAGTTGCATCCCAATAATCCATTTTACTCATTCCTTTTTTATACTTTATATTAAAATGAGATTCTCTTTCTAGGCTCATTACTGCAGCAGAAAGAATAGCCATTGGATGACTTCCACTAGGGAAAGAGTCTATAACATCCCAAACGTAGCGAGGTATAATACGTCTATTATTAAAATCTACCATTAAATCTTCTACTTCCGATAAGGTTGGTATTTCTCCTGTTAATAGTAAATAATATAGTCCTTCTACATAGGGCATCTCTGCTCCTTCAGGTTTTGGTAATTTTTCTAAAACCTCTGGTAATGTAAAGCCTCTATAACGAATTCCTTCCTGTGGATCTAAGTATGAAATGTCTGTTACCAAACTCTTTATTCCTCGCATTCCTCCTATAGCCTGAGATACTGTTACATTGTCTATAACTTTATCTCCGTACTCTTTTAATAGTTTGGTAGTTCTTGGTCTGTGTTCTTGAATTTTTTTGTACAGTTTATCTTTTAAAGTGCTCATTTTGTTTACCTTTTAATTTTATCACTACCAAATTTACGACTGTATGAAGCGATTAAAACTGATATTTATCATACAGGTACCTATATGTAACAAACGTTGCCTTAAAAACAAAAGAGTCAACTTGTGGGTCGACTCTTTTGTTTTTGCTTATGTAATGTTAATTTATTTTTTAAACTTAAAAGCATTTAGTTGCGGAAAATATCCAACATCATTTAATTCTTCTTCTATTCTGAGTAATTGATTGTATTTTGCCATTCTATCGGAACGAGATGCTGATCCTGTTTTTATTTGCCCTGTATTAAGAGCTACTGCCAAATCAGCTATGGTATTATCTTCTGTTTCTCCTGAACGATGAGACATTACCGAAGTATATCCTGCGTTGTGTGCCATATTAACAGCTGCAATAGTTTCAGATAAAGTACCTATTTGGTTCACTTTAATAAGTATTGAATTGGCAATTCCGTTTTCTATACCTCTTGATAAACGATTTACATTTGTAACAAACAAATCATCTCCTACTAATTGAACTTTAGTTCCAATTTTATCTGTTAAATATTTCCAACCGTCCCAATCGTTTTCGTCCATTCCGTCTTCAACAGAAATAATAGGATAATTTTCAACTAATTTAGCCAAATAATCAGCCTGTTCTTCTGAAGTTCTAACAGTTCCCTTAGCACCTTCAAATTTGGTGTAATCGTATTTTCCATCAACATAAAACTCAGCTGCTGCGCAATCTAATGCAAGCATTACATCATCTCCTGCTTTATATCCTGCATTTGCAATAGCTTTTATAATGGTATCTAAGGCATCTTCTGTACCTTCAAAATTTGGAGCAAATCCACCTTCATCACCAACTGCTGTACTTAAATTTCTATCGTGTAAAATCTTTTTTAAATGATGGAATATTTCTGTTCCCATTTGCATTGCCTGAGAAAAGTTTTTTGCTTTAACCGGCATAATCATAAATTCTTGGAATGCAATTGGAGCATCAGAATGAGAGCCTCCATTAATAATATTCATCATTGGAACAGGCAGTGTGTTAGCACTTACACCTCCAATATATCTATACAAAGGCATTTCAAGTTCATTTGCTGCCGCTTTGGCTACTGCAAGAGAAACACCTAAAATGGCATTGGCTCCTAGCTTAGATTTGTTTTCTGTACCATCTAATTGAATCATAGTTTCATCAATTAAATTTTGTTCAAAAACAGAAAAGCCTATGAGTTCTTGTGCTATAATTTCGTTTACATTTTTTATTGCTGTTAAAACACCTTTCCCCATATAATCGGTACCTCCGTCTCGTAGTTCTACTGCTTCATGTTCTCCTGTTGATGCTCCAGAAGGAACAGCTGCTCTGCCTAAAGTGCCATTATCTGTTATAACATCTACTTCTACAGTAGGGTTTCCTCTTGAATCGAATATTTGGCGTGCATGAACACTTAAAATCATACTCATTTTTATTTTTTTTGCGATTATTTAATAGTGCTAAGGTACGAATTAAAGGACAATTTTTTAGGTTATTACCTCCTTTTATACGATAACGTTTTCGCCTTACAGTTATTTATTTTCCTTTATAATTTCTATAAATTGATCGAATAAATATGTGGTATCATGTGGTCCCGGACAAGCTTCTGGATGAAACTGAACTGAAAAACAATTTTTGTTTTTTAATCTCATTCCGGCAAGTGTATCATCATTCAAATGAATGTGTGTAATTTCGAGTTCGGCATGCTTCTCAACTTCAGCTCTATCAACAACAAATCCGTGATTTTGAGAGGTGATTTCTCCTTTTCCTGTAACCATATTTTTTACAGGGTGGTTAATACCTCTATGTCCGTTATGCATTTTATATGTAGAAATTCCTTTAGCTAAAGCTATTACTTGATGTCCTAAGCAAATACCAAATAATGGTAAATCTCTATTTATTATTTCTTTTGCTAACTGCTGTGCCTCTTTTAGCGGATTAGGATCTCCTGGTCCATTCGATAAAAAGTATCCGTCTGGATTAAAAGATTGCATCTCTTCAAAGGTTGTATTGTATGGAAAAACTTTAATATAACAGCCTCTATCTGCCAAGTTATTTAAAATGTTTTGCTTGATACCTAAGTCTAAGGCAGCTATTTTATAAGGTGCTGCTTTTTTACCATAAAAATAAGGTGTCTTTGTTGAAACTTTAGAAGCCAATTCTAATCCTTTCATATTAGGAACTGTCTCAAGT
Source organism: Flavobacteriaceae bacterium (assembly GCA_027082925.1). Taxonomy (GTDB): domain Bacteria; phylum Bacteroidota; class Bacteroidia; order Flavobacteriales; family Flavobacteriaceae; genus Lutibacter. Next base: position 13,828 of record JALWTD010000013.1, read on the forward strand.
TTCTTTTTTAGGGTATTTATATCTGTTTCAGTAGAAATAATAGCATTCATAGCTCCTTTATTTCTAATGTACTTTACAACAGCTCTTGTGTCAATATCTGAAATAGCAACAATGTTTTGCGATTCGAAAAAATGTTGCAAAGTATCTTGTGCATTTTTTCTAGAATAGTTAAAACTGAAGTTTTTACAAATTAAACCTGCAATTTTTATTGAAGATGATTGGTTTTCATTCACATTTACTCCATAATTACCAATATGGGCATTTGTTGTTAGCATTAATTGACCAAAATAAGAAGGGTCTGTAAATATTTCTTGATACCCTGTTGTTCCTGTATTAAAACATATTTCGCCAAAAGCGGTACCCTCTCTACCTATTGATTTTCCTTCAAAATAAGTGCCATCGGCCAATAGTAGAATTGCTTTTTTTTGCTGTGTATATTTCATTTGTTTCTCTTAGAAATTAATACGGTGTTTTCAAATATAAAAAAAAGGATAAACTAAAATAGCTTATCCTTTTAAAATTATTAATGTAGTATCATTAATTATTGTCTTTATCTTCAGCTTTTTCAGCAGTGACTTCAGCTTTTGAATCAACAGTTTCGGTAGTCTTTTTAGACTTTCCTCTACGCGTAGATTTCTTTTTCTTCTTACCGTTAGGGTTGTATATTTCGTTGTAATCAACAAGTTCTACCATTGCCATAGGAGCGTTATCTCCTTGACGGTTTCCTAACTTGATAATACGTACATATCCTCCTGGTCTGTCAGCTACTTTTACTGATACTTCTTTAAACAATTCTGTTACAGCATATTTACTTTTTAAATAGCTAAATATGACTCTACGGTTGTGTGTAGTATCATTTTTAGATTTTGTAATTAGTGGCTCAACAAATTGACGCAACGCTTTAGCTTTAGCTACTGTTGTATTAATACGTTTGTGTTCAATCAAAGAGCAAGCCATGTTGGCTAACATAGCTTTTCTATGTGCTGTTTTTCTACCTAAGTGATTAAATTTCTTTCCGTGTCTCATTTTCTATATCTTGTCTTAATTAAAACCTAAGTTTTAAATTAATCTTTATCTAATTTATACTTACTTAAATCCATTCCAAAGCTCAAACCTTTATTGTGAACTAGTTCGTCTAGCTCTGTTAAAGATTTTTTTCCAAAGTTACGGAACTTCATCAGGTCATTTTTATTAAATGCTACCAAATCACCTAGCGTATCAACTTCAGCAGCTTTTAAGCAGTTAAGTGCTCTAACAGATAAGTCCATATCTACTAATTTTGTTTTAAGCAACTGTCTCATATGTAATGATTCTTCATCATATGTTTCAGTTTGAGCTATTTCATCAGCTTCAAGAGTAATTCGTTCATCAGAGAACAGCATGAAGTGGTGAATTAGAATTTTAGCAGCTTCGGTTAAAGCATCTTTAGGAGCGATAGATCCGTCTGTAGTAATATCAAAAACTAACTTTTCGTAATCTGTTTTTTGTTCTACACGAAAATTTTCAACAGCATATTTTACATTTTTGATAGGTGTAAAAATAGAGTCTGTGAAAATAGTTCCTAAAGCAACTCCTGATTTTTTATTTTCTTCAGCAGGTACAAAACCTCTTCCTTTTTCAATGGTAATTGCAAAGTCTAATGAAACTGATTTTTCCATATTACAAATTACCAAATCGTGATTTAACACTTGGAATCCTGAGATGTATTTTTGTAAATCTCCTGCAGTAAGTTGTTCTTGATTTGAAATAGAAACGTTTACTGTTTCTTTGTCTGAATCTTCAATTTGTTTCTTAAAGCGTACTTGCTTTAAGTTTAAAATAATTTCAGTTACATCCTCAACAACTCCTTTAATTGTAGAAAATTCGTGTTCAATACCTTCAATACGAAGTGATGTAATTGCAAAACCCTCTAACGAAGATAGTAATACTCTTCTCAAAGCATTTCCTACAGTTAAACCAAATCCTGGTTCTAACGGTCTAAACTCGAATCTACCTTGAAAATCGGTAGAATCAATCATTATTACTTTATCGGGCTTTTGAAAGTTTAAAATTGCCATAATTGAATTGGTATCTTTAAAATTATTTAGAGTATAACTCTACGATTAATTGTTCCTTAATGTTTTCTGGAATTTGAATTCTTTCAGGCACACTTACAAAATTTCCTTGCTTTGTTTCTGCATTCCAAGTAAGCCATTCGTAAACCTCTCTTCTTTGAGCTAAAGACTCTTCAATAGCGGCTAACGATTTTGATTTTTCTCTAACTGCAACAACATCTCCTGCTTTTAATGAGTAAGATGGTATGTTTACCAATTCTCCGTTAACAGTTATGTGACGGTGCGAAACTAACTGACGTGCAGCTCTACGGCTAGGTGCAATACCTAATCTGTATACTACGTTGTCTAATCTAGATTCACAAAGTTGTAATAATATTTCACCTGTAATTCCTTTACTACTAGATGCTTTTTTAAATAAGTTAGAGAATTGTCTCTCTAATATACCATACGTATATTTTGCCTTTTGTTTTTCAGCTAGCTGAATTGCGTATTCAGATTTTTTTCCTCTACGTCTGTTGTTTCCGTGTTGTCCTGGAGGATAATTTCTTTTTTCAAAAGATTTATCGTCTCCAAAAATTGCTTCTCCAAATTTACGAGCAATTTTAGTTTTTGGTCCTGTATATCTTGCCATCTTTAATTGTTAAGTGATAGGGATTATGAATTAAGGCTTAATCCTTCGATAATCTAACTCCTATCGGTTAAAATTTATAATTATACTCTTCTTCTTTTTGGTGGTCTACAACCATTGTGTGGTAATGGTGTAACATCGATAATTTCAGTGATTTCAATTCCTGCATTGTGAATTGTTCTCATTGCTGATTCTCTTCCGTTACCTGGTCCTTTAACATATACTTTTACTTTTCTCATACCAGCTTCGTGTGCTACTTTTGCACAGTCTTCTGCTGCTAATTGAGCTGCGTAAGGAGTATTCTTTTTAGAACCTCTAAATCCCATTTTTCCAGCTGATGACCAAGAAATTACATCACCTTTTTTGTTTGTTAGTGATATAATTATATTGTTGAATGAAGCTGTGATGTGTGCTTCACCAACCGCCTCAACAATAACTTTACGTTTTTTTGAACTTGATTTCGCCATTATATTTAGTTATTATTTAGTTGCCTTTTTCTTATTCGCTACAGTTTTTCTCTTACCTTTTCTGGTTCTAGAATTGTTTTTGGTTCTTTGACCTCTTAAAGGTAGTCCAACTCTGTGACGTATTCCTCTATAACATCCTATATCCATTAAGCGTTTAATGCTTAATTGAATTTCAGAGCGTAATTCACCTTCAATTGTAAAGTTACCTACTTGCTCTCTAATGTCATGAATTTCTTGATCTGTCCAATCTTGAACTTTTGTATTCTCGTCAACTTTCGCTGCAGCTAAAATATCTTTAGCTCTACTTTTACCGATTCCAAAAATGTATGTTAATGCGATAACACCTCTTTTATTTTTTGGAATATCAATACCTGCTATTCTTGCCATAATTATCCTTGTCTTTGTTTAAATCTAGGATTCTTTTTATTGATTACATATAATCTGCCTTTTCTACGCACAATTTTGCACTCGGCACTTCTCTTCTTTAATGATGCTCGTACTTTCATCCTTAACTTTTTAATATCTGTAAGTAATTCTTGCTTTTGTTAAATCGTATGGACTCATTTCTAACTTTACCTTATCTCCTGGTAATAATTTAATATAATGCATACGCATTTTTCCTGAGATATGGGCTGTAACAATGTGTCCATTTTCCAACTCTACACGAAACATTGCATTAGACAAAGCTTCTGTAATTGTCCCATCTTGTTGTATTGCTGGTTGTTTTGCCATTACGCTATTGATTTTCTTTTAGTTCCTTTTTTCATTAAACCATCATAGTGACGATTTAACAAGTGAGAGTTAATCTGTTGTATGGTATCAATTGCAACTCCAACCATAATTAACAACGATGTTCCTCCGTAAAATAAAGCCCAAGACTGTGTCACTCCAAATTTAACAACAATAGCTGGTAATATAGCTATTAATGCTAAAAATAAAGATCCTGGGAATGTTATTAAAGATAGTATTCTATCTAACATTTCGGCTGTATCTTTTCCTGGTCTAATACCCGGAATAAATCCACCGCTTCTTTTTAAATCGTCTGCCATTTTATTTGTAGGTATTGTAATTGCTGTATAAAAATAGCTAAATACTATAATTAAAAATGCAAACAATAAGTTGTACCAAACTCCAAACATATCAGAAAAAGCAATACCTATTGACTTAATAGTTTCACTATCTGATCTAGTTAACAATGCCGGTGCAAACATAATAGCTTGTGCAAATATAATAGGCATTACACCCGATGAGTTTAATTTCAACGGTATATAATCTCTAGAACCTGCAACACTTTTTATATTTCCTGCCACTGTTTTTCTAGCATATTGAACAGCTATTCTTCGAACTGCTGTTACTAAATAAACTGAAACAAGTATTACTACAAACCACAAAATTACTTCTATCAAAATCATAATCATTCCACCATTAGAGGCTGTAATTTTTGATACTGCTTCTTGAATAAATGCTCCTGGAAATCGAGCTATAATACCAATCATAATTAATAGTGAAATACCATTACCAATACCTTTGTCGGTAATTTTTTCACCCAACCACATTGCGAATATAGTTCCTGCTGTTAAAACAACCATAGAAGTCAACCAAAACATACTACCACTTAAATAAAATGCCGATGAAGGTATTAGTTGATAGATATTAGTAATATATGCCGGGCCTTGAACCATTGTAATTGCAATGGTTAGCCAACGTGTAATTTGGTTGATTTTTTTTCTACCACTTTCGCCATCTTTTTGTAGCTTTTGTAAATATGGAACTGCGATTCCCATTAACTGAACTACAATTGAAGCTGAGATATAAGGCATAATACCTAATGCTACCACCGATGCTTTGGCAAAAGCACCTCCGGTAAACATATTTAGTAGCCCTAGAATTCCACCACCACTTGTTTGGTTTTTAAGTGCAGCTTGAGCTGCAGCAATATCAATCCCTGGAAGTGGTACTTGTGCCGCAAAACGGTAAATGACCATAAATCCAAGTGTTAATAGAATCTTATTTCTAAGTTCTTCGATACTCCAAATATCTTTAGTGGTTTGAATAAACTTTTTCATCTATAAATAGTTATTATAAAGTTTCTGCTGTTCCTCCAGCATTTTCAATTGCAGCTTTCGCTGTTGCTGTAAACTTATGTACTGTTACGTTTAATTTAGCTTTTAACTCTCCATTACCTAATATTTTAACTAGGTCATTTTTACGAGCTAATCTATTTTCAACTAAAATATCTAACGTTACGGTATCTTTAATTTTCTTTGCATCAACCAACTCTTGAAGTTTATGTAAATTTACACCTACATATTCTTTGCGGTTAATGTTTTTAAAACCAAATTTAGGTACACGTCTCTGTAAAGGCATTTGTCCTCCTTCAAATCCAACTTTTCTTGAATATCCTGAACGAGATTTCGCTCCTTTATGACCTCTTGTTGCGGTACCTCCTTTACCAGATCCTTGTCCTCTACCTACACGTTTTCCTTGTGTTTTAACCGATCCTTCTGCAGGTTTTAAGTTATTTAATGTCATTTTTTATAAAATTGTTATTTAACTTCTTCAACAGAAATTAAGTGTTTAACTTTATTTACCATTCCAAGGATTGCTGGTGTAGCTTCGTGTTCTACTACCTGATCAATCTTACGTAAACCCAGTGCCTCAAGAGTTCTTTTCTGATTTTGAGGACGTCTAATTTTACTTTTTACCTGTGTTACTCTAATTTTTGCCATCGTAAATCCTTGTTTTATCCTTTAAATACTTTCTCTAAAGAAATTCCTCTTTCTTTAGCAACCATACTTGCACTTCTAAGTCGTAATAACGCATCTAAAGTTGCTTTTACAACATTGTGTGGGTTTGATGAACCTTGAGATTTTGAAAGTACGTCATGTACACCAACAGATTCAAGTACTGCACGTACTGCTCCACCTGCTATAACTCCTGTACCGTGTGATGCCGGCTTTAAAAATACTCTTGCTCCACCATACTTCCCTTTTTGTTCGTGAGGTAAGGTTTGATTAATAATTGGAATTCTAACTAAATTTTTCTTTGCATCTTCAATTGCTTTTGCAATTGCAGAAGCTACATCTTTAGATTTACCTAAGCCATGTCCTACTACTCCATTTCCGTCTCCAACTACTACAATAGCTGAAAATCCAAATGCTCTACCACCTTTAGTTACTTTGGTTACTCTTTGTACACCTACTAAATGATCTTGTAGTTCTAACCCGCTAGGTTTAACTCTTTCTACGTTGCTGTATTTTTGATACATAATTTATTAAAATTTTAAACCTGCTTCTCGTGCAGCGTCTGCTAGAGCTTTCACTCTACCGTGATACAAAAATCCATTTCTATCAAATGAAACTGATTCTACTCCAGATTTAACTGCTTTTTCAGCAATACTTTTACCTACTGCTTTTGCAATTTCTGATTTTGAACCTGTTGCTTCAATATCTTTATCTCTTGATGATACTGATAAAATCGTGTTACCAGAGTTATCATCTATTAATTGAGCATAAATTTCTTTGTTACTTCTAAAAACCGATAATCTTGGTCTTGAAGCAGTACCAAATACTACTTTTCTAATTCTATGCTTAATTCTACGTCTTCTTTCAAGCTTTGATAATGCCATAATATTCTAATTATTATGCAGTTTTACCTGCTTTTCTTCTTAATTCTTCTCCTACAAATTTAACTCCTTTTCCTTTGTATGGCTCTGGCTTACGGAAAGAACGAATCTTTGCTGCAATAGCGCCTACAAGTTGTTTATCAAATGAAGTTAATTTTACAATTGGATTTTTTCCTTTTTCTGAAATAGTTTCTACTTTAACTTCAGGAGCTAAATCAAAAACTATATTATGAGAATATCCTAAAGCCAATGTTAATACTTGACCTTGGTTGCTTGCTCTATAACCTACACCCACTAGCTCTAACTCTTTGGTCCATCCTTTAGAAACTCCTATAACCATATTGTTAATTAGAGATCTGTATAAACCGTGTTGAGATTTGTGAATTTTACTATCGGTAGGGCGTTTTAAAACAACTGTTCCGTCTTCAACCTCTACAGTAATATCTCCAGCTATTTTTTGAGTTAACTCTCCCAACTTACCTTTAACAGTTATGATATTATCATTTATTTCAAATGTAACACCGTCTGGTATTGTAACTGGGTTATTTCCTATTCTTGACATCTTTGTTTAGTTCTTTATTAATATACGTAACATAAAACTTCTCCACCAACGTGCTCTTTTCGAGCAGTTTTGTTAGTCATAACACCTTTTGATGTAGAAACTATTGCTATACCTAATCCGTTTAATACACGTGGCATTTCATTTGCACCAACATACTTACGTAAACCTGGTGTACTTACACGCTGTAATTTTTTAATAACTGAAGCCTTCGTTTCTTTATCGTACTTCAAAGCTATTTTAATGGTTCCTTGAACACTGTTGTCTTCGAACTTATAGCTTAGAATATAACCTTGATCAAATAAAATCTTAGTTATTTCTTTTTTAATTTTTGAAGCCGGAATTTCAACAACTCTATGGCCTGCACTAATTGCATTTCTAACTCTTGTTAGATAATCTGCGATTGGGTCTGTAATCATATTTATTATTTTGCGGTTCCGGTTTTCAAAATACATTGAACCTAAAACCAATTTAAATTTTTACCAACTTGCTTTTTTAACTCCTGGTATTAAGCCTTGATTTGCCATTTCACGGAATGTTACACGTGATATACCAAATTGTCTCATATACCCTTTTGGTCTTCCTGTAAGTTTACAACGGTTGTGTAAACGAACTGGTGAAGCATTTTTTGGTAGTTTTTGTAATGCTTCATAATCTCCAGCTTCTTTCAAAGCTTTTCTTTTTTCAGCATACTTTGCTACTAATTTTTGTCTTTTAACCTCTCGGGCTTTCATTGATTCTTTAGCCATTCCTAATTCTTTTTAAATGGTAAACCTAATTCACTTAATAATGATTTTGCCTCTTTATCTGTTTGAGCAGATGTTACAAAGGTAATATCCATACCACTAATTTTGTTTACTTTATCAATATCAATTTCTGGGAAAATGATTTGTTCTGTAATACCTAAATTGTAGTTTCCTCTTCCGTCAAAACCATTTGCTTTTATTCCGTTAAAGTCTCTAACACGTGGTAAAGATGCGGTCACTAATCTATCTAAAAATTCGTACATTTTTTCACCTCTTAAAGTTACTTTGGCTCCAATTGGCATTCCTTTACGTAATTTAAAAGTTGCAACGTCTTTTTTAGATATTGTAGCGATTGCTTTTTGACCAGAAATTTTGGTCAATTCATCAACGGCATAATCTATTAATTTCTTATCGGCTACTGCAGCACCTACTCCTTTACTAATTACAATTTTTTGTAATTTAGGAACTTGCATTACATTTTTGTAGCCAAATTCATCAGTAAGAGCTTTAATAACTCTACTTTTATACTCTTCTTTAAGTCTTGGTATATAAGCCATAACTAAATTGCTTTATCAGATTTTTTAGAAAACCTAACTTTCTTATCACCTTCCATTCTAAATCCAACTTTTACTGCTTGACCATTTTCAAGTAGCATTAGGTTAGAAATATCTATAGAAGCTTCTCTTTTCACAATTCCTCCTTGTGGGTTTTGTGCGCTAGGTTTTGCATGTTTTGATATCATATTGACACCTTCTACAATTGCTCTGTTTTTACTAGGAAAAATTTTAACTACTTTTCCTTCTTCTCCTTTATGGTCACCTGCCATAACTCTAACAGTATCTCCTGATTTTATCTTTAACTTCATTTTTGAATAGTTTATTAAAGCACTTCAGGTGCTAATGATACAATTTTCATAAATTGTTTTTCACGAAGTTCTCTTGCTACAGGGCCGAATACACGGGTTCCTTTCATTTCTTCAGAAGCATCTAACAATACACAAGCATTGTCGTCAAATCGAATATACGATCCGTCTTTTCTTCTAATTTCTTTCTTCGTTCTAACAACTACTGCTCTAGAAACTTGACCTTTTTTCACGGTTCCGTTTGGTGTAGCGTCTTTAATAGTTACAACTATTTTGTCACCAATTGAAGCATATCGTTTTTTGGTTCCTCCTAAAACGCGGATAACTAAAACTTCTTTAGCTCCAGTATTATCTGCTACTCTTAATCTTGATTCTGTTTGTAACATAATTATTTAGCTCTTTCTAGGATTTCTACTAACCTCCAACGTTTAGATTTACTCATTGGACGTGTTTCCATTATTTTAACAGTATCTCCAATATTGCAATCATTGTTCTCATCGTGTGCAACATATTTTTTTGTGCTCAACACGAATTTTCCGTACATAGGGTGTTTCATTTTCTTAACTTCAGAAACAACAATAGATTTCTCCATTTTGTTACTTGAAACTACGCCTATTCTCTCTTTTCTAAGATTTCTTTTTTCCATCTTTTACTTCTGAATACAATTATTGTAATTCTCTTTTAGTTAATTCTGTAGCTACTCGAGCTACAGTTCTTCTAAGTGCTCTCAATTGCATTGGAGTTTCCAATGGCGAAATTGCGTGAGCCATTTTTAGATCGGTATAACTCTTTTTTAAACTTCCAAGTTTCTCTTGTAACTCTTCAGTTGATAATCCTATAATTTCAGATTGTTTCATTTTCGTAATCGGTTATTAAGCGTTATCAAAATCTCTAGCTACAACAAACTTTGTTTTCACAGGAAGTTTTTGTGCTGCTAAACGTAAAGCTTCTTTTGCTATATTTAAAGGTACTCCACCAACTTCGAACATAATTCTACCTGGCTTTACTACGGCAACAAAATATTCTGGTGCCCCTTTACCTTTACCCATACGTACTTCTAATGGTTTTTTGGTAATAGGTTTATCTGGAAATATTTTAATCCATAATTGACCTTCTCTTTTCATATAACGTGTTGCAGCAATACGTGCTGCTTCTATTTGACGAGATGTAAGTAAGTTTTGTTCCAAAGCTTTGATACCAAACATTCCATTTGAAAGTTGATGTCCTCTTTGCGAATTCCCCTTCATATTCCCCTTCGCCTTCTGTACTTTACGATATTTAACTCTCTTTGGCTGTAACATTTTACCTTCTAAGTTTTAAAGATTTATTTTCTTCTACGAGCTTGTGATCTTTTCGAGTTTCCTCTACCTCTATCGCCCTTTCCTTGCTTTTTAGAAAGACCAACTAGTGGTGATAATTCTCTTTTACCATAAACCTCGCCTTTCATAATCCATACTTTAACACCTAATCTTCCATAGGTTGTATGGGCTTCAACAAGTGCATAATCAATATCGGCTCTAAAGGTAGAAAGAGGGATTCTTCCTTCTTTATAGTGTTCAGAACGCGCCATTTCTGCTCCGTTTAAACGACCTGAAATTTGAACTTTGATTCCTTCAGAATTCATACGCATTGTAGCAGCAATCGCCATTTTAATTGCTCTACGGTATGATATTCTGTTTTCTATTTGGCGTGCTATACTAGCTGCCACCAAACGTGCATCAAGCTCTGGGCGTTTAATCTCAAAAATGTTGATTTGAACCTCTTTACCGGTAATTTTTTTAAGCTCTTCTTTTAACTTGTCTACCTCTTGACCTCCTTTACCAATAATAATACCTGGTCTAGCAGTAGTGATAGTAACGGTTACAAGTTTAAGTGTACGCTCAATAATTACAGTTGAAACACTTGCTTTTGATAATCGGGCATGTACATACCTTCTTATTTTATCGTCTTCGGCAATTTTATCTCCGTAGTTTTTTCCTCCATACCAGTTAGATTCCCATCCTCTGATAATTCCTATTCGGTTTCCTATTGGATTTGTCTTTTGTCCCATTTCTACTTATGATTAATTGCTTGCGTTATTACTTCCTAAGATTAAGGTTACGTGATTAGAACGTTTTCTAATACGATGTGCACGCCCTTGAGGTGCTGGTCTTAATCTTTTTAACATTCCTGCGCTGTCTACATATATTTCTTTAATATATAAACCGGCATCTTCAATGCTTGAATCTTCATTTTTTGCTTGCCAGTTTGCAATGGCACTCAATAGTAATTTTTCAAGATTTATTGAAGCTTCTTTTGAATTAAATTTTAAGATTTGAAGTGCTTTTTCTACCTCAACTCCTCTAACTAAATCAGCAACCAAGCGCATTTTTCTTGGTGATGTAGGACAACCTGTAAGCTTAGCGAAAGCCAGTTGCTTTTTCTCCTCTTTGATCTGCTGTGCTCTTAATTTTTTACGAACTCCCATGATTACCTACTTATTTTTTTCCTTTATTTTTTGCACCTGCATGTCCTCTGTAAGAACGTGTTGGTGAAAATTCTCCTAATTTATGCCCTACCATGTTTTCTGTTACATAAACTGGTACAAACTGACGACCGTTATGAACAGCTATTGTTTGTCCAACAAAATCTGGGGTAATCATTGAGGCTCTTGACCAAGTTTTGATTACTGATTTTTTACCAGATTCTATATTTGCTTGTACTTTCTTCTCAAGTTTATGAAAAACGTAAGGTCCTTTTTTTAATGAACGTGCCATATCTCAATTATTTTTTTCTACGTTCTATAATATACTTGTTACTCGCTTTGGTCTTAGATCTCGTTTTGTATCCTTTAGCAGGAATACCGTTTCTAGATCTAGGATGCCCTCCTGATGAACGACCTTCTCCACCACCCATTGGATGATCTACAGGGTTCATTACAACCGGTCTTGTACGTGGTCTTCTTCCTAACCAACGTGTTCTACCGGCTTTACCAGAAACTAATAATTGATGATCTGAGTTTGATACAACTCCTATTGTTGCCATACAGGTAACAAGGATCATTCTTGTTTCTCCTGATGGCATTTTTACAGTTGCATATTTACCTTCTCTTGCCATTAATTGAGCAAAAGATCCTGCACTACGAGCAATAACTGCTCCTTGACCAGGATGTAACTCTATACAAGAGATTGTAGTTCCTAAAGGAATCTCGCTTAACAACATTGTATTTCCAACATCAGGAGTAGCTCCTTTACCAGAAATAACTGTTTGTCCAACTTTTAAACCACTTTGAGCAATGATGTATCTCTTTTCACCATCAGCATAAGATAGCAATGCTATAAATGCTGTACGGTTTGGATCATACTCTATAGATTTAACTGTTGCAGGAATACCGTTTTTATCTCTTTTAAAATCGATAATACGGTATCTTTTTTTATGACCACCACCTATATAGCGCATCGTCATTTTCCCTCGATTGTTTCGACCTCCAGATCTTTTTTTCGGAGCTAATAAGCTTTTTTCCGGCTTGTCAGTAGTAATGGTGTCGAACCCATTTACTACTCTAAAACGCTGACCTGGTGTTATTGGTTTTAATTTTCTAACTGACATTTTTTATCTTTTCTTAGATATTGCTATAAAAATCAATACTTTCTCCTTCTGCTAACTGGACTATTGCTTTTTTATAAGCTCCTGATTTTGCTTGAACAACACCACTTTTCGTGTATTTTGTTTTACGCTGAACAGGATAGTTCATAGTTCGTACACTTTCAATTGCAACACCGTAAGTTTCTTCTACAGCATTTTTAATTTCAAGCTTGTTAGCTTTTTTATCTACAACAAAGGCATAGCGGTTAAATAATTCACTATCGTTTGTCGCTTTTTCCGTGATAATAGGTTTAATTAAAATACTCATTTCTGTTACCTATTTACTTAAATTAGATTCAATCCCTTCTAAAGTACTTTCAAAAAGGACAACTTTGTTTGCATTCAACAACTCGTAAGTACTTAAACCTGAATTAGTTACAACTTTAGAGTGTTTTAAATTGCGCGATGACAAATATACATTTTTATTTGATTCAGCAAACACAAATAAAGATTTTTTGTTCTCAATTCCTAAAGCCTTTAAAACTTCCATAAAGTTTTTGGTTTTTGGTGTTTCGAAGCTAAAATCTTCTACAACAATGATATTATTGTCTTTTGCTTGAATACTTAATGCAGATTTTCGAGCTAATCTCTTTAAATTTTTGTTTAATTTAAAAGAGTAATCTTTTGGTCTTGGACCAAAAATTCTACCTCCTCCTCTAAATACAGGAGATTTAATACTACCTGCACGAGCTGTACCTGTACCTTTTTGTTTTTTAATCTTACGGGTACTTCCTGATATTTCTGCTCTTTCTTTAGCTTTATGAGTTCCTTGTCTTTTATTGGCCAAAAATTGCTTTACATCTAAATATACAGCGTGGTTGTTTGGCTCAATTCCATATACAGCATCAGAAAGGTCTACTTTTCTTCCTGTATCTTTTCCTTGTATGTCTAAAACTGATACTTTCATTATTTCTGAATAATTACATAAGCGTTTTTATGCCCAGGAACACATCCTTTAACAACTAGTAAGTTCTTTTCTGGAACTACTTTTAAAACTCTTAAATTTTGAACTGTAACTTTTTCTCCACCCATTCTACCTGCCATTCGCATTCCTTTGAATACTCTTGCAGGATAAGATGCCGCTCCAATAGAACCTGGAGCTCTTAAACGGTTATGCTGACCGTGTGTTGCTTGACCAACTCCGGCAAAACCGTGACGTTTTACTACACCTTGAAAACCTTTTCCTTTAGAGGTTGCTGATACATCAACAAATTCTCCTTCTGTAAAAAGTTCTACTGTTATTTCATCTCCTAATTTATGCTCTTCTTCAAATCCTTGGAATTCGACAACTTTCTTTTTAGCAGAAGTTCCGGCCTTTTTAAAGTGACCTTGTAACGCTTTATTAGTGCGTTTTTCTGCCTTGTCATCGAAACCTAATTGAAGGGCACTATACCCGTCTACCTCTTCGGTTCTGACTTGGGTAACTACGCATGGACCTGCTTCGATTACTGTACATGGAATATTCTTCCCGTTTTCATCGAACAAACTGGTCATACCGACTTTTCTTCCTATTAACCCAGACATGTTTATTTAATTATTATTTATTAATTGTTTTTATTTCAAAAAAACAGGGTCAAAATACTTCAACCCTGAATGTATTTTTACGTTTTTCCTTCGTCAACCGCTCCGGACATGTTATCGGAATTTTTCATCCGACATTTAAAGTAATTAAACTTTAATTTCTACCTCAACTCCACTAGGTAACTCTAACTTCATTAAAGCATCGATAGTTTTTGATGATGAACTATAAATGTCTAACAAGCGTTTGTAGGTACTTAATTGGAATTGTTCTCTTGATTTTTTATTTACGTGTGGTGAACGTAATACTGTAAAAATCTTTTTATGAGTTGGTAGTGGTATTGGCCCGTTTACAACTGCGCCAGTGGTTTTTACCGCTTTTACGATTTTTTCAGCAGATTTATCTACTAAATTGTAATCGTATGATTTTAATTTTATTCTAATTTTTTGACTCATCGTTTCTAATTTAGAGATTAACCTTTAGCTTTTGCAATTACTTCTTCTGCGATGTTTGAAGGAGTTTCTGCATAGTGTGAAAATTCCATTGATGATGTTGCTCTACCTGAAGATAATGTTCTTAGTGTAGTTACATATCCAAACATTTCAGATAGTGGTACTGTTGCTTTAACAACTTTTGCACCTGCTCTATCATCCATAGAGTGTACTTGACCTCTACGTCTGTTTAAATCTCCTACAATATCTCCCATATTTTCTTCTGGAGTTACAACTTCAAGCTTCATAATAGGCTCTAGTATAACTGCTTTTGCGCTTTTGGCTGCAGCTTTAAATCCTAATTTTGCAGCTAACTCAAATGATAATTGATCTGAATCGACTGCGTGGTATGAACCATCAAATAATGTAACTTTTAAGCTATCTACTTCGTAACCGGCTAAAGGTCCATTTTTCATGGCTTCTTTAAAACCTTTTTCTACAGATGGAATGTATTCTTTAGGAATATTTCCTCCTTTAATCTCATTTATAAAAGTTAATCCTGTTTTTCCTTCTTCTGCAGGTTCCATAATAAATTGGATATCTCCAAATTTACCACGTCCACCAGATTGCTTTTTATAAACTTCTCTATGTTTTGTTTTTGCTGTAATCGCTTCTTTGTATTCTACTTGAGGTTGACCTTCGTTTACCTCAACTTTAAATTCTCTTTTTAAACGATCTACAATAATTTCAAGGTGTAATTCACCCATTCCTGAAATAATGGTTTGCCCTGAAGCTTCGTCTGTTTTTACTTGAAAAGTTGGATCTTCTTCAGCTAATTTACCTAAAGCCATTCCTAACTTATCAACATCAGCTTTTGTTTTTGGCTCAACTGCAATACCTATTACTGGTTCTGGGAAAGACATAGATTCTAATACTATTGGTGCTTTTTCATCACAAATAGTATCTCCTGTTTTTAAATCTTTAAATCCTACAGCTGCTCCAATATCTCCTGCTTCAATCTTTTTAATTGGCTCTTGCTTGTTTGAGTGCATTTGGTAAATACGAGATACACGTTCTTTTTTTCCTGAACGCGTGTTTAACACGTATGAACCGGCATCTAAAAATCCTGAATATGCACGGAAGAATGCTAAACGACCAACAAATGGATCTGTAGCAATTTTAAATACTAAGGCTGAAAAAGGTTCTTTAACATCTGGCTTTCTATAAGCAGGTTCTCCTGAGTCAGGATCAGTACCTTCAATAGCTTCAATATCTAAAGGTGATGGTAAAAATCTCATCACTCCATCAAGCATTGCTTGAACACCTTTGTTTTTAAATGCAGAACCACACATCATTGGAATAATTGACATGTCTATGGTTGCAGCACGTAATGCAGCTATAATTTCTTCTTCAGTAATTGAATCTTCGTCTTCAAAGAATTTTTCTAATAACTCTTCATCGTATTCAGCTACAGCTTCAACTAATTGCGTTCTGTATTTTTCAACATCTTCTTCTAATTCTTCAGGAATATCAATTTCTTCATAAGTCATTCCTTTATCCTCTTCGTTCCAAATAATAGCTTTCTTAGAAATTAAATCAACAACTCCCTTAAAATCTATTTCGTCACCTATAGGCACTTGTAAAGGAACTGGATTTCCTCCTAACATTTCTCTAACTTGCTTACACACGTTAAAGAAGTCTGCTCCTTGTCTATCCATTTTATTTACAAACCCTAAACGAGGTACTTTGTATTTATCCGCTTGTCTCCAAACAGTTTCTGATTGAGGCTCAACACCATCAACTGCACTAAAAAGTGCAACTACTCCATCTAAAACACGTAATGAACGCTCTACCTCAACAGTAAAGTCAACGTGACCCGGAGTATCAATAATATTTACTACATAATTTTCTCCATTATAAGGCCACTCACAGTGTGTAGCTGCCGAAGTAATAGTAATACCTCTTTCTTGCTCTTGTTCCATCCAGTCCATAGTTGCAGCACCATCATGTACTTCACCTATTTTATGAGAAACACCTGTATAATAAAGAATACGCTCTGTACAAGTTGTTTTTCCTGCATCAATATGAGCAGCAATCCCTATGTTTCTTGTATATTTTAAATCTCTTGCCATTTCTAACTAATTAAAATCTAAGGTGAGAGAATGCTTTATTAGCATCTGCCATTTTATGAACATCTACCCTTTTCTTAACGGCTGCACCTTCTTCTTTTGATGCTGCTAAAATCTCTGCAGCTAAACGCTGAGCCATTGATTTTTCGTTACGTTTTCTAGAAAATGTAATTAACCATTTTATAGCCATTGACACTTTTCTGTCTGGTCTAATTTGCATTGGAATTTGAAATGTAGCTCCACCTACTCGACGGCTACGAACCTCTACGTGGGGCATTACGTTTGACAACGCTTCTTTCCAAATTTCTAAAGATGTTTTTTCTTCGTCTTGTTTCTTTCGTTCTACAATATCTAAAGCATCGTAGAATACTTTAAAAGCAACTGATTTTTTACCATCCCACATCAAGTTGTTTACAAAACGCGTAACCAATTGATCATTAAATTTTGGATCTGGTAAGAGAACTCTTTTTTTCGCTCTTCTTTTTCTCATGTCTTTACATTAAAGTTTTTAAAATTACTTTTTAGGTCTTTTTGTTCCGTACTTAGAGCGACGTTGAGTTCTTCCCTCAACACCTGCAGTATCTAATGCACCACGTACAATATGATATCTTACCCCTGGTAAATCTTTAACCCTTCCACCTCTAACTAATACTATCGAGTGCTCTTGTAAATTATGTCCTTCACCTGGAATGTATGCATTTACCTCATTACCATTTGTCAACCTTACTCTGGCTACTTTACGCATAGCTGAATTTGGTTTTTTTGGTGTTGTGGTGTAAACACGTGTACAAACTCCACGTCTTTGTGGACAAGAATTTAAAGCAGCCGATTTACTCTTCTTAGTTATTTTGGTTCTTCCTTTTCGTACTAATTGCGAAATTGTTGGCATACTAATTATTGTTATTAATTACTTTATATTTGTATATAACCTCTTTTTTAAGAGTTTGCAAATTTATAAATAATTTCTTGTTATTCAAAGACCTGAAGATTTTATTTTTATAAATTAAATTTACACCATATTTATAATGTATATTCACCACATAATTTTATGGTCTTGAAAACATTCTACAAATTACTGTTTTTAATATTTTTATTTATAGCTAACCTGCACAGTGTAACGGCTCAGCAATACCACTTAACCCTTACATCTAAAGACAGTGTTAGCCGTAATTATTTAGGCACCCTAAAATACAGAGCCTTTCATAAATCTAAAAAAAGTGTTTTTAACGAAATAGATTCTATCTCATTAAAACTTGCTTATGCCGGTTTTGTAAATAACGATTATCGTGTTACTGAAATTGATTCTATTTTTAAATGTGTATTTACATTAAACAACAGAATTGACTCCATCAAAATATTTTATCACAAAAAAATACCCAACACTCTTTTAACTGAAATTTCAAATAGTTACACATCAAATTTTTTTACGATTACTACTTCAGAAATCGAAAACACTTTAAATAATATTATTACCTACTACGAAAATAACGGATATTCATTTGTAAACGCTTCTTTAAAAAAATTACATATTCAAAATAATACGTTAAGCGCTTCACTAGCATTAAATATTTCAAACAAAAGAAAAATTGACAATGTGGTTATTAAAGGGTATGCCGGTTTTCCTGAAAAATACATTTCACACTATTTAGATATTAAAAAAGGAGACCTTTTTAATTTAAATACTCTTGAAAGAGTAGAAGGACTAATACGCGCTATTCCTTTTGTAACCCAAATCAAAAGTCCGGAAGTGTTATTTACTAAAGATTCTACCAGCCTATTTCTATACCTGAAAAAAAAGTCAGATAGTAAGTTTGACGGTATTATAGGTTTTTCAAATCAAGCCAATAACAACACCTTAAAATTTAACGGTTACCTAAACCTATTTTTAAACAATATTTTTAATAAGGCTGAAACTATCTCGTTTAACTGGAGAAACAACACTCAAGACAGTAATCAATCTTTGAAATTAAATTTTAGCACACCTTATATGATGAATAGCCGCTTTGGAGTAACTGCAAACTTTGCTATATTCAAGCAAGACTCTACATACCTTAACACTTCATTAAATGTAAAAACAACATACGACATTAATCGTAAAAACAGTATTGCTGTAGTTATTAATAGCGAAAAAAGTGATCTTACAAACAATCTTGATGTTACTGACAATATCGGTCAATTCGATAAACGCTTTATAGGATTGTCTTATCGTTATAAAACTACCCCAAACTATTTAAATTCTGAAAGTAAATTTTTTGTGAATGCTCATTATTTATTCGGAAATAAAACCTCTGTCATAGGAAAAACAAAACAACAAAAATTTTTACTACAAACACAGCTATTAATTAACATCAATAACAACTTGTTGCGACTTAAAAATTCTACTGAACTACTAAATACAAAAAACCTACTTCAAAATGAGCTTTTTAGAATAGGTGGTATTAACTCTATAAGAGGATTTGACGAACAAAGTGTGTTTACCTCTAAATATAATCTCACAAACATTGAGTACCACTTTAATAGTGGTAAAACTTCACATATTTATACCATTACCGATTTTGCAATCCTTAAAAACGATTTAAAAAATACCACCGATAATTTATACGGATTTGGCGTAGGATACTACTTTACAACAAATTACAGTCTTGTAAACATCAGTTATGTCCTTGGAAAAAACGATCGTGATCCTGTGCAATTCAATAATTCTAAAATTCACATTAAAATCACATATTTTTTGTGATTTTATTTATAAAAATTTATTTTTTGTTAGAATTTGTTAGTTTATACTCCTTTCCTCTTCTTTTTTTTACAGAAAAAGGATAGTTTAATGTTAAAAAGTTTGGAATATTAACTAATTATTAAGAATTTTGGGGCTATTAATTCAAATAATTATATAATGAAAACAAAGTTTAATGGTTTTTTAACGCTTCTTCTAGCGTTACTAGTGCAAGTTACATTTGCGCAAGAGAAAACTGTTACCGGTAAAGTTTCCGACGCAAGCGGACCATTACCTGGCGTAACAGTTATTATTAAAGGTACCAAAACAGGTACTCAAACTGATTTTGATGGTAATTATTCAATTAAAGCAAACACAGGAGCTGTACTACAATTCAGCTTTATGGGAATGCAAACAGTTGAAAAAACCGTAGGTGCTTCAAACACTATTGACGTGACGATGCAAGAAAGTGCAGAAGCATTGAAAGAAGTTGTTGTGACTGCTTTAGGTATTAAGCGTGAAGCAAAAACACTTCCTTACGCTGCTCAAGAAATAAAAGCAGAAGAATTAAACATTACTCAAGACGCCAACATTAAAACAGCGATTGCTGGTAAAGTTGCTGGTGTTCAAATACAAAGTCAAGCTGGTTCTAAATTAGGACAAGCAGGGAAAATTAGAATTAGAGGGGCTATCTCTTTAACTTCTGACTCTGATCCTCTATACATTGTAGATGGAGTTCCAACAGACCCTAATAACATTGACATGGATAATGTTGCTTCATTAAACGTTCTTAAAGGACCTAACGCAACTGCACTTTATGGACAAAGAGCAGATGCTGGTGTTGTTGTAATTACAACAAAAAAAGGTTCTAAAGGTGGTGTTGGAGTAGAATTATCTAGTTCTATTACTTTTGAAAACGTAGCAAACTTACCAAACTACCAAAACTTATACGGTGGAGGTTATGAAGGTGAAGCTTCTTGGGGAACTTTCGGTAACGAATTACCTATTAGCTGGTATCCTTCTGAATGGAGTGTTTTCCAAGGAAAACGTTACATTGTTTGGGATAACAACTACGCTGATGAGAGTTGGGGACCTAAATTTGACGGTCAAGAATACATTCCTTGGTATGCTTGGTGGCCAGACAGTCCTTATTTTGGACAAACTGCAAAATACGAAGCACAACCTAACAACATTAAAGATTTTTACGATACAGGTGTAACTCTTAAAAACTCTGTTGCTTTAAGTGGTGGTAGTGACACTTTTAGAGGAAGAATCTCATTTACAGATTTAGATCAAACAGGTATTACACCTTACACTAAATTAGATAAACAATTTTTAAGTACTAGTTTTGACTTTGATGTTACTGATAAATTTAATGTAGCAACAACTTTAAACTTTACAACTTCTAAAGTACAAGGAGATTTTGGAGATGGTTATGGTAACCAAACTTCCGGATCTTTTAACTCTTGGTTTAGTAGAGGTATTGATGTGAATAAATTAAGAGAGTTAAAAGACTTAAAAACTCCTGACGGATATTCTGCAAGTTGGAACTGGTGGGGTCCTGACTACTACGCTTATTTTGGTGGTGGATTCAAAAAGCCAGCATTCTGGTTTAACCCATATTTCTATATGGAACAATATGACAACATTGACAAAAACGATAACTTCGTAGGAAGTGTAAACCTTACTTACAAATTTAACGATCAGTGGGAGTTAAAAGGTGGTGTTTCTAGAAACCAAAGAGAGTACAAGAATGAGTACTACGTTCCTTATACTATCTCTTACTCTGCTGCTCCTGAGTTATACAACTCTTGGTCAAACTCTTTCGGTGTTTGGAAATCAAGCAGCATTGAAAATAACTACAATGCATTACTAACTTACAAAAATAAGTTTGGTGATTTTGATTTAGATGCATTTATTGGAGGAAACATCCGTATCAACAAATACGATAGAGTTTCTGCACAAATGGATACAGGTGCTAAAACAGGTGGTTTAATTATTCCTGATGTATTTGATTTTGCAAATGCTGGAATTACACCAACACCTCAAACTTACAAAAGCCAAAAAGAAGTTCGTAGTATTTATACTAAAGCTTCTGTTGGATACCAAAACATGTTATACTTAGATGCTACATACCGTAGAGACTGGAGTTCTGCACTACCATCTAACCAAAACGGATATGGATATGCTTCTGTAGGTACTAGCTTCATTTTCTCTGAGTTAATGGATGACGACAGTATCTTAAACTTTGGTAAATTTAGAGCTGGTTGGGCACAAGTAGGTAACGATTTAGGTGCTTACTTAATAGATCCTTCTTACCCTCTATCTTCTAAACCATATAATGGTATTTCTATGGAGTATACTTCAACTACTATCATTGACCCTAATATCAAGCCTGCATTAAATACTTCATTTGAAGTTGGGTTTGATACTAAGTTTATTGGTAGCAGAATTGGATTAAACTTTACATACTATAAAGAAAACAGAAAAGATGATATCATCCCAATTAGTGTACCTAGAGGAACAGGATACAATAGTTTCTTAACTAACGCTGGGGAATCAGAAAGAAAAGGGGTTGAAATTACTTTAACAGGTACTCCTTTTAAGAATGATAACTTTACTTGGGAATCAACGCTTAACTACGGTCAAAACACAACTACAGTTATTAGTTTACCTGGTGACTTACAATCTTTAGAAGCTCCAGGAGGAACTGGTGCATTCGGATTTGTTAGTGTTATTCACGAATTAGGAAACGAATGGGGACAATTAAAAGGTGCTGCAATCAAAAGAGATGCTAGCGGAAACCCAATCCTTCAATCTAACGGTAAATACGTAGTTGAACAAGGTCAATACTTAGGAAGTGTACTCCCTGATTTCACAGGAGGTTTCATTAACACATTCAGATATAAAGACTTTAGCTTAACAGCTGCAATTGACTTCCAAAAAGGAGGTAAATTCTTCTCTTTATCTGAACAATGGGGTGAATACTCTGGATTACTAGAAGAAACTGCTGCAATCAACGATAGAGGAGCGAACGTTCGTGATGCCCTAGCTGATGGTGGTGGTGTACACGTAACAGGTGTTGACGTTAACGGAAATCCTGTAGATACCTATATTACTGCTACAGATTACTTCGGACAATTCTACGGAAACAGATTGGCTGAGCCATTTATACACGATGCAAGTTTCATTAAATTAAGAGATATAAGCTTAACTTATAATTTACCTAAAAAATTCTTAAAAAACACCTTTACAGGTGCTAGCATTAGTTTAGTTGGTAGAAACTTATGGTTAATTGCTGTGTCTGATGATAACAAGCACGGATGGGATCCATCTGAATTATCAGAAACATATGGTGAAAATGGACAATTACCAGGAACTAAAAGTTATGGTATGAATATTAAATTAACCTTCTAATAACAAAAATGATGAAAAAATTAAAATATATAGCACTTAGTCTTTTACTTGCTCTTGGAGCTTGTGATAATATAGACTTTGGGGATACCAATGTAAACCCGAATGGAGCTGGAGATCCCAACACATCGTCATTGATGGCTGGAGCAATGTCTCGTTACTCTACACTAACAGGTAGAGACTATCTAATAAAACCAACGTTATACGTGCAATATCAAGCACAGGTAACGTATACAGATGAAATGCGTTATAATGAAGCACCATCTAGTTGGTATAGCTACTACGTACAAACATTATCTAACTTACAGTTAGTAATTGATATCAATTCAGATCCTGCAAACCACACTACTATTTTGTTGGCACAAGGAGCTCCTGAAAATCAAATTGGTGTAGCTAAAATCTTTAAAACTATTATTTTCAAAAGAATTACTGATACTTGGGGTGATGTACCTTACTCACAAGCTCTTCAGTCTAGTGAAAATTTAATACCTGCTTACGATTCTCAAAGTAGTATTTATGAAGCTATGATTACTGAATTAAAAGCAGCTAGAGATATGATGGATCCTTCATTAGCTGGTCCTACTGGAGATATTATCTACGGTGGAGATGTTGCGAAATGGCAAAAATTAGCAAACTCGTTAATTTTACAAATGTCACTTCAATTATCTAAAAAATACCCTTCTGCTTCTGGATATGCTGCTACTGAGTTTAACGCAGCCGCAAGCCATAGTGCAGGACTTATTTTAAGCATTGGTGATGAAGCATGGTTTAGCTATAATGCAGACTTTGTAAATCCTTGGTCTCTTAACAGAAAACCTGATTATTTCTTATCAAGAGAATTTACAGATGCTCTTAAAGGATGGGGAACTACTTCTAACACAATGTTAGATGCTAGAATCAATGTTTATTCTACTGACCCTAACTTAGATGGTGTTCCTTATGGATATGAAAATGAAAGTGGTGCAGGTAGAGCTCAAATGTCTGATTTAATTTGGACAGAAGAAGCGCCGTTACCATTAATGACTGCTGCTTATACTTACTTAAACCTTGCAGATGCTGCTAATTTAGGATGGTATGCGGGGTCAGTTAACAGTCTATTAAGTAGCGGTATCACAATGTCATACCAAACGTTAGATGCTCATTACGGAACAGCAATCTCAGGTAGTGCAGCTGCTTATGCTGCAGCAAGAGATACTGATGCTGGAACTTACGGCTATACTCAAGTAATTGCAGAAGAAAAGTGGGTAGCATTATTCCCTAGTGGATTTGATGCGTGGTCTGAATGGAGACGTACAGATTTCCCTACTTTAATCCCTGCTACAGATTTCTTAAACAATGGTGAAATACCTAGAAGATATGTGTACCCAACAGAAGAATCTAGTTTAAACACAACTAATTACAATGCTGGTGTTAGCGCATTAGTTCCTGCTACTGATAATAACTCTTCAAGAGTTTGGTGGGATCAATAATATAAATATTCTATAAGAATTTTTAAAAACCTATGAACTTCGGTTCGTAGGTTTTTTTTTTGTAATGTATGCCAAATTGTAACGACAACATATAAGAAACAATCTAATTTTCTTTAAAGAAACATAGGAAACCATGAATTTTCAAATATTTTTTTTAACATAATTTAAGAGTTTAACAGTAAAAAGTTTGGATTATTAACAAATTATTAAGATTTTTGGAAATATTAATTCATATAATTCATATAATGAGAACAAAATTTAATGGTTTTTTAACGCTTCTATTAGCGTTACTGGTGCAAGTATCTTTTGCACAAGAGAAAACTGTTACCGGTAAAGTTTCCGATGCAAGCGGACCTCTACCTGGTGTAACGGTCGTTATTAAAGGTACCAAAACAGGTACACAAACTGATTTTGACGGGAATTATTCAATTAAAGCAAACACAGGAGCTGTATTACAATTCAGCTTTATGGGAATGCAAACAGTTGAAAAAACCGTGGGTGATTCAAACACTATTGACGTAGTGATGCAAGAAAGCGCCGAAGCCTTAAAAGAAGTTGTTGTAACTGCTTTGGGAATTAAACGTGAAAAGCAAGCTCTAGGGTATGCTGTTTCAAGTGTTGATTCTGAACAGTTGAATCAACGCGCTGAAGGTGATGTTGCCCGTGTGCTAAACGGTAAAGCTTCTGGGGTGCAAATCCAACAACAAAGTGGTATGTCTGGTTCTGGTACCAGCATTATTATTAGAGGACTTAGTTCTTTTAGTGGTAGTAACCAACCTTTATTTGTTGTTGATGGTGTTCCTTTCAGTAGTGATACAAATGCACAAGGAAACTTTGTTGATGGGAACAACGGTTCAAGTCGTTTCTTAGATATTGATCCAAACAACATTGAAAACATAAGTGTATTAAAAGGTCTTGCTGCGGCAACCTTATATGGTACACAAGGACGTAATGGGGTAGTTCTTATTACTACAAAGTCTGGATCTTCTAAAGGAGGAACTAAAAAAACAGAAATTACAGTAAGTAGTTCTTTATTCTTAAACGAAATCGCTTCATTAGCAAACTACCAAAACGAATATGGTGGTGGTTTTGATCAAGCTTTTGGATGGTTCTTCAGTAACTGGGGACCTTCATTTGCTAAAGACGGACCAGGTGGCTGGGGTAACAGTAGTGCATTTGATGCAAACGGTACCTTAGAACATCCATATTCTACAGCTTCTTTAGCTACTGGTATTCCTCAAGCATTTCCTGAATATGCAGGAGCTCGTTATGAGTGGAAACCTTATGATGGTGTAAAAGATTTCTTTAGACAAGGAATTATTAAAAGTACAAGTGTGAACGTTCGTGGTGCTTCTAGCGACGGACAAGTTTCATACAATGTAAACTACGGTAATTTAGATGATCAAGGATTTACTCCTGGTAACCACTTACGTAGAAATACCATAAGTATTGGTGGTAATGCTAAATTATCAAATAAATTTACCGTTAACGGTACATTAAACTTTACCAAAACAAACTTTAAATCACCTCCTGTAGCAGCAAGTTACGGTAGTAATGTAGGTGGAGAAAATGCTTCTATTTTTGGTAACTTATTTTATACACCTCGTAGTATTGATTTGATGGGTCTTCCTTATCAAAACCCTATTACCGGTGGTTCTGTATACTATAGACAAAATAACAGTATTCAACATCCTTTATGGACCGTTCACAATGCAGGTACTTCTCAAATTACCAACAGAGCATTTGGAGGACTTTCTTTAATGTATGAAATTAACGATAACTTAAACCTTACATATAGATATGGTTTTGATGTATATAGTGAAAACAATACCAACTTTTCTAACAAAGGTGGTGTTACAGGTAGTGTAGCTAACCGTTCTGGTATCTACCAAACTTGGAATAACACGAATACTATTGATGACCATAACATTGTGTTAAACGGTGAATACGATATTAATGAAGATTTTGATATTTCATTTAGTGTAGGTGCAACTTCAAGAAGAGACGTTTACGACCAAAATGGTGTTGCCAGTACAGGACAACAAGTATTTGGAGTATTAAGACATTTCAACTTTGCTACTCAAGATGAAATTCAATATTTTGAAGAGCGTAACGTTTACGGTATATATGGACAAGCAAACCTTGGATATAAAGACTATATGTTCTTAACGTTATCTGGTCGTGAAGACTGGGTATCTAACTTATCTGTAGATAATAGAACGTTATTCTATCCTTCTGCAAGTGTATCATTTATCCCTACAAAAGCAATTGATGCTTTAAGCGAAAGTACTGCTGTTAATTACCTAAAATTAAGAGCTAGTTACGGTACATCTGCAAACTTCCCTACTGGATATCCAATTTCATCAACATTATCGCTTGATACACAATATTTCCAAGATCAAGGTGGTGTTGACGTAGTAGTAAACTCTACAGGTTCTTTATTAGGAAATCCTAACTTAAAACCTGAAAGATTAGACGAAATCGAATTTGGTATTGAGTCTAGATTGTTTAACAATCGTCTTTCTTTAGATTTATCTATTTACAAGAGAATTACAAAAGATTTAATTGTTGACAGGCCTTTAGATCCAAGTACAGGATTTACACTAACACAAACTAATATTGGAGAAATCCAAAATGATGGTGTTGAAATAGATGTAAACTATGACATCTTTAAAAGTGAAGACAATGGATTTAACTGGAATACCGGAATTAACTGGTCTACTAGTGAAGCTATTGTAACTGACTTAGGAAACGATACAGACATTGTTGTATATGCTGGTTTCTCTAGCCGTGGTAACGCTGCTATTGAAGGTGAACCATTAGGAACTATGATTGGTACTTCTATTGCACGTGATGCAAACGGTAACTTTATGGTAAACTCATCTGGTAGTTATGTTGAACAAAACGGTAATAACATTATTGGTAATGCAAACCCAGACTTTACAATGAATATGTCTAACAGCTTATCATACAAAAACTTCTCTCTGGATTTCTTATTTAGTTGGACACAAGGTGGAGATATGTATTCTCAAACCATCCAAACATTACTAGGTAGAGGGGTTGTAAATGATGACGGTGTTGATCGTGAAAATTCATTTATCCTTCCAGGTGTAAACCCTGCAGGACAACCAAATACAACTCAAATTAACAACTCTACTTATTATTTCTCTAATGTTCTTTACGGACCAGACGAATTAGGAGTTTATGATGCTACTGTATTTAGATTACAAGAAGTTTCTTTAAGTTATAAATTACCAAGTAAAGTACTTGACAAAACTCCTTTTGGAGCTGTAAGTATCACATTTACAGGTAACAACTTATGGTTCTATACACCTAATATGCCTAAAAACACAAACTTTGACCCTAACGTAGCTGGTCTTGGTATTGGTAATGGTGCAGGTTTCGAATATTTAAATGGACCTAGTTCAAGAAGATATGGTATGAGTATCAAAGCTTCTTTTTAAACAAAAATAAAGATTTTATATTATGAGAAAATTAAATAAACTAATAAAATTAATGGTGTTTTGCGGAGCCTTATTTATGGTCTCGTGTGAAACCACTGATTTGGATTTGGCACAGAATCCGAACGCGCTATCACCTGAGCAAGCCAATCCGGACTTCTTCTTGAATGCAATTCAGGTAAACTTCGCCTATTTTGTGGAGAGTATGGGGTCAGTTGGAGCTCAAGTTACCCGTATAGATTATATGTACGGTAGAGATTATACCAATGCCTTCTCTCCTACCGGATTTGATGGTATTTGGAGATCAGCTTACCAAAGTATGATGATGGATATAAAAACCATGAATACTTTAGCTGACGAAGGAAATTTAGTTCACCACAAAGCGGTTGGAGAAGTTATCCAAGCATATGTGATGATGACTTTAGTAGATTTCTTCGGAGATGTTCCTTATACAGAAGCGTTGAT
This sequence comes from Flavobacteriaceae bacterium, assembly GCA_027082925.1. Classification (GTDB taxonomy): domain Bacteria; phylum Bacteroidota; class Bacteroidia; order Flavobacteriales; family Flavobacteriaceae; genus Lutibacter. Next base: position 41,994 of record JALWTD010000013.1, read on the forward strand.
GGGTGCAGATAACTTAAACCCAGTTGCTGATTCTGGAGCTAGTATTTATGCTGCTGCAATTGCTTTATTAGACGATGCAATCGCAAACTTTAATGCGACTGCAACTGCTGATCCTGCACTAGATTTCTATTATGATGGAGATTGGGCACAATGGATAAAAGCAGCCAATACTTTAAAAATGAAAGCATATATAGCAACTAGATTGGTTGATGGAAGTGCTGTTGCGAACTTTAACGCAATTGTAGCTTCAGGAAACTATATCAGTTCAAATGCTGACGATTTCCAATTCCGTTGGGGAACAAATGAAATTCAACCAGACACACGTCACCCTAGATATAGCGCAAGTTATACAACTACTGGTGGTACTGACTATATGTCAAACTGGTTAATGGATACTATGAGAGGTGACTATCCTGATGCTTGGTTAGATTGGGATCCACGTATTTTCTACTATTTCTACAGACAAGTTAGTGAAACTCCAGGTATTGATGGACCAGCTGACGAAGAAGTATTAGAATGTGGTCTTTACAGCCCTCCAGCTCATTACGCAGGATTTGTATATTGTGGTAACCCTTACGGATGGTGGGGTAGAGACCACGGTAATGACAACGGTATTCCACCTGATGGATTCTTAAGAACACTTTCTGGTGTATATCCTGCAGGAGGAGCTATGGATGATTGGTCTTTCAGCTCTAAAGTAAATGGAGACGGAAATGGTGGTAATGGAGTTACTCCTATTATGCTAGCGTCTTGGACTGATTTCATGATTGCTGAGCTTAGATTAGCTTCTGGAGACGTTGCTGGTGCTAAAACAGCTACATTTGATGGAATTAACAAGTCTCTTGATAAAGTAACAAGTTTTGCTGTACCTACAGATAGATTTACAGCTATCACTGACTTTTATTATGGTGGTATAGACACAATGATTTACTGGTTCTTATCTGATACTAGTGATAAATGGGATGCTGCTGCTGATAAAATGGATGTATTAGGTGAACAATATTTCGTTGCTTCTTTTGGTAATGGTATTGATGCTTATAACTTCTATAGAAGAACAGGATACCCAACAACATTACAACCTAATATTGAACCTAACCCAGGTGGATTTATACGTTCATTCTTTTACCCTGCAAGTTACGCAAATACCAATGCGAATGCAACTCAAAAGAGTGGTGTAGACGTTCAAGTTTTCTGGGATACGAACCCTGCTTCACCAGGTTTCCCTTCGTCTAACTAATAAATTAAATAAAAAATGAAGAAATTTATAAACAAAATTATTGTAACTATTGCACTAGCGGTTTCAGTGTTTAGCTGTAACGACCCTAACAATGCAATATATGACGTTTTTGATGGCGTTACTAATGGTGCAGTGCTTAGAACGCTAGAATATGTAAGTCTTAACTATAACATTTTTGATTTAAACTCAACATTTGAGATAGTTATAGAAGAACAAGATGAAGAAAAAGGTGGTTTATTATCAAGAGTTGACGTTTTTGTGAGCTATACTGATAATAATAATAATGGTCTTAATAACAGAGCTGAAGTATTATTATCTTCAATCAACGCTTCAGAATTCACCCTAAGTGCTAATGGTTTACCTAGCACTCGAGTATCAGTAACATTTCAGGAAGCTTTAAATGCTTTAGGATTAGTTGCTGGACAATACAATGGTGGTGATACTTTCAACTACAGATTGGAAGTAGTACTTACCGATGGTAGAACTTTTAGTGCCGATGATGCTTCTGGAAGTTTACAAGGTTCTTATTTCCAATCACCTTACGCATACAGTGCAGGTATTCTTTGTATTCCTTCTTCTCCTATCACTGGAGACTATGTAGTGAATATGCAAGATTCTTATGGTGATGGATGGCAAGGATCTAAAGTAATATGTACTATTGATGGTGTTGCTAATGAAGCATTCTTACCTGATTACTGGTCTACAGGATTAGGCCCATTCTCTTCAGGAACACAAACAATTACTGTACCTGCTAACGCATCTACAGTTGTGTGGTCGTTCGTTGCCGGAGATTGGCCGAGTGAAGTTACATTCCAAATTATTGGCCCTAACAGTGGGAACGTAATTGGAGACTTCGGACCTAGCCCACTTGAAGGTGAGCTCGCTCTTAACCTTTGTAACGAATAGTAACCTATTTACAATTGATATTTTAAAAGAGACTGCAATGCAGTCTCTTTTTTTTGTACATTTATAGAAGAATAAATTTTTTACTATTATGAAGACCATTCACATTTTTTTAGCCCTTTTTATATTTCCTTTTCTTTTAAGTTCACAAATCGTATTTACAACACCATCTCGTTCGCAAGCATATGATGGTTATTCTAATGCTTCAGAATGGGATTACAGAAAAAGAGACGCTTTAACAGACTTAAGGTACAAAGCAAATAAAACAGCTATTGAACAAGCCGAATATGAAAAAGTGATGGGTGATGCTTACTTTAACAAAGCGTTTTTAAACGGAACTATTTTTTACGATAATAAAGTTACTACAAAAAAATATACATTAAGATACAATGCTCTTAGTGATGATATTGAAATAAATTCTAACGGAACCATCGTGTATCTAGTAAAAGATAAGAAAATAAGTTGTCTCATTGGAAATCAAAAATATGTGTACAGACCTTTTATTAAAAATGAAAATGAAGGTGTTAGAATGGGATTTTTAAAAGTGTTGTACGAAGGAAATAACTTCACATTATACCAACGAAATATAAAAAAATACAAACCTGCTAAAAAGGCTAAAAACTCATTTGATAGTGCTCGCCCTGCAAAACTAGTAGATTTTACTTCTTATTATTTTGCAGAGAATGAAGGAATTGCTACGCTTTTAAAACAAAAAAAGAAAGCCATTATGAGTAAAATTGCTTCTGACAAAAAATCTAAAATGGCCCAATTTATAAAAAACAACAATATTGATTTAAAGTCGCAAACAGGACTCGTATTATTTTTTAAACACTACGACTCGTTAACTAAAAAACAATAAACCATATCAAACATCATAAAAATAAACGATTTGAAAATTTCATTTCAAATAATCCTTAAAATTTATGTAGGTTTGCACCATGGAAAACAATATTTCAAAAATATTTGGTATTAGAGCCGTTATTGAAGCTATTCAATCAAAAAAAACAATCAGTAAAATTTTCTTACAAAAAAACTTGAATAGCAGTTTATTTTCTGAATTAAATTCACTTATAAAACAATATCACATAGCTACCAGCTATGTTCCTATTGAAAAACTTAACAGGCTTTCAAAAAACGGAAATCACCAAGGTGTGGTTGCTCAAATTTCACCTATTAAATTTGCCGAATTAGATGACCTTATTTCAAATGTTCTTGAAAACACAACTACTCCATTATTTTTACTACTTGATAAAATTTCTGATGTTAGAAATTTTGGTGCTATTATAAGAACTGCTGAATGTACCGGTGTACACGGTATTATAATTCAAAACCAAGGCAATGCGCCTGTGTCAGCAGACACCATTAAAACCTCAGCCGGTGCTGCTTTTAAAGTGCCTATTTGCAAAGTAGATCATATAAAAGATGCTATTTTTCAATTTCAGGCTGCTGAAATTCAATTGGTAGCTGCTACAGAAAAAACAAACGACTTGATTTACAATGTAGATTTAACAAAGCCTACAGCTATTATTATGGGAGCCGAAGACAAAGGTATAAGTCCTTCTATTTTAAAATTAGTTGATTATAAAGCTAAACTACCTTTACTTGGTGAAATTGAATCTTTAAATGTTTCTGTTGCTTGCGGTGCTTTTTTATACGAAGTGGTTAGACAACGATTACAATAGCTATTTCGTATTTTCTGAATGCATATCTGTATCCGTATCCTCTGGAACCACAGGTAGTATAAAGTTTCCGTTTTCGTCAAACATTTTTTCAAACTCCTCATTTTTTTGAAAAATATACGTTTCGTTTTGAGGACCAACATTCTTAAAAATAAAAGCAAACAATAAACCAATTAAAAAACCTGATAAATGACCTTCCCAAGAAATACTTTCTTCTGTTGGGAAAATATACCAAACCAAACTACCATATAAAAACACCACAATTAATGATACTGCTATAAGCCGGTAATATTTTCTAAAAACGCCACTAAAAAACACAAAACTAACCAACAAATAAATAATCCCACTTGCGCCAATATGGTATGATGGACGCCCAATTAACCACGTTGCCATTCCCGAAAGTAAAATACCCAACAAAAGTACTTTTGTGGCAATTTTTTGATAAAAAAAGTACAAACAGGCAAGTAATACAGCTAAGGGAATTGTATTATTAAATAAATGTTTTAGACTACCGTGAATAAATGGTGAAAAAATAATTCCTCGTAAGCCTCTAATTGTATGGGGATAAATACCAAAACTATTAAAATTAAGCTTGAATTGAATCTCAATAAAGTACACAATCCATATACTTAACACCGAGAAAAGAGGCACTAAAACAACGCTAGATTTAAACTGAAAGTTTGGATTATCCATTTTGAACTTGTATTGCAAGATATATGTCAAATATAAGTCCAAATAACAAGATTCTGAAATATTGTCAGTAACAATACTTCTAAATTATTAATTTGCTATTTTTACAGTATGAATGAACCTTTAGCCGAACGAATTCGACCAAAAACGCTAGAAGACTACATTAGCCAACAACATTTAGTAGGAAAAAACGGTACCTTAACACAGCATATAAAACGAGGTATTATTCCCTCTCTTATTTTTTGGGGACCACCGGGCATTGGAAAAACAACATTAGCAAATATTATTGCTCAAGAGTCAAATCGTCCGTTTTATACATTAAGTGCTATCAGTTCAGGTGTTAAAGATGTTAGAGATGTTATTGCTAAAGCAAAACAAAGTGGCGGATTATTTACAACTAAAAACCCTATTTTATTTATAGATGAAATTCACCGGTTTAGCAAATCGCAACAAGATTCGCTACTTGCTGCCGTAGAAAAAGGTTGGGTAACCTTAATTGGTGCAACTACTGAAAATCCAAGTTTTGAGGTAATACCTGCTCTTTTATCAAGGTGTCAAGTATATATTTTAAATTCATTTGATAAAAATGATTTAGAAAAGCTGTTACACCGAGCTCTAAAAGAAGACCGTATTATTTCTGCAAAAAATATTACATTAAAGGAAACCGACGCATTAATTAGAGTATCTGGAGGAGATGCTCGTAAATTGTTGAATATTTTTGAGTTGGTTGTTAACTCTGAAAACGAGCCTATAGAAATAACAAACGAGCTGGTTTTAAGTAAAATTCAAAAAAATATTGTTAGGTACGATAAAACCGGCGAGCAACATTACGATATTATTTCTGCATTTATAAAATCCATTCGGGGTAGCGATCCTAATGCTGCTGTATACTGGTTGGCAAGAATGATTGAAGGTGGTGAAGATGCTAAATTTATTGCGCGTAGGCTACTTATTCTTGCTTCTGAAGACATAGGAAATGCAAACCCTACTGCGTTAATATTAGCCAACAATACATTTCAAGCTGTGAACACGATTGGCTTTCCTGAATCTCGAATTATTTTAAGTCAGTGTGCCATTTACTTGGCAAATTCACCAAAAAGTAATGCTTCGTATGAAGCTATTGGCAATGCACAAAAATTGGTAAAAGAAACCGGTGATTTATCGGTACCTCTTCACCTCAGAAATGCACCCACAAAACTTATGAAGGAATTAGATTACGGTAAAGATTATAAATATGCTCATAGCTATGAAGGAAACTTTGCCGAACAAGAATTTTTACCTGACGAGATAAAAAATACCAAACTTTACGAACCTGGTTCAAACACTCGTGAAAATCAGTTTAGAGAACTCTTAAAAAAACGATGGAAAGGAAAATACAACTATTAACGAATGCGTTTGTACGTCTCTACCCCTGTAGCTGTATCAACCTGTAAATTCCCTTGGTTGTCTAATTTCACTAAAAATGGTTGCTTATAAGCTTTCCATTTAATAATAAATATATTTTTTACTGATGTGTTATAAATTGTAGCAAACACAAAATTTTCATCACCTCCTACTACATCAAATCCGTTTTTAGTAGCTGTAATAGAGCAAACACCCCATTTTCCCATATCAAACGTTCCGTTTACTGTTGGTTTGGCTGTTTTTAATAAAGGTTTTTCTTGAACAGGTGAAGAAAAAGATACTTCTTTTTTAGTGGTTGTTTTTTGAATGTTTTTTTTAACCATCGGCATTTCTTTTTTTACCGTTACCTCTACTGTTGCGGTCTCTGACGGCTGAACGTGTTTTTTTGATTTAACAGGCTGGTAGGTATAATTAAGAGCTTCCAAATCTTTAAAAGCAGCTCGTAAGGCTTCATAATAACTTTTTTTGTAATCTTTTTCTTTAGACTTTCCATCAGAAGTAGAAAACACTTTTTCGCCATTACAATCAATCAAATCTACATTTAACTTTGTTGTAAATAAACTTGAGTTTTTATTAACAGCAGCTTTTAAAGCTAAGCACTTATCATTCATCAAATCTTTTGGATATTCACTTCCTATAAAAATAGCTGTAAACCCTGCCTTTTTAAACAAAAATTTTGTGAGTGAATTTAACTGATATTTATCTGGAGAATTTAAAAATTCGTACTGTGTTGGAACTAAAATATATTTATAGTTATTTATATGTTTTTGTGCAAAAGTAAGTGCCGAAAAGCATAGCAAAAAAGCAAGTGTTAAAATTTTACGCATCATTATTTATTGTTTTATTATTCTAAAGATATTGTTTTATTGCCAATAAGTTACTCACCGATTTTATATTTTGTGAAACCAAACTATTGTTAAAATTACAAAATATCACGTCAAATCCTATTTCCTTTGCTCCCATAATATCTGCTTCCCAGTTATCACCTATCATTACAGACTCTTGTACCTTTGCATTGGCTTTTTTAAGCGCATAGTTAAAAATAATAGGATTTGGTTTTTTTACGCCGGCTTCTTCTGAAGTAATAACTTTATCAAAATAGCCACTTAAACCAGAATTGACTAATTTTTTATACTGCACCTCATTAAATCCGTTGGTGATAATATGCAATTCGTATTTAGGTTTTAAGTAGTTTAAAATTTCTATAGCGCCTTCAAACAATTTATTATTATTAGGCAATACATCAATATATGATTTTGATAAATTATGAATTAAACTTGGGGTTACCGTATACTTAATTGTTTTAAAAGTATCGTTTAACCTTCCAAAACTAAGTTCTGCCTTTGTTACTTTATCTTCTCTGTATAACTTCCAATACTTATTGTTTATAATTCTATAATTCTTCAGAAATTTATGAATATCAACCGTTACATTGTGCATTTTAAAAATGGTTTCAAATGCAACATCAGAATTGGCTTCAAAATCCCATAATGTATGGTCTAAATCAAAAAATACGTGTTTTATATATTTCATTGTATAAAAATAGAAATATATTAATCTGAAAAAAATAATAATTAATTATATTTGTTATAAATCTTACTTTTTTGATTAAAAACCTTCATATTCTTTTTATAAGTAGTTGGTATCCTTCAAAAATTCACCCTACCAACGGTAATTTTGTAAAGGATTTGGCAACTTGTATAGCAACAAAACACGATGTTTCTGTTTTATTTGCTATTGGAGATTTTAAACAACCTGAAAAATATGTTGTTGACCTGTTTGAAGAAAACAATGTAAAAACTGTTATTGTGTATTTTAGAAAACACGCTTCAAAAACAATTAACTTTTATCGAAAACTTAGAGCACTTACGATAGGATTATCGCATATTAATACGTTTGATTTAATACATTGTAATGTGGTAAATCCTATGGGTATAGTTGCATACCTGCTTTCTGTTTTAAAAAGAAAACCTTTTATTATAACTGCACACTGGAGTGGCTTTTTGAGTGAATCAAATTATGAAAATTCCTTTTTTCAAAAACTTTTTTCCAAAATCAGTATCAAAAAAGCGCAGTATGTTATTCCTGTTTCTAAACGATTAAAAAACGCAATGATTTATAAGGGATATAAGGGCAATTATAATGTTATTGGTAATGTGGTAGCTACACAACTATTTACACCCCAAAAAAACTCAAATCCTCTTTTTGAAATTGTACATGTTTCTAATTTCTCAAACGAACAAAAAAACATAAATGGCATTTTAAATGTTGTAAAAAAATTATCTGAAGAAAGTACTGGTTTTATTTTTAAAATTGTAGGGGATGGAGATTTAAATAGCCTTAAAAAACAAGTTAGCTTTTTCAAAATTCCTTCTAAAAACATAAAAATAATAGGAACACAAACTCCAAAAGGTATTGCTAAAGTACTTCAAAATGCACATTTGTATATTTCTTTTAGTAATTTTGAAACCTTTGGTATTGTAATGGCCGAAGCTTTAGCCTCAGGAACACCTGTTATAACAACAAATACCGGTATTTTAACGGAATTGAAACAAGAGAAATACATTACAATAATTCCAGTAAACGACGAAAAAAGACTCTTAAAAGAAATTGTATTTCATATAAATCATAGGCCAATTTTTAACGGTGTTGAAATGCATAAAAAGATAACAGAAAATTTTAGTTGCAACACTATTTCAAATGCGTATTCTAATGTTTATCGTAAATCAATTATCAACTACAGCTCTTGAATTCTATTCTTAATTACATACAAAATTTTATAAATAGGGCAGGTGCTTTTGTATTTGCAGCAACTTTCAGCTCAAGACTGTTCGCTTTTATGAGTTCTTTAGTTGCTATTAAGTTAATTGATAACAAAGAGCTTGGGGTTGTTTTATTTGCTTATAATATTATTGTTTTTTTAATTCCCTTTTCAGGCCTAGGATTACAGCAAGGATTTCTAAGGTTTGGCGCACTACTAAAATCTGAAGAAGAAAAAAGGAATTTATTTTTTGAGGTGTTAAAAAAAGGAATTAAAGGAACTGTTTTTTTTATACTTAGCATTATTGTTGTTACTAATTTTATCTCTTTTAAATACGAACATACAAATACCTACATTGTAATACTCTCTTTTCTTCTTATTCCATCTTATATACTAGAGCTCTTTAAAATATTCTTTAGAATTAATCACGACAATAAAACGTTTTCAAAAATTGAAATATTAAATAGCATCCTCTTGTTTATTTTAATTTTTGCATTCAGTTATTTTTTTCAAGAAAACGGTTACATTACCGCACTTGTTATTTCACCTGTTGTAACAATTCTTTTTACTGTTCCAAAATTCAATTTCAAAATTTCAAAAAACGCTAAAACAATTAGTACTTCTTTTTGGAAATATGGTTTTTTTGCAACCTTATCTAATGTAGTAACTCAGTTACTTTTTACCATAGATATTATAATTATTGGGTTTTTACTATCTAATTCTGAGATGGTTACGTTTTATAAATACATAACTCTTATCCCCTTCAGTTTACTTTTTATTCCCAGAATATTTATGAGTACTGATTTTGTAGCTTTTACTGAAAACATACACGACAAAGCGTATATTAAAAAATACATTAAAAATTATGTGCAACTTTTTTCATTAATAGCTATTGTTATACTACCACTATTAGCCTTACTAGGAAAACTAATTTTAAACTTATTTGACAAACAACTACCAAGCTTTTTAACAGCTTATTATATTCTTCTTATAGGTGTTGCAGGTGCTTTAATTTTAAGAGGTCTTTTTGGCAACTTACTATCATCTATTGGGAAGGCACACGTAAATTTTTATGTTGGAAGTGGTGCTTTATTGATAAATATTGTAGGTAATTTTTATTTAATTCCAAAGTATGGTATTACGGGTGCTGCCATAACCTCTTCGCTAATTATGTGGTTAACAAGCTTAACAACATATTTTATTTTTAAATTATACTATTCCAAATTTTAAAAAACGATACATAAGAGTATGCTTCTTTTAATGCGCCAAAACTCTTGTAAAAATTTGACACACCTGGCAACATAGAACCTTCAAAATCAAGTATTAAATTTGATTCACTATAATCGTTAATCAATTCAAAAATTAACAATGTGGGCAAGCCTTGCTTTTTTGCAAAGTGTGTAGCTTCAGGCAATAAATACGTTAACCTATTATCGTCTTTTAACCACACAAGCCCTGCTATAAGCTTATGTTCTTTTCTAATTCCCCAAATATTTACGTTGTTATCTAATGTTGTTATTATTTTTTTCAAAACACTCATATTATTTGGTGTTACTGAATACGAATGTTCTAGTTGATAGAATTTTAAAAATTCGGAAGCTGCAACAGATTTGTCAATTTTATATCCAAGTTTAATTCCTTTTGATAAAACTCTTTTTCTGTTTGTGTTAAATTTATTTGTTAACTCTTCAGTCGACTTTTTTAACTCTAGTACGTAATTTTCTAGTTTTGTAACCGGCAAAAAATCTACCTCATTTCCTGAATTAAATTGTACGGTAACTTTTACAAACTTTTTAGGAATTTTTGCTATAAACTCTTTTAGTAAAGAGGTTTCTATTTCCAATTTAGAAAAAACACCCAATTGCTGTGTCCAAGCAGGAGGGTAAATATATTTTAAGAATACTTTTTTTCGCCAAGGCAGTGGCATAACAGCTTCGTAGTCATTTAAAACCAATACGTCCCAACAATCTGCAACAACATCTAAATACCAACTATAAGCATAAATACGCGTATTAACTGACTGTTGTATACAAGTATTGTACTTGGTCACATTTAACTCGTGTCTTTTTAAATAAAAAATCACAATTACATTACCGTTTTTTTATAGATATCTAGCCACCCTTTCCATTCTTTGTTTTCACTCAAAGTTTCATTATGAAAAAGTGAAACAAACGTACCTTCTACTTTTTTTACCTCGTTTTTAAGTTCGAGTATTTTTTCTAAACTTTTCTTTTTAGAAAGCTGCATATAATTTTTAAGCGTAACGTCCATTACCATAAACGGAACTATTTTTAGTGGTGTCTGAATTTCAAAATCTAAATCGTAAAAATAAAAAGGTGTACAGGTACTTGCTCTAAATCCAACTTGCTTAGCATATCCCATTGTATAATCTTCTTTTAAATCTAAATCTATTAGATTTTGATATGTTTCAGGCATACTTAAACGCAAAAAGTGCTGTCTTGAAAATGTGATAGGAGTATTAGTAATGCGCTCTAGTCGTAACTTTTCTTTTTTGAGCTTTTCTGCACTTTTAAAAGTAAAATATGATGGGTGAAGCCCTATTTTAGCATAATCTGCTACCGACTTAATCAGCGATTTAAATTTGTTATTTGAAAACGATATATTTTTATCATACGTTGTATAATCTCCTATTAAAAAGAAAAATAACGTTGGTACTTTATACTTTTCTTTTATATTTAATATTTTAGAAAATGTATTGAACGGATCTTCTCTAAAATTAAAAATGGTAAGCAACCGATGCCAAAAGTTAACAAATCTAAAATGAAGGATATCGTTAACAAAACCTCCAAAAGTTCTAACCACTCCTTTGTGTTTGTATGCAAATGCCGAATCTACATCAATGGTAGATATTAAATTAAATTTTCTGCTTTTGTAATCGTAGTTTGGAAATTTTTTCTTCAATAATTCTAAAAATTTATATGCCCAAATATCAATTACAGGTCGCTCTAAAAAATCATTTTTAAAAGCAATACTTTCTTCAGCCGGAAAGCGGTCATGCTCATCTTGCACATGTGGTAAATATTCTTCGTACCTACTAATCAAATAAAAACTTGCTGCAAAAATATCAAACGGAATACTTGACAATTCACCTGTTGGAAAAAAACAAGGCGTTTCGTCCCATTTTAACACTTTTATATCTATATCATTAATACCTTGTTCAAAAAGCAAATCGTGACTTCTTATAAAAAATTCTGTTCCTAGAGGTGCTTTTGCATAAGTAATTTTAGGTCCGTTATGTGCAACAAACTCATCTACTTTTGTTGTAAAAGTTACCGGTATATTTAAAACTCTAACAAAAAACTGTTTAAATATATAGTTGAGCCTTGGCGTTATTTTATGAGTATAAACAAGTAACATTTACAATTGATAAGGTTTGTACACCAATTACATTAAGTTTTCATCGGCAAAGCTAAAGTACGCATTTTCTGTAATTATTAAATGGTCTAGCACATGAATGTCTAAGGTTATTCCTGATTGAATTATTTTTTTTGTCAGCTGTTTGTCTGCATGACTAGGTGATAGCTTTCCTGAAGGGTGATTGTGACATAAAATAATAGAGGTTGCATACAATTCAATTGCCTTTTTAAATATTAGCCTAATATCAACTAAAGTACCTGTTAAACCCCCTTTGCTTACTAATTTTTTATTTAAAATTTTGTTTGAGTTATTTAAATAAATAACCCAAAACTCCTCGTACTGCAATTCACCAATTAGAGGTTGCATAACTTCAAAAACAGCTTTACTACTTGCTATTTTAGGTAATTGTAACACCTTTTCAAAACGCACTCTCCTACTCAATTCTAAAGCTGTTATAATTGTTATTGCCTTTGCTTCACCAATACCTTTAAACGCTGTTAAATCGGCTACCGTTAACTTTCCCAGTGCGCTTAAACTATTATTTAGAGAAGATAAAATACGTTTTGATAAATCTACTGCGGTTTCTTCTTTGTTTCCTGAACCTATTAGAATAGCAATTAATTCGGCATCTGATAAAGCTTTATTTCCTTTTAAAAGCAATTTTTCTCTAGGCCTATCATCTTCGGCCCAAGACTTTATCGTCAAAGACTTATTTTTATATCTCATAAGCAAATTTTTTTATCAAAGATAAGAGTAATATCTTTGCTTTAAATATTTTAAGTATGAAAATTATTATTGCTGGTGCAGGTGATGTTGGATTTCATTTGGCTAAATTATTGTCTTATGAATCAAAAGATATTTTTTTAATTGATACCGACTCTGAAAGATTGGAGTACGCCAGCAACCATATTGATGTAATTACCATAAAAGGTGACACCACTTCTATTAAGCTTTTAAAAGAAATTAACATTGAGGAAGCATATATCTTTTTAGCTGTAACAGAGTCTCAAAACACTAATTTTACAGCATCGGTCCTAGCAAAAAAGCTAGGTGCTAGAAAAACCATTGCACGAATCTCCAGCCACGAATTTACTTCTAATACCGATATTGATTTTAAAGAATTAGGCATAGATACTATGATTTCTCCGGGAGAATTAGCTGCCAATGAAATTAAAATGCTTTTACATCAATCTGCTTTTAACGATACTATTGAGTTTGAAAACGGTACACTAAACATTTTAGGAAGCACTTTAGAATACAATTCTCCTCTTATAAATTTAACGGTTGAAGAGTCTATTAAAAAGTTTCCTGAAGTTGATTTTATTACCATTGCCATAAAACCCGAAAATACCGATAAAACAATTATACCTAGGGGTAACACGGTTTATCATGCCAATGATCAAGTGTATTTTTCAACACCAAAAGAATGTATTAACGACCTATATAAGTTGGTTGGAAAACAGCAGTTTGGAGTAAAAGATGTTATGATTTTAGGAGCTAGTAAAATTGGTATTAAAACAGCTAGAAGCTTATGCGAAAGTGGTTACAACATAAAAGTTATTGAAATTGATAAAAAAAGAGCTTTAGAAATTGCTGAAAAAGTACCCAATGCACTGGTTATTAAAGGAGATGGAAGAAATGTTGAGATTTTAGAAGAAGAGCATATTTCTGAAATGGACGCTTTTGTAGCCGTAACAGGAAATTCTGAAACCAATATCATGTCTTGCTTGGTTGCAAAATCAAAAGGTGTTAAAAAAACAATTGCTTTGGTTGAAAACATGGATTACATAAACATTTCGCAAACCATTGGTATTGACACACTTATTAATAAAAAATTATTAGCCGCAAGTGCCATTTTTAAATATGTTAGAAAAGGTGAAATTTTAAAACTTGCCAACCTTCACAATGTAGATGCTGAGGTGTTAGAATTTAGAGTTCAAGAAAATTCTGCAGTTACCAAAAAACAGGTGAAAGACCTAAAAATTACCAAAAAAGCAGTTTTTGGCGGTGTTATTAGAGATGGTAAAGCACTAATGACTTTTGGCGATTTTCAAATTATGGCAGGAGATAAAGCCGTCGTTTTTTGTTTACCTGAAGCCATTCATAAAGTTGAAAAATTATTTAATTAATCCTTTATGAAACATCTTAATATTAAAATTGTTATTAGCTTTTTAGGGCTTACATCTATACTAAACGGGTTGTTTATGCTACTTGCTGTTCCTTTTAGCATTTACCATAACGAACCCGAAAAATGGGATATTTTATTTGCAGGTATTACTACTATTTCTCTAGGGTTTTTACTGTGGTTTTTTAATAGAAATGCTCCCAAAAACATACAAAAAAAAGAAGGTTACCTTATTGTAACACTAGGTTGGGTAATGCTTACTTTAACAGGTTCTCTCCCCTATCTTTTTACCGGAACCATTCCTAATTTCACCAATGCTGTATTTGAAACCATCTCCGGATATTCTACTACAGGATCTTCTATTTTGACCGATATAGAAGCTATGCCAAAAGGTATTTTGTTTTGGCGAAGCGCTACACATTGGATTGGAGGTATGGGAATTATCGTTTTAACAGTTGCTATATTACCTCTTTTAGGTATTGGTGGTATGCAGTTATTTATGGCTGAAGCTCCGGGTCCTTCGGCCGATAAGTTACATCCAAGAATTACAGAAACTGCAAAAAGGTTGTGGATTATTTATTTTTCGCTAACCATTACCGAATTTCTATTGTTAAAAATTGCGGGGATGTCTTGGTTTGATGCTATAAATCATGCCATGGCAACAATGAGTACCGGTGGTTTTTCAACTAAAAATGCAAGTGTAGCTCATTGGAATAGAGCTCCTATAATCCAGTATATTATTACTGCTTTTATGGTTATTGCAGGTTCTAATTTTGTACTTACCTATTTTGCTTTAAAAGGAAGAATACGAAAAGTTTTTTCTAATGAAGAGTTTAAATATTACTTTTTTGGGCTTTTAGGCTTAACCGTTATCATGACTGTACTTATTGTGAATTTTCAAGATCCACAATTAGCAACCTCTATTAATCATCCTAAACCTTGGGGTGAAACTGAAAGTGCTTTTAGACATGCTGCTTTTCAAATTACATCGGTACTAACAACTACCGGATTTGTAAGTGCCGATTTTACGATGTGGAACTCCTTTGCAACTATGATTATGTTTTCATTGTTCTTTATTGGAGGTTCTGCAGGTTCAACAAGTGGAGGTGTAAAAGTGGTGCGACACATTGTTATGATTAAAAACAGCTTTTTAGAATTTAAAAAATTACTACACCCAAATGCTATTATTCCGGTTCGATACGACGGAAACAGTGTTTCTAGAAATATTGTATTTAATATCCTTTCATTTTTTGTATTGTACATGCTTATTTTTATTGTAGGCTCTGTAATTCTTACCTTTTTTGGACTCGATTTTAAATCGGCTATTGGTGCTGCCGCATCTTCATTAGGTAATATTGGACCCGCCATAGGAAGTGTAAGTCCTGTAAATAATTTTGCACATTTATCGGCTTCAGCTAAATGGTTTTGCTCTTTTTTAATGCTTATTGGTAGACTTGAACTGTTTACAGTTCTCGTATTATTTTCACCTTTTTTCTGGAAAAAAAATTAGTTTTTTTCTTAAATATAATTTTTAACATCGTTAAAATTAAGGCCTCCATAGTTTCCTGAACTCATTAGTAGTAATACTGAATTTTCAAAATTTTGATGTTTCAAGAAATCTCTAAAAGCTTCTGCATTGGTATAAATTATAAGATCTTCTTCCTCAAAAGCATCTTTAATCTGCTGTATTGAAATAGCATCTAATTTTTTTATTTCAAGCGACTTAGGTGAATAAAAAACAACTTTTATATCGGCACTTTTTAAAGCATCTTTGTACTCTTTTAAAAAATCTGCATTTAAACTACTATAGGTATGTAGCTCTAAACAGGCTATAATATTTCTATTTGTATACTGTTCTTTAACAGCTTCTGTTGTTGCTTTTACTTTGCTTGGTGAGTGTGCAAAATCTTTAAATACTGTTGTTGTTTTAGATTCAGCAATTTTCTCTAATCGCTTACTCGCTCCTTTAAAACTGGCTATTGCTTCATAAAATCCTTCTTCAACAATTCCCATATGTTGACAAATCCATTTTGCACCTGCTAAATTTTGCAGGTTGTGCTTCCCAAAAATCTCCAAAGGGACTTCTCCTTCAGGAGTATCAATATAAGTTATGCCATCTCTAATTTCAAAATCGGGAGTACGGTACGGATATTTTTTAATTGCATTTTCTCTTTGAGTAACTACTTTTTTAACTTCAGCATCTTCCTCGTTATAAACAATAATTCCTCCTGTAGTAAGTGAGTCTACAAATATGGAAAACTGTTCAACATATATTTCATACGTTGGAAAAACATTGATATGATCCCAAGCAATACCACTTAACAGGGCTATGTTAGGTTTGTATAAATGAAATTTAGGTCTTCTATCTATTGGTGATGATAAGTATTCATCTCCTTCTAAAACAATAAATTCATTCTCAGTTGTTAAGTGCACCATTGTATCAAACCCTTCTAGCTGAGCACCTACCATATAATCTACCGAAATAGCATGGTAATTTAAAACGTGCAATACCATAGAAGTAATTGTGGTTTTTCCATGAGAACCACCAATAACAACACGGGTTTTATCTTTAGATTGCTCGTACAAAAACTCCGGATACGAATATATTTTTAAACCTATTTCTTGGGCTTTTAATAACTCCAGATTATCAGGTTTTGCGTGCATTCCCAAAATAATAGCATCTATACTACTTGTAATTTTATGAGGAAACCAGCCAAACTCCTTAGGTAACAAACCTCTTTTTTCCAATCTGGATTTTGAAGGTTCAAAAATGATATCATCACTACCAGTAATATGGTATCCTTTTTGCTGTAGAGCTATTGCGAGGTTATGCATTGCGCTTCCTCCAATAGCTATAAAGTGAATATTCATAAATATTGATTATTGCACAAAAATACAAAACTTGTATTATAAAAATTCATAAATTTAAGGACACTTAAAATTGCTTTTAAATAACAAGTCTTTATTATCTAGTTCTAATTCTTAAAATTTGCATTTTGAAAAATTATTTACCTAAAACAAAAACTATAAACTTCATTCTTCTTGCTTTTACATGTTTTACACTGTCTGTACTACAATCTCAAAACACGAGTAATTATCCTGAGTTATGGCAAAAAGTACAACGCTTTGAAATTAAAAAACTACCTAAATCTGCTTCAGAAATTGTTGATAGCATATATCATAAAGCCAGTCTAGAAAACAATTCGCCTCAGCTTATAAAATCGCTTATTTATCAATCTAAATTTGCTTTAATTTTAAAAGAAAATGCGCATTTACAAGTTATTCAGCATCTAAAAAATGAGATTTCAAGGGCTTCTGCTCCTACAAAAAATATATTGGAAAGTATTTTAGGTGATTTGTATTGGCAATATTACCAACAAAACAGATGGAAGTTTTATAAAAGAACAACAAGTTCTGAAAAAATGGATTCTCTAGATTTTAGAACATGGGATTTACAAACGCTATTTATAACCGTTCACAACCACTACCAAAACTCATTAAAAAATAGTGATTTATTAAAAAAAACAACACTTAAATTATTTAATAACATTCTTGTTCTTAGTAAAAACTCTAAACAATTTAGACCTACACTCTACGATTTTTTAGCATATAGAGCCATTGATTTTTATAAAAATAAAGAAAATTACTTAACGCGTCCTTCTTATAAATTTGAAATAAACGATACGCGTCTTTTAGGAAGTATTCAAGAATTTATCGCCGCTACTATACCCACAAAAGACAGTTTATCGCAACACTTACATGCCGTAAAGTTATATCAAGATTTATCTGTTTTTCATTTAAACGATAAAAATCCTGCAGCATTCATAAATTTAACACTCAACCGACTTCGTTTTATAAAAAATAATGCCGTTTTTGAAAATAAAGACAGTGTGTATTTAAATACCCTTTTAAACTTAAAAAATAAGTACAAAAAACACGAAGCATCTAGTAACATAAACTTTGAAATTGCGCAAATATATTATGAGCTATCTAGTAAATATGTTCCTAAAACCAACACTAAAAATCAATTTAAACGACAAGATGCCCTTAAAGAATGTGAACAAGCAATTGCTTTATTTCCTAAAGCTACCGGTACAAAGAAATGCAAGGTTTTAAAAAATAAAATACTACAACTGCATTTAGCCATTACTGCTGAAAAATACATTCCTATAAACACACCTTCACGGTTATTAGTGGCGTATAAAAACATTAACAATCTTTATTTTTATGCCGTAAAAATAAACAACAAACAACAAGAAGTTTATTCTAAAATATACAACGATTCTGCCAGAGTTGCCTTTATAAAAAAGCTCATCGTAACAAAAAAGTGGGACGCTCATTTAAAAAATGAACACGATTACCAAATTCATAAAACTGAAATTTTAGTTCCTGAATTACCTCAAGGCAGATATCTCATATTGGCCACTCCAAATAACCCCAAAATACTTCCTAATAAAACCATTGCTTTTAGCATACTACAAGTTACAAATTTGGCTTTAGTTGAGAATCATAACAATGGTGAATATCACTATCAAATTGTTGATAGAAATACGGGAAACCCTATTAAAAAAGCAAGCGTAAATCTAAAAAATTACAATACAGGCAGGTATAACAAACCCTTAAATAAAAATTTTAAAACAAACGAATTTGGTCAATTTTCATATAAAAGTAGAAAAGATTACAGCAATATTATAATTACGGCAAATCACGGAAATGATACAGCCACTTTTGGTGATTATTATTTTTACAAACATCAAAAAAGAGATTATCAAGATGACGATGAGGAGATTATAATTAAATCTTTTTTATTTACAGATAGAAGCATTTATCGTCCCGGACAAACGGTGTACTTTAAAGGAATTTTTATTAAAAAAATAGGCGATAAAACAAGTTTATTTACCAATGAATATGTCGAAATTATTCTAGAAGATCCCAATGGCGAAGATGTAAAGCAATTAGACTTAAAAATTAATGAATATGGAAGTGTTTCTGGTGAATTTAAACTTCCTTCATCTGGTTTAACGGGCCAGTACACTATTTACATAGATGAAAGCTATGAATACGATAGTAAATTTTACGACAATGAAGATTTTTATTTTGAAGATGAATACGATTTTACCATTGCTGTTGAAGAATACAAACGTCCAAAATTTGAAGCCATATTTAACCCTGTAAAGGAGACATATCAATTAAACGACAGTATAACTGTAAAAGGAACTGCAGAAGCTTTTTCCGGAAGTAAAATTAGCCACGCAAAAGTAGCTTACCGCGTAGTTAGAACTGCCAATTTCCCTATTTGGTACAACTGGTATGCTTCTAATTATTTTGACTCTCCAAAACTAGAAATAACTCACGGAGAAACTGAAACAGATGAAAACGGTTTATATAACATCACTTTTAAAGCCATTCCAGATTTAGAAATACCAAAGGAAAACATGCCTACCTTTAACTATAAGGTATATGCCGATATTACCGATATTAATGGGGAAACTCACAGCGCTGAAACTATTGTTAAAGTTGGATATCACTCGCTTACCATTTCTGCAAACATAGCTGCAAAAGTTGACCAATTAAAAACAGATAATGTACTTACTATTTCATCTAATAATTTAAATGGCGAATTTGTTCCTACAAAGGGAACTCTAAAAATATACAAATTAAAATCTCCTCAAAACCCTCTTAGAGAAAGACCTTGGAGTGAACCAGATTATCAATTATTTACCGAAAATGAATTTCGAAACTATTTCCCTCACGATCCTTTTACCGAAGATGAAAATGTAGAAAAAAATTGGAAAAAAGGACCGTTAGTTGCTGAATATAACTTTGACACCGGAAAATCTAAAAAAATAATTTTAGAAAATATGAAAGAATGGGTTACCGGAAAATATCTCCTTATTGCTGAAGGAAATGATAAATTTGGGCAACAGATTATAGCTAAAAAACGATTCTCTGTTTTTAATAGCAAAAATACGCATGTATCTGATAACAAGTTGTTTGAAATTAATACTGATAAGTTTGTTTACCATGCAAACGAAATGGTTCAACTTCAAATAGGCTCAGCATCAAAAGACATTTCTGTGACTCTTGAAATTGAAAAACAACACCGTATTGTTACCCGTTATATTATTCATTTAAACAACGAAATAAAAACAATAAGTATTCCTGTTTACAAAGAAGACGAAGGTGGATTTGCAATTAAATACCACTACGTAAACTACAATAGTTTTAAAAGCGGAAGCATCCTTGTTAACGTTCCGTATACCCAAAATAACTTGCAAATAGAAACACTCACTTTTAGAGATAAAATACAACCCGGAAGTAAACAAACTTGGAGCTTTAAAATTAAAGGAAGCAATAGCACTAAAGTTGCAGCAGAAGTATTGGCATCTATGTATGACGCT
The DNA here is from genome assembly GCA_027082925.1 of Flavobacteriaceae bacterium. GTDB lineage: Bacteria > Bacteroidota > Bacteroidia > Flavobacteriales > Flavobacteriaceae > Lutibacter. Next base: position 62,572 of record JALWTD010000013.1, read on the forward strand.
TCTTTAGATAAATTTAAGAGTCACGATTGGAATTTTAACCCTATAACCAGATACGGCTATTATTCAAACATACAAATCAATGCTAGTAAAAGTTTTGGAACTAAAAATTTTGCGATAAGAAACAAACCTTCTGTATACTATTCCTTTTTTCAGCAACAATACGATGCCTTAAATTGGTTTGGTTTTAGTTTTAGAAATAACTCTTACACAAATCGGTATTACTTAACAAAAACAAAAAAAGCAATTAAAAGTGAACGTGCGAAATACGACAAAATAATTAGCGGAACCGTGACCGATGAGAGTGGACCTTTACCAGGTGTAAACATAACTATTCGTGGAACCAACTTTGGCACACAAACCGACTTTGATGGACATTATAGCATTAAAGTAAAAAGTGGCGATCAACTGGTTTTTAGTTTTATAGGAATGATAACCGCTTCAAAAGTTATAGGAAATCAGTCTAAAATAGACGTACAACTTGAAGCGTCTGAAGAGCATTTAGATGAAGTGGTAGTTACTGCATTGGGCATTAAAAGGAATAATAAAGCACTCGGATATTCAGTTTCAACGGTTTTTTCAGATAAAATTGCTGCAACCGACGACATTGCAACTATTTTAGCCGGAAAAGTTTCCGGTGTTCAAATTACAGGTGCCGCAGGTGCTTCAGACAAAATTACAATACGAGGAATGAGCAGTGCTTCTACTAAAAATAAACTTCTTTTTATTGTTGATGGCGTTCCTGTAGAAGATTTTGATATTGAAGCTAATGAACTTGCCGGTTTAAGCATTTTAAAAGGAACCGAAGCTGTTGCTTTATACGGTGCTAAAGCCGCTAATGGTGTAATTATTATTAGTACCAAAAAAGGACAAGAAACACTTGATTTACAACTATCTAAAGTAAATGCTCGAAAAAACTTTAATGAAACTGCTTTCTTTTATCCGCATCTAAAAACCGATAAAAATGGGGAAATACAATTTTCGTTTAACACACCTGAATCTTTAACTCGATGGAAATTACAATTATTAGCACATACTAAAAACTTAGAAATCGCCATTAAAAGTTTATCAACCATTACTCAAAAAGAGCTTATGGTTACACCCAATGCACCTCGATTTTTACGAGAAGGAGATCAAATTGTGTTTTCTAGTAAAATAAGTAATTTAACCAAAAATAGTATGCAAGGATTGGCTGTCTTACTATTAACAAATGTAATTACAGGTGCAAAAATAAATACCATCACAAAAGAAACGCCAAAACAACATTTTTCAATTGCTAAAAATGGAAATACCACAGTAAACTGGACATTAAAAATACCTGATAGTATTCAGGCCATTCAGTACAAAGTTATTGCCACAGCAGGCAATTTTTCTGATGGAGAACAAAATATATTACCTGTACTATCAAACAGAATGCTTATTACAGAAACATTGCCAATGCATATTAAGGCTAAAAGCAATCGTACTTTCACGTTAGATAAATTAAAAAACAACACCTCTAGCAGCTTAAAAAATCATCAACTTACGCTAGAAATTACAACCAACCCTGCGTGGTATGCAATACAAAGCTTACCGTACTTAATAGAATATCCGTACGAATGTGCCGAGCAAACTTTTTCTAGATATTATGCCAATACATTGGCTGGTTATATTGTAAATACAAATCCTCAAATAAAGCAGGTGTTTAAGCAATGGAAATCTAGTAAAGCTCTTATCTCTAACTTAGAAAAAAATCCGGAGCTAAAATCTATTATTATTCAAGAAACACCTTGGATACGCGATGCACAAAGCAGTGCTGAGCAAAAAAAGCGGATAGCACTTTTATTCGATTTAAACAACATTGAAAGTGAATCAAAAAAGGCAACCAACAAACTAAAACAAATGCAATTTAGCAATGGTGGTTTCCCTTGGTTTAAAGGAAATAGATTTCCTAACAGATATATCACACAACATATTGCCATTGGTTTTGGTCATTTACAACACTTAAATGTTATTCTTCCGAAGAAGAAAATAGCTAAACTTATCTCTAAATCGGTTACATACCTAGACCGTGAAATTTTAAACGATTATACAAAGCTTTTAGAAAAAGCGAAGCAATTACGAGAAAAAGAAAAATCGAAGGAAAAAGGAATGGAAGTTGAAAGAAAATTTTTGGCTCAAAAACACTTACATCCTACCCAATTACATTACTTGTATATGAGAAGTTTTTACAATACCCTAAAACCTTCTGAAAACATCCAAAAAGCAATTGATTATTATACCACACAAGCAAAAAATTATTGGACAACCGTTAATTTATATGAAGAAGGCTTAATTGCTTTAGTCATGTATAGAAATGGGAATGAAACCCTTTCAAAAGATATTGTAAAATCACTAAAAGAAAACAGTATTCTTCATGAGGAGTTAGGAAGGTATTGGAAAAATAATGTTTCTAGTTGGAATTGGTACCAATCTCCAATAGAAACACAAGCTCTTTTAATTGAAGCATTTTCTGAAATAACCAACGACACAACTACCGTTAACGAACTAAAAACTTGGCTGTTAAAAAACAAACAAACCACACAATGGAAAACAACCAAAGCAACAACAGATGCAATATATGCTTTACTATTACAAGGAACCGACTGGATTTCAACAGCGAACACGTTAACCGTAACCGTAGGAGGTGAAAAAATACTTCCACTTAAAGATAATAGTGAATCTATTGAAGCCGGAACCGGCTATTTTAAAACACACTGGAGTGGAAATGAAATTACTACAAAAATGAACGAAATTACCATTTCCAATACCGGAGAAGGAGTTTCTTGGGGAAGTTTATACTGGCAATATTTTGAAGATATGGACAAGGTAACCAAAGCAAAAACACCGCTAGAGTTAACCAAAAAATTATATCTAAAAGTAAATACGGATACCGGTAAAAAGCTTATTGACATTTCTGAAACAACACCGTTAAAAGTAGGTGATTTGATTACCGTAAAAATTATTTTAAAAGTAGATAGGGCTATGGAATTTATCCATTTAAAAGATATGAGAGCCAGCGGATTAGAGCCGGTTAATGTATTATCTCAATATAAATGGCAAGATGGTATGGGATATTACGAAAGTACCCGAGATGCAGCTACTAACTTTTTTATAGACTATTTACCTAAAGGCGTTTTTGTATTTGAGTACGATTTGCGTGTAAATAATGTAGGTATTTTTAGCAATGGAGTTACAACCATTCAAAGTATGTATGCACCAGAGTTTAGTAGTCATTCTAAAGGAATTAAAATTACCATTAACAACTAAAAAAAAGGGTATTACAGCATTGTAATACCCCTTTAAAATAAGATTTATTTTTATTGAACGGCTTTTAAAGCATCTATATTTCCATATCCGTAACTAGAGCTTTTATTTGGATAAAACGCTGCCGATTGTTTTAATTTACTTAAAACTTGGCTTCGAGACCAACTAGGGTGTTTTGCCCAAACCAATGCTGCAATACCTGCCGTAGTTGCTGTTGCAACCGACGAGCCTCCTACGTAGTCAGATTGTCCGTTGTAGTAACTAAGTACCGGAACCGTATTGTTTGTACCGCTACGTTGCATAGTAACTGTAAAATCTATTTGAGCGCCTGAATGACACACATCACAGTTTTGATAACCACTTTCTTTAATTCCGGTAACAGCAATCGTTTCTGCCATATTTGCAGGAAATATAACACCATACCAAGTAGTATATGAGGTAGATGTTCCTCCTGCTGCAAAAATTAATTTTCCTCTATTGTAAGCATATTTTACAGCATCTTTAACACGTCCAATACTAAACGGATAACCAATAGACATTGATATAATTTTTACATCGCTTCTATTCGCCAATGCGGTTAATGCATTTGCTACTCCCTTCTTTTCGTGATAAGTGTCAATTACAACATTTTTAGTAGCTCTATACGACACTAAATTTGCATTGTATGCAACTCCAACAGGCTGTCCGTCGTTGTTACGAGGTGCTGTAGCCACAGAAGCCATTGAAGTACCATGACCACATTTGTCGTTTGGACCATCGGTAGATGTTGACCAATACCACCAAGAATCTACATAAGTACCGTATTTTTGTACATAACGTCCAGAAGAATAGCCATCGTTAAAGTTAGCATTTAATAAACTTTGTTGAGGAGAAATTCCCGTGTCTACAAGACCTATTGTTATACCACTTCCGGTACTGTAATTCCAAGCCTTTGGAATGTTATGCACATCAAAGGACCAAGGAATTTTTGCATTTGGCGCTACTGTTCTATAATCTTGAGAACTTAATACTTCTGAAGTAAATCCGCAACCGGATCCTGAAGAACTCTCTAAAGATGTCGCATTAAAATACTGGTAACCGCTAGGCTCTAAATACCTAACGTTGTTATTTTCTAACAATGCTTCCACTGTTTCAATATTTTTAACTTTTACATCAAAAACGTTTAAAAAGGCATCATCAGCAATAAAAATAGCTGCTTTTTCTTCTTCTAAATGCTCTAACTTATACGTAATATCTAGCAATTGTTTTTTTATTTTATCGGAATCTATTCCTTTCTGAAAATTACTTTCCGAAGTACCATATCCAACAGTTAAAATACTATCGCCTCTCATTGCGGCACTCCAAATAACATAAGCATTGGTATCGCTCCAGTTAAAATCGCCTTCTGTATCAATTTTATCGTTAATAATGCTATTGATTTTAGCGGCTGTTAGGGGTGTTTTTTGTTGAGGTAATTGATTTGAGGTTAGTTCTTGATTTTCTTGTGTACAAGAAAAAATTACAAAAGTAAGTAGTAAACTAAAAATTGTTTTTTTCATAAATTGGGGTTTTTAAAATTAAAATTTTGTGAATATAATATTTTATTTTGTTTTTTTATAATTCCATTTTTTAAAACAGATTTAAAATGCATCTTTAAGTTAAAAGCAATATTAATTTTATATTTTTGCGAAAAGTATTTTTACTATGGATTTATCTCTTATTCCGAAAATTAAACATTTAGATAGCAATCAATTTTTTTTATTAGCAGGTCCTTGCGCCATTGAAGGCGAAGAAATGGCAATGCGTATTTGTGAAAAAATTGTTGAAGTAACCGATAAACTTCAAATTCCTTTTATTTTTAAAGGAAGTTTTAAAAAAGCAAATAGATCTAGAATAGACAGTTTTACAGGAATTGGCGATGAAAAAGCATTGAAAATTTTACAAAAAGTTGGAACTGCATTTAACGTGCCTACCGTAACCGATATTCATGAGGTTTCTGATGCTGCAAAAGCGGCTACGTACGTTGATGTACTTCAAATTCCTGCTTTTTTAGTTAGACAAACCGACTTGGTGGTTGCGGCTGCCAAAACAGGCAAAGTAGTGAACCTTAAAAAAGGACAATTTATGAGTCCTTCTGCAATGAAACATGCTGTACAAAAGGTAAAAGATAGCGACAACCATAAAGTGTGGATAACCGATAGAGGAACTATGTTTGGATATCAAGATATGATTGTTGACTTTAGAGGTATTCCTGAAATGCAACAATACGCACCTACCGTTTTAGATATTACGCACTCGTTACAACAACCCAATCAAACTAGTGGAGTAACGGGTGGTAAACCCGAGTTAATTGAAACCATTGCAAAAGCCGGTATTGCTGTAGGTGTTGATGGATTGTTTTTAGAAACTCATTTTGACCCTGCTAACGCCAAATCTGACGGAGCTAATATGCTTCATCTCGAATATTTAGAAACACTTTTAACAAAGTTGGTTGCTATACGAAAAACTATAAATTTATTTTAAACGCAACAAAATACTATCCACATTTTGTATGCCCACAATTTTTACACTTTAAACAGCCTTCTTCATAAATTAAACCGTCAGGATCTCCGCATTCTGCACATTTTTTATCTGCAGCTTGAGTTCCGTCCGGCACAAATTGTTTTAAAGCACGAACAATACCGTTTTTCCAAGTATTAATGTTGCTATCGTATAAATTTAAGTTATTAATTAAGTCTACTACATAAGGTATTGGCATGCCATGTCTTAACACACCCGAGATTAACTTTGCGTAGTTCCAATATTCTTTATCAAACGTTCTTGAAAGTCCTTCTAAAGTAACCTTATAGCCTTGTTTGTCTAAAAATTGAAAATCGTACCTAGATTCGCCATTTTCATCTCTATTTTTAATTACCCATCCTTGTTCTAACCAGGCAGGTATAATAAAAGCATCGTCTATTTTCCCTGTAAATATCTCGTAAGGTCTATTCTCTATTAATCCTACAACTGCCACCCATTTTTCGTAGTCATTTTGAAAACGAACCACTTTAGCTTCAATTTTTTTAGGTCTTTTAGGGAAAATTGTTTCTGCATAACAATTTTCTTTGGCTTCTTCTTTTTTATCATCGTTTGACACTAAAATTCCACTTCGTGAACCGTCTCTATAAACAGTAATTCCTTTTAGCCCTTTTCGCCACGATTCAATATAAATATCACCTACCAAATCTACCGGTACATCTGAAGCTAAATTTATGGTAGAGCTGATAGAATGTGTTGTGTATTTTTGAATTAACGCCTGCATTTCTACACGCTTTACCCAATCTATTTCAGGAGCAGTAGCTCCTTTATACGGACTTTCTTCAATAGCGGTTTTACCGGTTATTTTCATCCATTCTTTTAATTTTGGATGGTACACATCAAACTCTTCAAAAGCATCTCCTAAATCATCTACATATGAAATTTTTGCATTGGTATCATCCGGATTTACTTTTCTTCTTCGTTTGTACGACAATAAAAAGACAGGTTCTATTCCCGATGATGTTTGAGCTAACATACTTAAGCTTCCTGTTGGAGCAACAGTGCTTATAGAAATATTTCTTCTTCCAAATTTCATCATTCGCTTATATATTGAAGGAAATTCCTTTTCTATCATTTGCACGAACTCTGAAAATTTTTCTATTTCAGGATTAAACACACTAAACTTGCCTCTGGTAATTGCCATATCAATACTACTATCAAACTCACCTTTTAGCTTTGTTCGCATAATTTTATCGACCATTTTTAAGGCTTCATCTGTATCTATTTTAATACCCAAAGCTGCTATTGCATCAGCAAGCGCTGTAAAACCTAAACCTGTTCGTCTTCCTTTTTTCCCTGTTTGGTACAATAATTTCCACGTATCTATTTCTACCTGCTTAATATTATTAGGCTCTTTATCGTGCATTATTTTGTTAAAAATTTTATCGACAGCCTCTAACTCTAAATCAACTAAGTCATCCATTAAACGTTGTGATTCGTAAGCTACTTCATAAAATTTTTCGAAATTAAATGTTGCTTTTTCTGTAAAAGGATTTTCTACAAAACTGTACAAATTCATTGCTATAAGTCTGCAACTATCACCTCCTTGCATTGCAATTTCTGAACACGGATTGGTAGAACTATTTTTAAATCCCGGATATATGGATGAGGTTGAATAAAAATGCTGTCTGTCCCAGAAAATTAATCCTGGCTCTGCCGTATTATGTGCACATTTAATAATGGTATTCCAAAGTGTTTTTGCCTTAATTGTTTTGGTATAGGTTGGATTTTCACTCTCTATTGGCCAACGCAAGGTAAAATCGTCATCATTTACCACAGCTATCATAAATTCATCAGACAATCGGATAGAGATGTTTGCTCCTGTTATTTTAGTTAAATCTTGTTTAATTGTTACAAATTCTTCAATATCGGGATGGGCCACATCCATAGTAAGCATTAACGCACCTCTACGCCCATTTTGAGCAACTTCTCTGGTTGTGTTTGAAAACCGATTCATAAAAGAAACAGCTCCGCTGGTACTTCCAGCCGCATTGGATACTTTTGAACCGTTAGGACGTAAGTTTGACAAATCTACTCCAACGCCACAACGTCTTTTAAATAGTTGTGCCAATTGCTGATCGGTATAAAAAATACCGCCATACGAATCTAAAACTGCAGGAACTACAACGCAATTGGACAAAGAAGCAATTACATTTTTATTTCCCAATGAAGACATAACGCTTCCTTGAGGTATTATATATTTGAAATTTTTAAAGAGTTGGTATATCGCTTCTTCTGATAAAAATTTTCGTTTTTGCCCATAATTAGATAAATTTTCTGGTGTATTTTCGTTTTCTGAATATTTTTTCTCAATACGAGCAAATTCAGAAGCCATTCGCTTATGCATATCATCTGGCGTAACTTCCAAATAATCTCCATCATCGTTTTTCATGGCATACTTGTTAATCCAAGTAGTTGCCGCTAATTCATCTCCATTAAAATATGCTAAGGTGCGTTCTAGCACCTCATCATACGTAAATACTTTCGAAAATACTAATTGGTTGGTCATGTCTGGGTACTTTTAATTGTTCTGATTTGAGCTATTAAAATTATTGAATATTTGAAATGAAATAATCTTCAAGTCAAATTAGTTAATAACATTTTGCTGTTGAAAAGTCAATTTTTTTGTATGTGTTTTTTTTGTAGATTTAAGTTTTTATTGCATCATGAGAAACGCTAAAATTCATAACTTATCTCTTCGAGGAAATACAGGTGTTCTATTTGGTGTAATTTCACTGCTTTTTATTTACTTAATAGCATTTTTTATTGCTCAATTTGAATCGGGAGACGTAGGAGTTTCAATGCTCCCTATTTCTTTTTTTGAACTATTGCTAAGTGTGGTTTCAATTGTTTTTGTTTTTATCTCATACTTACTTATTGTTCTTATCAATAAAAAGAAGAGAAAAAAACTAAGGCTTAAAAAATGGGACACAAATGCTAAAAAAATTAGGCTCATTTATTTTTTGTATGTCATTATTTTAGGAGTCGCCATTTATTTTTTAGAAGCCAACGGATTGCTAAAACTTATTGTTCCTGTAACTATAGTTGGCTACGGTATTTTTGCTATTATTGCACATAAGTACACTTCTGGAAATACGGCAATTTTAGGAATTATTTTTATTATTGAAGGCTTAGTTGCTTTAATGTATCCAACTCTTGGATTTTATTTATGGGGAATTGCATTTGGACTAAATCATATTGCCTACGGAATCTATTATTCAAATAAAACTACTTAGGCTACTTATTTTTTAGTCGTCGCACTAAATATTCCAATCCGTTTAATTTAAGTTCGTATACCAAGTGCAACATAGTTCCTATCTCTCCTTTTGGAAACCCTTTGTTATGATACCAAACAATATAGTATTCAGGAATATCTATTAGGTATGTTCCTTTATATTTTCCAAATGGCATTTTAGTATTTGCCAATTTTACAAGCGCATGAGGCTTACTACTTTCCATCTACGTAATCTTGCAAGTAGCTAAAATGTTTGGTTAATTTTCCGTTTTTTGTTACGCATGAACGTTCCAAAATACCATCAGCATCATTATTAAAAAATGCAGGAATGACGTATTTTGCAAACTGTTCTCCAAACCCTTCGGAAGCATCTTTAGGCAACTCACAAGGTAAATTATCAACGGCCATTACAGCTATGGCATTTTTATTTTTAAAATAAACTTCTTGCTCACTTTGTGGTTGATATCCATAAATTGGTTCTGCAATTATAGAAGGTCTAATTGTAGAAGCTACAGGTCCATCAATATCACAACTAACATCTGCAACTACTTTAATATTAAAGTCTTTCGATTTTGCATCGTCACGAGTAAAAATATACGGAGCGCCATCACTAAAAAAATGTCCGGCAATATACATATCGGCTACTTTTGCAAAACGCATAAAGTTGCTTTCATATTCATGCGGGTTTGTATAAAAATCGCGGTTATCTAGAACCTTACCGTCTTTTCGCTTATTGTAATCTAACACATCTATTTGTACGTAAACCGGTTCGTCAAAAGTTTCATTTAAAAATGCATCAACAGAAACTTGGCGTAAATTCATACCATCTAACATTTCTTTTACTCCAGAACCTACTCTGCCTCTACCTGTTAATACAATTTTAATAGGTGGTAATTCTATTTTTTTTAACTCGTTAATAAGCGTTTTTTGGTCTTCTAAATCTTCTGCTTTTGGTAAATTAAATAGGTCAAATTTTAACCCAAATGTTCTAAAGCCATTGTAAGCACCAACAATACCGGCATATCTTCCAAATGCTACCAAACGTTTTCCTCTTGAATCGGTTATTACCTCATGGTCATGTAACTCAATATTCTTCAGTAAAATAGCCAAAAGCAAATCTCTATTATAAGGTTGCTTTTTTATGGTATGCGAAAAGAAAAAATATTTTTTATTAGCTATTAAATGACTGATAGGAACTTCTTTAACACCAAGTAACACATCACAATCCGAAACATCTGTTACCACCTCAATACCTTCTTTAATATAGGCCTCATCAGAAAAAACACGAATGTCTGAACTTTCTACTTTTAGCTCTAATTGTGGATATTTAGTTAGTAATTCTTTGCATTTTTTAGGGGTAAAAACCACTCTTTTATCTGGTGGGTTTTTTCGTTCTTTTATAATTCCTATTTTCATTTAATCTAGAGTTTATGGTATGCACCAGTAACGCTTATGGCTAGTGAATGTCATAATTACAAGTATAATTACAACTTATTTTAACCGTATTGTAATTTTCAAATTTATTGGTATAAATTTTGTTGCTAAGATATTATGAATTAAAGGATATAACAAGTATTAAGTGTGATAGATTTTTTATAAATTTGCCTTTCTCTTTAAGAAAAAGTTCTTTGAAGTATTGGGGACGACTGGTTTTGACAGCAAGGTCAGTTAAAATATAAGCATGCCGAGTAATGAAATAGCACTCGTAAATCTCAATTTCAAATTTTTAAACGGCGAAGATAACTACGCTTTAGCTGCTTAATCCGAATTATAGTAGGATGAGCCTCGTCGCACAAGGTGCGAAAGCTAAATGTCTCTAGAAAGCCTTGGTTAACGGCGTTCTACCAAGAGGCATCGTAAATGTTAACATAGAAATACCACTGTTTCGATGGTATTTTGAAACTTTAGAAACTAAGCCTAAAGTGGATAGTTTTCGATCAGCTTTAGGTCTACAATGAAACGAAAACTAAGCATGTAGAAAGTATTTTAGTTGCTTGTTTGGACCCGGGTTCGATTCCCGGCGTCTCCACTATATTTTACCTTATTAAATCCTAATATATTAATTATCAACTAATTACAAATATTAAATATTTTTATTAGCCGACTATTAGTCCTGTTCCAGAACAATTGTACCGTGTGGTTCTAGGTAAACTAGCAGGAGTATTACCACGAGATGCAATCTTGCGGCAGCGGGGTAATAAATCTAAATTAAACGGATTATCAATCAATTCAAATCCATCTCTATTTTGAGAATAACATATTTCATCTTGCTTATTCCAAATTAATTTAATATTTATACCCTCCTCAAAGTCAGTAGCACTAAGTATAAAAAGTTCATCAGTATCAATAAGAAATCTCAACTTACCCTGAGCAATCAATTCTTTTCTAATTAAAAAAGACTTTTTTTCACTCTTTTTTGCTATTTCATTATTATAATATTTAATATAATTTTTGGAAATTTCTCTATTCGTTTTGGATATTACAGATTGAGAACAACATGAAGAAAAAGATAGAAAAACAAAAAATAGTAATAAATTTTTCATAATTATTAATTTTGAGATTTTAACTTTATAATTTCTGACTGTTTGACCGTTAATATTTTAGCCAATCTGTCTTTATGCATTTTAAAAGCATGAACATTAAAGTAATTTCCATCTGACCCAATATTGCCGCACGATTGTATCGTGTGGTTCTATCCAAAACTTCTAAATACTACAATATTTTCCAATAATCCTTGTTCTCTAGCGCCAAGCTATAACGTTGGTCTGCTGTATTGTCAATTCTGCTTGTAACGCTATATAAAGTATCATACACCGTATTTTTTACTGTATTATTTTAAAAAAGTTTCGTGCTTTTTTTATTTCTATTAGTTTCAAATATAAGTAATAAAAATAAAACCCAACAAAAAAAGAGAGCACGAAGCTCTCTTTTTTTACTACTAACTAAAAAAATCAAAAACATTACTCAAATAGAATAAGTAACATTAATATTTGGTAAAATTAGATTTTAATTATCATTAAAATAATGATTTATATCAGTTATTCCATTTTTTTTCATTTTTAATTGCTATGCTTAAAAATACCATCTTACAAAGGCTTCCATAGCAGCATAATCTGCCAATCCTAGTTTGTTATATTTTTGTGCTGTTTGCGTATTTCTATCTTCAGCACGCATCCAAAACTCTCTTAAATCGTCTCCTCTAAACATAATGCCATCTTTTTGAGATTGATGGAAAAATATGGCTTTTCGTTTTCTGAGCACCTGATCAGGACTCATAGGCACTGCCATATCAATTTCATGAACTTCCCACTCATGCCAAGCTCCTTTATACAACCAAACCCAGCAGTGTTGCATAAATGGTTTTGGCTTTAATATTTTTAGCGATTCCATAAGTGCATTTAAACAAACTCTATGCGTTCCATGAGGATCGGCCAAATCTCCTGCAGCAAAAATTTGATGAGGCTGTACTTTTTCAATTATAGCACACATAATAGCTATATCATCTTCACCTAACGGATTCTTTTTAATTTTTCCGGTTTCGTAAAAAGGCAAGTTTAAAAAATGTACTTGGCTATCCGGTATGTTTAAATACCTCATTGCTGCCAACGATTCTCTTTTTCTAATCAACCCTTTTAATTTTCGTACCTCAATGGTATCAATTTCATCATCTCGTTTAGAGGTAATTTGCGCTACAACTGCCGAAAGCGCTTCACTAGGATACATATCTAACGATACTTCTGCAAATTTTAGCGCTTCGTGATCTGCAACGGCTATATTTCCTGAAGTTTGATAAGCTACATGAACCTCATGACCTTGCTCTACCAATCTATCCAGAGTGCCTCCCATAGAAATAACATCATCATCGGGGTGCGGACTAAACACCAATACTCTTTTTTTATGAGGTGTTGCCCGTTCAGGCCTATTTGTATCATCTGCCAACGGTTTTCCTCCGGGCCATCCGGTAATGGTGTGCTGTACTTTATTAAACATTTTAATATTTAAGTTGTACGATGAACCTTCTTGTGCTAACAAGCTAGACATTCCATTATCGTTGTAATCCTTATCTATCAACTTTAAAATTGATTTCCCCGTTAAATCACACAGCCAAATAATAGCCTTACTAGCAAGTTCATCGTTCCACAAACAAGCACGAACCAACCAAGGAGTTTTAATTCGTGTAAGCTCAGAAGCTGCTTCACTATCTAGCACAAATGTAGTATTGGAATGGTGTTGCAAATAAGTAGCCGGTACCTTAGAAGACACTTCTCCTTCAATTGTTTTTTTAATAATAGACGCTTTATTTTGTCCCCAAGCTAGCAATACAATTCGCTTTGCTCGTCGAACTGTTTTAATACCCATGGTAATTGCTTTTTTAGGCACATTATCAATTCCTAAAAATGCCGAAGCAGCATCAACACGGGTAATATGATCTAATAAAATACTACGCGTTTCAGAATTATAATGAGAACCCGGCTCGTTAAAACCAATATGCCCTGTTCGTCCAATCCCCAATAATTGAAAATCGATACCTCCACTTTCAATAATCTTACGTTCATAATCTATACAATACTGATGTAAATCTTCGCTAGCTACTGTTCCGCTTGGTATATGAATATGCTCCGGAAGAATATCTACATGATTAAATAAATTTTCGTGCATAAAATGATAGTAACTTTGAATATTCTCTTTTTCCATCGGATAATACTCATCCAAATTAAAAGTAATAACGTTTGAAAAGCTCACTCCTTCTTCTTTGTGAATTCGAATTAGCTCTTCATACACCTTTAAAGGCGAAGATCCGGTTGCTAAACCCAAAACACACTTCTCTCTTTTTTTTTGTTTACTTACAATAAGGTCTGCTATCTCTCTTGCAACCAAAACCGAACCATCGTTCGAATTTGAAAATATCACATTATGAATTTTTTCATATCTGGTTTCTTCAAATTTACCCGGCTCACTATAAGCAATATCTTTAACTGTTTTGTATTGATTTACTTCCATATTTCAAAATATACATTATACACTTGGTAAAATTACAATAAAAACACTTAAATAAATGCTTTTTTATGCGTTTTTATAAGTTTTAGTGCGTTTTTTAGCGTCATCTCCCGAAAATACACAAAATACAACTATTCATATGTACAAAAAACGCATATACAAATAGAAATAAATACGAGTAATTAAAATAATTTCGCATATTTGCATTATTATCTATCGGTAATAAATCCACTACACCATGCTTAAAGAAGAAAGACATCACCTTATTTTAGATAAAATAAAGCTAAACAGAAAAGTTTTATCATCCGACTTAAGTCTAGAGCTAAACGTCTCTGAAGACACCATACGAAGAGATCTCAACGAACTAGCTGCTAAAAAACTAATACGAAAAGTTCACGGTGGCGCCTTACCTATTGACAGCAAAGCGCTTTCGTATGAAGAACGAATAAACTACAACCTTAAAGAAAAAAATATTATAGCCAATAAAGCTGTAAAACTTATAAAAGACGGTCAAGTAATTATTATGAGCGGAAGTACAACCAACCTACAACTAGCTAAAATTATTCCACCAGACATTAACGCTACTATCTACACATACAGCTTACCTATAGCCGCACAACTAACAGAACACCCTTCCATTGAAATAATATTTATTGGCGGTAAACTCTACAAACCTGCACAAGTAACTGTTGGCTTAGATGTAGTATCTTCAATATCGCAACTTAGAGCCGATTTGTGCCTTATGGGAACCGGTGGCATTAATGTATCTAACGGAATGACCGAACCTAACTGGGAAGTATCTCATATAAAAAAGTGCATGATTGAAGCTTGCGAAAAAGTGATTGTATTGTGTACAAAAAATAAAATAAACGAAGTAAAAAGATACACTGTATCTCCGTTAAGCAAAATAGATACTATTGTTACCGATATCAATCCAAAATCTCCTCTATTTAACGATTTTAAAATTAACGGTGTAAAAATATTATAACAACACAACGTCTATTTTTGCGTTTTTTTGCAGTTTAAAATGTTAATTTTTGCATTTTTTTAACTTTTTGTAAGTGATAATCGTAAAAAAAACTTAAATTTGGTTTTTTTAACATAAACAAATACCAAATGAAAAGTATTTTTAATCGCATTAATTTAATTATTGTTGCTTTATTATTTAGTAGTTTAAATACCTTTGCGCAAGAGGTTGATGTTACCGGAAAAGTTACCGATGTAAACGGAGCTCCTATCCCTGGAGCTAATATCGTTGTAGTAGGTACCAATAACGGTAGTCAATCTGACTTCGAAGGTAATTACACTATTAAAGCCAGTATTGGACAAAAAATAAAATGTTCGTATTTAGGTATGAAATCTATTACGAAACTTATTGAAAGTAGTACAATTGACTTTGTATTAACAGAAGACCTTTTAGGTTTAGATGAAGTTATTGTTACAGGAACCTCAGGTATCGCTACAAAAAAACAACTCGGTTCTTCTATATCAACCGTTGGTGGTGACGACCTTAGCGACTCTAAAGCTGTTGTTAGTATTGGAGAAGCGCTACAAGGGCAAATTGCAGGTGCACAGGTGAACAGAAACTCAGGAAACCCTTCAGGAGGTATTTCTATCACATTAAGAGGTTCTAGTACACTTGTTGGAAATTCAGACCCTTTATACATTATTGATGGTGTAATTATTAACAACAATTCTTCTACTTTAATTAACCTAGGAGGGTACACTCAAAACAGGTTAGTTGATATAGATCCCAATGACATTGAACGTATCGAAGTACTTAAAGGTGCTGCTGCCGCTGCTATTTACGGATCTAGAGCCAGTAATGGTGTTGTTCAAATTTTTACAAAAAAAGGAAAAACAGGAGAGCCTAAAATAAAATACAGCACTAGTTTTAACATTAATAAACTTAGAAAAAAACTACCTTATAACGACGCTCAATTAAAATGGGATAATGGCGTTGCTGTTCCTGCAACCCGTTACGACTATCAAGATTATATTTTTGATACTGCTTACGGTTTTGAAAATGCGTTAAGTATTAATGGTGGTAGCGAAAAAACAACTTACTCGTTCTCTGCGTCTCAATACAAAAATGATGGTATTGTTAAAAATACTGATTTTGACAGAAAAACATTAAGAGTTAGGTTAGACCAACAATTATTTGATTGGATGTCTTTATCGGTAGGATCGTTTGTATCATTCAATAAAAGTAGTGATATGCCTAACGGAAAAAATTACGGACCTATTACCAGTTTGTTATTTGCCGATAACTTAAACAACCCTGCTCCTGACGAGTTTGGAAACTATCCATACATAGGGTGGATGGCAAACCCATATGAAGCTATTGACAGAATTGATGCTTCTACTAAAAACTTTAGATCTATAAATGACATTCAACTAAAATTAACTCCTTTTGAAGGATTTAGATTTAATTACACTTTTGGATACGATCACTCAAACTCAGAAGGGCTTATTTACATTCCTAACGGTTTTAACACAAAACCAAACGGGTTATCTCAAAAAGCAACTATCAATTCTGATATGATTAATAGCGATATTAATATGAGTTATCAATTTGATATTAATGATGATATTAAATCAACTACCGGTTTTGGATATAGCTACCAATATGAAGAAAAACAATATTTTGGTGTAACCAATGATCTTGTTAGCGCTATTGATGGTGTTATTGTTACCGACCCTAGTTCTGCAGTAAGCGGAACTGACTACAGAACACAAGCTTCTTACTGGGGTGGTTACTTGCAACAAAGTTTTGGATATAAAAACAAGTTGTTCTTAACACTAGCAGGTAGAATTGACGGTGCTTCTACGTTTGGTAAAAATGAACGTCAACAGTTTTATCCTAAAGTAAGTTCTTCTTATGCTATCTCTGACGAAGATTTTTGGACAGACTCTAGCTTTGGTTCATTCTTTGATTCTTTCAAACTAAGAGCTGCATGGGGACAAGCAGGAAACCTAACAGCTATTGATCCTTTCCAAATATTTACAAATTACAGCAGCTCTGCATACAATGGAAATATTGGATTTACACCTTCTACAATACAAGGAAATCCTGATTTAAAACCAGAAAGACAGACTGAAACAGAAGTAGGATTTGACACTTCAATGCTAAACAATCGTTTAAGTATTGAGTTCTCATACTACAAACAAAATATTGAAGACCTTTTAATTAACAGACCTTTATCTCCTTCAACAGGATTCTCTAACCAGTTTGCAAATATTGGAACTATGGAAAACGAAGGTTTTGAAGTATTGGTAAAAGGAACTCCTATTCAAAAGGAAGATTTTAATTGGTCTATTACAAGTACATTTAACAAAAATAAAAACGTAACACCTTATGTTGAAGGTGTTCGATTAGGACTGGGAATGTTTGGAACATCAGTAGCTCAATCGGGTGAAGCTCTTGGAGTATTCTACGGTACTTTCTTTGCTACAGATGCAAATGGAAATAAAATACTTGATGCAAACGGAAATGTACAAAAAGCATTAGGTCACTACGAAGACAGAGTCCTATCAAACGGACAAGTTGTTCCTGTTGCAGTACAAGATTACGATGCTAACGGACAACCAACAGGTACTACACTTAGAAAAATAATTGGAGATCCTAATCCTGATTTTGTAGCTTCTATTACCAATGAGTTTAAATACAAAAACTTTGGTTTCAGATTTCAATTTGACATCTCTCAAGGTAACGATGTAATGAGTTGGGATAAACGTATGGCATATTTATTTGCCGGAGGATCTTTTACGGCTGACGAATTAAATGGCGTTATTCCTAAAGGTAGCTCTATTGCTAACTTTGGTATTTTTGAGTCGTTTATTGAAGATGGATCTTATATTAAACTAAGAGAAGTTGCTTTTACTTACGACTTAAAGCTTAACAAAAGCTATTTAGATAATATTAAATTTACATTAAGTGGTACTAATTTAATATCGTTTGACAATTATTACGGTTTTGATCCTGAAGTAAATACAGAAGGACAAACGAATGGTGTAAGAGGACAAGATATGGCAAACGTACCTATTCCTCAAGTATATAAATTAGGTATAATCTTTAATTTTTAAATAAAGAACCATGAAAAAATTAATAAATATAATTATCGTTGTAATTAGTGTATTTTCGATCACTTCGTGTGAAACCGATTTTACCAACATAAACGAACCTGCTGAAGATCAGGTACTAACTTCAAAGGCCGGATTATTAGGCGTTTCGGTAGGAATGACTGAGCATTTTGCAACATCAACACTATCTCCAATTGTAGAAATACCTGGACTATCAACCAGAGAATTTGGAAATACATTAACTTATGTTACTCCCGGAGAACTTGTACTTGGAGGAAGCCTACTAAGTAATGATAACGCTGGAATTACTAGACTTTGGGACAGACTTTTAAGAGATAAAGGAATGGCTGAATCTATTTTAGCAAATGTAGATGCTGTTGAAATGGAGCCGGGTACAAAATCTGGACTAAAAGCATACGCTAAATGGTTTAAAGCAATGACTTTAGGGTATTTAATTCAAAATTTTGAACAAGCGCCTATAAATAATTCTTTAGACGGAGCGTCTTTATTTAACACAAGAACTGAAGTATTAACAGAATGCATCAACTTATTAGAAAGTGCAAAAAGCGATTTAGCTGCAAGCCCAATTTCTGATGAGTTTTTAGGAATCATTCCCAATATAGATTTACCAAACGTAATAAACGCGTTTTTAGCAAGATATAACTTATTTGCTGGTAACTATAACGAAGCTATTACTGCTGCAAATACAGTAAGTTTAACTTCTATTTCTGAATGGTGGTACGACGGAAGTACTGCTAAAAATCCAGTATGGGAATTCGCTTTTTATAACAGTCCTGATACAAAACCTCAAGATGACTTTGGTTTAACAGGTGCTTATATTCCTGAAGCTAATGACGGAAGACGTGCCTTTTACTTAACTCCTGTAAATGAGTTTGAAACTGATTTTGGAATGCATGGTGTTGACAATGCTGCCGGATTTTTTGACGATGCTGCAAAATCTATTCCTGTATTTTTACCGGGAGAAATGCTGCTTATAAAAGCCGAAGCTTATGCAATGCTTAACGATTTACCAAATGCTGTTGCCAACTTAAACCTTGTTAGAGAAAAAACAAACGATGTTTATGGTGTAAATGCTGCATTAGGTCCTTGGGCTGGAAACGCAAATAGCCAAGCGGATATTTTAGACGAAATATTCAGAAATAGATCTATAGAACTGTTTATGACAGGCATGAGACTAGAAGATTCTAGAAGAATTCACCCTAGTTTAGTACCACCTGCTAGTGGAGATTATTACAACGAGCGTAATAGAAATTATTACCCGTATCCTTTCGACGAAAGAGAAAATAATCCAAATACACCTAGCGACCCAGCAATTTAACTTAATCTTTGTTTGCTTATATAAATATAAACGGGGTTTCAAAATTTAATTTGAAGCCCCATTTATAATATTATGTTCGTAAAACATAGTAGTACTAACTTATTTAGGAACAACATGCACTAAAAATTGCATTGTAAAATACTGTGTTTTTTATTGTATTCATTAACTATATCTGCAATACTTTCAAAAATAGTAAACCAATCAACTCAAAATAACCTGAACCCAATTTAGAAAAGTACCATGAATAACTCCGTAACTGAACAGCCTTCAAAATACAATCACCTTGAAAAGATGAGTACTTTTCAGCTACTATCAAATATTAATACTGAAGATAAAACTGTTTCTTATGCTGTAGAAAATGAAATTCAATCTATTGAAAAACTTGTAGATGTTATCCATGCTAAAATGGAAAAAGGCGGGAGACTTTTTTATATTGGAGCCGGAACAAGTGGAAGATTAGGTGTACTTGATGCTTCAGAATGCCCTCCAACCTACGGAGTGCCAGATAATTTGGTTATCGGACTTATTGCCGGAGGCGATTCTGCGCTTAGAAAAGCCGTTGAACGAGCCGAAGACGACTTAAGCCTTGCTTGGAAAGAGCTTCAAAAATATGATATTAACAGCAACGATGTATTAGTAGGTATTGCTGCTTCCGGAACAACACCTTATGTAATTGGTGGTCTTTCTGAAGCCAAAAAACATCAAATTATTACCGGGTGCATCACCTGCAACAAAAACAGCCCAATTGCATTAATCGCAGATTTTCCCATAGAAATAATTGTAGGCCCCGAATTTGTTACCGGAAGTACACGAATGAAAGCCGGAACAGCTCAAAAAATGGTGCTCAATATGATATCTACAGCGGTAATGATAAAACTTGGAAGAGTAAAAGGAAATAAAATGGTTCACATGCAGCTTTCCAATACCAAACTGGTAAACAGAGGCGTTAAAATACTTGCCGAAGAATTACATATTGACGAGGTGCTTGCCGGTACACTTTTAGATAAACACAAAAATGTCAAAAAAGTTTTAGACCTTTACAAAGATAAATTTATTTAAAATGAAAAAATCTGTAACCAAATATTGTATTGGTGTAATGAGCGGAACTTCATTAGATGGAATTGATTTAGTACATACCAAAATTGAATACAAGAACAATACGTATTCTTTTGACATTGTACATTCAGAAACAATTTCGTACACAAATGAATGGAAAAGCACATTAAAAAACGGATTTCATTATACGGCAGAAAAGCTCGCAAAATTAGATGCCGAATACGGTATTTTTTTAGGCAATACCATTGCAGCATTTATAAAAAAAAATAACATTAAAAACCTTGACCTTATTGCGTCACACGGGCATACCATTTTTCACAATCCTGCTCAAAAATACACTTTACAAATAGGAAATGGTCCTTACATTTCAGCAATTACAGGCGTTAAAACCATTTGCAACTTTAGAGTACAAGACATTGCTTTAGGCGGGCAAGGTGCTCCTTTAGTACCTATTGGCGATCAATTTTTGTTTTCTAATTATGACTATTGCCTAAACATAGGTGGCTTTTCAAATATTTCACTCGTACAAAACAAACAGCGAATTGCATTCGATATTTGTCCGGCAAATATTGTTCTTAATCACTATGTCAATCGTTTGAACTTAGCTTATGATGACAAAGGACTTATTGCTTCAGAAGGGAAATGCGAAAACAACCTACTTGACAAACTAAATGCCTTACCTTTTTATACAAAATCTAAACCCAAATCTTTAGGGTTTGAATTTGTAGAAGAAGTTATTTTCCCAATTATAGACACCTATCAGCTCAGCACCAAAGATATTTTAAGAACCTTTGTAGAGCACATTGCAGTACAAATTGGAAAAAAAGTGGTTTCAAATTCCCAAAAAACAATGCTTGTTACCGGAGGAGGCGCATACAATACATTTCTTGTAAATCGCATACAATTTTACACTAAAACAAAATTAATTATTCCTTCTAAAAGTATTATCGATTACAAAGAAGCATTGGTTTTTGCATTACTCGGATTTTTAAAAGATGAAAATCAAATAAATTGTTTAAAAAGTGTTACCGGAGCACATAAAGATCACAGTAGTGGCATTGTTTTTACCTGTAATTGATTTATATTTGGTTTAGATTATCGCAAAATAATGACAAACGGCATTCAAAAACTTAAAACACTCATTTCTGGAGAAATATATACCGATTTGCTACACAAAAGTATATATGCTACCGATGCATCTGTTTACCGAAAAATTCCGTTAGGGGTTGCTTATCCAAAAAACAGCTCCGATATCAAAATTCTAATTGAATTTGCCAAAAACAACAATGTAACTCTTATTCCTAGAGCCGCCGGAACTTCACTCGCCGGCCAATGTGTTGGA
This sequence comes from Flavobacteriaceae bacterium, assembly GCA_027082925.1. Lineage (GTDB taxonomy): Bacteria > Bacteroidota > Bacteroidia > Flavobacteriales > Flavobacteriaceae > Lutibacter. Next base: position 84,463 of record JALWTD010000013.1, read on the forward strand.
GACGGACTTATTGTTGATATTTCTAAACATTTTACCAAAATACTAGCTTTTAACGAGCATCAAAAAACCATTACTGTTCAACCCGGCGTTATTAGAGATGAGCTCAATTTATTTTTAAAACCTTTTAATTTATTTTTTGGTCCAAACACGTCTACCAGCAACAGATGTACTATTGGAGGAATGGTAGGAAACAATTCTTCTGGAACTACTTCTATAAAATACGGGGTAACTCGCGATAAAGTAATTGCCTTAAAAACTATTTTAAGTGACGGTTCTGAAGTTATTTTTTCTGAATTAACCACTTCTGAAGTAAATCGTAAAAAAATAGGAAACTCCCTAGAAAACAGCATTTACAAAACTATTTTTAAGGAGCTTTCTAATGAAGAAACTCAACAAGAAATTATAAAAGAATTTCCTAAAAAAAGTATTCATAGAAGAAACAACGGATATGCCGTAGATCAACTTTTAAATTACAACCTCTTTGGAGGAAAAAAAGATACTTTAAACCTTGCTACACTACTCACAGGAAGCGAAGGTACACTTGCGTTTACCACCGAAATAACATTGCAGCTAGACACGCTTCCTCCTTCAAAAAATATTATGGTTGCCGCTCATTTTAACAGCATACAAGAAAGTATGGAAGCTGTAGTGGTAGCTATGAAACACAATTTATACACTTGCGAACTAATGGATAAAACCATTTTAGATTGCACAAAAAACAACAGAGAACAACTTAAAAACCGGTTTTTTATTGAAGGAGATCCTAAGGCCATTTTAATGCTTGAAATTTGTACCGAAACAGTAGCTGAATCAGACAAACTTGCCAATAATTTAATTGCCGACTTAAAAAATGCGCAGTTAGGATATGCGTTTCCTAAACTTTTAAACAAAGACATAGACAAAGCTTTAACATTAAGAAAAGCCGGATTAGGCTTATTAGGAAATATTATTGGCGACAACAAAGCAGTAGCTTGTATTGAAGATACAGCTGTAACCGTAAACGATTTACCTGATTACATTTCTGAATTTACCGAAATGATGAAAAAATACAATCAGGAAGCCGTTTACTATGCACATGCCGGAGCAGGTGAATTGCACTTAAGACCTATCTTAAATTTAAAGAAAAAAGAAGATGTTGTTTTATTCAGAAAAATAACAAAAGAAACTGCTCAACTCGTAAAAAAATACGGAGGTTCTTTTAGTGGTGAACATGGAGACGGAATTGTGAGAGCCGAATTTATTCCGCTTATGATTGGTCAAAATAATTACAATCTTATAAAACGCATAAAACAGGTATTTGACCCTCAACATATTTTTAATAAAGGTAAAATTGTAGATGCCTTTCCTATGGACAAAAATCTACGCTACGAAATAGACAGAAAAGAACCCAAAATAGAAACCATTCAAGATTTTTCAGATAGTTTAGGAATTCTTAGAGCTACCGAGAAATGTAATGGATCTGGCGATTGTAGAAAACCTACATCGGCTGGTGGTGTTATGTGCCCAAGTTACAGAGCTACTAAAAACGAGAAAGACACCACACGTGCCAGAGCCAATGCGCTACGTGAATTTTTGACAAACTCTACACTCAAAAATAAATTCAATCACAAAGAACTTTATCAAGTTTTTGACCTGTGTTTAAGCTGTAAAGCGTGTGCTAATGAATGTCCTAGCAATGTAGATGTTGCAGCACTAAAAGCCGAATTTTTATACCAATATCAAAAAGAAAATGGTGCTTCATTCAGAACCAAACTATTTGCAAATAATGTAAAATACAACAAATTAGGGAGTCTGTTTCCACTAGCTACCAATCTGCTTCTAAACACAAGTATTTCAAAAAAAATAATTGGAATTTCAACCAAAAGAAGTATTCCAAAACTTTCGAGAACCACCCTTTTTAAATGGTATCAAAAAAACAAACAGCATTGGAGCAAAAATTCGTATAAAAACGGGGAAATTTACTTGTTTATAGATGAGTTCACCAATTATTACGATGTAGAAATAGGTATTCATGCGATAGAATTACTTACAAAATTATCCTATAACGTAATTATTTCTGAACACAAAGAAAGCGGAAGAGGATTTATCTCAAAAGGTTTTTTAGATGAAGCTAAAGAAATAGCAAATTACAATGTAAATCATTTTAAAAATAAAATTACCCGTAAAACACCTTTAGTAGGTATAGAACCTTCTGCTATTTTAACGTTTAGAGACGAGTATTTAAGATTGGCTGACGACAAAGAAAATGTAAAAAAAATAGCACAAAATACAGTTACCTTTGAAGAGTTTATTAAAAGAGAATTTGAAAATAACAATATCTCTACACAAAGTTTTACTACCCAAAAGCAAACCATAAAAATTCATGGACATTGCCAACAAAAATCATTAAGCAGTGTAGAACCTACTTTTAAAATGCTTTCTATTCCTAAAAATTACCAAGTAAGTATCATTAATTCCGGTTGTTGCGGAATGGCTGGGTCTTTTGGTTACGAAAAAGAACATTATACGATAAGTATGACTGTAGGAGAAAACTCACTATTTCCAAAAATCAGAAACATTGCTAACAATGTTATTATTGCTGCACCGGGAACAAGTTGCAGGCATCAAATAAAAGATGGAACAAATAGAAAATCAAAACACCCTATAAGTATTTTAAAAGACGCGCTTATTTAAATGAAACTTATTATTAGAACATATAAACTACTGTTTAAGCATCCTTTTACCATTTCAAGAGGAACAAGGACCGGAGTACCTTCTGTTATTGTAGAATTAAACGAAGCCAATTTATCTGGTTATGGCGAAGCAACAGCTAATCCGTACTACAATACAACTGTAGAACAATTTCAAGAAGAACTCTACAACAAACAACATATTATTGAAATAGAAGCGTCTAAAACACCTGAAGAATACTGGAGTTACTTGTATCCTCATTTTAAAAACAACATGTTTTTACTATGTGCTTTAGATGAAGCGTACACCGATTTATATGCGCGAAAAAAAGGTCTAAAACTATATGAGCATTGGAATTTTAAAATAGATACCATACCACAATCAAACTACACCATAGGTATTGACACTATAAAAAATATGGTCGCAAAAATGAATGAAGTCGATTTTCCTATATATAAAATAAAACTTGGCACAAAAGAAGACATTAAAATTGTTTCGGAACTAAGAAAGCATTCAAATGCTATTTTTAGAATTGATGCCAACTGCGGATGGACTCCTGATGAAACCATTAAAAATGCCGAAATTTTAAAAACACTTGGTGTTGAGTTTATTGAGCAACCTTTAAATGCTCACGATTGGGAAGGTGCAAAAAAAGTATATAAAAATAGTGTGTTGCCTATTATTGCTGATGAAAGTTGTATTATTGAAGACGATATTGAAAAGTGCCACAATCACTTTCACGGTGTAAATGTAAAACTCATGAAATGTGGCGGGTTAACTCCTGCCAAAAGAATGCTGAATAAAGCCAAGAAATTAGGATTAAAAACAATGGTTGGATGTATGACTGAGTCTTCTGTAGGAATCTCGGCTATTGCACACCTAACGCCACTGCTAGATTATGTAGATATGGATGGAGCATTACTTTTAAAAAATGATGTTGCTACCGGAGTACAAGTAAACAACGGAAATATTGTATTTTCAAATGCAAACGGAACCGGTGCTTTTTTAAACGAATAAAACTTTTAGTATGAAAAAAATAATTATTGCAAGTCTTTTTTTAGTTATAACTGCTAGTTACGGACAACAACAAAATCCGCTACTAGCTTCAAATGCCTCACAGCAAAAAGTATGGGTAGACAGTATTTTAAACACGTTAACTCTAGAGCAAAAAATTGGTCAGTTATTTATGATTCAAGCGTACTCTAACAAAGAGAAAGAACATACTGAATACATTAAAAAAATGATTCGAAAGTACCAAATTGGCGGACTCATTTTTATGCAAGGCACTCCTGAAAAACAGGCTGCATTAACAAATACTTATCAGGCCACTTCTAAAATTCCTCTTCTCATCGGTTTTGATGGAGAATGGGGTTTAAGCATGAGACTAAAACATACTTTTAGATACCCTTGGAATATGACCCTAGGTGCCGTTCAAAACAATAAATTAATTGAACAATTTGGCGAACAAGTGGGGAAACACTGTAAGCGAATTGGAATTCACGTTAACTTTGCTCCTGTTGTAGATATTAATACCAATCCTAAAAATCCAATTATTGGAAATCGTTCGTTTGGAGAAAACAAATACAATGTCACTCAAAAAGCACTTGCTTTTACCAAAGGAATGCAACGTGTTGGAGTACTTGCCAATGCAAAACATTTTCCCGGACACGGAGATACTTCAACAGACTCTCACAAAACCCTTCCGTATGTTCCGTTTAGCGCAGAGAGAATTGATTCTATAGAATTATATCCTTATAAAGCCCTTTTTAAAAATAATTTAGCCAGTGTTATGGTAGCACATTTAAGTGTACCTTCATTAGAACCTAAAAAAAAGGTACCTACTTCTATTTCATACAAAGTAATTACCAATCTTTTAAAAGAAAAGATGGGGTTTAAAGGACTTATTTTTACCGATGCTCTAAACATGAAAGGTGCTTCTAATTACGCTAAACCCGGAGCCATAGATTTGGCTGCTTTTAAAGCCGGTAATGATGTGCTTTTAATTCCTGAAAATGTGAAAGAAGCTATCAAAAAAATTAAAAAAGCCATTACTTCAAAAAAAATAAGTGTTGAACGCTTAAATAATTCTGTTAGAAAAATTTTAAATGCCAAGTATTTGGTAGGCCTAAACAACTACACTCCTGTAAAAACAGAAAGTATTGCAAACGATATTAATACTATTAAAGATCAGTTGTTATATCGTTCACTTATTAAAGAAGCTATTACCGTTGTTAAAAACAACCAAAAAATGCTTCCTATAACAGATTTGGTTGCTTCTAAAATTGCATATATAAAACTTGGCGACGCTACAAATACACCGTTTGTAACAATGCTAAACAAATATACCGATATAACTGTAATTCCTTCAGAAAACATTACAAATGCACTTCGTGAATTAGAAACATATACAACGGTAATTATTGGGTATCACAAATCCAATAAAACACCTTGGAAAAGCTTTAAAATGTCTGAAAAAGACAAATTATGGATACAAAAAATAGCAGCACATCACAATGTAATACTCGATGTGTTTGCAAGTCCTTATGCACTGTTAGACATTACTAATTTTGAGAATATTGAAAGTATTATTGTATCGTATCAAAACAGTACTATTTCTCAAGAAATATCGGCACAAATTATATTTGGAGCTTTAGAAGCAAAAGGAAAACTTCCGGTATCCATTAAAACTATTTTTAAAGAAGGGCAAGGCATTTCAACCACCAACTTAATGCGACTTGCATACACCATTCCTGAAGAAGTTGATATGGACAGTAAATTGCTTCAGAAAATAGACTCCGTGACCTCACTTGTGGTAGATTCGTTAATGGCTCCCGGAGGTCAAGTACTAGTAGCACGCTACGGAAAAGTTATTTACCATAAAAGTTTTGGCTATCACACTTACGATAAAAAACAAAAAGTAAAACTAACTGATTTGTACGATTTGGCATCTGTTACCAAAATTTTGGGCGGATTACCTTTAATTATGAAAAGTGAGGAAACCGGGCTTATTAGCTTAAATACAACACTTGGTAAAATGCTTCCTTACTTAAAAGAATCTAATAAAGATACCATTACACTCAAAGAAGCTTTATCTCATAATGCGAAAATAAAACCTTGGATCCCATATTATTTAGAAACTATTGACAGCATTACTCATAAGCCACTACCTAATTACTACAGAACTAAAAAAGACAGCCTTTTTAACATCAAAGTAGCTGAAAATCTTTACTTAAAAAATAGTTACTACACAGACTCTATTTTTAACAAAATAAAAGAAGCTCCTCAAAGAGAAAAAGCCGGTTATAAGTACAGCGGACTCATTTTTTACTTATTCGAAAAATACATTAGAAATACCTATGGTAATACCATGGATAAATTAAATGAATCCTATTTTTACAAACCACTTGGAGCAAATACACTTACATACAATCCGTTAAATAAATTTCCTAAAAGTCGCATTGTTCCTAGTGAAAAAGATGAGTACTACCGTCACCAAGTATTACGAGGCCATGTACATGATATGGGAGCTGCTATGATGGGTGGCGTTAGTGGTAATGCCGGTTTGTTTTCAAATTCAAATGATATTGCCAAAATAATGCAAATGTATTTGCAAGGAGGCTATTATGGAGGGAAAAGATATTTTGAAACAAAAACTATTTATAAATTTAACCACAGGTATTACGAAAAAGATAGTGTAAGAAGAGGCTTAGGTTTTGACAAACCACAATTAAATCCGGAAATTAAAGCCAGTAGTGATTTTGCTTCTTCAAACAGTTTTGGACATAGCGGTTTTACAGGAACGTACACTTGGGTTGATCTTGATACCGGTATCCTATATGTATTTTTATCTAACCGAGTTTTTCCAACCATGGCAAACAATAAATTGGGTAAATTAAATATTCGAACTGAGATTCATAATTTAATATACAAAGCCGTTAAAAAATAAAAATAATTTCAAATTTTAGTTAAAAAATACCATATAACGTAAATAGTGCGTCTTTTGTTAAAATTTTTATAAATAGTTTGATTAGGTATATACTTTTGCGTACATTTGTACCTAGGTAAGAAGTAATTAGCTTACCTAATCTTTTTCATAGCAATTTTCCTCACTCAATCTTTTTGGGTGAGGTTTCTTTTTTTAGAGAAGTTTTAAATAACTATTGTTTCGATAAACTCACAGAACTTTTTTTACAACTAATATTTTATTACTTTGCACTAAACTTTTTCTTTTGAAACGAATTATTGTTTCGGTTACAAACGACCTAGCTACTGATCAGCGTGTACATAAAATATGTACAACACTACTACATCAAAATTTTGAGGTACTGTTAATTGGTCGGAAATTTAAAAACAGTAAACCTTTAAATAGAGCGTATAAAACATACCGAATGCGTCTTTTATTTAATAAAGGGTTTCTATTTTATGCCGAATACAACATGCGTCTATTTTTTAAATTAATTGTTCTTAAAAAAAAGGTGTTACTAGCAAACGATTTAGATACTTTACCGGCTAATTACCTAGCAGCACTACTCACAAATAAACCCATTGTTTACGACAGTCATGAGCTTTTTACGGAAGTTCCCGAACTTATAAACAAGCCTTTTCAAAAGCAGTTTTGGTTAAAAATTGAACAACTTATTCTACCTAAACTTCAAAATTGCTATACCGTTAGTAATTCTATTGCGCTTTACTACCAAAAAAAATACAATACACCTTTTACTGTGGTTAGAAATGTTCCGCTTACCTCAACGCATATAGAAATAGGTAGCCTTCCCTTTAAAACTTCCGGTAAAAAAATAATTTTATACCAAGGAGTATTAAATAAAGGACGAGGTCTTTCTTTAATTATTGATGCAATGCAATATATTAATGATGCACTTTTTGTAATGATTGGAGATGGTGATATTAAAAATATTTTGAAGCAAAAAGTAGCTTCTTTAAATCTTGAAAAAAAGGTTGTATTTGTTCCAAAAATGCTACCAAACAATTTAAAGAAAATAACACCTCTGGCAAACATAGGTCTAAGTGTTGAAGAAGATTTAGGTTTAAATTACAGGTATGCACTACCCAATAAACTATTTGATTACATACAAGCTAAAGTTCCTGTATTGGTTTCTAATCTTCCTGAGATGGAGCATATTGTAGCAACCTACCATGTAGGTGAAGCACTCACAAGCAGACAAGCTAAAAAAGTAGCAGAACAAATTAAAAGAATTATTTTTTCTGACACAGATTCTTACAAAGAATCACTTCAAGAAGCTGCAAAAAAACTTTGTTGGGAAAAAGAAGAACTAAAAATTATAAAATTATTTAAGTCCTTGAAGTAGTTTTTTTCTGTATTAAAAAACAAAAATAAGACAGCTTATACAAATCGAAAATAGCTAAAGATGGATAACCGCTACTTAAATTAAAAACCATTAGTCTATTCAAAACCTTATACATCACAGAAAAAAACCATACCATTTTTACATAAGTTATCTTTTCGTACACGCTTAAAATTTTCACAATACAGGTTCCTGTAAATGCTTTTTTACAATAAAGCTGTACCAAATTTTCTATAGCTTGTTGGGTCTTTTCTATAAAAATAGCGTTGTCTTCTATTCCTAAATGATAAACATTATTATTTACTTGAAGTAATGGTACTTTGTGTTGCGCTAATAAATTTACAAACAATACATCTTCAAAACCGTATTTTACCAACGTTTCGTCAAATTTACAGGTGTTAAACACCGATTTATGAATTAAAAAGTTAGCTCCAAAAAAATAAGCATATGGATTTTCAACTCTTTTAGCTACAGTTATTTCTTCCCGCTTTACACCATAAACCCATCGTAATTTTTTGGTTTTTAAAGGTTGTTCTTTTTTATACACTATACCACCACAATACACCTTTATTTTAGTGTTTTGCATTAAAATATCTAAGTAGCTTTTAATAAAATTTTTAGCTTTTGGAAATACATCTGAGTCTAAAAACAGAAGCCAATTATACGCTGCTTTTTGAGCAAGCACATTTCTAATTTTACTTCTTCCTAAATTCTTATTTTCTTGATAAAAATATACGTTTTTAAGTGCTGTAATAGTGGTGTTTTCATTGTAAAAAACAGTAGAAGCATCATCAATACAAATAATTTCAAAATCTACCTTTTGTTGCAGCAATTGTGTGTGAATTTCCGAAACAAGTTCAAAAACAGAAGTGTTAAATATTGGAATTAATACCGAAATCATTACAAACTAGTAGTCTTCTGCTGTACAACTTCAAACAATTCTCCTCCTTCACATTTAATCGTTTTATATGGAAATTTAAGGATTAAAGCGTAATCATGCGTAGCCATTAAAATGGTTTTACCACTTTTATGAATTTCATTTAATACATTCATAACATCTACCGATGTAGAAGGGTCTAGGTTTCCCGTAGGCTCATCGGCTAAAATTAAATCGGGATTATTTAACAGTGCTCGTGCAATAGCAACACGTTGTTGTTCACCTCCTGAAAGCTGATAAGGCATTTTATATCCTTTGGTTTCCATTCCTACCTTAGAAAGCACCTCATTAATTTTATCTTTCATTTGCTGTTTATTTTTCCAGCCGGTAGCTTTTAAAACAAAATTTAAATTTTCAAAAACATTTCTATCATTTAGCAATTTAAAATCTTGAAAAACCACTCCTAACTTTCTTCTTAAAAAAGGAATTTCTTTTTCTTTAAGTGTTTTTAAATTAAACCCTACAATACTACCTTCTCCTTTTTCTAGAGGTAAATCTCCATATAAAGTCTTCATTAAACTACTTTTACCACTTCCTGTTTTTCCTATCAAATACACAAAATCGCCTTTATCTAAATGTAAGTTAACATTTGACAACACTAAATTTTCTCTTTGAAATATTTGTGCATTTTGTAACGAAAGTATTGGTTCAGCCATTTTATATAGATTTTCAACAAAGCTATATATTTAAATATGAAATATCAACTAATCTAAAAGTTTGCGTATTTAGTTTAAACAAATCGTTATATTTATCACCTATTTTAAATCTTTTATCATGAAAAATAGTTTCTTTAAATTATATGCTTTCATATTTGCATTAGCCTTTATTTCGTGTACCAATAACACTAAAAAGCAACCATTAAAAACCGGTATTTGGCGTGGCGAAATTTCAATGCAAAATAAAATTGTTCCTTTTAATTTTGAAATTAAAAAAAATGATAGCACCTATACTATTGATCTTATAAATGGTGGTGAAACATTAGATTTAGGAACTGCAATTACCAGAAATGACTCGTTGTTCTTTAGCCTTCATATTTTTGATATTGACATTAAAGCAAAAATTAAAGACACTATTTTAGAAGGCGTATATGTAAAAAATTACGCTACCAATTACATACTTCCTTTTAAGGCTACTTTTGGTAAAAAAAATAGAGTAGACACTCTTGAAAGCAGTACGCTATTTGACGGTAAATGGGATGTTACTTTTATAGGTAAAAATAATGAAACAAGCAAAGCTATTGGTCTTTTTAACAAAAAAGGTGATATGCTAACGGGTACTTTTTTAACTCCTACAGGCGATTATCGATTTTTAGACGGATTTACAAAAAACAACACCTTTACATTGTATTCTTTTGACGGAAATCATGCCTTTATTTTTGAAGCAACAATAAAAAACGACACGCTAAAAGGTGATTTTTGGTCAGGGAAAACATTTCACGAAAAATTTATTGCTGTTAGAGATGAAAATGTAACATTACCCGATCCTAACAAACTTACTTTTTTAAAAGAAGGATACGATAAAATTGAGTTTTCGTTTCCCGACTTAAACAAAAAAATGGTGTCACTTACAGATGACAAATACAAAAATAAAGTGGTGATTTTACAAATATTTGGAACGTGGTGTCCAAACTGTATGGACGAAACTAAATTTTACACAAAATGGTACAATGAAAATAAAGATCGAGGTGTAGAAATTATTGGTCTAGCCTACGAAATAAAAGACGATTTTGACTATGCAAAGAAACGGGTTGAAAAAATGAAAAAACAACTCCACGTTAATTACGACTTTTTAATTGCCGGAACCTCAAGCAATGGAGCTGCAGCAAAAACACTTCCTATGTTAAATCACATTATGTCGTTTCCTACCACCATTATTATCGATAAAAAGGGAAAAGTTCGTAAAATACATACCGGATTTTCAGGTCCGGCAACAGGCGATTACTATCAAAAATTTATTGATGAGTTTAACCATACTATAGATAAATTATTAGAAGAAGAATAGTGCATTAAATATATCTTTTGTAAAAAATAATCTTTCTTGAATGCAATTTCAAAAAAAAATTGCGTTATTAGTTTATAGCTTTAAATTTTAACTTTTATAAAAGATGAATTATAAAAAGATTGCATTTTCCATAATTGCACTATTCATTACAATCTCAATTTCGGCACAAAAAACAGCCATTTATACAAACAATTTAAGTGAGTATAATCATGCCGTTGAGCTTTATCAAAACAAAGCATATGTAGCTGCTCAAAAAAAATTCAACGAAATCAAAAATCAATTTGATAATTCTTCTGAGTTAAAAGCAAATTGTGAATATTACGCTGCAAATTGTGCTGTTAGGTTAGGACAACCAAACGCCGATGAGCTAATGCAAAATTTTGTTGATAAATACCCAACAAGTACCAAAAGAAATAACGCTTTTATCAATATTGCCGATTATTACTTTAAGGTAGGTAAATATCCGTATGCTGCTAAATGGTATTCAAGGGTAAACGCAACCAATTTAACGCTTCGAGAAGAAGAAGACTTTAATTTTAAGTTTGCATATTCTCTCTTTGCAACTCGAAGTTATAAAAAGGCCAAACAATACTTTTTAAACCTACTAGATTCTCCAAAATACGGTGCACAGGCTAAGTATTACTACGGATATATTGCGTATAAACAAGACGACTATACGACTGCCGATAAATATTTTAGCAAAGTAGAAGATGACACCTCTTTCAAAACAAATGTTTCGTATTACTTGGCAGACATGAACTTTAAGCTTGGGAAGTTTGAAAAAGCCATTGAGCGAGGCCTTCCGCTATTAGAAAAAGCAAAACGTTTAGAACATTCTGAAATTTCAAAAATTGTAGGTGAAAGCTATTTCAACCTACAAAAATACAGCGAAGCCATTCCTCACTTAAAAAATTACAAAGGAAAAAGAGGAAAATGGAAAAACACCGACTATTATTTACTAGGATACGCATACTACAAACAAAACGATTATGAAAATGCCATTAATAATTTCAATAAAATTATTGGCGGAAATAATGCTGTTGCACAAAATGCTTATTACCATTTAGCCGAATGTTACCTTAAACTAGATAAAAAGCAAGAAGCTCTCAACGCATTTAGAAACGCAGCGTATATGAAGTTTAAACCCGAAATACAAAAAGATGCTTGGTTAAACTACGCAAAGCTTAGTTACGAGATTGGAAATCCGTATAAAAGCGTTCCTGAAGTATTGCAAGAATACATTGAACTATACCCTAAATCTAGTCATAAAGACGAAATAAACAAGCTCATTATTAGTGCTTATATTACTTCAAAAGATTTTAGTGGAGCTATTGGATATTTAGAAAACAAAAAAAGTGAAAACGAAAAAGCAATGTTTCAAAAAGTAACTTTTTATAGAGGTGTAGAGCTTTTTAACGACCGAAAGTACCATGAAGCACTAGAAAACTTTGAAAAATCTATAAACACACCTATTGATGCTTCTTTTAAAGCAAGAGCTACTTTTTGGAAAGCAGAGTGCAATTACCAATTAAGTCATTTTGGAGAAGCGCTGTCTGATTTTAAAGCCTTTTTAAACAGTTCTGAAGCCGCTAATACTGAAGAAATTAAACATATAAACTACAACATTGCATATGCGTATTTTAAACAAAAAGAATACGATAAAGCCATAAACGCCTTCAAAAAATACATTGCCGATAATGCCGGTGATGAAATTAGAAAAAATGATAGTTATTTAAGAATTGCTGATGGGTATTTCATTAATAGAAAGTATAAAAGTGCTATTAATTATTACAATAAAGCACTTGAATTAAATAAAATTGAAAGCGATTATGCTCAATTTCAAAAAGCAATTAGTTACGGCCTAACCGGAAAAAACAATGTAAAAATTTTGGAACTAAATAATTTCTTATCAAAACATTTAAAATCTAAATATAATGATGACGCGTATTATGTTTTAGGAAATTCATACCTAAAAAAAGGTGATACAGAACTTGCTTTGGAGAGTTTTAACAACCTTATTTCTAAATTTAGAAGAAGTCCTCTTGTTTCAAAAGCAATGCTTAAAAAAGGCCTTATTTACTACAATACAGATAGAAATGAAGAAGCTCTTGAAACCTACCAGTACATTGTTTCTAAATACCCAAATACAGCCGTAGCAAAACAAGCTGTTAAAAGTGCTCGACAAATTTATGTAGATTTAGGTAGAGTTGATGAATATGCTTCGTGGGTGAAAAACCTTCATTTTATAAATGTTTCGGATGCCGAATTAGATAATGATATGTATGAGTCTGCCGAAAAGCAATATTTACAAAACAACCATAAAAAAGCCATTACCGGATTTACAAAATACTTGCAAAGTTTTAAAAACGGACTTCATGTGCTCCCGGCAAACTTTTATTTAGCACAATCGTTGTTTGCAACAAATCAACAAGCCATAGCTACTCCTTATTATACGTTTATTACAAATCAACAGCAAAATGAATTTACAGAAACAGCACTGGCTAGATTGGCTATTATTTATCTTACAAAAGAAGACTGGGAAAAAGCCATTCCTGTATTGGCAAGGTTAGAAAGCGAAGCAAATACACCTCAAAATGTAACTTTTGCGCAATCTAATTTAATGAAAGGATACTATGCGACAAAAAAATACGATGAAGCTGTAAAATATGCCGAAACCGTATTACAAAATTCAAAAATAGAAAACCGTATAAAATCAGATGCGCACATTATTATTGCACGTTCTGCCATTAAAACGAACAATGAAACTAAAGCTAGAGCTGCATATAAAAAAGTAGCAGAAATAGCTTCAGGAGAACCAAAAGCCGAAGCACTTTACTACAATGCTTATTTTGAAAATAAAGACGGAAGTTACAGAGTTTCTAACAAAATAATTCAAAAAATAGCTTCTGACTATGCTACTTATAAATACTGGGCCGCAAAAGGATTAATTGTAATGGCAAACAATTTTTATGAGTTAAAAGATGCTTATCAAGCAACTTATATCTTAGAAAGTGTTATTCAAAACTTCAGCCAATTTGACGACCTTGTAAAAGAAGCAAAAGAAGTTCTTGCTAAAATTAAAAAGGAAGAAGCCAAAACAAACGAATCTATTCATACTGAAGAAAATTAATTTTTCAATTGTAAAAAAGAATTAAAAAATTTAAAAACACATAAACAATGCGAAAGCTATTTATAGTCACCATATTCATTATAACAACTACGAGTATTTTCTCTCAAGAAACAAAAAAAGACACCTTGAGAACCGAAGAAATAACCGTAGTAAAACCGTATACTCCTACAATTTCAGATGCTTTTAAAGTAAGAACAAATCCTAGCACCGAAGAAGCTAGTACGTACAAAAAAGAAAACGTAAGCTACAGTATTTTCTCAATACCTGTTGCCTCTACATTTACTCCTTCAAAAGGGAAAGTTAAAGGACTTAAAAGAGCTCCTAGAGAACGTTTGTATCAAAATTATGTTTCGGGCGGATTTGGAAACTTTTCAAGTCCCATATTTGAAGGTTACGTACATACAAACAGTACTAGATACAACGATTTTGGTGTTTTTATAAACCACCATTCTTCACAAGGAGGAATTAAAGATTTACTGCTTGATGATAGTTTTTCAAATACACGTATTGATGGATACTACAAACAATTTGACCGAGATTTTAATTGGCAAGTAAACGCCGGACTACAACGAGATAGATACAATTATTACGGTTTACCTAGTAATGTTGTGTTTGACGATGCTGTGATTAATAACATAAACGAAAAACAAGTTTTTAAAAACATTTATGTAGGTGGAAAAATAAATTTCGAAGATTCGTTTTTTCAAGGAGCTACTGCAGAAATCACCAACTTTACCGATGATTTTGATAGCAATGAAGTACGACTGCTTGTAAAACCTAAACTAGAATTTCCTATTTCTACCGAATTAATTAATGCCGAATTTTTAGTGGATTTAACGGCCGGAAAATTTAATCAAAACTACCTTACGTTAGACGATTTAAAATACAGTTTCTTAAACCTAGGATTCAATCCTAACTTTGAAGTATTAAGAGAAAATTTAACGGTAAACTTAGGTGCTAAACTGTACTATTCTAGCGATTTAGAAACTAAAAACACCAATTTTTACGCCTATCCAAATGTAACAGCTTCTTACAAATTAATAGATGAAGTATTAACTATTGTTGCAGGAGTAACAGGAGATTTGGTTCAAAATACCTATCGAGAATTTACAAATCAAAATCCGTATGTTTCACCTACACTTAATATTTTACAAACCGACAAGCAATACAATGCCTTTGTAGGTGCAAAAGGAAAACTTGCTTCCAATATTGGTTATAATTTTAAAGTGAGTCATACAAATGAAAGAAACAAACCCTTCTTTATTCAAAATCAGACAAAAACAGATGGTACACTTGATGTTGCCTTTGCGTATGAAGCCGGAAACTCTTTCAATGTAATTTATGACGATACCAAAACATTGCGTTTTCTAGGAGAAATAACCATTGATGCTTCTAAAGAATTTAATTTTGATGCTACTGTTGAATATGCTAATTATACCACAAATACTTTGTTAGAAGCGTGGAATTTACCAACAATGACTGCAACTATTACCGCTAATTACCAAAATAAAAAATGGCTAGCCGGTGCTAAATTGTTCTATAGAGGAACAACAAAAGACCTGGTTATACCTTATGGCTTATTACCGGAAAACGGAAGCATTGTTAAAAACGAGTCGTATTTAGATTTAAACTTAAACGGAGCTTACGTATTTACAAACAGGTTAACTGCCTTTGCCAAAATTAATAACGCATTGGGTAATAAATACCACACTTTTGTAAACTACCAAGTTCAAACTTTACAAATTTTAGCAGGAATTACTTACAAGTTTGATTTATAAAATCAAACTTGTTTTCATTTTTTTTGTAGTTTTAAGCAATTTATTAAAACTACGCCCTTATGAAGAAACTTTCGGTTGCTGCAGGATTGCTTATTATTCTTGCTTCATGCAACACTTCAAACGCTAAAATTGAAAATACAAATACTGTTAACAAAGCAGATTCTACAACCATTAAAAACATCTTTAATACGGCACTAACACAAGGTGCTTGTTACCAATGGCTAGATGTGCTATCTAACGATATTGGAGGCCGACTATCTGGCTCTCCAGAAGCTCAACAAGCAGTTGAATGGGGAAAAAATTTAATGACTCAATTAAAATTTGACAACGTATGGCTTCAACCGGTAATGGTTCCTCATTGGGTTCGAGGTGAAAAAGAAGAAGCGTACTTTACCGTTAACAATACTAAATACAATGTTCCTGTATGTGCCCTAGGTGGCTCTATACCAACTCCTGAAAACGGAATTACAGGTGAAGTTGTTGAAGTAAAAAGTTTAGAAGAAGCTGAGCAATTAGGCGAAAAGTTAAAAGGAAAAATTGTTTTTTTTAACAGACCTTTTGACGATACACTCATTCAAACATTTAAAGCCTACGGAGGTTGTGTAGATCAAAGAGTTAACGGCGCTAAAATAACCGGAAAATTTGGTGTACTAGGCGTTATTGTACGGTCTATGACCAGTAGTATTGACGATTATCCGCACACTGGTGTTATGAGGTATGGCGATATTAGTGATGATGAAAAAGTACCTGCTGCGGCTATTAGTACAAAAGCGGCCAATTTACTTAGCGAAAAATTAAAAGAAAACCCAAACCTTACTTTTTATTTTAAACAACGTTGTAAAACACTTCCTGACGCTCCTTCTTTTAATGTTATTGGTGAAATTACAGGAACTAAATATCCAGAGAAATACATTACTGTAGGAGGACACCTAGATTCGTGGGATTTAGGAGATGGCGCGCATGACGATGGTGCTGGAATTGTACAATCTATTGAAGTGGTTCGATTGTTAAAACTAAATAACATTCAGCCTAAACACACTATAAGAGTTGTTTTATTTATGAATGAAGAAAACGGACTTCGTGGTGGAAAAAAATATGCTGAAGAGGCCAAACAAAAAAACGAAATACACATTGCTGCACTAGAATCTGATGCCGGAGGACATACGCCTAGAGGTTTTAGCTTTAGTGCTACTAATAAAAATGCCGATTTATTTGTAAGCTGGAAACCTTTGTTAGCTCCATACGGATTGTATCAAATTGAAAAAGGCGGTAGTGGCGCAGATATTGGACCCCTAAAATCTGAAACCATTTCACTATTTGGATACCGACCAGATTCTCAACGCTATTTTGATTATCACCATACCGAAATAGATACTTTTGACAAAGTAAATAAACGAGAACTAGAGTTAGGAGCGGCATCTATGACTGCCCTTATATATTTATTAGACAATTACCTAGATTAATTTTTTAAAATGAAACAAATAGCTTTTCTACTATTACTTACCATCGCTTTTTCTTGTAAAAGAAAAGAAACTGTTGACACTATTGTAATAAACGCAAATGTATATACCGTAAATGCTAATTTTGACAAAGCTGAAGCCTTTGCCATAAAAAATGGAAAAATTGTCGATGTAGGCTCTTCTATTGAAATGCAATCAAAATATGCTGCAACATATATAAACGATGTCAAAGGAAAAACCATTGTACCCGGATTTATTGATGCGCATTGCCATTTCTTCGGATTGGGATTACAGCAGCAAAAAGTAGATTTAACAGGTACTAAAAGTTTTGATGAAGTTGTACAACGTATTGTTGATTTTCAAAAGCAAAAAAATGTAGCGTACATAACCGGACGTGGATGGGATCAAAACGATTGGGATATCAAAACATTTCCAACCAAAGAGAAATTAGATAAGTTATTCCCAAACACTCCTATTGCTGTTCGTAGAATTGACGGTCATGCGTTATTGGCAAATCAAGCAGCCATAGATTTGGCAAAGGTAACCGTAGATACTCCTTTTTCAGGAGGCGAAATTCTTCAAAAAGACGGAAAATTAACAGGTGTTTTTATTGATGCTCCAATGGAACTCATAGAAAAAACAATCCCTAAACCTTCTAAAAAAGAACAAATTCAAGCACTTCAAGATGCTGAAAAAATTGCATTTTTTTACGGACTTACTACGGTTGATGATGCAGGTTTACCAAGAAACGTTATCGAGTTAATTGATAGCCTACAACAAGCCGGAACTCTTAAAATTCGCATGTATACAATGGTTTCTGCTAACGATGCTAACATTGACTATTACCTTAAAAAAGGAATTTACAAAACCGACAAACTAAATGTTAGATCGTTTAAAATATATGCCGATGGCGCTCTTGGCTCTAGAGGTGCTACACTAAAAAAACCTTATAGCGATATGCACAACCATTATGGTGCTATGGTAACACCTATTAGTACCATAAAAAAATATGCTAAACAAATCGCTCAATCCGATTTTCAAATGAATACTCATGCCATTGGTGATTCTGCAAATTACGTAATGTTAAAAACATATAAAGAGGTGCTTCATAACCAAAAAAATAGACGTTGGCGTATTGAACATGCTCAAATTATAGACGTTAACGATTTTAATTATTTTAAAAACATACTTCCTTCTGTACAACCTACACATGCAACATCTGATATGTATTGGGCCGAAGATAGACTTGGAGCTGAACGTATGAAAGGTGCCTATGCCTACAAAACATTGCTGAATAAATATGGTAGCATTGCGCTTGGAACTGATTTTCCTGTTGAAAAAGTGAGTCCGTTTTTAACCTTTTATGCGGCTGTAGCACGCAAAGATTTAGCTCATTTTCCTGAAGGAGGGTTTCAAATAGAAGATGCTTTAACTAGAGAAGAAACATTAAAAGGAATGACTATTTGGGCTGCTTATTCTAATTTTGAAGAACAAGAAAAAGGAAGTATTGAAATTGGAAAATTTGCAGATTTTATTGTACTTAACAAAGATATTATGACCGTGGCTGTAGATGAAATTCCGAAGTTAAAAGTAGATGAAACATATTTAAATGGAAAACGTGTTAAACATTAAAAAAGCCCTCATACTATGCGTTATAGCAATTCTTTTTTCAATAAATGGCATTGCTCAAAAGCTACATAAAGGGTTTTCTTACGTAAAAGAAGAAATACCTACAATTGTATTGGAATTGCGCTACGCAAGCAATCATAATTTTATTGGAAAACCTATTGATGGTTATTTAAAACCCGTTGCCATTCTGTCTTCAAATGCAGTTGAAGCACTTAAAAAAGTACAAGCCGAATTGGCTAAAAAACAACTGGGTTTAAAAATATACGATGCATACAGACCGCAAACGGCCGTTAATCACTTTATGCGTTGGGCATTAGACTTAAACGACACCATTAATAAGGCTGAATTTTATCCCAATGTTGATAAAAAAAATCTATTTAAAGACGGATATATTGCATCTCGCTCAGGACATAGTCGAGGGAGCACAATTGACATTACCATTGTAAATTTAGCATCTTCTAACAAAGAAGAATTAGATATGGGCAGTCCTTACGATTTTTTTGGAGAAAAATCTTGGATACAATACCCTAAGTTAACCGCTAAACAACGAGAAAATCGCGAGTTGTTACAACGTGTTATGAAAAAGTATAACTTTGCCAATTATCCGAAAGAATGGTGGCATTTTACATTAAAAAACGAACCGTTTACAGAAACTTATTTTGACTTTCCGATTGAATAACTTAACGTATTTTTTTTACAAACGATGCAATTCCGGATACTCCAAACGTATCTAAATGTTTTACAAATGCCGAACCTATAATAGCTCCTTTTGCGTAAGTAGTAGCTTGTTTAAATGTTTCAGAATTTGAAATACCAAAGCCTACAATTTGAGGCGATTTTAAATTGAGGTTTGCAATCCTTTCAAAATAGCTGCTTTGTATGTTTCCAAATGTATTTTTTGCTCCGGTAACACTTGCCGAACTTACCATGTATATAAATCCGTTAGAAATTTCATCAATAAAACGAATGCGTTTTTCAGATGTTTGAGGAGTAATTAAAAACACATTTATTAATCCGTATTTTTCAAAAATAGCCTTGTACTCATTGTGGTATTCTTGCACCGGCAAATCGGGAATAATAAGTCCGTCTATTCCAATCTCAGCGCATTTTTTACAAAATTTGGTAACACCGTATTGCATTATTGGGTTAAAGTACCCCATAATAATGAGCGGAATAGCTACTTTTTTTCTGATATCTTTTAATTGTTCAAATAAAATAGCAGTGGTCATTCCATTTTTTAGTGCTTTTGTAGAACTTGCTTGTATTGTTGGTCCATCGGCTAAAGGATCACTAAAAGGCAAGCCTATCTCTACAAAATCAACACCGCTAGCTTCTAGCGCTTCAATAACAGAAACCGTATCGTTTAACGATGGAAATCCTGCCGTAAAATATATAGATAAAAGCTTTTTAGACGCTTGTAATTTTTCATTTATTCTATTCATCTTCTCTCTTGTTTAAAAAATAATTAAAACTCAAAGTAATTGATATACGTATTTAAATCTTTATCGCCTCTTCCCGATAAGTTTAGCACTACAACATCTGTACTTTTAAATTTTTTAGTGTTAAAAACAGCCAATGCATGTGAACTTTCTATGGCAGGAATAATGCCTTCCAATTTACATAATTCGAGACCGGCTTTCATTGCTTCATCATCGGTAATGGAAATAAACTCTGCTCTTTTAGACTGACAAAGGTGCGCGTGCAAAGGACCAACTCCAGGATAATCTAATCCTGCAGAAATAGAATAAGGTTCTGTTATTTGCCCATCTTCTGTTTGCATTAACAATGTTCTACTTCCGTGAATAATTCCTTCCTTACCTAACACACTTGTCGCTGCACTTTGTCCTGAATGAATACCTAATCCGGCAGCTTCTACCGCAATCAATTTTACATTATCGTTATCTAAATAGTGGTAAAATGCTCCGGCGGCATTACTTCCTCCTCCAACGCAGGCAATCACATAATCAGGATTTTCTGTTCCCTCTTTTTCCTGTAACTGTTTTTTTATTTCTTCAGAAATAATTGCTTGAAAACGAGCTACCATATCAGGATACGGATGAGGGCCTACAACCGAGCCAATGATGTAATGCGTATCAACCGGATTGTTAATCCAATCTCTAATTGCTTCATTGGTAGCATCTTTTAGTGTTCTACTTCCCGAAAGTGCAGGAATTACTTTAGCCCCAAGCATTTTCATTCTTGCTACATTGGGAGCTTGTCTGGCAATATCTACTTCGCCCATATACACAATACACTCTATACCCATTAACGCGCAAACCGTTGCGGTAGCAACACCGTGTTGACCGGCACCTGTTTCGGCAATAATGCGATTTTTTCCCAGCTTTTTTGCCATTAAAATTTGACCAATGGTATTGTTAATTTTATGTGCTCCGGTATGGTTTAAATCTTCGCGTTTTAAATATATTTTTGTTTGGTATTTTTTAGACAATCGTTTGGCAAAATACAAAGGTGTTGGACGCCCAACATAATCTTTTAACAAGTCTTTAAACTCCTTTTGAAAAGAAGTTTCTTGCATAATTGTTAAATATTTTTGTGCCAACTCTTCTACATTTGGATATAACATTTCTGGAATGTACGCACCTCCAAAATTTCCGTAATACCCTTGTTTATCAACAAAATAACTCATAATAAGTTGTTTTTAAATTCTTTAATATCATTTATATTTTTTAATGCTGGTGCTATTTCAAAACCGCTATTTATATCAACTCCAACAAAAGCAGGATGATGTAGTTTGTTAATCTCTTCGACATCTGTTTTTGTAATTCCTCCACTTAACAAAAAAGGAGTGTTTTTTTTATACTTCTGAAGCACTTCCCAATTAAACTTCACTCCGTTTCCTCCGTATTGTTTTCCTTTAGTATCAAACAAAAAATAGTGACAATAAGGAAGGTATTGATTTGTATCCTCAAAATCAAAATTTTCATCAACCGAAAAAGCTTTTATTAGTTGAATCTCTGACTTGTAAAAATCTTGTAATCTCTTACAATATGCAGCAGTTTCATCTCCGTGTAGTTGCACCACATTTAATCGATGTTTTTTTACAATTTGAATGATTTCTTCAATACTTTGATTGACAAAAACACCTACTTTTTTGGTTTCTTTTGGAAATTTTACCTGTGAAAATTGTGCAACAAACCGCTTTGACTTGTTGTAAAAAATAAACCCAATAAAATCTGGTTTTAAAGCCAACAGACTTAAAACGTTATCAGGATTTCGCATTCCACATACTTTTAGTAACATGCTAATCGATTTGATTTATAAAATGTTGGCAAGCTTCTCCCGGATTATCTGTTTTCATAAAATTTTCACCTATTAAAAATCCTTGAAATCCGTATTCTTTAAGTCCGGTAATAATTCTAGGGTCACTAATTCCACTTTCAGAAACTTTAACACAACTCTGCGGAATTTTTTCGGCCAAAGAAATAGAGTGTTCTAAATCTACCTTAAACGTTTTTAAATTACGGTTGTTAATCCCTATTATTTTATCATCTAGCACTATTTTATCCAATTCTTCCTCACTGTGCACCTCATACAATACATCTAAGCCTAATTCTTTAGCCAATGCCCCGTAATTTTTTAATTCTTGCGTTGTTAAACAAGCTGCTATTAACAAAATAGCATCGGCACCAACGGCTTTTGCTTCTACTATTTGGAAAGCATCAACAATAAAATCTTTACGCAAAATAGGTGTTGTTTCGTTGATAACTCGTGCTTGAATAATATCGATTATGCTTCCTCCAAAAAACTCAAAATCTGTTAATATAGACTGTGCTGCAACATTGGCTTTTAAGTACCCTTGTGTTACCTCAACAACCGATGACGTATCATTAATAATTCCTTTTGAAGGAGATTTTCGTTTGTACTCTGCAATAATTCCGGTAGAACCGGCTGAAATTAATGCCTTTTTTAAGGACAAAGGTGTACGCTTAAAATTGGGGCTTTTTACCAATTTCTCTAATGAAACTTCGTTTTTTAGCTTTTTTATTTCTTGTTTTTTATAAGCTATTATTTTTTCAAGTATATCCATTACAGTACTAACTTTTTTAAACTTTCTTTTGCTTTTAATGACAATAATGAATCTTTAGCTTCTTCAAAAGCGGTTTCAAACGATTTGCTTTTATCTATAATTTTTAGTGCAAATGCCGCATTTGCTAAAACAACATTATTTTGTGCTTCTGTGCCATTTCCATCTAAAATAGCAACAAATATTTTGGCTGCTTCTTTAACAGAGTTTCCTCCAAATATTTCTGATTGTTGTAATTTACGCAAGTGCAAACTTTCAGGACTAATGAGTTGTTCGTTTTCACGCGTAAATAACTTAAATGCGCTTGTTAGCGATATTTCGTCGTATCCGTCTAAACTATAAACAATACCATAATTTTTATTGGTTTCTTGTAGCAAGTAATTGTAAATTCTTGCAACTTCTAAATTAAAAACACCTACCAACTGGTTTTGCGGATGGCTAGGGTTTACCAATGGCCCTAACATATTAAAAAATGTTTTCATTCCCAGTTCTTTACGTACCGGAGCTACCGCTTTCATAGCCGGATGAAACAATGGTGCGTGTAAAAAACAAATATTCGCCTTATCGAGCTGCTGTTTTAAAGTTGCTTCGCTATTGGTAAATTTATATCCCAAATACGCTAACATATTTGAAGATCCACTTACTGAAGAAACACCGTAATTTCCGTGTTTAGCTACTTTATTTCCTGTTCCTGCAACTATGAAAGAGGTGAGTGTAGAAATGTTAAATGTATTTTTACCATCACCTCCCGTACCACATAAATCTATGGTATTAAATTCTGATAAGTCTATTGTAATTGCCAACTCTAATAAAGCTTCTCTAAATCCTGCAAGTTCGTTTACCGAGATTGGTCTCATTAAAAAAACCGTTAAAAATGAAGCCAATTGTGAAGTATTATAGTTTTCACTTGCTATTTTTATCAAGATTTCTTTAGCCTCTTCTTTACTCAATCGCTGTTGCTGAAATAATTTATTTAATACTGTTTTCATGACTTGTTTGCTTCTATAAAGTTACGTACAATTTGGGTTCCTAAAGGTGTTAAAATAGACTCGGGATGATATTGTACTGCACTTATATTGTATTTTTTATGCTGTAACGACATTATTGAGCCATGCTCGTCTACAGCGGTTATTTCTAATTCGGATGGAAAGGTTTTTGAAGAAGCAATCCATGAATGGTAACGTGCTGCTTCAAATTTTTGAGGAATATTTTTATAGATAAGTGCCTTTTTATTACTCACATTCATTGTAGTTGCTACTCCGTGAAAAACCGTATCTAAATTCTCTATGGTGCCTCCAAACACTTCGGTAATAGCTTGTAATCCTAAGCATACACCAAATATAGGTTTTGTAGCTGCATAGGTTTTTATAACCTCTTTTAAAATACCTGCTTCGTTTGGTATTCCGGGACCGGGAGATAAAATTAACAGGTCGTAGTTATTTATTTCTTCAATGCTAATTTCATCATTTCTAAATACTGCCGGATATTTTCCGGTAATATTTTCAACCATATGAACTAGATTGTATGTGAATGAGTCGTAATTATCTATTATTAAAATGTTCATTTTTTCAGGTATTTATGCTTTTTTATATGTTTTGCGTTAGGGATTGAAGCTTTGTTTGAGCTCTTTTACAGTAATAGCTGTAAAAAGCGAGTGCGTAAAGCCCGCCCCGAAGGGAAACGCCCTAAATATTTTTTGCCAATATTAATGCTTTTTTTAATGCGGCTAATTTGTTATTTACTTCTTGTAACTCGCCTTCTTCACTAGAGTTTATAACAATTCCCGCTCCGGCTTGGTAAAACAGGGTATTGTTTTTACTCACAAAGGAACGAATGGCGATAGCTAAATTTACCGAATTGTTTAAGCCTATAAAGCCTACTGCTCCTCCATAAAATCCGCGAGTTTGATTCTCGTAAGTGTCTATTAGCTCCATGGCCTTGTATTTTGGCGCTCCGCTAAGTGTACCTGCCGGAAATGTATCTCCAACTATTTCTATGGCTTTACCGTTTGGTTTTCCTTCAACAGTAGAAACCAAATGAATGACATGACTAAAGTATTGTACTTCTTTAAACACTTCTACTTTTACATTACTTGCGTGCTTACTTAAATCGTTACGAGCCAAATCTACCAACATCACATGCTCTGCATTTTCTTTTGTGTCTTTTGATAGTTTTTCGCCCAATAAAATATCTTTTGCCATATCTCCTGTGCGTCTAAATGTTCCGGCAATAGGGTTTATAATGGCTTTTTCTGCGTCTATTTTTATTTGTGCTTCGGGTGAAGAACCCATAAGTTTAAAACTTCCGTAATCGAAATAAAACAGGTATGGCGATGGGTTTATTGAACGCAATGCTCTGTACACATTAAATTCGTCTCCTGAAAATGATTGCTGAAATTGACGTGATAATACTAACTGAAAAACATCGCCGCGTTTACAGTGTTGTTTGGCTTTTGATACGTTGTGTTTAAATTCTTCATCGGTACAATTTGAAGTTTCGTTTCCTTCAAAATTAAATGTGTATAAGTTGTACGAATGTGCGTTTACTATGGTTTCTATTTCGTGTATTCTTGAGGTTTCCCCGTCTTCAATATTTTCTATAATAGTGAGCTCATCGTTAAAATGATTAATCATAATTATAAATTTAAAAAAGCTAAACTGAAAATCGGGAATTTCAGAAAGTGCTTTTTTAGCTTGAAGCTTAATGGTTTCAAAATACTGAATGGCATTGTATGAAATATAGCCGTAAAAACCGTTATACTTTTCTATTTCACTATCGCAATCTACCGAAATGGTGTTGCTGTATGTTTCAAAAATATTGTAGAAATTTTTAGCAATTTCATGTGATTGCAATTGCTGATTTTTATAGTGATATGAAAATGTATTTTCGTGGGCTTTTAACGTTATAATAGGCTCTATACACAAAAACGTAAAGCTTTCTTCTTTACTGTGATAGTCTGAGCTTTCTAACAGTAAACTATTGGCATATTTGTCTCGTATTTTAGAATATAAGCCTACTGGTGTAACGGTGTCTGCCAATCGTTTTTTTGATATTGTTTTAAATTTAAAGTGCTTCATGTTGTTGAAATAAAAAAGGACTTATCGCGAGATAAGTCCTTTTTGTTTTTTATTTATGGTAAATAATGGTTACTTCTCGCTTATTGTATAAGAGAGTTCCACCACCAGTTCATATTTAAATTATTACTTGTCATTGTTAGCGACAAATTTAGTATAGATTTTTAAATGAGCAAATTATTCTTCAAAAAAAATCAAATTTTAAAGTAATGCCCCTAAATAACGTTCGGCGTCTAGAGCTGCCATACATCCTGTACCTGCAGCTGTAACAGCTTGTCTGTACTCTTTGTCTTGTACGTCTCCTGCTGCAAAAACACCCGGTACATTTGTTTTGGTAGATTTTCCTTCGGTAATTAAATACCCTGTTTCGTCCATATCTAACACTCCTTTAAAAATATCGGTATTTGGTTTATGACCTATTGCTATAAAAACACCGGTTACTTTGACAACTTGTTTTTCGCCTGTTTTGTTGTTTACCACTCGTACACCTTCTACTACATTTTCGCCTAAAACTTCGTCAATTTCGGTATTGTACATAACTTCCAAGTTTGGAGTGTTTTTAACACGATGTTGCATTGCTTTAGAGGCTCTCATATAGTCTTTACGCACAAGCATAGTTACTTTGTTGCAGATATTTGAAAGATAGGTAGCTTCTTCTGCAGCTGTATCTCCTGCACCTACTACCACAACATCTTGTCCTTTATAAAAGAAACCGTCGCAGGTAGCACAGGCAGAAACACCTCCACCTATTAATCGTTGTTCGCTTTCTAGTCCGAGGTATTTTGCTGTAGCTCCGGTAGAAATAATTACGGTTTCGGCTTCAATTTCAGTTGTTTCATCAACCGTAACTTTATGAATACCTCCTACTTCATTACTAAAATTTACGCTTGTTACCATTCCAAAACGAACCTCGGTACCAAATCGCTCTGCTTGTTTTTTCAAGTCCTCCATCATTGCTGTTCCGTCTGTTCCTTCTGGATATCCCGGGAAATTATCAACTTCAGTCGTTGTTGTAAGCTGACCTCCCATTTGCATACCTGTATACATTACAGGTTTTAAATCGGCTCTTGAAGCATATATTGCAGCAGTATAACCTGCTGGACCAGAACCAATTATTAGACACTTTATTCTTTCTATTGTATTTGACATGTTTATTTATTTTATTTTTTCGATAAGCAAATTTATGTGAATTTATTTATTTTTAAAGACTTTACTTATAGTTTTTTATAATGTAATTATAAGATTCTTTAATAGTTACCTGTTAGCATATTTTATGTTGTAGAAGGTGATGTGTCTTTTACTTTTCAAGCAAATGTCTTTTTAAGGCTCTTCCTATAAACCTCACCTTTTCTTTAAAGCTAAAACGAGCTAAATTTACTTTTACCACACCTTTAGTCATATACGTTTTTTTACTGTAATCGATAATCACATCAACAATTACCGGTGTATTTTTTTTAGCAAGTTCAAACGCTTGCTCCATCACTTGATTTATTTGAGCGTCGTTTTCCATACGTAAATAGTTTGCACCGCAAGCTATTGCCATTCCTTCTATATTTACATTTCCTATTACCGATGCCACTTTTCGTTTTAACGGTATTTTTTGAAATTGAGATATTTGCCCCAATTCTCCATCGTGAAAAACAAAGTACACCACTCCTTTTTGATAGGTAGAAGCTGTTAAAATTTCCATTCCGGTCATTAAAAATCCACCATCACCAACAATGCCAACAACTGTATTATTAGGATTCATAAATTTTGTACCTATTGCCGCCGGCACGCAAAATCCCATACAATTGAAATCGGTTGGAGATACAAAATGTCTCGATTTATTTACAGGAAGTAGTTCTGCTGCTAAGTAGGTGTGTTTTCCGTCGTCAACAACAAAATAAGTATCGTCGTTTGTGTGTTTTGCTAACGCCTCAAAAAAGAATCCGGGAGATACTTTGTTTGGTAATGGTTTTTCTTTCCACTCTAAAAAGTAACGCTCTTTTTCTTTTTTAATTTGCGTTGTTAAAGCAATGTCATCTTGTTTTTGATGTGTTTCCAATTCTTTTACCAATAGCGATAATGCTTCAGAAGCATCACCTTCAATACTTATTTTAGCAGGGTAGTTTTTATTAAAAACATTCGGGTTGATATCTATATGCACTAAATTTTTGGGAACACTTACACCAAAGCTACCTGTTGCTATCTCAGAAAAACGAACGCCTACCGCTAACATAGCATCGCAATTTTTAAATGCTTTTTGAGATGCTGGTACTGAGTTTGGTCCAAACCCAAAACCGGTATGGTACTTATTTGATGCCGGAAACGAGGCTTTCCCTTGTAAAGTTGTAGCTACTGGTGCTCCTAATATTTCAGCAATTTTAAGTAAGCTATCTGTAGCATTTGCTGCACCCCATCCTACATATATTCCCGGATTTTTTGCTTGAGATAAAAGCTTTGCAGCTTCTTTTATCTGCTCACTTTTAATGAGTGGATTGCGCGTACTTTTTTTGTATGGCAACAGCGACTTTACAGCACCTTTAAACATTTGCAATTCCATTGGAATCTCAATAAAAACAGGTCCTGGTTCTCCTGAAGTTGCTATATCATACGCTTTGTATATGGTTGTAATTATCTCGTCATGAGATGCTATTTTAAAATATGCTTTGGTAATTTCATTAACTAAATTTTCTTGACTCAATTGGTGTAGCTGATAGTGTCTACCGCTATCTTGACGTGTACCTCCTGAAATAATAAGCATTGGTATACCGTCTAAATAAGCCTCTCCTATTCCGCTCATAGCATTGGTAGTACCCGCAGCGGGTACAACCATTAAAGTACCTATACTATTTGATGTACAAGAAACACCTAAAGCCATAAAAGAAGCTCCTCCTTCATGCGTCACTAAAATAGGTTCTATTGCATTTGAATTATTTAACTCATCGTACAACTCTATATTATGAACTCCCGGAACGCCAAAAGTATATTTAACACCTATTTGTTCAAGGGCGTAAACTGCCAAACTAGCTCCTGTTTTTTTCATCATCTTATTTGTTTATTATGTGTTTTGCTGCTTTTTGTGCCGTAAAAATACACGTTGCCAAAAAAGTACCTTCTAAAGCGCGTTTTCCATGGGAGCCTCCTCCACCAAAACCTGCAGCTTCTCCAACTGCGTACAAATTTGAAAAGGCCGCTGTTGTTTGAGCACTATTAGACTTTAAAACTTGTGAATTTAAATTGGTTTGTATACCTCCCAAACTTTTTCGAGATAAAATAAACTCTCGTATGGCAATTAACGGGTAAGCACTTTTTTGATTTAGCTTTTGAGGTTTTAAGGTACGCTTTCGGTCTCCTTTATATGCTCTTGTATGAATAATTCGTCTTATTTGTTCATCATTCCAAATATCTTTCCCTCTTTCAAAATTTTGGTCGTAGCTGTCTATAGATGCTTTTAACACTTCCACATCCACATCATTTGTCCCTGTTAAATTGTTCATCTTTTGAGCCAATTCTTCAATGCTATTTGCTGTAATATAATTAGGTGAATCTTTTTCCAATGCTTTTATAAGACGCTTATTTCCTTTTAAAACCGAATATAAAAAGGAAACTATTTTTTTGTTTTTAATTCCTTCGTTAAACTCAGAACCCGAAACGCCTAACTCTTTATAAGCTATTTTTTTGTTTAAAATTTGCCACGAATATTGTTTTTCTTGCTCACAAATTTTTGTTACCAAATAACGTGTGTCAAACGATGTTACCAATGGTATTGGCCCCATACGCTCTCCTTTGTAATTTAACCACAGTGCCGATTTTGGCGGAACTAAACTCAATCCGTGATTATTTCGTTTTGGGTATGGATGTGGTATTCCGGCGGCATAATTCCACATTAAATTTAAATTGGCAATGCGACCACCTATTTCCTGTACTTTGTCATGCATTAATCCATCTGAAAACTGATGAGAACCATTGAGAATAACTTCGGGTGGCGTACGCCATTCTTTATGCCAATATTTACGTACTTTTTGCATGCTTCCATTAATACCTCCTGTAGCTAACACCACATTGTCTGCTTTGCAAATAAACGGTATTTTAGTTGCTTCATTAATACCTCTTACCGAAGTTAATTCACCATTTTTAAAATCAAAATCCTCTGCTTTATGCTGAAACAATACTGTTAAGTTATTACGGTTAGGGTGGGTATTTAAATGTGTTACCAAAGCCTCAATAAGCCCGTGTCCCGTACCCCAAACCATATGAAATCTAGGTACCGAATTGCCCGGCTGAAACAATCCTCGTTCTACCCAATGAACTACCGGAAAAAAATTAACTTTTTTTGAGCGTACCCATTTATAAATGCAATCTGTAGATTCTAAAAATGCTTCTGCCCACTTTTTACCCCAAACTTCCTCTTCAGAAAATTCAGCAAAAGAAAACCAATCTTTTTTTGCTTGTGAAATAGAATCGTTGATTTTAGAAAAACGTTGTTGGGGAGAATTTATAAAAAACATACCTCCAAAAGACTCTTTTGCCAAGCCTCCAAAATTTTTTTCAAAATCTCGCTCTACAATAAGTACTTTTTTATTTGCATCTAATAGTTCTATTGCCGTTGTAATTCCGGCAATACCTCCGCCAACAATAACCGTATGCGCTTGATATTTACTAATTTTCATTACTTAACATTCAATTATTCCCTAATTAGAGAAATATAAACACTAAAGATATAAATTTTAGGTGTTACA
This sequence comes from Flavobacteriaceae bacterium, assembly GCA_027082925.1. Lineage (GTDB taxonomy): Bacteria > Bacteroidota > Bacteroidia > Flavobacteriales > Flavobacteriaceae > Lutibacter. The sequence goes on from JALWTD010000013.1 coordinate 115,235, forward strand.
TTTGCATAAAAATACTGTAGTATGAACAATGATTTATTTTTACCGGAAGCATTTGACAGTTTTATCCAAAATAACGCTGCCGTACTCGCCTATTTTTCTACCACTTCTTGTAGCGTAGGTGAAGCGGTAGAACCAAAAGTGAAAAATCTTCTTCAAACACATTTTCCTAAATTAAAATTTGTAGCTATAGACTTAAATTTTGCTCCTGAAGTAACCGCAAAATACACGGTATTTGTAGAACCTACTATTTTGGTATTTTTTGAAGGAAAAGAAGCCATTAGAATGAGTAGAAATATTAGTATCGAAGCCTTAAAAAAAGCAATTGACCGATTGTACCAACTAATTTTTGAATAAATCCTTGTAAAATATATTTTTAGTTTTATATTTGCAGTCCGAAAATATTCGGGGTGTAGCGTAGCCCGGTTATCGCGCCGCGTTTGGGACGCGGAGGTCGCAGGTTCGAATCCTGCCACCCCGACAAACTAAGTTCTTTTTTAAGAAAAAAAACAAAAATAAAGTTTTGCAAATTATTTTTAAAGTCATTTAATTTGCACTCTCAAAAGCCGATGTAGCTCAGCTGGCTAGAGCAGCTGATTTGTAATCAGCAGGTCGTGGGTTCGAGTCCCTCCATCGGCTCAAAAAGTCTCTTCTTTTAGAAGGGACTTTTTTGTTTTATCACTTTCTAAAAAAAGGGTTTGAACTCCCGTTTTAAACATCGTACTTACTTTTTTCTTCGAAAAAAAATTAAGATAGCTTCTATACTCCTTAATATTCATTAAATTTGTTGAAAATTTAAAACTACTAAATTCATGATTATTGGTATTGCCGGAGGTACTGGAAGCGGAAAAACAACCGTTGTTAATCAAATATTAAACGAGCTTCCTGCTGATGAAGTGTGTGTTATTTCACAAGACTCTTACTACAATGCAACAGATAATTTAACGTATGAAGAGCGTACTAAAATAAATTTTGACCATCCAAATGCTATTGATTTTGATTTGTTGGTACAACATTTAGAAGAGTTAAAAAAAGGAAATGTAATTGAACAACCTATATACTCTTTCGTGACTCATAACAGGGTTATTGACACCCTTATTACCCACCCTAGAAAGGTAATTATTGTTGAAGGAATTTTGATTTTTAACAACAAAAAACTAAGAGATTTATTTGATATCAAAATATTTGTACACGCCGATGCCGATGAACGATTGATAAGACGTGTTCGAAGAGATATAGAAGAAAGAGGAAGAGATGTAAACGAAGTGCTAATGCGCTATCAAAACACCTTAAAACCTATGCATCAACAGTTTATAGAGCCTACAAAAAATTACGCCGATATTATAATTCCTAATGACAGGCATAATACTGTGGCTATTGATATTGTTAGAACCGTTATTAGTAACAAATTATAACGTCTAGTGCTAAAAAAATTCAGAAATAACTCCTTTATAAAAATTGTTACAAATATTTATGTAATGATTCTTTTGATATTCATTATTTGGATGGTTTTTTTTGATGAAAACTCTATACTTAATCACTTAGAATTTAATAAAGAAATTAATAAATTAAAAAGTGAGAAAGAATATTATAAAGAGCAGATAAAAACAGATAAAGAGCTTATAAATAAACTTAAAAGTAAAGAATATTTAGAAAAATTTGCCAGAGAAGAATATCATATGAAAAAGGAAAATGAAGATATTTATATTATAGAATACGACACAATTACCAAAAATTAATACCACCCATTAATTATGAGTAATTTTATAACAGATGATTTTGAACCATGTTCTGCAGCTGCTTGGAAACAAAAAATTCAGGTAGATTTAAAGGGAGCCGACTATAATAAAACGCTTTTAACACCTACCAATGAAGGTATTGTAATAAAACCTTTTTATCATTTAGATTTCTTTGAAAAATTAGCCATTCCTAAGCCCGAAAACGTTTTTAAAATTTGTCAAAAAATAACTATTTCTTCAGAAAAAGAAGCTAACCTTAGAGCTTTTGACGCTATAACTAACGGTGTACAAGCTATCCGGTTTATTGCTCAAAATTCTTTTAACAATACCGTTTTGTTTAAAAATCTGCTAAACAAAAAAATAGCTTTTCATTTTGAGTTTTCTTTTTTAGATAAAAAATTTATAATCGAACTTTCTAACTACTTAAAAAATGAAGTTGCTTATTTTAATGTAGATATTGTAGGAAATCTGGCACTTACAGGAAATTGGTTTGTATCGCTTCAAAACGACTTTAACACGCTAGAAAATATATTAAAAAACAGTAAACATTCCTTTGTTTTGGGTGTAAATGCAGCGATATACCAAAACGCCGGAGCAAATAGTGTACAACAAGTTGCTTACGCATTGGCACATGCTAGCGAATACTTATTAAAATTTGGTGGAGAAGCTGCTACTAAAATTCAATTTAATGTTGCTACTGGAAGCAATTATTTCTTTGAAATTGCAAAAATTAGAGCTTTGAAATATTTGTACAACTTAATTGCAAATGTATACGATGCCGAAAATGTAAATGCAACCATACACTCAGAACCTAGTTTAAGAAACAAAACTTTGTACGATTACAATGTAAACATGCTTAGAACAACTACTGAAAGTATGAGTGCTATTTTAGGAGGAGCAACTACAATTTCAAATCATTCGTACAATATTCTTTTTCAAAAACCTACCGAATTTGGTGAACGAATTGCCAAAAATCAATTGCTTATTTTAAAAGAAGAAAGCTATTTTAACGATGCTAAAAATAGCGCTACAGATTCGTATTATATAGAAGCTATTACAAAAGAAATAGCCGATAAGGCTTTAACCTTATTCAAAGAAATAGAAAAATCTGGTGGTTTTATAACCCAACTTAAAAAAGGAACCATTCAACGAAAAATTGAAGAAAATGCCCGTAAAGAGCAAGCTCAATTTGACGCTGAAACTTTGGTGTTGTTAGGAACTAATAAATATCCAAACGAACAAGACCAAATGAAAAATAATTTGGAACTAAACCCTTTTACAAAGAGAAAGCCTCAAAAAACACTTATAGTTCCTATAAGTCCAAAACGACTGGCTAGTGTATTAGAACAAAAAAGATTGGAAAATGAAGCGTAAAGATTTTTCTCACTTAGACTTAAAAAGTCAGACTCAAAAAGAGGTTTATTTTAAACATGAAAACTACATTGCTGGAATAGCACCTAACCTTAGAGGTCCTTACTCTACAATGTACGTTAGACGTCCTTGGACAATAAGACAATACGCCGGATTTTCTACAGCCGAAGAAAGCAATGCTTTTTACCGTAGAAACTTGGCCGCAGGACAAAAAGGGTTATCGGTTGCTTTTGACCTAGCAACACACAGAGGATACGATTCTGACCACGAACGCGTTCAAGGAGATGTTGGAAAAGCCGGAGTTGCCATAGACTCTGTTGAGGACATGAAAATTCTTTTCGACCAAATTCCACTTGATAAAATGTCGGTTTCTATGACTATGAATGGTGCTGTATTACCTATTTTGGCATTTTATATTGTAGCCGCTAAAGAGCAAGGTGTAGCAAAAGAATTGTTATCAGGAACCATTCAAAACGATATTTTAAAGGAATTTATGGTGCGCAACACGTATATCTATCCACCTACTCCTTCTATGAAAATTATTGCCGATATTTTTAAATATACCAGCAAGTTTATGCCTAAATTTAATTCTATTTCCATTTCGGGATATCACATGCAAGAAGCTGGCGCAACTCCTGAAATTGAATTGGCATATACCTTGGCCGATGGCTTAGAATACTTAAAAACCGGTATTTCAAGCGGTATGGATATTGACACATTTGCACCAAGACTTTCTTTCTTTTGGGCAATTGGCATGGATCATTTTAGCGAAATCGCCAAAATGAGAGCTGCGAGAATGCTTTGGGCTAAACTGGTGAAACAATTTCAGCCTAAAAATCCTAAATCACTTGCCTTACGAACACACTGTCAAACCAGCGGATGGAGTTTAACCGAACAAGATCCATTTAATAACGTTGCTCGTACCACTATTGAAGCTATGGCTGCAGCCTTTGGAGGCACACAAAGCTTACACACCAATGCCTTAGACGAAGCCATTGCATTACCTACCGACTTTTCGGCAAGAATTGCTAGAAACACACAAATTTACATTCAAGAAGAAACCGCAATTACCAAAACGGTAGATCCTTGGGCAGGTTCTACTTATGTTGAAAAACGAACTGAAGATATTTCTCGAAAAGCATGGGAACTATTACAAGAAGTTGAAGAGCTTGGCGGTATGACCAAAGCCATTGAAAAAGGCATTCCAAAAATGCGAATTGAAGAAGCTGCCGCTAAAAAACAGGCTCGAATAGATAGCAATCAAGACACCATTGTTGGCGTTAATAAATACCAACTTAAAGAAGAAGAGCCTTTGCAAATTTTAGAAGTAGATAATGATGCTGTAAGGAAATCTCAAATTGAACGCTTAAACGCTATAAAATCGTCTAGAAATTCAGCTGAAGTTAAAACAGCTTTAAAAAATTTAACCGAATGTGCAAAAACAGGTGAAGGAAATTTATTAGATTTGGCTGTAATTGCAGCTGAAAAAAGAGCTACATTAGGAGAAATTTCTGATGCTTTAGAAGAAGTTTTCGGAAGATATAAAGCAACCATTAAATCTATTTCGGGCGTGTACAGTAAAGAAATTAAAAATGATAAAGATTTTGAAACAGCAAAAGCATTGGCTAACAAATTTGCTGAATTAGAAGGTAGACGCCCAAGAATTATGATTGCAAAATTGGGGCAAGACGGTCATGATAGAGGTGCTAAAGTTGTTTCTACCGGTTATGCCGATTTAGGTTTTGACGTTGATATAGGTCCGTTATTTCAAACCCCTAAAGAAGCTGTGAAACAAGCTATAGAAAACGATGTGCATATACTTGGAATATCTTCGTTAGCTGCCGGACATAAAACGCTGGTTCCACAAGTAATAGAAGAACTTAAAAAATACCAACGAGAAGATATTATGGTTATAGCCGGTGGTGTAATTCCTGCGCAAGACTACGACTTTTTGTTTAAATCCGGAGTTGTAGGTGTCTACGGTCCCGGTACTAAAATAGCGAAAGCAGCTATAGAAATTTTAACAGTACTTATAGACAGTATTGCAGACTAATCTTTAAAAAACCACACACCTTATGAAAAAATTATTAAGTCTAACCGCATTGTTATTTATATCGTTTTTGAGCAACGCTCAAGAACTTCAACTTGGAGATAGAGTACCTGCATTTTCTGCAACTGATGATGCTGGAAATAAATGGGATTCTTCAAATGTAACTTCCGAATTTTTAGTCGTTTATTTTTATCCTGCCGCAATGACTAGTGGTTGTACAAAACAAGCGTGTTCGTACAGAGATGACAAAGCTACTTTTGATAAACTGGGTGTGCAAATTATTGGGGTGAGCGGTGATGAAGTGAAAAACTTAAAACATTTTAAAAATACCTATCAACTAAATTTCCCACTACTTTCTGATACCAAAGGAACTATTGCTGCCATTTTTGGTGTTCCTACAAGAAAAGGCGGAACCATTTCAAGAGAAATAAACGGCGAAAATTTTCTATTAACACGAGGTATTACTGCTTCTAGATGGACATTTGTATTGGATAAGAATATGAAAATTATCTATAAAAACAACCAAGTAAATGCTTCCGAAGACAGTCAAAATGTAAAGCAGCTTATTAAAACATATAAATATAAATAAGCCGCTTATGTTTTAGTTTGCACCAATTTGTTTAGCCAAAATGTTAAACCAAAAGCAAGCATTCCTAAGCTTCCCATAACATACCAATTGGTTTCAAAACCAAAATTTGAAATAATTCCCATTCCGGTTTTGGCACTAAAAATATGTGCAAAAGAAAAAGCCATTGTGTACAAGGCAAGGTACTTTCCTTCTTTTCCTGAAGGTGCTCGTGTCATTGCAAAATTATTTGTAAACGGAAATGCCAACATTTCGCCAACCGTAATAAACAGTATACCCATAACTAAAACACCTTTCCAAGGAGCTATGTTTAGTACAACAAAACTCATTCCCATTAAAACCAAACTCCAAGCAATAATTTTTAGTTTATTTAGTAACTTTTTCTCTATATAATGAATTAAAGGCATTTCAAGAATAAAAATTAAAAATCCGTTTAAAGACATTAGAAGTCCTATTTTTACTTCTGAAAGCCCATGAATTTCTTTATAATAAAGTGGTACTGTGGTAAACAATTGAAGAAAGATAAATCCCATTAAAAAAACCACTGCTAAAAATACCCAATATGCTTTATCTTGATATACCGATGTTTCGGCAGGTGTTGTTTGTGTACTCTCAAAAGTTTGAGGAAGTATTTCTTTTTGCTTTAAAACGCTTTTTAGCAGTAATACTGCAATCATAGAAGTAATTCCATCTACCCAAAAAAGACCTGAATAGTTTAACCCCGTTATTATTAAGCCTCCTAAAAAAGGTCCAAAAGAAAATCCTAAATTAATTGCCAAACGCACCAATGTTAATGATCGTGTTTGATTTTCCGGCTTGCTGTATGCTTTTAAAGACACAAACATAGCAGGTCTAAAAGTATCGGCTATTACCATCGTAAAAAATATTCCCATAACAAACCCAAAAAAGGAATGAATAAACTGCAAACCTATAAACATAAATGCCGTTAAAAATAGGCTTGTAATCATCACTTTATAAAACCCCCAAGAGTCTGTTAATTTACCTCCTAACCATGAACCAAGTAACGAACCAACGCCAAAGCTACTCATAATCCATCCTACTTCTTTGAGGGTAAAATTCAAATCTTCTATTAAGTATAAAGATAAAAATGGCAATACCATTGTGCCGGCTCTATTGATAAATGTAATTAACGCCAACCACCAAACTTCTTTAGACAAACCTCTAAATGAATTTTGATAACTATTTATTGTTTTTTTTACCATTGTGTAAAACTAAAAAACCCAGCTAATTGCCGGGCTAAAATTGAATTGATATTATTTATTACTATATAATTACATCAAATATATTCCCAAGCATATTTTTAAATATCGCTTCGTAACTATTATACATTTGGTGAAATTATTCATAATATTGTTCTTGTATTTTTAACAAATCTACAAAAATTATTCAATAAACATTCTTATTTTAACACTCCCCTAAATTTTTGTATTTTTACTTACTTAAAATTTCTATTATGAAAAATGCTATTTTTGTACTTGTGGTATCTCTTTTTTTTACCAACTGTACAACCTCACAAGAAAACACTCCATACCAAAAAGAGATAAAACAATTCCAATATAAGTTAAATACACACTATGCCAATCCTAAAGAATCACCACTAACTAAAGAAGATATAAAAACATTTAAATCGTTAGCTTTTTTTAATATTAACCCTAAATACCGAGTAAAAGCACGATTAGAACTAACTCCTAATGCTCCTATTTTTAAAATGAAAACGACTACAAGTAGAATGCCTTTATACAAAAAGTACGGTATTGCTCATTTTACTTTAGATGGAAAAGAACTCTCTCTTAGTATTTATCAAAATCAAAACCTTATGAATTCGTTAGAATATGAAAATTATTTATTTTTACCTTTTAACGATACTACCAATGGAACCAGTAGTTATGGAGGTGGACGTTTTATAGATTTAGAGATTCCCGAATCTCCAACCGATTCTATTATTATCGATTTTAATAAGGCGTATAACCCATATTGTGCTTATAATGCTAATTACTCGTGTCCTATTCCTCCTTCAGAAAACAATTTACCGGTAGAAATACCTGCAGGGGTAAAAGCTTATGGCAAACATCATTAAAGAAACTTAGAAATATACAAGCCTAAAAAAACAGCTCCAAAACCTAAAATTAACGAGCCAAATGTATACGGTAAAAAGCTTAAGTAATCGCCTTGTTTTAGGTACAAGTGATTTTCGTACGCAAATGTTGAAAATGTGGTAAAACCTCCGCAAAATCCGGTAGCTAACAATAACGATTGTGTTTGTGAAACTTGTGATGTTTTTGCTAAATAACCTAAAATAACACCTATTAACAAACTTCCCAGCACATTTGAAAGCATGGTTCCGTAGGGTACGGCATTTTCAAAATTATTTAACCATTTTCCTAAGAAATATCTGGCAACACTTCCAAAGCCTCCTCCTGTAAAAACTAATAAAGCCTGTTTCATTTAATTGCTTATTCTAAAATTATTTCATCTGAATCAATCCAACTCCATTTTCCTGTTATAGTTCCCTTTTGTAAGGTTAAAATTCCGGGGTTTGCTCTAATGATGGTTTTTAATGTAGTTTCATCACAAAAAAGCATATCAAAATTAAAGTTGTATTGTTGTTTTAAATCTAAATAAGTTTCGTTTAACGAAGCGCTAAGGGCAAACACTTTATAGCCTTTTTCTAAGGCTTTATCTGTAATTTTTTTCACTTTTTCAAACCCTCTTAGGTTACTTTTATTAAGGTTGTACATTACAACCAGCATAACTTTATCTTCATTTAACACCTCGTTGGTAAGCTCTTCTCCTTCATTGTTTTCTAAGAAAAAGTCATGAATTAAAGGCATTTCTTCTCCCTTATATTCCATGCCTTCTCTAATATTTTCTCCAACAGCATAAGGTCTAAAATCTATTATTGGTAAATGTATTAATACATAATAAACAATAAACAACGATCCTGAAAAAGTGAAAAAGACAATCCATTTTAAACCGTTTAAACTAAAGATAGGTGTAATTTGTTTTACGTTTTTTAACAAGAAAATAATTAGAACTACCAATACTACATTTTTATAAAATGTTCCCCAAGTAGATAATGTTATGGCATCTCCAAAACATCCGCAATCTGTTACCTTATTGTAATATGCCGAATACCATGTTAAAAATAAAAAGATTAAAATCATTCCTAATAAACCCCACATCGTAGTTTTTGGCAAACAGCCTATTAGAAGCATAACGCCCAACATTAGTTCTATTAAAATTAATAAAACAGCAAAAGGTAAGGCGTACGGCATTAAAAATTCTAAATTAAGTACATCTGGACTAAAGTACTCTTGAAACTTGTATGCTGAGCCTATAGGATCTACTAATTTTACAAAACCTGAAAAAATAAAGGTAATGGCAACCAATATTCTTGAGACATGGACTAATATTTTCATTCTTTTTCTTTTTCGTTTAGATGAATTAAAGCAAAAATAGCATAATTAATCATATCCTGGTAATTAGCGTCAATTCCTTCAGAAACAATTGTTTTTCCCTTATTATCTTCTATTTGTTTTACTCGTAATAATTTTTGCAAAATTAAATCGGTTAAAGAACTAACCCTCATATCTCTCCAAGCTTCACCGTAATCGTGATTTTTATCTTCCATCAACTGTTTGGTAATTGCAATGTGTTTATCGTACAAACTAATTGCTTCCTCATTGCTTATATCAACCTGCTCTGCAACTCCTTTTTCAAGTTGAATTAAAGCCATAACCGAATAATTTATAATTCCTATAAACTCAGAAACCTCACCTTCGTCAATTCTTCGCTCTTTATTTTCTTGTAATTGTCTAATGCGTTGTGCCTTTATAAAAATTTGATCGGTTAAAGAAGGTAATCGCAATATACGCCAAGCACTACCATAATCTTTTAACTTGTTTATATATAATGAACGACATTTTTTTACCACATCGTCATATTGTTCTGAAGTTTGTTGCATATAACTTTAATTATTTCCGTAAATTTCGAACAAATTTAATGAATTAAAAAATCTATTTTTAAATAATGAAGAAGATTGCTGTTTTTTGTGGTTCAAGTATTGGTTTTAACGAGGTTTATAAAAATGAAGCCATAAAGCTTGGTGCGTATTTTGTCGAAAAAAATATAGGATTGGTTTATGGTGGCGGAAAAATTGGAATGATGGGCGTAATTGCCGATACTATGATGGAAAAAAATGGACAAGTAATTGGCGTAATTCCTCATTTACTCAAACATGAGGAAGTTGCTCACAATAACATTTCAAAACTTATTGTTACCAAAACAATGAGCACACGAAAAGTAGAAATTAGTAAATTGGTTGACGGCTATATTGCGCTTCCGGGTGGTTTTGGCACTTTAGATGAAATTTTTGAAGCCTTAACTCTTGGACAGCTTGGCATTGAACGTAAGCCTGTGGGTATTTTAAACACCAATGGATTTTACAACCACTTATTAAAACAACTAGACACAATGGTTACTGAAGGATATCTTAAGCAATCTAACAGAGATATGTTACTCGTAAGCAACACCATTGAAACACTTATTTCTAAAATGTTCGCTTACAAAGCTCCTAAACAAACCAAAGTTATTAATAAAGTTGTGCGTTTATGAAAACAATAAACTGTAACGGAACTTTAATAGACGTCTCTTCTCCAAAAGTTATGGGTATTTTAAACATTACCCCCGATTCTTTTTTTGACGGAGGAAATTATTTAACCAATGAAGCCATACTAACCCGTGTGCAAAAAATGATAGATGAAGGAGCTACTTTTATTGATATTGGAGCATATTCATCTCGCCCCGGAGCAAGTCATATTTCTGAAGAAGAAGAACTAAAAAGACTTTTACCGGTACTCAAACTTTTAACATCAACATTTAAAGACTTACTTATTTCTGTCGATACATTCAGAAGCAATATCGCTCAAAAGTGTGTTGAAAATGGTGCGTGTATAATTAATGACATCTCATTAGGAGCGTTAGATAAAAATATGTTTAGCACCATAGCTAAACTACAAGTACCATACATTGCAATGCACATGCAAGGTACTCCTCAACATATGCAACACAATCCAACTTACCAAAATGTAGTTACCGAGTTACTTTACTATTTCTCAAAAAAAATAAGCGAACTAAGAACTTTTGGCGTAAACGATATTGTAATTGATGTTGGATTCGGATTTGGAAAAACCGTAGCTCATAACTATCAACTTTTACATCATTTAAATTTATTCAAAACTCTTGATGTTCCTTTACTCGTTGGATTATCTAGAAAATCAATGCTTTACAAACCACTTAAAATTACAGCTCAAGAAGCACTAAACGCTACTACAACTGCCAATACCATTGCGTTATTAAACGGAGCCAATATACTTCGTGTTCATGACGTTAAACAGGCTGTTGAAGCTGTAACCATTGTAAAAATGTTAAACACCAACTTATGAAGAATTTTTTCTCAATACTACTGCTAATCGCAACTATAAGTTGCGCTAAAACAGAAATTAAAATTCCAACCGCTCCTGAAAAAGGAATTCACGAAATTTACAATCATTCTGAAGTTTGGATGTTTTTTAAAACCGTTAATAACGATACCATTGCTGAAGTAAATAGAAAAAACACCATTAGTACTACACATTGGATTTTTAATATTGATAAACGGCTCCCTTTAAAAACAATAATTACGCCTATTGAAGAATTAAAATACAAACATGCCAACTCTATTCATTCTAAAGAAGGTATGCACAACTATTTTAGCTATGCAGATACCGTTTTAGGAAAACTCTCATTTTTAGAGTTTGATTTAGTAAACTATAAGAAAGATTCTTTTTTATCAAAACACACCGTAGCAAAAGACAGCAGTATTTATGCCAAATTTACTAATATTCACATTCTTACAACACCAAATAACATATATATAAACTCTAAAAAAGTAACTACAAAAACATTTAAAATCGAATTATTGAAGTTATTAAAAACAACACCTTTGCAAAAACCAGCAAAGCTTCATTTAAATTTTAACAAAAATGTGCTTTATCAAAAGTACCTATTTATTAAAACCACTGTGTATAACTTAAATTCTGAAAACACTAGTGTAAACAATACCGAATTTATTTTTGATAAAATGAAAGTTCAAGAATGTGTATGCGATTAACTTTGGTATGAATCTTTTTCTTATTTTTACAAAAACTAACTTATTAATGCTCGACTTCTTAAACTTTTCTTTTTTAGATATTTTAGACATTGTACTTGTAGCTATTTTGCTCTACTATATTTACAAGCTCTTAAAAGGTACTGTAGCAATAAATATTTTTATAGGAATTGCCCTTATTGTTTTAATTTGGAAAATTACCCAAGCTCTACAAATGGAAATGTTAAGCGGCTTATTAGGAACCTTAATTAGCCTAGGAGCCATTGCCATACTTATTGTTTTTCAGCCTGAAGTTAGAAAGTTTTTATTAATGATTGGCTCTGCTAATTTTACAAATAAACGCAACTTTTTAAAACAACTAAAATTTTTAAAAACCGAAATACAAACCAATACAGATGTTGAAGCTATTGTAAGTGCTTGTGAAGCCATGGCCAGTACAAAAACAGGAGCTTTAATTGTATTTGAGCGCGCTCAAAATTTAGATTTTGTAAGAACTACTGGAGATCACATGCACATAGAAATAAACAAACCTATACTTGAGAGTATTTTTTACAAAAACAGTCCGCTGCATGATGGTGCTGTAATTATTAAAGAAAACTATATTATTGCCACCCGAATTATATTACCGTTATCAGATAAACACTTGCCTGCCCGTTTTGGACTACGTCATAGAGCTGCTGTTGGCATTACCGAAAAAACAGATGCGCTTTGCTTGGTAGTATCAGAAGAAACAGGAAAAATATCGTATATAAAAGACGGAGAATTTACACTGTTTAAAAATAACAACGAACTTATTGAACTTATTAAATACGATTTAAATTAAGTGTTTTTTAAGGCCATATTATGGGTTTTCAACACCGTTAATTTAACTTATGTAAAAACAAAATACCGTTACAATACTTCGCTTGTAAACTGCATGTCGTATAAATTTTTGTAATAGCCATTTTTATTTAATAAAGCTACGTGTGTACCTTGTTCAACAATTTTACCTTTGTCCATTACAATAATTTTATCGGCTTTTTTAACAGTTGTTAATCTGTGAGCAATAATAATAGATGTTTGATGCTGCGTAATTTTATCGGTAGCTTTTTGGATAAGCTGTTCTGAATACGAATCGATAGACGAAGTGGCTTCATCTAAAATTAACACACTAGGGTTACTTACATAGGCACGTAAAAACGCAATTAGTTGTCGCTGTCCTGAAGATAGCATAACGCCACGTTCTTTAACGTTATAATGGTAGTTATTTGGTAAACTCATAATAAATTCATGAATGCCTATTTCTTTTGCTGCGCTTTTTACAACATCTAACGTAATGTTTTGATTTCCTAAAACAATGTTATTGTAAATAGAATCGGAAAACAAAAATACATCTTGTAATACCACTGCTATTTGTTTACGTAATGAAGACAGGGTGTAGTTTTCAATATTCTGATTATCGATGCATATTTCGCCTTCTTCCAACTCGTAAAACCTATTTACCAAGTTAATTATGGTAGATTTCCCAGCTCCTGTTGCTCCAACAATGGCAACCGTTTCACCTGCGTTTACATCAAATGAAATACCTTTTAATACTTGCTCACCTTTTACGTAACTAAAGCATACGTTTTTAAAAGAAATTACACCTTTAAAAGATGTTGCTTCAATAGTTCCTTTTTTTGTAATTTGACTCTGCGTGTCTAAAACTTCAAAAACACGATCGCCTACTACCATTCCCATTTGCAAGGTGTTAAACTTATCGGCTATTTGACGTAAAGGCCTAAATAGCATTTGCGCCATCATAATAAATGCAATAATTTGCCCGGCATTTGTTAATCCTGAATTTACAATATCTAAACTACCGTACCACACCAGCAATCCTACTGCTATAGACGATAGTATTTCAGCTATTGGAAAAAAAATAGAGTAATACCAAACAGTTCTAATATGTGCCTTTTTATGTTTATCGTTTATTTTAATAAAATTTTGATATTCTATTTTTTCTCTATTAAACAACTGCACTATTTTCATTCCAGTAACACGTTCTTGTACAAAACCGTTTAAATTAGCTACTTGTTTTCTAACATCTTGAAAGGCCGACTTTATGGCTATTTGAAATAATTTTGTTGCATAAATAAGTATAGGCAATATTATAAAAGCTATAAGTGCTAATTTCCAATTCATCCATAACATCACTATTGAAACAACAAGCATTTTAAGTAAGTCGCTAATAATCATAAACAATCCTTGCCCAAAAAACTGTGCAATTGTTTCGGTATCTGAAACCAATCTGGTTACTAGTTTCCCTACCGATGAATTATCAAAATATGCCATTTTAAATTGAAGCATATGTTTTTGCAACTGAACGCGAATATCTTTAATAATATGTTGTCCCAGCCAGTTTACTTTGTAAATAAATATAAATTGTAAAAAAACTTCTCCCATTAACAAAACAAGCATTACTAACGAGAATTTTAAAAGGCCGGCTACGTCTTTATTTTTAAAGTAAAGATTAATAATATATTGAAGTACAACAGGTCTGGCAGCTGCCACAAGCGATAAAAATATTGCCGAGAAAACACCCAAAATAAATTGAATACGGTATTTTTTAGCAAAGCGTAACAATCGCATAAATATTTTTGCATCAAATGCTTTTCCTGTCACTTTTTTATCCATTTATAAAGATATTTTTTGGGTATATAACTTCTGTTAAAAATAATCCTTGAGCCGGTGCAGATGGTCCTGCATTACTCCTATTATTGCTTTTTATTATTTCTTCAAATTCAGCTATGGTTATTTTTTCTAATCCCACTTCAACAAGTGTTCCTACAATTGCTCGTACCATATTTCGCAAAAATCTGTTGGCTGAAATATAAAATGTAAGTACATTTTCGTGCTGTTCCCAAACGGCTTTGTACAAATCACAATTGTATGTTTTTACATCTGATTTTGAACGAGAAAAAGACTTAAAACCGGTGTAATTTAATAAAATTTTAGCAGCTTCATTCATTTTAGAAACTTGCAACTTTTTATGTGTAAGTTGCCAAGTAGTATCAGTTAAAAATGGGTCTCTTCCCAAAAAAATTCGATATTCATAACTCCTTTTTACAGCGTCAAAACGAGCATGAGCTGTATGGGTTGTTTTAATAATATTTTTCACCACAATATCGTTAGGTAAAATAGCATTTACCTTGTAAAGTATTTCTTCTGTATTAAACTGATTAGAAATATCAAAATGTGCAAATAATTGTGTTGCATGAACACCTGTATCTGTTCTTCCTGCTCCAACCACATCAATAGGTGTTCTAAAAACCGTAGAAAATGTTTTATTTACAAGTTCTTGAACCGTTATGGCGTTGGGTTGCACTTGCCATCCGTGGTAATTTGTTCCTTTATACGATAATTCAATAAAATATCTCAATTGAAATGCTATTTTTGTAACAACGCAAATATACACCATATTTACGAGTATAATTTTACTTTTAATGACGCATATTCTATTACTTTCAGATACACACGGTTACATAGATGAACAAATACTTAAATTTGTAAAACAAGCCGATGAGGTTTGGCACGTTGGTGATATTGGTAGTTTTGAGGTGGTTGAAGCTATAAAAAAATTAAAACCCTTACGCGCTGTTTATGGTAATATTGACGATGCTTTAATGCGATTAGAATATCCTTTAGATGCTAAATTTACTGTTGAAAATGTATCGGTATGGATGACGCATATTGGTGGATATCCAAACAAATATGCGCCTAGAGTAAAAAACGAAATCAAAAAAAAACCTCCTACGCTTTTTATAAGTGGACACTCACATATTTTAAAAGTTATTTTTGATAAAAAATTGAATGTTTTACATTTAAATCCCGGAGCGGCCGGTAAACATGGGTTTCATAAAGTTAGAACCATGTTGCGGTTTTATATTGACAACGATAAAATAACAAATCTTGAAGTTATTGAACTGGAAAAACGTTAATATTGGATAGGAACCGATATGTAAACACGTGTACCTTCCTCGGTAGATTTAATTTTTATAATACCGTCCATAACGGTAACTCTGGCTTCAATTTGACTAAGTCCAAGTCCATTTTTTTCCTGAATTTCTTCTAGAACAAATCCTTTACCATTATCTACTACTACAATTTGAAGTTGGCCGTTTTTTTGTTCAATTTTTACCGATCCTTCTGAAGCATTACTATGCTTAATTATATTATTAACCAGCTCTGTAATAATATTAAATATTTTTACTTCAAAATCTACATTAAAACGTCCAATATTTTTAGAATCGTACCTTAAATTTAATTCGGAATTAGATGCTTTTTCACACAAATCTTGCAAAGCAACACTTAGTCCAAATTTTGTTAATACTGAAGAAATAAGTTTATGCGACAGTTCTCGTATTTTTTCTGAAGCCTCTAAAATTATTTTTTGGGTTTTTTCAATCTCAATAGGAATATTTTCTTTCAGCTGTTTTTTACTCGCGTATAAATGCAAATTGGCCGCTGAGAGTAAAGCACTAATATTGTCATGAAGTATTGAAGCTATTTTTTTACGTTCTGCTAATTTCCCGTCTAAAGTGGCTACTAATATTTTTGCTTGAGAATCGCTTTTAATTTTCTCAATTTTACTTTGATGTATTAGTTGTCGCTGATTTATTTGAAGTTTATGATTTTTTTTGTTTAGCTTAACTATTTTATATAAAATGTATAAAACCAGTAATAGTATTAAAATGGCAAAAGCCAAACCATATGACAGGTACTCGGCTTTTAGTCTTTTTGTTTTTTCAATTTGAGCTTCTTTTTCTTTTGTTGCCAATTCGTATTTAGATTCTATCTCGGCAATTTCTTTATACTTTAAGTCTTGTTGTAACGAATCGTTTAACGAAAAATATTTGTCTTGATACTCAAATGCTTTTTCAAAATCTTTTAAACCACTATAAGCATATGCCATATTAATATAGGCAAGACTTCTTGTTTTGCGTTTCATCTCGTCTGTACCACCTTTAACCAAAGCAAGTGTTTTCTTAAACGCATCGAGCGCTTCTTGGTACTTTCCTTGCAGGTAATAAATACCGCCCAAATTATTTAAAATTCCGGCTTCTATATCTACATTTCCTAAAATTTTCTGATAGTTAGCCGCTACTTTAGAGTGTTTAATAGCCTCATCAAAATTTTGCTTTAAATAGTATATTCCCGAAATATTGGCATGTAATTTAGCTTTTAAATCGACATTATCTGTAAATTTACTACTCGCAAATAGCGCTTTTTTATAATAAACCAACGCACTGTCAATTGCACCGTCATTTTGAAAATTACCTCCTTTTTTAAAATAGACTACTTGCTGATTTTTATAATCGTTTAAAATGAAAGGAATAATTTTATTAAAATAGGCTGTTGATCCTGAAAAGTCACCACTATTTCTAGAGATATCGGCCAGTTTTTTATATCCTTCAACAATTAGTGTTGTATCTCTATTGCGTTCGGCATTTTTAATTAATGCATATAGTTTATTAAGTGCTTTAGATGTTTCTCCTTTCTCAATTAGCTTATTAATTTGTGTTAGCTTGCTATTTTGTGAATTGGTGAGTTTATATTGGTCTATTCCCTTATCAAAGTTACCGGTGCTTCCTATGGCTTTTGTAAGCGGTATAAATAGTATTAAGAAATAGAAAATAAGCTTAGGCAAATTCATAAAAAGTAACTGTTTTACAATGGCACTATTAAACAATATTGTTTTTTACTGCGTAAATAGCCAAACCTACAACATTTTTTACATTCAATTTAGAAATCAAGTTTTTTCGGTGAGTTTCAACAGTATTAATACTAATGTGAAGTTCGTTGCTAATTTCTTTTGAATTGTATTGTAGCGCTATTAAACGCAATACCTCTAATTCTCTAGGGGTTAGTGAGCTAAAAAATGTACTTTCGTGAGAAGATTTACGCTCTTTCACCAAATTACCCGTAAAAGTAGACAACAATTTATCTTGAATACTTTTACTAAAATACTGCTTGCCTTCATACACTGTATTAATAGCATCAACAATATGTTCCCCGGCACATTTTTTAGCTAAAAAACCACTAGCGCCAATTTTCAACACTTCTTTTATTAGTTTCACATCGTCATAGCTCGATAAAACTATTATTTTTTGTTGAAAATTTTGTTCATTAAATACCTTCATTACTTCAATTCCATCTAATTCAGGCATATTAATGTCTAAAATTAAAACATCGGCCTTATTGGATGCAAACCAACTTAAAACATCTTTACCGCTGAGAGAGTGCCCAACAACTTCAATGTTTTTTTCTGAAGATAAAACCGCGATAATGCCATCAATTAATATTTGATGATCATCTGCGATATGAACTGTAACCTTTTTCATAAATTTCCCTCACTTCAAAAGTATCTAAAAAAATAATGTTTTAACTAACCAAAAGTAATGATATTTCCTTATCCCTGAAAACCGTTAGAAAACAAAAACCATTTCAAGAGTATTGAAATGGTTTTAGCGCACTAAATATACTAAGATGTTAGGTTTATCGTAATCTATCAACAGATTTTACGAGCTCCTCATCCCTTTTAATTGCTTTATTGGCTAATACAACCAATAATATTGTAAAAATAGGAATAAGCAACCCAATACCTTTCTCAGAAACAGTAATTTCTCCAGATAAATTTTGTGAAAAATATACGAGTATACCTAATAAAATAAAGTTGATCAAAATTGTTAATCGCCCTAACACAAACTGCAACTGTCTTTTTTTAAACTGAAAAATAGTGACTAGGGTGAGTATTGCTGAAACAAAAAATAAGGCCGCCATTGCTATAAGTAACTTATTACCAGAGCTGAATGAATCCATCACATAAAATGCTTCATTTTGCTCGTTAACCCAAAGGTTAAAAAGAAAAATAGCACCTCCTGAAAGCAATGTGGCTACAAATAAATAAACTGTTTGAACTCTTTGAATCATTTTTAAAATAATTGGTAGCAAAAGTACGTTTTATTTTTAAAGATATAAAGAATACATATAAAAAAAATATTGTATATTTGCTGAGTCCTACTACAAAGTACATGTACTCAGGAACTACAATAAAAAACAAATCACCACAAGTTTGATTTACAACGACGAAACACTTTATACTATATAAAGTTTACACATAACAATTAATTACAATTTAACATAATGTTTGAAATTTCCCAACTCAAGGAGAAAACCTTAGTAGAATTACAAGAAATTGCGAAAACAATAGGAGCTAAAAAATATAGTCAATTAAAAAAACTAGACCTAGTTTATTTAATTTTAGACATTCAGGCTTCAAACCCAACAACGGTTACCAAAAAAAGTTCTTCGGCAAACCAAAGTAATAAGCCTAAGCGTAAACGCATAAAAAAAGCAGCAACTCCTAAAGAAAACAAACCGGTTAACAATAACGATGAACCGAAACAAAACAAACCTCAAGACTCAACACAAGGTAAACTCGATTTTAAAAAAGAGAATCCAAAACCTGAAGTAAAACCTGAGGCAAAGAAGAATGAAAATGAGCAAAAAAATGCTGAAAAAAGTACTGAGCCTGCAAAACAGAAAACGGTAGCTCCTAAGCAACCGCAACAGGAAAAAAAGAGCCAGAATCAGAATCAAAACCAAACTCAGGCTCAGAATCAGAATCAGCCAAAGCAGCAACAAAACAAACAACAAAATAAGCAGCAAGGCAACAATCAAAACAAACAACAAAACAAACAACAGCATAAATCACAACGTAAAAATAACGGAAGCCGTTATAAAGATCCTGACTACGAGTTTGATGGTATTATAGAAAGTGAAGGTGTTTTAGAAATGATGCCTGATGGCTATGGTTTTTTACGCTCTTCTGATTATAATTACCTTTCATCGCCAGACGATATTTACCTGTCTCAATCACAAATCAAATTATTTGGTTTAAAAACGGGTGATACGGTTAAAGGAATTGTTAGACCTCCAAAAGAAGGTGAAAAATATTTTCCGTTAATTCGAGTTTCTAAAATCAATGGTCTTAGCCCTAATGTTGTTAGAGATCGCGTGTCTTTTGAACACCTTACACCTTTATTTCCTCAAGAAAAATTTAACTTGGCAGGAAGGTCTAGTACGTTATCAACACGTATTATGGACTTATTTTCTCCAATAGGTAAAGGTCAAAGAGGTATGATTGTTTCACAGCCTAAAACAGGGAAAACAATGCTTTTAAAAGATATTGCAAACTCTATTGCCGCAAATCATCCTGAAGTATATCAAATTATTTTACTTATTGATGAACGTCCTGAAGAGGTTACAGATATGCAACGAAGTGTTAGAGGCGAGGTAGTTGCTTCTACATTTGACGAACCTGCCGATAAGCATGTACGTGTTGCAAATATTGTATTGGAAAAAGCAAAACGATTGGTAGAGTGTGGACACGATGTAGTAATACTTTTAGACTCTATAACACGTTTGGCTAGAGCATATAATACCGTTGCTCCTGCTTCCGGAAAAATATTATCGGGTGGTATTGATGCCAACGCTTTACACAAACCTAAACGCTTCTTTGGTGCTGCACGTAACATTGAAAACGGTGGTTCGTTATCTATTATAGCTACCGCATTAACTGAAACCGGTTCTAAAATGGATGAAGTTATTTTTGAAGAATTTAAAGGTACAGGAAATATGGAATTGCAACTGGAAAGAAATATTGCAAACCGTAGAATTTATCCTGCTATCGACTTGGTAAAATCAAGTACTCGTAGAGATGATTTACTACTTGATCCAAAAACCGTACAACGTATGTGGGTTCTTAGAAAGTATTTAGCCGATATGAATCCTGTTGAAGCAATGGAATTTATTAAAGATAAAATTCAGTACACAAACTCTAATGAAGAGTTTTTAATTTCTATGAACGGATAAGCGTTTTCTTAGAAAAAAACCTATAAAAAAAGCGAGCATTAGCTCGCTTTTTTTATGTCTAGTAAATTTGTTTTACTAGTTAAACTTTGCTCTATTATCTACAATATCAGCACTCTCTCTTAGTACTTGATTTAGTAAATATGTTCTTCCTTGTAATTGTGTTACAATTCTTTTACGGAAGTTATCGTAGTTATCCAACTTAACAGGCTCCTCACGTTTTGTCACCTTAATAACAAACACTCCTTTTTCACCTTCAATAGCATCTGATACCTGATTTAATTTTATTGCAGACATTGCTCCAACTACTGCCGGCTCATTTCCAACACCAGGCAACAACGGGCTCGCTAAAGTTACCATAGAAGCTGTACGAACAGTTTCATTGTTATTTTTTGCAATCTCCGCTAACGTACCTCCTTTAAGTTTTTTCTTAAGTAAGGCGGCTTTTTTCTTGTTCATTAATTCTGGACGCACTCTAATTAAAATATCTGTACTAACCGTTAGTTTGTCTTTATCCGTTTTTTCGGTCAATACAGCTACAACATAGCCTCTCTTTCCTTGATATTCTATATCAAATCCTTTAAAGTCTCCTACGTTTCGGTCTTCTTCAAAAGCCCATTTTACAATTGGACGTTGTGCTCCTAATCCCGGTACATTTTCGTCTAATTCTTTAAGGTTTAATGCCGATTGAATTTTGTAATTATTTTCCTTTGCCACATCTTCTAACAATTTTCCTTCGTCTAGACTTGCTGCTAAGGTTTGGTATTTTTCGTAAATATGTTGTTCTGTTGCTTCTGAAGCTTCTATTAAACGAGCAAAAGTAGCTATTTTAACAGCTTTTACAGGAGCTGTTTGCTCGTCAACCCTAATAATATGATATCCAAAACCTGTTTCAACAATACCAATGCTTCCTTCTTTATTTTTATAAATAAAATTAGCAAAGTCTCTGTCAAAACTAGGTGAAAATGCCTGATTTTTACGTACCCATCCTATTTCACCACCTTTTCCTTTTGTTCCATCAGAATTAATTTCATTTGCAATTTCTTCAAATTTTTTGGTATCGTTTTTTACTAAAGTATAAATACTGTCAATTATCTTTTTAGCTTCTTCTTTTGTTTTTGTTGAAGTTGATCTTTGAGCACCTGCATAAGGAACAATAATATGACTTGATTTTACTGAGTCTGGCAATTGAACGACTTCAACTAATTTAGACAGTTTAAAGTATCCTTTGTCTTTGTATGGCCCGTAAATATCTCCTACATTTCCATCAAACAAAGCTTCAGCAAGTTCTGTAGGTAATTCATTTTTATATTTGTAAGTATCGTCAAAACCTAAGTCTGACCCATTATCGTCTAAAAATTGCTTATAGTCTGTTGCGTTTTTAAAGCCCGGTACAGTTACAGTACTCTTGGTAGCATTGCTGTATTCTTCTCGGTCATCAATATATTTTGCAACTTCTTTTTTAATTTCTTCTTCATCTTCTTTTGAAGGCAAAATATCAAACTTCACATACTTTAACGAACGTGTAGCTTCTGCTTTAAATCGTTTTGGATTTTTTTCTATGTAATTTTGAACGTCTTCTTTAGTTACACGAACTAAACTATCTGGAATTTTAGAATATGGCACAAAAACAAATTGAGCATCCATTTTAGTGTTTGTAAAGAAATAGTCTCTTTCTCCTTCTTTTAAAGAAGCTCCTAAACCTGCAGTTACTAATGAAGTGTACGCTTGACGCTCTAAATTTTGTTTAATTTGTTTTTCTGTAGCCAACCAACTTAACCAAGCTTGTGTATTTCCGGCTTCGGCATCGTCCTTCATATTGGCAATATATTCTTTTAGCTTTTCTTCGTCAAAAAGATTTGCTTCATTTTTAAACAATGGAGAGTTTTGAATTTCAGGTAAATTTACCATTGCATCCCAAATGTCTTTTTCTCCAACTACAATTCCTGCTTTTTCTAATTGTGACAAAAATATTTTTTCACTTACTAAAGAGTTCCACACTGTATTAACAGCTTGCATTTGTGTTGCTCCTCTTCCTCTTTGAGATTTGTATGCCTCTACTTCGCTAACAAACTCTTCTCTATCAATACTTTCTCCATTAACCTCACCTACCGAGTTTATTTTACTTGAACTAAAAAACTCTTGAATTGATTTAGGGTTTAGTACAAATGAAAAAAGTGCCAATCCAACAATTAGGATAAGGAACATTGAACGATCTCTAATTTTTGATAATATTGCCATTATGTGTTTTCTTTTAATTACAGTGTGCGAAAATACGATTTAGTATTTAATTATAAAAATGAAATACTCATTATTAACCGCTATTTAGGCGTATTTTTTTGATTAATCTGCTTTATCTAAAACTTTTAAATAAACTTCCATGATTTTTGAGGAATCTACTTTTAGCATTTTAAAATAAAAGTTATTTATCTCTATAACCTCATCTTGCTTTGGTATATCTTCATGATGATATACTATAAAGCCTCCTAAGGTTTCGTAGGCTTCATTTTCTTGCAGGTTTAGCCCATATGTTTCGTTTAAATAATCTACCTCTAACCTTGCCGAAAATTCAAACTCTCTGTCGTTAATTTTAGTTTCGAGGAGTTCTACAGTATCGTGCTCATCTATAATTTCACCAAAAAGTTCTTCAACAATATCTTCTACCGTAATAATTCCAGAGGTTCCTCCAAACTCATCTAACACTACCGATACACTTCTCTTTTTCTTTATAAGTATATTTAAAGCGTCGTTTATCATCATACTCTCCGGAATAAATTCAACCGGCAACAGTATTGATCTTAAGGTTTTAGGTTTTTTAAACAGCTCAAATGCATGTACATATCCTAAAATATCGTCTAAAGAATTTTTGTAAACAATTATTTTTGAGTAGCCTGTTTCTATAAATAGTTTTTTTAAATTCGAAATTGATTCTGTTATATCAACAGCAACTATTTCTGTTCTAGGAATCATTATTTCTCTAGCTTTAACCGTATCAAATTCTAAGGCGTTTTGAAATATTTGAATTTCAGAATCTACCTCTTCACTCTCTTTTACATTTTCAAGTTGTTTAGAAATATAGTTTCCTAATTCTTCTTTACTAAATGCTGTTTTTTCAATGTCTTTTGATGTTTTAAAAAACAGCTTTAAAAAGTAATCGGAGATAATTGTTATAAAATCTGAGATAAAATGAAACACAACGTAAAAAAAGTAAGCAGGTACAGCAAACACCTGTAATGTTTCGTTGGCATAACTTCTAAAAATAGCTTTTGGCAAAAACTCTGCAGTTATTAATATAACAACTGTAGATATAACTGTTTGGATTAGCAGTACCGAAAATTCGTTTAAAGATTGTACTGGTAAAAAGGTAACAAGCAGCTTTCCCATAAATATGGTGTAAACTACCAATGCTATATTGTTACCTATAAGCATTGTGGTAATAAACTTTGACGATTTGGAGGTGAGTTTACTTAAAATTTTGGCTCTAAACCCTCCCTTTTTTTTCTCTAGCTCTACCTGAAATTTATTTGCAGAAATGTACGCTATTTCCATTCCAGAAAAAAAAGCTGATAATAAAATTGAAATTAAGATTATAACAATTTGAATTTCCATCTACTCTTGGTTTCTACGCTCTATTCTTTTTCTGAAACGTTTTTTAAAAAAGTACATAAATACGGCTAGTACCGAAAATACTAAAAATAAATATGCACGTTCTCTATCTACATTCCAATTTAACAATGTTTCAACTACAAATACAACAGCTACAAGTAAATAACCGTATTCAAATATTCTCCAAATTTTTTGCATAATTTAATCTTTTATATAAATAACTCCTGTCTGATTTTTAACCCACCATTTTTCTAGATCTTCTGAAGCTTCAAATCCTACACCGTAAATTGTATCTGTTAAGGTATAAAATGTAAACCGTTTCTCTGTAAAAAAATAATGTGTTTTTTGATCCCAAAACACTTGTGAAGTTACTAATTTATGATTTTTAGCGTAATTATATATAATTACGTTCCCCTTAATTTCAGAAACTTCTGTTTTTAAATAACTTTTAGCATAATCACCTTCTATAGTGGTAGAATCTCCGTTTTTAGCTATTGACGTTATTTTTATTCCCTTCGGGAACTCAGAATACGGATGAAAATCTCTATTGCTAAAATCAAACATTACAGGAGCTTTCATTTTAACATCAACTCGTCCAGAATCGGTATGTATATGGTTAACCTTATAAGCCTCTCCAATAGGTAAGTTTTTATCGGCTAAAAAATCTTTTACCTTTTTTACGTCATTTGTACAAGAAAAAACCATTGTTACTACAGCTGTAATAACAATGGTTTTTATTGTATTTACAATTGATTCTGTCATTTGACAAATATATCAATTATAATGTTTCGAATCTAATTTACGGTACTCTTACCGTCTCATTAATCCAACATTTTATTGTAAATGGTGTTCCTGATTGGATATTTGCAATAAATAAATCTTTTTTAGTAGGTATATTCTTAGAATAGTTTCTAATAAATTTATTTGCATAACTACTAATACTTGGATCAATTGATTTTGCTTTTCTTGCTTTATTTAATGCTGCTACATAAACCATTCTTTTAGAAACCACATCGTTTCCACAAGAGTTTGCACTTGACGCATATAAACTAGCAATTAACAAATATGCTTTCCCCATAGTTGGTGCACTTTTTAGAGCTCTGTAAGCATATGATCTTGCTTCGCTTTTTCTTCCTTTTTTACTTAAAATTTTTGCAATTCTTAATAAGTACCCTGCTTTTTTATACGAGTCTGTTTCTTGATCTACCGCTTTTTTAAAGTACTCCATAGCTTTACTATCTTGTCCTTTCTTCATTAAAATACCTGCATAAAATACTGATGCATTTGGTGAAGGGTCTGCTTTTACATAAGCTTCAACCAACGTATCATAAAAAGGATCGTCTGTACATTCTTTGTTGTACATTCTAGATACAGCTCTTTTTAACCAAACAGGATCGTTTTTCTTTGCTTCAAAGTTTTTCTTATTAAAAGGTATTAATCTTTCACAAGTTGAAATAACCGCAAGTTTTGCATCCAATCCAGCTTCTACTTTTGATAAGTTTGTTAAAATTATTTGGTAAATTTTTCTTCTCTTTTTATCTCTTGCACTAAGCGTTGTTGAATCTTTAGCATTGATAAGATCTATTTTTTTAGAATATTCTGCTCTTTTTAATTCAATACCTTCTCCTACTTCATCATAAGTATCAAATACTCTTTGTGTATCTGTATCTTTATATTTATTCAAAATAATGTCAAAATATTTATAGATATTTTTAGGAGACATTGCTGTAGGATCTGCTTTAAAAGCTTTTTCTAACAATGTAAACACTTCTTCTTCCGAAGCATTTTGCGAAGCTTTAAACGTCGCATAATCACTGTATACTTTACCTAAATTTTTATTAGGATAATATTTTAATCGTTGTGTAAAAACTCTTTCTACCACTTTAGCAGCAGCTGCTTTATCTGCTTCTGAAGCTGCATTTTCGAGTTTATAATTTGCAATTTTGATTCCGTACTTATATACGTTAATTGAAAGGGAAGGACAGTTGTCCATACACCACATCCAATTTTCATAAGCCGCATCGTACTTTTTAGCTTGGTAATCTCCTTTAAAAAGGTTGTATTTAATGTTACATTCATCTTGCGAAAATGCCACCTGTACCGAAGCTATTACTAATAATAACACTACAATTTGTTTCATTTTTCTCATCATCTTATCCTTTAAGTTAAAATATTTCTAGTTTTTTAAACCATTTATCGTTTAATGTAAGGCTCAATCTAAAATTAAAATAGTTTTCTTGAACCAATCCTTTACTTGTTTCTCCTCTTTTTCCTATTTCAAAGCCAACATTAATGTTTGACAATTTCCTTCCCATTGGTAACCCTACTCCAAAAGATATGCCAAAATCATCTATGGGTGTAAAATCGGTTCCTGTTCCAAGTCCATCAACTCGCAATCCTGTTTTTTCAAATTTGAGCCCGGCTCTGTAAGTAACCCGTTCCCAGTAACTAGTAATTGATGTGTATTTAGGCGTATAAAAACCCCCTATAGCTATTTTTGAATATTTGTCGTATTTAATTTTGGTATAACTATTAAAAACACTTCCTTGAATATCTAATACATCTTGGTAACTGTAATCTAGCCCTGCATACCATTTATTATCTTCTCCAACGCCTACACCCAACGTAGTTTTTAAAGGCATTTTAAGAAATCCTTTACTTGCCACATTAAGTATGGTATCTTTTGGTAATTCGAATGTAGCAAGTAAAACAGAGTACAAATATTCATTCCCGTCTGTTTCAATTTCACTTTTAAAGTCAAAGTTTCCTCCTACATGTAATTTTACCTTTTTATTAATTGTTGTTTTATACTGAAACCCTGCGTTTAACATAAAACCGCTCACATTAGAAACCGTTTTATATTTTGTAGCCAGTGTAACATCACGTTGCTGATTAATAATACTATTTTCTATTTTACCAAAAACGTAGTTTCCTTGCGCTCCAATGCTAAAACCTTTAAACACTTCTAGTCCAAATCCCAGAAATACTTTATTTGTTCCTCCGTCTCCACTGTATAGAGTTAAGTCTTGCACCTCTCCATCAACATCGTAAATATTTGATACTAGCGAGTATCCTACTGTAGAATTTGGTAGTAACCCAAACATAAGGCCTCCTTTTTCTCCTAACGGTACTCCTAAAGCTAAATAAGAAAGATCTGTTGTAGCTGCTCTTTGTTTGTCGGTACTATTTTTAGCCTGAATGCTTTTATGACCTATTGCTAGTGAATATGTTGTAAACAACAACGAAGCATTTGCAGCAGGGTTAGAAAAGTTTAAATGATTGTTATCGCTAAGCGCAACACCTATACCTCCCATACTCAATTGCTCTACAGTACTTAAATTACTTTTATCTCCTATTCCAAAAAAAGAGTAGGCTGAAGTGTTATTTTTTTGAGCAAAACCTTCAACAGATAAAAGTAGTAGCATTATTGTTACTACTGCTGTTATTTTTCTTATCATTTACTATAAATTATAGGTCAAAATTGTATTTAATCCCTCCAATAAAAAAATTGGATTGGCAAATATGCTATTTTTTAATTTATTTGACAAGAAATTAACGTCTCCACCTGTTAAAACTACTGTTAATTTTTCATTTTTTTCTTTATACTGATTGATAACACTATCAATTTCATTTATAACTCCGTTAATTACCCCTGAATGTATCGATGCTTCAGTAGAATCTCCATACAATAAACTAATATCTTTAGGTTTTAATAAGGGGAGGTTTTGAGTAAATGTGCCAAGAGCCCTGTATCTCATTTGTAAACCCGGAGAAATAGCTCCTCCATAATATTTTTTTTCAGCATTTATAAAATCGTATGTTATACAAGTTCCCGCATCAATAACCAATACGTTTTCTTTAGGAAAATTTGAAACTGCGGCAGCCATTAGGGCAATTCTGTCTACACCTAATGTTTTTGGTGTTTTGTAATTATTTATAAATGGAATTTTTGTTGATGTTGTTAGCACCATTAGGTTTATTTTAAAAGACAGCGACTCTAATTGAGCCTTATTAATAAAGCTTACCGATGAAATAATGGCATTATTACAGGAGTACTTCTCTATTATTTCATCAACTTTAAACAAAAGCGCCGCGCCAGTAATAACCTCTGTATGAACCATTTCTACATGATTAAACACTCCTAATTTGATTCTGGTATTACCAACGTCAATTATCAGATTCATTCTTATTTATTTAGTACCGTAAAAATACAACGGATTTTTTTTAAAATTGTTTTGATTAGTCTAAAAAATACATTTATATTTGCAACCGCAATTAAGCAACTGGTACCTTAGCTCAGTTGGTAGAGCAAAGGACTGAAAATCCTTGTGTCCCTGGTTCGATTCCTGGAGGTACCACATAAAACTCGTAACAGTAATTGTTACGAGTTTTTTTATACACAAAAAAAGCCGCATAAAATTATGCGGCTTTTTCTATTTTAAACGTATTTATACTTTAGTCTATATCTAAATCTATGTCACCTTCTACAAGATCAATATCTTCTTCTACAATAGGTGGTATTGTAACTTCATAGTTTTCCATACTACCTACTAACTCATCGCTAATTTTGACAAGATAAATGGTGTCATCTGTTCTAACCTCTACAGCTTCAACATATTTTCCTTTCGGATTTGTAAATTTGATAATATCTCTAACGCCGTAACCATCTGGAAATTTCTCTACCAATAAGTCTAAAATTTCCGGGGTCAACTTTTTGTAATCTACAATTATTCTTTTCAAAATAAATTAGTTAAAATTAAACTTAAAAAATGTAATTATCTATTTAATTAACTTCAATTACTTTGTCCAAATATATAAAATTATTTTATTCAGAAAATAAAAATTGACTTTCTTTGTTTATTTATAACAAACTCATTTACAGTTGTATATAAAAAACGATTGAAAAAATTATTTACAAAATAGTACGAAAACGTTATAGCATTTTCAGATTTATAACTTCTTGTGCTGTTAAATGACGCCAATGACCTCTTGGTAGGTTTTTTTTAGTGAGTCCTGCAAAAATGACTCTGTCTAGTTTTAATACGTTATAATTAAAGTGCTCAAATATTCTTCTAACTATTCTATTTCTTCCGGAATGAATTTTGACTCCTACCTCTGTTTTTGGTTGATTGGGTATGTATGATATTTCGTCAACAATCACTCTTCTGTCGTCTAGCATAAACCCTTCTGCTATCTTTTGCAAATCGCTCATCGCTAATTTTTTATCTAAAGAAGCGTGGTAAATTTTTTGAATATTGTGCTTTGGATGTGTCAGTTTTTTTGCCAATTCACCATCGTTTGTAAAAAGTAACAATCCGGTTGTATTTCTATCCAATCTTCCTACCGGATAAATTCGTTCTTTTGAAGCATTACTTACCAGTTCCATAACAGTTCGTCTTCCTCTGTCATCTTCCATGGTGGTAATAAAATTCTTTGGCTTATTTAGCAATACATAGCGTTTTTGTTCTGGGCTAATAAGCGTACCGTCAAACCGTACCTCATCATCAAGATTCACTTTATATCCCATTTCGGTAATTACTTTTCCGTTTACGGTAGCACTACCGGCTTTAATAAATACATCGGCTTCTCTTCGAGAGCAAATACCTGAATTTGAAATGTATTTATTTAAGCGTATCCCCTCTGAAGATGCTGTTTTTTGAGCTGTTGATTTTGAGGGTGATTTTTCACGAGATTTTGAGAAATACTCGCGTTTTTTTCCGTGTGGTGTTTTTCTGTTATTTGTTCCTTCTTGTCGTCCTCTCGACGAGTTTCTATTCGAATTCATTTTTTTTATTTTTTGCAAAAGTAGTGTATTCTTTTCAAGGGTAGTTATAAAAAATACTTATTTTAATAAAATTCTATCTATTATTACCGAATAATCTATTAAAGACAGGCTAAATACACCCGCCAATATAAGCAGCTTTAGCATAAGATGAAGCGCTACATAGTTTCTTTTATTTTTACTAAACCACAGCAAAACAACAAACACAAAAAGAACTATTACGCTTGCATAAAAATAAAATTTCATTCCTCCAATTTCTGGATATTTCAGTAAAAAATAAATAGGATTTAATGTTAACAACGCTATTAAAGTAACCAGCATTTTTGTGAAATGTTCTCCATATTTAACTACAATGGTTTGGTTGTTTTGCGTAAAATCACCTTTTAGCTTTTCTAAATCTTTTATCAATTCTCTAATGAGCAGTATAAAAAACAAGTACGATGCATGTGTAAAAATAATTTCTGAAAAGTTTTTATAATGCACAAAAACCGCAAAAAAGGGCAGCATTGCCAATGTTACCGCAGATAAAAGTCGGACTAAAGGGTACTTTTTTAGTTTGTGAGAATACAACCAAATTAAAAATATATACACCGAGAAAAATAAGGCTGCTCTCCATGAAACTAAAAAACTTATTCCAACACCTAAAAAATTAAGTACAAAATAAATTTGAAGCTTCGTTTTTTGATCTACAATAGCGTCAATTCTCGATTTTAAAGGTCTGTTTATTCTATCCGATTCTAAATCGTAAAAATTGTTAATAATATATCCTGCAGCAATTACGCATATAGTAGCAAAAACAATAAAGTATAAGTTGGCATCTAGCAGTACATGTTTCAACGATTTTTCTGGTGAGAAAATAAATATAGAAGCTAAGTACTGTGCTATTACAATTAAGGCTATGTTGTATCCTCTAACGACTGAAAACAGACTTAGCACTTTAATGTAAAAAGGTGCCTGTTTTCTACTGTTATTTTTTGAAATTTCTAATAAATCCATGTATGTAGAGGTTTTGCTAGAAAAATCTTTAATAGTAATTCACCAAAGTTTCTAGCGTGTATTAAAATCTATAAACCAATTCGAGTTTATAATCTTTTAGCAATGCTTTTGCTTTATCAAAGTCTTTTGTAAACCCTAAAATATAGCCTCCTCCACCAGATCCGCAGAGTTTTAAATAATAATCGTTGGTTTCTATACCTTTTTTCCAAACAGCGTGAAATGGTTTTGGAATCATAGGCTGAAAATTATCCAATACTACTTTTGAAAGTTGTTTTACATTTTGAAACAACGATTTTACATTTCCATGTAAAAAATCATCAATACAAGCATCGGTGTACTTTGCAAAATCTTCATTTAGCATTTTTCTAAATCCTTCATTCTTCATTTTATTCATAAAAATACTAACCATTGGCCCTGTTTCTCCAACAATTTCAGAGTCTAATAAAAATACAGCGCCTTTTCCTTCTTTTTGTGAAGGTATACCGGTAGCCTCTAAATCGTTTTTAGAGTTGATTAGAATTGGAATACTTAAGTAAGAGTTTAACGGGTCTAAACCAGAACTTTTCCCGTGGAAAAATGATTCCATCATAGAAAAAATTGCTTTTAATTTCAACAGCTTTTCTCTGGTTAAATTTTCTAAAACGGTAATTTTATCTGTTGCGTATTTATCGTAAACAGAAGCTACCAAAGCACCTGAACTACCTACGCCGTATCCTTGCGGAATACTTGAGTCAAAATACATTCCATCATCTAAATCCGACTTAAATTCATCGAGTCGAAAACTTACTAACTCTTGTTTGTCAAGTTGCGATAAGTATTGGTAAAATTTAACTAGATTTTGATTCGATTTTTGAGCATCTTCAGTTAAAACAGCTGCCTTTTTAAGTGCACCCTGGTAACTGTTGTAGGGTATTGCCAAACCTTTAGAGTCTTTTATAATTCCATACTCTCCAAACAATAAAATTTTAGCATAAAAAAGTGGTCCTTTCATAAAATTACGTATTGGGGGTTTGTATTGCTCCTTGTCCAATGCTATCGCAAATATAGTGATTTTCTTGACAAAACGGTGCCAACTCTTTTATTATAAAATTGTTAATCTTTTCTTTTTCTTTTTCGGGATACAGCACATGAACGTTGGCTCCGGCATCTAAAGTAAAGCATATATTTAGCCCTGTTTCTGCTCTAAATTGCCATATTTTGTCAATAATTTTTAACGTATTAGGCTTCATTAAAATAAAATACGGATTGCTGGTCATCATCATTGCATGCAATGTGAGTGCTTCGCTTTCTACAAGGGCTATAAACTCTTTTAAATTTCCTGTTTGTAGAATTTTGGAAATTTTGGAACTATTTTGTTGTGCTTGTTGAAAACGTTGTACCGCAAACGGATGATTCAACATTAACTGGTGTCCAACAGTGCTAGATACTTGTTTTTCTCCTTTATCTACTAACAAAATAGTGTCTTGATAGTTTTTAAAGTTATCGTGTATTTTATACGGAAACTTTATACCGTACAAGTTTGAACTTCCTTCTATTTCGGGGTGTGCACCCCAAACTATTAGTGCTCCTTCAATACTTCTACAAGCACTTCCTGAACCTAAACGAGCTAAAAATGAAGCTTTTTTGTTGAAATACGCATTGGTTATTGTTGGGTTTAGCATTTTTTCAATACTCATAATACACAATGCCAACGCACTCATACCACTTGCCGAAGAGGCTATTCCACTGCTGTGTGGAAATGAGTTTTCTGATTTTATTACAAATTGATAGTGCTTTATAAAAGGGACGTATTTTTCAATTCTCTCGAAAAATTTTTGAATTTTAGGCTTAAAATCAGCTTTCTTTTCGCCTTCAAAATAAATATCAAAATTGTAATCTTGGCGATTGAGCGAAGTCGAAATCAATTTGTCAGGTTGACGTTCTCTATACTCTAATGTTGTTTGGGTAAAACACGCGCTTAAAGTAAAACTAATAGAAGTATTTTTAGGTATTTGATTACCTTCTTTACCCCAATACTTAACCAAGGCAATATTGCTTGGTGTTTTCCAAGTTACACTACCAGAAGGCAGTGTTGAGATTTTAAAATTATTAAAAATGAAATCGGATTCAGTCAAAATAAAAATTTTGAGCAAAGATAATTGTTTTAACTAAACATGGTCTAATCTTCTAAGTACTTCTTTTTTGTAGCTTCTACTTATTGGAATGGCTTTTTTATTAATTTCTACAAACTCATTTGTAAATAGTGTTATTTTAGGTACCGCTACTATAAAAGACCTGTGTACTCTTATAAAATCTTTTTTAGGCAATTTTGCTTCAATGTTTGTAATGGTTTCTCTTGTTAAAATTGTAGTGTTGTTTAAATGAATTTTAATATAATCGCTAAAACTTTCGATGTAATTTATTTCCGAAAAATCAATTTTAATCATTTTTCTGTCAGAACGCACAAAAATAAAGTGGGTTTCTTGTGGATGTATTTCTGAAGTTGATTTGGTTGTAACTGTAATATTCTCATTTAAAAACTTGTTAATTGCCTGAAGCAAACGCTCAAATGAAATAGGTTTAAGCAAATAATCTACAGCCTGTAAATCGAAGCCATCAACAGCGTATTTTCTGTATGCTGTGGTAAAAATAATTTTGGTACTTTTAGTAATGGATTTAGCAAAAGACAAGCCGGAAATTTCAGGCATATTAATATCTAAAAAGATTAAATCTATCTTATGTGCATTTAACTCGTTAAACGCTTCAATAGCATTTTTACACGTTGCAACAACAGTTACAGCAGCTACTTTTTGTAAATGACTTTTTAAAATATCACGAGCTACCGGTTCGTCATCAACTATAATACAATTTATTACTTTACTCATTTTTAAATTGTTTTAAACTACGAATCGTTAATTTCACTCTAAAATAATTGGCTGTTTGAGTGGTTTCTAACGAATATGCGTTGGGAAATAACATTTCTAACCGTTTTTCAATGTTTTCTAAACCAATTCCATTACTGTTTTTATCTTCTTTAATAGATGTGTTTTCAATACTAAAAAACAACATATCACCTTCTGTTTTTATATTAACCGCTACATTTAAGCTTCCGTGAATAATATCTCCATGTTTAAAGGCATTTTCTACAAATGGAATTAACAACATTGGAGCTATTTTTATGGTATTGCTAGAAATATCTATTGTTGTTTTAACTTCAAGAGTATCATGAAATCGCATTTTTTCAAGCGAAATATAATCTAACAAATGATTTACTTCATCCATTAACAACACTTGAGGTTTTTCTATTTGATATAAAATGTAATCCAATAGGTTCGATAGTTTTAAAATCATTTCTGGAGCTTCTTCCTTTTTCTCCAAAGCAAAACCATAAATTGTATTTAATGAATTAAATAAAAAATGAGGGTGGATTTGCATCTTTAAAAACCGTAATTCCTGATCTTTTATTCGTAATTGTGTTGCTAATATCTTATTCTTTAAATTTTCATTGTTTACTATTGAATTGTAATTGTGCTTTATTAAACCTAATGAAACCACAATTAAAACTACAAAATACACTCCTAAAATAATAAGGGGCAGCGTTTTGGTTAATGGAGAGGTATTGTCCGAATTTAACTCTATTAAAAAAACCAATCCATACAATATAGAAAGAATAATTAAAAACACCGAAATAATAAATGCATACACACTGTATAATAAAAATAAGGCGTGTTTTTGTTTTAATAAGTAGTTGGGAATAAGGAAGTATAAAAAAAAGTAACTAATACCTATTGTTACAGGCATTAAAAATGCTGAAAATTTGTTTACATAATCGGTATTATTACTTCCATAACCTAGAAAGGAAGTATAAAAGAAATACACTACTCCCCAAAATACAAGGTGCAGAATTACCTCAACACTATACTTAAAAAATACTTTCGACAGCTTCATATATGCTGCAATATCTGCTTTTTTAACCAAAAGTAAATGCTTTTGCGATGAAATTCAAAAAAGTAACGATATTTGGTACTTATTGTAAGCTGTATACCAAAAGAGCTAGAAAACAAGTTATTTTTAATTCTCTTTTTGCAAACTATCGCAATTAAACACCTATTCGCAAGTATAAAAATATATTTGAAACATATTAACATTAAAAACATTTTTTATGAAACCTTTATTTTTAAATTTATTAAACGATGGTGGACCTGCTTTTTCGTATCCAACTTTTGCAATGCTTCTAATTTGTATCGCACTTATTATAAAAGCTCTTGTAAAAGGTGATGCTGATGGTAAAATACGGAAATTAATAAGTCACATTAGTTTATTTGCATTGGTTTGGGGGTTTTTAGGACAAATGGTTGGACTTATTGGTGCTTTTGATACTATTGAAGCTGTTGGTAATATATCTCCTGCTATTTTAGCTGCAGGACTAAAAATTGCCTTGTTAAGTCCTGTTTTTGGAATGGTTGTTTTCTTAGTTGCTCGCGTTGGAATTATAATTCTTACTTGGGTGCAAAAAGAATCGTAACACTGGTATAAATACTCTTTCCTAGGAAGTATAGGTAAAGAGTATTTTATTTATTTAATGCTGTTGCTACAATCCAGCCGCCAGTCCAAGCATTTTGAAAGTTAAATCCGCCGGTAATGGCATCAATATTTAGTACTTCACCTGCAAAAAATAAATTTTTATGAAGTTTACTTTCAAATCGCTTAAAGTTTACCTCGCATAAATCTACACCTCCTGCCGTAACAAACTCGTCTTTAAAAGTACTTTTTCCCGATACTTTAAATACACTTTTTGTTAGCTGACTTGCCAAGTGGTCTAAATCTTTATTGCTTAATTGTGCCCATTGTGTTGAAGGTGAAATATTAGCAGCTGCTACAAACTTCATCCATAACCGTTTTGAAATTACTTCAAAAACAGAGCGAAGTACTACTATTTTTTTAGCATTATTGCGCTTTGCAGCCTTTAATAGTTCCAAAACTGTTTCGTGTTTTTTAGACAACCAGTTTACTTCAATTTTAAAATTGTACTCTTTATTGTGTAGCTCCAAAGCTCCCCAAGCCGATAATTTTAAAATGGCCGGTCCACTTAAACCCCAATGCGTAATTAACAATGGTCCTTGCGCTTCTAATTTAGAATTTAGCACTTTAACTGAAGCATAAGGTACTGATATTCCTGAAATTTCTTCCAATCGTTTATCTGTAATATGAAATGTAAACAACGAAGGAATGGGAATTATAACTTGATGTCCTAAATTAGAAATCATATTCCAAACTTTGGTATTGCTTCCTGTAGCAACCAGTAAATAATCTGCTGTAAAATTTTTAGAAGCTGTTTTTATTTTAAACTTATTATTGTCTTTTTCAATCGCTTCAACTCTTGTACTTATTTGTATAATAATACCCGCTTTTTTAGCACTATCTAAAAAGCAATCAATAATTGTTTGCGATGAATTTGACTCCGGAAACACCCTATTATCTTCTTCAATTTTTAAAGAAACTCCTCTATTTTCAAACCACTCCATTACATCACCTGTCATAAACTGATGAAAAGGACCTAACAGTTCTTTTCTTCCTCTCGGATAAAATTCAATCAGTTCATTTGGTGTAAAACATGCATGTGTCACATTACAACGACCTCCACCACTAACCTTAACTTTTTGTAGTACTTTGTTACTTCCTTCTAAAATAATCACCTCCATTTCAGGGTTCATTTCAGCCGCGTTTATAGCTGCAAAAAAGCCGGCAGCACCTCCTCCAATAATTACAAATCGCTTCTTCACTTTTAACGTATCATTTTTGTATAAGGAATTACTGTATTGTATCCTTTTTGTATAAAATATTGAGGCGTATCACTATTTCCTGTAGCTAAAATAAAATCACCTCCCCAAGCTCCTAAACTTTTTGTTTGCCCAAAATAATCTGAAAATAACTGTTGCTGAACAGGTTCTAATTGAAGTGTTTTTGAGACCAATTGCTCATGCTCCAAAATTATTTTTTCAAATTCGTTTAAATGCTCGCAGTTTACAATCTCAAAAGTTAACTCATTTATCCGATTTATTTCTGAAGCTAAATTTCCTGCTAGCGCTTTAAAGCGTTTAATACCTTCTCTGCTATCTTGTTTTTTATTTAAATACACAAAAAACAACTGTTCTTTAAATGTAGGATTAAAATTTACCGGTTTTACAAGAGGTGTTATTTCATTTTTTGCATATAAAATGGGTGTGTTATTTTGTGCGCAAGCAATATCGTAACCACTTCCTCCAAAGGTGTTTTCTAATAACTGATAGGGATTTACTTTTGCCCAAGTAGCCACATTGTTAATTAATGTTGACGAACTTCCTAAACCCCAATTTTTTGGAAATGTAAGCCTTGTTTTTACTAAAAATCCTTTTGACGACTCTAAAAAAGAAGAATCTATTTTTTTAGAGGCTTTTAATATGTCTCTTAATTTTTCGGCAACTGTATCGTTTCCTCCATCTACTTCCGACTCAAAGGTAGCGCTGGCCAATCTTAACGATGGTAAATCAAAAACAACTTTTAACCAGCAAATTCCATTATTGGTATAACTTTTCCAAATTAACGTTGGTTCTTCTATTACCTCAACACGTAAATCTTGTCCGTATTTAGTTGGAACAGCCAAAGCTTTAGCTCCTTCCAAAACAAAATATTCTCCTGTTAATAACAGTTTACCGTTGCTGTAAAAATTTTTCATTATTTATCTTGTACCAGCTTATTATAAGCTTCAACTACGGCATTATGCGTAACCGTTTTATTTTCAAAATAGTTAATTAAAAACTGTTTTTCTTCTTCACTTGCTCCTAACTGCTTAATAATATTTGTCAGGTGCATTTTCATATGACCGTGTTGAATTCCTGTAGTTGTAAGCGCTCTTAAAGCAGCAAAATTTTGTGCTAATCCGGCTACTGCAATTACTTGCATTAATTCTTTTGCTGAAGGATTTCCCAATAATCCTAATGAGAATTTTGACAATGGATGTAAAGATGTTAAGCCTCCTACCGTACCTAAAGCCAAGGGTATTTCTATCCAAAATTTAAATACGCCATTTTCAACAGTTGCGTTAGTTAAACTCTTGTAAACTCCACTTTTTGATGCGTATGCATGTACTCCAGCTTCTACAGCTCTAAAATCATTTCCTGTTGCTAAAACCACCGCATCTACTCCATTCATAATACCCTTATTATGCGTTACCGCTCTATGGGGTTCTGCATTGGCAATTTGAACCGCTTGTACAAATTTTTGAGTATATTTTTCGGCATCTTCTGCATACAAATTATTTACATTGCAACTTACCTCTGCTCTAACTAAACACTCCGGCACATAGTTAGACAAAATACTCATTACCACTTGAATATCGTCTTTTTTAAACTCGTTTGCAATAGCTTCTAAACAGGTATTTATAAAATTCGCACCCATACTATCAACCGTTTCAAAAGTTACATGTAGTTGGTAGTAATTTTCCAATTCCGAAGTTTTGTCACGCAATTCAATATTTAAAATACCACCACCTCTTTTGCGCATATTTTTGGTAATTTCAGAAGTAGTTTCGAACAAATGTTGTTTTTTTGATTCGAAATAACGTTGCAACGCCTCGTAATCTCCCTGATACATAAAATGTACCTGCCCTATTTTGGTTGTAGAAATCACCGCTGCTTTAAAACCGCCTCTTGTACTCCAAAATTTAGCAACCAACGATGCTGCAGCTACTACCGAGCTTTCTTCAATTACCATTGGCACAGCATAGTCTTTACCATTTATTTTAAAGTTAGGCGCAATGGCATACGGCAGGTAAAAATTTGAAACCGTATTTTCAATAAAATCATCATGCAGGTCTTGTAAATACTTATTTGTATTCCAGTATTGCTTTAAAACCTCTTTTGCTTTTTCACTATCATCAAAAAATGATTTTGCAATCCAATCAATTTTCTCTTCTTTTGAAAATTTTGAGAATCCACTTACTGTTTTTGACATTCGTTTCTGTATTATATAATTCACAAATGTAATTTTTTCCATTTAACCATACACAACTTCAATAGTATTTTGTTAAATTATGATTTAATACAGCTCCAAATTGAAGAATTTTTCTTAAACTTGGCATCATTTAACAAAAATATCTTTGCATGAAGAATTTCTTATTATTCCTTACCTTTTGTATCCCCTTATCAATCACAGCTCAAAAAAAAGACATTACGTTAGAAGACATTTGGTCTAAAGGTACTTTTAGAACCGAATACTTAAATGCTTTAAATTCTATGGAGGGTGATTTTTACACCCTTTTAAATTACAATGAAGATAGCAGTTCTAGTGTTGATATGTATAGCTACGAAACACTTGAAAAAGTAAAAACCATTGTGAGTACTAAGAATATTCCTGAGATTAAATACATTAGTACCTATAGTTTTAACAGTGATGAAACAAAACTACTTTTAAGTACAAACTACCAAGCTATTTACAGATATTCATACACCGCCACATTTTACATTTATGACATTGCTTCAAAAAGTGTCACTTGGCTGGGAGACAACCTACAAGAACCTACATTTTCTCCTGATGGAAAAAAGATTGCATATGTAAAAAACAATAACCTTTTTGTAAAAGAAATAAGTACAAATACAGTTTCTCAAATTACTATTGATGGAGAAAAAAATAAAATAATTAACGGTATTACCGATTGGGTTTATGAAGAAGAATTTGGCTTTGTTAAAGCATTTCAATGGAGTAACGATAGTGAAAAAATTGCATATTTGAGATTTGACGAAAGCAATGTTCCTGAATTCTCTATGGATATTTACGGAATGGATTTATATCCGAAACAGCAAGTATTTAAATACCCTAAAGCCGGAGAAGATAATTCTAAAGTTAGCGTGTTTATTTTTGATTTACCAGCATATAAATCAACGAAAATAAATGTTGGTAATTATGAATATATACCTCGTATTAAATGGACAAATAATGCAAATTTATTAGCTGTTACAACATTAAATCGCCATCAAAACGATTTAAAATTGTTTTTTGTAAATGCCACCACAAAAGAAACTAAAGTGGTTTTAAATGAAACCGACAATGCGTATATAGACATTACCGACAATTTAACCTTTTTAGACAACAACAGTTTTATTTGGACTAGCGAAAAAGATGGACACAATCACATTTATCACTACAGCGAAAACGGAAAACTCATTCAGCAAGTTACCAAAGGAAATTGGGAGGTAACCAACTACTACGGATACAATAAAAGTAAAAACACCATTTACTACCAATCTTCAGAAAACGGTTCTATAAACAGAGGTGTGTACAGTATTAAACTCAATGGTAAAAAGAAAAAATTACTAAGTAACAGTACCGGTACAAACAGAGCTGCCTTCAGCAAAAATATGCGTTACTTTATAAATACTTTTTCCGATGCAAATACACCTCCGGTGTACACCTTATACAATGCCGACGGAAAACTTATAAAAACTATTATAGACAATGCCGGTCTTAAAGAAAAAATAAGTAGCTACAACCTAAGTCCAAAAGAATTTTCTACAATTAACATTAATGGAAATGAACTAAATATGTGGATGCTTAAACCTGCAAATTTTGATACTACAAAAAAATATCCGCTATTTATGTATCAATACTCAGGACCAGGGTCACAAGAAGTAGCAAATAGATGGAACAGATCAAATGATTATTGGCATCAAATGCTTGCCCAAAAAGGAATTATTGTAGTGTGTATTGACGGACGTGGTACTGGATTAAAGGGTGCTGCTTTTAAAAAAATCACTCAAAAACAATTGGGAAAATACGAAGTTGAAGACCAGATAACTGCAGCTAAAAAACTAAGTGAACTACCATATATAGACGAACATAAAATTGGTATTTGGGGATGGAGTTATGGCGGCTTTATGAGTAGTAATTGTATTTTAAAAGGAAACGATATTTTTACAATGGCTATTGCCGTTGCACCGGTAACAAGTTGGCGTTTTTACGATTCTATTTACACCGAACGATACATGCAAACACCTCAAGAAAATGCTAGCGGATACGATATGAACTCTCCGTTAACACACGCTCGTAAACTAAAAGGAAAATACTTGTTAATACACGGCACCGGAGATGACAATGTTCATGTTCAAAATACTATGCGAATGATAAATGCATTAATTAGCGCAAACAAACAATTTGATGTTG
Organism: Flavobacteriaceae bacterium; assembly: GCA_027082925.1. Classification (GTDB taxonomy): domain Bacteria; phylum Bacteroidota; class Bacteroidia; order Flavobacteriales; family Flavobacteriaceae; genus Lutibacter. The sequence continues at coordinate 156,599 of JALWTD010000013.1, forward strand.
AAATTTATCCAGACAGAACGCACAGCATATACAGCACTAGAAACGACAGACTTCATCTGTACAAAAAAATGACTACTTTTATCGAACAAAATTTACAAAACAACTAATATTTAATATATGACAAATACAGCCACACAACCACATCAAAGAGAGCTTTTTGGACATCCAATAGGCTTATATGTATTATTTTTTACTGAAATGTGGGAACGATTTTCGTATTATGGAATGCGAGCAATTTTAGTATTATACCTTGTAGCAAAAACCTCAGATAGCAATGCCGGACTAGGATGGACAAACGGTGAAGCTCTTGCGCTTTACGGTTGGTATACCATGCTTGTTTATGTGGCATCTATTCCCGGAGGTTGGCTTGCCGATAAATTTTTCGGGCAAAAAAAATCGGTACTCTACGGAGGTATCCTTTTAGTTGCCGGGCATAGTATTTTAGCTATTGAAGAAATGTGGGCATTTTACACCGGTTTAGGTCTAATTATTGCCGGAGTTGGGTTGTTAAAACCAAATATTTCAACTATGGTTGGTGGCTTATACCAACAAGGAGATATACGACGAGATAAAGGATTTACTATTTTTTATATAGGTATAAATGTAGGTGCATTCTTATCTAGTTTAATTGTAGGGTATGTTGGAGAAGTTCACGGATGGCATTACGGTTTTGGTCTTGCAGGTATTGGAATGGCATTAGGGCTCATTCAATACATTCTTGGTCAAAAATATTTAGAAAATGTAGGAAATTACTTAGGCGCTTCTGAAAATAAAGAAGAAAAAGAATTGATGAATAAACCTCTAACTAAAGTTGAAAAAGACCGAATTATTGTTTTATTCATTTCTTTTTTACTTGTTATTGTATTTTGGGGAGCTTTTGAACAAGCAGGAGGCTTAATGAATATCTATGCTAAAGAAAAAACAAACAGATTGTTAATGGGGTGGGAAGTTCCTGCATCATGGTTTCAATCTTTAAACGCTATGTTTATCATTTTCCTTGGAACTTCTGTGGCTGCTTACTGGGCAAATAGAAAGTTAAAAGGGAAAGTTTCTACTTCACTGTTTAAAATGATTGTAGGACTTATTATTATGGGGACTGGCTTTTTCTTTATGACAGCAGCAGCTAGTCAATATGAAAGTACAGGTGCTTCTGCTATGTATTGGCTTGTATTAGCTTACTTGTTTCATACCGTTGGAGAACTCTGTATATCTCCGGTAGCACTTTCATACATTACAAAACTTGCTCCGGTAAAATATGCTTCACTAATGATGGGTGTCTATTTCGCCATGACAGGATTTGGAAATAAACTTGCAGGGCTATTGGGTGAATCTGCTGAAAGCCTTGGAGAATACACCATATTTACAGGTATTGCTGTTTTTTGTGTAGCTTTTGGATTTTTGGTAATGCTTTTTAGAAAAAAACTTGAAATACTTACTCACGGAGCCGAAGACAACGAAAGAGAAATGCATTAATCACAACTTTTTAACTATATAGAAAATTATTTTATGAGTACAACAACTTCAGACGATTTTTTTAAATCAAACGTATTAGGGCATCCGGCAGGACTATTTGTACTGTTTTTTACTGAAATGTGGGAGCGTTTTAGTTACTACGGAATGCGCGTATTATTAGTTTTATTTTTAACTTCTGCTATAACAGGGTTCAATCCCGGATGGGCTTGGGACCGAAAAGCTGCCTTGGCACTTTACGGAACATATACCGCCTTGGTGTACATTACTCCTATTATTGGTGGATGGTTAGCCGATAACAAAATAGGGTATCGTATGGCTGTTGTGTACGGAGCTGTAGTAATGACTCTTGGACATTTATTTATGGCGTTTGAAACCGAAACTTTTTTATACTTAGGTATTTTTTGCCTTATTATTGGTAACGGACTCTTTAAACCGAATATGACTTCTATTATTTCTCATATGTATAAAAATCATCCTGAAAAAAAAGACGGTGCTTTTACGCTGTTTTATATGGGGGTTAACGCCGGTGCCTTTTTAGGTATTTTGCTTTGTGGTACGCTAGGAGAAAAATATGGTTGGTCTTGGGGATTTGGACTTGCAGGAATTTTTATGTTTTTAGGAATGCTTCAATTTTACTTTGCACAACCTTTGTTTGGAGCTATTGGAGATAAACCTAAACAAGAATTTGAAGTTGGAGAAGAAGATCCTACTAAATTATTAGAAGAAGGAGAAACAAAACTAAATCACTTTACCTTTGTTGATAGAATTTTAATGTACCTAAGTGGTGCTTTGGGAGTACTTTACGTTATTAACGACCCATTATACGAGATTTCTAAAATGAAAGGAATGACACCTATTAACCTGTTCCCTTTCTCGGTAAACATTCCTTTTGTGGGCGAATTAACCGGTCAAAATTTTGCCGTTATAATTGCCTTAATCGCATTTTTATACCTTATAACTACTCGAATCTCCAGATATTCTAAAGTGGTAAGAGACCGAATGATTGCAGTGGGCATTTTTGCCTTTTTTACAGTATTCTTTTGGGCTTCTTTTGAACAAGCCGGAGGGTCTATGAATATTTTTGCAAAAGACTATACCAACAGAATTTTAGCAGGAAATTTTGCACTCATTTTTAAAATTGTAAATACGTTAATATACATTGTTCCATTAGCCATTATATCTTGGGTACTTGCAAAACTATTTACCAATTCTTTCAAAATAATACCACTGTCAAATGTTATTTTAGCTTCTAGTTTTGTTATTATTTGGGGAATTGTACTTTGGTTACTTTACAAAGAATTTATTCAGGATAAAACTGAAATTCCGGCCACTTGGTTTAACATACTAAACTCGTTATTTATCATTTCGTTTGCACCGCTATTTTCTAAATGGTGGGAGAGTAAATACAATCCTAGTGCTGCTGTAAAATACGGTCTCGGATTGATACTATTAGGTATCGGATTCGGATTTTTAGCTTTTGGTGCAAAAGGAATCCCTCAAGGAGCAATGACTGCTGCCGTTAGTATTATGTGGTTGGTTTTTGCATACTTGTTCCATACGTTAGGCGAATTGTGTTTATCTCCTGTAGGACTTTCATACGTTAGTAAACTTGTTCCTGGAAGAATGATTGCTCTTATGTTTGGTGTTTGGTATATTGCCATTGCTATTGGAAACAAATTAGCCGGGAAAATGGGAGGAATGATTGACGAAATAACAACTAAATACTCTATGTCTCAATTCTTTTTAATATTCACATTAATTCCTATAGGTGTTGGATTATTGGCAATGTTGCTAAATCCACTACTTAAAAAGTTAATGCACGGTGTGAGATAACTAAATATGTGTTAAATACATAAACAAAGTCTCGTTATTTAAACGAGACTTTGTAATTTTAACCACAACCTAACGTCAAAGTTAGAAATTAAAAGTTTTTAAAATCATTCCAAAATATGAAAAAAGTAATATTCTTAATGTTCTTCTTTGTTAGCTTATTAACAAAAGCTCAAGAAATTAAATGGATGTCTTTTGAAGAAGCCATTGCTGCCCAAAAAAAAGCACCTAAAAAAATATTGATAGATGCTTATACAAACTGGTGCGGGTTTTGTAAAATGTACGATAAAAATACCTTTAGCAAAAAAGAAGTTGCCAACTATATAAATAAAAATTTCTATGCTGTAAAATTTAATGCAGAAGGAAATGATGTGATTCATTTTAAGGGCAAAACCTTTTCCAATCCGTATTTTGACCCTAACCGAACTCGTGCTAGAAACAGTGCACACCAATTGGCTTCATACTTTCGCGTAAGGTCGTTTCCATCACTTGTTTTTTTAGATGAAGATGCTAACTATTTAGACCTTATTCCGGGGTATAAAACACCCACACAATTAGAAATTTATTTAAAGCTTTTTGCTTCTGATAAATATAAAGACATTAACTCTTCTGAAGATTGGGAAGAATATATTTCAACCTTTAAATACGAGTTTGGAACATAATAAAACAACTTACTCCAATATTAAAGCTCCTTTTTCATTTGTACTGTAAAAAGGAGTTTTCTTTTTTAAACACGTTTGTTTCCAGCGGCGTATATCAAAAGTGTAATTTGAAGCATCGGCCACCACCAATTTTGGGTGCAAATAATTTAGTAAACGCTCTAAATGTATTTTAGGCGATTGGCGTAAAATAACAATGGTCGGATTTATTTTCTGTAATTTATAAACGCCCAAACTATCTACTACCAAAATAGATTTTGTTTTAAACGTATATACATTTTTAACCGGTGTAAATTTTAAATGCACACCGGTTTCAACCAAATATGGTACAAGTACTTTTTTTGCCTCTTTCACCTGCTTTGTTGAAACTGTTAAATCGCTCCCATTTCTATTTCCAATTACCGTATTTTTTCTTTGATTAAAAACAATAAATGAGTTTACTGAATGTTGTTGATAACGTTCAAAAATAAATACACTTTGAACTGCTATTACTAAAATTAATACCCAAACAAATCGGTAAAAATTTTTATTTTCAATCCATTTAATAAGAAATAACAACAGCGCATAAATACCTATCATATCGTAAAATGAAAAAGGAATATTTTTAAATAAAAATGCTTCTTGTTGAGAAACCCACATCACAACATGGTTCATTTGAGCCAACATAAAACTGTACATGGTTACTAAAAAAGAAGGAAGCAAATTAAAAAAAGAAAGAGCTATAACAAGTAAACCAGCACCTAAAATAATTCCTAAAAAAGGAATTATAATCAAATTTGAAACAAAAAACAATCCGGGGAATTGATGAAAATAGTATAAACTCAATGGCAAAACGCCTAATTGAGCAGCAATAGAAACCGACAATAATTGCCATCCTTTATCAAAAATAAAAAAATTAAATGTGTGTAAATTATAAAGCTTTGGTTGAAGCCAAACAATCGAAAAAACAGCCAAATAACTAAACTGAAAGCCTACTTCAAACAAATAAAAAGGATTGAACAGCAATAAAAAAAACATAGACACAAATAAGGTGTTATAAACATTTGTTATCCTGTTCATATTTGTACCTATCACAACTGCCGTAAACATTACAACCGCTCTTACTACAGAAGCAGATAATCCTGCAAGTATAGCATACATCCATAAAAGAAGTACTGCTAAAATAGTAGCTGCTAATTTTCCATGCCTAAAATAATGCAACGGTCTTAATACAAACATAAACAGCAACAATAAAATACCTACATGTAATCCCGAAACGGCTAAAATATGTATGGCTCCCGCATTTATATAACTTTGTCGAAGCTCTTTAGAGAGTGTTGTTCGCTGCCCTAAAAGCAATGTGTTTATAAGGGCTAACTCATTGTTTTTAAAACCTGCCTGTTGCAAATGAGTGCTTACTTTTTTTCTGAAAGAAGCCGCAATTCCTTTAAGGGTAATTTTTGAAGGCTTGCATTTTAGTATTTTTGAATTGTCTATAAAAACTTGATGAAAAATTTGCTGCTTTTCGAGGTAATTTTTATAATCAAAAGCATACGGGTTTAACGGTTTAGGAACTTCTTTAAAAACTGCTTTAAACAATACACAGTCAGATACTTCAAATTTATTACACGAATCTCTTTTATAGTGAATTAACAAAGTGCCTGTAGCTTTTAAAGAAGCTATTTGAGTTACCTTAGCTTCGTACTTGTTATAATAAATAGTAGGTTTTAGCACCTTTGTTATTCGCACTTTACAAAACAGTGTATCTTTAGTGTGAAACAATGTGCTTGCAGCGTAATAATTGCTGTTATTTTGCTGAATTTGAAAGGTAATCGAAGAAATTCCAATTCCTATAAATAATAAAAAAGCAATAATTGTATATGCTAAAGGATATGAAAAAAATTGATTGTAATACGTATGTGCAACTAGTAGTAAAATTAATAATACACCTAAAATAAGTGCTACCGTATAGGGCGTTAACCGATAATAATTTCCGATTAAAATACCTATAACCAAAAAAACGGTTAACTGTACAGGAATAAACTTTAAAAACTTTAACATAGCACCCTAAAATTACAATTTTTTGAATAAAATAAAAATGTATCACCTTATTTACTTACTTTATAACAGCCGTTTTACAAGGAAATTTAGAAGCTGACTTATATCAGTATAATTGCTTTTTTTATATGGTAATTTTGATAAAATTTAATTAAACACTCATGAAAAATCTTATTCTTAGCTTATTAGCAGCACTAATTTTTACCCATTTTTCTACAGCGCAAGAGCTGTCGCCTTATATAAAAATTGGAGAGACTACAGAATCTATTCAGCAAACGACAGAAAACATAATTAATGCACTCAAAAGCAATTCGTTTACCGTTTTAGGAACGTATAACCCTATGAATAAAAGCACTTTAAAAGTCATTACTTTTACTAGAGACGATTTAAAAAATACTGTTGCTAAAGTTATAGATAGAGGTGCGTTAGCAGCTGTTTTTAAAGTTGGTTTGGTACAAAAAGACGGTAAAGTTATCATCTCTTATGTAAATCCTGAATATTTGTTAAGAGCTTATTTAAGAGATAATTATATAACCTTTGAAAGTACGTTTAAAAAATTTAGTGCCGATCTTAGAACTACTTTTTCAAGCATTGGACATGCGTTTATTCCTTTCGGAGGAACTATTAAAGCCGATAAATTAAAAAAATACCACTACAAAATTATGATGCCGTATTTTACCGATCCAATTACTTTGAATGAATTTTCATCGTTTGAAGAAGGAGTTCGGGTTATAGAGAATAATTTAAAGGCTCATAAAGCAAAAACTGCACTCGTATATAAACTTGTATACAAAACAGACAAAATAGCTGTTTTTGGAGTTGGTTTACTTGATAAAGAAGATGGGGAAGCTTATTTTTTACCAAAAATAGGTGAAACTCATGTAGCCGCATTGCCTTATGAAATTATCTTACAAGGAAAAAAAGCAACAATGCTTCATGGAAAATACAGAATTGCATTACACTGGCCTGAGCTAACTATGGGTACTTTTATGAAAATTATGAGTACTCCTGGAGATATTGAAGATATGCTCGAAGAAGTGTGTAAAAAATAGGTTTGCTAAAGAGGGAAATTCTGTGTAAAAGTTGAAAAAAGGTCTTTTATTTTTAATGAATAAGAGATCTTTTTCACGTTGTAATAAGTGCTGCTACCTTTTCAGAAGCACCTATCCCTCCTAATTTTTGCTCTAGCTCAAAATAATCTAAAAACATTTTTGACCTATTTTGCTCATCTAAAATTTTACGCAACTCTTTTGTTAATTCGCACTCATTAAAATGATCCTGAATTAATTCTTTAACAACCTCTTTATTCATCACCAAATTTACCAACGAAATAAATTTTAAGTTTACCAATGCTTTCCCTATTTGGTACGAAATCCAACTTGTACGGTAACACACTACCTGAGGCACTTTAAAAAGAGCTGTTTCTAGTGTAGCGGTACCTGATGTAACTAAAGCCGCATATGATATTGACAATAAATCGTATGTTTTGTTACTTATAAATTTTACATTATCTCTATAAATAAACTGTTTGTAAAAATCATACTTCTGGCTGGGAGCTCCTGCTATTACAAATTCATAGTCAGGAAAAGCAGCTACAACTTTTAGCATAACCGAAAGCATTTTTTTAATTTCTTGCTTTCTACTTCCGGGCAACAGTGCTATTATAGGTTTGTCTGATAACTGATATTGTCGCTTAAACGCCTGAGTGTCAACCTGTTTTTTAGTAGAAATAGCATCTATTAAAGGATGCCCAACAAAATGAACCGAAAAATGATGTTTTGTCTCGTAAAATTCTTTTTCGAAAGGTAAAATCACATACATATGATCTATATACCTTTTTATTTTTTTAATTCTATTTTCTTTCCAAGCCCAAATTTGAGGCGAAATATAGTAATGAACCGGTATGTTATTCTTTTTTGCAAACTCGGCAATTCTCATATTAAAACCAGGATAGTCAATTAATATTAGAGCGTCTGGTTTGTAACTTAAAATATCTTGCTTGCAAAATTTTATGTTTTTAAATATGGTGTTTAAATTCATAAAAACCTCTTTAAACCCCATAAAAGCTAAATCTTTGTAGTGCTTAACTAAAGTACCTCCTACTTGCTGCATTAAGTCGCCTCCCCAAAATCTAAAATCGGCTTCTTTATCTTTTTGCAATAATGCTTTCATCAGATTGGCACCATGCAAATCTCCTGAAGCTTCACCAGATATAATATAGTACTTCATAAATATTTATTTTGTAAACAACGTTAAAAATAACACGATTAATGCAATTAAGAAAGTTTCTAGCAGCACACCTCTAGCTCTGTAAATTTGCTTTTTCTTCAGAAAAATAAAAAAAACAAAAAAATTAGGAATGGCTCCTAAAGTAACTATTTTACCGTACAATCCTCCTTCTTTTACCAGTTCAATACTTTCGTAAAAACCAAACTTTGAAAAAAATTCGATAAAAATATAGCAACCAAAACTTGTAGCTACAACCGCAACTAAAAATCCTATAAGTATTTCCTTAACCATTTTTAAAAATTATAAGTTCCAATCGTTTAACTTATGCATAAAATGGTGAGCTGTTAAATCAAACTGAACAGGAACTACCGAAATATAATTATGAGCCAAAGCCCATTCATCGGTATCTTCACCTTTATCCATATTTACAAATTTACCTGTAAGCCAATAATACACTTTTCCTTGCGGATTAATGCGCTTATCAAATTCTTCTACCCAATTGGCACGTGCTTGTCGGCAAACTTTAATTCCTTCAAATGTAGTGTTATTTGGAAAGTTAACATTTAGCACTACACCATCGGCTAAACCATTCGCCAACACATTTAATGCAATTTTTTTTATGTATTTTTTCAACGGTTCAAAATTTGCATCCCAAGAATAGTCTAGCAATGAAAAACCTATTGCCGGAATACCTTCAACACCTGCTTCTACCGCAGCACTCATAGTTCCTGAGTAAATAACATTAATTGATGAATTTGATCCATGATTAATTCCAGACACGCATAAATCGGGTTTTCTATCTAAAATTTCACTAACTGCCAATTTTACACAATCTGCCGGAGTACCTGAAGATTTATATTCTACTTGAGGTCCTTCATCTACCTTAATTTTATTGCAAAATAACGTTTCGTTTATTGTAATTGCATGTCCCATACCACTTTGAGGGCTATCAGGAGCAACCACTACTACATCTCCAATTTCATTCATAACTTCAATTAAAGTTCGTATTCCGGGAGCTGTAATTCCATCATCGTTTGTAACCAATATTAAAGGGCGTTTATTCATCATTATTAAATTAAAAAAACAAAGCTACTATATTTTACGTAGTTACGCTCATATTAACTTTAACAATTTGTAAAGTTAAATTGTTTTTGAAACGACAATTAATTTACATAAAAAAACGTTAAATTGGTCGCATCGCATTTAGTATGGCATTATATTAGCGGTGTATGTAACTCAAATTAAAAATGAACCGGACAATGATGATTCCAAAATTTAAACTCTTTATAGTAATACTTTTTGTTTCAAGCTTATTTACAAGTAACCTTAGTAATGCTAGTACAAACACAAACCCAAAAGATAAAGTACTTATAACTATTTTAAGATATGTGTTAACACAAGGGCATTACCACCCTAAAAAAATTGACGATGCATTTTCTGAAAAAGTGTACCACACCTTTTTAACGCGAGTTGATCCATCAAAACGTTACTTTTTACAAGCTGATATTGATGAGTTTTCTCAATACAAAACAAAAATTGACGATCAAATTAAAAATGAAGATCTTTCATTTTTTTACTTGGTTTACAACCGATTAATGCAACGCTCTGAAGAAGCCAAAGCATATTACAAAGATATTTTAGCTACGAAGTTCGATTTTACTAAAAATGAAACTTTTGATATTGACTATGAAAAAGCTCCTTATGCCAACAATGTAAATGAGCTTATAGCTATTTGGCATAAACAGTTAAAGTTTAATACTCTTGTGCATTTAGACGACAAACTAATTGCCGAGGAAGATAAGAAGAAAGAAGATTCAACCTACGTGAAAAAGACCTTTAATGAACTTGAAATAGAGGCAAGAGAAACAACTCTTAAAAATATGAATGAATATTTTGAACGTGTTGAAGAACTCACGTATTCCGATTGGTTTTCTACTTTTTTAAATTGTATTTCAGAAGAATTTGACCCACACACCACCTATTTTAGTCCTAGTTTAAAAAAACGTTTTGACATTTCAATGGCAGGAAAGTTAGAAGGAATTGGTGCTAGACTTCAAAAGAAAAATAATTACACAAAAGTTGTTGAACTAATATCAGGAGGTCCTGCTTGGAAAGCAGGTGAACTTGAAGTTGGCGATTTAATACTAAAAGTGGCTCAAGGAGATGGTGACCCTGTAGAAATAGTAGGTATGCGATTAGACGATGCCATAGAACTCATTAAAGGGAAAAAAGGGACGGAAGTAAGACTTACAATAAAAAAAATTGACGGTACTATTAAAGTTATTTCTATTATAAGAGATGTTGTTGAGCTAGAAGAAACATTTGTGAAATCGAGTATTGTAACTAAAAACGGGAAAAAATACGGTATTATTCACTTACCAAAATTCTACATTAGTTTTGACGAGCAAAACTTTAGAAATTCTGCTACCGATATGGCTAAAGAAATAGAACGCCTTAAAGAAGAAAAAGTAGAAGGTATTGCTTTAGATCTTAGAAACAATGGTGGAGGGTCTCTTAAAACCGCCATTGAAATATCTGGATTGTTTATAGAAAAAGGACCTGTAGTACAGGTAAAATACAGAGATAAGGACGCTATTGTAAAAAAAGATAAAGACCCGAAAATACAATGGAATGGTCCTTTGGTAGTACTTGTAAATGAACTTTCTGCTTCTGCTTCAGAAATTTTTGCAGCAGCTATGCAAGACTATAAAAGAGCCATTATTATAGGTAGTAAACAAACCTACGGAAAAGGAACGGTTCAAAGTTTAATTAATTTAAATAGATATCACGATTTAAATGAAGACTTAGGCGCACTAAAAATGACTATCCAAAAATTTTATAGAATTAACGGAGGGTCTACACAATTGGAAGGTGTGCATGCCGATGTAGTTTTACCGGACAGATACCGATATATGAACATTGGAGAACGCGATTTAGAAAATCCGTTACAGTTTGATAAAGTACCACAAGCAACGTATACCATTTGGGACAACTACGAAAATTTTAACAAAGCTATTAACAATAGTAAAAAACGTATTGCAGCGAATAATTACTTTAAATTAATTGACGAAAATGCTAAATGGCTTAAAAAATCTCAAGATGACACACTCGTTTACTTAAACTACGAAGCATATAAAAACGATTTAGAAAGTCACAATAAAACTGCTGAAAAATATAAGTCTATTTCTGAATACACTTCAAATTTAACATACACCTCTCCAAAGTATGAAATTCCACTACTGAAAGAAAATCAAGACTTGGCAGACAAACGAAAAGCTTGGCACAAAAACCTTCATAAAGATATTTATATTGAAGAAGCAGTGAATATTTTAGCCGATTTAAAACTAAAACCTAGCTATGTTTTAGTGAAAAATTAAATTTTTCTATACAATAATTCCTTTAAAAAGCTCAATAATTATTGAGCTTTTAATTTTGTCGCAATAGGAAAAGAAATATATAATGCAACTTTATCGATCCAAAATGTAGGTTAATCGAATAGCTGTTTTTTAATACGCTCTTTCCTTTTAGGTTTGTTTTATAAAAAGGCGAACCGGTATGCATCCAGTATTATTTAATTTTCAATTACCCTTTTACTCACATAACGTAACTATTTATACCTATGCATTTTGTATAGTTATTGGTACCTTAGTAGCATCGCTTTATACAAAATGGAGAGCAAAAAAAGACTTGAATATAGTTTACTTACCAAATTCATTTTTTTACATTATTTTTATTGCTGGCTTTATTGGCGGAAAACTATTTTATTATATAGAAAACCCCATTTTTTATTATAACAACCCACATTTTTTACTAGATAATTTTTCAGGCGGATTTGTATTTTACGGCTCCTTTATAACCATAATCCCAACTGTTATTTGGTATTTAAAAAAGCGCAATATACCTGTATTACCAATGCTAGATATTTTGGCTATTACTACCATAATAGTTCATAGCATTGGTAGAATTGGCTGTTTTAGTGCTGGCTGCTGTTATGGTTCCCATACAAATAGCTTTTTTGGACTTATTTTCCCTACATCAAATAATCTAACTGTACATCCAACACAGCTATATGAAGCAACCTTATTAATTCTATTGGCAATTGTTCTTCTTTATATAAAAAAAAGACAGCAATTTAACGGGCAATTATTCTTAGTTTATATAGGGATGTATGCCATTTTAAGAGTCATTTTAGAATTTTTTAGAGGCGATAGAAGAGGCTTTATAATTGAGAACGCACTATCTCACTCTCAATTTATAGCATTACTAATCTTACTTATATCATTATTCTTATATAGAAAATTAAAAGCGAAAAAAAAAATTAATCCTTAATAACTAAAAAATGAAAAAAAATATTTTAAACATTGGTATTCCGTTAATATTACTTATTGCTTCAATATTTATTATTGGCCCTAGTTGTTCTCCTTATGGTTCTTTCAGTTACAAATGGTATTTAGATGCTGATAATGATGGTTTTGGTGCCTGGGAAGAAAATCCGATAGAAGCTGTAAACCAACCCGCAGGAAGAGTGAAAGATAAAACAGATTGTGATGATAGTAATGCAGACATATACCCTGGAGCTCCTGAAATTCCTGACAATGATATAGACGAAAATTGTGATAGTTTATTTGCATATACTTTTTATGCTGATAAAGACGGCGATGGCTTTGGCGCTGGAAACCCTGTAATTCTTGAACTAACTTTAGGAGAAAACACCCCTGACAATTACTCAACTAACAATGCTGATTGTAATGATAATGATAATACTATTAATCCTTTAGCCTCCGAAATTCCCAACAACGGGATTGATGATAATTGTAATGGTTTAATTGACGCAGAAGACATTCGGTATATTGATGCCGATGGAGATGGATACGGCTCTATACAACAATCGGCTGCTGAGGGTGTTTTTAATAGTTTAGATTGTGACGATACAAATGCCGAAATTCATCCATATACAATGGAAATAAACAACGGTATTGATGATGATTGTGATGGTATTATTGATGAAGGGTTTTAAACCCTAAAGTAACTACCTAAACCCGTTGAGTGAAATTATTAAAACAAATTTAATTCAACGGGTATTTTATTCATAAAGAACAACAACAACTTAAAGTTAAATGAAAATAAAAAATTACTTAAAACACACCTTGTTAATTGTGATAATAATAGTAATTTACCAAAAAACGGCTTATAATTTTAAAGGTTTTACCTTTTTTAACATCAGTATAAAATTTCACTATCCTATTACCAAACATATATTAACACTTTCAATAATGTAAAGAAGGTAGATGAATTAAACTATGATTAAAGCTATTCCGTAAAAATGATTTACAGTTTAACTCAGTAATGATTACTTATTTTATATTATATTGCAAATCAACTAACATGCCTCTAGGTTGAAACATAAAAAATTCCATATTACAATTATTTTTACATTATTAATATGGTGTTGTTCTTCTGATCTCAATGTTTTTTTTAATACGTCAGAAAAAATAGCGAGAAAAAGAATTATAGTTATTTTGCTACTTTTTTCTTTTGCTATTTCATTTGCTCAAAAGTATACCAATTACACAACAGAGAATGGTTTGCCCAGTAACTACATATACACTATTTTACAAGATGCAGAAGGGTTTATTTGGTTTTTAACCGATAAAGGTATGGTAAAATTTAACGGTAAAAATTTTAAAGTATTTACCACAAAACAAGGCCTACCTAACAATGATGCATGGGATGGTTTTACAACACCTGATAACAAACTTTGGTATCTATCAAAAACTTCAACTCTCGGATATATAGAAAATGACAGTGTGTTTTCTTTTCCAAATGATGATGGAAAAATAATGAATCCTATTTTTTCAAGCCAAGTTGGAAATGACGTTTATCCAACTGGGCCAACAAAAATGCACAAACTAATAGATGGAAAATGGAGAGTTATTTTTAATAAAATAAAGAGTAATGTTCGAGAAGATAGAATACAAATTATTCATAATAAAATAAATTATTTAAAACTTAATACCAAAACTAATACTTTAGATATTATTAACAAAAATAATGAAATTATTAAACAAATTGCCGTATACAATTTATTTAAACAACTAGCTGTAAGAGGGCAAATTACCGATAGTTTATTTACTTGGGTTTCAGAAAAAGAATATTCAATTTTAAACCTTAACACACTAAAATTAACGCGTTGTTTGTTTAAAGATGAAATTAAATTAAAAACTGTAAAACACGCCCGAATTAATTTAATAAACAACAAGCTACAAATTACAGGAACTGGCTTTGTTGGCTTTTTAGACAATAAACTACACATTAAAGATCCTTTTTATTTTCCGAATGAAATAAAATCACACTTTGCTTTAATTGATAAAAACAACGCTATTTGGTTCGCTACTTTTTCAAACGGAGTTTACAAACTTCCTTATTCAAAACGAAATATTAGATATCTTTTAAACAATCAAAAAACAGGGAGGTTAAACGTTACAGATAATGAAATTTACACAACAGTATTTAACAAAGGCTTTTATAAAATAGACCCTGAAACAAATCAATTTAACCTTTTTCTAAAAGAAGAAGAATTTCCTTTTAGTGTTAAAGAAATTAAAGAACTAAACACAATGTTTTTACTTTCAAAGTATAAACTACGCTATTTTAAAAACGGAAAATTAACAACTGTTGATTATCAAAAATTAGGAGAAATTTCAAATAGTCTTGCTACTCAACTAATTTACCACAATACTAATTTATACAGTACTTTTGCTTTTGGGATTAATAAGCTTAATACCAAAAACTATACTGTTGAAAAAGAATATTTACAAGCTGGTTGCAATTATTTACTCTCTTTTAACAACCAATTATTAATTGCTACTAATAACGGTTTAAAAGAATTAAAAAACAACCGTATAATTAATGTAAAATTAAACAATCATGATTTTAACAATCCTATTTTATCTTTAAATAAAATTTCTTCTTCCCAATTTTTAATAAATACTGACGGTTTTGGGAGTTATATTTCTAATATTAATACCCTAATTCAGTTACCAAATTCTGAATTTTTAACCGTTGAGAATGCTTTTGTTGAAAATGAAATTATTTTGCTAGCTACCAACAAAGGAATTTTAAAATACACTAAAAATAATGGAACCTACCAATTAACAAAAAAAATAAATTT
Organism: Flavobacteriaceae bacterium; assembly: GCA_027082925.1. Classification (GTDB taxonomy): domain Bacteria; phylum Bacteroidota; class Bacteroidia; order Flavobacteriales; family Flavobacteriaceae; genus Lutibacter. The sequence continues at coordinate 171,998 of JALWTD010000013.1, forward strand.
AAACAATGGACTTCCTTCTAATATTATTAATGATGTTTTAATTTATAAAAATAAAATTGTAGTGAGTACTAATCGTGGTATTGCAATACTCCCAAAAGAGCAAGAAAATAAATCACAATTTTTAACCCTATACTTAGAAAGTGCTAACTATAATAATCAAAAATTAATAGGAAACAATTTACCTTTAAAATATAAAAATGATAACACTATTACGTTTTCAGTAGCAAGTATAAATTTTGATGAAAACATTTCAGAATTTACCTACAACTACAAATTATCCCCTGTACAAAAAAATTGGATTAGTACTACATCAACAAAAATCAATTTTACAAATTTACCACCAAATAATTATAATTTAAAACTAGAAGCACAAGGAATTACTAAAAATTACACATTTAGAATAACACCTTTATGGCATCAATACACTATTTCAAAAATTGGAATAGTACTATTAATACTTCTATTTATTAGTTTTTTATTATTCAAAATTAGAAATAAAGAAATAGCTAAAAAAACAGCGAAATTAAACATCCAAAAACAATTGGCTGAACATAAATTACAGGCATTGCAATCTCAAATGAATCCTCATTTTGTATTTAATTCACTAAACGCTATTCAATACTACATCACAAAAAATGAAATTGAATTATCTGAAAAATATTTAGTTCGATTTTCTAGATTAATTCGAAAATTCTTTGATTTTTCACGTGATAAATTTATCAGTTTAGAGCAAGAAATATCTTTACTAAAGAATTATTTAGAAATTGAAAAAATGCGCTTTGGTGATGGTTTTATCTATGAATTTAACATTGATAAAACACTAAAATTAAGCGAACAAAAAATCCCCACAATGCTTTTACAACCCATTGTTGAAAATGCAGTTAACCACGGTTTGTTTCATAATGGGGGAAAAGGGTTAATTAAAATTGAATTTTTGAAAGATCCTTTGAATTATTTTATAGTAAAAATATCAGACAATGGTATAGGACTCAAAAAAGCCAAAGAAATAAAAGAAAATTCAATAAAAACACACATTTCAAAATCTAGCGAAATTATTCAAAATAGAATTGATTTATTAAACCAATCTAAAGTATGGTTTATAACATATTCTATTAAAGAATTACAAAATTCAACTGGTACAATTGTTCAACTAACTTTTAAAAATAATGAGTAATACAATATCTGCAATAATTATAGATGACGAGAAAAATGCTATGGAAAGTTTAGCTTTAAAAGTGTCTAAATATTTTCCAAATATTAGCATAATACATAAATTTCAAAACCCTCTAAAAGCTGTTGAAGTAATAAATAAAAAACATCCTCATATTTTATTTTTAGATATTGAAATGCCTGTTTTAAGTGGTTTTGATGTGTTGTCTAAAATTAAAAATCCTAATTTTGAAATCATTTTTGTTACTGCATATAACGAATATGCCATTGATGCCATAAAACACTGTGCAATTGGGTATATTGTAAAACCTATTGATAATGATGAGTTAAAAGTAGCTATTGAAAATGCTTTAAAAAACATCAATCAAAAGAGTCCATTAGAAAAAAATAGACAGCTTTTAGAAAACTTAGTTCCAAAAGGCAACTCATTAATTGTAGTTCCTACACAGAAAGGGTTGAGCTTTATAAAAACCAATGATATTATTCGTTTTGAAGGCATTGATGGTTATACTAACATTATTTTAAAAAATAAAACAACTATTTTAAGTTCCTATAGTATTGGCAAATTTTGCAAAACCGATAAATTACGAAATTTTGGGTTAGCTCATAAATCACACTTTGTAAATCTAAGTTTTGTAAAAGAATATTTAAATGAAGGATATATTGTATTAACTAATAACGATAAAATTCCTGTTTCAAAAAAAAGACGTGTTGAATTCTTAAATAAAATTAGAAATAATACATGCTAAAATTATGATACTTAAAGGGTTCACTTAAACTTGCCGTTCACTAAATAACATGTATATTGCAATTAACAAAAAATCAAGTAAACATAACCTCAAATCAAAAAAACTAAATTAAGTGGGTAACAAAATATGGTTTAAGTTGATTTGTATTAAAACACAAACAATTTTATTATGAAAGTATTATTCAAAAACATTTTAGTAGCATCAACCGTTTTATTTTTCAGTTGTGGAAGCAACGACAATGATCCAACTGATAATTGCGAAACGTTAAACAGTCCAATTGTGCAACTATTTTCAAGTTTAGTTAGCAACACTACAGATTATATTGACGAACCTGAATGGATGGATTTAGAAACACACGAGTACAATGTAACTATTAATATAAGCGGAGAAATTTGTAGTATTGGGTATCAAAACCCTTCAACTTATACCGGTGATTACCTAATGGAAATTATTGGACCTAATGGTACTTATGCAGGAGTTCATACCTTTTCTCAAACTGCCACAGAATATATTAGCATTCCTCCTATACAGGTAAATGCTGGTGATACCTTTACCATTAGACGTACTATACAAACTTATACTAACCTTAATGAAACTGTTGGGAGAATGATTCGAAGAACAAATTCGGCAAACATTGCTTTTCCTATTAATTTAGGAAATACAACGATTAACTCGTCTAACTTTTATGGCGCCGGAGGCCCTGTTCCTAATATTGGAATTCCATATATAGCCTTCGGATTCTCTGCCAACTAAAAACTAAAAATATATAACTATTTGTATTACAGTAGGTTAATAAATCTACTGTAGTACTTTGTGACAAATTTTGTACATTGTAACAAATATTACACTTATTATACTTAAAAAGATACCATTCTGTTACTAAAAATGAAATTCTTTTTTGTAGAAAAACAAATCATAAATTAAAAAAGTATTCTTATGAAAAAAATAATGTCCTTTATTTTTTTTGGAGTAACGATTTATTGTTTCTCTCAAGAAAAACCAACTCAACTAAGTATTAACTTATCAAGTGGTATTTCAATACCTTCTTCAAGTTTTAGTAATGAATCTTTTGCTTCAAACGGAACTTATATTGAAGCTTCAGGATCTTACTTCTTTTCAAAATTTGGTGTAGGTTTATCTTTAGGTCAATTTAAAAATTCAACTAAAAACAACTTAAATAGCCTAACTAATTCGCTGGATTTTACAGCTTCAAACACTTTTGATGATTGGAGTATTTTTTATTACGGTTTTGGACCTGAATACAGAACTTCTATTAATAAAATAAACGCCTCTTTTTTAGCACGAACCGGAATAATGGCTGTTCAACCAATAAACATTCAAAGCACATACAATCAAAATGTAGATGTATCTATTCCCTTTTACAAACTTAACACACCTAAAACATCTAAAATATCGTACTTCTCAACAGCCATTAAAATAGGTTATGCTATAAATAATAAGCTAAATTTATTTGCTAGTGCAAACTACCTTTCTGCAATGTCAAATGAACTCACTCTTACTGAAAGCATTGTTCACGACAATAATGGTAATGGTACTATTGACCTTGAAGATATTGTAAAATATAATGGTGCAGATATTGCATTAGATATAACTTCAAAAAATATAAAACCACAATATTTTAATTTCGGAATAGGATTAAGTTACAGTTTTGGAAACACGGTACACTCTGTAAAACGCAAAAGACCGGGTAGAACAAAATACTCTAATATTACCTTAGAAAGAA
>JALWTD010000014.1:0-72292 GCA_027082925.1 Flavobacteriaceae bacterium
TTGCGTTTAGATGGCAAAAAAACAATTTTTTAGCACAGACACCTTTTTGGGAAAAGATTGGACCAGAACGCTTACAAGACCAAAGTTATAGGTACAAAAGGAAAAGAGCTTATTAGATTAAAAACAATCTTAGAGATTAACTTTCAGTTTCCAAAAAGAGAACATCTTTTCGGTTAAATCATTCCAAAGTTGAAAGTACAAGACAGTTTTCGATGCGTTTAAATCCCCAAAAAGGATTTCTACTAAAATGTTTTTTAAAAACTCACCTAACTAACCTGCAAATCGTTTCCATAAAAGCTAAAAACTTCCTTCGGCACTATTACAGGCAACGGTGTGTGTAAGATTTCGTTGCGTGAAATTAGCGATAAACTTCACAAGTACAAAACCAACTTGAAAATCCGATAGGATTTTCCTAAGTAAGCCAAGACTTAGCAATGAATTTTACACGTTGTTGTAAAACGTTTTTAATTCAAATATTCAACATCAGTCCGAACTTTTTTCCGCCATACTTTTCCGTATTTTTCGTCCATAAGTTCAAATATTCGTTGATTATATATTTTTATACATTCGTCAATTGGTGGTTCACAACCAAAATCGTAATATTTAATTCTAAATTTTTTCTCAAATCGGTTATCAGATGATGTATTTCCAATAGGTGCGATTGAACCAAAAAGCAATAATTTCGGTTTTCCATTTTTCCAGTCAGATTCCGCTTGTTCAGCATTATATTTACAATCTGCTTTTAATTCAAATGTTAAGTTATTAATTCCGCTTTTTGTTTCTACATCAAATTTTTGTTTTCCATAACCAAATGCTGAAATTTCTATAACATACTTTTTATTCGGTTCAAGATATTCAATTCGGAAATTACCCAAACTGTCTGCGATGGTCAAAGGTTGTTTTGTAATCAATTCTTTAACGTAAATTTCCGAAATCGGTTTTTCGCCAGTTATTCCACTTATAACTTTTCCGTTGATTTCAGTTTGTCCATAAGTGAGTCCGCAAACTAAAATTAAAGTCAGTTTGAGGAATATTTTCTTTATGTTCGGGTTTTTCATCAAATGTTTTACAACGGGTTTGTATATGGTTTGTTGCGTGATTTAAGCACCTAATTTAGTAAATAAAAACCGAATAGAAAATCCGCGAGGATTTTCGTAAGTAGGCTAGAACTAGCAATAAATTATATACGGTGTTCTACGCAGTTTTTTATTCAATTATATCCTTCTTTTCGGTGTTTTTCAGAAATTGTAGGTTCTGCATAACCTATGATTTCAGCATTTTCCATTCGGTCAAGTTCTTTTTTAATTGGTCTATAATTTAATTTTTCTGGAATTTCCATTGAAAAATACCCTTCTTTTGCTTTTTCCGATTCACAGCCCAATTTGTGAAATATTTCTCGAATATCATTTGTCTTTGTTTCTTTGTTCATAATAACAACTTGAACGACTGTTCTTCCAGAATATTCAACAGTTTTTCTATAAGACAGCATTTGTTCGGTTTCGTCAAATTCTGCAAATACAATATCTTCTGATGCAACCAAAGGAATATAAAAAGGTATGTTATCAATTCTATACAATCCTTTTTCTTGATTAACAATATCTGCCCAAACAGTTTCCACCATTTGCTCGTCAAAAATATTGCTATAAAAATTGAATAGAATCTTTACTTTTTTATCCACTTTAATTTTTTGTTATTAATTTAAATTCCGATTTGTCAATCATATTTTTCAATTCCAAGTATGTAATTCCATTCAGTTCAATTTTTCCGTTTTTAGGTCTATAAATTTCCACTTTGGATTCAGTTCCGTTTTGATAAATCCAATTATATAAATCAGTTGAATCTTTCTTTTGAGTTCTGATGTTAATTCGTTTCCAATTTTTCTCAATTATTCCAAATTCAGACGTTTTTTTGTTTACAATTATATCTCCGTTTTCAGATTCATAATATATTTCTTGAAGGTCGCCATAATGGTCTTCAATTTCCATTGCATAAAGTCCAAAACCTATAAATCCAACAATTCCAATTAAAGCAATAATTGTTGTCAGAATTATGATTTTTACTCGTCTTTTCATTGTTTTGGTCAAATTGCGTAGAACGGTCTGGCTATGCGTAGTGCGGGTTTTTGAAACTATACACTTAAATTTATCACTCATTTTATTTATTGCTTCAATGTTCATATTTAGCACTTTACCCGCATTACGAATAGCCTTTGTTGGGCGTTCGTTATTCTTCTTTTAATTTTTTTATTACTGCTTCAAAGATACCTTTGTAAGTCCCATCTTTCTTTAACCATTTATTAGTATCATTTGGCAACCATTCTTCGCCTTGAAACTTTTTAGCTTGTTTCATTACATCCAATAAATACTGTAACGCTTTAATTTCTTTAATTACGAAATCGTCAAAATCTGAATTTAGATTTAAAGTATATCTTTCATTTGGATTTAAATATTCATAAGGAATAAAATCTAGAAGTTCGGCAGATAAATTTTCAATTGTATCTACTTTATGTATTTTATCTTGGAAAAAATATAAAGCAGAAAGTGAAAGTAAAACATCATTAATATAGTTATTCCATAATATTTCAAAATTATTATACTTCTCATTTTTTATGTCATTTACTCTTTCAGAAACTCGATATGCAAATATGAGTTTATAAAATTGATCATCTTCATTTTTAGAAGTATCAAATATTTTATCATAGTAAAAATCAGAGAAAACCAATTTATGACGTCCTACGGTTGATATTGGCAATTGTAGATAAAATGACAAATATGAAACACCTAAATCTAAATTTCTAATTTTTAAGTGCATAGGGCTCTTTCCAAAAGGATTTCTATATTTTTTCTTGTTAACCGTTGCCCATTCTCCATCTTTTTTATCATAAAATATTCCGACCTTATCAAGATGTTCAAATATCTTGTTTTGTATTCTATCACCAGAATGAAGGTCTCTTGCACTAATTGCATTTTGACTATTGCTTGCAACAGCTATATCCATAGATATTTTTGAAGTCTTTCTTTTATCTTTTATTTTCGTTAATCGAAGTAAAATTTGAACATTATCAGGTAAGTCATTTACAATTCTTGTTAGTGTTTTTGCAGTTTGTCCTCCATTAACAATTTGAAAGTTTTTAATTGTCAATGTATTATTGTCATTTATTTGAAAATCTTGACAAACACCATTAATTCCATTGTTTAAAATCCAAAAATTTGATTTTTCTCCTTTTGAATATTCTTTCTTTATTTTAGAATTTATTTCATTTTCGCCTTTGTAATATCTAACGTTTAATGCTAGTATTAATTCTTTTTTATCTTCTATTATTGGTTTTAGAGAATTGGCATAAATTGTGGTTACAATTGTTTCTAGTTCCGTTTCTTCATTATCAAAATAGGTTAGTTTTTTTGTGAAAATTTCATTTTCTACAAACTTTAATTCTACTTCATTTTTTGGCACTTCAATGTCATCATATAATTCTTCCAATTCTTGATAATTATAATATCGAATATCAAAATTTATATTTTTATCTTTATAGTTTGTGTGAAGTGCTTTAATATCTGTCTTGATATTTCCTTTAAAATCATAATCAATGTAGTAAAAAGTTATGTAAAAATTATTATCATTAATATTTTGCGGTGTCAAAATTTGCGATATCTCTTCATTAATCACTTTTTGAAGTTTGTGATTTGCAGATAAATTTTCATCAGAAATGCCAATAATCCAATCAATAAAACGTTTGTTTTTCTTTATTTCATCTGTATTAAGTAATTGGTTTTTAGAATACTTAAATTGAAAAACTAAAATTTCATTGTTCTTCTGATTTGTAAAAATGGCATCGTTACCCAAGTCATTTGCCATATCCACAATATGGTCTTTTACAAATTGGTCAAAATCACTACCATCATACTCGAAGTCAATTATTTTATTAAAACATTCTTTAATGATAAAATGCCCAAAAGCAGTCCCATCATTTTGATAATTCTCTCTTGCTGTTAGTTCAGCAACTTGCTCTTTTATTCTATCGTAAAATTCCATACTATATCTATTTTAATGACGCCCAACGGTTTGTATAAGAATAGTAGCCGATTTCGGAAGCAGAATTTTTCAATTTACTACTAATATTATTGCGTGCTACAATGTTCATATTTACTACCATTTCGGCTATTATTTTTATACTTTGTTGGGCACAGTACCTCTTGTTTTTAATTCTTCAATTTTCAATTTATCTGATTTGATTATTTCTACATCAGATATTAATTCAAATAATCGATTGCTTTTAGTTTCTTTTTTAGTTTGAATAACAATCTTTAAATTATATTCTTTTCCTTGACAAGATTTTTCAAGTTTTTCGATAGCATCATCTAAAGTTTCATTTTTACCTTGAATTTTTATAGGAACAGGTTTTTCTTTAAAGTGATTCTTTAAAAAGCCATCAATTCCAGAATTTCTTTGTACTGGTAGAGCATCTATACTTTTTAAAATAGCTAATTCGTAATCTGTCTTTTCAAGATAACTTTTAGCACCTTTCTTTAAAAGAGTAGAATTAGTAATTATCATTTCTTCTAATCTTCTTTTGGCAAGTTCTACAGCATCTTTTGAAGCATCTATTCCAATAAAATTTCTTTCCATTGATTTCGCAGCAACACAAGTTGTTCCACTTCCACAAAATGGGTCAACAACCAAATCTCCTTTATCTGTAACAATCTTAATAATCTCTTTTAGTAACAAAACAGGTTTTTGAGTTGGATAGCCAACTCTTTCTTTCGCCTTAGGATTCAAATATGGAATTTCCCAAGTGTCAGACAATGGAACACCTTTCTTTTCTTTGCCTAAAACAATCTTTCCATTTTCATCTGTTTTATAAACAGACTTACCGTTATTAGTTCTTTTTCTATCTTGTAAGATTTGGTCAATATTGGTCGTTGGTGCGTAATCTGTATAATATTGGTTAAATTTAAAATCTTTACTTTTTGAGTAGAAATATATATTTTGATGAGAATTTAAAAGACCTTTTTTTGAATTTGACCATCTTTTATAACTCCAAATTATTTCACTTCTAAAGTTTTTCATTCCAAAAACTTTATCTAAAGTTACTCGAATATAATGTGAAGCAACTTTGTCGCAATGTAGAAATACACTACCTGAGCTTTTAAGAACTCTTTTACACTCGATAAGACAAGATTCTATTAAACCTAAATAGTCATCTAAAGATTCCCAACTATCACTAAATTCGTATTTTTTACTCTCATCTCTTGTTACCAAAGAATGTTTTTTTTGAGTAAAAAATGGTGGGTCAAAATAAATCAAGTCAACTGAATTAGAATCTAATTCAGTTAATCTTTTAATGCAGTTTCCTTCGTATATTTTATTTAGTTCCATTCTCTGGTGTTCTTTTGTCAGCTATTTTTGTTAAAATTTCTTTTAAGTCAAAACCACTATAACTTTTAATGAATTCCCAAGCTTCTTCTCCACCATAATATTGTCCTTTTACTCCTTCGTAAATTGTTTTCAAAGTAGCTTGTATTCTTATAGCCTGTTCTCTTTGTGGATAGTAGAACATAACACGAATAGGAATATAACCGTGACTTTCAATTGATTTAACTCTAGTGTGTTCTTTGGTTATATGATCTCCGTCAGTTGTTGCATCACGCCATTTAATTTCTATTGCATTGTTGCCGTCTAAAAAGTCAATTTCAAATGTCTTTGGTCTTTGTCCGTGATTATTTTTTACAAGAGTTTTTCCCCCATCAACATTTTTAAACTTTAAACACAAAGAAGCAGCATCTTCTAGAAAAGAACCTGCATATTTATAAAGAAAACGTCCTGTATTTTGATATTCGTCTATTAGCTGACCTTCAACTGTTGTTATGCCTAGAACTCTATAAATCAAATAATGTGAATTATCATCTGCTTTCATTTCTTGTTTTCGGTTCTCAATTTTAGAGTTTAGATTTCTAGCATATTCTTCAGCAAGCACTTCTATTTTTTTAGTTAATAATTCAAGTCCTTTACCAGATTTAATTGCTTCTTTTATTTCATTGTTTCCATATATTTGTGCTTCTTCCATCAATATACTTTTACTTTTCCCCTTAGTTTCCAAACCAATATTTTTGCAATATTCTACTAATTCAGATTTATTTAATCGTTCAATTTTAGCCATTTATTCTATGTTCTTTTTATCGATTTCTAATTATTTTCAAAGATATGAAATTTAAATGAGTTTTCGGTATTAGTCCGTATTGTGCCCAACTTGTTATATCCATCCAAATATAACAATTTATTATTATAAATTTCCGGATAACCGTAGGTTTTTGGTTGCTTTATTGGTTTCTATTAAATTCTTTAATGCTAAGTCTAACGGACTTTCTATTTTTAGTAAATCCTTCTTAGACACATGTGTATAAATCATAGTGGTTTCTGGTTTCGCATGTCCTAATAATTCTTGTATATAACGCAAATCAATGCCATTCTCTAATAAATGTGTGGCATAACTATGACGCAGCGTATGAGGCGTTACACGCTTTGTAATATTTGCCAGCGTACAAGATTTTTTTAAAAAACTTCGAATACTTTCCGCACTGTATTTTTCGCCCGGTTTTCCTTCAACAAAATAGGTTTCTGGAACGTAGCTGTTCAAATAGTTATAAAGTAATGGCACAAAACTTTCTGCCAATATAATATTTCGGTCTCTTCTTCCTTTACTGTTTTTAACCAGTATTTGACGTCGGTCTATATCTATATTTCGCAATTCTAAATTAATAAGCTCACTTATTCGTAATCCTGCCGAATAAATCATTGCCAATACCGCTCTATGCTTTAAATTTTTAGTACATCGTAGCAAATCTACAATTTCTTCTTTAGAGAGTACTATGGGCAAAATTTTACTTTTTTTAGGACGCTTTAACTGTACTTCATCAATCTTGCATTCTGGATAAAAAGCCTTAAATAATTTTAGGGCGCTTATTAATTGTCGGTGCGTGCTTATGCTATATTTTCTAGGAATAAATACATCTTCAATAAATAACTCTACGGTTCTGTTTGTAATTTCTTCAATAGGAGTAGCTCCAACATAATCTAAAAAATCGGCCATAAAAGTGGTGTACGTTTTAATGGTACTTTCACTATAGCGTTTTCCTATTAAATACTTCTCGTATGCTTCTAAAAGAGTTATGCTAACATCGTTTAAATTTCTGTTTTTCCGAATAGGTTTTAACTGTATATGCTCAAAAATACTCGTATCTAATTTAAAAATTACCTTATTTTGTAAAAGTTGTTTTAGTTGTTCTACAGCTTCCGGAGAAAAGTTAATATACCAAGCTTTTAATGTTTGGCTCCATCTATAACCGGCAGATTTTAAAGCCAATTTAATAAAATCGTTGTATTTAAAAACAGCCAATAACTGAATGGCGTCACGGTGTATAGCCTTCTTCAATAAAACGGTAGGTTTTTGTGGAGTATTCATTTTCATAGCAATTCAAAATTAAATGAAATTTTTTTCATAAAAAAATATTCATCGTATAAAAAATAGGATGCCTCTTTTTTTAGTGTAACAATTAAGACCTTAGGTTGTTACAGAGTCTAGTAACTTTATAGTATTAAAAAAAACAAACTTTTTTGCATTTCTTAGGTCTAACCTATTTGAATACAAGAATGTGTTTAATTTAAACAATATCAATTTTGACAAACGAAGCTGAATTTATTAAAAAATTAACAAGTAAAAAGCATAAAGAAGAAGCTTTTAAAAAGCTGCTAGATCTTTATCAAGAACGTTTGTATTGGCATATTAGAAAATTGGTAGTAACACATGAAAATGCCGATGATGTGTTGCAAAATACATTTTTAAGAATTTACAAAAGCCTTCCAAACTTTAAGCAAAACAGCTCTTTACACACTTGGATGTATAGAATAGCTTATAATGAATCTATCCGATTTTTAGAACAAAACAAAAAGAAACAACACTATTCTATAGATGATGTAAGCGATAAATATTTAGATTCATTATTTGAAGATGCCTTTTTTGAAGGAAATGAAATTCAGGTAAAACTTCACAAACTTTTATTAAAACTTCCCGAAAAACAACGTCAAGTTTTTCAAATGAAATATTACGACGATTTAAAATTTAGAGAGATAGCTTCTATCACCGGAATAAAGGAAGGAACGCTAAAATCATCGTACTATAATACCGTAAAATTCATCGAAGAAAATATTGCAACACTTGAACTTTCTTCATAAACAAAGGTCTAACAAAGAGTTAGCGCTAACAAAGAAGAAATTCTAAACCGTTGGGAATATGCCGAAAAGCCAACAAAAACAGAAGTAGGTGAAATTTTAATTTTAACAGTATGAAAACGTATTTATTTAAAACCATAGCACTTGTTACCATCGCATTTTTAAGTTTAAGTTGCGATGATGATAACGACACACAATTAACACCCATAGCAACTATTGACACTACCGTAGAAAATTTAGAAGCTACCTATACAACCTTAACCATAAGCGGCGCTGTTTCATCAGACGAGTATTTAGGAGTAACCTCAAGAGGAGTGTGCTGGAGTACCAGTCCAAACCCAACCATAGAAGATAATATTACTACCGAAATAGATGATGTATTTACAAGTACTATTAGCGATTTAACAGCAAATACAACTTATTATTTTAGAGTATATGCCGTAAACGATGTTGGGGTAACTTATAGTGAAGAATTAGCTTTTAACACACTTTCTTTAGACGATTCTGTTTGGAATTTTGAAATTTTTATTGATGACGTTACCAGTTGGAATGCTACCGTAACTTTTAATGCAGACGGAACTACCGTTTTTGACGATACCGTTAATGTGGTATATGGTTCGTGGTCTTTAGAAGGAAATGTACTTACATTTACAATAGATGCATCGGGAGTTGTATACACTTTTGCCGTTGAAGGTACATTGTTTGAACAAACTATAAGTGGAGTTTGGGAAGATGGTATTATGAATTGGATTGCAACACCTTTTATAGTTGAAAATTAAATTCTGAAAAAAAAAGAAAAAAAAATTCAACTTTTTTTAAAAACGCGGGTCTAACTAACAGTATGAAAAATCTTAATAAACATATGAACTCAAAATTAAAAGAGAAGCACTCAAAAGAGTTGGGCTTAAAAGTACCGGATAATTACTTTTCAGTATCTAAATCAACCATCTTAAATAAAGTGTCTGAAGAAAAGAAAGTAAAACGTCTTATTTTTAAACGCGAAAGAATGGTTTGGATGGCCGCAGCTAGTATTGCTTTAATTTTTACGATTACCGTTTTTAAAACCAATGTATTTTCAACAATAGATAAAGCACAGGCAGTTGTGATTGATACTATTGAGCAACTTAAAAATGAAGTAAAGGCAATGCCTGAGTTAAATGAAGATAACGATATTTTAATTGCGTCACTCTTTGTTGAAGATAGTAAAGTTGAAGATTTTGTAAATGAATATGTGCTAGAAGAAATTGTTAATAAAGAATTATTGGCAGAGTAAAAAAGCACACTTTTATAAAACTTTTTTAAAAAACAAAGGTCTAAGAAGTAGAACGTTCACAAAATAAATAAGAATAACAATTAAAACATAAAAAGATGAAATCATTTAAAATTATCGCGTTAGCAGCAGTAGCATTTCTAGTTGGAACAACTAGTATGAATGCACAAGAAGAAACACAAACACAAACTCAAAATCAGCATCAATACCAACACCAATACAAAGGTACAAATGCAGCTGTAATGGAGAGTTTAACACCAGAGCAACAAGCTTTAATTGAAGAACAAAGAGCTTTAATTATGGAAAGTAGAGACTTGTTTAGAGCAAGTTTAACAGAAGAACAGTTAGCAATACTAGAAAATACAGAGCTAACTAGCCAAGAACGTAGAGATGCATTAATGGCCACACTTACTGAAGAACAACAAGCTTTATTGGCAGAGCATCAAGCTAATATTGAAGCTATGAAGCAACAATTTAAAAACACAATTACCAATGAGCAACGTCAGCAAATGAGAGCTAAAATGCAATCTAACAAAATGGTACAAGATGGTACAGAACTTAGAGAAAGTATTAAAGAGCAAAGAAAAAACCGAATGACAGGTAACGGTATGAACTAATTAATCTTTATCTCACATAGTAAGTGGTTGGGGAAACTCAACCACTTCTTCTAATTTATATACTTATGAAAAAATATCTCATCCCTTTGTTTTGGCTATCAGGCCTATTTTTTGTTTACTCACAAGAAGAACCTGTAAATGAAAAAGAAGTAGATAATATTATTGACGAACTTTTTAAAGAAGATCAGCTTATTGATGAGTTGATAACTTCAATATCAAAATTTCAATTTTTATATGTATCCGTTAACTACAACAGTGATACGTATTTTTCTGGACGCGATATAGGAATTAATCAATACAATATAACACCTCAAATTACTTACGTAAACTCAAGTGGTTTATTTGCAAGTGTGTCAGGAATTTATTACAGCGAATTTGTTCCGGGTTGGGACGTTACAACAGCTACTTTAGGATATGGAAAAAGTTTTGGAAAGGGCAATTTATTTAGGTATTATGCCTCTTATTCAAAATACTTTTATGCCAATGAAGCAAATGATATTTATGGAAATACACTTAATTTAGGGCTTGGTATTAGAAATAAAAACAGAACCTTAGGATCTCAAATAGTAGGTACTTATTTATTTGGTACAGAGCAATCGTATCAAATTGCGCTTAGAAGTTATGCTGCCATTAATTTATATAAAGATAAAAAGGCTACTTTAAGACTACGCCCACAGTTAAATATTACTGCCGGAAAACAAACCATAGAATTGGCAAGAGTAACCGTAAACAACGGAGAATTGTTTACAGAGTATACTCAAAATGATGTGTTTGACTTAATTAATACGCAGCTTAGTATTCCAATACAGTACAATATTAATTCGTTCGATTTTGAATTGGGATACAATATTAACTTTCCAAATCCTATTGGAGACGAAACAAGTTTAGATACTACAGGATATTTTAATTTTTCGGTAGCGTACTTAATAAGTTTGTAAAAAACGTTTCTTGATTAAAATCTTTTTAAAAACTACAAATATGAAAAAATGAAGCTATTTATATGGCTTCATTTTTTTTATAACATAGTTACAATTAAAAAACCCTTTTACAACTACAAAGTCATAAAAGGGACATTTTTTTCCTCTTCTTTCTCTTATTTTTATGCTATTTGGTATACTTTGAGGTAGCTTTAATTAAAAGGGTTTTTGCAATGTTTGTTGATGGTTTTCCCTTTTTAAAAGCAATATTATAGTCTGAAAGTGTAATATGCATTTTGGTAGTTACCTCAATACCATCATTGGTAACCGTTATGGTTGCTTTTTCTGTAATGGGTTTGGTAACACCATGAATGGTTAGTTTGCCTTTTACAGCTGCTGTGTACGTGCCATTTTTAGTAAAATCAATGTCGTTTAAATTGGTAATAACACCCTTAAATTTAGATTTTGGGAATTTCTTAGTGTCTAAAAACTTAGGGCTGTTGTAGTGTTTTTGCATTAGCGCTTTCTCAAACTCAAATCCTTGCATAGGAACCACATATACAAGCATTCCTGAAGTTGTATCTAAAGTGCTTGTAACCGTATAATTGTTTGCCGTAATATCTTCAATAGGCGTGTGCGAAAAAAAATTCACATGACCGATTTTGCTAACTAATTTTTCTGAAGTTTGAGCAATTGAGTTTGCTGAAAAAGCGATTGCAATTGCAAAAGTTAAAAATGATTTATTCATAATAGATTTATTGTTTTTTAGTTTAAAAGTAGATTGCATTTAGCTAGAATCACATCTTCATACAATTCCAAATCGTTATCGTATTGTGCGCCGGAGATAATAACACCTTTTACGGTTACCAAATCTCCCTTTTTTAATGAAGAAGTATTTGCTTCCGGAAGAAATGTACAGCGTACACCGGCTTTATCGTTTTTATTTTGAAGAAGTACTACGTGTTGATTGTTTAAATTTGTTGAAATTTGAGAAACAATACCTTTAATGGCTAATATTTTAGAATTTCCTTCGGTATTTAAATATTTTTTGTTTGAAGCATTTAAATGGGTTAAATATTCGTTTACCAATTCGGTGGTAGTTAATGTGTAATCAATTGGTGCTGCTTGAATATTTCTGTGGGGTTGATTTACGATGAAAAACAAAGTTGCACCACCAATTGAGATAACACTAAGGAAAAGATAAATGTATTTTTTGTTTTTTTTCTTCAAAATAAAAGCGCATAGTTTAGAAATGCTCTTTTTTATAGTCTGTACTATTTTAGAATCCTAACAAAAAAACTGTATAAAAAAACAAAACAGCAATTAAATCGCTGTTTATAAGTGTGTTATTTGTGTAAAGGTTTTTTAAATAAAACCAAAAAACAAAAATAGCAATGCAGCAATACCTCCGGCAAGCATAGCGTACGGAAGTTGTGTTTTTACATGGTCTACGTGGTCTGATGCCGATGCCATAGACGAAATAATGGTTGTATCGGAAATAGGAGAGCTATGATCTCCAAAAACACCTCCACTCAATACT
The DNA here is from genome assembly GCA_027082925.1 of Flavobacteriaceae bacterium. Lineage (GTDB taxonomy): Bacteria > Bacteroidota > Bacteroidia > Flavobacteriales > Flavobacteriaceae > Lutibacter. The sequence goes on from JALWTD010000014.1 coordinate 12,571, forward strand.
GCAGCAATGCACAAATACACATCTACTTGTAAGGTAGTAGCCATTTGAACTGCAATTGGAATCATAATGGCAAATGTGCCCCAAGAAGTTCCGGTTGAAAAGGCTATAAAAGCGGCTATGCTAAAAATTAAGAAAGGCACTAGCCCTGCAATAAGGTATTCTTTGGCCAGTCCGGCAACATAAATTCCGGTACCCAATTCTTTGGTTACATGGCTAATGGCAAACGCTAAAAGCATTAACAATGCAAGTGGCATCATTTCAGAAATCCCTTTAAGCACTAAGTCAAACATTTCTGTAAATTTTAAAATCTTTTGCGATTTATATAGCAGCATTGCTACAAAAATTCCGGATAATACGGCAAATAAAACAGCCGTTGAACCCGAACCGTTTCCTAAAGCTGCAATTAATTTATCAAAGCTAAACGAATTTCCAAAGGTATTGGTAGCACTTTCCCAACCATCTAAAATTAAACTTACAGGCATCATAAGTACCATTGTAGCCAATGGCAAAATCATATTAATGGCTTTGTGTTGTATATTTTCTATTGGTGTTACGTTTGTTAAAGCATCAGAAATCATAGGCTTTGCATCATCAGAAAGTACTTTTCCTTCTTCTTTAGCTCTTTTTTCGGCCTTCCTCATAGGACCAATATCAAAATTGAAAAAGATAACAATAAGCACTAATAAAAGTGCCAATACAGGGTAAAAGTTATATTTCATAGATTTTAGCAATACTAAAAACGATTTGTCAAAACCTTGTGTTAGAAGCAATCCCATAATAAAAGCACCCCAAGCATTAAACGGAATTAATATTGAAGTAGGAGCAGAGCTACTATCAGCAATATAGGCTAATTTCTCTCTCGAAATTTTCATCTTATCAAAAACAGGTCTAAAAATAGTTCCTACCGTTAAAGAAGATATACTGGTTTCAACAAAAATAATAACACCGGTAAGCCAAGCGAAAAATTGTACGCGTTTAGAGGTAGCAGTGTGTTGTTGATTGTCTAAACCGCCTAATTTTTTATCTATGGCAACTACAAATCCTTGTACACCTCCCGATTTTTGAATGAGAATAATTAAACCTCCAACAAGGGCACTAAACATAATTGTTTTTGTATTTCCGGCATCTTTAAACACATTTACCAAAGCCATAATGGTATGGTACGTTCCGGTAAATATATTTCCGTTGGCAATAATAACCCAACTTAACCAAATACCAAATAATAGTGAAATATAAACCTGTTTTGTTCTAATAGCCAAAACAATGGCTAACAATGGCGGTACAACAGCCCAAAATCCGAAGTCGTGCATATATGTTTTTAATGCTAATTTAACTTTTTTTATGAAAAATACAAGTAAATAGCAACAACAATTACTCCTATAACAGCACTGGCAGGTTTTACAAATCTCCAAGGTGTAATATCAACCTCTTTGGTATATTTTTGAATATAAGGTGTTGCTCTTGGAGAAAATTTTCCGATAAGAAGCATAATAGTAACGTTTAACACAAATAATGCTGCCATTACATGTAAAAAATGAGGGTAATTTTGTGCGCCAAACACATATGGTTTTAGAATAAACTGACTCACAATGTATAAGGTTACTCCTGAAACCAATCCTATTTTAGCAGCCTTAGCCGGTACATACTTGGTAAGGTATCCTACAACAATAATGGTTAAAATAGGAATGCTATACGCTCCGTTTGCTTCTTGCAGGTAGCCAAACAATCCTTGAGGCATTTTAGCAATTAACGGTGCAATACACATGGCTATAATGGCTAATACGATTCCAAATTTCTTTCCGGCTTTAACTGTTTGTTGCTCACTAGCCGATTTATTGAAAAAAGCAGTGTATAAATCTACACCAAATAAGGTTACCGAACTGTTTAAACCGCTATTAAACGAACTTAAAATAGCACCAAACAATACCGCAGCAAAAAAGCCCAATAAATAACTTGGAAGTACTTTATTTACAAGCATTGGATAGGCTTGGTCTGCATTTGCCAAGTTTTCTCCAAAAAGGTGAAAAGCAATAATACCGGGAAGCACTACAATTAAAGGTCCTAAAATTTTAACAAAAGAGGCTAATAAGAGTCCTTTTTGTCCTTCTGCCAAATTTTTAGCGCCTAAAGCTCTTTGAATAATAGCTTGGTTTGTTCCCCAATAAAATACTTGTACAAGCATCATTCCTGTAAAAAAGGTTGAAAAAGGGATAGAGGCACTTTCACCTCCAATGGCATTGAATTTTTCAGGATGCGATGTTATAAGCGTGTTAATTCCTGTTAGCAAACTACCGTTTCCTATTTCTTTTAATCCGAAAAAGGGAATTAAAATACCACCAATAAGTAATCCTACAGCATTAATTGTATCAGAAACAGCTACCGCTTTGAGTCCTCCAAAAATGGCATAAATAGCACCCACAATACCAATTCCCCAAACGGTAATCCAAAGTGCTGTTTGTTGTGATATTCCTAAAAGTGCAGGAATTCCAAACATGGTGTTTATAGCTAAAGCTCCTGAATACAGTACGATGGGTAAAAATATAACCACGTATCCCAACAAAAATAAAATGGACGTAATTTGTTTTGTTTGCATATCGTACCGTTTTTCTAAAAACTGAGGAACAGTGGTAATACCACCTTTTAAATAACGAGGAAGTAAAAATAAGGCTGTAATAATAATGGCTATTGCGGCAAGTGTTTCCCATGTCATAACCAAAATACCTTCTTTGTATGCTTGTCCGTTCAAGCCTACAATTTGTTCGGTGGAAAGGTTTGTTAGTAACAGCGAACCGGCAATAACAACTGCAGTTAAACTCCTTCCTCCTAAAAAGTATCCTTCTGATGAGTTTTCATTTGTTTTTCTGGTGGCTAAGTATGATATAACGGCTACTAACAATGTAAAAGCCGCAAAAGAAATAAATTGTATCATTTTTATAACATCAATTAATGTACTTGTGGTTTTGTTGCATTTGAAGGTATTCGAATGTTTTCTACCAACTCCTGTACACTTTCAGGAGGATTTGGGGTAAATTTAGCCACAATTATTGAAACGGTAAAATTTAGTAGCATAGCTACAGTTCCAAAACCTTCAGGAGAAATTCCAAACCACCAATCACTTTTTGTACCGCCCCCAAACCAGTTAAATTTAAACTTTAGCATATAAAAAAGCATTGTTAACATGCCTATTACCATGCCGGCAATAGCACCTTCTTTATTCATTTTTTTATGAAATATACCCAAGATAATGGCAGGGAAAAATGAGGCTGCAGCCAAACCAAAAGCCAATGCTACGGTTGCTGCAACAAAATCGGGCGGATTGATACCAAAATAACCTGCTATTACCACAGCAACAATTGCTGAAAGTCTGGCAGCAACCAGTTCTCCTTTTTCAGAAATGGTAGGGTTAATCATTTTTTTAATTAAATCATGAGATACCGATGAAGAAATTACTAACAACAATCCTGCGGCTGTAGAAAGCGCTGCTGCTAAACCTCCGGCAGCAACCAACGCAATAACCCAGTTGGGAAGTTGTGCTATTTCCGGATTTGCCAATACCATAATGTCTTTGTCTACGGTAAGCTCATTTATTTCAGGATTGGCAACGTATTGTACCTTTCCATCGTTGTTTTTATCGGTAAACTTAATAAGTTTTGTTTTTTCCCAATTTGAAAACCACTCAGGAAGTTCGTCATAATTTTTATTGCTCACGGTTTCAATTAAATTTGTTCTGGAAAAAACGGCTATTGCCGGAGCTGTTGTGTATAAAATAGCGATAAATAACAATGCCCATCCGGCAGATTTACGTGCGTCACTTACTTTTTTAACGGTAAAAAACCGTACAATTACATGAGGTAAACCAGCTGTACCCACCATTAAAGCTGCGGTAATAAAAAATACGTCAATGGTAGACTTGCTTCCGGAGGTGTATTCGTGAAAACCTAAGGCTTTGTGTAATCCGTCTAATTTGTCTAACAAGTAAACGCCATCGGTACCTGTACTTCCAAAGCCTAATTGCGGAATTGGATTTCCGGTCATTTGTATTGAAATAAATAGGGCAGGCACCATAAAAGCAAAAATAAGTACACAGTATTGTGCTACTTGCGTGTAGGTAATACCTTTCATTCCGCCAAGTACCGCGTAAAAAAGCACGATAATCATTCCAATAATTACACCTGTATTAATATCTACTTCTAAAAAGCGAGAGAATACAAGTCCAACGCCACGCATTTGTCCGGCTACATATGTAAATGAAACAATAAGTGCGCAAATAACCGCTACTGTACGTGCAATATTTGAATAATACCTGTCACCAATAAAATCGGGTACTGTAAATTTTCCAAATTTTCTTAAGTATGGAGCTAATAAAAGTGCCAATAATACATAGCCTCCTGTCCAGCCCATGAGATACACCGAGCCATCATATCCGTTAAAGGATATAAGACCTGCCATTGATATAAATGAAGCCGCAGACATCCAATCTGCTGCTGTTGCTAATCCGTTAGCTAGTGGTGAAATACCACCTCCGGCAACGTAAAAATCTTTTGTAGAGTTAGCTCTTGACCATATTGCAATACCAATATAAAGGGCAAATGTAATTCCAATTAATACCCAAGTCCATAGTTGTAAAGTCATAATTAGTCGTTTAAATGGTGTTTTTTATCTAATTTGTTCATAAGTCTGATATACACAAGAATGAGTATGACAAACGTATAGATAGCTCCTTGCTGTGCAAACCAAAAACCAAGTTTAAATCCGCCCAGTTTAATGGTATTGAGTTGTTTTACAAATAAAATTCCACAGCCAAAAGACACCAAAAACCAAATAGAAAGAAGAATTGCTAAGTATTTTAGGTTGGTTTTCCAATAATTTCGAAGATTTTGCTTATTCATTATTTTAAAAGAAATAGGTTATTTTTAGTTAGTGCTTTAATAAAATTTATTAAAACGAGTGTAATATACTATTTTCTTCTAAGTTTATTAAGAATTTGCTAAAAAGCGATGTGTGGCTATTTTCCGATACAGAAATTAGCAAAAATATTACCCAGTAAATCTTCCGTAGTAACTTCACCGGTAATTTCTCCCAAATAAAACAACGCTTGTCTAACGTCAATAGCAAATAAATCGGTGCTTATATTGGCTTCAATTCCCTTTTGAACGTCTTTAATTGCGTGTAGCGCATTGTGCAATGCTTCAAAATGTCTTGAGTTGCTCACAATGGTTTCGTTATTGCTTAAAGCTCCGGTATTAACAAGGTTTATAAGCGTTTGGGTAAGTTTGTCAATACCTTCTTTTTGTTTGGCTGAAACAATAATTACTTCCGGAATTTTTTTAGTAATGCGTGCTATTTCTACTTCTGAAATTAAATCGGCTTTATTGGCAAGTGCTACCAGTTTTTTATTCGGATATTTGGCAGTAATGTTTTGTATTTCAGAAATAACCTTGTCAGTATTATTTGAAGTAGCATCAAACAGGTATATGATAAGCTGTGCTTGATCTATTTTTTCAAAGGTTTTTTTAATACCTATAGACTCTACTAAATCTTTGGTTTTTCGAATACCGGCTGTATCTATAAACCGATAGGTTACGCCGTTGATGTTTATTTGGTCTTCAATGGCATCTCTAGTAGTACCGGCAATTTCACTTACAATGGCTTTTTCTTCATTTAACAAGGTGTTAAGCAATGTAGATTTTCCTACATTTGGTTCGCCAATAATGGCTACCGGAATACCATTTTTTAATACATTTCCTAAGGCGAAAGAGTCTATTAATTTTTTTAAGACCGTTGAAATTTGTTCAATAAGATTTTTAAAAGCTGTTCTATCGGCAAACTCTACATCTTCTTCAGAAAAATCCAATTCCAACTCTATAAGACTGGCGAAATTGAGTAATTGCTCACGTAATTTTGCAATTTCGGTGCTAAACCCTCCACGCATTTGCTGAAGTGCTACTTTATGCGCTGCACTAGAGGTTGATGCAATTAAATCGGCTACGGCTTCGGCTTGCGATAAGTCCATTTTACCATTTAAAAATGCCCGAAGTGTAAATTCACCTGCACTGGCATGACGAACACCATTTTTAAGGAAAAGTTGCATAATTTCTTGCTGAATGTATACCGAACCATGACAATTTATCTCTACCACATTTTCTCCGGTATAAGAACGCGGATTTTTAAATACAGAAACCAATACTTCGTCAATAATACGATTTCCATCGATAATATTTCCTAAATGAATGCTGTGAGAAGGTACTTTTGTTAAATCCTTTTTATCAAAATGAGTATTTACTATTTCGATGGCTTTTTCTCCGGAAAGTCTAATAATAGCAACGGCTCCCATACCAGATGGAGTGGCTAGTGCTATAATGGTATCGTTAGAAATAGAATGACTCATAGGTGCAAAAATACGGTTTATTTAAAAATGGCGCGGTAATTTAAATAGCTTGTTTAATAAAATCTTCAAATTCGTAGTAAAATAACTCGAACTGACTCATTTTTTCGTTAAAAAAAGCGTACACATCTGCCCATGTATCTTTGTTGTGAATGCTAAATTTTTCGGGATAAGGCACGTATATACGCTTGATTACTTTACCGTTTTCTAAACGGTAGGCTTCATCAAAAACGGCTGTTGGTAAGTACGTTGTTACAAGAATAGATTTAAGTGACAACAGTTGTTCATAAAGCAGTAAATTTTTTAGTTCATCATTAGATGCAATGTCTAAACAAACCATAGCCTGTTTGGTATCGGCATAAAATTTAAAGCTAAAGCCTTTTATTTTGGTGTTGTAGCTTAACCACTTTCTTGGAAAAGATTTTCCAAAACTGGTCCAAAATGTTTTTCGTAATTGTGCCGATGCTTCTTTACTAAACATTTATCCGTGAATGGTTTCTTTGTTCCCAAGTTTTTTCATGAGTTTGGCTTCGTATTCTAACAACTCATTCCATTTTTTATCTACTTCTTCACGATTTCCAAACTTTCTAGCGAAATTTAAAAAAAGTGTATAATGATTGGCTTCAGAAGCCATTAAATCTTTGTAAAACTTGGCCAATTCTTTGTCTTTTATATGCTCAGACAGCAATCTGAAACGTTCACAACTACGAGCTTCTATAAGTGCCGCATAAAGTAACCGGTGTACAAGTTGCGTTGTTCTACTGCCTCCTTTAGGAAAAAATTTCAGCAAATCGTTTACATACAAGTCTTTTCGGTCTTTTCCCAGTGCTACACCTCTTTTTAACAGCCTTTCGTGTACCATTTTAAAATGACTCATTTCCTCTTTTACCAATGCAACCATTTCGGTTACCAATTCTGAATATTCGGGAAAACTTATAATAAGTGAATTTGCTGTTGATGCAGCTTTTAACTCACAATGTGCGTGATCAATTAAAATTTCTTCAATATTTTTTTTAGCAATATTTACCCATCTTGGGTCTGTAGGAAGTTTTAAACCTAACATTATGTATCAAATTTAAATTTAAGTTCTTCTAAACTGGTTTCTGAACCAACTAAGGTAATAATATCTCCTAAGCGTAAGCGTGTATATCCGTGAGAGACTAAAAGTTGTCCTTTTCGTTTTACAGAAAGTACTAATACGTCTGACGGTAAGCGTAGGTCTCTTAAACGCATTCCGTGGATATCTTGATTTCGAATTTCGATATCCATAGAATCTTGCCCTTTGTCCATTCCCAATAGGAGTGAGGTGGCATTTGGAGAACGCACAAAATGATCTAGTAAGCTAACCATTGCAGTGGCAGGCTCTATTATTAAAGCACCTAGTTTGTGGAATTTTTCAAAATTATCGCGATGATTTAACCGTACAATAATATCTTTTGTACCGATGTGTTCGTATATAAGTTCGGCAATTTTATAGTTTAAATCATCAGAAAGCATTAAAATAACAGCTTCGGTTTTTTCTAAGGAAAGCTGTTTTAAACTTTGTAAGTTAATTTGCTCAATATCAATAATTTCTACGTCGTTAAAATCTTCGGTATTTTTTTTCTCGGTGTTTACAATACGAGCTTCCCACTTATTTTTTTGTAGTTGTCTGGCCAATGCTACTGCCTGATTTTCGAGTCCGAATATAACTGCATCTCTCGTGCTGTCAAATTCAGGAATTTTAGCTCGTAAATGGCTCTCTTTTACATAATTTAAAGACCATTTAAACAGCGGAGGCCCTACAAGTTGATTGATTACAATAATGGCTATAATAATTGTCTCAAATTGATGTCCCCAAGTTGGAAATTCTACCGAAATAATAGTGGCCAATCCAAGAGCAACACCTGCTTGTGTTAAATATGGCATCCAAGCAATTAAAGCGTATTTTTTGGAATCGTTTGCGGCATATACACCCACAATTCCACCAAAAAACATAGTTATTAAACGTAAAAAGAACAGCGCAACGGCAATTCCAAAAACACTCATAAGAGTTTGTACAGAAAGTGAAGCTCCGGTAAGGGTAAAAAAGATAATGTAAATTAGCGGACTTATTTCTTCTAAAACTTCTGAAAATTCTATGCGATGTTTGCTGTAATTGGTGAGCGCAAAACTAGCAATAATACTAATTAATAGAGGTTCTAACGCAAATTCATGATGAAAAATAGCTACCGATTTTGTTTTAACATAATGTGCAAAAAGATAAATGCTGTAACCAATAATTATGATGAAAATACCTTTTAGTTTGCTGTCAAATTTTGTTAAAAACGGAATTTGTAAAATTTTCCCAAACAAAAAACCTAAGCCTACTGAGGCTACAAGCTCCATAAGAAGAATTACAAAAAAGAGTACCCCGGTTTCTTCGTTGTGAATTAGTGCTTTAGCAACTGATAAACTGATGGCAAATAAAATAATTACCAACACATCTTTTACTACTGTAACACCCATGACGGTTTTGGTAAACGGACCGTTTGCACGCATCTCGTTAATAACCGCTATGGCAGAAGAAGGTGATCTTGCTACAAAAATAGTGGCAAACAAAACGGAAATGGCAATTTTATGACTTGCAGGTTCACTGGCCATAAACGGAATAAAATTGGCTATAAAATAAATTACCGTTGCACTCATTACAAATGTAATAACCAGTTGTCCTATAGTCATCCATTTTATACTGTTAATTCTACTGCGTAATTCGTTTAAATAAAGTTCTGAACCAGCAGAAAAGGCAATAATGGCAAGTGCTATGTCATTTAAAAAATTTAGTCTATCTAAGGCATCGGGGCTAATAAAGTTTAATACTGAAGAGCCTGAAATGATTCCAGTAATAATTAACCCAGTAATTAGCGGGAATTTTATTTTTTGAAAAACCTTCGATATTTCGTTTGCAGCAATGGCAACAATTAAAAAACCGACTAAAAAAGTGACTAATAGTTTTATATCCAAATTTCCAATTTTAAAAAGTTAAAGATACTTAAAGCAGATGAATATAAAAACTTAAATATCTAAATCGAATGTTTTTCTCAGTTTTTCAAGTGTTTTGTTTTTTTCTACCAATTTTTGATATTTTTCTTTAGGAGTGTAGGCGTAACGTTTTGTTTTAGCTTCGTTAACGTTAATTACGAGCTCTATTTTATAATTGTCGAGGTTTTCTTTTAAATATTTGAGTAACGGAAGTTTTGCTCTTTCAAGTTGTGACTTCATCAACGTATTTGGCAATTCGAAATGAATAGTATTGCCTTCAGTAGTAGGAGTACTGGCGTTCATGATAGAGGCAACGCTTTTTCGTCCTTTTTCTAAAATTTTTGAGACATAATTATTCCAATGCGAAACAAGTTCTTTTTCAGTAAACGGAGTTGCAGGTAAGGCATCTACATTTTCGTATTCAACCTCAATTTTAGCAATTTCATTTTTCTTTTCAATACTTTTTAATGAAAGCGCCGATACACGTCTGCTTACTCCTTCTAAAGTAATAGGAACTACTTTTTCTATGCGTGGTGCACTTTTTTTAATAGGCGTGTCGACAACCTCAGGTGTTACCGGCTTTTCAATTGTAATTGTTGGTGTGTTTTTAAAAAGTGAAGCTGGAATTATGAAGGGTTTACCTTTTTTTTTTTCTCCATCAAAAGTGATAGAGGCAAGTTGCATTAGCGCAAGTTCTACAAGTAATCGTTGGTTTTTACTACTTCTGTATTTTAAATCGCAATCGTTTGCCAAATCAATGGCTTTTAGCAGAAATGATAACTCACTTTTTTGGGCTTGTTCCAAGTATTTTTTCTTGGCATTGTCTCCAACTTCAAGCAAACTAACCGTTACAGCATCTTTAGCTACTAATAAATCTCTAAAATGAGAGGCCAGTCCGTTTATAAAATGATGTCCTTCAAATCCTTTTGACAAAATGGTATTAAAGTGGACTAAAACTTCAGGTATTTTATTCGCTAACAGCAAATCTGTAGTGGTAAAATACTCATCGTAATCCAGTACATTTAAATTTTCGGTAACGGCTTTTCGAGTTAGTTTATTTCCTGAAAAACTTACCACTCTATCAAAAATAGAAAGCGCGTCACGCATAGCACCATTTGCCTTTTGAGCAATAATATGTAAGGCGTCATCATCAGCTTCAATTTGTTCTTTTTCAGCTATTTTTTTTAAGTAATTTTTTGCGTCTAAAACACCAATACGCTTAAAATCAAATATTTGACATCTAGATAATATGGTTGGTATTATTTTATGTTTTTCGGTAGTCGCTAAAATAAAAATAGCATGAGCAGGCGGTTCTTCAAGTGTTTTTAGAAACGCATTAAAAGCAGATGCAGATAGCATGTGTACCTCATCTATAATGTACACTTTAAATTTCCCTGTTTGAGGCGGTATGCGCACTTGCTCGGTAAGACTTCTAATATCGTCTACAGAGTTGTTTGAAGCGGCATCTAATTCAAAAATATTAAAGGCAAAATCTTCATTTTCTAGACTTTCGGTATCTGCCTGATTGATTTTTTTTGCTAAAATTCGAGCACAAGTTGTTTTACCTACACCACGTGGTCCGGTAAAGAGCAATGCTTGAGCAAGATGATTGTTTTTTATAGCATTTTCAAGCGTGTTTGTAATGGCTTGTTGCCCAACCACATCCTCAAAAGTTTGAGGTCTATATTTTAGAGCAGATACTATAAAATGATTCATATATTTAGTTTAATTAGCGAGTGGTGCAAAAGTATAAAAACGAATTGTTTTGTGTTATTAATTTACGGCTTATTTTTCGTAAATTTTATCGTACAAATGTTTGTATTTTGCAATTATTTGTTCTCGTTTAGGTTTCATAGTAGGTGTTAACAAACCGTTGTCTACACCCCAAACATCAGGTGTAAGCTCAAAACGTTTAATGGTTTCCCACTTACCAAAATTTCTATTTCCTTTGTCAATTTCTTTTTGAAAGCGTTCAATAACGTGCGGATTCGCAATAAGTTCTTCATTGCTTTCAGGAACATTTTCATGGTGAATTTTAGCCCAATCTCTTAAAAATTTAAAGTTAGGTTGTATAATAGCAGCAGGCATTTTTTGTCCTTCACCAATCACTAAAATTTGTTCTATAAAGCGAGATTGTTTCATCTCGTTTTCTAATAGTGCGGGCGCAATGTATTTTCCTCCTGAAGTTTTAAATATTTCTTTTTTACGTCCGGTTATTTTCAAGAAGCCTTCGGCATCAATTTCTCCTTTATCACCGGTATGAAAATAATCTCCGGTCATTACGCTTTGCGTTTTTTCAGAATCTTTGTAATAGCCTTGCATAATGTTTGGACCTTTTACTAAAATTTCGCCATCTTCAGCAATTTTTAGCTCTACATTTCTAATGGGTTTTCCAACGGTTCCTATTTTAAAATAATTGTCTTTGTACATATTAACTGTTGCTACAGGCGATGTTTCTGTAAGTCCGTAACCTTCCATAACATACATTTTAGCTGCCGAAAATACTCTTGCTAAGCGAGGTTGTAATGCTGCACTACCTGATACCATTGTGGCTAAATTTCCACCCAATGCTTCTCTCCATTTGCTAAAAATGAGCTTGTTGGCAATGGCTAATTTTTTTTCGTACCACCAGCCGTTTTTTCCGTAAGGCTCGTATTTTAAACCTAAATCTACTGCCCAGAAAAATAACATTTTTTTAATTCCTTTTAATTGTGATCCTTTAGCGATAATGCCATCGTATACTTTTTCAAGAAGACGAGGGACTACCGACATAAAATGCGGTTTTACTTCTCTAAGGTTTTCACCCATTTTTTCTATAGACTCAGCAAAATAAATAGATGTTCCTGAATATTGGTATAAGTAATGAAGCATTCGTTCAAATACATGGCATACCGGTAAAAAACTTAAAGCATTTGTTTTTCCTGCCATTAGCGGAAGTCTAGGAAAACTATCTAAAACATTGCTTACAATATTGTGATGCGAAAGCATAACACCTTTTGGTTTTCCTGTAGTTCCCGAAGTGTAAATAATAGTCGCTAAATCTGAAGGTTTTACAGCCGATTTTAATTTCTCAACTTCCGATTGATTTTCGGTATCACTTCCAAGTTCTAATACTTCAGTCCAGTTTTTACAGCCTTCAATAACATCAAAAGAATACACACTATTAAGTGTAGGTACATTGGCTTTTACGGCATCTACTTTTTCAAGCAGTCCTGCATCAGAAATAAAACAGTGCGTAATTTCGGCGTGGTTAAATATGTACTCGTAATCTTCCTTAGAAATTGTTGGATAAATAGGAATATTTACAGCTCCTATTTGCAAAACACCTACATCTAAAATATTCCATTCGGTACGGTTGGTAGAAGATATAACACCAATTTTATCACCAGGTTTTACTCCTAGTTTTAAAAGACCTCTACTAATGGCGTTTGCTTTATCAATAAATTCTTTTGTTGATGTTGCTACCCACTCACCATTCACTTTGGTAACAAGCGCTTTTTTTAAGTTATGCTTTTCTAGTTGGTAGTAAGTAAAATCGAATAATCGAGTAATTTCTGTCGGCATATCTTATCAGAATTAAATAAAGACCGCAAAGTATAAAATTTAATAGTAAATTACAAGAAACATATTCGCATTCGTATTAATTCATAATAATGTTAAATAAGTACGTTTAAAAGTGAAATATATATATTTTTTGACTTAATTATTTATCGATTAACCAATTATATGCATTTGAAAAGGCTTCTAACCAAGGTGAAACTTCATCTTTTCTTCCTGAAGGATAATATGCCCAGTTCCATTGAAAAATAGAACGCTCTATATGAGGCATCATTACTAAGTGTCTTCCGTCTGAAGAACTTAACATTGCGGTATTGTATTTAGAGCCATTTGGGTTTGAAGGATATGCATTGTATGCGTATTTAGCAACAATATTGTAGGCTTCTTCCGGAAGAGGCAAATCAAATTTTCCTTCTCCGTGCGAAATCCATACGCCTAAAGTACTTCCTGCCAAGGTAGATAGCATTACCGAGTTGTTTTTTTGAATGGTTACCGATGTAAAATTACTTTCGTGTTTCATAGAATCGTTAAATGTCATTTTTCCATGACTTTCAAGTTCAGGATGAATGACTTCTAACTCCATAAAAAGCTGACAACCATTGCAAATGCCTACCGATAAGGTGTCGTCTCTTTTAAAGAAATTTTCGAGAGCGGTTTTTGCTTTTGTATTGTATTTAAACGCTCCGGCCCAACCTTTTGCAGAGCCTAGCACATCTGAATTGGAAAAACCACCAACAGCACCTATAAACTGCACGTTTTCTAGTGTTTCTCTTCCCGAAATTAAATCGGTCATATGTACATCTTTTACTTCAAATCCGGCTAAAAACAATGCGTGAGCCATTTCCCGTTCAGAATTACTACCTTTTTCTCGTATAACTGCAGCAACAGGTTTTTTAGTAACCGATATTGAAGGAAGTCTTCCTGAAAAATGAGTTGGAAACACAAAATTTAAGGGTTGCTGCTTGTAATTGTTAAACCGTTCTTTTGCCTTTCCGTTTTTTGTTTGTTTTTGATCGAGTAAAAAAGAGGTTTTAAACCAAATATCTCTCAATTCTGAAACAGTAAAGTTAAACGAGTCGTCTCCATTAATTATAGTTAGTGTATCAGATGCTGTAACCGTTCCTATTTTAAAATATTCGATGTTGTTTTCTCGTAATAATCCTTCAAGACTATCATCTGTTGCCTGAAAAACAATACCGTTATTTTCAGCAAATAACAATTTTACAGAATCTAACTCATTCAATGCGGTAAGATTTATGGTAGCACCAACGTTATTTGTTGCAAAGCACATTTCTAACAACGTTGTAATTAATCCTCCGGAAGCAATGTCATGGCCGGCAATAATTTTTTCTTTTTTTATTAATTTTTGAACGGTGTTAAAGGCATTTTTAAAATAAGCTGCATTGGTTATTGTTGGCGTTTCTGTTCCTATTTTATTAAGGATTTGCCCTAACGATGAGCCTCCTAATTTGTAAGTGTCTTGTGATAAGTTAATGTAATAAATAGCGCCTCCTTTTATTTGAAATGGCGGCTCTACAACTTTTTTAATGTCGTTGCAATGTGCTGCGGCAGAGATAATCACCGTTCCGGGAGCAATAACCTCTTTATCCGGATATTTTTGCTTCATAGATAAAGAATCTTTTCCGGTAGGAACATTTATTCCCAACGCAATGGCAAAATCTGAAACGGCCTTTACCGCTTTGTACAATCTGGCATCTTCTCCTTTATTTTTACACGGCCACATCCAATTTGCAGAGAGTGAAACACTTTTGAGGTCTTGTGATAACGGAGCCCAAATAATATTAGATAAGCTTTCGGCAATGGCATTCTTACTACCCGCTTCCGGACTGATAAGCGCGCTAAGAGGTGCATGTCCAATAGCCGTAGCAATGCCGTGTTTTCCATCGTAATCTAAAGCCATAACACCTACATTGTTCAAAGGCAATTGCAAGGCACCTGTACATTGTTGCTTAGCAACTTTTCCGCCAACACATCTATCTACTTTATTGGTTAACCAATCTTTACATGCAACGGCTTCTAATTGCAATACTTTGTTTAAATAATTGTGAATTTTAGTGCTATCGTATTCAATTTCTCGATACGTAACAGGTACGCTTTCATCTTTAAGAATTGTTTTTGGTGAGCTTCCAAACATATCAAAAAGCGATAAGTCCATTGGTTTTTCGCCACTAGATTCAGATTCGAATGTGAATTGATGATTGTCGGTTACCGTTCCAACGGTATAAATAGGAGCTCGTTCACGTGCTGCAATCAACTCTAAAGTTTTTAACTCTTTTTCGCCAATAACCAGCCCCATTCGTTCCTGTGATTCATTTCCTATAATTTCTTTTGCAGAAAGCGTAGGATCTCCAATAGGTAATTTATCTAAATTGATGTGTCCTCCGGTATTTTCGACCAATTCAGATAAGCAATTTAGATGCCCACCCGCACCGTGATCGTGAATAGATACAATTGGATTGATATCACTTTCTACCATTGCTCTAATCGCATTTGCAGCTCTCTTTTGCATTTCTGGATTTGAACGTTGAACAGCATTTAGTTCTATACCACTTTCAAATGCGCCGGTATCGGCAGATGAAACCGCGGCTCCTCCCATACCAATTCTGTAATTATCGCCACCTAATAAAACAATTTTGTCGCCTTTTTTAGGATCATCTTTAAGCGCTTGGTCGTGTTTTCCGTAACCAATACCTCCGGCCTGCATAATAACTTTATCGTATCCTAAAATTCGGCTATTTTCTTGATGTTCAAAAGTGAATAAAGAGCCTGTAATTAAAGGTTGTCCAAATTTATTTCCAAAATCTGAAGCGCCATTTGAGGCTTTTATCAAAATATCAACCGGTGTTTGATACAACCAATTACGAGCCTCAACAGATTGTTCCCATTGTCGATTTTTTTTCAATCTAGAATAAGAGGTCATATATACCGCAGTTCCTGCTAAAGGAAGTGAGCCTTTTCCTCCTGCAAGACGGTCTCTTATTTCGCCTCCGGAACCTGTAGCAGCACCATTAAAGGGTTCTACCGTAGTCGGAAAATTATGTGTTTCTGCTTTTAATGAAATAACAGCTTTAAAATTATTTTTTTGATAGTAGTCTGGCTTATCGGCACTTTTTGGTGCAAATTGTGTAACAGTAGGTCCTTCTACAAATGCAACGTTATCTTTATAAGCAGATACAATAGCATTTGGGTTTTCTTCTGAAGTTTTTTTAATGAGCTTAAACAATGAGGCCTCCATTTGTTTGCCATCAATAATAAATGTACCATTAAAAATTTTATGTCTGCAATGCTCACTGTTTACTTGCGAAAAGCCAAATACTTCCGAATCGGTTAACTTACGACCTAATTTTTGAGAAAGTTCATTCAAATAAGTAATTTCTTCATCGCTTAAAGCCAATCCTTCTTGCTGGTTGTATGCCGAAATATCATCAATTTCCAAAATAGGTTCAGGAGTACTGTCAATCACAAAAATTTGCTGGTGTAACGATGGGTATTTTTGATAAATCATTTTATCAAAAAGAGTGTTTTCGGTGGCAGGATAAAACACCTCTATTCTTTGCACTCCTGTTATTCCCATATTCTGAGTTATTTCTACAGCATTGGTACTCCAAGGAGTTATCATTACGGCTCTTGGCCCAATAAAAATGGCGTCAATAGACGCCACGTTTAGTTTAGGTTGGTTGCCAAAAAGCCAATGTAATTTTTGTATATCCTCTGTTGAAAGTTCTTTTGACGTTTGCACAGCATACACCTTGCTGCTTGTGTTTCCAAAGAAATGAATCATGTTTTGATTTGTTTAGTGTGTTGTTTATGCAGCAAATTTAACCATTTTTACAAAAGTCTAATCATTTATTTTCAGCACTTATCAAAATAGTTTTAAACAATTTGAATTTGTTAAATAATTAACAAAACGTATGTAATTGTAACATACATTACAAGTGGGCTTGTTTGTTTAAAAGTAATTTCTATATTTGCCTTGTTAAAACAAACACATGAATTTTATTCAATTACATCATCGTCATTTTCATACTTGCACTCAAGCGAGCTGAAGATGTATTGAATAAATTAAAATATATTTTGAACCCGTTTGAGCAAATCAAACGGGTTTTTTATTAGTCTTTCCCTTTTGATTTGCTCAAACAAAACATTAAAAAATGAGTAAATTAAAAATAGCGATTCAAAAATCGGGCAGGTTAAACCAAGATTCTCTTAAAATTTTAAAAGATTGCGGTATTTCAATTGATAATGGTAAAGATCAGCTAAAAGCCCAAGCAAGTAATTTTCCGTTAGAAGTATTGTATTTGCGTAACGGAGATATTCCTCAATATTTAAGAGACGGTGTAGTAGATATTGCCATTATTGGAGAAAATGTGCTTATAGAAAAAGGAAATGATATTCGTATTGCTGAGAAATTAGGTTTCTCAAAATGCAGAGTTTCAATAGCCGTTCCAAAAAATGAAGCATACACGAGTATTACCGATTTAAATAATACTCGAATTGCAACGTCGTATCCAAACACTGTGCAACAATATTTAAAAAAGTTTGATGTTGCTGCCGATATCCATGTAATCAATGGTTCGGTTGAAATCGCACCAAATATAGGCTTAGCGAATGCTATTTGTGATATTGTTTCAAGCGGAAGTACACTGTTTAAAAACAATTTAAAAGAAGTAGAAGTGCTATTAACGAGTGAAGCTGTATTGGCAGTATCTCCTCAAATTTCGAAGGAAAAGCAACAACTGTTAGACAAACTTCAGTTTAGAATTCAGGCGGTATTAAAGGCTCGAAAATCAAAGTATATTTTATTAAATGCACCAAATTCTAAAATAAATGACATTATTAAAATTTTACCAGGTATGCGGAGTCCTACGGTTTTGCCTTTAGCCGAAGAAGGATGGAGCTCTATTCATACAGTTATAGAAAAAAACTCTTTTTGGGAAGTAATAGACAAATTAAAAGCCGTTGGTGCTGAGGGTTTGTTAGTAATTCCGATTGAAAAAATGGTACTCTAAAATAAAATAATCTTATGAAAAAAATAATAAATCCTGATAGAAAAGAATGGACCGCTATTTTAAAGCGTCCAACTACTATTTCAGAAAGTATAGAAGAAACGGTTGCTTCTATTTTTGCAGATATTAATCGAAATGGCGAAGAAGGTTTAAAACGATACACAGAAATTTTTGATGGAGCAGCCATTGATGATGTGCTTGTTTCTGAAACAACAATTGCACAAGCAGAAGAACAGTTACCTGAAGCATTAAAAAAAGCGATTGCTGTTGCAAAAGAAAATATAGAGGCTTTTCATTCGGCACAAAAAGTAACTAAAAAGGTTATAGAAACTACTAATGGTGTTTTTTGCTGGCAAGAAAAACGCCCTATTCAAAAAGTAGGATTGTACATTCCCGGGGGAACAGCACCACTGTTTTCAACTGTTTTAATGCTGGCAATACCTGCTAAAATTGCCGGATGTTCAGAAATCATACTTTGTACACCGCCAGACAAGCAAGGAAATGTAAATCCGGCTATTTTATATGCAGCGCAGCTGTGTGGCGTGTCTAAAATAGTAAAAGCAGGAGGGATACAGGCTATTGCAGCTCTTACCTTTGGTACAGAAACAGTTCCTGCAGTTTATAAAATTTTTGGTCCGGGGAATCAGTACGTAACAACAGCGAAGCAATACGCAACAAAATTTGGAGTTGCTATTGATATGCCTGCCGGCCCAAGTGAATTACTAATTATTGCCGATGATTCTTCAAATGCTGCTTTTGTGGCCTCCGATTTGTTAAGTCAGGCAGAACACGGCGAAGACAGTCAAGTGCTTTTAATAAGCACTTCAGAGAAAGTGTTGAGCGAAATAGAAAAAGAATTAGCCTTACAGTTAGAAAAACTTCCTAGAAAAAAAATAGCACAAAAATCTATTACCAATTCAAAACTTATATGCGTAAAAACAGATGATGAAGCATTGGAACTAATTAACGAATATGCTCCTGAGCACCTAATGGTTTGTACTAAAAATACCGATTTCTATTGCAATGGTATTGTTAATGCAGGTTCTGTATTTATTGGTAATTATTCTCCTGAAAGTGCGGGTGATTATGCTTCAGGGACAAATCATACACTGCCAACAAACGGGTTTGCAAAAGCGTATTCCGGTGTAAATCTGGATTCTTTTTTAAAAACAATCTCTTTTCAGGAAATTACGGCAAACGGAATTCAAAATATAGGAAGTGCTATTGAAATAATGGCACAAGAAGAAGGGCTATATGCTCACAAAAATGCAGTAACGCTCCGTTTAAAATCGTTAAAATAAGAGTGATGGATATTCAAAAATTAATACGACCTACAATAAAAGCACTAGCACCATACACTTCTGCCAGAGATGATTTTGATCAAATAGGAGCTAAAATGACATTTTTAGATGCCAATGAAAATCCCTTTGACACAACGGTAAACAGGTATCCTAGCGTGCAACCTTTTCAGCTTATAAATAAACTCGCAGCACTTAAACAGGTATCTCCTAATCAAATTTTGTTGGGAAATGGTAGCGATGAAGTACTCGATTTAATTGTAAGAGCTTTTTGTGAGCCGGGTATTGATAATGTAATCACTTTGCCACCAACTTATGGTATGTACAAAGTGCTTGCAGCCATAAATAATATTGAAAATAGAGAGGTTTTGCTAAATAGAAATTTTCAACCAAATATCTCAGCAATTTTACAAGTCGCCGATAGCTATTCTAAGGTGTTGTTTTTATGCTCGCCAAACAATCCGACAGGAAATGTGTTTTCTGTAAAAAATGTGCTGGAATTATTGAAAAAATTTAAAGGATTGGTTGTTATTGATGAGGCTTATATAGATTTTTCATCACAAGAAAGTTGGTTAAATGCTATTGATGATTACCCGAATTTAATAATTACCCAAACGATGTCTAAGGCTTACGGTATGGCGGGAATTAGAATAGGTGTTTGCTACGCTTCTAAAGAAATTATTGAAGTATTAAATAAAATTAAAGCTCCTTACAATGTCAATGTACTAAGTATTTACAAGACTTTAGAAAAACTAACAAATATAGCTACTTTAAAAAAGGATGTTGCAAAAATTAAAGAAGGAAGTACATTTCTTATTGAAGAAATGCAATCAATTTCATTTATAAAAAAAATATACCCTACTGAAACCAATTTTATTTTGGTAAAAGTAGACAATGCTGCCAAACGTTACCAACAATTATTAGAACACAAGATAGTTGTAAGAGACCGTAGCAGTCAGCCTCTTTGTAATAATTGTTTAAGAATTACAGTAGGTACACAAACTCAAAACAAACAACTAGTAAAACTGCTTAAAAAGCTCGAATTATGAAGAAAAAAGTATTGTTTATAGACAGAGACGGAACGCTAATAAAAGAACCTGCAGATGAGCAAATAGATGCTTTTGAAAAGCTTGTTTTTTACCCTAATGTGTTTACGTATTTGTCTAAAATAGCCAAAGAGTTAGATTTTGAATTGGTTATGGTAACAAACCAAGATGGTTTAGGTACTGCATCGTTTCCTGAAGCTTCTTTTTGGCCTGTTCAAAATTTTATGATAAACGCTTTTGAGAATGAAGGTATTGTATTTGATAATGTGCTAATAGATACTTCTTTTCCTTCAGAAAATAAAAATACTCGAAAGCCAAAAACAGGATTGCTAACCAATTATTTTTTAGAAGAATACGATTTAAAAAGTTCTTTTGTAATAGGTGATAGGCTTACAGATATGGAGTTGGCTAAAAACATTGGCAGCAAAGGTATTTTTATTAATTCTAATACGTATTTAGGGAATAATGAAGTAACTGTGAAGCCAGCAGAATTAAATGATGTAATAAGTCTTGAAACTACGCAGTGGAAAACAATATACGAGTTTTTAAAACTAAAAACCAGAACTGCTGAAATTGCTCGAAAAACTTCTGAAACACAAATTTACATCTCTTTAAACTTAGATGGTTCGGGTATTTCTAACATAAAAACAGGAATTGCTTTTTTTGATCATATGTTGACTCAAATACCAAAACACGGAAATATGGATCTTACAATTGATGTTAAAGGCGATTTAGAAGTGGATGAGCACCACACTATTGAAGATACAATGATTGTGCTTGGAGAAGCTTTTTACAAGGCTTTGGGAGACAAGTTAGGCATTGAACGTTATGGGTTTTGTTTACCTATGGACGATTGTTTAGCACAAGTGGCTATAGATTTTGGTGGAAGAAACTGGTTAGTGTGGGATGCCAATTTTAAACGTGAAAAAATAGGTGAGATGCCTACAGAAATGTTTTATCACTTGTTTAAATCGTTTACCGATGGGGCTAAATGCAATTTAAATATAAAAGCCGAAGGAGTAAATGAGCATCATAAAATTGAAGCTATTTTTAAAGCGTTTGCAAGAGCCATAAAAGCAGCTGTAAAACGAGATGCTGAAAAAATGATTTTACCAACCACAAAAGGAATGTTATAATCATGAATATTGCAATTATAGATTATGGTGCCGGTAATATACAATCGTTGAAATTTGCGCTGAATAGGCTGGGATATGAGGCTATTGTAACCAAAAGTGCAACGGTAATTAAAAATGCAGATAAGGTAATATTTCCGGGAGTTGGTCATGCAAGTAGCGCTATGGATAAATTAAAAGCAACAAAGCTAGATGTATTAATTCCTGCCTTAAAACAGCCGGTTTTAGGAATTTGTTTAGGGATGCAATTAATGTGTAATTATAGTGAAGAGGGCAATACCAAAGGGTTGGGTATTTTTGATGCAAAAGTGAAGCGATTTCCAAACACCGTAAAAGTTCCTCAAATAGGGTGGAATGAAATAACTAATTTGGAAGGAGCCTTGTTTAAAAACATTCGTGAAAATGAATTTATGTATTTGGTACATAGCTATTATGTACCGTTAAACTCAACTACTGTAGCAAAAGCAACATATTACAAATTATACAGTGTTGCTATGCAAAAAGATAATTTTTATGGGGTACAATTTCACCCTGAAAAGAGCAGTGCCGCAGGAGAACAACTATTAAAAAACTTTTTAAAAATTTAACAAATGAGAATTATACCGGCAATTGATATTATAGACGGAAAATGTGTACGATTAGCTAAAGGAGATTACGATACCAAAAAAGTGTATTACGAGAATCCGTTAGATGCAGCTAAACAGTTTGAAGATTCGGGTGTTGAATTTTTGCATTTGGTAGATTTAGATGGAGCAAAAGCAAATCACATTGTAAATTATAAAACAATAGCACAAATAGCTTCTAAAACGAATTTAAAAATAGATTTTGGAGGTGGATTAAAATCGGATACCGATTTATACATTGCTTTTGAAAGTGGCGCCACACAAATTACAGGAGGAAGTATTGCTGTTAAAAATCCGCTTACTTTCATCTCTTGGGTTGAAAAATACGGAGCCGATAAAATAATTTTAGGAGCCGATGTGTTTGATGAAAATATAGCAACAAACGGGTGGTTAAAAACTTCAAGTAAAAAATTAATTCCATTTATACAAGATTATGTTAATCAAGGAATTAAATTTGTTATTTGCACAGATATATCAAAAGACGGGATGCTGCAAGGACCTTCATTTTTATTGTATGATAAAGTATTAAAAGCCACTCCAAATATCCACTTAATCGCTTCCGGAGGTATTACGACTTTAGCAGATTTAAAAACTCTTAAAAAACTGGGCTGCAAAGGAGCGATTATTGGAAAAGCACTTTATGAAAATAGCATAAGTTTAAAAAGCTTGGAACAATTTATTTTAAATAACTAAAATGCTGACAAAAAGAATTATACCGTGTTTAGATATAAAAAACGGACGAACCGTAAAAGGTGTTAATTTCCTTAACTTGAGAGATGCAGGAAACCCTATAGAATTGGCTGAAATGTATGCTAACAACGGTGCAGATGAGCTGGTGTTTTTAGATATTACAGCAACCGAGCAAAAACGAAAAACGCTAGCAGCATTGGTGAAAAAAGTCGCTGAAAAAATTAATATTCCTTTTACTGTTGGTGGCGGCATTACATCTGTTGAAGATGTTGAAGTCCTTTTAAACTCGGGGGCAGATAAGGTATCTATCAATTCTTCAGCTGTAAAAAACCCGAATTTAATTAATCAGTTAGCTACAAAATTCGGAAATCAGTGTATTGTAGTTGCCATAGATGCCAAAAAAATTAAGAATGAATGGTTGGTGCATTTAGTTGGCGGAAAAGTACCAACAACAATAAATTTATTTGATTGGGCTAAAGAGGTTGAGCGTCGTGGAGCAGGAGAAATTTTATTTACTTCTATGGATAACGATGGTACTAAAAATGGTTTTTCAAACACAGCGCTGGCAACGTTATCAACTCTTGTAAATATTCCTATAATTGCTTCGGGAGGTGCCGGAAATACACTGCATTTTATAGATGTTTTTACCAAAGGAAAAGCCGATGCAGCACTTGCAGCCAGTGTTTTTCATTTTAAAGAAATAGAAATTAAAGTGTTAAAAAAACAATTGAGAAAAAATAATATACCTGTAAGAATATGAATATTGATTTTAATAAAAACAGCAATAATTTAGTACCTGCAATCATACAAGATGCAACTACTAAAAATGTACTAATGTTAGGCTATATGAACGAAGAAGCCTATCTAAAAACCGTAAAAACAAATAAAGTCACCTTTTTTAGCAGGACTAAAAATAGATTGTGGACAAAAGGAGAAGAAAGCGGTCATTTTTTAAATGTGGTGAATCTAAAAAATGACTGTGATAACGATACATTATTAATTCAAGTCAATCCTGTTGGTCCAACTTGCCACACCGGAAGTGATACTTGTTGGAATGAGCTAAACACACAAAATTTCGGTTTCTTATCAACATTAGAAAATGTAATTACCTCAAGAAAAAATAATGGAGATACAGCGCATAGCTACGTAGCTTCTTTATTTGAAAAAGGAATTAATAAGATTGCTCAAAAAGTTGGAGAAGAAGCTGTAGAGACTATTATTGAAGCTAAAGATAATAACAAAGAACTGTTTTTAAACGAGAGTGCAGATTTACTGTTTCATTTTTTAATTTTGCTACAAGCCAAAGGTTTTTTATTGACGGATATTGTTAAAATTCTAGAGGAACGCCATACATAGTAAATCTTTTTTATACATTCGGAGTGTAAAAAGAATAACATGGATACAATTTCTCCTTCAACACTAAATTTTCTATCTCAATTAAAAGAAAATAACAATAGAGCTTGGTTTCAGGAAAATAAAGCAGCTTTTAAAAAGGAGCAACTTCAAGTAAAGCACTTTTTTAACCAGATTGAAGCAGGTTTGAATATACACGATACCATTGAAGGACAAAAAATGTTTCGGATTTATAGAGATGTTCGTTTTTCAAAAGATAAAACACCGTATAAACCTCATTTCGCAGTGCACTTTACAAGAGCATCAAAACGACTTAGAGGCGGCTATTATTTAAGAATACGCCCAGGTGAAAGCTTTTTAGCTGGTGGTTTTTGGGAACCTAATAAAGAAGATTTGTTTAGAATTAGAAAAGAGTTTGAAGTAGATGCTTCTGAAATGAGAACCATTATACGGAATCCTGTATTCAAGAAATATTTTAGGGAATTACAAGGAAACGCTTTAAAAACAGCACCTAGAGGATTTGATAAAAACCATTCAAACATCAATTTGATTAAAAAGAAGCAATTTATTGTAGTACGTAATTTTACCGATTCACAAGTTTGTGCTTCAAACTTTTTAATCGACATAGACAACTCATATAAAGCAATGCGCCCTTTTTTTGATTATATGAGTGATGTTTTAACTACAAACCTAAACGGAGAATCTATAATAGATTAAAAAAAAGCGACTCATTACTGAGCCGCTTTTTTAAAACTTATTGAACAATCAATCGCTTTGTTGAAAAAGCCTTGTCGTTAAATACTTTAATGATATATAATCCTTTCGGAATATTATTAATTTCAAATCTATTGTTAGAAATAGTAGGATTTTTAATATTTAAAATCAGTTGCCCTGTTAAATTATAAAGTTCTACAGAAGAAATATCGGTGTTGTCTTTAATAGATAACACTATTTTGTTTTCTGTTGCAGGATTAGGGTAAATACTGAATAAATTATCTTTGAACTCCTGTACGCCTAAAGTACTTGTATAACAAGTCCAACTTAAATCGTCAAAAGCCACACGGTTTGAAGTTCCTGAATTTCCATCAAAAACAACGCTTACATTTCCGGTAATATTTATATTAGGAATTGTAGTTGTTTGCTGAGTTGTTCCGTAAGGAATTGTACCTACCACAGTACCGTTTACAGTAACTGTGAAAGTTCCTGATGATCCTGAGAATTTTCGAATGGTAGTAACCGTTAAACTTCCAATACCATTGGCTGTTGTAGGCATTGTTAGTGAACCATTTCTAATGGTAATTGCAGGCCCGTTTATTGTTTGGTCTGTTCTGGCATCTGTTGCTGTCCAAGCACCTCCGTCATCACCTGTCCAGTTTCTAACAGAATAAGAAGAGCTGGCAACACCCATATTTGTGAAAGTTTCAGACAAACAGGTTGAAGGAACGTTTAATGTTGTAATAGAAACGGTATTACTTGCTGCAGAAGTATTTCCTGCGGCATCTTTGGCATACACGATAAACGAATAGGTAGTGTTTGCTGTTAAGCCTGTAACTGCATATGAGTTTGTAGCTGTTGTAGCCAAATAAGTTCCGTTTTGGTATACATCGTATCCTGATACACCTACATTATCTGTAGAAGCAGACCAACTTAAATCGGTACTCGAATTGGTTGTGTTTGCAGCTGCTAAATCCACAATAGCTGTTGGTGCCTGATTGTCAATAATATTTGTAGTTGTAATAGAAAGTGTGTTACTAGCCGGAGATGTGTTTGCAGCAGCATCTTTAGCATATACAACAAAAGAATACGTTGTATTTTGAGTTAAACCGGTAACGGTATATGAGTTTGTTGCTGATGAAGCTAAAAATACACCATCTTTATAAATAGCGTATGAAGTAACACCTACATTATCGGTAGAAGCAGTCCAACTTAAATCTACAGTTGTATTGGTAATGTTCGTTCCAACTAAGTTTGTAGGTGCTGTAGGTGCTGTTGTATCTGGAGTAGGATTCCATATAAGCTCTACATATTCTGGATGATCAATAAATGGATTTCTGTTATTTTGACGTGCATAAATAGCATTATTTCTAGCTATTTCGTAGCTACTCACAGGATCTTGCGCATGCCACGTTCTTAAAATGGTTAAAAAAGGTTCTGCAAATACCTGATCACTTGTTCCGTTAAACATAGTAAAAGACCAACCAGCTACTAAGTTTTCATAACGTGTTGCAAAATAAAAGTACATTCTTGCAATATCTCCTTTAAACTCATCAATAGGTTCAAAAACAGTTCCTGAATATCCGGCAGAGTACCCTGAATTTAGGGCTGAACCTAATTTTGAGCCATTTTGAGATGTATAGGTTACACTTCCAACCACACCATGAGGATAATTCGAGCGATATCCATTCACCTTCCCATCGGTTGCGGCAATAAAATGCGCATCGTTTCTCATAGGAGATGCCTGGCTAAATATAGATTGTGGGATAATATGTTCTCTATTGTAACAATCTCCTTCTACAGAATAAGTACCACATTGGTCTGTAGTTACAATAAAGTTATAAGGATCTACACCTGCTGGATTTTCAGAGTAGATATCCATAATAGTACCATCATTTTCATAAAATAGATCAATATCAGATGTTTGATAAGTAACCCAAAGACCACTATATCCTAAATCGTTGTGACCTTTAATGATGTTGTAAAGTTGTGTTTTTAGCGTGTATCCAGTTCCTGTAGCTGTGCTGTAGTAACCAGCTGGGATTTGGCTAAAAAGCGATAATGTAATAAGATAAAAAGATAGAAGTAATAATTTTTTTTTCATTTATTGGGCGTTTTAAAATTATTTCCTCTCTAATAAAGCCATATAAAAGCCATCAAAGCCGGATTCTGATACAGAAACCTTCCGTTCTTTAATGAATTTGTAATCAGGGTTGTTTACTAGAAAAGATTGTATTTGATTTTCGTTTTCTGAAGGTAAAATAGAGCAGGTGGCATATACCAGTTTACCGCCTTTTTTTACCAATTGTGCGTAATTTTGTAATATTTCTGCTTGTGTTTTTTTGATATTATCGATGAACTCAGGTTGTAACTTCCATTTGCTATCCGGATTGCGTTTTAAAACTCCAATACCACTACAAGGAGCATCAATAAGTACTCTGTCAGCAGAATTTTTTAGTTTTTTTATTACTTTACCGGAATCAATAACCTTTGTGGTTACATTATGAACGCCGTTTCTTCGAGTTCTCTTTTTTAATTTCTTTAGCTTACTTTCATAAATATCGGTGGCAATAATTTGACCTTTATTTTCCATTAATGCGGCAAGGTGTAATGTTTTCCCTCCAGCACCGGCACAAGTATCTATAACTCGCATTCCGGGTGCAACATCTAAGAATTCAGCTACCAATTGCGATGAAGCATCTTGTACTTCAAACAATCCGTATTTAAAAGCGTCTGTTTTAAAAACATTGGCGCGTTCAACCAATTTTAGCGCATAGGGATGCCCTTCAATTCGCGCTGTTTCCAAACCAATATTAGCAAGGTTTTTTTGGAGCCCTTCAAGAGTTGTTTTTAAAGTATTAACTCTTAAAATAACAGCTGCTTGCTTATTAAGTGCAGCTATTTCTTTACTCCATGTATCTTCTCCAAGTTCAGCTACACCAAGTTCGTCTAACCAATCAGGGATAGACTCTATAATTGCTCTCTCATTTCTAAACTCATCATATTTTCCTTTGATTCTTCTTACCGGCACTCCTTCAAACTGCTTCCAATCAGGTAATTCTATTCCTTTTAATACTGCCCAAACTGCAAAGTTTTTCCAAATATTTTCAGGACTGTAATGCCAT
Organism: Flavobacteriaceae bacterium; assembly: GCA_027082925.1. Classification (GTDB taxonomy): domain Bacteria; phylum Bacteroidota; class Bacteroidia; order Flavobacteriales; family Flavobacteriaceae; genus Lutibacter. The sequence goes on from JALWTD010000014.1 coordinate 40,523, forward strand.
TTGGTTCCGGCTATTTCGTTGTATAAACGTTTCCATCGTACCATCTCGTAAATAGTTTCAGCAATAAATTTACGATCTCTGGCACCCCAACGCTTATCACGCTTTAAAGCTTTTTCAACAACTTTATCGGCGTATTCGCCTTCGTTGTAGATAAGTTTTAAAGACTCTATAACAGCATTAACCAAGTTTCTGTGCAATCTCATTTTTTAGAAAATATGTTTGCAAATGTACACAAAATCAATAAAATGGAGTGATTTAGAGTGGTTTAAACTTCTACTCAAGCATAAAGTATTGATTTTGTGTATTTTATACGTTATTTACAACAAAACTAATACTTTTTTAAATTTTAGCCATAACCAAATTTAGCAATAAACATATTGCTAATAACACACTCATTTTACTATCTTCGTATTTTTATAACAGTAAATGCCGGCGTATAATTTACATACTTCAATTTCTTACTTAAAAGGCGTAGGGCCTAACCGAGCTGATTTATTAAAATCGGAATTGGGAATTCGTACATTTGCTGATTTGCTTCATTTTTTTCCGAATAGATATATAGATAGAACGCATTTTTTTAAAATAAACGAGCTTCAGCACAATACTGCTGAAATACAAATTATTGGAACGCTAACGCATTTAAAAACCGTAAAACAAAAAAGAGGAAGTAGGTTAGTGGCAACCTTTACCGACGGCACCGGAACTATGGAGTTGGTTTGGTTTCGAGGTATAAAATGGATAAAGGAATCGCTTAAACTTAACGTCCCGTACGTATTATTTGGGAGAACAACTTTTTACAAAGGACTTTTTACCATGGCACATCCGGAAATGGAATTGCTTTCAAATTACAAAAAAAGTCTGCAAAAAGGAATGCAACCTATATATCCGTCTACCGAAAAACTAACAAATAAAGGGATTAGCAATAGAGTTATTTCTAAGTTAATGCAGCACTTATTTGCTGAGATAGGCACAAGTTTTTCTGAAACACTTCCTGTGTCAATACTTCGAAAATATGCATTTATAACAAAAAAAGAAGCCTTATTAAATATTCATTTTCCTCAAAATCAAGTACTTTTAACTAAAGCACAAGCACGATTAAAATTTGAAGAACTCTTTTTTATTCAACTGCAATTAATCCGGAAAAAATTAATTAGAAAAGCTAAAATTAAAGGGTTTTGTTTTGAAAAAGTAGGTGATTTTTTTAATGATTTTTATAAAAACAACTTACCTTTTGAGTTGACAAACGCTCAAAAAAAAGTACTTAAAGAAATCCGAAAAGATTTGCATTCAAATGCTCAAATGAATAGATTGCTACAAGGCGATGTAGGTTCTGGAAAAACCATTGTGGCGCTTTTATCAATGTTAATTGCCTTGGATAACGGATTTCAAGCTGCTTTAATGGCTCCTACTGAAATTTTAGCCACACAGCACTTCAATTCTATTACCGCTTTACTAAAAGGAATTCCTGTGAAGGTAAAACTGCTAACCGGTTCTACCGGAGCAAAAGATCGTAAAGCAATACACCAAGAGCTTGAATCGGGCGAGTTACACATTTTAATAGGCACACATGCGTTAATAGAAGATAAAGTAAAATTTCACAATTTAGGATTGGCAATTATTGATGAACAGCATCGATTTGGTGTAGAACAGCGTTCTAAAATGTGGTTAAAAAATACGTTACCACCTCACATTTTAGTAATGACAGCCACCCCAATACCAAGAACACTAGCAATGAGTGTGTATGGAGACCTAGATATTTCTGTAATTGATGAACTTCCTCCCGGAAGAAAAGAAGTTATAACAGCGCATAGGTTTGATAAAAACAGGCTTTCGGTATTTAAATTTTTAAAAGAAGAAATTGCAAAAGGAAGGCAGGTATATGTTGTTTATCCGCTTATTAATGAGTCTGAAAAAATGGATTACAAAGATTTGATGGATGGATACGATAGTATTTCTAGAGAATTTCCTAAGCCTGAATATCAAATTAGCATTGTACACGGAAAAATGAAACCTGAAGATAAAGAGTTTGAAATGCAACGATTTATAAAAGGAGAAACTCAAATCATGATTGCGACTACCGTTATTGAAGTAGGCGTAAATATTCCCAATGCTTCAGTAATGGTTATAGAAAGTGCAGAACGTTTTGGACTCTCGCAACTTCATCAATTAAGAGGACGTGTTGGTCGAGGAGCCGAACAAAGTTATTGTATTTTAATGTCTAGTTTTAAACTTTCTAGCGATGCAAAAACACGGTTAAGCACTATGGTAACAACAAGTGACGGATTTAAAATTGCAGAAGTTGATTTAAAACTAAGAGGTCCCGGTAATTTAATGGGAACTCAACAAAGTGGTGTGTTAAATTTGCGAATTGCCGATATTATTAAAGATGCACATGTATTGAAATCTGCTAGAGGAGAGGCTATTTCATTGTTGCGTACAGATCCTACCTTGCAACTTCCCGAAAATAGAAATGTAAAAATAGCGTATCTAGAAACAAGTAAAAATGCATCTATTTGGGCGCATATAAGTTAAAGACTATCATTATTTAACGTACGTGCATCGTCTTTTTTTAACTAAATACGCATACATCTAAATACTATTTTTTATCTTTGCAATTCGTAAAAATTTTAGAAGAAAATGAAAATATCATACAATTGGTTAAAGCAATTTTTAAAAGTTGATTGGGATGCTGAAAAAACAGGAGAATTGTTAACCGATTTAGGGCTTGAAGTAGAAGGTATTGAAACCGTAGAATCTATAAAAGGAAGCCTTAAAGGTGTTGTTATAGGTAAAATATTAACCTGCGAGCAACACAGTAATGCAGACAGACTTAAAGTAACAACGGTAGACTTAGGAGATGGGAATCCGGTGCAAATAGTTTGTGGAGCTCCAAATGTAGCTGCAGGACAAACGGTTCCGGTTGCAACTATAAACACCATGTTGTACAACGATAAAGGAGTTGGTTTTAAAATAAAAAAAGGAAAAATTAGGGGAGAAGAGAGCCACGGAATGATTTGTGCCGAAGATGAATTGGGATTAGGAACAAGTCATGATGGAATAATGGTTTTAGACGACAGTATTGCTGCCGGTACACCTGCTTCTGAAGTATTTAATATAGAAACAGACCATGTGTTTGAAATAGGATTAACACCTAACAGAGCCGATGCAATGAGCCATTTAGGTACCGCTAGAGATCTTAGAGCCGGCTTGTTACAACACGAAATTTCATTAGAATTAATATCACCTTCTGTAAGTGACTTTCACGTAGATGACAGAACACTTAAATTTGATGTAATTGTAGAAGATATTGAAAAAGCGCCTCGCTATGCCGGAGTAACAATTTCTGATATTACTGTAAAAGAATCTCCAAATTGGATTAAAAACAAGTTAAAAGCTATTGGGTTAACGCCTATAAATAATATAGTTGATGTTACAAATTACGTTTTACACGAACTGGGACAGCCACTACACGCATTTGATGCCGGAAAAGTAAAAGGGAATAAAGTGCTTGTTAAAACACTTCCTTCCGGAACTAAATTTACAACTCTTGACGGAGTTGAAAGAACTTTGCACGAAGAAGATTTAATGATTTGTAACGGAAATGAAGAACCTATGTGTATTGCAGGTGTGTTTGGAGGATTACATTCTGGTGTTACCGAAAATACAACTTCTATCTTTCTAGAAAGTGCTTATTTTAATCCGGTATCTATCCGAAAAACAGCAAAGCGCCACGCTTTAAATACCGATGCTTCATTTAGATTTGAGCGAGGAATTGACCCAAATATTACCAAGTATGCGTTAAAAAGAGCAGCAAATCTTATTCTAGAAGTTGCCGGAGGTAAAGTTTCTTCAGAAATAGTTGATTTATATCCAAATAAAATAGAAGATTTTCAAGTATTTTTATCGTATGAGAAAATGGACCGACTTATAGGTGCTGAAATCCCAAGAGAAACGGTTAAAAATATATTAGCGTCTTTAGATATTAAGTTAAATAGTGTTACCGAAGGTGGTTTAGGTTTAACAATACCTTCGTACCGAGTTGATGTAACAAGAGAGGCCGATGTTATTGAAGAAATTTTAAGAGTTTACGGTTACAACAATGTGGCTTTTTCTCATAAACTTAACACATCTATCTCTTTTTCTGAGTTTGATGATATAAAAATAGAAAATGTAATTGCAAATCAGTTAACGGCACTTGGTTTTAGTGAAACAATGGCTAACTCACTCACAAAATCAGATTATATTTCGCTTTCTGAAACATTGAATGAGTCGCATAATGTAGCTATTTTAAACCCTTTAAGTAACGATTTAGGTGTAATGCGTCAATCATTGTTATTCAGCGGTTTAGAATCTGTTATTTACAATATAAACCGAAAAAATAGTTCACTAAAGTTTTTTGAATTCGGAAAAACATATCACAAATTTGAAAGTGGATATAGCGAGCAAAAACACTTAACACTGTTTATCTCTGGAAACAGAAATAAAGATAGATGGAACTTAACTCAAAAACCTACCGATTTCTTCTATTTGAAAGGTATTGTACAAACACTACTTCAACGATTAGGAATTACAAACTTAAAAACCACTCCAACAAAAAGCGATGTATTTTCTGAAGGAATTACACTAAGCTTAGGGAAAACGAAGTTAGTAGATTTAGGTGTAGTAAAACGAGGTGTCTTAAAAGAATTTAATATTAAGCAAGAAGTATTTTTTGCAGACTTTAACTGGGATAACATCTTAAAATTAGGCGGTAAAACCAAAATAAAAGTGACAGAACTCCCTAAGTTTCCTGAAGTAAAAAGAGATTTTGCTTTGCTTGTGGATAAAGAGGTTACATTTAATGAAATTTACAACTTAGCATTTCAGGCTGAAAGAAAATTATTAAAAGAAGTAGACTTGTTTGATGTGTATGAAGGCGATAAATTGGCCGAAAACAAAAAGTCGTACGCCATTAGTTTTATTCTTCAGGATACCAATAAAACGCTAAACGATAAGCAAATAGAAAAAATTATGCAAAAATTACAACATACATTTGAGAAAAATGTAGGTGCTTCTTTGCGATAACTAATTAAAAAAATAATTAAAAGCCTTTAGTTTATTTCTAAAGGCTTTTTTTTATGTTTGTACAAACAAACAACAATGTACAAACGTATCATTCGTCCGCTTTTTTTTCTAATTGATCCTGAGCAGGTTCATCATTTCACATTTTTTATTTTAAAACTTATTACCAAAATACCGGGAGTTTCTCTCTTGCTAAAGAAAAAGTATCAGGTAACCAATGCGAAATTAGAACGTACTGTATTTGGATTAACATTTAAAAATCCTGTAGGATTGGCTGCCGGATTTGATAAAAATGCACAGTTGTACAACGAGTTAGAAAATTTTGGATTTGGTTTTATTGAAATTGGGACTGTAACTCCAAGAGCTCAAAAAGGAAACCCTAAAAAAAGATTGTTTCGATTAAAAAGTGATAAAGCCATTATTAATAGAATGGGATTTAATAACAAAGGAGTTGCAGAAATTGTAAAAAACTTAAAAAACCGGAATAAGCACATTATTATTGGAGGAAATATAGGTAAAAATACAGATTCTTTAGCAGAAGACTATACCAACGACTATGTGTCGTGCTTTAAAGCGCTACATCCATATGTAGATTATTTTGTTTTAAACATAAGCTGCCCTAACGTTGGTAGTATGGAGAAACTTCAGGATAAATCTTATTTATTAGAGCTAATTAAGGCTATTAAAAATGAAAATAAAACAGCTGCTACATCAAAGCCTATTTTGATTAAAATTTCACCCGATTTAAACCAGATACAGCTAGATGAAATTATTGAGTTGGTGCTAGAAACAAAAATAGATGGCGTTATAGCTACCAATACTTCGGTAAGCAGAGAAGCGTTGCGTACCGCCTCTAAAGAACTTTCTAAAATTGGTCAAGGAGGTTTAAGCGGATTTCCTATGAAAGATAAAAGTACAGCTGTAATTCGTTATTTGGCAACCAAGTCAAATAAAGCATTTCCAATTATTGGGGTGGGAGGTATTCACTCACCAAAAGATGCTATTGATAAGCTAGATGCTGGTGCTGATTTGGTTCAAATATTCACCGGATTTATTTACGAAGGTCCTTCATTAGTTAAACGTATTAATAATGCAATTTTAAAGAAAAATGAATTATGATATCCTTATATCATTTGTAGGAGCTTCGACTTTACTTACCATTATGCCCGGTCCAGACATAATATACGTATTGGTTCAAAGCATAAGCAATGGTAAAAAATACGGAATAGCTACTTCACTCGGATTGGTTTTAGGTATTATTATTCATACAAGCCTAGTTGCTTTTGGGGTTTCGGCAATTATTAAACAATCTGAATACTTATTTTTTACCATAAAGTTATTTGGTGTCTTTTATTTACTTTTTTTAGCTTCCCAAGCATATAAGTCAGAAGAAGATGCACTTGTATTAAAAAAGGTAAAAAGGAAAAAACTGATAAAACTAGTGCAACAAGGGTTTATTATGAACGTGCTTAACCCAAAGGTTTCTATTTTCTTTTTAGCATTTTTTCCCGGATTTTTATTTAGTGAAACCAAAAGCACCATTGTACAATTTTACATTTTAGGATTCTTATTTATGCTACAAGCATTTTTAATTTTCTCATTGGTTTCTGTTTTGTCTGGAAACGTAGCTTCATACCTTCAAACACACCCCACATTTCAGAAAAAAATAAAGTGGTTTAAAGTAATTATATTTATTGCAATCGCGTTTTTTATATATTATTCTTAACAGGATATTGTATCTTTGAAAAAGCATGAAAAAAGTAAAACTCATAGAATGTCCGAGAGATGCCATGCAAGGCATCAAAACACATTTTATTGCGACCGAAAAAAAAGCACAATACATTAACGCACTATTGCGTGTTGGGTTTGATACTATTGATTTTGGAAGTTTTGTATCTCCAAAAGCCATTCCGCAAATGAGAGACACGGCAGAAGTGCTAAGTAAACTAGATTTAATAAATACAAATAGTAAGTTATTGGCCATTGTAGCTAATGTTAGAGGAGCGCAAGATGCTGCAACATTTGATGAAATTTCGTATTTAGGATATCCATTTTCTATTTCAGAAAATTTTCAAATGAGGAATACTCATAAAACCATTAACGAATCAATCGTAATTTTAGATGAGATACTAACTATTGCCGACAAAAACAATAAAGAAGTTGTAGCTTATTTATCTATGGGATTTGGGAATCCTTATGGAGATCCTTGGAGTGTAGAAATTGTCGCTGAATGGACTGAAAAATTAGCCAAAATGGGAGTAAAAATCCTTTCTTTATCCGATACTGTTGGTACTTCTACTCCAGAGATAATAACCTATTTGTTTTCTAATTTAGTTCCTAGTTATCCAACTATTGAGTTTGGTGCTCATTTGCATACAACACCTTCTAGTTGGTTTGAAAAAATTGATGCTGCTTTTAAAGCAGGTTGCCTAAGGTTTGATGGAGCTATAAAAGGTTATGGAGGTTGCCCAATGGCTAAAGATGAATTGGTTGGTAATATGCCTACTGAAAAACTCGTTAGTTATTTTAATCAGCAAAAAGTTTTTACCAATGTAAATGCCATGAGCTTTGAAAGTGCTTATAACGAAGCGCTAAAAATTTTCTTGTAGATTTTGCAATCTTGATATTTATCAGTCTTTTCCAATTTATTAAAAAAATCACTTTTTTATTAGATTATTCTTATATACATTTGTTTATTATTTATATTAAGTCTAAATAAGAATAAAGAAAAACAATCATGAGAAAAGTAATTTTAATAACGTTTATTTTAAGTACGTTTCAAGCAGTGGCACAAAACACACCACAACAAACAAATGCAGGACAAAAACTAATAGAAGGGCTTCAGAACCCGGGAAACTTTTCAATAGGAGGTTATGCACAAATAGACTATAACGAAGTTGACGGCGCAACTCCTGGAAATTTAGATGTACACCGATTGGTATTGCTATTTGCTTACAAATTTAATAACAAGGTGAGTTTTTTAACTGAAATTGAGTACGAGCACGTTAATGAGGTATTTGTAGAGCAAGCATACCTAAAATACCGATTAGGCAACAACGCCAGTATTCTAGCAGGACTAATGTTGGTGCCTATGGGAATTATAAATGAGTATCATGAACCAACTACATTTTACGGTGTCGAGCGCCCAAGTACCGATACTTATATTGTTCCTTCTACTTGGCGAGAAATGGGTATTGGAATTTTTGGAAGGTTAGATGCAGCTTCATTAAAATATCAAGCTTACCTGTTCAACGGTTTTATTTCTTATGAAAATGGATTTGGTACTTTAAGAGGAATAGATGGTTTACGTAAAGGAAGACAAAAAGGAATGACAGCAATGGCAAATACGCCAAACTTTTCAACAAAATTAGATTACTACGGTGTTAGAGGTCTTCGCGTAGGAATAGCAGGATACTTTGGAGAAACACAAACAGATGACACCACTATAGAAAATACAACGGTACACGTGACAATGCTTGGAACTGACGCTAGATATAAAAGCCATAATTTAGAGTTAAGAGGACAATATATTTACACTAAACTATCAAACACAGCCAATTACAATCTGTTGATGGTAACAGATTTAGGTTCAGAAATGTATGGTTTTTATACAGAAGTAGCTTACAATATTAACCTTGGAAATAATGAAAAAATAACACCTTTTATTCGTTTTGAAAAATACAATACTCATGCAAAAACCGAAGGTACTTTGGTTAAAAATAAACGCTACGACAGAAGTGAATATACGTTTGGACTAAACTATAAAGTAGCCGAAGGCGCAGCCTTTAAAATAGATTATCAAATAGTCGACAATGCAGAAACCGGAAGCAATGTAAAAAATCAATTCAATGCAGGAATAGGCATTTGGTTTTAAATTCAGAAATCATGAAACAACATATATTTTTTATAGGACTACTTTTTCTTATGAGTTTTTCATCTTCTGACAGAGTAAGCAGATTAATTGATAAAGAAATTAAATCGGTATTTAATATTGTTGAATATCAAAAAGAAGCAGTTCTTGTTTCCGAAGAAATAAACAAAACACTTCCTACGAGAATCACTAAAACCAATTTTTATAAAATTACTACAATTGACGAAAAGCATATAGGATATTATTTTTTAGGAAAAGCTTTTGGGAAAACCGATTATTTTGATTTTCTGGTAATCTTAAATAACGATTTTGTGATTTCTAAAATTAAAGTACTTGTGTATAGAGAAGATCACGGAAGTGAAGTAGGAAGTAAACGATGGCTTAGACAGTTTACGGGTAAATCAACAAAACACACCTTTAAATACCAAGGTGATATTGCAGCCATTTCCGGAGCTACCATTTCTGCAAAGTCAATGACTAGAGAAATTAATAAGTTTTTAAAAACAATTGAAATTTTAATTCAAAAACACCAATTATAATGTATTTAAATATACAGTTGCATAAACTTCCGAGAGAAATTAAACTACTTATTTTAGGCTTTGTAACACTCCTTAGCATTGGTTTTTACGGAGGAATTAACTTTGTTCATAATACTACAAACTCAAATCCGAAGGGTATAGAATCTCATTATTTAGGAAATGAAAATGATGAAGAAGCCGTAGTTATGAAGTTTAAAAAGAGTAAAACCGAAATACTCACCATTGTGCACAATCATATTTTATCAATGGCGATGCTCTTTTTTTTACTAGCTTTAATTCTTTCAATTACAGCAATTTCCAAGAGGTTGAAGTATTTTTTAATGTTTGAGCCTTTTATTTCTATTATTTTAACTTTTGGAGGGATTTACGTATTGTGGAGCGGCGTTTTATGGTTTAAATATGTCGTTGCTTTTTCAGGAGTATTAATGACTCTGAGTTTTACGCTTTCTATTATTATAATTTTTGCACAAATTTTAATTCCTAAAATATTTTTTAAATCTTGATATTATCATGTAGTTTTGAAATCTAATTTTTTTAGTATGAAAAAACTTTTCTGGCTATTCTTAACCGCACAAATACTTGTGTCTTGCTGTACAAATGATAACGACATTATAAATATTACGTTTTTACAAGTTAATGATGTTTATGAAATAGCTCCCTTAGAAGGAGGAAAGGTAGGAGGACTGGCCAGAGTAGAAAAATTACACCAAAAATTATTAAAAGAAAACCCGAATACATTTATGTTTATGGCGGGTGATTTTTTAAATCCATCGCTTTTAGGAACCTTAAAATATAACAACAAACGTATAAAAGGTAAGCAAATGATAGAGGTCATGAATGCTATGAATTTTGATTTGGTTGCCTTTGGAAATCATGAGTTTGACTTGAAAGAGCAAGAACTACAACAACGATTAAACGAATCTAGCTTCCAATGGATTGCAACAAATCCGATGCATGTACTTACAGACACGTTAGCACCTTTTGAGGTAATTAAAGATACGGTTTCTTATAGTATTCCTAAAACACACATTTTTAAGGTTAAAAATGCTGCTGGAGCAACTGCAACTATTGGGTTTATAAGCGCCACAATTGATGCTACTAAGAAAGATTATGTAGATTATGGCAATTTTTACAATAGCGCTACACAAGCCTATGCAAATTTAGAACAAAAAGCAGCCGTTGTATTTGGACTTACACATTTAACTATTGAACAAGATACCTTATTGGCTAAAAAACTACCAAACATACCACTTATTATGGGTGGACATGAACATGTAAATATGAGTATTAAAGTAGGAAATAGCAAGGTTACCAAAGCCGATGCGAATGCTAGAACCGTTTATGTTCACAGAATATCGTACAACACAAAAACTAAAGAGACAATTATTAATTCTGAGCTAGTTCCTATTACTCCGAAGACAGGTAGCGATAAAAATGTGGAGAAAATTGTTCAAAAATGGAATGTGTTGCTAGATGAAAAAATTAAAGAAATATTGCCAAACCCAGATGAAGTCATTTATACTACCTCAGAGCCATTAGATGGTAGAGATACACCTATAAGAAGTGTACAAACAAATTTAGGAATGCTTATTACCAAAGCAATGGCTTTTAGTTTTAATAACAACATAGATTGTGCTCTTGTAAACGGAGGTTCTATTCGAATAGATGATCAATTGCAAGGAGCTATTACCGGTATCGATATTTTTAGAGTTTTACCTTTTGGTGGTGGTATTTTAAAAGTAGATTTAAAAGGAAGTTTACTTAAAAAAGTATTGGATTACGGTGAATCAAAAACAGGAAAAGGAGCTTATTTACAACGTTACAATGCAAATTTTGACAAATCAAAAAACACCTGGTTTATAAACAATAAGGAATTGGTAGATTCAGCTATTTACACTGTAGCGTTTAGCGATTACCTTTTAAAAGGGTACGATATTCCTTTTTTAACGCCTGAAAATAAGGATGTTGTAAAAGTTTATACAAACGAAGAAACAGCAATGGCCTCAGATATTAGAAAGGCTATTATTTCATATTTAAAAGACCTTACAAAAAAATAGACTATTATTTTCCAATTAAAAATTGTAAATTTGCACGCAATTACTTTTTAAGTCAGTTGCATTATGATTTCAAACAATTCTAAATTTGTAGGTGAAGGTTTAACCTACGACGACGTATTATTAATTCCTGCTTTTTCTGAAGTTCTCCCTAGAGAAGTTAAAATACAAACAAAATTCACTAAAAATATCATTCTTAACACACCTATTGTTTCTGCAGCAATGGATACTGTTACAGAATCTGAAATGGCTATTGCAATGGCTAGAGAAGGAGGTATAGGCGTATTACACAAAAATATGACGATTGCTAAGCAAGCTTCCGAAGTAAAAAAAGTAAAACGTTCAGAATCAGGAATGATTATAGATCCTGTTACTATTAAAAAAAATCAGACGGTTTTAGAGGCAAAAAGCTTAATGCGAGAGTTTAGCATTGGAGGTATTCCGGTGATAAATGACAGTGATGAACTAGTAGGTATAGTGACTAACAGAGATTTGAGGTTTGAAAATGATAACACGCGAAAAATTTCGGAAGTTATGACCTCTAAAAATTTGGTGACGGTTTCAGAAGGAACCTCTTTAAAACAAGCAGAAGCCATTTTGCAAGAAAATAAAATTGAAAAACTTCCCGTTGTATCTAAAACTCAAAAACTGGTAGGACTCATTACATATAGAGATATAATTAAAGTTAGCGAAAATCCGAATGCAAATAAAGATACCTATGGACGATTACGAGTTGCTGCGGCTATTGGTGTTACAGGTGACGCTTTAGAAAGAGCAGAAGCGCTTATAAATGCCGGAGTTGACGCACTTGTTATTGATACTGCCCACGGACATACAAAAGGCGTTGTTTCGGTATTAAAATCTATTAAATCTTCTTTTTCAGACATCGATGTAATTGTTGGAAATATTGCTACCGGTGAGGCCGCTAAATATTTGGTAGAAGCAGGCGCCGATGCTGTTAAAGTAGGTATTGGTCCGGGGTCTATTTGTACTACCAGAGTGGTTGCCGGAGTTGGGTTCCCTCAATTATCGGCTATTATAGATGTGTCAAACGCTATTAAAGGTACAGGAATTCCTATAATTGCTGATGGAGGAATACGTTATACTGGTGATATTCCAAAAGCCATAGCTGCCGGAGCAGATAGCGTAATGCTTGGTTCTTTATTGGCAGGAACAAAAGAATCTCCTGGCGAAACTATTATTTTTGAAGGTCGAAAATTTAAGTCGTATAGAGGTATGGGATCTGTTGAAGCTATGAAACAAGGTTCTAAAGACAGGTACTTCCAAGATGTAGAAGACGATATTAAAAAGCTGGTACCTGAAGGTATTGTAGGTCGTGTACCGTATAAAGGAGAACTTTACGAAACCATGCATCAGTTTATAGGAGGATTACGTGCAGGAATGGGGTATTGTGGCGCAAAAGATATTGAATCGCAAAAACAAGCCAAATTTGTTAAAATTACTTCTGCAGGTATGCGAGAGAGTCACCCTCATGATGTTACAATTACCAAAGAAGCTCCAAATTATTCGAGGTAAACGGTATTTGCCTTACTTTTGCAATACTTTAACAACGCGTATTCCTACATACTTACTTACTGTACTATCTGAGTTATTTGGGTCACAGTAATCGTAGGCACTATACCCGTAGCTTCCTTCTTGAGAGTATTCTGCTACATTTCCACCTAAATCGTAAAGAGTTGCTTCACCAACAGTACATCCTTTAAAAGACCCTACTTCTTTAAGTAATGCGTACGGATTTAGATGTGCTATTTTTTGATTCAACAAAGAAACTTCATCAAAAGTAATGTTGTAACCAGCCCAAAATTGAAGCGTATTCTCTTTAGCGCCTATTTTATGTGCTTTTTCTTGAAGTTTTTTAGCTTCATTAGAGGTAGGAAGTCTGTATTTTTGTTGAGTGAATGAGCTTAGCCACACCACATAAGCCTCTGCATCAGACTTGCTCACAACAGCAGGGTAATTATCTTTTCCGGAGGTGTAGGTATAGTTTGGATTGTACGATTTAAACTGCGCATTTGTAACTTCAAAAACACCAATTTCAATAGAATCTTTTTTAATTTGCGCAGTTTCAGGTAATAGTTTTTCTTTAAATAAAATACCGTAAACACCTGTTTTAATTTGTTTTACATTCTTCTTTTGAAGAAGTGTAGCTAGCGGACTCTCTTTTTTAAATGCTTCATTTTTTTCAGAAGACTTGTTAAATAAATAGAAATCTATCCACGCCAATTCCTCTTTCATTTTTCGCAATTGATGCGTAATCTTCTTTAATCCATGTGGCTGATTAGGAAACCATAGAAATCGTACCGGTGTTTTTCCTACTTGCTGCAAACCTCGATAGTATTCCCACCCTTGATCTCTTGGAACAGCCCTGTCATTACTTCCGTGGAAAATAATAGTAGGTGTTTGTATTTTCTCAATTTCAAATAAAGGTGACTTTATAATGTAATTTTCGTTGTAAAATTTTCCATCCACGTCGTCCCAAGGAGCACCACCAAAGTAAGATTGGTCAAAACTCACTCCAAATCGACATGTACCAAAATCGGAAGTCCAATTTACGTCACCCGCACCAGGAGCCGCAAATTTGAACATAGTAGGATATTTCACAGTTAACATTGTAGTTAAAATAGCACCGTTAGACCACCCCATAGTTCCCATTTTATCAGTATCAATAAAACCTCTTTTCTCAAGAGCTTTAATTCCTTTTGTAATATCTTCAAGTTCAGGAATATAATAATTCCCTTTAATACTCTCTACGTACGATAATCCATGATTAGACGAACCATGGTAATTAGGTTTAAGTACAAATGCACCTCGCTGAGCCAAAATATTAGGATATGTGCTCCAACGCTCACTCCAAGTATCTGTATCTACACCGGCAGGGCCTCCGTGTATAGATAGTATTAATGGGTATTTTTTTCCTTTTTGATAATCTGTAGGATAATACAAAATACCTGTAACTTCTTCATTGTTATAGCCTTTCCATATAAACACTTCGCTTTTTGTAATGGTTTTATTCGCTAAGTTTTTATTGAGTTTTACAACTTCTGAAGTATTTAAAAACGTTTTTTTACTCAAATCTGATATGTAAAACTTAGGAAGTTTTGAAGCGGTTGAATATTGATAAATAATCTTTTTACCATTTTTAGAAACAGATAATGGAAGCACATGATTAGTCATTTCACCCAAGTCCATCGTTGATTTTCTCCAATGATTTCCCGATTTTGTATAATATGCCAATGTATAATACGCTCTGTTTGCCAATGTTACAAGTACGTCGTTTTCTACAACTGTAAATCCTCTTCCTATACCGTACTTCCACTTTAAATTTACCTTACTCACTTGTTTTTTTTCAATATCGTAGTAGTATAGCTCTGAAATTCCCGCACCATTCCATTCTGGATCTGAAGCGGTTGCTGAAATAAAGTAAAAACCTTTAGAATTGTTACTAAATTGAAATGAATATGCCGGAAATTGAAACGATTGTAAAAGCTGAATTGTTTTTCCTGTAACTAAATTTTGCAAGTAGTAAAAAGGATCTTTTTGTGCATCAGAAGCATAGCTACGACTCCTGTTAACACTGTAAATTAGCCAATTACCATTTGGAGAAACGGTATAAGTTCCTACAGGTTTGGTATTTTGAGTAACTCTTTGTAATGACTTTGTTTTTAGGTTATATGCATATATTCGTTGAGGTTTCCAATGCAATGAATCTTCAACAACAATGGTATTGTCTTTTTTATCTTTTAGTTCTTTTTCACGTAAAGTTTCGCCTTCATTAGAAATAAAAAGTAACGTGTTATTTGTTTTCCACTGTATGTTAGAAATCCCGTTTTTAAATTCTTTAACAGCTTTAGGCTCTCCACCGTAAATACTCATTTTCCATAGTTTTTTACCTTTTTCTCTTGAAGATAAAAAATAGATATCTTCTCCATCTTTTGAAAAAATAGGACTATAGTCGTTTTCATCTAAATTGGTGAGCTGTATGGTTTTAAAAACACCTTCATCTTGTAAGTTTAAGCGTGTTAAGTAAATATTAGAAACAAACTTATCTTTCTTTTTAACAGCTTTTTGCTGGGTCCATACAACTAGGTTATTATTTGGAGAAAATGAAACAGACCGCATATAGCGTGTATTTATAATATCTTCAGGAGTCCATTTAGAACTTGCTGACGTGTTTTGAGCTTTAAGTGTGTAGAAATAGCAACTTATAAAGAAAATAGCTGCAATGCATTGAAATTGTTTGAGACGCATAGTGTAATGATTAAGTAAGATGACGTAAAGGTATATATTTCCTTTAAAAAACGGACACTAAATTTAGTAAAGAAGTGTTAAAACAAAGAAAAAGTCGTGCTAATTAACACGACTTTTTTATGTAAAAATAATATAACGATTACATCTTTGTATCTATATAGGCTATGACGTCTTTTTCTATATCCTGAGCTTTTGCGTAAATAGCTTGTGCTTTGGCTATTATTTCATCGGCAAATGCACGATCTTTAATATCCTTAGCATTAATTCTAACATTAAAATAAGCGCCTGTAACTGCTGTTTTAGCACATAATACACCTACACCGGCATCAGAAAGCGAACTTGGCAATCCGTTTTTTAACATTTCTTGCATAACTTCCATAGAGTCACAAGCCGTTTGCATTACTTGAAAAGGAATTTCCGTAGCATATTTTGTAGCTTCTTCAATGGCTTCTTTTCGTAATTGTTTTTCTTCTTCTGTAGATTTTGGCATTCTAAAGCCTTCTATAATTTTATTAAACGCATTGGTATCTTCATCTACAAGAAACAATAGTTTGTTTTTATATGCTTGACCTTTTTGTGCCCATTCTGAAAAATATACCCATTTATCGTCCCAACCAGCTTTATGAGCAGATAAATTGGCAACCATTGTTCCTAATGAAACACCTAGAGCACCAACATAGGCAGAAATTGAGCCTCCTCCCGGAGCCATAGATTCTCCGGCTGTTTCTTCAGAAAATTCTTTTACCGTTAAGTCTATAAGTTTTTTCTCATCAGATTCTAATAAGTACTCTATTATTTTTTCTTTCGGATTAAAAGGTTTTAAATCATCTAACCCTAACGATTTTACGGCAATTTTAATTTTTTCTTCTTCAGAAATACCCAATGAACGTTGCTGTTTTTGTAAAAAATAATCACCTGCATCTAACATTGCTTTTAGAGGTATTAGCCCAATTAGCTCTGAGCCGGTAACTCTTAAGCCTCTTTTAGCAGCAGCTTTTACAGTTTCATCAAAAGCAACATGCATAGAGGTAATACTTATATTTGTTAAATTGTAAGATATTTGAGCAATTCCATATTCTTCAATATACCAACCAATTCCTTTAACGGCTTTTAATTTTCCGGGGATACGCACAGGCTCTCCATTTGCATCCAGTACTTTTTTTCCGGTAATAGGATTTCCTTCTCTCTTAATCCTTCCTGCTTCACGAATGTCAAAAGCTACTGCATTTGCACGTCGGGTAGAAGTGGTATTGAGGTTGATATTGTAAGCTATTAAAAAGTCACGAGCTGAAATAGCTATTGCACCGGTTTTAGCTACTTTCGAACTAAATGCCGCAGGTCCAAAATCAGGTTTCCATTCAGAAGAACTCAACTTATCTTTCAATCCTTCGTATTCTCCAGCTCTGCAGTTTGCTAAATTTTTACGTTTTTCTTCTTTTGCTGCGGCCTCATAAAAATAACCTGGAATATGAAGTTCTTTCCCTACACGTTTACCCAATTTATGTGCATATGCAGCCGTTTCTTCAATAGTAATTCCTGAAATAGGGACTAAGGGACACACATCGGTTGCTCCAAATCGAGGGTGCTCTCCGGTATGTTTACTCATATCAATTAATTCTGAGGCTTTTTTAATTAACCTAAAAGCAGCTTCAATTACTTTTTCAGGTTCACCCACAAACGTAATTACTGTTCTGTTAGTTGCTTTTCCCGGGTCAATATCCAATAATTTAACTCCTTCAACCGTTTCAACGACTGAAGCTATTTCTTGAATTTTAGCAGTGTCGCGTCCTTCACTTATATTTGGTACGCATTCTATTAGTTGTTTATTCATATCAATGAGTTCGTTTTTTAGAAAATCAAATTTAGGTAGTTAATTTTAATTTTCGGAAATCTTTGCAAAATAAATATGAATACTTTAGTGGATTTGTGAATTAGTAGTATTTTTGAAAAAAATCATCATTAGTATGAAGAAAGTTTTAATAACAGGAATGGCCGGGTTTATTGGCTATCACTTGGCTAAAATATTGGTTGCTCACCATTTTAAAGTTGTTGGTCTTGATAATATAAACGATTACTACGACCAGAATTTAAAGTTAGCGCGATTGACGGATTTGGGAATTGATGTTACTCAAATAAAGTACAATACACTAATAACTGCAAGTACAGGAACTGCTTTCATAAAATTAGATTTAACCGACTTAACACACGTAAAACAATTGTTTAAAGAGCAACAATTTGATTATGTTGTGAACCTTGCTGCCCAAGCAGGTGTTAGATATTCTATTAAAAATCCACACTCATATGTAGATAGTAATATTACCGGGTTTTTAAATATTTTAGAAAGTTGCAGAGCTTATCCTGTAGAACATTTGGTTTTTGCGTCTTCAAGCTCAGTATACGGATTAAGTGAGGAGATTCCTTTCCAAGAAAACAATTGTACCGATCATCCTTTGGCAATGTATGCGGCTACTAAAAAAGCAAATGAAATGATGGCGCACTCATATGCAAATTTATTTGATATTCCTTGTACCGGATTGCGGTTTTTTACAGTTTACGGACCTATGGGAAGACCTGATATGGCACTACATATTTTTACAAAAGCTATTGTAGAAGATACTCCTTTTGAGGTTTTTAACAACGGAGATATGAGTAGAGATTTTACATATGTTGCAGATATTGTTGAAAGCATTAAATTGTTATTACCATTACCTCCAAAGAAAAACAATCCTGCTTTTAACCCTAAAAAACCATCTCCGGCAGTTAGCTCAAAACCATACCAGCTATTTAATATTGGAAACAATAGCCCTGTAGCTCTCATGGATTTTATAAAAGCCATTGAAAAAGCTTTAGGTAAAAAAGGAAAAATACTGTTTAAGCCTATGCAACCTGGAGATGTGCAAACTACTTATGCTAATGTAGAGAGCTTATTTGAGTATATTAATTTTAGCCCTAAAACCGATTTAGAAGTAGGTGTAAAAGCATTTGTAGATACATATCTTAAAATGTATGCATCCTAAATTAAAGTTATAAAATCATTAGAAAGAAAATGTATATTTGTGAAATTTTAAGAAAACCTATTATTTATACCCT
The DNA here is from genome assembly GCA_027082925.1 of Flavobacteriaceae bacterium. Classification (GTDB taxonomy): domain Bacteria; phylum Bacteroidota; class Bacteroidia; order Flavobacteriales; family Flavobacteriaceae; genus Lutibacter. Next base: position 59,407 of record JALWTD010000014.1, read on the forward strand.
TTGGTACAGGTTATAACCGTATATGAAACACAAAAGAACAAATAACAACGAATGGCTTATAGAAATAACTCCTAAAAGAAGTTTATTTGAATTGAATTTAAAGGAGGTTTGGCGTTATAAAGATTTGCTATTTTTATTTGTAAAACGAGATGTAGTTACCTTATACAAACAAACTATTTTAGGACCACTTTGGTATATTATTCAACCTTTATTCACATCTGTTATATTTACCATTGTTTTTAATAATATTGCAGGAATAAATACAGGAAATGTACCTCCGTTTTTATTTAATTTAGCGGGTGTAACTTCTTGGAATTACTTTAGAGAGTGCTTAACCTCAACTTCTGACACCTTTAAGAAAAATGCAAATTTATTTGGAAAAGTGTACTTTCCTAGAATTATTATGCCAATCTCTATCGTAATTTCTAATTTGTTGAAATTTGCCATACAGCTAGGGGTTCTCATCATTTTTTACGGTTATTTTTATTATAAAGGGTATCAAATAACACTTAATAAACTTATTGTTTTTTATCCGTTACTAGTCATTACCATGGCGTTGTTAGGGCTGGGGTTAGGAATGATTATTTCTTCGATGGTTACAAAATATAGAGATTTAACTTTCTTAGTAAGTTTTGGAGTACAATTACTAATGTATGTTTCGGCAGTAATGTATCCTATTTCGTTGGTAAAAGAAAAATTAGCGTCATATTCGTGGATTGTCGAGTACAATCCTATGGCGTATATTATAGAAACATCGCGTGTGATGCTATTAAATGATGGTGAGCTATCTGTAAAAGGACTTTTATTTTCTTTTGTATTAACAATAATTGTATTTTTCACAGGTTTAGTAATATTTAATAGCACTGAAAAAAGTTTTATTGATACGGTGTAAGTACATGAAGCGTGAATCGTTAGACGTGAGAAAAGTAGCTGTTTAACATCTCACAAAAAGACGTCTCACTACTAATAAGAGAATGAACATGAGTGAAGTTATTTTAAAAATAGAAAATCTTTCAAAACAATATCGACTTGGTGTTGTTGGAACAGGTACGTTGAGTCATGACCTAAACAGATGGTGGCACAGAATACGAGGAAAGGAAGACCCTTTTTTAAAAGTAGGAGAAATAAATGATCGGACAACTAAAGGAGCATCTGACTATGTCTGGGCGCTAAAGGATATTAATTTTGAAGTAAAAAGAGGAGAAGTTCTGGGTATAATTGGGAAAAATGGTGCCGGAAAATCTACACTCCTTAAAATACTCTCAAAGGTAACAGGGCCAACCACAGGAAGTATCAAATCTAAAGGAAGAATCGCTTCACTTTTAGAAGTGGGGACCGGATTTCACCCTGAGCTTACCGGTAGAGAAAATATTTTTTTAAATGGCGCTATTTTAGGAATGACAAAAAAAGAAATCAATGCTAAATTAGATGAAATTATTTCTTTTGCAGGAGTAGAACGTTATATTGACACGCCTGTAAAACGTTACTCTAGTGGTATGACAGTTCGGTTAGCATTTGCAGTAGCAGCACATTTAGAACCGGATATTTTAGTAATTGATGAAGTACTAGCCGTAGGAGATGCAGAATTTCAAAAAAAGGCTATTGGAAAAATGCAAGATATCTCTAAGGGTGAAGGGAGAACAGTATTATTTGTGAGTCATAATATGGCGGCGGTGAAAAAATTATGTACTACAGGAATTTTATTGGAAAATGGTAAAATAGCATGTGCTGGAAATATAGAAAAAGTATTATCTAAATACAATTCTGGTGGTTTAAGTACAGACACTATATTTCAATACCAATACTCCTCAACAACAAAAACAAATCACCAAGCAAATATAACTTCTGTTAAAATTGAATCAGGTGACGATAAAGGTGTGTTTTTTATTGAAGATGATATTCAAATTAAAATATTTTTCTCAAACCCCATAAAAGGAAATTTAATAAATATATCCTTATCTATTTTTGATGAAAATGATATCTATATTTTATCTTCTCCAAATTTGGAACGCTATCCTTTACAAGAAGGGGATTTTCTAAGTATTTGTACAATACCTGGAGGTTTATTCAATGTAGGTAAATATTTTTTCACTATCTTATTGGTTGGAAGTAATAATAAAATCATTTCTCAATTGGATAAAGTTGTGTCTGTAGAATTTAAAGAAAGAGGAGATGATAGGGAAAATTATTTTGGGACATGGAAGGGAATAATAAGGCCTATGTTTAAATGGAAAAATATACAAGCATAATATTGAAAATCTATAATAAAATAACTTCTTTAATAAACAGAATAACCTATAAAAATAAAAGACGGTTTTATAGAGGGTTTAAAAAGTATGATTTAATAATTTATGATGATTTATTTCCTCATCCAGTGTCTGGATTTAGATGCGAAGAATTTACAGAGTTATTGACCAACTTTGTGGTGTCTAAAATTATTGTAAATCCCATATCATATACCTATTTAGAGACCCCAAAAAAACAGTTGAACCTACACATCCAAAATTACTTTATTAAAAACCCCAAACTTAAAGGAAAAATAGAGCTCAAAAGAGTATATTTTAATATTAATACAAGGCTTTTTTATACTATTTTTCTGAATAATATTTTCTCTTGTATAAATGCAATAGAAAAATACAATATCCCTTTTATATTTACACTTTATCCTGGAGGAGGGTTTAGCGTTTATAATAAAATATCAGACTTTAAATTAGCGAAAGTTTTAAACTCTAAAATGTTACAAAAAGTGATTGTTACTCAAGAGTTTACAAATAAATATCTTCTCGATAATAACTTTTGTAGTAAGGATAAAATTGAATTTATTTTTGGAGGAGTAGTACCTCAAAAATCTATTAATAGTAGTGTAGAACAACGCACCTCTGAAACATTTAATATTTGCTTTTGTGGCTCAAAGAATACTCCGACAGGAAAAGATAAAGGATACGACACCTTTATAGAAGTGGCAAAAAAATTATCAGTGAAAAACAATAATGTACGTTTTCATATAATTGGAGGGTTCTCAGAAACAGATATTGATATTTCAATAATTAAAAATTACACCACTTTTTATGGTTATCAAAAATTCGAAAACCTTAAGAAAATATACAAAGACATGGATATCATAGTATCTCCAAATAAGCCTTTTGTTTTAAACAATGGCGCTTTTGATGGTTTTCCTTTAGGAACAGTTGTCGAGGCCGTCTTAAACGGAGTAGTTGCTATTGTTACCGATGAACTTAATCAAAATAAGGTTTTTATTCAAAATAGAGATTTAATAATTGTTAAAAATGATAGTACTGAAATAATCAAAAGCATAGAATTTCTTTTAAAAAATCCTGAAAAATTGAGATACATCTCAATAAAAGGTAAGGAAAAATTTAAAAATGTGTTTTCTAATCAGTCACAACTAACACCTAGAATAAAGCTATTAAAAAAATATATATCAAAATGATTCATGTCACAAAAACATATTTACCTCCATTAGAAGAATACAATAACTACCTTAAGAAGGCTTGGAATAAAAAGTGGATAACAAATAGAGGAGAACTTGTTTTAGAGTTAGAATCTAGATTAAAAAAACATCTTGGTATTTCAAATATTTTGGCTACATCTAACGGTACAGTTCCTTTGCAGATTGCCTTAAAATTACTTGGTAAGGGTGGGGAAATAATTACAACTCCTTTTAGCTATATAGCAACATCCGCGGCTATAGTTTGGGAACATTGTACACCTGTATTTGTTGACATACACCCTGAATATTTATGTATAGATGAAACACAAATTGAAGCTGCAATTACCTCAAAAACAACAACTATTTTGGCTACTCACGTCTTTGGGAACCCGTGTAATGTAGAAGTTATTAAAAAAATAGCTAAAAAGCACAATTTATATGTAATTTACGATGCCGCTCATTGTTTTGATGTTATGTATAAAGGTCAAAGTATTTTTAACTATGGAGATATCAGTACATGCAGTTTTCATGCTACAAAACTATTTCATACCGGAGAAGGAGGTGCCCTTTTTTGTAAAGATACAGCATTAGCTCAAAAAGCTTTTTATTCCCATAATTTTGGACATAAAGACTTGCTCTCATTTCACGGCTTAGGTATTAATGGCAAGATGTCTGAATTACAAGCTGCCATGGGATTAGCTGTATTACCTTATATGGAGAAAATTATTTCTTCTAGAAAGCAAGTGGTCAATTATTATGATACACATTTAGATTTCTCGAATCTTAAAAAAATAAAGATAAGAAAGAATACTCAATGGAATTATAGCTACTATCCAGTTATTTTTGACTCAGAAAAAACACTTCTTAATGTTGAAAAAGTATTAAATACAGCTGGTATTTTTCCTAGAAGATACTTTTATCCTTCATTAAATACCCTTCCATTTTTAAAAGGTGGAAAAATGTCAATTTCTGAAAAGATATCAAAAACTATTTTATGTTTACCTTTATATGCAGATTTAGAGTTGTGTGACATTCGCAATATTGTCACTTTAATAAATAATGAGATATGTTAATAGTAGGAGCTAAAGGTTTTGCAAAAGAAGTATTAGAAGTTTTACATCAAAGAAAAGAATTAAGCAATATTGTTTTTTTTGATGATGTTAACACCAATATTCCTGAAAAGTTATATTTCAAATATGACGTTTTAAGTTCTTTGCAAAGCGTTGAACAATATTTTACAGGTTCTGACAATCGATTTACTATAGGGGTAGGTAACCCTATTCTTAGAAAAAAAATGTATGAAAAATTTATAAAAATTGGAGGTAAGTTTACTTCGGTCATAAGCCCTTTTGCACAAATAGGACATTATGGAAATACGATAGAAGTAGGATGTAATATCATGACAGGCTCAGTTATTACCAATAATATTTTTATAAAAAAGGGTACACTAATAAATCTAAATTGCACTGTTGGCCATGACTCAACAATAGGTTATTTTGTTGAATTATCTCCTGGAGTTCATATTTCGGGAAATTGTAGTATTGGAGATTATACATCTATAGGGACGAATGCAACTATTTTACCTAATATTAGTATCGGAAAAAATGTAACTATCGGTGCAGGTTCTGTTATTACAAAAGATATTCCAGATGACTGCTTAGTTATAGGAGTACCTGGGAAAATTATAAAAAAAACACCTTCAATTTCATTCTAAATGCATCCTAATACAGTTACAGTAAGTGTTTGCATGATTACATATAATCATGAAAAGTTTATCAAAAAAGCTATTGAAGGGGTGCTAATGCAAGAAGGTGATTTTAAATTAGATTTAGTAATTTCTAATGATTGCTCTTCCGATAATACAAATAAAATAATACTTAGTATTATCAAAAACCATCCTCTAGGAGGTAAAATTAGGTATTTTAATCAAACAGAAAATTTAGGCATGATGCCTAATTTTTTATTTACTTTGAATAAATGTAAAGGGAAGTATATTGCTTTATGCGACGGTGATGATTTTTGGCTAGATAATAAAAAGATACAAAAACAAGTTGCTTTTTTAGAAAAAAATAAAAACTATATAGCTTGTTTTCATAATGCAAAAATAATTCAAGAAAACAGGGTTTTAAAATATTATACTTGGGATAAAGATAGAGTAATTACCACTAGAGAAATAATAGTTAATGGAGGAGGAATCTATCCAACATCATCTTTTTTATACAAAAACATCCCGTTTAAAATTAAAGCATCTAAATATATCAAAGCGGGAGACACCCTTCTGATTTTTCACCTTTTAGATAAAGGAGGTTTCTATTACTTAAAAGATATAATGTCTGTGTATAGAAAACATGTTGGAGGTATATATACATCTATTCATAATAACCGTAAAAAAATTTTTTATGATATAATTAGCAATTTAAAAATGTTAAAATTTTTTAGAAAAAGATTGCCTATTGAATACTATCCATATTTCAATGATGCTATTGAGATGCAATTAAATAAAATGTCAAATAAGATTGGTTACAAAGGTATCGTAAAATCTTTATTAATGGGAGCTATTCATATTTCTTTTTTTATGAAAATTACTTTAAAAAAAATCAGAACAACATGATTAGTCCTGAGGTTTCTATAATCATGGCCACCTACAATAGAGCTCACTTTATTGTAGAAACTCTACGGTCAATACAAAATCAAACGTTTAAAGATTGGGAATGTTTGATTATCGATGATGGGGGTACCGATGACACGCTTAATGTAATTAACCCTATTTTAAAAAAAGACAGCCGTTTTAAATATCTAAGCCGGCCTATTGACTATAAAAAAGGTTTACCGGGTTGTCGGAATTACGGATTAGATATAGCAAAAGGAGAATTTATTATTTTCTTTGATGATGATGATGTTGTACATCCTTATAATCTTGAAATCTGTCACAAACTACTATTGAAAAAGGAATATATGTTTTGTGCGTATGCCAAAAAATCTTTTCAAGATAATTTTAATTATCAACTATTTAATAATGATCGTACCTTTTCATCAAAGTTAACAAATGACACCTTTTATGAAGATGTTATTACAAACACCTATCCTCTTTCATCGTGCTCGGTACTTTGGAACAAAGAATGTTTTGAGGACGCTAGATTTAATGAAAATTTGATGTACGCTGAAGAATGGGAATTATTTTCTCGAATTTTAAGTGAGCAACCCAAAGGTATCTTTATAGATAAAGTCCTATACTTCAACAGGAAACATCTCCACTCAAACACTGGAGAATTTTACAGCAATAACCCTGTAAGATTAAGCGCTAAAAAAGAGGCTATAAGACTAATAGCTACTAATTTAGAATCTAGAAAGTTATTATCTCACACATTATATCGCTATTTATACGGATTAGCAATTTCTTATAGAGATAAACAACTTTTTAATCATATCGTTAAAAAAGGACAAGTTAGTTATAATAAAAAATTACTTTTACATTTAAAATATTGGATATATCCCATGTGGAAATTTGTTATTAATATTAAAAAAACAATAAATAAATAAAATTGAGTATACTTATTTGCTTTGGAACCCGGCCTGAAGCCATTAAAATGGCTCCGGTATGTATCAAATTAAAAGAACAAGGCATTCCTTTTAAGCTGTGTGTAACAGCACAGCATAGGGAAATGTTAGATCAGGTATTGCATTTTTTTGAACTACAACCTGATTATGATTTAAATTTAATGCAACCCAATCAAAGTTTAAATCAGCTTAGTGCTCGCATATTAGAAAATATTGATCTCGTTTTTAAAAAAGAAAAATTTGACTTACTGTTAGTTCATGGAGATACAACAACATCTACTATTGCTGCATTGGCGGCATTTCACAACGGAGTAAAAGTTGGACACGTTGAAGCCGGACTTAGAACGTATAATAAACAGGCTCCTTACCCTGAAGAACTTAACAGACAACTCACCGGAAAAATAGCCGATTACCATTTTGCTCCAACCCAAAAAGCAAAACAAAATTTACTGAATGAAGCTATTAGCGATTCAACTATTGCCGTAACGGGAAATACCGTTATAGATGCATTATTTATTACCTTAAATAAAATTAAAAGTGGATATAAAAATAAGTTTATAGAATCTGTAAGTCAAAAAGTAGATTTTGATAAAAAAGTGGTATTGGTTACAGGACATAGAAGGGAAAGTTTTGGTGATGGTTTTAAAAATATATGCAATGCTATTCTAAAAATAGCAGCTATAGATAACGTAGAAATAGTGTACCCTGTACACCTTAACCCAAATGTTCAAAAAATTGTTTATCAAATGTTGTCAAACAAGCCTAACATTCACTTAATAAACCCTTTGGATTATCCTGCTTTTGTATGGCTTATGAGTAAATCAACACTTATTATTTCTGATTCAGGAGGAATTCAAGAAGAAGCACCTTCACTAAATATTCCGGTTTTAGTAACCCGAGATGTAACAGAAAGAGAAGAAGGTGTAAAAAACGGCTGTTCATATTTAGTTGGAACCAATGTAGATACAATTATACACAGAGCCAAAACTTTGTTGAAGACGACCTCAACTACAAACCAACTAAAAAATCCTTACGGAGAAGGAAATGCTGCAAATAAAATTATTCACTTTCTATCAAAATCAATAAACCTATAAAAGGGAATGGGTAGCTTTAAAAACATACTTATAGTTGTAGATTCTATAGATATAAATGACAGCAGTGGCTCAAAAGCAAATGTAGGTATCATTAAGAGCTTATGTCACTTAGGATTTAATTTAAAGGTGTACCATTACACTAGGAAAAACATGGATATACCTAATGTAAATTGTGTTTCTATACCTGAAAAAAAAGGAAACCTTAAATACTTTTTAAGTAGGGGTCAACGTGTTTTTACAAGAATTACTAAAATCAATATCAATCCTTTTATTGAAAGACTATTGGGGTTTTCATTTACATTTTTTAATGATACCGATAGTATTTTTGATGCTTTAGCAAAAGAAAATAGTTTTACTCCTGATTTGGTAATTACTTTAAGTAAAGGCGCTAGTTTTCGACCTCACTATACATTGCTAAAAATAAAAAAGTGGCATTCGAAATGGATAGCCTACATTCATGACCCTTATCCTTTTCATCACTACCCTCATCCGTATAACTGGACAGAACCTGGGTATAAACGGAAAGAATTGTTTTTTAAAAAGGTATCAGAAAATGCCAAACATAGTGCATTCCCTAGTTTGTTGTTAAAAAATTGGATGGGTGTATTTTATCCTCAATTTTTAAAATCGGGAATTGTAATTCCTCATCAACACATACCACTAAGTATAAAGAACTACACAGAAGTCCCTTTTTTTGACAAACGTAAGTTTAATATTTTACATGCAGGAAATTTGATGAAACAACGTTCACCAATCGGCCTACTAGAAGGATTCAAATTATTTTTAAAAAACAATCCTTTAGCTAAAGTCGATTCTAGACTTTTATTAATAGGCCCCTCAGAATATTATACGATTGCTTTAAAAAAATATGAGAACGAAATTAAAGAGCTATACTTGAGTAAAGGAAATGTAGCCTATCAAGAAGTAGCCTATATGCAGCAGCACGCTTCTGTAAATGTTATTTTAGAATCTAAGTCCGATATCAGTCCTTTTTTACCGGGAAAATTTCCTCACTGTATCATTGCCAATAAACCTATTTTGCTGTTAGGCCCTCATGAAAGTGAGTCAAGACGGTTATTAGGAAATGACTATCCCTATTTTTCTGAAGTAGATGATGCTACAAAAATCGCTGAAATTATCGAAAGATTATACCAAAAATGGAATTTAGATAGCACCCTGTTAACATTGAATAGAAATGATTTGATGGAGTATATATCTCCTTCACATTTAGCCGATGTTTTAAATTCTTTAAATCATCAGTCATGAAAACATTTTCCATTTTAATAACAACAAAAGATAGAATTGACGATTTAAAGTACACGCTTAAAAAAATTGATTATCTAATAAATCAAAAAAATGTAGCATGCATTATTTGTGATGATGGCTCTAGTGATAACACCCATGATTATCTAACCAAGCATTATAAAAGTATAACGATTATTAAAAATGAAGAATCTAAAGGATTAATTCATTGTAGAAATGTTATGCTCGATATGTGTACCACAGATTATGCTATTTCATTAGATGATGATGCACACTTCGTGTCCGAAGACATTTTATCTGTAGCTGAAAATTACTTTCTTCAGCATCCAACATGTGGACTTATTGCAACAAGAATATTTTGGGGAAAAAAGCTACCAACAAGTACTAAAAGTACAGATTCTCCCAAAAGAGTAAAAGGGTTTGTAGGCTGTGGGCACATATGGAATATGAAAGCTTGGAAAGAGATACCTAACTATCCTGAATGGTTTGTTTTTTATGGTGAAGAAGAGTTTGCGTCTTATCAATTATTAAAGAAAAAATGGGAAATACACTATGTCCCAAAAATTTTAGTACATCATAGAGTAGATGTAAAATCCAGAAAACACCAAAAAGATTATATCACAAGACAACGAAGATCCTTCCGGTCAGGTTTATATCTTTACATACTATTTTATCCAACAAAAATAGCATTAAAAAAAATAGCATATGTGTTATTTCAGCAATTCAAAAACAAAACGTTGAGAGGAAATTTTAGAGCAACTTTAGCTGTAGTTTTGGCTATATTTGACGTGTTTGTTAACTTGCCAAAATTATTAGCAAATAGAGCGATATTAACACCTGCTGAGTATCAAAATTATACACAAATTAGTAATACAAAAATATATTGGAATCCGAAATAAAAATATACAAGACAAGAGGCGATTATGCATGTGAAATGCTTGATAAATATTATCCCGTTTCTCCAAATAAAATTATAAGTGATATTGGAGCTGGTTACGGTCATATGCAAACTAAGGTAAGTGAACTAGGGGCAAAATGGCAACCTTTTGATTATGTAAAAAAAATGGAGTGGTCTATTATTTGGGATTTAAATAACCCTGCGCCAAATACAGTAGAAAATGCAGGTGTAGCAATTTTCTTAGAAGTATTAGAACACCTTCCTAATCCGTTGTTATCACTTAAAAATATTTCTAGCCATATAGAAAAAGGAGGTTTTTTAATACTTACTACACCTAATCCACAATCTAGTAAAAACATTATTAACTTATTTCTAAAAGGGACTCTTTACGCTTTTCAAGAAAAGCATTTAAAGGAATACCATGTGTTTACACCATGGGAACATATTGTTAAACACTTTTTAAAAGAGTGTGGTTTTGAAATAATAGATTATGCTATTGTTGATACAACTTATTGTACTAGAAGAATCTCTTCTTTTAAAGATGGTGTTAAATATTTATTCGAGAAAATTCTTGAGCGGAAAAATATAAAATCTAAAGGAATGAGTTATGGCATAGTTGCTAAAAAAATATAATTGTATGAAAATAATTGCCGAAATAGCGCAAGCTCATGATGGAAACTTAGAAATGGCACATAAGTACATTGATGCCGTTTCTAAAACAGGCGTTAATGCTATAAAATTCCAAACACATATTGCTGAAGCTGAAAGCAGTATGTATGAGCCTTTTAGAGTCCGGTTTTCAAATGATAAGACACGTTTTGATTATTGGAAACGTATGGAGTTTACGTTAGATGAATGGAAAGCATTAAAACAACATTGTGATGACGTTAGTTTGGAATTCATGAGTTCTCCTTTTAGCAATGCGGCCGTAGATTTATTAGAAAAAGTAGGCGTAAAAACCTATAAAGTTGGCTCAGGAGAGGTAACCAATTTCTTATTACTAGAAAAAATTGCACAAACAGGAAAACCAATGATTATTTCTTCAGGAATGAGTTCTTTTTCTGAATTGGATAAAACAGTTCAATTTTTAAAACATCGAAATGTTAATTTTTCATTACTGCAATGTACTACAGCATATCCTACAACACCAAAACAATACGGATTAAATGTCATTCTGCAATTAAAAAAACGATATAAAGTTCCTGTTGGCTTTTCTGACCATTCGTCAACTATAGAAGCTTGTATTGCTGCAACTGCCTTAGGAGCAGAACTGTTAGAGTTTCACGTGGTTTTTGATAAAGAATCAAATGGACCTGATGCAAAATCTTCGCTTACAATGGCAGAAACAACTCGGTTGGTAAAAGCCGTAAAAAACATTGAGTTGGCACTACAATTTCCTATAGATAAAAACAACAATTCGTCGTTTAAAGACTTGAAAAATATATTTGAAAAATCATTGGCTGTTAATAAAGATTTAAAAACAGGACATACTATAACATTTGATGATTTAGAAGCTAAAAAACCTAAAGGTTACGGAATCGATGCTATTCATTTTCAAGAAGTTATAGGTAAAAAATTAACTAAAGATTTAAAACAATGGGATTTTTTAAATGAAAAGGATATGTCTTCGACAAGCTCAGACTGACACTATAGGAGTGTAAAAACAAAAAACAATACTGTCACACTAAGCCTGTCGAAGTGCTTATATTAACACATTAGTAAAGTATGGAAAAGTATCTTCAATAAACGCAGACTGACATTGTAGGAATATAAAAATATTACTGTCACACTGAGCCTGTCGAAGTGTATTAAACCAAAATAAACTATGAAACAATATTATGTCTATATACTTAAATGTTCCGATAATTCCTTCTATACAGGAATAACAAATAACATAGAAAGGCGTATTGTAGAACATAATTCAGGAAGTAAAAAAGGAACTTACACTTACTATAGAAGACCTGTTACATTGGTTTGGTTAGAAACTTTTTTAGATGTAAATGAAGCTATTTTAATGGAGAAAAAAATCAAAGGATGGAGTAGAAGAAAAAAAGTAGCTTTAATTAATAGTGATTGGAATAAACTGGTTGAATATTCAAGAAATTACACGGAGTATGGTAAGTCTTCGACAAGCTCAGACTGACAATTTAGGAATATAAAAATAAAAAAACGATACTGTCAAACTGAGCCTGTCTAAGTGCTTATATTAACACATTAGTAATGTATGGAAAAGTATCTTCGATAAACGCAGACTAACACTATAGGAGTGTGAAAACAAAAAACAATACTGTCACACTGAGCCTGTCGAAGTGCTTATATTAACACATTAGTAATGTATGGAAAAGTATCTTCAATAAACGCAGACTGACACTATAGGAGTGTAAAAACAAAAAACAATACTGTCACACTGAGCCTGTCGAAGTGCTTATATTAACACATTAGTAATGTATGGAAAAGTATCTTCGATAAACGCAGACTAACACTATAGGAGTGTGAAAACAAAAAACAATACTGTCACACTGAGCCTGTCGAAGTGCTTATATTAACACATTAGTAATGTATGGAAAAGTATCTTCAATAAACGCAGACTGACACTATAGGAGTGTAAAAACAAAAAACAAT
>JALWTD010000014.1:72392-451175 GCA_027082925.1 Flavobacteriaceae bacterium
TGGAAAAGTATCTTCAATAAACGCAGACTGACACTATAGGAGTGTAAAAACAAAAAACAATACTGTCACACTGAGCCTGTCGAAGTGCTTATATTAACACATTAGTAATGTATGGAAAAGTATCTTCAATAAACGCAGACTGACACTATAGGAGTGTAAAAACAAAAAACAATACTGTCACACTGAGCCTGTCGAAGTGCTTATATTAACACATTAGTAATGTATGGAAAAGTATCTTCAATAAACGCAGACTGACACTATAGGAGTGTAAAAACAAAAAACAATACTGTCACACTGAGCCTGTCGAAGTGCTTATATTAACACATTAGTAAAGTATGGAAAAGTATCTTCGATAAACGCAGACTAACACTACATAGTACAACAAACTATTTTTATTTCATTTTTTCTCTTGTTAAATATTCCTTACTTTTAAAACCTCATAAAATAAACGTATGCCTAAACGAAAAATTTGTGTAGTTATAACTGCAAGACCTTCATATAGCCGTGTAAAATCGGCTTTAAAAGCAATACAAGCTCATAATGGTTTAGAACTACAATTAGTGGTTGCCGGTGCAGCACTTTTAGAGCGCTACGGAAATGCCGTAGATTATATTGAGAAAGATGGATTCACCGTGCATGAAAAAGTTTTTATGGTACTAGAAGGTGAAAACCCCACTGCTATGGCAAAAACAACAGGAATAGGAGTTATGGAACTTTCAAACGTTTTTTACAAGCTTCAACCAGATGCCGTTGTTACTATAGCTGATAGATTTGAAACCATTGCAACATCTATTGCTGCTTCCTATCAAAACATTCCTTTGGTTCATATTCAAGGCGGTGAAGTAACCGGGAATATCGATGAAAAAGTACGCCATGCCAATACAAAATTGGCAGACATCCATTTAGTAGCTTCAGAAAGTGCCCGAGAACGTGTTATTAGGTTGGGAGAAAGTCCAAATACGGTCATAAATACCGGATGTCCTTCAATAGATTTGGCTAAAGAAGTCTTAAAAAACCCTACGTTAAATTTTGATCCCTTACAAAAATATGGTGGTGTAGGAGATGATATAAGATGGGAAGAAGAAGGCTACTTAGTTGTTATGCAACACCCTGTTACAACAGAGTACACACAAGCTAAAAAAGACATTACAATTACGCTTGATGCTATTTCAGAATTAGGGATTCCAACCTTTTGGTTTTGGCCGAATGTTGATGCCGGATCTGACGGCACTTCAGGAGGGATAAGAACATATAGAGAGCTACACAAACCTAAAAATATCCACTTTTTTAAAAATATGGAACCTAACGACTTTTTAAAGTTACTTATTAACTCAAAGTGTCTAATAGGAAATTCTAGTGTTGGTATACGTGAATGTGCATATTTGGGCGTACCAACTGTTAATATAGGTACACGCCAAACTAAAAGACAAAGAGGCACCAATGTAATTGATGTTTCGTACAATAAAAATGAAATTTTAGCAGCTATAAAAAATAGAATGTCACAAAAAAATATAAAATCTGAGCATATTTATGGAAATGGAAATGCCGGAGAAGCTATTGCCAATGTACTCGCTGAAATTCCATTAAACTTTCACAAAACAATTACTTATTAAATGCGTATTCTTGGAATTATACCGGCACGTGGGGGCTCAAAAGGTGTTCCCAAAAAAAACATTAAGCTTTTAGGTAATAAACCCCTAATTGCTTATACCATAAATGCCGCAAAATCAGCGAAACTTCTAACAGATGTAATTGTAAGTTCTGATGATTCTGAGGTTATTGATACTGCTCGTAAATACGGAGCAAAAGCTCCTTTTATACGTCCAAAAGAAATAGCTACAGATAAAAGCCCTTCCATTTTGACAGTTATACATGCCTTACAATTCTTTAAAGAAAAAGGTATTGCATTTGATGCTGTTTGTTTGTTACAACCTACCAATCCGTTTAGAACGGGAATATTTATAGATGATGCTATAAAAAAGTTTATTCAAACAAAAGTAGATTCTTTAATTTCAGTACTTCCGGTTCCTCATGAATACAACCCTCATTGGGTATTTAAACCTGATAAAAACAATTTATTACATATAAGTACCGGTGAGGATGTAATTATATCGAGACGACAAGAATTACCTAAAGCTTATTATAGAGATGGTAGTGTTTATTTAACCAAAGCAAACATTGTTTTAGAAAAGCAATCGCTCTACGGAAATACTATTGGATATATTGAAGCTGCTAAGGATACACACGTGAATATAGACACACTTGAAGATTGGGAAAAAGCTGAAAAACTACTTGTAAAACTAGGATTGTAAATGTGTGGAATAGCCGGAATTGTTGGGGATAATTTGCAAGAACATGTACTAGATAATATGCTCTCTGTACAAAAACATCGAGGTCCAGATTTTACAGGAAAAACACTTCTTAAAAACATCTTTATAGGGCATAATAGGTTGTCTATCATAGATTTATCAGAAAAATCTAACCAACCCTTTATTTCCAATTGTAAACGTTTTATAATTTCATTTAATGGTGAAATTTACAATTATCTAGAGCTTAAACAACAATTAAAAAACGACTATCATTTTTATACCAATTCTGATACAGAAGTATTACTTGCAGCATATATCACGTGGGGGAAATCTTGCCTTGAGAAATTAAACGGAATGTTTTCTTTCGCTATTTGGGATACAAAAACAGCACATTTATTTGCTGCTAGAGATCGATTTGGTGTAAAACCTTTTTATTACACTATTAAAAACAAGACGCTTTATTTTTCTTCTGAAATTAAAGCCTTAATTGCTGCCGGCATAGAGCGAAAGCCTAATAAAAAAGTTTGGGCTAATTATTTTTGTTATGGTAGCTACGGTATGCCTGACGAAACATTTTGGGGAAATATCAAGCAGCTTCCAGGAGGACATTACCTTTCATATGAAAAACAGAAATTGACCATATCTAAATGGTATTTTTTTGAAAATGAACTTAAAAAGCACCAATTATACAACACAAAAGAAGAAGTAAAGAATGCTTATAAAAGTCTACTTGAAAACAGTATAAAACTTCGATTTAGGGCTGATGTCCCTGTAGGATTTAACGTTAGTGGCGGATTGGATAGTTCTGCTTTACTTGCCTTTGTTAAACGCACACAAAAAGATAAAAATATTCAAGCATTTACTTTTTATACAAATAATGCGAATTACGATGAACTACCTTGGGTTGAAAATTTAATGTCAAAAACAAAATATCCTCTTCACAAAGTATTGTTACAGGCTAATGAAGTAGAAGCGTTAGCAGAAAAAATAAGCGAAATTCAAGACGAGCCCTATGGCGGTATTCCTACCATTGCATATGCTAAAATTTTTAATACAGCGAAAAAAAATGGAGTTACCGTTCTTTTAGACGGACAAGGAATGGATGAACAATGGGCAGGATACGATTATTACACTTCTAAAGGCAAGCATGTCATTCAAGGAGTATCCAAATCACCTTTTAAAAAAAATGTATTGAGTCATTACTTATTGCAATTTGCTCAAAAACCTATTTATCCTAAACCATTTGAAAGTGAATTGCTAAATATGCAATACCGAGACTTGTTTTTTACTAAAATACCTAGGGCACTTCGTTTTAACGATCGCATTTCAATGGCGGAAAGTACCGAATTAAGAGAGCCTTTTTTAGACTACAGACTTGTTGAATTTGCATTTGCTCAACCTATCGAATATAAAATTAGCAATGGTACACAAAAGTATTTATTGAGAGAAATTGTAGCCAACTATTTAGATAATACCATCACATATGCACCTAAACGTGCCTTGCAAACACCACAAAGAGAATGGCTATCTAAAGAATTGAAAGAATTTGTAAGTTTACAGCTCAAAAATATAAACAATTCTACCCATTCCAATTGGTTTGATATGGAGGCTTTACTATTAGAATGGAATAACTATCTCGCAGGAGACAACGAATCTAGTATGCATATTTGGCAATGGGTGAATTTTGCAATGCTTTTTTAAACAATGAATAATCATATGAATCGAAAATTAGGAATTGTAATTACTGATGGTGTTGGGTATAGAAATTTTATTCTGAGTAATTTCTTGACAGAAGCCTGTACCAAATTTGATAGTGTAGTTATATATTCAGGATTACCTATAAGTGGATACAATTTGAAGTTAATTCCTAAAAAGGTAGTTATAGAAGAGCTAGATATATTTGTTGAAAGTAAAATAACCTGGGTATTTCGAAAATTGAAAGAAACCGCTCATATGAGCCTGCATAAAAAATTTTATGGGATAAACGATAATTTAAGAAAAGGATATCCTAAAACGAATTCTATAAGAAGTATTTTGACAAGAATAATATATAAAATCACTAGTGTTTGTAATAGTGAAAAGTGTATTTCCATCTACGAATATTTGCAATTTTTATCTTTTTCCTTTTCAAAAAAAACAAATACCTATAAGAGACTGTTAAAAACGACCAATCCCGATGTCTTATTTTTTACACATCAAAGACCACCATATGTAGCGCCTATATTACATGCTGCCAAAAGGTTAAAAATTCGAACGAGTGCTTTTATTTTTAGTTGGGACAATTTGGCTTCAAAAGGAAGAATGATGGGGCCTTTTAACACCTATTTTGTATGGAGTGATTTAATGAAAAAAGAACTCTTATACTTTTATCCTTCTACAAAAAAAGAGTGTGTATTTGTTGTAGGAACACCTCAGTTTGAGCCGTATGTACTAGATAAGTATCATATAGATAAGGCTGCATTTTTCAAGAAATTTAAACTTGATTCATCTAAAAAGCTAATTTGCTATAGTTGTGCAGATGCAGATATAGGAGCTAATGATAGTGTACACATACAATCAATTATGCATTTTATCCAAAGACGAAGTGATTTAAACCTTCAACTACTTGTAAGAACATCTCCAGCAGAAGATGGTAAGCGATTTAATACTTTAAAGCAAGCATATCCTAAAATAAGATGGAATATCCCTAAATGGAATTTAACACGAAATGACCATATAGAATCTTGGTCTCAACGCGTACCAACTACTGAAGATATGGTCGACTTAAAAGCGCTTTTAAAATTTTCAGATTTGAATATTAATATGTGCTCTACAATGAGCTTAGACTTTATGCTTTTTGAAAAGCCTGTTATAAATACCGTATTTGGAAATAAACAAAATGGCTTATATGATGACCAGCGCTTTTTAAATTTCGATCACTATAAAAAAGTTATCGATAGTAAAGCTGTTTACATAGCGAAAAACGAAATGGAATTAGAGTTGCAAATAGAAGAAGCTATAAAATATCCTAAAGCCAAAAATAAGTACCAAAAAGCACTCATTAAATTACAAATAGGAAAACCTTTAAAGGGAACAAGTAGTAGAATTGTAGAAATTTTGGGAACTAACAATCATTTCAAATAACGTAATAAAACCTTGAAAAATAGAAATAGAATTGATGTGCTGGATGGATTTAGAGCAATTGCTATTTTGGCTGTTGTTTTATACCATTATTTTTACAGATGGAATGATGCAAACTATCCTTATTTTGGCGGTGATTTTTTTCATTATGGCTACAAAGGTGTTATGTTTTTTTTCATGATAAGCGGCTTTGTAATTTGTTATACGTTAGCCACTAGTAAAAATTTAATTACCTTCTTGAAAAAACGATTTATTCGTCTTTTCCCTTCTATGCTAATAGCTTCTTTAGCCACCTTTATCTTAATTGTAATCTTTGATTCACAAAATATTTTTCCAAAATCACATCATATAAGGAACCTCTTAACAAGTATTACATTTCTTCCTCCAAACTTGTATAACTGGCTGTTTGGTTTAAAAAACCATTTTAGCTATTTGAATTACTCGTATTGGAGCCTATGGCCTGAAATACAATTTTACATACTCGTAGGAAGCGTATACTTCTTTAATGAAAAGAATTTTAAAAAAAATATTATAATTGTAAGTATTCTATTAATTACAATCTTGAATATTTCACAAATTTTAAATTTGCATAAAATCACGTATGTCGAGAGATTTTTCAATCTCTTTAATCTAATAAAATTCCTTCCCTTTTTTCTGTCAGGAGCTATTTTTTATATGTTATACGAAAAAGTTAAATGTAAGTATCTAAATATTGTTCTTTTATTATTTTTGTTTGTGTTACTAAACAAAAACATGAATATCACTGATCTTATTATATACTCGGCAATGTTTTTATTATTTAGTTTATTAATTTTTAGACCTCAAGCACTCTGGCTTTTTAAAAACAAGATACTAACTCAGATAGGTATTGCCTCATATTTCTTATATTTAATACATGAATACATAGGGGTTGTATTTATAAAGAATTACGTTGGTTATTTTTACCCTCATAGCTATATAGTTCCTATACTAGTTATAATATGTATGATTTTAATAAGCATTATGTACACCAAAACTATAGAAATAAAATTTCATTCTTTTCTAAAAAAATATTTTCTAAAAAATAAGTAAATGAAACATATAGCCATTATTTGTGAATATATACTCTTTCCTAATAGAATAGGAGGAATGGATAGGTTTTTTAAGGCTTTTGACAGTGAGCTTAAAAAACAGGGCTATATTGTTACCTGGTTTTTTAAAAATGTTGAACCTTTCGACTTCTACGAAAATCTGGATATCAAAAGTGCAAATAACAAAAACATAGAGCATTACTTTTTAAGCTATTGCACAGAAAATAAATTGACGTTTCAAATTGTTATTACTCATTTTTTACAGCCAATATCACCTTTTTTTAAAGCCGTAAAACAATTAATGAATCCCTATATCATAAATGTAGACCACAACCCAAGACCTTTAGATGGATTCCCGTTAAAGAAACGGATAAAAAATAAGGTAAAAGGGTGGTTGTACGGTAACTATGTAGATAAACTTGTAGGAGTTTCTTATTACACTAAAAATTGTATTATTAATGACTTCGGAATTACTATTAAGAAAAAAACAACCGTTGTGCATAACGGTATTGACATTTCTGATTACAAGAAGCAGCAACTAAACAGATTGCAAATGCCGCTAAAATTTATAGTTGTATCTCACCTTCGAAAATCAAAAGGAATTCAAGATTTATTGGAAGCTATTCATAGCATTGATAGGGCATACTATAAGTATTTCGAAATTGATATTTTTGGAGATGGAGAATATAAACAACACTTAATTTCACTCCAAAAAAAATACAATCTAGAGCAAATTGTTCACTTTAAAGGAAATTCACCAAACCTAAATAAAATATTCTATCAATATCATTATTTGTTGCAGCCTACCTATATGGAATGTTTCAGTTTGTCAATATTAGAAAGCCTTGCCAGTAATGTACCTGTCATAACTACAACGGTAGGAGGAAACCCTGAAATTATTAAAAATGGAATTAACGGGTATTTATTTGAACCTAAAGATATAATTGGTCTAAAAACAATTATATTTGATTTGATAACAACTAAGAATACTATTACAGATTCCGTTAATTTGGAAATTGAAAAAAATTATACGTTAGATATAATGGTTAATAACCATTTAAAGTTACTCGAATGCACATAGCCTTTTTAACACCCGAATATCCTCATAACCGTATTTCTCACAGTGCAGGGATTGGATCAAGTATTAAAAACTTGGCCGAACAGTTAGTGGCTAAAGGGCATAAGGTTACTATTTTTGTGTATAGTCAAGATAGTTCAGAAGTTATTGATAATCATAAAATCTCTATCCATAAAATTGCATACAAAAAGTATCCGTTTTTTAGTTGGTATTTTTACAGAAAATCAATTCAGAACTACATAAATCAGGTTATAAAAAAGGAAAATATCGATTTAATTGAAGCGCCTGACTGGACAGGTATTACCGCTTTTATGAGGTTATCTGCTCCTGTAATTATTCGTTTACATGGCACAGATACTTATTTTTGTCATTTGGAAAAAAGAACACAAAAAATAAAAAACTTTTTGGTTGAAAAAAGAGCACTTAAACGAGCTGATTATTTGATTTCTGTAAGTGAATTTACAGCTATAAAAACCAAAGAACTATTTAACCTCAAAAAAAAGATTCCTGTAATTTACAATGGTATAGACACACATTTTTTTTCAAACACGCCTAAAAACGAGATACCTAATAGTTTGTTGTATTTTGGATCTATTATTAGAAAAAAAGGAGTTCTTGAATTGGCACAAATATTTAATCATGTGATAACTATTATTCCTGAAGCGACACTAACACTCTTAGGAAGAGACGTCAAAGATATTATCACAGGCACATCTACTCTTGCACTCTTTACCGATTTGTTGTCTGAAAAAGCAAAAAAAAATGTAATACACATTAATAATGTGCCATATACTGAAGTTAAAAACCACATTGCCGCAGCTTCTGTGATAGTATTGCCTAGCTTTGCTGAAGCATTTCCTATGACTTGGCTTGAAGCGATGGCTATGAAAAAAGCATTGGTAACTTCAAATATTGGATGGGCAAATGAATTAATGATTGACCGTGTAACCGGATTCTCAGAAAACCCTAAAAATCATACTAAATATGCCGAAAAAATTGTAACGTTGTTAAGTGATGCCGATTTGAAGAGTAAGTTTGGCGAAAATGCTCAAATGCGAATACGTACCTCATTTTCATTAGAAACTATAGGTGCAAAGAATATAGATTATTATAAACAAATTATTAAATAGTGATTGTTGTTTTTCATAAAAATAATAGTGTCGTAAAAATTACAGATTGTAAAGGACAAGCTATTGCCAATACTTTTGGAAATACAATTCAAAATGTCTTGTATAAGCTCAGTGAAAACAACCCTTCGCTTTTCATAGGGTGGTGTCATATTGATTTAGAACATGTATTAGATTTAGATAACTGGAATAAAATATTTAAGCACCGGCTAATAATGGCCTCGTATCATACTTCTAATAAATATTATATAGATAGTAGAATTGGCTATGTTGAAGATACTCCTTTTATCAATGTAAACAAACAACACCCTTACCCAACTTGGCTCATGTCTTCACACGTTGGAGGTATACACGCATCAACACTTCTCGCCTTTAAAAAACTAAATACGACTAATATTAGTTTTGATTTTTTCATAAACACCATAGCTAAAAAAGGTATTTCAAAAGGATTAATTTGTTACTCTCACCCTCAACTGTTAAAAAAGATACCATCAGAAAGCATAGTTAAAAATCCTAAAATTTCCACAAGAGATTTACTTTGGTTTATCAAATCTAATTATAAATTTAGATGGGTATTATTATTTGTTTTGAATAATTTTATTTATCAAGATAAATTATATTTTGCACAATTTTTATCGATAGCACTCAAAAAAAAGATTCATTTCAATTTTTTGCTTGATGAAATTCATCCTAACACCATCAAAAGTAACAAATCTATAGATGTGATTATACCTACATTAGGAAGAGAAAAATATTTGTACGACTTCTTAACCGATTTAGCCAATCAAACTCTAAAGCCAACTAAAATAATTATTGTTGAGCAACACCCTATTGATGGAGAGCGTTCTAAATTAGATTATATAAATGATAAATGGCCTTTTGAAATAGACCATACTCTTACATACCGTTTAGGTGCTTGTAATGCACGAAATATAGCTTTATCAAAAGTAACGGCTGATTGGGTGTTTTTTGCAGATGATGATATTAGAGTTGAGTCTTCATTTTTAGAAAAAACTTTTAATTATATTCATACATATAAAGCTGATGCTGTAAGTGTCAGCTGTTTACAGAAAGGTGAGATTGAAAGAAATAAGCACGTTTTTCAGTCAACCACTTTCGGTTCAGGGACAAGTATTGTAAACTCAACTTATTTAAAAGGACTCCTTTTTGATATAGCTTATGAATTTGGATATGGAGAAGATGCTGATTTTGGAATGCAGCTTCGAAATAAAGGAGTTGATATTTTACAATTACCTCAGGTATCTATGCTCCATTTAAAAGCTCCTTCTGGCGGATTCAGAGTAAAGCAGAAAAACGAATGGGATAAAGAGATTCCTCAGCCCAAACCATCTCCTACAGTAATGGTCTATAAGCTAAAACATGCAACTAAAGAACAGTTGAAATTGTATAAAACAACCTTATTTATTAAATACTATAAAAATCAGACGATTGTTAATCCATTCAGTTATATTAGGTTTATGAAAAAATCTTGGTTAAAAAGCATCTTTTGGGCTACCAAGCTAATCAACAGAAATAAACATGAAGTTTAGTCTTATTGTATGTACATATCAACGACCAAATGCTGTTGTAAGCCTTTTAAAATCGGTACAACAACAAACGCTATACCCCAACGAAATAATAATTGTTGATGGTTCTACTGATACAAAGACTACCAAAATTCTATCAAATCATTCTTTTGAAAAAGTATGTTACTATAAAGTAGATGAAAAAAATAGAGGACTTACCAAACAACGAAATTTTGGAATTTCTAAAATAGCTTCTGATACCAATATTGTTTGTTTTTTAGACGATGACACATTGCTAGATAAAGCCTATTTTAAAGAGTTAATACAAACGTACAAAAAAACAGATGCGATAGCTGTTGGAGGTTTTATCACCAATGAAGTCACTTGGAAACCATTACAGGGTAGTATAAAATACGATGAATTTGAAATGGATGGCTTTGTACGAAAAATGGGACAACGAAACGCTATTCGAAAAAGCTTTCATTTACTAAGCGATAAACCTCCCGGTGTTATGCCTGAATTTTCAAATGGTTTTTCTGTTAGTTTTTTACCTCCAACAGGCAAATATTACGAAGTAGAGTATTTTATGGGAGGAGTGGCTTCATACAAAAAAGAGGTCTTTAGCGCTGTGCGTTTTAACACCTATTTTGAGGGATACGGACTGTATGAAGATCTAGATTTTTGTCTTAGAGTTTCACGATTAGGGAAATTGTATGTCAATACAAATGCAAAAGTTGAACATCACCATCATGAAGACGGTAGGCCTAATAAGTTTATGTATGGGAAAATGGTTGTTAGAAATGGCTGGTATGTTTGGCGAGTAAAATATCACAAACCTACTTTTAAAAATCGTTTAAAATGGAATTTTACAGTATTTTTACTCACATTATTGCGATTATCAAACGTACTAACTTCGAATAAAAGAAAAGAAGCCTTCACAGAAACAGTAGGAAGATGTTATGGATGGTTCAGTTTGGTTTTCAATAAACCTAAAATTAACATATGAAATTTGCAATAATTACACATGCAGAACATAAAATAAAAGGGAAAGATATTTTTGCCTACGAACCTTATGTTCGTGAAATGAACTTGTGGATAAAGTATGTAGATGAAGTTCGTATTGTAGCACCTGTTTCAGCAGAGAAAATTACTTCAATAGACTGTAAGTACCAACTACGGCATAGCAAAACACAGCGCCATTTTACACTTGATACAAAATCTCATGATTTAGAGAAAAAGAAACAGATTCCCAATCAAGTTGGGAATGACAAAATTGAATTAATACCTATTTCTTCATTTGATATTACTTCATTAAAAAATGGAATTACAGCAATTTTAAAAATTCCAAAAATTTTAGTTGTTATATATAAAACAATGAGATGGGCGTCACATATTCATTTAAGATGTCCTGGAAACATAGGCCTCTTAGGAAGTATTGTTCAAATTGCATTCCCTTCAAAACCTAAAACAATTAAATATGCAGGTAATTGGGATCCTAAAAGCAAACAACCTTTGAGTTATAAATTACAAAAATGGATTTTAAGCAAACCTTTTTTAACCAGAAACGCTAAAGTATTAGTGTATGGCGAATGGCCTAACCAATCGGCTAATATTATACCGTTTTTTACAGCGAGTTATTCAGAAACCGAACTTCATTCTCAACTTGACCAAGAATCTCATGATTTAGAAAAAAAGAAACCTATTTTCAATCAAGTTGGAAATGACAATAAGATAAACTTTCTATTTGTAGGAGGTCTTACTTCTGGCAAACAACCTTTACTAAGTGTTCAATCAGTTCACAAGCTAAAAGAAAAGGGGTACAACGTGCAACTAGATATCTATGGCGATGGCATTGAACGAGCTACTTTAGAAAATTATATTCAAACACATTCTTTAAAAAAGGAAGTAATTCTCCATGGAAACACTTCAAAAGAAATAGTAAAAGAAGCATATAAAAAAGCTCATTTTTTAGTATTCATTTCCAAATCAGAAGGTTGGCCAAAAGTAGTTGCTGAAGCAATGTTTTGGGCTTGTTTACCAATTTCAAGTCATGTATCTTGCATTCCAAACATGTTAGACAACGGTAAAAGAGGTACACTTGTAACAGCAATGGTTAACGATATTGTATCTGCTATTGAAAGTTATATAAAAAATGAAGAAAAATATAAAAAGCATGTAAAAGAAGCTATAAATTGGTCAAGACAATATACGTTAGAGAAATTTGATAACGAAATTGGAAAATTATTATATACAGATAATATCATTCCTGACAAACAGATTTCAAATTAGTTCTAAAGTACTAAAACGTCATTATGTAAGTAGTTCAACAGCATCATTCCCAGCTTGACTGGGGAAATCGGTTTAACATGATGAAGCAGAGCGTCATTCCCAGCTTGACTGAGGAAATCGGTTTAGCATGATGAAGCAGAGCGTCATTCCCAGCTTGACTGGGAATCTTTAAAATATAAAAATGCTATGAAAGAAAGTTTTGTTTACATGCTTAGCAATAAAAATAGAACCGTTTTATACATTGGCATAACTTCTAACTTACTTAGAAGAATTGAAGAACATAAAAATGGTATTGGCTCTATATTTACAAAAAAGTACAATGTTAATGAATTATTATATTTTGAAGTGTTTAATGATATAAACCAAGCGATAAAAAGGGAAAAACAATTAAAAAAATGGAATAAGGATTGGAAATGGAGTCTAATTAAAGAAAATAATCCATATTTGGTAGATTTGTACGAAAGTTTGAGAAATTGAAGAACAGATACCGAATCAAGTGCGGTATGACGAAGTAGAACATCATTCGCATCTTAACTGAGAAAAACTGACTTAACAGCGTCATTTCCAGCTTGACTTGGAATCTCATGAAAAGGAAACAGATACCGCATCAAGTGCGGTATGATAAAGCAGAGCGTCATTCCCAGCTTGACTGGGAATCTTATGAAATAAAGATAATAATTAAATATAACAAATATCATAGGTAGAGCATAAAGTGGATAAAAATAAAAATGTTATACAAATTATAGATTCTCTCCATGCCGGTGGAGCTGAGATGATGGCGGTTAATATCGCCAATGCACTTTCAAGTACTGGTATTACATCCCATTTATGTACAACACGTTTAGAAGGTGGTTTAAAACTCAAATTAAATGATGCTGTTGGATACCTATTTTTAAATAAAAAACACACTTTTGATATTAGAGCTTTAAAACAGCTTTTACGCTATATAAATACAAATAAAATCACGATTATCCACGCACATTCATCATCTTATTTTATAGCCATACTTGCAAAATTTCTGAAGCCTTCTCTTAAAATTATTTGGCATGACCATTATGGGAAAAGTAACGATTTAAAAAATAGAAAATACCAAAGTCTTAACATAGCATCTTCTTTTTTTAGTCATATTATTTCTGTAAATAAACTATTAGCAAACTGGGCTGAAACTCACTTACGAACAAAAAAAATCAGCTATCTGCCAAATTTTGCCATATCAAATATAAATCTCAAGAAGACAGTCTTAAAAGGAGCTCCTAATCACAGAATTGTATGCCTAGCTAATTTTAGACCTCAAAAAGATCATTTAACGCTTCTAAAAGCTTTTAAAAACGTAATAAAACACCATCCAAAATGGAGTTTACACTTAGTAGGAGAAGTTATTGAAAGTGATTATTCTAAGCGCATAAGTAACTATATTAAAGAAAATCAGTTAGAAAAACACGTGTTTGTATACGGAAGTTGTCCGGACATAGGAAATGTTCTTAGTCTAGCTTCCATAGGTGTGCTGTCGTCAAAATCTGAGGGACTTCCTGTATCTTTATTAGAATACGGACTTGCAAAACTACCTGTTGTCATAACTCAAGTGGGTGAGTGTGCTAGTGTATTAAATAATGGCGAAAACGGAATATTAGTTCCTCCTGAAGATTCAGAAAAATTTGAAAATGCATTAAAAGAACTTATTAATTCTAAAGAACTACAACAACAATTTTCTGTAAATTTGAACCAAACCGTACGGGAAAAATATTCGAAAGATTCTTTTATAACCCAACTTTTAAAAATTTACGAACTTGAGTAACCAAAAATTTAAACGACTTATTTTAGCTGTATCGCATCTAGTTCTTGGAGTTTTACTATTTGTAAATCTCATTGGAAAGGTATATTCATCACTGGTTGTTGTTTTTGGAATTTTATTTATCATTCGTTCTAAAAATAGAAATAACGAAGTTATCTATTGGAGTGCTTATATTGTTGGTTTGGAAGTATTACTCAGGATGTCGGGAGGAATGTTTTTTTACGAGTTACCAAAATATGCGACGCTCCTTTTTTTAATTATAGGCCTTATTGTAGAAAAACGCCCTCATCATATTTCTATAAGTTATGTCTTGTACATCTTGTTATTACTCATAGGGATTGCCTTTGTCAATATACCTTTTAATGAATCTATCCGAAAAGCCATTGCATTTAACCTAAGTGGTCCGGTACTTTTAGGAGTATCAGCAATTTACTTTTACAAACGTAAATTACACGTTTCGGAGGTACTAAATATGCTATTTTATATGGGGCTTCCTATTATTTCTATGCTTAGCTATTTGTATTTTAAAACTCCTGATGTTAAAAAAATATTTTTCGGAGGGGTTTCCAATTTTGCAGCTTCAGGAGGCTACGGGCCCAACCAAGTAGCAACTTTACTTGGAGTAGGTGTTTTTATTTTTGCCGTACATATTTTTTATAAACAGCGTTTCTTTTATATCCTTACTGCAGATGTGTTTATATTTATGTACCTTATTTTTAGAGGGTTAATTACCTTTTCGAGAGGAGGAATGATTACTGCTTTTGCAGCTGTCGCCATTTTTACGTTCCATTTTGTTATTTCAAAAAAGGACAAGCTAAAAGATATTATTAAATATACTGGTATGATTGCCATTTCGGGTATTGCACTATGGTTATATACTTCAGATGTTACCGGAGGAATGTTAATAAATAGATATACCAATAAAAATGCAGCTGGAAAAATCAAAAAAGATGTAAGTGCCGGTAGGGTAGACTTATTTAAAACGGAACTGGAAGTGTTTTTTAATAACCCGTTTTTTGGCATTGGTGTTGGGGGTGGTAAATATTACAGAAAGGAAAAACTTGACATAGAGGCAGCCTCTCACAATGAAATGAGTAGACTGCTTGGAGAACATGGCATGATTGGAATTATTATTTTGCTTATTTTACTTACAATACCTATCCTACACTTTACAACGCAACCGTATCTAGCCAGAGCTTTTATCGGTGCTTTTTTCGTGTTTTGGTTTTTAACTATTAATCACTCTGCAATGCGAATTGCTTTTCCGGGGTTTATTTACGGATTAAGTGTAGTAAGTATTTATTTTGACAGCAAAGAAGAACAACGCGTAAAAGAACCTTTAAATAGCTAATGAAAAACATTCTTTACATAGGAAATAATCTTTCTCAAAAGTCAAAATATCATTCAACAATGGCTTCATTGAGCACCATGCTTACTAACGAAGGTTTTAATGTAAAGTGTATTTCAGACAAAAAAAACAAGTTTTTTAGATTACTAGATATGTGCTTAGCAGTTCTAAAGTATAGAAAAACAACTCATTGGGTACTCATTGACACGTTTAGCACAAGTAATTTCTATTACGCACTTATTATTTCCCAAATGGCAAGGCTGTTTTCGATACCATACATTCCTATTTTGCATGGAGGTAATTTACCTAATAGACTTGCTAAGAATCCATTTTTATCAAAGCTGATTTTTAAAAATGCTTCTATAAATGTTTCCCCTTCAATCTACTTGTTAGAAGAATTTGAAAAAAGAAATTTTGAAGTAACACACATCCCCAATATAATAGCTATTCGCGATTACTCTTTTAAGCCTAGAAAAACAATCCGCCCAAATTTATTGTGGGTAAGAGCTTTAGACAATACATATAATCCACAAATGGCAATTAAGGTATTGGCACTTTTAAAAAGAGATATTCCAACCTGTACGTTGTGTATGGTTGGCCCAGATAAAAGCAATTTATTACCTGAACTTAAAAAATTAGCATCCGATTTAAATGTAAGCGAAAGTATTACATTTACAGGTGTTTTACCTAAAGAAGAATGGCATGAGTTATCGGAGAATTACGATTTATTCATAAACACAACAACGGTTGATAATATACCTGTAAGCATCATTGAAGCCATGGCTCTAGGAATACCTATTATATCGACTAATGTGGGAGGAATACCTTATCTTATATCTCATGGCAAAGATGGTATTTTGGTACCTTCTAATCATGTTGAGGCTATGGTATTAGAAATAAAAAAGCTCTTAGACAATCATTTATTTGCTTCAAAAATAGCACAAAAAGCGAGAGAAAAAGTAAATACCTATGACAGCTCTTTTACAAAGGCAAAATGGCTAAAATTATTAACAAAATAATAATGTTGAATTCCATTTATAAATACAGTCCGGTTTTCTTGCAGAACAGTTATATTTCTGCATATGGCTACTATTGGAAACATCGTAGATATGGCGGGGTTTTTAAGGAAAAACTTGTTGAGTTTAAAGCTCGCGAACAATTTTCTAAAGAGCAATGGGACAAATATCAAACCCATCAATTAAGAAAGTTATTGATTCATGCATTTTCAACAGTTCCATTTTACAC
Organism: Flavobacteriaceae bacterium; assembly: GCA_027082925.1. Lineage (GTDB taxonomy): Bacteria > Bacteroidota > Bacteroidia > Flavobacteriales > Flavobacteriaceae > Lutibacter. Next base: position 89,297 of record JALWTD010000014.1, read on the forward strand.
AAAATTGTACAAAAAACATGGGTTTAGCCTTTCTGACTTTAAGAAATTTAATTTGAGTGATTTATCAAAACTTCCTTTTTTAGAGAAAGATGACCTTAGAAAGTACGGTACTACATCATTGCTTTCTTCTGAAAGAGAAAAAGGTAGGTTTTATAATAGTAGCGGTAGTACCGGAACACCTGTAAAAATTTACTTTAGTAAAAAATTTCATCAAACATGGAGTGCGCTTTATGAAGCAAGGGTTAGAAACTGGGCAGGAGTAAATTACAAGCTACCTAGAGCTATGATTGGCGGAAGACGAGTGCTACCTTCATCAATAATGAAACCTCCATATTACAGATATAATTTAGCAGAACACCAAATATATTTATCGGCATACCACATTGCTGAAAATACGACTAAAGATTATGTTTCGGGACTAACTAGCAAAAACGTAAAATATCTTGTTGGATACGCACTTAGTATTTATTTACTTGCCAAACATATAAATAAACTTAAAATAGATGCACCTAAACTACGTGCAGTACTCACTTCTAGTGAAAAATTAACGCCAACTATGAGAAATACCATCGCAAACGCTTTTAAATGCAAGGTGTATGACGCGTATAGTGGAGTAGAAGCCTGTGGTCTAATTTCTGAAAATAATACAGGAGAACTGTTATTTAGCCCAGACTCTGGTATTATGGAACTTGTTGATAATAATGGCAATCCTATAAATAATGGAGAATCAGGAGAGGTTATTGCTACAGGTCTTCTAAATTTTAATCAGCCGTTAATTCGCTATAGAATAGGAGATACCATAACACTATCTAAATCTCAAAAAAATAGTTCACAAACCAACATGCCTAAAATTACTGAAATTGAAGGACGAACCGAAGATGTTATTATTGGCTTGAATGGTCAAAAAATGGTTCGATTTCACAGTATTTTTAATGGGATAGCTTCTGTCGTAATGGCTCAAGTTATTCAAAATTCATTAACTGAAATACAAATAAACATGGTAGTTGATGATACTTTTCAATCCAATATAGAAACGATTATAGAACAACGAATTCAAAGTCAATTAGGTGCTGTAAACATTCTATTTAATTATGTGGATACTATTGAAAAAACAGCTTCAGGAAAATACAAATCTGTAATATCTAAAATAAGCTATGAGCAATAAAGTCATTTGGGTTATTAATCAAACTGCAGGAAAACCAGATTCTGGTTGGGGAGAGCGTCATTACTATTTCTCGAGATATTGGACGCAAAAAGGGTACGATGTAAAAATAATATCCGGCTCGTACAATCACTTATTTATCAATCAGCCTAAAACAACAACTAAAACTTTTACAATAGAAAAAGTTGAAGACCGAATTACATTTTGTTGGGTAAAAATACCAAAATACGATGGAGGCAGTGTTTTTAAGTTGTGGAGTATGATTGTATTTGCTATTAAAATACTGTTTTTAAAAACAAAACTATTAGGGAAACCAACTATTATCATTGTTTCATCTATGCCGTTATTTCAGATTTTATCTGGAATCTATTTAAAACGAAAATTTAAAGCGAGAAAATTGCTTTTTGAAATAAGAGACTTATGGCCACTAACTCCCATACATTTATCCGGCTACTCAAAATGCCACCCAATGGTTTTGGTCATGAAATGGATTGAAAAAATAGGGTACACAAAAGCAGATGAAATAGTATCCCTTTTGCCAAATGCAAATAAATACATAGATACTATTTCTAAAAACCCACATAAATTTCATTGGATTCCAAATGGTATCGATGAAAACTTACTCACTTCAGAAAGTTTACCGGAAAGTATAGTAGCTAAAATTCCAACAAATAAATTTATTGTTGGATATACCGGCACAATAGGTATGGCAAACGCCATGGAATATTTCATAAAGGCTTCTATACTATTAAAAAATAATACTGATATCCATTTTTTAATTGTTGGAGACGGCTACTTAAAAGAAAAATACATACGCCAAACATCTGGTAATACGAATATTACTTTTATTCATAAAATTAAAAAGAGTCAGGTTCAAACTATTTTATCTTATATTGATGTATGCTATGTTGGAAGGTACAACAATAAATTATATGAATATGGTGTTTCTTACAATAAATACTACGATTATATGCTCTCAGCAAAACTCATTCTAGAATCTTCAAATCATATTAATAGTCCTGCAGAACTATCTCACTGTGGCTTAATTGTAGCACCTGAAAGTGAAAATGCAATTGTAGAAGGTATTTTAAAACTTCATAAAATGACTAAAAGTCAATTGGTCGAAATAGGTGAAAAAGGTTATCACTATGTAAAAAAATACCATAACTTTGAATTTTTAAGCAACAAGTATCTCAAATTATTCTAAATGCCTCAAAATAATATACACTTTTCCATTTCAGAACGTAAGCTGCTTTTGCGGGTTTTTGATGTAATTTTTGCTATTGATGGAATTATATTTTTATCTCTTTTTTCTAATTTCAATTATTTTGATTTAGATAGTCCGCAAATTTACATATGGGGTATTACACTGGCATCGTATATTTTACTCTTTAGTGAAATTTTTGAAATGTACAATTTAAAAGTTGCAAACGACACCTATTTAACGATTAGAGGGACAATATTAACAGGTGTTTTAACAACCATATTTTACATTTTTACACCTATTATTTCTCCGGTGCTACCCGCTAACAGAACCCAAATTGTATATTTATTTTTAGCCATAACCGTATCTATAACTATTTGGCGATTTATTTATATAAAATTTATCTTTTCACCTAAGTTTTTCAAAAGAGTTTTGTTAATTGGGCCTGAGCAAACAATTAAAACACTTGTCCAATCTATTCACGAAAACGCACAAGATAATGATATTGTAGGCTATATATCTACCCATAAAATTGAAGATTGTGAAATAAACTATATTGATATTTATGAAGAGAAACTTATAAACATTATTAAAAAATTATACGTTACTGAGATTGTAGTTGAAACTTTTGATAAGTATGAAATTCAACAAAACTTAACGCCACAGCTCATCAAACTATTTGAAAAAGGTTATACCATTACAAGTGCTGTTAATTTTAAAGAATCGTTACAAAATAGAGTTCCTGAATCTTGTTTAGACAACGACTTTTTTTCATATATAGGCTTTAGTAAAAGTCAACATAACAGACTTTATTTATTTGCACATAGAGCTGCTGATATTTTAGTTTCTATTGTTGGTATTTTATTTTTAGTACTTATTATCCCATTTGTTGTAATAGGTAATTTAATAGGAAATAGAGGGAACTTATTTTACTTACAAAAGCGTGTAGGGAAAAAAGGGAAGGTATTTTACATTATCAAATTTAGATCTATGGTTACCGATGCTGAAAAAAATGGTCCCGTTTGGGCAAAGAAAAATGATACGAGAATTACAAAATTTGGTAGGTTTTTACGCAGAACACGGCTAGATGAAGTACCTCAGTTTATTAATGTTTTAAGAGGTGATATGGGACTTATAGGTCCTCGCCCCGAACGTCCGGAGTTTGTTAGAAAACTTTCTAAAGAATTTCCATTTTACGCTATAAGACACGTTATTAAACCCGGTTTAACCGGCTGGGCACAAGTAGAGTTTCCTTATGCAAGTTCTATAGAAGAACAAAGTGTAAAGTTGAGATACGACTTATACTACATTAAAGAACGCAATTTGTTATTGGATCTTAAAATAGTTATTAAAACTATTAGTACAGTTTTATTTTTTAGAGGTACTTAGATTTATAAGTATGTAGCGCACTGCCAATACCACAAAAAACGGGATTAAAGCCGTATTAAAAACTTGAATTTGAAATACCCAAAAAAGTATTGTAACTACCAATAAAACTAACAAAAGGCTGTTGTAACGAGTTATCCATTTTGGCAAATCTTGTTTCAGCATATAAAAGGAAACAACGAAGTTAGGAGCAAAAGCCCATAAAAAGTTATAGTTTTTATATGTAGCGGTATGTGATGTTGCAAACCAAAGCAACAGAACAATACTACCAATAATCCCTGTTGTAAAGTAAAGTCCAAAGTCAACCCACCTGTTTCTGCTTTTTTGTTTGTAATCTTTATATGTTAACCAAAGTAGCAAGACACTTAATATAAAAAACACAAGAAAAGGTGTTAGAAATGTATTTTTAGACTCTAAAGATCTATGACCTAATATTTTAGTTGTTTTTTTAACTAAGGGTTTTAGTGTATTTTCTCTTTTTATAGAGGTATTTTCCAGAGCCTTAAATATATAATCTGGTAAAAACTTATAATCGTCTTTATTTGCCTTTTTATCTATTACAGATCCCAAAGCCAAATCAATACCAAATTTTCCCCAACTAAATTGTTTGGTATAATCGGCAATCAAGTCTCTATGTGTTTTTTCTGAAGTGATATGACTGTTGCTAGACACAACCTTATCTTTTAAAACTGCTTTAATAACATCTTCAATTTTAGTAGCACAATTATCATAAAAGAAATCGTAACGATACAATCTGTTTTCAGGTTTTGCATTGTTTTCTAAAAATTCATAAAACTGCAGTACTTCTTGAGGTGTTAGGTCTAATGTTTGCGTTTTTACCCATCTATTTTCGTACTGATAAGCTCTTAAAAAGTAACTAAAATTTGTAGTAGAAAGTTGATAAATTAAGTTTCCTTTAGCAAAATTTAAGTAAAAATTTGGTGCATTAAAATTAAACGTTCCGTAATTGTAAATTTTATCTATTCTCGATATCGGGTCAAAAATTCTGAATGCACTATGACCAAAGGCCGTGTATAGTTCTTCTCCCGGACCGCAGGTTACAACACTAACTGTTGCTTTTGGGGTAAGCTTTTGCTGAGCAGTTATTTGAAAAACAGCACTAAGCAATAGTATGACAAAAAATTTAATTTTCATTGCACGCATCATTATCTAAAGTAATCAAAGTCTAGTTTAATAGAAAATATGTTAGAATACACTACGTTTCCTACATTTCCAATATTGGTAAGTGCGTAATCTATTTGTATGCCTTTATATGAGAACCCTACTCCAAAATTAGGCTGAAACGTCAATTCTTCGGTAGCATCAAATTGCAATTCATTTTGAAAATTTCCAACTCCGCCACGAAGGTAAACCACATCAATATAATCTACTTGAAACCCAAATGCAGGGTCAATACTTACAAAACTTGTTGAAATAATGTCATTTGTTTTTGTAAATCTCATATTTAAATCGAAGGCTGTTAATACTTTAAAGTCTCTATTTATCGTAAAGTATTTTGCAACGCCTAATTGTGCCTTAGGCAGTGTAAGCTCTGTTTTTTCTGGTAATTCTTGATTTTGACCTGAAATGGCATTTTGAATATCTGTGTATTTAGCTTCATCAATACTCCAGCTATTAAAAGTGGTTGTAACATCTCTTAGCATAGCACCAAATTTCCAGTTATTTCTTTCGTATTGCAATGAAACATCTATTCCAAAACCCCATGAAGTTGCAAAATCGCCTATTATTCTACGTATAATTTTTGTATTTATTCCAACATTTAAATTCTGAACAGGCAAGTGTCTGGCATAAGCAAAATTTAATGCGTAATCTGCTGCCGAAAACAAGCTAATTCTATTGTAATCTATATTTCCATCACTATCAATAAGCTTGGTGGTATCTAAAATATCATCAACACCAAATCGGATTAAAGAAATTCCTATAGCGCTTCTACCGTCTACAGGCATTGCAAATCCTATATAATCGTATTTCGCAATACCTGCAAAATACTCGGCATGCATTAATGCACCTTGATAGTCTTCTATATGAACCAAACCTGCCGGGTTCCAGTATATTGAATTCACATCAGAGCTAGTTGCAACAACTGCTTTCCCCATACCAAAAGCTGCTGCATCAACACCTATATTTAAAAATTCATTCGAATATTTTCGGGTTGTTTGAGCAGAAGCCAATTGAATGGCAAACCATATGATAAGAATACTTTGTTTCATTACAAGTTATCTAAAAAGCGAATGTAAAAAAACTTTATAAGTTATGCTTTAAATTTATGAAATAATATGCTGTATAAAATTGTAAATTCTATTTTCACTCCAATTATTTTTTTTGACAAAAAATGAAGTATTAAATCCTACATGCCCGCCATAATTAGGAGTTTCCAGATAAAAAAAGTCGTTTTTTTGTGCCTCTTTATAGGGATAACAGCTTTCTGATAAAAAAGAATCGTCTTTAGCACTAATTAATAATGTAGGCTTTTTTATGTGAGGCAAAAAAGGTAAAGAACTGCTTTTTTTCCAATATTCTTGAGCGTTTTTAAATCCGAATAATGGTGCTGTAACCGCATTGTCAAAATCGGTGAAATTTTTAGCTGCCAAAATTTTCTCTCGGTCTAAATTATACTCAGGAAATTTATCAGTTTTAAGCAGCGCTTTTTGTTTCAATGTTTTTAAAAATCGGTTGATATACACCGTATTTGTTTTTTGAGCTAAAGCACCCGAAGATCCTTCCAAATCACATGGAACAGATAAAGCAATAGCACCTTTAACTGCCTTGGGAATGGCGTTGTTTTCTCCCATATACTTCAGTGTAACATTTCCGCCCATACTGTAACCCAATAATACAATGTGTTTGTAATTAAAATGATGAGCTATATATGTTACTACCCTGCGCAAATCATCTGTTTTTCCGCTGTGATACGAATATGCTTTTAAATTATCTTCGCCACTACAACCTCTAAAATTAAGTGCTACCACATCAATAGCTTGAGCATTCAAATATTTTGCTACAGCTATAATGTATTTAGATTGAGAGCTTCCTTCTAAACCATGCGAAGCAATTACAACGGTATCCGATTGTGGTGTTGCCAACGAAAAATCTATAGCTATAAAATCATCATCAGGTGTGCTTAGTCGTTTTCTTTTATATTCAATCTTCTGATTGTAAAACAACGTTTTGTATACAGTATTAAAGTGGTAATTTTTAAAAAAGTATTTGGGTAAGTAGTTAGATTTAATTAGTGGCATTCATTAAAAGTGTAATAATTTTTTAATTAAGTAAATATTCTGAAAAACATTTTGCTAAATTTACGAAAATTTAATACAAATGAAATTTAAAAAACATATTCCTAACCTATTTACACTTTGTAATTTACTTTCGGGAACCATTGCCGTAATATTTGCAGTTAATAATGAATTACTTATTGCCGGAGTTTTTGTGTTTATTGGGATTTTATTTGACTTTTTTGATGGATTTATTGCTCGAATACTAAATGTTCAAGGTGAACTAGGAAAACAATTAGATTCGTTAGCCGATATGGTTACAAGTGGTGTTGTTCCCGGGATTGTTATGTTTAAATTACTTCAATTTAATTTAGGAAACTTTGAATTAACAAGAGAAAGTATAAATTATCTTCCATTTGTAGGATTATTAATAACTCTTGCCGCAGGATACAGGTTGGCAAACTTTAATATAGATACAAGGCAAACAAATGCATTTGTTGGAATTCCAACTCCTGCTGCCGCACTAACAATTTTATCATTACCGTTAATTTTACATTTTCAGCCTGAAAGCTATATTGCAGAACTGATTCATAACAACTGGTTTTTAATTGTTATTACGTTATTGGTAAGCTATTTGATGAATGCAGAATTGATGCTTTTCGCCTTAAAATTTAAGCACTATAAATGGAAAGGAAATGAAATTAAGTATGTTTTTATCATACTTACATTATTGCTACTTATTTGGCTTCATTTTGTTTCTATTCCTATAATTATAACACTTTACGTACTATTGTCTATTATAGAAAACTACAAAAAAAAGGGTCGTAAAGTTTAAAATTTTCGCTTTTTTAATTCAAAATCTTTTCCAAGATAAACTTTTCGTACGGTTTCATCTTCAGCTAATTCTTGAGGAGTTCCTTTCTTTAAAATACCACCTTCAAACATTAGATAGGTTTTATCTGTTATAGCCAGTGTTTCTTGTACATTATGGTCGGTAATTAAAATACCTATATTTCTATCTTTCAAGTGAGCTACAATACGTTGAATATCTTCAACAGCTATAGGGTCTACACCTGCAAAAGGTTCATCTAATAAAATAAATTTAGGATCAGATGCGAGTGCTCTGGCAATTTCTGTTCTTCTTCGTTCTCCTCCTGAAAGTAAATCGCCTCTGTTTTTTCGAACGTGTCCTAAACTAAATTCTTCTATCAACGATTCCAGTTTTTTCTTTTGTTCGAAGGTAGATAGGTTTGTAAACTGCAATACCGACATAATATTATCTTCAACAGATAACTTTCTAAAAACAGATGCTTCTTGAGCCAAATATCCGACACCTTCTTGTGCGCGTTTGTGCATTGGAAAATCGGTAATTTTCATATCGTCAATATATATTTGGCCTTCGGTAGGTTTAATCATACCAACAATCATGTAAAACGAAGTTGTTTTTCCTGCACCATTAGGTCCAAGCAACCCAACAATTTCGCCTTGCTCTACTTGAAGTGAGATTCCTTTCACTACAAATCTACTACCGTATTTTTTCTTAATATTTTCAGCCCTTAAAATCATTTACAATGTGCTTTTTAATTAATTTTTTGTTTCCAGTTCTTCCCAAAACTCATATGCTCTCCTCAAATGAGGAATTACAATAGTACCTCCAACTAGTGTTGCTATAGACAATGTTTCCATCACTTCATCTTTTGAAACACCTTCTTTAAAACACGTTTCTAAATGGTATTTTATACAATCATCGCATCTTAAAACAGTTGAGGCCACTAATCCTAAAAGTTCTTTGGTTTTAACAGGCAAATGTCCTTCTTTGTAAGCATTTGTGTCTAAATTAAAGATACGTTTAATTACTTTATTGTCTGTAGCCAATATTTTATCGTTCATTCTTTTACGATACGTGTCAAATTCTTCTACGTTATTAAGCATTTTCTTTATTTCTTTTTAATTCTTTTTTTACTACTACTTTAGAAATGTAAATACTTACTTCGTAAAGTGCCATTATTGGTATACCTACTATAATTTGACTAATTACATCTGGAGGTGTAATAATTGCAGCTAAAATTAACACCAAAACCAAGGCGTGTTTTCTATAATTTTTTAAAAATTCAGGAGAAACAAGCCCCATTTTAGTTAAAAAATACATTACTATAGGCAATTCAAAAATAAGTCCGGAAGCTAGTACTGATGAACGAACCAAGGAAATATACGATCCTATTTTAATATTTCGCTCTACCATATCACTAATAGAGTAGGTTCCTAAAAAATTTACAGATAACGGCGTTACTAAGTAATAACCAAACAGTACGCCTATAAAAAATAAAAAAGATGAAACTATTATAAATGTTTTTGCTCCTTTTCGTTCCTTTTCATATAATCCAGGGCTAATAAATTTCCAAAATTCAAAAACAATAAATGGAAATGCTACAATAAAACCTGCTGTAAACGATGTCCAGATGTGTACACTAAACTGTTCTGCCATTGCCAAACTTTGAAAAGTAAACGGGATATCGTCAATACATAAACCATCTGTTCCAAAAAACTGAGATACTTTACAAAAAAATCGATAGGTAATAAAATCGGCATTTTTAGGAGCAAAAAGAATGGTGTTAAAAATAAAATCTTTCATTAAAAAGGCAATAATTGCAAATACAAAGATTGCTACCGTAGAACGCACCAAGTGCCATCTAAGCTCTTCTACGTGGTCTAAAAACGACATTTCTTTTGGTTCTTTCGCCATTTTATATAATTCCTTCTTTTAGTAAATCATGTAAATGTACAACTCCTATGTATACTGAGTCTTCAACAACAAGGATTTGTGTAATATTATTGTTCTCCATTGTTTCTAGAGCTTCAATAGCCATAGCGTTTATATCAATGGTCTTCGGGTTTTTACTCATTATATCACTCGCTGTTAAGCTATTAATATCTTTATTGTTTTTAAGCATTCGTCTTAAATCTCCATCGGTAATAACACCAACTATTTTAGTGTCTTGAGTTACGGCTGTAGTTCCCAATCGTTTTTCTGAAATTTCTATAATTACATCTTTAATAGAAGAGTTTGGAGCAACATTTGGCCGTTCGTTTTTATTAACCAAATCTTTAACTCTCAAGTATAGTTTTTTACCCAAAGCACCACCCGGATGGTACTTTGCAAAATCGGTGCTAGAAAAATTATTGAGTTCTAACAAACAAACTGCCAATGCATCGCCTATTACCAATTGAGCGGTAGTACTCGTTGTTGGAGCTAAATTGTTAGAACAAGCTTCTTTTTCTACATAAGAATTTAAAACAAAATCGGCATTTGTTCCCAAAAACGATTGTGTATTGCCTGTAATGGCTATTATTTTATTACCATAGTTTTTAATAAGAGGTATAAGCACTTTAATTTCGGGTGTATTTCCGCTTTTAGAAATACAGATAACAACATCGTTTTGTTGAATAATTCCTAAATCTCCATGAATAGCATCTGCTGCATGCATAAAAATAGACGGCGTTCCTGTTGAATTAAGTGTTGCTACTATTTTTGTAGCAATATTTGCACTTTTCCCTATTCCGGTAACAATAACTCTACCTTTAGAGTTGTGGATAAATTTTACCGCATTTTCGAATTCATCATTCAAAAAATTGATTAAATTCGCAATTGCTTTGCTTTCAGCTAGTATTGTTTGCGTAGCATTCTCTATGATTGTATTTTTATTTTTCAAAAGATTTTGTTTTTGAATTAAAAAAATATGTTACCTTTATTAGTAGCAAACAAAATTAAATTTATTTAATTAATAATTGTATAAAGTACTAAAAAAAATAAAAAGCACGTTTAGTAAAGGGATTTTTGTTCTCTTACTCAATTAATAAACCGAAAAGATATAATGAATAGTAAGGAAATTGATTTACACGAAGCTTTGAAAAAGTATTTTGGATTTAATAAATTCAAAGGATTACAAGAAGATGTTATAAATAGCATTATACAAGGGAACGATACCTTTGTTGTAATGCCTACCGGAGGAGGTAAATCACTGTGTTATCAACTTCCTGCATTGGTTAAAGACGGTACTGCTATTGTAGTTTCTCCGCTTATTGCCTTAATGAAAAACCAAGTAGATGCTATTAGAGGTATTTCTGATGAGCACGGTATTGCGCACGTATTAAACTCTTCATTAAATAAAACAGAAGTAACAAAAGTTAAAAGTGATATAGAAAGGGGTGTTACAAAATTGCTTTATGTAGCTCCTGAATCTTTAATTAAAGAAGAGTATGTAAACTTTTTACAAAAACAAAAAATCTCATTTGTAGCCATTGATGAAGCTCATTGTATTTCTGAATGGGGACACGATTTTAGACCTGAATACAGAAATTTAAGAACCATTATCCAAAAAATTGACAATGTTCCTATTATTGGGCTAACCGCTACAGCTACCGAAAAAGTACAAGAAGATATCTTAAAAACGTTAGGAATGTCTAACGCAAAAACATTTAAGGCTTCTTTTAACAGACCTAATTTGTTTTACGATGTTCGTCCAAAAACAAAAAATATAAATTCCGATATCATCCGATTTATCAAGCAACACCAAAATAAATCTGGAATCATCTATTGTTTAAGTCGAAAAAAAGTAGAAGAAATTGCTCAATTACTACAAGTAAACGGAATTAAAGCAGTGCCATATCACGCAGGTCTTGATGCTAAAACACGAGCAAAACATCAAGACATGTTTTTGATGGAAGAAATTGATGTAGTGGTGGCCACCATTGCCTTTGGAATGGGAATAGATAAACCTGATGTACGATTTGTAATTCATCATGATATTCCTAAAAGTTTAGAAAGTTATTACCAAGAAACAGGTAGAGCTGGACGCGATGGAGGAGAAGGCTACTGTTTGGCTTATTATTCTTACAAAGACATTGAAAAATTAGAAAAATTCTTAGCCGGAAAGCCGGTTGCAGAACAAGAAATAGGAAATGCACTTTTACAAGAAGTAGTTGGATATGCCGAAACATCTATATCTAGACGAAAATATTTGCTACATTATTTTGGTGAAGATTTTGACGAAGTAAATGGGCTAGGAGCCGACATGGATGACAATACTCGAAATCCGAAGAAAAAACACGAAGCCAAAGACGAGTTGCTAAAGTTGCTAAACATTGTTATAAGCACAAAACAAAAGTACAAAGCAAAAGAAGTTGTAAATACTCTTATTGGTAAGGTAAATGCATTGCTAAAATCTCATAAAACCGATGACCAACCATTTTTTGGAATTGGAAAAGATAAAAATGAAAAATATTGGATGGCTCTAATTCGACAGGCATTGGTGGCCGGATTTCTTAAAAAAGAAATTGAACAATACGGTGTTATTAAAATAACAGAAAAAGGAATTAATTTTACAAAAAATCCTGTTTCGTTTATGATGACCGAAGACCATTCGTATAAAGAAAGTAACGATGCGTCTATCATTACAAATACCAAAGGAGGAGGAGCTGCAGCAGATGAAACACTTATGAAACTGCTTAAAGATTTACAAAAATCGGTAGCTAAAAAACATGGAGTACCTCCATATGCTGTTTTTCAAGAAACATCGTTAGAAGATATGGCTTTAAAATATCCTGTAACTATGGATGAAATGAAGAATATTTTTGGTGTAGGAGATGGGAAAGCTCGAAAATTTGGAAAGCCTTTTGTAGATTTAATCAAGAAATATGTTGAAGAAAATGATGTTATTAGACCTGACGATTTTGTAGTTAAAAGTACAGGTGAAAATTCCGGGTTAAAACTTTTTATTATTCAAAATACCGATAGAAAAATTCCTTTAATGGATATTGCAAAATCTAAAGGACTCGAATTTAACGAGTTAATACAAGAAATGCAACGTATTGTTTACAGCGGTACAAAAATTAACATAGACTATTGTATTAACGAGCTTTTAGATGAAGATCAGCAAGAAGAAATTTTCGAGTATTTTATGGAAGCTGAAACTGATAAAATTCAAGACGCCTTAGATGAATTTGATGGAGAATACGATGAAGATGAGCTAAGGTTAATGCGAATTAAATTTATTAGTCAAGTTGCTAATTAAGCCATATAAGCAACTATCATTCCTAGTAAAATAGCCATAAACTTCAGTAAATTAAACTTATGATCTTTAGAAGTTTCAAATAAAATAATGGTAGATATATGTAAAAATACACCTATTATAACAGCTGTTATTTCGGTTTTATAAACAATTAAAAACTGAATGTGCTCTCCTGCAAAACTTCCTAAAGGTGACATTAACGAAAATAACATTAACAATAAAAACGTTTTTAATTTTCCCAGCGACGTGTTTATTAAAAAAGTTCCCAATATAATCGCTATAGGTATTTTATGAATTACAATAGCCCAAAGCAAATACTCGTGATGTTGTTTATGGGCCAAAGGAATACCTTCCATTAAAGCATGAATACCTAAACTAAAAAACAATGCCCAAGGCAAAGAAGCTTTCTTTTCAACATGAATATGTCCGTGTTCAGCTCCTTTTGAGAAAAAATCTAAAATAAGCTGTAATAAGAGTCCGCCTAAAATAAACAAACCTACATTTGACGTTGAGCTTGTATATACTTCAGGAAATAAATGTAGAATTGTGATAGAAACTAAGTAGGCTCCACTAAAAGCCAATAAAATATGAATTGTTTTTGTAGAAGGTTTTAATCCAAAAACAATAACAATTCCAACGAGAACGGATAGTATAAGTACTAAATAAGTCATTCTAAAACTAAAATTAAACGATCTGATGTTTCTTCTGAAAAATTGGCTAATTGATAATTTCCAAAAATATGTTTTATTGAAAAACCAACTTCATTTAAATATGATTTTATACGCACTAAATCTAAAAATTTCACCTTTTCAACAAAAAAATAGTCCTTTCCGTCAGCAAAAAAGCGTATTTCTTTAACTATAAATCCATTTTTAAAACTTCTTTTAATATCAAATCTAATATTGTCAACTACTTTTAATTCGTGAGGTACAAGATTTTCTTTTACCTTTTTTACATTCATAAAATCAATAACCGCACAGCCTCCGTTATTAAGTCCATTTTTAATATTGGTAAGCACTTTAATATCATCTCTCGAATCTTCAAAATAGCCAAAACTTGTAAATAAATTTAAAATGGCATCAAATTTTTGCTCAAATGCATTTCGCATATCATGCTCTATAAAAGTAAGTGATTTATTTTCAAATTGTTTTGCATATTGAATGCTATTTTTAGACAAATCGGCACCTATAACACTATATCCTAACGAATTTAAATATACTGAATGACGTCCTCTTCCACAAGCTAAGTCTAATAATTTAGCGCCTTTTTTTAATTTTAAAAAAGAGGTTAGGTTTTTCATAAACTCTTGCGCTTCTGTATCATCTCTATCTTTATAAAGAATATGATAGTACGATGTATCGAACCAAGAAACAAACCAATCGGTATTTGTTGCCATAAGCTTTTTTTAATGCACACAAAAATACGGAATTGTTTTATTTCAACGTAACTTACAATAGCTTTATTAAAAGAAATAAGCGAGCTCAATCAAAATCTTTCAGTATTTTTGCCAAAAACAAATTCAGAATGAATAAAAACTTCAAAATGGTTGCCACTACTATGTTTGGTTTAGAAGAGGTATTGGCTAACGAATTAACTAAATTAGGTGCTCAAGATATAAAAGTAGGTGTTAGAAACGTTTCTTTCTATGGTGATAAAGGGTTTATGTACAAAAGTAATATTGCCTTACGTACTGCTATTAGAATTTTGAAACCTATTAAATCGTTTCGTGTTTTTGATGAGGATGATTTGTACAAAAAGCTTCAGCAAATTAACTGGGAGCAATATATGAATGTAGAAGGAACTTTTGCTATTGGAGCAGTTGTAAATTCTAAAAACTTTACGTCAAACTCTCATTATATTTCATTAAAAGCCAAAGATGCTATTGCCGATTATTTTAGACATAAATATCATAAAAGACCAAACGTAGATATTAAGCATCCCAATTTAAAAATTCATGTACATATCCAAAAAGATTACTGCACAGTATCGCTTGATAGTTCGGGAGATTCATTACATAAAAGAGGGTATAGAAGCGCTACAAATATAGCACCTATTAATGAGGTGTTGGCGGCAGGACTTATTCTTTTATCAGGATACACAGGTGATTGCAACTTTATTGATCCAATGTGTGGCTCAGGAACTATTTTAATTGAAGCTGCTATGATAGCGAATAATATTCCTGCAAATATTAATAGAAATGAATTTGCTTTTGAAAAATGGAGTGACTACGATGAAGATTTATTCTTTACAATACAAGATTCTTTGTTGAAGAAAATAAGAAGTTCTCACTTCAAAATTATGGGATTTGACAAAGCACCTTCTGCTGTTAGAAAAGCTAAAGAAAATATAGAAAATGCCAATTTAAGCGATTTTATAGGAGTACATCACGTGAATTTTTTCAACTCTGTAAAAGAAGTGTTTGGTCCAACATACATTCTATTTAATCCGCCTTATGGTGAACGTTTAAATATTGATGTAGAAACATTCTACAAAAAAATAGGAGATACACTTAAACATGGCTACCCAGATTCTACTGTTTGGTTTATAACCTCCGATATTCAAGCATTAAAACACGTTGGCTTGCGAACCTCTAAGAGAATTCCTTTAAAAAATGCCGATTTAGATTGTAGGTTTGTAAGATACGATATGTATGAAGGTAGTAGAAAAACAAAAAAAGCTTTGTAAAAATACAAAGCTTTTAAAATGCTAACTTCTTCTAGAAAAATGTCTTTTTGTTTCTTTAGACTTTTTTGTCTTTTTCGAACTGCTTCTTTTTGGTGTGGTATTTCTCACAGGTCGTTTTGTTTTAACTTGAGAAGACTTTCTATATCTAGAATCGTTTTTTGATTTTTTTCTATTAACTGTTTTTCTGTCTCGTGTTGAAAAATCCCGATGCGTTGCTCTTGAACGATTTTCAACTCCGGTGCTACGTCTTTTTATTGTTTTATTTGAAGAAATTGAAGAATTTCTAGAATTTGTTCTGTAATTACTTCTTCTATGACCATCTTCTAATCTTCGTTTAGGTACTGTATTGGTAACTCTTCTTCGTGTAGAATAGTTACTACGCTTATTAGACTTATTGTAATAGTTTCTGTTTTTTTTGTAATGATTAGAATAATAATACTTATGTCTAATAGGTTTGTAATGATGTCTGTAAGGCTTGTAGCTTACAACACGATATTCAAATAATGGTCTTACAAAATAATTATAATACGGATGATGTACGTAATGACGGTTGTATACATTTATATATCCTGAATAATAAGAGTAATATCCGTAATTATCGTAATGAATATGTAAACCACCTAATCTAACCAATCTACCATACCTGTTGTAATACACATTAACACTACCTATTCTACTAACTCTTCCGTAGTAATCGTAATAAATAGGAATGTCTTCTACTTGGATAACAGCTCCATAATCATCGTACTGTACATAAGCGTCATAATTATAGCCAGAATTAAATGTAATATTTACGTTGTTGCTTCTATACCCAAAACTAACGCCTCTTCTCGGGTTGATATAAAAATCGAACTCTCCATTTTGAAAAACAGCAAATGTAACACCTCGTTCAACAAAAGTGAAAGAATCTCCATATTCAACATAGTAATTTGGGTAATATGTTAAGGTCTCTAAGTTAGTGTTAGAAGCTGATTTTGCTCCAAAACCAACTAATAAAAAGGTTACGAATAAAAATAAACTGTTTTTCATGATAAATAAATTTAAAGTGTTAATACAAAAATTTAGTGGTTAGTATTATACAGTCTCATAGAAACAAACAGCGTGCCAAAAAAAAGACACCCTACAATTGGATGTCTTTAAATATATTGTATTTAGTGTGTTTTTATTCGTTTTTTGGTAACTCTGCTGTTAAAGAATTTAAAAATGCTAATAAGACATCTAACTCTTTCTCAGTTAGTTCTTTATTGAGTTGAACCTTTGCCATAATGGTAACAGCTTCTTTTAAATCAGAAACACTTCCGTCGTGAAAATAAGGATATGTTTTAGCTATATTTCGCAATGAAGGAGACTTGAACACGTATTTGTCGTTTTCATTTTTTGTAACTGTAAATTTTCCTTCATCTATTTTAGTGCTTTTTGTGTATTTCCAATAATCATCAAAAACTCCAAATTTTTGAAAAACATTTCCTCCCAATGTATTTCCTGAATGACAAGCAACACAACCTTTATCCATAAACACTTTTAAACCTTCTTTTTCTTCATTTGAAAGTGCTGTTATATCTCCTTTTAAAAAATTATCAAAACGAGAAGGAGTGATTAGCGTACGCTCAAAAGCTCCAATAGCTTTTTTAATATTATCGTAAGATATTGGGTTTTTATCTTCTGGAAAAACACTTGAAAACATTTTATTGTATTCGTCTATTTTAGACAATCGCTCTACCACAACATCTTCACTAGGCATTGCCATTTCTATAGGATTTAATATAGGGCCTCCTGCTTGCGCCTCTACATCGGGCTCTCTTCCATCCCAAAATTGAGCTACATGCAGTGCTGCATTGTATACCGTTGGAGAATTTCTTCCTCCAAAAAGACCATCGTTTCCTTTAGAAGTAGGGGAATTATCTACACCATATGTATTTAAATTATGACACGTATTACAACTTTGGGTATTGTCTTTAGAAAGCTGTGTCTCAAAATATAATTTTTTACCCAAAGCAACCTTTTCAGGGGTTACAGGGTTCTCAGGATTTTCAGCAACTTTTGGCAATGTGCCAAACATTGTTGATGCTGTTTTTTGCAATGCTACATACTTTGCACTGTCTTGTGTGTTTTCTTGTTTTTTTATATCCTTACAGCCTATAAGTGAGACTATAACTAAAAGTGTTAATAAACGTTTCATTGAAATATATTTTGTCGGTTTCCTACAAAATTACACAAGCTCTCTAAAGAGGATGTAACATTAATTACAGTTTTTGTGAATTTTTGGTTTGATTTGAATACTTTTACGTTTTTGTAGAAGCTCTAAACAATTTGTAAAATTGAACTACTTTATTGACGTCATACTACCCATTCCGCTTCAAAAGTTATTTACCTATAAAATAACTGAGGCTGAGACTTCTTTTTTAAAAAAGGGAATGAGAGTTGCTGTTGAATTTGGTAAATCAAAAATATATACCGCTTTGGTATATCGCATTCATAACAATCCTCCGATAGCTTACGAAGCAAAAGATATTTACCAAATATTAGATGAAAAACCAATTGTAACAAACGAACAACTTAAGCATTGGGATTGGATTTCGGAGTATTACTTATGTGCACTTGGTGAAGTATTCAGAGCTGCAATGCCTTCGGCATTTTTACTAGAAAGCGAAACCATTATTAGCCTAAAAACCGGTGTAATCAACGAAGATAACTTGTCTAATGATGAATTTTTGATTTTTGAAGCTCTTCAACACCAACAACAGCTCACAGTAAATCAGGTTATTCAAATTTTAGATAAAAAAAACGTATTTCCAATAATAAAAGAACTTATAACCAAAAAAGTTATTGAAATAAAAGAGCAGATTTATGAACAATACAAACCCAAACTTGTAAAGTATATAAGGCTAAGTAATCCGTGGAATACACCTGATAAACTGCCTGTTTTATTAGAAAATTTAAAAAGAGCAAAAAAGCAGCGAGAAGTTATTCTAAATTATTTTCAGCTTGCTGCTACAACGAGTAATGTTAAAGCTTCAGCATTACAAAAAATTGCTAATAGTAGTTCAGCTGTACTAAATTCTTTGGTAGAAAAAAATATTTTAGAATTTTATTTTATTCAAACAGATAGAATACATTTTTTGGGTAAAACCATACAACTTAAAAAATTAACAGCACCTCAAGAAGTCGCTCTAAATACGATTAAAACTATTTTTAAATCAAAGCAAACTGTCCTGTTGAAAGGAATTACAAGTAGCGGGAAAACAGAAATTTACACACACTTAATTAAAGAAATACTTAATAAAGGCAAGCAGGTCTTATATTTACTTCCTGAGATTGCTTTAACCACACAATTAATTTCAAGACTTGAAGCCTTTTTTGGTAATCAGCTATCTGTTTTTCATTCCAGATATTCTATGAATGAACGTATTGAAGTGTGGAACAATACACTTCTTCAAAAGAAAAAAGCGCAATTAATTCTAGGAGCAAGATCTTCACTTTTTTTACCATTTTCAAATTTAGGTCTTATTATTATTGACGAAGAGCATGAAACATCTTTTAAACAATTTGACCCTTCTCCTCGTTATCACGCTAGAGATGCAGCCATTGTGCTTGCGAATTATCATCAAGCCAAAGTATTACTTGGCTCTGCAACACCTAGTATAGAAAGTTATTACAACGCTCAGCAAGGAAAATATGGTTTTGTTGAATTAAATGAACGCTACAAAAACATATTACTTCCTGAAATTGAACTTGTAGATATAAAAGAAAAACATCGAAAGAAAAGAATGACCGGACATTTCTCTGACCGACTTATAGAATGTATCAAGGAGGCTCTTGAGCACAGAGAACAAGTGATTTTATTCCAAAACAGAAGAGGATATGCTCCTGTAATAGAGTGTAAAACCTGCGGCGTATCTCCACAGTGCCCACATTGTGATGTGAGCTTAACATTTCATAGCTACAGAAAAGAATTAAAATGCCATTATTGCGGATACACAAAAACCATTCCTACAAACTGTGATGCTTGTGGTAGCGAAAAATTAAACACCAAAGGATTTGGGACCGAACAAATAGAAATAGAATTGCAACACTTGTTTCCTAAAACTAAAGTTGGGCGAATGGATTTTGACACCACAAGAGGTAAATATGGTTATCAAAAAATAATTAGCATGTTTCAACAGCAAAAAATTGATATTTTAGTAGGTACACAAATGCTATCAAAAGGATTAGATTTTGCGAATGTATCGTTAGTAGGTATCATGAATGCTGATAATTTGTTAAACTTCCCAGATTTTAGAGCTCACGAAAAAAGTTACCAGCTAATGGTGCAGGTTGCAGGAAGAGCGGGAAGAAGTCATAAACAAGGAAAAGTTATTATACAAACTTTTAATCCGTATCACCAAATACTACAGCAGGTTTCAACCAATTCGTACGAAAAAATGTTTAAAGAACAGCTAGATGAAAGGTGGCAATACCATTATCCGCCATTTTATAGATTGATAAAAATCACTTTAAAACACAAAGATTACAAGAGAGTTGACGAAGCCGCCAATTGGTTAGCAAAATCATTTACGTTAATCTTTAAAAACAACGCTTTGGGTCCGTCAACACCAAGTGTAGGCAGAATTCGAAATTATTTTATTAGAAATATAATTATCAAAGTACCGCAAAAACAATCTCTAAAAGCTACAAAAAAACACATTTTAAACGTAAAAAACAGCTTTCAAGCTATTAAAGAATTTCGCGCTGTAAGATTCAATATTGATGTAGATAATTATTAAGTTTTGCTCTATTTTATTTTAAAAATTAGGTTGTAGGTATAGATTAAAGTTGTATATTTGCACGCTTAAAAGTAAAAATTAAACAATTTAATTATGAATCATTACGAAACTGTTTTCATTTTGAATCCCGTTTTATCTGAAAGTCAGATAAAGGAAACAGTACAGAAGTTTGAGGACTATCTTGTTTCAAAAGGTGCCGAAATGATTTGGAAAGAGAATTGGGGGCTAAAAAAATTAGCTTACCCTATTCAAAACAAAAAAAGTGGGTTTTACCACTTATTTGAATTTAAAGTAGATGGACAAGTCATTGCTCCATTTGAACTTGAGTTTAGAAGAGATGACAGCATTATGCGTTATTTGACTGTAAAGTTAGACAAGCATGCTGCCGCTTGGGCTGAAAAACGAAGAGAAAGAATTAAAGCATCTAAAAAGTAAAAGTTATGTCTATTGAACAACAAGCAAAAGGAGGAAAACAAGGTAATATCCGTTACCTAACTCCGTTAGATATTGACACGAAACAAGTAAAAAAATACTGTCGATTTAAAAAGAACGGTATCAAATACATCGATTACAAAGATGCCGATTTCTTATTGTATTTAGTAAACGAACAAGGTAAAATTTTACCTCGCCGTTTAACAGGAACTTCATTAAAATTTCAACGTAAAGTAGCTGTTGCTATTAAAAGAGCACGTCACTTAGCTTTAATGCCATACGTTGGAGATATGTTAAAATAAAAGAGGTAGGATTATGGAAATTATATTAAAACAAGATATTGAAAACTTAGGTTTTAAAGATGATATTCTTACGGTAAAAAATGGATACGGTCGTAACTATTTAATTCCTCAAGGATTCGCAGTTTTAGCAACTACTTCAGCAAAAAAAGTATTAGCAGAAACATTAAAACAAAGAGCTTTTAAAGAAGAGAAATTAATTAAAGACGCAACTAAAATTGCTGATAAAATTAAAGAGTTTGAAATTAAAATCGCTGCAAAAACAGGTGATGGCAGCAAACTTTTTGGTTCTGTTAACAATGCAAATGTTGCCGAAACTTTAGCTGCTTTAGGACAAGAAGTAGATAAAAAGTATATTAAAGTTGAAGGTGGAAACATTAAACGACTTGGAAAATACAATGCTACTATTAGACTTCATAGAGAAGTTATTGTTGAATTACCTATTGAAATTGTAGCCGAGGCTAAGTAATTCACACCAAATAGTTAATAAATATAGGAAAGCTCACTAAATTAGTGAGCTTTTTTGGTTATATTTGGCAGCAATAATTAAAATTATAACTGAATTAATACGAATCGTATGAAGAAAAAACTATTATTTTCGCTACTAATTACCTTGATTAGTACTGTTATGGGGTTTTCGCAAGTAACAACATCTAAAATTCAAGGAGTTGTAACTGACGACACATCAACAGGACTATTTGGGGCTAATGTAATTGCAAAACACATGCCTACAGGTACTGTTTCTGGGACTATGACTCTTGAGAGTGGTAGATTTTCATTACCAAACTTACGTGTTGGTGGACCTTACACAATAACCATTAGTTATATTGGCTATAAAACTATTGAATATACCGATGTATATTTAGATTTAGGTAAAGCCTTTGATATTAAAATACAAATGGTGAGTGAAAGTGAACAATTAAAAGAAGTTGTTATTACCGGAGGAAGAAATTCTACCTTTAACAATGACAGAACTGGGGCTGAAACAAGTGTTGGAAAAAGAGAATTAACCAAATTACCTACTATTTCTAGATCTGCTGCAGATTTTTATCGCTTAGACCCATCTGCTTCTGGAGGTTCTTTTGGTGGTAGAAATGACCAATTCAACAACTTTACACTAGATGGTTCTATCTTTAACAATCCGTTTGGATTAGATGCAGCTACACCTGGAGGGCAAACAGATTCGCAACCAATTTCACTAGATGCTATTGAGCAAATTTCTGTATCAACAGCTCCTTATGATGTTACTTTATCTGGATTTACAGGAGCTTCTGTAAATGCTGTAACTAAAAGTGGTACAAATGAGGTTACAGGAAGTGTGTACGGGTACTTTAGAAATCAAGATTTTACAGGAAGTAAAATTAAAGGACAAAGTATTTTTGTTCCTAAATTAGAGCAATCTCAATACGGTTTTAGTATTGGAGCTCCAATAGTAAAAAACAAATTATTTATTTTCGCAAACTTTGAGAAAGACGAAAGAACAGATTTAGGACAAACTTGGTTGCCTAACACCGGTTCTGGAGCTATTAACGAATCTAGAGTTGCTTTACAAGACTTACTAGATGTGCAATCTGCTTTACGTAGCATTGGATACGATCCGGGAGAGTTTGAAGGATTTACGCACAGAACAGAAAGTCAAAAAGGAATCTTAAAATTAGATTGGAATATTAACGAAAATAACCGTTTGGCTTTCATCTATAACTTTTTAGATGCTTCTAAAGACAAGCCTGCGCATCCAACTGCTTTAGGATTTAGAGGTCCAAGCTACCAAACATTACAATTTCAAAACTCAGGATATCAAATTAATAACAAAATTCAATCGTTCTTAATAGAATTGAATTCTACTTTAGCTGATAATGTAACTAACAAATTTCAAATAGGTTATACGCATTTTGATGACTTTAGAAATCCAATGTCTACACCAATGCCAGCCTTCAGAATTCAAGATGGTAACGGATCCAACTATATTGTTGTTGGTCACGAACCTTTTTCTATTCATAACAGATTAGACCAAAAAGTACTTCAAATCACTAACAATATGAATATTAGCAAAGGAGATCACAATTACACGATTGGTTTCTCTTTTGAAAAATTTCAATTTGACAACTCATTTAACTTAGGTGTTTACGGATATGGAGATCCTAGAGGATATGTAGGTGCTTTCTTTGGAGATTTTGCTGATATGGATGCCTTTAATACCGCTATAGCCAATGGTTTATTAGCCGATGCTATGGCAAACGCACAAAATGTGTACGACACTAATAATGCAAACAATTCTTGGAACTTAGCTGAAACTAATGTAGGGCAAATGGCTTTCTACGCACAAGATGAGTGGAATGTTAATGACAACTTTAAATTATCATACGGTATTAGATTTGACAAACCTTTATTCTTTGATTCTAGCAAAAAAGCACAAGAATTTATTGATACACAATGTTGTTACAATCCATCAATTCCATATACTGACCCTGATACAGGAGAAACCGTGTATTTTGATTCTACAAAAATGCCTAACAACCAATTCTTAATCTCTCCAAGATTAGGATTTAACTGGGATGTAAAAGGAGATAAAACAATGCAAGTAAGAGGTGGTACCGGTTTATTCACAGGTCGTTTTCCATTTGTATGGTTAGGTAACCAAATAGGATCTCCTAACTTCTACTTTTATCAAGTTGTTGACCCTGACTTTAAATTTCCTCAAGTTTGGAGAAATAGTTTAGGTATTGACTATAAATTAGAAAATGGTACAATCCTTACAACAGACTTATCTTACACTAAAGATATTAATGGAGCACACGTACAAAACTGGGGATTAACAGATCCTTCTGCAACATTACAAGGTGTTGATAACAGACCTATTTATGCTGCTTCTGATATAGGAAATAGTGCTTATGTATTTACAAATTCAGATAAAGGAAGAACTTTTAACGCTACATTTAAAGCACAAAGAACCTTTGAAAATGGTTTGTATGCTAGTTTAGCTTACAACTACCTTAACTCTAAAGATGTAAACTCTATTGAAGCTGAAATTACAGGTGATGCATTTGTTTTTAACCCTTCTTTAGGTAATGTAAACAACGATAGATTGGCTTACTCAAAATATGGAGATACACATAGAATTTTAGGTGTTGTCTCTAAAACTTGGACGTATGGTAAAGATGATAAATGGAGTACTTCTCTTTCAACCGTATTTGAATATGCACAAGGAGGTAGATTCTCTTACACATATGCAGGAGATATAAACAATGACGGTTCTTCATTAAACGACCTTATTTATATTCCAACTGCTGCTGAAATTAATCAAATGCAATTCTCTGGACCAGGACAAGCTGCTGCTTTAGAAGCGTATATTGCACAAGACGATTATTTAAGTGGTAGAAGAGGACAATATGCTGAACGCTACGGTGCTTTAGCTCCTTGGCGAGGTAAATGGGACGTGAAGTTTATTCAAGACTTAAAAATTACTGAAGACAATTCTATTCAATTTACGATAGATATTTTAAACTTCGGAAATTTAATCAATTCAGATTGGGGATTAATCCAACAACCAAGTGCAGTACAACCAATTGGTGTAACTGTTGACGGTACAGGAACTCCAACGTATACATTTGATCCAAACCTCACAGATACTTTTGTTTACGATACTAGTTTATTATCTAGATGGCAAATGCAATTCGGATTGCGTTATTCTTTCTAAACAATAGATATTTTATATATTTGAACCGCCCAAAATTGGGCGGTTTTTTTATTTTTATGAAATACAGACAACTTACAAAAGAGCAATTTTTGGCACTAGACAAAGAGTTTGCAACTTTTTTAGCAACCCAACAAATAGATGCTAAGGAATGGAAAACCATTAAATCTACTAAACCTAAAGTAGCTGAAGAAGAACTAAATATATTTAGCGATTTGGTTTGGGAAAAGGTACTTACAAAAGCTACTTATATAGAGCATATTTCTGAAAATTACATCAATCTATTTAAATGCAATTCTAAAGAAATCTTACGCATCTATATAAAACTAAACGACACTTCAAAAAACCTAATGAACTCAGAAGATTTTAATTGGTTTTTAAAAAACCTAACACATAAAGATATAGAATACTTTAAAGCTGCTAAAAAATACAGCAAAGAGCGTAATTTAGAACTGTTTGAGCTAATTGAGATGGGAGGTGTTATTACTGACGGAAAGCTATACAACGCTATATATCAACTAATTGCTTAATCAATTCACAAACACCAGTAGAAGCCTTTTTTGAAATTATCGTAATTTTATTAGACAGCTGATTTTTAGCAATCATAGGTTTTGGATCGATGAAATAAATTGGAACATCTTGACTCACATAATGTATTAGATTTGCCGCAGGATACACCTGCATTGATGTTCCTATAATAATAAGGATATCTGCCTTTTCTGCAATAGAAACCGCTTCTTCAAACATTGGAACAGCCTCTCCAAACCAAACAATATGTGGTCTAAGTTGGCTATTTTCTTCACACACATTGCCTAGCAATAATTCTTTTTCCCATCTGTATACCAAGTTTGGATTACTCGTACTTCGCACTTTTAAAAGCTCTCCGTGTAAATGAAGTACATGACTGCTTCCCGCACGCTCGTGTAAATCGTCCACATTTTGTGTAATTATTGAAACCAAATACTTTTTTTCTAAATCAACTAAACACGTATGTGCTTTATTAGGAGAAACTGTTAATAATTGTGCTCTTCGCTTATTATAAAAATCCAATACCAGCTGCTTATTTTTACGCCATCCTTCTGGTGAGGCAACTTCTAAAATATCATGACCTTCCCAAAGCCCGTCAGCATCTCTAAATGTTTTAATTCCGCTTTCTGCACTTATACCTGCTCCTGTTAGTACCACTATTTTTTTCATAATACATATTTTTTCAAAAGTAAAATTTTATATTTGAACAAATATATTTTTAATGATAGATTATAAGTTAATTGAGTACTTAGAGCAATTTGTTACTGAAAAAAGGAGACACTTATTTCGAAATGTATTAGACCAACGCACAAATCATTTTACCGTTGCTATAGAAGATATTTACCAGCCACATAATGCTAGTGCTGTTGTTAGAAGTTGTGATATATTTGGCATTCAAAATGTTCATGTAATTGAAAATAAATATAAGTTTCACGCTTCTAATAGAGTTGCAAAAGGTGCGCAAAAGTGGCTAGATTTTACACTGTACAATCAGAAAAATGCAGACAATACAAATACGTGTATTGAAAGCCTTCGACAAAAAGGGTATCAAATTATTGCAACAACACCGCATAACGACTCATGTCTTATACAAGATTTTGATATTACTCAAAAGGCAGCCTTCTTTTTTGGGGTAGAGAAGGAAGGGCTCTCAAAACAGGTAATGGATAAAGCAGATGGTTTTTTAAAAATTCCAATGGTAGGGTTTACCGAGAGCTTAAACATTTCTGTTGCAGCAGCCATAATTCTTCAAAATGTTACTCAACGCTTAAAATTATCGGGCATAAATTGGCAACTATCTGAAATAGAAAAAGATATCAAATATTTAGAGTGGATGGAAAAATCAATAAAAAGTATTCAAAAAATTAAAGTGCACTACTACGAAAATATTGCTACTCAACAATAACTTTATCTATGATTGCCGTAGAATCGCAATTTTTAATAACTAACTGTATGTTTTTTTCTTTTACAACGCCATCAATCGTATAAATTTTACAGCTATCTACTTTTATTTTGCTATGCGAAAAATCGACATCTCCGGTTCTTAGTATTTCTGAAATAACAGCGGTATCTACGTTAAATTGTTGCATTTGCTGATTTGCTTCAGAAGAAAACAGTCTGTTTTTAATTCTAATATTCTTTAAAACACGAGCATTAGGGAGGTAGTCAAAAGAAGGCGTTCCTTTTTTGTTTAAAAAAAACTTTACGGCAAATATTCCTATAGTCAGGCCAATTCCGTAGTAAAATAAACGATGAATAAATTTCATTTATAAAAATAATAGGTTAATATCTCTAAACGGTAAACCAAACCAATCTGCAACAGTTCTATTGGTTAAAATTCCGTGGTAAAAGTACATACCTTTTTGCAAACTTTTATCAAAACGTGCAGCATTTTCAAATCCGCCTTCTTCAGCAATGCTTAATAAGTATTGGGTAAAAATGTTACTGATTGATAATGAGGCAGTCCTAGAATATCGAGAAGGAATATTAGGAACACAATAATGAATTACGCCATACTTTTCAAACGTAGGATTTTTATGAGAGGTTATTTCTGAAGTTTCAAAACATCCGCCTCTATCTATGCTTACATCAACAATTACAGAGCCTTCTTTCATTAATTTTACCATTGCGTCATTTACCAATACCGGCGATCTGGATTTTCCTCTAACAGCACCTATAGCTACATCGCAACGCATTAAGGCTTTTTGCAATGTTTTTGGCTGAATGGTTGAAGTGTATATTTGCTGTCCTAAACAATGCTTTAAGCTTCTTAATTTGGTTAGTGAATTATCGAAAACCTTTACAACGGCTCCTAATCCTAATGCAGCTCTTGCTGCAAATTCTCCAACAGTACCGGCACCTAAAATCACTACTTCGCTAGGAGGAACTCCGCTAATATTTCCAAGCAACAATCCATTTCCTTTATTGTCGTTACTCATAATTTCACTAGCAATTAATATTGAAGCAGTACCTGCTATTTCACTCAACGATTTTACAACCGAATACACTCCGTGATCATCTCTAATATAATCAAAAGCAACAGCTGTAATTCTTTTTCCGGCCAAAGCTTCAAAATATTTTTTTGTTTGGGTTTTTAATTGAAGTGCCGAGAATAAAATACTTTGCGGATTAATGAGTTTAATTTCTTCGAGCGAAGGTGGTTCTACTTTTAAAATTAAATTACAGCCAAAAGCTTCTTTCACATCATACGAAATTTTTGCACCTGCTTCTGCGTATTCCTTATCAGAGTAATTTGCACCATCACCAGCGCCTGTTTCAATCACAAATTTTAATCCTTGAACGGTTAAAGCAGCAATAGCATCGGGTGTTAAACACACTCTTTTTTCTTGATAATATGTTTCTTTAGGAATTCCTATTACCAACTCGCCATGCCTCTTTTTAATTTCTAGTGTTTCTTCTTGAGGAATTAACTCATGTTTGCTAAACGGTGACGTAATTTTTTTACTCATTAGTTACAAGTTCAATAGTTCTTAGTTGATTTTCGTTAGTTGTTATTGTAATACTAACTGACTCTAAAGGTAGTAAATTTTTAATTTTATGAGGCCATTCTATTAAACACCAATTATTACTGTAAAAATATTCTTCAATTCCAATATCTAGTGCTTCTTCTTCTGAATTTATTCTATAAAAATCAAAATGATAGATTTTAACATCTGTATCTGTAACATACTCATTTACAAGAGAAAATGTTGGAGAACTTACCGTTTCGGTAACACCTAGTTGTTTTACAATTTCCTTTATCAGGGTTGTTTTACCAACACCCATATCTCCGTAAAACAACAGTATTTTATGCTTAGACTGTGTAATTATTAACTTCGCTACATCTGGCAATTCTTGTAGTGAATAGTTTTTTTTCATTGTAATTTACTTTGGTTCAAAAATAGCACAAGGAATAATCATTTCTTCTAGCGAAATTCCTCCGTGCTGATATGTATTTTTATAGTATTTAACAAAATGATTGTAATTGTTTGGGTATGCAAAGAAAAAATCTTCTTTGGCAAAAATAAAAGAACTTGTCATATGTATAGATGGTAGTTGTATTTCTTTCGGATTTTTAACCGCGAACACTTCTTTTTCTTCATACGATAAACTTTTACCTGTTTTGTATCTAAGATTTGAGCTAATATTTTTATCTCCAATAACTTTTGATGGGAATTTTGAATTAATGGTTCCGTGATCGGTAGTAATAATTAATTTTAAACCTAAGTCTTGAGCTTTTTGAATTATTTCTAAAAGTGGCGAATTCATAAACCAACTGTTTGTTAAAGAACGGTAAGCCTTATCGTCACTTGCCAATTCTTTTATAACTTCCATTTCGGTTTTAGCATGAGAGAGCATATCTACAAAATTATACACCACTACCGTTAAATCGTTATTTTTTAAATGGTTAAATGTTTCTACAAGCTGTTTTCCCGACCTTAAATTTGTAATTTTATGATAGCTAAATTTTAAAGGCTGACGTAATCTGTCTAATTGAGCTCTCAAAAAATCTTCTTCGTGCAAATTTTTCCCTCCTTCATCTGTATCATTTTTCCAATACTCAGGGTGTTTTTGAGCCATTTCTAAAGGCATTAATCCGGAGAAAATAGCATTTCTGGCATATTGGGTAGCTGTAGGTAATATGCTAAAATAAGGTACTTCATCTTGCTTTTTGTAGTACTTATTAATGGTTTTTTCAAGAATATTAAACTGGTCGTATCTCAAATTATCTATAACCACCAATAGCGTTCCTTTAGATTTTTTTACTTCCGGTAAAACAACTTTTTTAAATAGTGTGTTTGATAAAATTGGACCATTATCTGTATTTACCCAATCTCTGTAGTTTTTTTTGACAAACTTAAAAAACAACGAATTGGCTTCTTGCTTTTGGCTTTCTAGAATTTCAACCATACCCGAATCGGTAATTGTTTCCAGCTCTAGCTCCCAGTAAACAAGTCTTTTGTATATATCTACCCATTCTTCATAAGAGTTAATCATTGCCAAGTCCATTGCAATTTTTCGAAACTCTTGTTGGTAGTTAGAAGTAGTTTTTTCTGAAACCAATCTAGAATTATCTAAATTCTTCTTTAAACTCAATAAAATTTGATGAGGATTAACCGGCTTAATTAAGTAATCTGCTATTTTATTACCAATAGCTTCTTCCATAATATATTCTTCCTCACTTTTGGTAATCATTACAACAGGTAGGTTTGGCCGTACACTTTTAATTTCAGTAAGTGTTTGTAAACCACTTAGTCCCGGCATATTTTCATCTAAAAACAAAATGTCGTAATTGTTCTCGGTACACATATCAACCGCATCAGCACCATTGTTACAGGTTGAAACATTGTATCCTTTTTTTTCCAAAAAAAGAATGTGTGGTTTTAAAATATCTATTTCATCATCAACCCATAAAATGCTTATATTGCTCATAGTTGTTATCTTTGTTGTAATTTTATAAAAATAATTATTTTGACCGAAAAAAAAACGAATAAACTAAAAATATTAAACGATCCAATTTACGGTTTTATTACCATTCCGAACGCTTTAATTTTTGATTTAGTTGAACACCCTTATTTTCAGCGTTTAAGAAGGATTTCTCAAATGGGATTGTCGTATTTGGTATACCCTGGAGCCCATCACACTCGCTTTCACCATGCGCTTGGTTGTTTACATTTAATGCAAAAAGCCATTCAAACATTAAAATTTAAAGGCATTGATATCTCCGAAGAGGAAGAAACGGCAACTTGTATTGCTATTTTACTTCACGATATTGGACACGGTGCTTTTTCTCATGCGCTTGAAAGTAGCATTGTAACCGGTATTTCACATGAGGAAATTTCATTAAAATTTATGGAAGAACTCAATAAAACATTTGATGGAAGACTTTCGCTTGCTATTGATATTTTTAAAGGGAACTATCACCGGAAATTTTTATACCAACTTATATCTAGTCAGTTAGATGTAGATAGACTTGACTATTTAAAACGCGATAGTTTTTATACCGGTGTAGCTGAAGGAAATATAAATTCGGACAGATTACTCGCAATGTTAAATGTAAAAAATGATTGTTTGGTGATTGAAGAAAAAGGCATTTACTCGGTAGAAAAATTTATTGTAGCAAGACGATTAATGTATTGGCAAGTTTATTTACACAAAACAGGACTGGTTGCCGAAATTTTGTTAGAAAAAATATTGAAACGAGCTAAAGAGCTCACTTCTTCAGGAGTAAAATTACCTGCAAGCAGCATTTTCGATTATTTTTTAAGCAATCAATTTAATCACAACAACTTTACCAATAAAACGTTAGAGAAATTTGCGAAACTAGACGATTACGATGTTTTTGCCGCTATAAAAGAGTGGTGTAGCCACGAAGATTTTATTTTATCAAAACTATCTAACAGTCTAATTAACAGGAATTTTCCTAAAATAATTTTACAAAATACGCCTTTTGAAGAAAGCGAAATAAATGAAATTAAAAACAAATTTAAAGCCGAAAATTCAGCTTATTTTGTTTACAACGGAAAAATAAGTAATCAGGCTTATGATGCCACAAAAAACAATATTCAAATCGTTTATAAAAATGGAAATATGAAAGATATTACCCAAGCCTCAGACCATCTAAACATTCAAGCGCTTTCAAAACCTGTTTACAAGTATTATTTATGCTATCCAAAGGAATAGGTAGAGTTCAACTTTTTTTATATTTTTGCACTTAATGAAATTTACAGCAAATCAAATAGCAGAAATTTTAGAAGGCGAGGTTGAAGGTGATGCAAATGCAGAAGTTTTTATGCTTTCAAAAATTGAAGAAGGAAAAGATGGATCTCTAACATTTCTATCAAACCCTAAATACACTTCGTATATATATTCTACAGAAGCTTCAATAACTATTGTAAACAAAAGCTTTGTTCCCGAAAAAGATATTAAAACCACTTTAATTAAAGTTGAAGATGCTTATAAAGCTTTTTCTAAATTATTAGAATTTTACAATCAAGTAAAACTCAATAAAGCCGGCATTTCAGACAAGAGTACAATTCATGAAACTTCTTCTATTGGAAAAAACAGTTATCTAGGCGCCTTTGCGTGTATTGATAAAAATGTATCTATTGGAGATAACGTGAAAATATACCCTAATGTTTACATTGGTGACAATGTAAAAATAGGGAATAACACCACTATTTTTGCCGGTGTAAAAATTTACTCTGAAACCGAAATAGGAGCAAACTGTGTAATTCATGCAGGAACCGTTATTGGTGCTGATGGATTTGGATTTGCACCAAACGACGAAGGTGTTTATACTGCTGTACCTCAAATAGGTAACGTAATTATTGAAGATAATGTTGATATTGGTGCCGCTACTACAATTGATAGGGCTACTTTGGGCTCAACAATAATTAGAGAAGGCGTAAAGCTAGATAATCAAATACAAATTGCGCACAATGTTGAAATTGGAAAACATACCGTAATAGCAGCGCAAACCGGTATCGCAGGATCTACCAAAATTGGTGAAAACTGTATGATTGGCGGACAAGTTGGTATTGTAGGGCATATTACCATTGGTAATAATGTACGCATTCAAGCACAATCAGGTATTGGAAGAAATATTAAAGATAACGATGTAGTACAAGGAACACCTGCTATTGCATATGCAGATTATAACAAATCGTATGTATATTTTAAAAAATTACCCGAATTGGTTGCTAAAATTAATTTGTTGGAAAAACAATTAAAGACTCTTAATGATAAAGGCGATGAATAAAAATCAAAAGACAATTAAAAAGGAGGTAACCCTTTCTGGAGTAGGATTACATACCGGTAAAAAAGTCTCTATGACCTTAAAACCTGCTCCCGTAAATCACGGTTACGCTTTTGTAAGAATTGATTTAGAAGGAAAACCTATTATTGAAGCTAATGCAGAGTATGTTACTAATACTCAAAGAGGAACAAATCTTGAAAAAAACGGAGTTTCAATTAATACATCCGAACACGTTTTAGCTGCTATTTTCGCTTCAGATATCGATAATATTATTATTGAAATGGACGCTCCTGAACCTCCTATAATGGACGGCTCATCAAAGTTTTTTATGGAAGCTCTTGAAAAAGCAGAAATTGAAGAACAAGCCGCTGAACGCGAAGAGTACATCGTAAAAGAAATTATTTCTTACAAAGATGAAAATACCGGAAGTGAAATTATACTAATGCCGGCAGATGAGTATCAAATTACCACAATGGTAGATTTTGGAACTAAAATATTAGGAACTCAAAACGCTACTTTAAACGCACTTTCTGATTTTAAAAGTGAAATTTCAAGCGCCCGAACTTTTAGTTTTTTGCACGAATTGGAAATGCTCCTAGATAATAATTTGATAAAAGGAGGCGATTTAAATAATGCTATTATTTATGTTGATAAGGAGATTTCTGAAGATACTATGTCTAAATTAAAAAAGGCATTTAAAAAGGAAAAACTATCTGTAACACCTAATGGTATTTTAGACAACCTTACGCTACACTGGGCAAATGAAGCTGCACGACACAAATTACTAGATGTTATTGGTGATTTAGCGTTAGTTGGTACTCGAATTAGAGGTAAAGTTATTGCAAACAAGCCAGGGCATATGGTAAATACTATTTTTGCCAAAAAACTTCAAAAAATCATAAAAAAAGAAAAAAGAAATAACGTACCTAATTATGATTTGAGCCAACCGCCATTGATGGACATTCATAAAATTATGAGTATTCTTCCACACAGACCACCTTTTTTATTAATAGATCGAATTTTAGAACTCTCTGATAAACACGTGGTTGGAATGAAAAATGTAACAATGAATGAAGCCTTTTTTGTGGGACACTTTCCTGACGCACCGGTAATGCCGGGTGTTTTACAAGTAGAAGCAATGGCGCAATGTGGAGGTATCTTAGTTTTAAGTTCGGTTCCCGATCCTGAAAATTATTTAACTTACTTTATGAAAATGGATAAAGTAAAATTTAAACAAAAAGTATTGCCGGGAGATACTTTAATATTTAAAGCTGAGTTAATAACACCTATAAGAAGAGGTATTTGTCACATGCAAGCTTGCGGATATGCTAACAATAAATTAGTTGTTGAAGCTGAGCTTATGGCACAAATCGCTAAAAAACCAAAAGAAGAATGAATCAACCACTAGCATACATACATCCGGGAGCAAAAATTGCAACCAATGTAGTTGTAGAACCATTCACAACTATTCACAATAATGTTATTATTGGATCTGGTACTTGGATTGGCTCTAATGTAACCATTATGGAAGGAGCCCGAATTGGAAAAAACTGTAGAATATTTCCGGGAGCAGTAATTTCTGCAATTCCTCAAGACTTAAAATTTGAAGGAGAAGATTCTTTAGCTGTTATTGGCGATAATACAACTATTAGAGAATGTGTTACCGTAAATAGAGGTACAAAAGCTCTTGGAAAAACACAAATTGGCGATAATTGCTTAATTATGGCTACCTCACACATAGCACACGACTGCTTAATAGGAAATAACTGTATTTTAGCAAACGGCTCAGTAATTGCCGGACACGTTACTGTTGGAGACTACGCTATTTTAAGTGGGCTGGTTGCTGTACATCAGTTTATACATATAGGAGAACATGCCTTAGTGTCTGGAGGGTCACTTGTAAGAAAAGATGTGCCTCCGTACTCAAAAGCAGGAAAAGAGCCACTATCATACATTGGTATAAACTCTATCGGATTAAGACGAAGAGGTTTTGAAACTGAAAAAATTAGAGAAATACAAAATATTTTCAGAATCTTATACCAAAAAAATTACAATACCACACAAGCTTTAGAAATTATTGAAGCTGAAATGGAAGCAACAAAAGAACGAGATCAAATTATACTTTTCATTAAAAACTCTCAACGAGGTATTATGAAAGGTTATACCGGAAGTTAAAATTTAACAATATACTATGGCAACAACATCAGATATTAGAAATGGTTTGTGTATTAAACACAATAACGATATTTTTAAAATTGTAGAGTTTTTACACGTAAAACCAGGTAAAGGCCCTGCTTTTGTAAGAACAAAACTAAAAAGTTTATCTACAGGAAAGGTACTAGAAAACACATTTCCTGCCGGAAGAAAAATAGAAGATATTAGAGTAGAAACTCAAAAATTTCAATTTTTGTATTCCGAAGGAGATTCTTTTCACTTTATGAATACGCAAGACTACGAACAAATTACACTTCAAAAAGAAGCGTTAGATGCTCCAGATTTGCTAAAAGAAGGTGAAATAGTAACCATTATTATCAATACCGAAGACAATTTACCGCTTTCAGTAGATATGCCGGCAAGCGTTATTCTTGAAGTTACACATACCGAACCTGGTGTTAAAGGAAATACTGCTACCAATGCAACTAAACCTGCAACTGTAGAAACCGGAGCAAAAGTGAATGTTCCTCTTTTTATAAACGAAGGAGACAAAGTAAAAATTGACACGACCAAAGGAACATACTTAGAGCGAGTTAAAGAATAATCTTATGAAATTCCCTCGTAAATACAGTTTAAAAGAAATTTCAGAATTAATAAACGTAAAATTTATTGGCCCTGAAAACTTTCCAATATCTGGAATCAACGAAATTCATGTAGTGAAGGAGGGCGATATTGTTTTTGTTGATCATCCAAAATATTACGACAAAGCCTTGTCATCTAAGGCTTCTGTTATATTGATTAACAAGAAAGTAAAATGTCCTCAAGGAAAAGCACTCTTAATTTCTAAAGATCCTTTTACCGATTTCAACAAACTATCACAGTATTTTGCACCATTTCAAAAAGCAACTCAAGTTATTTCTGAAACAGCTCAAATTGGAGAAAACACAATCATACAACCCAGTGTTTTTATTGGAAATGGCGTTACTATTGGTGCCAATTGTGTAATTCATCCAAACGTTACAATTTACGATAACTGTATTATAGGAAACAATGTAACCATTCACGCAGGGACTGTTATTGGAGCCGATGCCTTTTATTACAAAAACAGAAAGAAATGTTTTGACAAGTTGCTATCTAGCGGAAATGTAGTTATTGAAGACCACGTTGATATTGGAGCTCTGTGTACTATTGACAGAGGTGTAACCGCAAGTACCACCATAAAAGAAGGTACAAAAATAGACAACCAAGTACAAATAGGACACGATAGCATTATTGGCGAACGGTGTTTAATAGCTTCACAAGCCGGTATTGCAGGTTGTGTTATTATTGAAGACGAAGTAACTATTTGGGGACAAGTAGGAACCAATAGCGGAATTATTATAGGAAAAGGTGCGGTAATTTTAGGCCAAACAGGCGTTACAAAATCAGTAAAAGGAGGTAAAACGTACTTTGGAACACCTATAGAAGAGTCTCGAAAAAAACTTAAAGAAATTGTAGAAATAAAACAATTACTAAAAAGTAAAAAAAAGTAAAAAATTCTTTCAACCGTAGCATATAAAAAATTACTTTTGTAATAAGTTTTTTAAATATAAAATATACTTAACATGAGCGTTTTAGTTAATAAAAATTCAAATATTATAGTGCAAGGTTTCACTGGAGGTGAAGGAACTTTCCACGCTACTCAAATGATAGAGTATGGAACAAATGTTGTTGGAGGTGTAACACCTGGTAAGGGAGGACAAACTCATCTCGAAAAACCTGTATTTAATACAGTTCAAGAAGCTGTAGATAAAGTAGCTGCAGATACTTCTATTATCTTTGTACCACCTGCGTTTGCTGCCGATGCCATTATGGAAGCTGCTGCTGCAGGTATTAAAGTTATCATATGTATTACCGAAGGAATTCCTGT
Source organism: Flavobacteriaceae bacterium (assembly GCA_027082925.1). Classification (GTDB taxonomy): domain Bacteria; phylum Bacteroidota; class Bacteroidia; order Flavobacteriales; family Flavobacteriaceae; genus Lutibacter. Next base: position 126,075 of record JALWTD010000014.1, read on the forward strand.
AGCTGATATGGTTAAGGTAAAAGCGTATATTGAAGATAAAGATTGTAGACTTGTAGGACCTAACTGTCCTGGAGTTATTACTCCTGAAGAAGCCAAAGTAGGTATTATGCCTGGGTTTATTTTCAAAAAAGGAAACGTTGGTATTGTATCTAAATCGGGAACTTTAACTTATGAAGCTGCGGATCAAGTAGTGAAAAAAGGATACGGAATTACCACAGCAATAGGAATTGGTGGTGACCCAATTATTGGAACAACAACCAAAGAAGCTGTTGAATTACTCATGAACGATGATGAAACTGATTGTATTGTAATGATTGGTGAAATTGGAGGACAACTAGAAGCTGAAGCTGCCCGATGGGTAAAAGAAACCGGAAATAAAAAACCTGTAATTGGTTTTATAGCCGGACAAACTGCTCCTAAAGGAAGAACAATGGGACACGCTGGAGCTATTGTTGGAGGAAAAGACGATACCGCACAAGCAAAAATGGAAATTTTAAGAGAAAACGGTATTCACGTTGTAGAATCTCCTGCTAAAATAGGAGAAAAAGTAGCTGAAGTTTTAGGATAAAACCTGTAAATAATAATTTTAAAAGCTTCCTTTCTTATAAGGAGGCTTTTTTTATAGCATTTATGTATATTTGAGTTCTGTAAATACAAAAAAACAACGAATGAAACTTTTAGAAAATAAAACTGCAATTATCACCGGTGCCACACGAGGCATTGGTAAAGGAATTGCATTTACATTTGCAAAACAGGGTGCAAACGTAGCATTTACCTTCAATTCATCTGTAAATGCTGCAAAAGAATTGGAAAAAGAATTACAATCTTTTGGGGTTAAAGCAAAAGGATATCAGTCAAATGCTGCCGAATTTGATGCAGCACAAAAACTAGCTTCTGATGTATTAGCCGAATTTGGAACAATTGATATTCTTGTTAACAATGCAGGAATTACCAAAGATAATTTACTTATGCGTATTTCAGAAGAAGATTTTGACAAAGTAATTGAAGTAAATTTAAAATCTGTTTTCAACTTAACAAAAGCGGTTATTAGACCCATGATGAAACAACGAGCAGGATCTATTATAAATATGAGTTCGGTTGTAGGGTTAAAAGGAAATGCTGGTCAGGCTAACTACGCCGCATCAAAAGCTGGTATTATTGGGTTTTCTAAGTCTATTGCCTTAGAGTTAGGTTCAAGAAATATTAGAAGCAATGTAGTTGCTCCCGGATTTATAGAAACCGAAATGACTGCCAAATTAGATGAAGAAGTGGTTAAAGGATGGAGAAATGCCATTCCTTTAAAACGAGGAGGAACACCTGAAGATATTGCAAATGCTTGCGTATTTTTAGCTTCAGATATGAGCTCTTATATTACAGGACAAACACTTAGTGTTGATGGAGGAATGCTAACCTAATTAGTTAATCTTGGAGACAGCAACATTTGTATTAATAGCCGTTGCAGCAATTATAGCTGCACTTTTAGCTGGATTCCACTATTTATATAAAACAAAAGAGAAAAATCAAACGTTGTATTGGCTTTTCTCTTTTCGTTTTTTAAGTCTGTTTTTTATATTTATTTTACTTATCAATCCTTCCATAAAAACAACTACAACACAACAAATTAAGCCCCTCTTATTGGTTGCGGTAGACAATTCTGCTTCTATTCGGTTTCACAGTTCTGAAAATGAAATTAAAAAAGTTGTCAATCAGCTAAAAACAGCGAAATCCCTTCAGCAAAAATTTAATATTTCGTTCTATAGCTTCGGAAAAGACTTAACGGTTTTAGATACCTTATCTTTTTCTGAAAAACAGACAAACTTAGCAGCTCCGGTTCAATATTTTTCAGAACAATACCAAAATACAATTGCACCAACAGTACTTATTTCTGACGGAAACCAAACCGTTGGAAATAATATTGCATACCAACATTATAAAAATCCTGTTTTCTCTTATATTGTAGGAGACACAACCTTATACGAAGATATTTACATACAGCAAATAAACAGTAATAAAACAACATTTAAACACAATAAATTTCCGGTAGAAATTCTTATTAATTACACCGGAAACAAAGCAATATCAAAACAATTAAAGGTTTATCATCACGGAAAAGTAGTATTTTCTAAACAAGTCTCTTTTTCAGAAAAAGACAATGCAAAAACAATTTCATTTTTTCTTACGGCAACAGAAACCGGAAAATTATTTTATAAGGCTAAAATTGAATCGCTAAAAAATGAGAAAAATACCTTAAATAATCTTGTAAATTTTAGTATTGAATCTATTGAAAACACCTCTAAAATTTTAATTCTAACCGATGTTGTGCACCCCGATTTAGGGATGCTAAAAAAAGCCATAGAAAGCAGTAAACAACACAGTGTAATTATTAAAAACATTGATAATCTTGAAAAAATAGATTCAAATTATAAATTAATTATTCTTTATCAGCCTACAAATAGATTTAAGCGTATTTGGGAACAAATAAATGAAAAAAAACAAAACTATTTTGTGATAACAGGATTAAGTACCCAATGGAATTTTTTAAATACTATTCAACCTTATTTTTACAAAGAGGCAATCTCTTCTTCTGAAGATTATACGCCTGAATTAAATAAAAATTACTTAAATTTTTCTGTAAAAAATATAGATTTTACTACATTTCCTCCTTTAACCGATTACTTTGGAGAAATAACATTTAAAACACCTTACAACACCTTGCTATATCAAAAAATCGGAAATATTACAACCAAAAATCCACTTTTAGCCACATTTGAAGAAGGTGATTTTAAAGGAGGTGTTTTATTTGGTGAAAATAGTTGGAGGTGGAGGATGGCTGACTTCAGTAGTCATAAATCATTTGAAAATTTTGACAACTTTATGGCCAATCTTATTCAATATTTATCGCTATCAAAAAACAACAGTCAACTAACCGTTTCTAATAACGCCTTTTATTATACAAATGAAACCGTTAGGTTTACAGCTATTTATGTTGACAAAAATCTAAATTTTGACGATAGAGCAACACTCTATTTAAACATAAGAAATACAGCCAATTCATTTTCAACAAAAATACCTTTTTCCGTTTCTAACACTAAATACATCGCTGAAATATCTGACCTTGAAGAGGGTACATACACCTATAGTGTTAGCGTTGAAAACAATAAAAATCAGCGCGTTTCTGGTGTTTTTAAAGTACTTCCGTTTCAAGTAGAACAGCAAAATACCGGTGCTAACAAACAATTGCTAACATTCATTTCAGAAAAAACACACGGAAACAGTTATTTTAACAACCAAGTAAACCGGTTAATTAATGATTTAAATAGCGATACCAGATTTAAAACGCTTCAAAAAACAATCACTTCAAAAAAACCTTTAATTAGCCTTAAATGGTTATTAATTCTTATTCTCCTTTTGCTTAGTGCTGAATGGTTCACAAGAAAGTATGTTGGAAAAATTTAGGCTTTTGGCACCTAAAACAAGAACTCTAAATCATAAAATAACAGCTATAAAGAAAGGCGATTTCACCTCAAAATAGGGTTTAATGAATTCTAATTTCGTATTTTTGAGAAAACAACTTTAAAATTTAAAAAAATGAGTAATAACGGACAATTACAATTACCAAAATCAATAATGCCTTTACTAATTTTGGGTATTGTTGGAATTATATTTTTATCTAAATCTACGGTTAACATAGATGCGGGTGAAGCAGGTGTGCTTTGGAAACGATTTAGTGGAGGTGTTGTTACCGACCAACCTCCTTTAGGGGAAGGATTTCATTTTGTTGCTCCTTGGAACGATGTTGTTATATATGAGGTAAGACAACAAGAGCTCTTTGAAAAAATGAAGGTACTTTCTTCTAACGGATTAGATATTTTACTAGAAACAACTGCTTGGTATTTACCAAAGTATAGTGATTTAGGAAAATTACATCAACAAAAAGGAGAAAATTATCTAGAAACAGTTATTAAACCAGCCTTGAGATCTGCTGCCAGAAGTGTTGTGGGACGTTACACTCCAGAGCAACTATACTCTAGTAAAAGAGATGTTATTCAAAATGAAATTTTTGATGAAACAAAAAAGATTTTAGACGATCAGTTTATTCAACTTAATAAAGTGTTAGTTAGAGACGTTACGCTACCTCCTACAATTAAAGATGCTATTGAGCGTAAGCTAAAACAAGAACAAGAGTCTTTAGAATACAAGTTTAGAATTGAAAAGGCTCAAAAAGAAGCTCAAAGGCAAATTATCGAGGCGCAGGGTAAAGCCGATGCCAACAGAATATTAAGTGCTTCTTTAACCGATAAAATACTTAGAGATAAAGGTATTGAAGCTACACTTCGCCTTTCTAATTCACCAAATAGTAAAGTGATTGTTATTGGTAGTGGAAAAACAGGAATGCCTATTATCTTAGGAAATCAATAATTACAAATTACAATAAAAAAAGGCAACCAAATGGTTGCCTTTTTTTATTGTTTTTTATCTTCTGGTTTTACAGTACTTCCTTTTTTAATTGCTTTGTAGTTTTCGTAACATAACAATACCGCTTCAATAAGCTGTAAATCACTTGCAGTTTTAATAAAATAATCAGAATAGTTACACTCGTTTAGCAAATCGTTTAATTCTTGAGCATCCATATCTAAATACTCCATCATAAGTTCCCTATTAAATTTTGCTTCAAGCATTTCTCGCAACTTATCATCATTTCTCAATTTTTTAAGCTTCTTAAGTTGCTTCGGCTTAGAACCAAATAAATTATACATAAAATCAATAGGTCTAAACAACGCATCTAAAGGCGATGAATACGCTTTTTTACGCGGTCTACCTATTTCATAGGTTTGAGGTAAACCGTTAATGTGAATTCGTGCATACTTATCTTTTGGAACATTTTTGGTGTCAATTTCTAAAACACCAATTAGTTTATGAGATTTCACAACAACTTCTGCCATTTTTTCTACTTTTTCATGAAGCTCTATTACAAGCTCATTTCCTTTAAGTAAATCATGAGTTATCTTTAATTTAATAGACTGAAATCCTAGATAAGATATATAAATGGTATCGTTAGCTGTAGTAGGCATTTCAAACATTCCTGAATCGTCACTAATTGTTCCTATTACCGTGTTCAAATTAAATAAATGTGCACCCACTAAAGGTTTTTTATCTGCAAAATTTACAATTTGACCTTTTAAAGTTACAACCGGAGATTCTTCTTTCTTAGTAGTGTCCTCATTTTGCTGAGAAAAGGTATTCGCAGAAATAAAAAATAAGGCTATATATATTAATTGTTTACGCATATGCAATTATACTAAATTAATATGTAAAAAATTAGTTAAAACAATTACAAAATTCGAAATCAAAAAGGAGCAAAAACACAAAAACATAAATTTATATATCCCTTAGTATCAATTTTTTAACTAAATTGATAACATAAAACTACTAACTTCTAAAAAAATCAAACCATGAGTTACACAATTAAAATTGCAGCAGCTCAACTATCACCTGTATTTTTGAACAAAGAAAAGACAGTTGAAAAAGCATGTAAAGCCATACACGATGCTGGAAAAAACGGAGCAAAATTAATTGTCTTTCCTGAAGCCTTTATTTCCGGCTATCCTGACTGGATATGGTTAATTCCCAATAGCAAAGGAAGCGAATTAAATGAGTTATACATCAAATTGGTTAAAAATGCCGTTGCAATTCCCGATGAGTCTACAGCTAAACTTTGTAAAGCTGCAAAACAAGCAAAAATTAATGTTACTATAGGAATGCACGAACTAAATACCGAAACCAGCAACTCTAGCCTTTACAATAGCATTTTATTTATTAACGACAGTGGTGATGTTATAGGAAAACACAGAAAATTAATTCCAACAGGAGGAGAACGCCTTATTTGGGCTCAAGGAAAAGGAGATACACTTAAATGCTACAAAACATCTGCTGGTAGTATAGCCGGACTCATTTGCTGGGAAAATTTTATGCCTTTAGCTAGAAATGCTATCTATGAAGGTGGTGCTCAAATTTTAATAGCACCTACTTGGGACAAAAGTGCCAATTGGATAAACAGTATGCAACACATTGCTCGAGAAGGAGGACTATTTGTTATTAGTACGTGTATGTGCCTTAAAATGGATGATATTCCTGATACGTATGAATTTAAAAAACGATATCCGACCGATAGGGAATATATTAATACCGGAAATAGTTGCATTATTAGTCCAACAGGTAAAATTATTTCAGGGCCTGCTGAAGCTACTGAAGAAATTTTGTATGCAAGTATCAACTTAGACGATATAATTGCAGCTAAAAGAATGTTTGATGTGGTTGGCCATTACGCTAGACCTGACGTATTTAAATTTGAACATTTACTGTAGTAATTATATGTTAAAGTATTTATTGTTAGCTACTTACACTTACATGTACTACAGTTTACAATTCTATTCCATTTAAAAAAAATCATCCTATTTTAAGTGATTTACATTTCTTTTTTTTGGGCACTTTTTAGTATATTGCGAGCCTATTATGATTCAATTTATATTAAACAATACCACCGTAAGTACACCTGAAAATTCAGGAATGACTTTACTTGATTTTATACGAGAAAATAAGCAATTAAAAGGCACTAAAATTGGTTGTAGAGAAGGAGATTGTGGCGCATGTACCGTTTTAGTGGGCACTTTAGAAAATAACCAAGTTACTTACAAAAGTATCACTTCGTGTATTTATCCTTTAGGAAATGCAAACGGAAAGCACATTGTAACCATTGAAGGTATTAACTTAACTGAGCAACTTACTACTGTTCAACATTCTTTTTTAGAAAATTACGCTACTCAGTGTGGATTTTGTACCCCTGGTTTTATAGTATCTTTAACCGGTTATGCATTGCAACAAAACGAGCAATCAACTCATAATTGCAACGATGCTGTTAGTGGTAATATATGTAGATGTACAGGATATAAATCTATTGAAAAAGCCGCAAAAAATATTGAACACATTTTAGCAAACAAAGATGCTAATAATCAAATTTCTTGGCTTATTAAAGAAGGGTTTATTCCTGATTATTTTTCAGAAATACCTAAAAAACTACTTAAAATTAAAAACCCTATTTCTTCGGAAGAAGGTACTGTTGTTGCAAACGGAACCGATTTATATGTACGCTTTGCAGATAAACTCACCGATGAGAAAGTACATTTAATTGCCGATAAATATAAAGGTATTGAAATAACAAAAAACCAATGCACTATTGGAGCTAGCACTACGGTAACAGAGCTGCTTCAACATAAATATCTTCAAAAATTATTTCCTAATTTAAAATCATTTTTAAAACTTGTCTCTTCAGAGCAAATAAGAAATATGGGGACACTGGGAGGTAACTTTGTAAACGCCTCTCCAATTGGCGATATGTCTATCTTCTTTTTAGCACTAGATAGCACATTAACAATTGTACATAGAGATGGTAGCTTACGTAAAATCCCTTTTAAATCTTTTCATAAAGACTATAAACAGTACGATTTAAAAGAAGGAGAGCTACTAAAATCAATATCTTTCAATATTTTCGAAGATAACACTCGTTTTAACTTTGAAAAAGTAAGTAAAAGAACTCATTTAGATATTGCTAGTGTAAATGCGGCATGCCAAATTACCATTAGCAACAACAAGGTTACGGCAATTCACCTAGCAATGGGAGGTGTTGCTGCTATACCTAAATACCTATCTAAAACCGCTGCATTTTTAAATGGAAAAACTATTTCTGAAGAAATTATTTTTGAAGCACAAAAAATACTTCAAGAAGAAATATCACCTATTAGTGACGTTAGAGGAACTTCAGCATACAAAAGGTTACTTGCCAGACAGCTCTTTTACGCACATTTCCTAAAATTATTCCCTGAAAATATTGAACTCAAAAAATTAATAACCCTATGAAAAATATAGATTCTTATAGCCATGTTAGAGGGGAGTCTCTTTTTGTTGATGATTTAATTACTAGACAAGACACCCTTTACGGGTTGGTTTTTGATGCTCCCGTTGCACACGGAATTATCAAACAGATTGATTATTCTGAAGCCGAAAGCATAGAAGGCGTTATTAAAATATTCACTTACAAAGATATTTTAGGAGAAAATCAAATTGGAGGAATTATACCCGATGAGCTACTTTGGACCAAAAATGAAATTCATTTTTGGGGACAACCAATAGCTTTTATTGTAGCTACTTCTGAAGCAATCGCAAAAAAAGCAAGAAAACTAATACGCATTGAAATAGAAAAACTACCGGCAATAACTACCGCAAAAGAAGCAAAAGCTAAAAATAGCTTTATAAATGCTCCTAGAAGCTTTCATTTAGGAGATACCGATAACGCCTTTGCTCATTGTGATTTTATAATAGAAGGCGAAACTTTTTCCAACGGACAAGAACATTTGTACCTAGAAACGCAAGGATGTTATGCCGTACCTATGGAAAACGGAAATATCAAAATTACTTCTTCTACACAAGGACCTACATCTGTTCAAAAAATTACAGCAAGGGTATTGGGTGTACCTATGCACAAGATAGAAGTTGATGTTATTAGGCTTGGTGGCGGATTTGGAGGAAAAGAAGATCAAGCAACTCCCTGGGCTGTAATGGCCGCCGTTGCTGTACAACATTTAAAAAAACCGGTCAAATTTGTTTTAAACAGGCATGATGATTTAAGAATGACCGGCAAGCGTCACCCTTACGAATCTACTTTTAAAATAGGATTGACAAAAGATTTAAAAATAACTGCTTTTGAAGCTGAATTTTTACAAAACTCTGGTGCTGCCGCAGATTTATCTCCGGCCATAGCTGAAAGAACTCTTTTTCATGCAACCAATAGTTACTATATACCAAATGTAAAAACAACGGTATTAAGTTGTAAAACAAATCTGCCTCCAAATACTGCTTTTAGAGGTTTTGGCGGTCCGCAAGGGATGTTTGTTATAGAATCAGCCATCGCAAAGGCGGCACATATTATTGGAGTAGAGAAGGAGCGCATACAAGAAGCAAACCTATTGGATGAGAATGACACTTTTTCGTACGGACAAATAGCAACACAGGTTGAGGCTAAAAATACTTGGCGTACAGCAGCATTAAATTTTAAACTCGAAAAAATAGAACATGAAGTAAGAGATTTTAACGCACAAAACACGCAGTTTAAAAAAGGAGTTTCAATAATGCCTATCACATTTGGAATTTCTTTTACAAATACTCCAATGAACAACGCAAGAGCACTTGTACATATTTACCAAGACGGAAGTGTAGGTGTTAGCACCGGCGCTGTTGAAATGGGACAAAGTGTAAATACTAAAATGCTACAGGTTGCTTATAAAACACTTGGTATACATCCTTCAAAAGTAAAGCTAGAAACTACCAATACAACAAGAGTTGCTAACACATCGCCAACGGCTGCAAGTTCTACAGCTGATTTAAATGGAAAAGCTGTTTTAAAAGCATGTGAAACCCTTATTTCTAGACTGTCTGAAGTGGCTGCAAATATGCTTAACACAAAAGCTGGTGAAGTAAACTTTAAAAATGATGCGGTTTTTGTAAACAATAAAAAATCACCTATAACCTGGGAAGATGTTATTGCTCAAGCAATGCTAGACAGAGTTGCTTTAACCGAAAACGCACACTATACCACACCGGTAATCCATTTTGATAAAACCAAAGAAAAAGGGCACCCGTTTGCGTATCACGTGTACGGAACGGCAATAACCACTACTACCGTGAATTGTTTAACCGGAACTTACGAAATCGATAGCGTTAAAATAATACACGACTTTGGGAAAAGTATGAATCTAGGAATTGACATTGGACAAGTTGAAGGAGCCTTAATTCAAGGTATTGGCTGGATGACAATGGAAGAGATTTCCTATAATAAAGAAGGAAAACTACTATCCAACGCACTATCTACATACAAAGTCCCTGATATTTTTTCGGTGCCTAAAACGGTAGAAATAGCTCCTTTAGAAACAAAAGGAAACGACATGGCTATTCTAAAATCTAAAGCTGTAGGAGAGCCTCCTTTAATGTATGGAATAGGTGCTTACTTTGCCATTCAAAATGCCGTAAAAGCATTTAATCCAAATTACGAACCAAAATTCCATGCACCATTTACTCCTGAAAAAGTTTTAATGGGACTTTATGAATAAATAACATTTGTAAATGGCTAAAACAATAATAGAAACCGATAGAATGATGCTAAGACCTTTTGAAATAAGTGATTTTAAAGAGGTCTATGAATTTAGCTCTAATAAAGATGTTCAAAAATATACCGGTGATAAAACCATTGAAACTTTACAGCAAGCCAAAGATTTAATAAAAAGGGTGTGGCTAAACGATTACAATACCTACGGCTATGGAAGATGGGCTGTAATTTATAAACCAAACAACAAACTTATTGGATTTGCCGGATTAAAATACTTACCCGAATTTAATGAAACCGATATTGGCTTCCGTTTTTTACCTTCATATTGGGGTAAAGGGCTAGCTTCCGAAGTTTCGGAAGAAATTATTAAATACGGATTTAAAAAATTAAACCTCAAGCAAATTATAGGTATCGCAATGCCCGAAAATACAGCATCAAACAAAGTATTGCAAAAAACAGGATTTCAGTTGTATAAAGTTGATGAGTATGATGGTGATGGGAAACCTTACAATTGGTACGTTATCGTTAATCCAAACAATAATTAACAAATTAAAAACTTTAAGCTATCAAAAATTACACAACATCTAACATTTTAAAGGGTGCTATAATTTACAGTGCCGGAGATAGTATTGCAGCCTTATTTTTGAATGAGTTTATGTGGAGTAGGCTAATTGGTATGGTACTAATAGGAGCCACTTTATATGCCTTCGAAATTCCAAATTATTTTAAATGGATTGATCAAAAAACAAAAAAAATGCAGGGAATTACTCTTACACTAAGTAAAACACTACTCGCTATTGTGTATTTTAATCCGCTTTGGATTGCGCGGCATTTATTTTTTATAAAAGTATTTTCAGGTAATTTTTCTGCAATTAACACGCATTTATTAGAAATTGCTATGTGGTCCTTTTTGGTAAATATCCCTATTTCCTTTTTGGCTAACTTCTTAATTCAAAACAAAGTACAGTTAAAATGGAGATTTTTAGCAAGTGCTATCTTTTCTGCATTAATGGCAATTTATTACGCATTAAGCGAAGTTATCTTTTAAACTAATACTCCGTCTTATCTTCTTTGTTTTTCCAATTATCAAAAACGGTTAGTGCCTCTTTTTGCATAAGTTGAACAAACTTAATCTGTCTGTCCTCAATATTTTTTTCAATCTCATTATAAATAAACTGATCATCAAAATCTATTGCTGCCGCATCTTCTCTGTTACAAGCATAAAATACTTTTTCAGGACGTGCCCAATAAATAGCACCTAAACACATAGGGCAAGGTTCACAAGAAGTATAAATTACACAATCCTTTAACTGAAATGTTTCTAGCTTTTCGCAAGCTTTTCGTATTGCAACTACTTCGGCGTGTGCTGTTGGATCGTTAACAGAAGTTACGCTATTATAACCTTCAGCTATAATTTCCCCATCTTTTACAACTACAGCTCCAAAAGGACCTCCTGCATTTGATTTCATACCTTCATTAGCTAACTCAATGGCTCTTTTCATAAACTGTAAATCTTTATCTGTCATTTTTTTAGGTTTTATTAGGAGTTTAAATAAAAGAAGTTTTATAGTCTTTTTTTGTGCGCGTAACTGGATTCGAACCAGCACGTTCTAAGCGAACACCAGCCCCTCAAGCTGGCGCGTCTACCAATTCCGCCATACGCGCTTTATAAAGCTTCAAAATAAAAAAAGTCAAGCAATAAGCTCAACTTTTTGTGACCTGGCTGGGGCTCGAACCCAGGACCACCTCCTTAAAAGGGAGGTGCTCTACCAACTGAGCTACCAGGTCATCTTTTCCCTTTTCACAATTGCGAGTGCAAATATACTATCAAAACTTTAGATAACAAGTTTTTTGTACCTTTTTTTGTCGATATTTGTACTTTAATTCTTTTGACTCAAAACACATGAAAATAGTACTAATGGGATATATGGCCTCCGGAAAATCTGTAATAGGCAACACCTTGGCCGAATTATTAAACCTGCCTTTTATTGATTTGGATAATTATATAGAAGAAGAGGAGCAAATGACTATTTCTGATATTTTTAGTAAGAAAGGTGAGATTTACTTTCGAAAAATAGAAAATAGGTATCTTGATTTATTGTTAAACAAAGATGCTAATTTTATATTATCATTAGGTGGCGGCACACCTTGTTATGCTAATAATTTAAAGCTTATCACCTATAAATCAACGGCTATTTATTTAAATGCTTCCATAAATACAATTTACGAAAGACTACTTCAGGAACGTGAAAAAAGACCTATTGTAATGAATATTAAAGACACTCATTTAAAAGAATTTATTGCGAAACATCTTTTTGAGCGAAATCCTTTTTACCAAGAAGCACACTACCAAGTTAGCGTAGATAATAAAAGTGTAAAAGAAGTTATTGACGAAATTATCCAGTTACTCTAACACTGCATATGCGGTTTTAGTTTCAAAAACAACGGTTACATGTTCATGCATTGATGTTGAAAGCGATATTCCCTTAAAATCGGCTTTAACAGGGAATTTTTTATGATTTCGATTAACCAAAACAGCTGTTTTAAATTGTTTAAGCGGAACTTCTAAAAAGTGTTTTATACCATAAATTAATGTAGTTCCTGAATTTAAAACATCGTCTACAAGCACAACCGATTTGTTTTTATAGTCCTCTGAAGCTAAACTTGTAGTAATTTTAGCTAACGGATTCTTTTTATCTATTAAAACCTCACATAAAGAAATAGTAAGAGCTGGTGCTATTTCTGATAAATATTTTGACAAATATTTCGCAAACGTATATCCATTTCCTGTAATACCTGCCAACACAATTTCGGTTTCATTACAGTTGGTTTCGTATATTTGATACGCAATTCTTCTTGTTTTATTTACTATTTGCTCGTTTGTTAAAATAATTGAATTATCCATTAGTTATTTTTTTCAAATATAAAAAACAATTCTCTTCCATCTCTAGGTTTAATTGAACTGTAGCATCTTTCCAATATTTTAATTGAAAATTTTTCTTTAAACAATGCTAAATACGAATTTAAACTACCTCCATAAGGTGGTCCTTGGGCTGTTAGCTCAAAATCAAACAACAAACCTACCAGTTTTCCTTTTTCTTTTAAAAGCTGATACATTTTAGCAACGTACTTTTTGCGTAGAGAAGGGTGTAAGGCACAAAAAAAAGTTTGTTCTATAATTAAATCGTAAGTATTGCTGTGCTCAAAAAAATCTTCTTGAACTAATTGTTCTTCAGGAAAATTAGGCGCTCTTTTACGAATATTTTGAAGTGGTTGATGCGCTAAATCTAAAACCGTAATATTTTTAAAGCCATTTTTAAATAAATATTCGGCTTCATAACCATTTCCTGCTCCGGGAATTAATATTGAAAGTTCTTTATTACAAAGTTGATTTACATAGTCTTTAATAGGTGGCGAAACGTATCCAATATCCCATCCTATGGTATTGTTTTTATAATTTTGCTCCCAAAATGATTGTTGTAAATCTTCTTTTTTATTCTTGAAATCCATCTAAATCGCGTCTGTCTTTTTTAGTAGGTCGTCCCATTCCTTTTTTACGGTAATAATCTTTTGAATATTTTAATAACTCAAATTTTTCAAATTCACTCTCCGGTGTCAAATCTTTTCTATATAAATCTACCAACTTTGCTCCAACACGGTTCGCCGGAATGTCTAACACTTTAAATTTGTAATTAATTTGATTTTTTCGAACGGTAACTTCTTCACCGTTAAAAACTAATTTTGAAGGCTTTACGTGATCTCCATTTATTTTTACATGTCCCTTTTTACAAGCTTCCGTAGCTATATTTCTAGTTTTAAAATATCGTATACACCACAAATATTTATCAATTCTCATATAATAAAGTTAAAATTTAACTTTTCTCTTTTAACAAAGGTATGAAAATAGTATCTTGCGCACTTAAAATTTATATTAAATGAAGTTTAAAAGTTTATTTCTTATTGTAGTCTCGGGTATTGTCTTATACGCGTGTAATAATGACAATAACACCGAAGTATTTGATGCTGCAGAACAAGCATTAATTGATGACGATGCACTTGTTGAGTACCTACAAACACATTACTTAAATCCTGATGATGATGGAATTTGGACGATTACCAACGGAGAAACACCGTTAATGGATCAAGTTAGTGTGCAAAATATTACAAAAGATGATATTGCGTATAAACTATACTATTTAAAGCAAAGTGATGGTGTTACATCTTCACCTTCGAGAGCCGATTCTGTGTTAACAACATATACCGGAATGCTTCTAGATAGTACTGTTTTTGACTCTAGATCTACCTTTACTTGGTTCGCATTAACAAATGTTATTGACGGATGGAGTTATGGGTTTACACACTTTAAAGGAGGAAATATTATTGTAAATCCTGATGAATCTTTTTACTACGAAAACTACGGAAAAGGGCTTTTATTTATCCCTTCTGGATTAGCGTATGGAAATATTAATCAAATTACGATTCCTTCAAATTCTCCGCTAATCTTTCAAATTACACTAAACGATGTAAATCAAGCTGACCACGATAACGACGGTGTATTATCTATTTTAGAAGATATTGATGGTGATGGCGATGTTAGAAATGATGACAGTGATGAAGACGGACTTCCGGATTACTTAGATGTTGATGATGATAATGATGATATTCTTACCATAGATGAAGATACTGATGGTGACGGAAACCCAATGAATGATGATACCGATGGTGATGGTATTCCTAACTACTTAGATAGCGATAGCTAAAAAACAAATAAAACTAAAAAAGGCGTCTTAATTAAGACGCCTTTTTTTATAAACTAGTTTTTAGTTTATGATTTTTTATTTGAAAGTCTGTACGACAAACTAAAAATAATTTGTTCTGGTCTAGAATCGATACGATAAGCAGGAGTCGTAACAATATCGTTTACAAATTCTGCTTCATTAGTACTCAAACCTCGTTCGTAACGTACATCTAATCCTAGTCGTCCAATTTCAACAGACGCTCCTATATTCATTCCAACGGTAAAGTCGTTTTCAATATTATTAAAGCTCAATCCGTTTAATTCGTTATCTAAAACGTATTGAAATGCCGGACCTGCAAAAATATGTAACGGCCCAATCACTCTAATTCCCACCAATACAGGCATATCTAGTTTAGATATTTTGTAGTCTTCTAATGTTGAGTTTAACTCGTATTCACTAGTTGTTTTTGTGTAAACCAATTCTGGTCTAACATAAATAGGACCTAAATCAATTTTTCCATAAAAACCAACATTAAACCCCGATTTCCCTTTTCCCTTATTATCAATAACTGTTTTAGTGTTATTAATAAACTCTGAAAGCTCTCCGTTTGAGTTATAACTTAACCCAAACTTAAACCCAAATCCACTTTGCGCTGTTGACAGTCCAATAAAAGAAATAAATAGTATTGAAAATAATACAAACCTTTTTTTCATAAAAATATAATTTTAAAGTTACAATGACTGTAAAACGCAAAAAAGATATCTTTATTTTCTCTTGATTACTTTTTCAACAGCTACTACAATAGCTTTATCGTTTAAACCGTATTTTTCCATAAGCTGTGCCGGTGTTGCAGATTCACCAAAACTGTCGTTTACAGCAACAAACTCTTGAGGTACCGGATTGTTTTGTGCTAGTACTCTAGCAACACTCTCTCCTAAGCCTCCTAAAATATTATGCTCTTCTGCTGTAACCACACAACCTGTTTTACCAACTGATTCCAAAACTGCATCAGAGTCTAACGGTTTAATAGTATGAATATCTATTACTTCAGCACTAATTCCTTTTTGTTCTAAAATTTCTGAAGCTTGCAATGCTTCCCACACCAAATGCCCTGTAGCTATAATTGTAACATCTTTTCCTTCAGTAAGTTGAACGGCTTTTCCAATCTCAAATTTTTGATTTTCAGGAGTAAAAACAGGTACTTTTGGTCTTCCAAAACGCAAATATACAGGCCCTACATAATCGGCAATTGCAATGGTTGCCGCTTTGGTTTGATTGTAATCACAGGTATTAATTACCGTCATTCCAGGGAGCATTTTCATAAGTCCTATATCTTCTAAAATTTGATGTGTTGCGCCATCTTCACCCAAGGTTAATCCTGCGTGTGAAGCACAAATTTTTACATTTTTACCTGAATAAGCAATAGATTGACGAATTTGATCGTACACTCTTCCGGTAGAAAAATTGGCAAATGTACCTGTAAATGGGATTTTTCCTCCAATAGTTAAACCTGCGGCAATCCCCATCATATTCGCTTCAGCAATTCCAATTTGAAAAAACCTATCTGGATGATTTTCAATAAATTTCTCCATTTTTAGTGACCCAACTAAATCGGCACAAAGTGCGACTACATTTTCGTTAGTATCTCCTAATTCTGCCAATCCGGCTCCAAATCCAGATCTAGTGTCTTTTTTTTCAGTAAATGTGTATTTTTTCATTTGTTATTTATTAAAAATCGCTTCAAAAATAATGATATTAACTATACGAAACTACAATTTTATCAATTCTTCGTATAATTTATGAACCGGCAATCCCATCACATTAAAATAACTGCCTTCAATTTTAGGTACTCCTATATAACCTATCCATTCTTGAATACCATAAGCACCTGCTTTATCTAGCGGCATAAAGGTATCTACATAGTATGTAATTTCTTCTAATTGCAGCTGTTTAAAATGTACTTTTGTGGTGTCGTGAAAAACTTTTTGACCGGTACTTGTTTTTATACATACCGATGTAATCACTTTATGGGTAGTGCCCGACAGGCTTTTAAGTATTTCTATTGCTTGCTTTTTAGAACTTGGTTTTTCTATAGCTGCATTGTGATGCCACACAATGGTATCTGCAGTAATAACAACATCGTTAGTTGCTATATTTTTAAAAGCGTTTGCCTTTAAAGTTGCCAGAAAATTGGTAATTTCTTCTTCTTTTAAACTCGCATTATATTTTTCATCAATATTTTTTACTTGAACGGTAAAAGGAATTTTTAACTCTCCAAAAAGTGCTTTTCGCCTCGGCGAAGCAGATGCTAGAATAATATTTTTATTTTTAAACTTGTGTTGAAACATTAATTATATATTGAAAAAATAATAATTGTATTTACTCCAAAAAACATCATTATTTTGAGCAAAACACTTAATTTAGAAAAATCTGACTTGGTTGTTGCTTTTATTAGTTTAAATATTGTAAACCCCATAGGAAACAAAACAAATAGTACTAAATAAGCAAGTGTTATTTTATAATTACTCCAATATCCAAATAAAAAATACAGCACTACCACACTAAACAAAACGCCCAACAAAGAAGCTATTTGCTTTGCTTTGTAAACGCCCAATGTTATTGGTAGTGTCTCTAACCCAAAACTATAATCGCCTTTAATATCTTCAATATCTTTTATAAGCTCTCGCATAAAATTAATTACAAAAGCAAAAGAGGAAAGCAATAGAATAAAAGTAATAATTTGGGCATTTACCACTTTTTCGAAGTAGGTTAATATTAAAACATTATAGGCTATAAGCAACGAAATTAAAACGTTGCCAACAAATGCCATTCCTTTTAATTTTTTTGAATAATAATAAAGTAATAGTGAAGGAATAAAAAATAAAAAGGCAAGTGAAGGATCTCCCAAATTAAACGCCAAAATTACTCCAGAAACCACACCCAATACATTTGTTACTAAGTACCATTTATACGCTGTTTCTTTCGAAACTAACCTCGATATAATAACGCTATTTGGTTTGTTTATGGTATCTATTTTAACATCGTAAATATCATTAATTATATACCCTGCGGCTGCAATAAAAACTATTGAGCTTAAAAGTAACGCAAACTGTAAAACCGTTAAAATTTGAGGTACTTGAAATGAAGGGAAAAGCACAAATTTAATTAGGAGTTGCACATATATCATTAAGCTTATATTTTTCCATCTAATTAGCTTAAAAAAAGTAATTAACAATGCCATTCTATTAGTTGAAGTTTTTTTTAATTCGGGCTAAATTACGCTTATTATCTCTATCTTTTAAAGATTCTCTCTTATCGTAATTTTTCTTTCCTTTACAAAGTGCAATATCTAATTTAGCCCAGCCTTTATCTGTTATATACAAACGCAAAGGCACAATGGTAAGTCCAACATTTTGAACTTCTTTTCTTAGCTTTTTTAGCTCTTTTTTATTCAACAGCAGTTTTCGTTCACTTTTGGGTTTGTGATTGTAGGCATGTCCGTACAAATACTCTTCAATAAACATATTAATCACAAAGAGTTCTCCTTTTTCATTAAATTCACAAAAACTTTCTGTTATTCGAGCTTTACTCTCTCTAATAGATTTAATTTCGGTACCTGTAAGCTGTATTCCTGCCGTATATCTATCTAGTATTTCGTACTCGAAACGAGCCTTTTTATTTTGTATGTTAATTTTCTTTTGCATAAAGTGCAAAGGTACTATTTTTTAAAGATAATTGTGCGATTACTCGTTTCTGAAACATTAAATTATAAAGAAGGTATTTGTAACAATATTGAAGTAACTGTATTCCCTGTTATTGTTACAATGTACAGGTTGGCGTTGTTAGTATCTTCTATTTGAGGATACTTGTCTGCTCCTATAATTTTGTTTACAAAAGACGGTGTGGTATTGCTGTGACCAACCACTAAAACTGTTTTTCCTTTTGTTTGTTTTTGAAATTCTTCGCTATAAAGCGCTCTTGGATTGTATGGTGTAATTACTAATTTTTTAGATAAAGCCGTAGGCGTTGCTGTTTGTAATGTTCTGTTATAATTTGTAGAAAAAATCATATCAAACGGCACGTTTTTAAATACGGTGTTCCAAGTATTTGCTCTTCGTTTTCCCTTTTCTGTTAAGTTTGGATTTTTTTCTGAAGGATTTGTACGCACTTTTTCGGCATGACGTATAAAAAAGTATGTTGTAATTTCTGCTGTTTCTTGAGCAGTAATTGTTGTAAAACTTATTAAAAGTAGTAAAACAATAATGTATTTTTTCATGAGTTAGGTATTTGAACAAACGAATATACACAAAAAAACTCCTCAATTCTCATTGAGGAGTTTTTTAATAAACTACGTTCAGTTCTTATTTATTTCTAAATACAATTGTATTGTCAAATGCATCAATTCGTATATGACTATCTGCCGTAATTTTACTTGCTAAAATTTCTTTTGAAAGTTCGTTCAAAATATCTTTTTGAATAACTCTCTTAACCGGTCTGGCACCAAACTGCGGGTCAAACCCTTTATTTGCAAGTGTTTCAACAGCTTCGTCGGTATAACTAATATGAATGTCTTTTTGTAACAACATTTTAGCCAATCCGTCTAACTGAAGTTTTACAATTTGATGAATTTCTGTTTTATTCAAAGGAGTAAACATAATAATTTCATCAATTCTATTCAAAAACTCAGGGCGAACACTTTGCTTTAATAAGCCTAATACTTCTTCTTTTGTTGTTTTGGTTATGGTTTCTCGCTTATCCATATCTATATTTTCAAATTTCTCTTGAATTAAGTGAGCTCCCATATTTGAAGTCATTATAATAATAGTATTTCTAAAATCTGCTATTCTACCTTTATTATCTGTTAATCGTCCTTCATCTAAAACTTGCAACAAAATATTAAACGTGTCAGGGTGTGCTTTTTCAATTTCGTCTAACAAAATTACAGAATAAGGTTTACGTCTAACAGCTTCTGTAAGTTGACCTCCCTCATCATATCCCACATATCCTGGAGGTGCACCAATTAATCTGCTCACTGCATGACGTTCTTGATATTCACTCATATCTATACGTGTCATTGCATTCTCATCGTCAAATAAGTATTCTGCCAAAGCTTTTGCTAGTTCTGTTTTACCTACACCTGTAGTTCCTAAAAACAAGAATGTTCCTATTGGTCTTTTCTCATCTTGCAATCCTGCTCTTGAACGTCTTACAGCATCGGCAACAGCTTGTATTGCTTCATCTTGACCAACTACACGTTCGTGTAATTCTTCTTCTAAAAGCAATAGTTTTTCTCGTTCACTTTGGAGCATTTTGGTTACAGGAATACCTGTCCATCGTGCTACAACTTCAGCAATATCTTCACGCGTTACAATTTCTTTAATTAATGCTGAGTCTTGATTTCCGGCCAATTCTTTCTGTAGCTTTTCGAGCTTATCTTGCTCGTGTTTAATTTTGCCGTATCTAATTTCGGCAACGCTACCATAATCTCCTTCACGCTCTGCACGTTCAGCTTCCAGCTTGTATTTTTCTATAGCTTCTTTGGCTGCTTGAATGGCTTCAATGAGCTCTTTCTCACTAGTCCATTTTGCATTAATTTCATTACGTTGCTCTTTCAAGTTAGCTAACTCTTCTTTAAGCGATGCTAACTTTTTAGTGTCGTTTTCTCGTTTAATCGCTTCAATTTCAATCTCAATTTGCATAATCTTACGATCTAATATATCTAATTGCTCTGGCTTAGAATTAATTTCGATACGTAATTTTGCAGCAGACTCATCCATTAAATCTATGGCTTTATCTGGTAAAAATCGGTTTGAAATATAGCGTTGAGAAAGCTCTACGGCAGCAATAATAGCTTCATCTTTAATTTGTACTTTGTGATGATTCTCGTATTTTTCTTTAATACCTCTCAATATAGATATTGCACTCTCTGTATCAGGCTCATTTACCTGTACTTTTTGGAATCTTCGTTCTAATGCTTTGTCTTTTTCAAAATACTTTTGGTACTCATCTAAAGTTGTTGCTCCAATAGCTCTCAACTCACCTCTAGCCAATGCCGGCTTTAAAATGTTAGCAGCATCCATTGCTCCTTGACCACCTCCGGCTCCAACCAATGTGTGTATTTCGTCAATAAACAACACTATTTCTCCGTTAGAAGATGTAACTTCTTTAACCACCGATTTTAAACGTTCCTCAAACTCACCTTTGTATTTTGCACCGGCAATTAGCGCTCCCATATCTAGTGAATAGATTTGCTTGTCTTTCAAATTTTCAGGAACATCACCTTTAATTATTCGGTGTGCTAAACCTTCGGCAATAGCCGTTTTACCTGTACCTGGTTCTCCCACAAGCATTGGGTTGTTTTTTGTACGTCTTGATAAGATTTGAAGTATTCTCCTAATCTCTTCATCGCGCCCAATAACAGGATCTAGCTTACCGTCTTTTGCCAATTGATTTAAATGACGGGCATACTTATTTAATGAATTATAGGTTTCTTCAGCACTTTGAGATGTTACATTGCTTCCTTTTCTCAATTCAGAAATTGCTGCTTTTAATTCTTTTTCAGCAATACCTTGATCTTTTAAAATTTGTGAAGTTGTATCGCCTGTTTTTAAAATAGCTAACAGTAAATGCTCAATAGATACAAATTCATCATTCATTTTTTTCGCTTCAGATGTTGCTGTATTAAGCATTTTTGAAGCGTTACTTGAAAGCATTATTTCTCCTCCAGATACTTTTGCATAGCTTTCAAGAGTTTTATCTATCATACTTTTAAGCAACGATGTATTTACTCCTAATTTTTTCAATAAAAAAGGCGTAACGTTTTCATCTACTTCAAAAATTCCCTTTAGAATATGAGAATCTTCTATTTGTTGATGTCCATAACCCTGCGCTATTTGTTGCGCTTGTTGTATGGCTTCTTGTGATTTTATAGTAAATTTATTAAAGTTCATATTTTTTCGTGTTTTGTTTTTTATATTTGAATTCTCAAAGAGCATTCCAATTGTAAAAGCTTTAAATAGGCGGTCATTATGTCTTGTTTTTTGGTGAGTTTCAGACAAAATGTCTATATTTTACACTATATCGCAATTTTTTAAATGGGAATATTTAATAATTTTTTTAAAAGTAATGAAGGTAGTGAATCTAGTTCTAATTGTAATTGGATTCCGTTGACAAGTAATAGTCAAATTGAAGAAATACAAGCTCTTTCTTCTGAAGGCACTATTGTAATTTTTAAACATAGTACCCGATGTAGTATAAGTAGTGTGGTTTTAAGCAGGTTTGAGAAAGAATGCAATTTTACCTCAAATGATGCCGTAAAATTATACCTGCTAGATTTACTTTCTTTTAGAACTCTATCAAACAGTATAGCGCAGGTGTTTAATATTCCTCACCAATCACCACAACTTATTGTAATTAAAAACAATACTGTTGTTTACAGCGCATCTCACTTTTCAATAAGCATTGATAAAGTGAAAACAATACTTTCGCAATAAGTTTAATTGAATGGATGCTTTAAAATAATTTTTTTGATACGTCTTTTTAAATCTTGACCGGTATCATAAATCATTTGCTCATTACTTGGAAAAGGTATATAGTCTCCTAATAAATTTAACGATTTATTATCTAGCGCCGCTTTGTTTCCTACACATATTGCAAAATGATGCTCAAACGTAAACTCACTTGACAAAGGATAGGTTTCAACGGTTTCGTTTGTTGTGTAGTTACGATATAAAATGGTACCAACAACTTGAACAGACTTTGTTTGTGTAATTTCTTTAAACTTACATGTTACTTTTTTGTAGATGGTTTCTTTTATGTTATTTCCTAAGGAATCTTTGATATAATCGCCATGAGCATCAACCAAATACTTCCAACCATCTTTTACACGTTTCTCTTTTACAGTCTCTTTCTCATACACTTGTTCCGGTGATATATTTATTTGAATAATGGAGATTGTAAGATGTGAATTGTAGTTGATATTAGCTTGTTTTTGATTGTGATATGTTGTCCAAAAATCATCTAATCCATATGTATCAAAATCGAGTAAATCTTTTTCGAGACTTATTGGAATTACTTTTTCAGACTCATTTTGCATAGACACATATACAAAATTTGTTCCGTTAAACTTTGCTACATTTAATAAAGAGTCTGTTTTTTTATAATTCGGATTTATCTCATTAAGATATGATAAATCATCGTAAACAACTCTAAAATCATTTTTACTTTTAGCTGTTTTAAGTTTCTGAAGCGAACCATTGTAAAGGTATTTTGAAAGTTTACTTCTAACAGTTTCTATTTTGTTTGAATAGTCGTAAAATTTAAATACAGCGTTTCTTTTGTGCTTGTAAACAGGTAGAGGCAAAAGAGGCTTGATTAAATCTTGACGCTGTTTTAAATCTAGATACAAATTAAAAATAGCCTCTAAATTTGATGGATTTTCTGAAGATTTTAATGCCGCAATGTCTTCTTTGTTTTTTTGCATCGCCTTTTTATAAGCATCTTCAAGCATTAAAATATATGACTGGTTGCTTTTTTTGGTTTTGTTTTTACGTAGGTGTTTAACTGCAACGGCAATAGCATTATCATAATTACCATTATTAATAGATTGCTGTGTTTTTTTTACACTATTGCACGAAATTAGAAATACCGAAACTACTAGAAAGTAAAATACTTTTTTCATTTATTTTAATGTTACTGGAGGAAGTATTTTTCCGGTACATTTTCCAAAACCTATTCTAACATTTTCATTTTCGCAATAACCTCTTATAATAACATTATCTCCATCGTTAAAAAATACACGTTGCGTGCCATCTTTTAATGTGATAGGTTTTTTTCCTGCCCAGGCTAACTCTAACATAGATCCAAAACTGTTTTGGGTTGGCCCAGATATTGTTCCGCTTCCCATCATATCTCCGGCTCTAACATTACATCCATTAATTGTATGATGCGCCAATTGTTGTGCCATTGTCCAGTATAAATACTTAAAATTGGTGGTTGTCAATAAATTTAAATCGCCGTTTTCTGTTTCTAAAAATGCTTTAATTTTAACATCAAAAGTACCATCGGTACGTGTTTGTTGTAAGTAGGGAAGAGGTTTTATATCTTGTTTAGGGCTCTCGCACCTAAATGGTTCTAAAGCATCCATCGTTACAATCCAAGGTGAAATTGTAGAGGCAAAACTCTTTCCTAAAAACGGTCCTAAAGGCACGTATTCCCATTTTTGGATATCTCGAGCACTCCAATCGTTAAATAACACCATTCCAAAAATATATTCTTCGGCTTCATCAACAGGAATTGGTTCTCCTAAATGATTTGCTGCTGTAGTTATAAAAGCTGTTTCAACTTCCATATCTACAAGTTTTGAAGGGCCAAAAACAGGGGTGCTTTCTCCCTGAGGTAATGTTTGGCCATAAGGTCTGTGAATTGGTGTTCCTGAAACAACAATAGACGATGCTCTACCGTGATAACCTACCGGAATGTGTAACCAGTTAGGCATTAACGCATTGTCTTTTCCTCTAAACATAACACCTACGTTAGTTGCATGCTCTTTACTAGAATAAAAATCGGTATAATCACCAACATCAATAGGTAACAGCATTTCAACTTCGTTTACATCAAAAATTATAATATCTCTATGTGCTTTATTGTCTCTTAGTTTTGGGTTTTTGGCATCAAACACATCCGCAATTCTATTACGCACCAATCGCCATGTTTTTCTTCCATCGGCAATAAAATCGTTTAAAGAATCTTGCATAAAAATATCGTCTGTTAAAGGAATACCTTCAAAATAACCTAACTGATGAAAAGCACCTAAGTCTATCGCACACTCACCAATTCGTGTTCCAATGGTTATAATATCATCTTTGGTAATAAATACTCCAAAAGGAATATTTTGTATTGGAAAGTCACAGTTTTCAGGAGTCTCTAACCACGATTTTCTGTCTGGATTATTTGCCGTTATTTGCATATATACGTTGTGTGTTATTGCTATTAGTAAAATTTATTTCAAATATATAAGAAACTTCTTAAATGCAAAATGAAATTACTACTTTTGCCATAATTTTAACTTTTAAAACCGCAATATACAATGCAACGCGACCAGATTATTTTTGATTTAATTCAAGATGAAAAAAACCGACAAGAAACAGGTTTAGAACTTATTGCTTCTGAAAACTTTGTAAGCGACCAAGTTATGGAAGCTATGGGTTCTGTTTTAACAAATAAATACGCCGAAGGGTATCCTAATAAACGCTACTATGGTGGTTGTGAGGTAGTTGATATTGTTGAACAGATTGCTATTGATAGAGCTAAAGAACTTTTTGGTGCTGAATATGTAAATGTGCAGCCTCATTCAGGCTCTCAAGCCAATGCAGCTGTGTACCATGCCGTATTAAATCCGGGCGATAAAATTTTAGGGTTTGACTTGTCACACGGAGGACACTTAACCCACGGATCTCCTGTAAACTTTTCAGGAAAACTTTACAAAACATCGTTTTATGGTGTTGATAAAGAAACCGGAGTATTAAACTATGATAAAATTTTAGAAGTTGCCAAAAAGGAAAAACCAAAACTAATTATTGCCGGAGCTTCAGCATATTCTAGAGATATTGACTTTGAAAAATTTAGAGAAATTGCCGATAGCGTTGGAGCCTTATTAATGGCCGATATTTCGCATCCGGCGGGGCTTATAGCTAAAGGTATTTTAAATGATCCTATTCCTCATTGTCATTTTGTAACTACTACAACGCACAAAACGTTGCGAGGACCTAGAGGAGGAATTATTATGATGGGAAAAGATTTTGACAATCCTTTTGGACAAAAATTAAAAAATGGAAACCTAAAAAAAATGTCGTCTCTCCTTAATTCTGCCGTATTTCCCGGAAATCAAGGAGGACCTCTTGAACACGTAATTGCTGCTAAAGCGGTTGCTTTTGGTGAAGCGTTAACCGATGATTTTTTACATTATCAAATTCAAGTAAAGAAAAATGCCGGTGCTATGGCAAATGCTTTTACAGAAAAAGGGTACGAAATTATTTCAGGAGGAACGGATAATCATTGTATGCTTATAGATTTAAGAAATAAAAACATTACCGGTAAAGAAGCAGAAAACGCGTTGGTAAGAGCCGATATTACCGTAAATAAAAATATGGTACCGTTTGATGACAAATCACCTTTTGTTACTTCTGGAATTAGAGTTGGAACTGCTGCCGTAACTACACGAGGATTAAAAGAGACTGATATGGTTACTATTGTTGATTTAATTGACGAGGTTATTCAGAACTTTAACAACGATAAAACACTAGAAACCGTTGCTAACAAAGTAAATGATATGATGGCTAACAAACCATTATTTAACTGTTAAATACCTGTTTAGAACAAAAAAAGCCTACTAAAAAGTAGGCTTTTTTTATACGTCTTCATTTGCTCTGTCTAAAATATTTTGTGGCAACGATTTTTTTGTTTTTGCACCTAACTTTTTAAGGTTCTGTACTTTTCGAATCATATTTCCTTTTCCTGTTGAGAGTTTGTTCATAGCGTTTTGATAACTTTCTTGAGATGAATGTAATGCTTTTCCTATTTTTATTAAATCCTGAACAAAACCTTCAAATTTATCGTATAACAATCCGCTCTCTTTAGCAATCTCTAGCACATTTCGTTTTTGATCTTCTTGTTTCCATATAGAAGCTACCGTGCTTAGAGTTGCTAATAGGGTAGATGTAGAAACCAAAACTACATTTTTATCAAGAGCTTCTAAATAAATAGTACGCTCTTCTTGCAAGGCAATTAGTAGCGCCGGCTCTATAGGTACAAACATTAAAACATAATCCGGTGTATTAATTCCGTAAAGATTGCTGTAGTTTTTTTCACCCAACTCTTTAAAGTGCTTTTTAATACTTATTAAATGATTTTTTAAGGCTCTTTTTTGTGTTTCTTCATCTTCTGCATTAAAGTAGTTTTCGTAAGCAGTTAACGAAACTTTCGAATCAATTATTAAATGTCTGTTATCGGGTAAGTTAACTATAAAGTCGGGTTTCTTTAGTAAATTATCTGCATCTCTAAAACCACCTTGTGTTGTAAAGTGCACGTCTTTGGTAAGCCCCGATTTCTCTAACAATACTTCTAGCTGAATTTCACCCCAATCTCCTTGAGTTTTAGATTCTCCTTTTAAAGCATTTGTCAAATTAATAGCATCTTGACTCATTTGTAAGTTTAGTGATTCTAACGATTTTATTTTTTCTATAAGTGCAGAGTTTCGCTGAATATCTTCTTTATTTACTTCTTCTACTTTTTTCTCAAAAGACTGTATCTTTTCCTGCAACGGTGTTAAAATATTTTTAAGATTTTCTTTATTTTGTTGCGTAAACTTAAACGACTTTTCTTCTAGTATTTTATTTGCTAAAATTTCAAAATCTTTAGCTAATTTTTCTTGTGTTTTCGACAAATCTTCTTTCTGAAACTCTAATTTTTCTTTTAAATGACTTATCTCTCCTTGTTTTTGAGTGTTTTGCGCTGCAAGCTCTTCTTTTTTAGCTTGAAGTGCTTTCATTTCCGCTCTTAAGCTATCAATCGTTTCTTCAGCTGTTTTTTTTACTTCTGCTAATAATTCATTTTTCGTTTTTAAAGCCGATTTTTCTTTTTCAAAAGAAACACGATTTAACAACTTTCCTATAAAAACACCTATTCCTACACCTATGAGTAAACTTAAAATAACTATAAAATCCATGTCTTACTAATTAAAGTTTATTATTTGATATCCTTCACTTTGGTATTCAACTAAAACCGTTAAAGCTGAAAGTGCCATTTTAACATTTTCCGACTTTTCTTCTAATTTAAATCCTTTTGCAAAAAAAGATTGACCACATACGTACATCTCTACATTTGCCTCACGTAATTGACTGATAAGTTCTTGATTTGGGTTTAAAACACCATAGTAGTCTTTAAACGATAAATTGGCTAAAGCATCTTTTGTTGCAGCACCATGAAGCACTACCACAACCTTCAAATTTTGTAAGGGAACACCTTGTTGTACATGCATATTTAAAAATCTAGCAACCGTATTTATAAGTGGATTAATTCCTTTTTTCTTTGAAGCATCGGTAAAAATATCAAAAATTACCTTGTATTGCTTATCTGTTTTTAGAACTAGCTCAGGATTTTGTATTTGAAATACCTTTCCATAACCTTTAACTGCTGGTCCAACAACCGTTTTTACTTCCTGAGCATTTATCGCTATAAAATGAAATATAGCTACTAAAAAAAATATTCTCTTCATTATTTAAAGCTTTTTAACAACAATTGCAGCATATAAAAGTAAGATTTTTATATTTGCTGAAATAACTTGAAGTTTAAAATAAAAACGGAGTTATTAACAATTTATATGAAAACACTTACACGATTTATTTTATACACCCTGCTAGGGTGGAAAACTGTTGGAAACTTTGATAAAAATTTAAAAAAGTGCGTTATTATAGGTGCTCCTCACACGCATTGGCTCGATTTCCCTCTTGGAATTGCAGTGAAATTTGCTGAAGAAGTACCTGCTAACTATATTGGAAAGGCATCGCTCTTTAAACCTCCGTTCGGATTTATTTTTAAATGGCTTGGAGGAGCTCCGGTAGATAGAACAAAAAGCAATAACAGGGTACAATCTATTATTGACCTTTTTAATAGTAAAGAACGGTTTATTTTAGCAATGTCTCCAGAAGGTACTCGTAAAAAAACTACCAAATGGAAAACAGGATTTTACTACATTGCAAAAGGGGCAAATGTACCTATTGTAATGATGACTTTTGATTTTAAAAATAAGCAAGTTAAAGTATCTGAACCGTACTACACCACCAATAATATGGAAGCCGATTTTAACCATATATATAACTTTTACAGTGGTGTTAAAGGTAAAATTCCTGAAAATTTTAATTTGTAAGCGCCACTATATTTCGCTTAAATAGCGGTATAGAAATAAGAAGCATTACTAGGCCTATTAAACCTAAAACACCTATTCTTGGTAAAATTTCAACTATAGAGAGATTTCTCCAAAAAATATCGTAATAACCTTGAATCCCCCAGTAATTTAAACTTATTACTGCAATTTTTTGCATAATATTAGGCATAACAAATAGCGGAATCATACTTCCTCCAATAGCCGACATCAATAAAATAATAATGGTGCTTAAATTTTGTAACTGCTGTCTTGTTTTTGATACCGAAACTAAGAATACACCAAAACTTGAGACAGAAAAGGCTACAGCTATTGTAAGTAAAATAAGACTTGTAATGTCTTTAAATATTGGCAATCCAAAAGCTATCCACGAAAAAACAAACATGGTAACTAACTGCAACATAGAAATAAATAAAGTAGCTAACATTTTACCATATAAAATAGCCGTTGGCTTTATAGGTGTGTAAAGCAGGCGAGATAACGTTCCCGATTCTTTTTCCTCTAACAAACCACCTCCAACACCAGAAATACTAAATAACAGCATCATAATTGCTGTACCAGCAACTGCTTGTATCAATCCTAAATTTCCGGTATCGGAAGATTTTTTTACAACAGGCACTGCGCTAACAACTGTTGAAATCTTATTTTTTAATGAAACTTTTGAAACATCGGTTAAAATACGCTGTTTTAAATCTGCGGGCATAGATTTAAACTTGGTATCCATATAGTGCGCTATTTTATGCATATATAGTTGAGATCCAATGGTATTCATAACAACTCCGGTAACTATTGATTGTAGCATTTTTGCTTCAAACGGATTTGCAGCATCGTACTTGAAAACAATAGGCAGTTTTTTTGATAAAAGTAATGAGTCTTTAAGTCCTTCATTTAAGATTAAAAATCCGGCATTTTTCCCCTTTAATAGAGCTTTATTTCCTTCTTCCAAAGTAACTTGTACCAAATTAATCGTGCTTAGCGTATCTAACTGTACTTTTATTTTCTTCGAAATTAAAGATGTATCAAAACGTGTGTACAATAACGTAACTTGTTTGTTTTCAGAAGATGACATTGAAATACCTCCAAAAGCAAAAGCAAATAACGATATTAATAGAATGGGTATTAAAAAGGTTAGTACTACGTTTTTTTTGTTTGAAAAAAACAACTTTAAATCTTTTTTAAATATGGTTACTATCATTTTTGTGTGTGTTTAATAATCGCGTAATTGCTTACCTGTTAAATGAAGAAAAATAGTTTCTAAGTTTGCTTTTTGAATCTGAATATCCACAATTTCTATTTTTAGCAACTCACAATGGTTTAATACTGCTTTTAAATGTAAATGAGGCTTGCATTTTACTGAAATTACAGACTTACTATATGAAACCGGTAATTGCAACACTTCTTGAAGCTTTGTTACAATTGAAGAAGGCACTTTTTTAGCTGTTTTTAATAAGATATATTCGTGTAAATCGCATTGTGCTTGTAATTCGTTAATCGTTCCTTGAGCAATTATTTTTCCTGTATCAATAATGGCTATATTGTTGCACAAGCGTTCTACTTCTTCCATATAATGCGTTGTATAAATCACCGTCATTCCTTTTGCATTTAGTGTTTCTATAATGTCAAATATTTTATTTCTACTTTGTGGATCTACTCCTGTGGTAGGCTCATCCATAAATAAAATTTTAGGATTGTGAAGTAGGGCAGCAGCAATGTTAATTCTACGCTTCATCCCTCCTGAGTAAGTTTTTAGTAAATCAGATTTTCGATCTTCTAGCCCTATTAACTGTAAAAGTTCAGGAATTTTTTGCTTTAACTCTGTTTTTGAAACACCGTTTAATTGCCCCCAAAACATAAGGTTATCATAAGCCGAAAAATCTTCATACAAAGCAATCTCTTGAGGTACAACTCCAATTATTTTTTTACACTCATCGGCTTTTTTATTAACATCCTTACCGTTAATGTATGCGCTTCCTGAGTCGCTCTTTAACAAAGTGCTAAGTATTTTAATGGTGGTAGATTTTCCTGCGCCATTAGGACCTAGAAGCCCAAATATCTCTCCTTCTTGGATAGAAAAGCTAATTTTATTTACTGCAGTAACACTTTCGAAGTGTTTTTCTAAATTAACAACATGAATCATAGTTTGTATCTATTTACAGTACAAACCTATTTATATTTCTACATGCTCTAAATTTATAGTTACTGAATTGTACTAATTTAATGATGAATTGTAAAAAAAGCTGCTAATTTTAAAATTAGCAGCTTTTTTAAGTAAATGTTATTTTTAGGAAACTTTATAAAATGGCAACCGTACAACCACTGCCGGTATAGCCTTTTTTCGAACTTGAATAAATATTTTAGAATCGCGCTTTGAGTATGCTTTTGGTACGTATCCCATACCAATTCCTTTTTTAAGAGAAGGACTCATAGTACCCGATGTAACTACACCTATTTTTGTACCTTCTTCATCTACAATATCGTATCCGTGTCTAGGAATTCCTTTTTCTGTTAATTCAAAAGCTACCAATTTACGTGTAACTCCTTCTTCTTTTTGCTTTTTTAATTGGGCGGCATTAATAAAGTCTTTTGTAAACTTAGTAATCCAACCCAAACCTGCTTCAATAGGAGAGGTAGTATCATCTATATCATTTCCGTATAAACAAAATCCCATTTCTAGTCGTAAAGTATCTCTCGCGGCTAAACCTATAGGTTTAATTCCTAAATCGGCACCCACTTCAAAAATGGCTTTCCAAATATGCTCTGCATCTTCATTTTTAAAATAAATCTCAAATCCGCCAGAACCGGTATATCCGGTAGCTGAAATAATGACATCAGAAACACCTGCAAATGTGTCTATTTTAAACGTATAATAGTCCATTTCAGATAAGTTAACATTGGTTAACGATTGTAATGATTCTGAAGCTTTAGGCCCTTGAACTGCTAGTAACGAAATTTCATCAGAACTGTTCTCCATTTCAACACCCATATCGTTGTGTTTCTTAATCCAGTTCCAATCTTTTTCAATATTAGACGCATTTACAACCAGTAAATATTCTTCTTCAGAAATTCTATAAACCAACAAATCATCGACAATACCTCCTTCTGTATTAGGCATACAACTGTATTGTACTTTTCCGTCAAACAACACCGATGCATCATTAGACGTAACTTTTTGAATTAAAGCAAGTGCATTTTTACCTTTTAAGTAAAATTCGCCCATATGAGACACATCAAATACTCCAACGCCTCTTCTAACGGTTTCGTGTTCAACATTTACACCTTCGTACTGAACAGGCATATTGTAACCGGCAAAAGGAACCATTTTAGCACCTAAAGCCTCATGAATATGATTTAAAGCAATATTTTTCATCTGTTATTATTTTGGCTGCTAAATTAATCATTGAATTGTGAATATTTTATTTTTTTAAATGAAATTTATCACAAAATTGTTAATCTTTTAAAAATACTATCTGAAGCCTAATCTTTTCTTTATATTTGATAAATCAATTTTTTACCTTTTACCGCATATGAAACCTATTCAGTTTTTAATGGTGCTGCTGTGTCTAATCGTTTTAAAAGGATACGCACAACAAAATGAGCTTCCTAACGACTTTTTAACTAAAGATTTTCATAAAGACCGACGAGAACAACTTAGAAAATCACTTCCGGCGAATAGTGTAGCTGTTTTCTTTACAAACCCTGTTAGAAACAGATCTAATGATGTTGATTATGTATACCATCAAGATCCTAATTTTTATTATTTAACCGGATACAAAGAGCCACATGCACTTTTGCTTATTTTTAAAGACAAACAACTTATTAATGGGAAAATGTACAATGAGGTTATTTTTGTGCAAGAGCGTAATAAACGCGCCGAAATGTGGACAGGTAAAAGGCTTGGAAAAAAAGGTGTTGAAACAACTTTAGGATTTGAGCTAGCCTTTAACGGTAGCGAGTTTAAAAGCAGTGATATTGATTTTTCTAAATTTGATAAAATAATGTTTAATTCCTTTTTTAACGATGTTAGAAACACTTCAAACAAAGCAGATTTATACGATTTAATTGAAACATTTAAAGAAAAAGTATCTTTTAATATAAAAATGGGAAACAGCTCGGTAAGTGATAAAATTTATACGGAAGCCAAAGAAAGACTAGATACCAAAACACTGACTTATTTAATGGCCAATTTAAGAGAAATTAAAACTCCTGAAGAGTTAACACTTTTAAAAAAAGCAATTAATATTTCGGCTATTGGGCAAATTGAAATGATGAAGGCAATGCTCCCAAATATGTCTGAAACAGAAGCGCAAGGTGTTCATGAGTTTGTTTACAAAAAATACGGCGCTGAATACGAAGGCTATCCGTCAATTGTTGGAGCAGGAAATAATGGCTGCATTTTACACTATATAGAAAATAATAAAACTGTAATTGGAAAAGACAATTTGGTGCTCATGGATTTAGGTGCCGAATATCACGGATACACTGCCGATGTTACTAGAACCATTCCTGCAAACGGAAAATTTTCAACAACACAAAAACAAATATACGATTTGGTTTACAAGGCACAAGAAGCCGGTATAGCAACTGCAGTGGTTGGAAATAGTTTTTGGTCTCCAAGTATCATTACCAAAAAAATTATAGATGAAGGCTTGGTTAAATTAGGAATTATAGCTTCTGTAAACGAAAAACACAATTACTATCCGCATGGTGCCTCACATCACATAGGGTTAGATGTACACGACCTTAGTAACTACGGAAATTTCAAAGAAAATATGGTTATTACTGTAGAGCCCGGAATTTACATACCAAAAGGCAGCCCGTGTGATAAAAAATGGTGGGGAATAGCCGTTAGAATTGAAGATGATATCTTAATTACAAAAAACGGACCCGTTATTTTATCAGGAAAAGCACCTAGAACTTCAGAAGAAATTGAAAAAATGATGAAGCAAACAAGTGCTTTAAATAACTTTAATTTACCTAAACTAGATTAACCCAATAAGTAACTTTTTAAATCGCTGTATTCTGAAATTTTAATGGCTACTTTTTCTTTATCCATTATTTGTTGAATTTGAGGCGGTAAACTAATCGTCTCGTCTATAACAGGCGCTACCACATCTAGAAACTTCACCGGATGTGCTGTTTCTAAAAAAACACCTTGGGCCGTCCTCGAAGCAAGGTACTTTTTCAACCCTAAATATCCTACAGCTCCATGTGGATCTGCAATATAATTTGCGATATTTTTAAGATGCTTCATTGCCTCTAAGGTTTCTTTATCTGTAAAAGAATAAGAGGTAAGGTGCTCTTTTAATGTCTCTATATCGTGATTGTAAATTTCCAGAATACGAACAAAATTACTTGGATCTCCAACATCCATCGCATTTGATATGGTTTGAAATGAAGGTTTTGGAGAATAAACTCCGGATTTTAAATACCTAGGAACCACATCATTTACATTTGTTGATGCCACAAAATGATGAATTGGCAACCCTAATTGTTGCGCCATCATACCAGCACAAATATTACCAAAATTACCGCTTGGAATAGAAAATACAAGGTCTAAATTTTTGTTTTTCAGTTGTTTAAACGCAAAGAAAAAATAAAACATTTGAGGTAACCATCGAGCTACATTAATAGAATTGGCCGATGTTAAATTAAGACGCTCTTTTAACTCGTTATCTAAAAAAGCTTTTTTAACCATTGCTTGGCAATCGTCAAAAGTACCCTCAACCTCAAGTGCCGTAATATTTTCTCCCAGCGTAGTTAATTGTTTTTCTTGTACTTCGCTCACCTTTCCGCTAGGGTACAAAATAACTACATTAACTCCTTTTACTCCTAAAAATCCACTTGCTACTGCACCTCCGGTATCTCCCGAAGTAGCGACTAAAACCGTAACCTCTGTGGTATTTTCCAATTTATTAAAATAGCCCAAACACCTCGCCATAAAACGAGCACCAACATCTTTAAAAGCCATTGTTGGTCCGTGAAATAACTCTAGCGTCGCTATATTTTCTTCTAAAAGCACCACCGGAAAATCAAAACACAAAGTGTCTTCTATTATTAACTTAAGGTCATTTTCAGGTATTTCATCGGCAACAAACTGCTTTATCACCTCAAAAGCAATTTCATTATTTGACAAAGATTCAATTTGCTCAAAAAATTGATTTTTTAAAGGCGTTATTTTTTCCGGAAAATACAATCCTTTATCGGGTGCCAATCCCCTAATTACCGCATCTTTAAAAGATACTTCTGATGCTTTTTTATTTAAACTGTAAAATTTCATTATTAGTTACTTTCTAAAATATTAATTCCTGTCGGATTTATTTTTGAAACGTGAATATCAAACGCTATTCCTGTATTTTCATACACGTTATGCATAGCCTTTGCCACTTGCTGAGCTGTTTCCTTTCCTTTACTCAATGCAAAAACAGAAGGACCCGATCCTGAAATTCCACATCCAAGAGCTCCCGATTTAATAGCTGTTTCTTTTAATGCAGCATAAGAAGGTATTAAGGCAGCACGCACCGGTTCTACAATATAGTCATGCAAAGAACGTCCAATTAAATCGTAGTCTTCCGTATAAAGTCCACTAATTAAACCTCCTACATTTCCCCACTGCTTTACAGCATCATTTAAAAGAACCGTTTCTTTTAAAATTTTGCGAGCATCGGCGGTTTTAATTTCTATTTGAGGGTGAATAACCGTTGCATATAAATCCGTTGGCGTATGAATAGCAACAATATCTAAAGGCTCTTGACTTCTCACCAAGGTGAATCCTCCAAAAAGGGCAGGAGTTACATTATCGGCATGAGCTACTCCTGAAGCCAAACGTTCTCCTTCCATAGCAAACTGCACTAACTCTATTAAAGAAAAAGGATTTCCAAGTAATTTATTTATTGCCCAAACGGCACCTGCAGCACTAGCAGCACTGCTTCCAATTCCACTTCCTGGTTTTATTTTTTTTACAATTTCTATTTCAAATCCGGTAGTAACATTAGCCTTTTTAAGCAATGCCAAAGCAGCAACACCCGCAACATTACGATTTACTTCTAAAGGAAGTTTTTGTCCTGATATTTTAACTATTTTAACTCCTTTCTCTGAAGTTTTTCGAACAATCATTTCATCTCCAATACTTTCGAGAGCTAAACCTAAAACATCAAATCCGCATGAAACATTTGCAATGGTTGCCGGACTAAAAATTTTTATTTCTTTCATTGAAATTAGTTATTACCTATTCTAATAATATCGGCAAATAATCCCGAAGCCGTTACATCGGCACCTGCTCCTGCACCCTTTATAATTAAAGGCTGCTCGTGGTATCGTTCAGTATAAAATAAAACAATATTATCTTTTCCATCAAGATTGTAAAAAGGGTGGTTTGCTGCAACTTCTTCTAAGCCTACTTTTGCAATACCCTTATCAAAAGTAGCAACATATTTTAACTTACAATTATTTTTTTCAGCACTTTCTCTAAGCGAATTAAAATGAGTCTGTTCTTGTTTTAGTGTTTCCATAAATTCGGGTACCGTAGTAGCATTTAAACTAGATTCAGGTAAAAACGAAACATTTTCAATATCTTCTAACTCCATTTTTGCACCACTTTCTCTAGCTAAAATTAATATTTTACGCATTACATCAACACCACTTAAATCTATTCTAGGGTCAGGTTCCGTATATCCTTCAATACCAGCTTGCGTTACAACCTCATAAAAGGTAGCTGATTCATTAAAATTATTAAAAATAAAATTAAGACTTCCTGATAGAACCGCTTTAATTTTAGTAACTCTATCTCCTGAAGCCACCAAGTTTTTAAGTGTGTCAATTATTGGTAACCCAGCTCCAACATTGGTTTCAAACAAAAAAGGAGCGTGGTACTCAACCGAAAGTTCTTTTAATTTCAGGTAATTTGAATACGCAGAAGAACAAGCAATTTTGTTGCATGTTACTACGGACACACTTTCTTTTAAATAACTGGCATACAGCTTAGAAACTGCCTCGGTAGCTGTATTATCGACAAAAATGCTATTTCTATAATTCAACGTTGTTACCTTTTTATGAAAAAGATTCATATCTAAACTTACACCATTTTCAAGTTGTTCTTTCCAGTTGTGTAAATCTATTCCATCCTCATCAAAATACATTTTACGAGAATTTGTTATCGCAACTACACGTACCTCTAGTTTTAAATTTTCTAATAAATAGTGCTGTTGTTGTTTTATTTGATCTAAAAGCTTACCTCCAACATTTCCTACACCAACTACAAATAAGTTTAGCTGCTTTGTTTGATTTTTAAAAAATGTTGTATGCAACGTATTTAGGGCCTTTTTAATATCTTTATGAGCAATTACTGCCGATATATTTTTTTCTGAAGCTCCTTGGGCAATTGCTCTAATGTTTACATTATTTTTACCCAAAGTACTAAACATTTTACCACTAATTCCTTGATGACTCTTCATATTATCGCCAACCAGTGCTATAATAGCATTGTTTTTTTCTACCGTTAAGGGAGCTACTTTACGCAGGCTAATTTCGTATTCAAAAGCTGTGTCAATGGCTTTTTTTGCAATAGCAGCATCGGCATCATTTATAGCAATACATATAGAATGTTCTGATGAAGCCTGTGTTATAAGGGTAATGTTAATTTCTTTTTGAGACAAAGCTTCAAACAATCGTTTTGAAAAACCCGGTATTCCAACCATTCCACTTCCTTCTAACGTAATTAGTGAAATGTTTTCTATATGTGTAATTCCTTTTATTGGATTGGTATTTAACGTTGTTTTGGTTATTAGCGTTCCTTCTTTATCTGCATCAAATGTATTTTTTATTGCAATTGGTATTTCTTTTTCTAATACAGGCTGGATTGTAGGAGGGTAGAGCACTTTTGCTCCAAAATGAGAGAGTTCCATAGCTTCTTGGTACGATATACTTTTAATTGGAAAGGCCTCCGGAACAAATTTTGGATTTGCCGTGTACATTCCACTCACGTCTGTCCAAATCTCCAATAAAGAAGCATTGATTGCTGCAGCAATAATTGATGCTGTATAATCAGAACCTCCTCTTCCTAACGTAGAAACTTCACCGGTTTCGGTTTTTGAAACAAAGCCCGGAAAAATAACTACTTTATGTGTATTGTTATAAAAGTAACTAGAAATGTTGGTGTTAGTTAGCTCAAACTTTACAGATGCGTTGGCATAATTATCATCTGTAACAATAAGTTCTTGAGTATTTTTAAGAGCAATATTTAACTGATTCTCTTTCATTGCTTCAAAAATAATATACGAGGATAATAACTCTCCGTAGCTTACAATTTTATCGGAAGTTTTTGACGAAAGTTCATTTATTAGAAAAACGCCTTCTAAAATACTCTCTAAATTGGAAAGCATTTTTTTTACTTTTTCAAGAACTGTAGATTGAGTGACTAAAGGAATCAATTCTTCGACAACTTTTAAATGTCTTTCTTCAATTTGTTTTAAACTGTTTAAATACAATTTATCTTTATTGCAAGCCATACGACCTGCATCTAATAACAAATCGGTAATACCTCCAAAGGCAGAAACTACAACAACTATTTCTTCTTTGTGAGAATTGTTCTTTACAATGTTTATAACCTTAGCGATGCTTTTAGAAGATGCAACAGATGAACCTCCAAATTTTAATACTTTCATTTTATTTTTAATATGTAACGTAAATGTGTGTGTTTGTTAACTTTCTTTTCAATTATAAAGATTTGAAAAAATACGGCAGACTGAATGATATTATAGAAAAAACCCCTAAGGGGTAATCATAATTGTAGTTGTAGCAATAATAAAAAAACGCTTAGAAATAGCGGTATTTATAGAATTGTATGTGTTTTTATATTGCATACTGCAAATGTACTTATTTTTTTATTATAGTAAAGTTTTTGTGTTATTTTTAATTAATTATTAATGATAAATTAACACAGCTGCATTTTTTACATAAAAATAACCAAGTTATTATAAATCTACTAACTCTTGATTTTTAAGCAAATCGTTAAATGTTTCTTGCTTTCGAATTAAATAATCTTTCCCGTTATGTATTAAAACTTCTGCAGGTTTAAATCTTGAATTGTAATTTGAAGACATTGAAAAACAATAGGCTCCGGCATTATTAAAGCACAAAATATCTCCTTCGCTAATTTCACTAATTCTACGGTTAGACCCAAAAGTATCCGTTTCACAAATATACCCTACAACTTCGTAGTAACGCTCTCTCCCTGAAGGATTTGAAATATTATGTATATGGTGATAAGCATCGTAAAGCATTGGACGAATTAAATGGTTTAATCCTGAATCAACACTAGCAAAAACATTTGAAGGTGTATGTTTTACTACGTTTACGTGAGTTAAAAATACGCCTGCTTCACTCACTAAAAATTTTCCAGGTTCAAAAACCAGCGTCAATTCTTTGCCGTATTCTTTGCAAAACTCTAGAAAACGAGTGGATAGTTTTGCTCCAAGCTCTTCAATATTTGTAGATATATCACCTTCTTTATACGGTACTTTAAATCCGCTTCCAAAATCTATAAATTCTAAATCTTGGAACTCTAAAGCCGTATTAAACAGTATTTCAGTAGCTGCTAAAAACACGTCTATATCCAATATATCTGATCCTGTATGCATATGCACACCATTTATTTTCATACCGGTATTTTCTACAACACGCTTGATATGAGGGATTTGATGTATTGAGATTCCGAATTTAGAATTAATATGTCCAAC
Source organism: Flavobacteriaceae bacterium (assembly GCA_027082925.1). GTDB lineage: Bacteria > Bacteroidota > Bacteroidia > Flavobacteriales > Flavobacteriaceae > Lutibacter. The sequence goes on from JALWTD010000014.1 coordinate 165,642, forward strand.
CGATATTTTTCTGTTTCCACCTGCCATAATATGTGGATTTATTCTAACACATACCGGAATATTAGGATAGTGGTGTCCAAATTGCTCAAGTACCGACAGGTTGTCTATGTTAATTTGAACTCCCAGCTTAGCAGCTTCCTCTATTTCACTTAGCGAAACTCCGTTAGGTGTAAAAATGATAGACTCCGGAGAAAATCCTGCTTCAATACCTAGTAACACCTCTTGAATTGACACGGTATCAATCCCAGAATTAATTTTTTTGAAAAATTTTAAAATATTAATGTTCGAATTTGCTTTAACCGCGTAATTAATTTTTAACTTTTTTACTTTTGAAAAAGCATTTAAAATTCTTTGGTACTGAGATTCTATTTTAGATGTATCGTATACATATAAAGGGCTTCCGTACTTTTGTGTTAAAGAAATAAGTAGTTTATTATCCATCTATCACCTTTTTTGAAACACCAAATGTAAAAAACCTATCGATGTTTCAAAATAAATTTAAATGAAAATAACATTATTCAATCCTTTGTTAAATAAAAAACTCCCTTTTTAAGGGAGTTTTTGTTTAATTAAAATACGTAAATATTACTTTTTGGCTCTTTCTGCTGTAATTTTAGCAATGTTTATAATTACGCTGGTAGCCAACTGTATAGACTCTGCCGCTATATACTCGTAACGTCCGTGAAAATTATGCCCACCCGCAAAAATATTTGGACATGGCAAGCCTTTGTACGAAAGTTGAGAACCATCTGTCCCCCCTCTAATAGCCTTAATTATAGGCTTTATACTCAATTGCTTCATTGCTTCTTCGGCAATATCAACAATATGCATTACAGGTTCAATTTTTTCACGCATATTGTAATACTGGTCGTTGATTTCAACCTGAACCAACGTTGCTCCCCATTTTTTATTTATAGCATCTGCAGCGGCTTGAAATACTTTTTTTCGTTTTTCAAACAACGTCATATCGTGATCTCTAATAATGTATTGCAATTCGGTTTTTTCAACCTCACCTTTTAAACTATATAAGTGATAAAATCCTTCGTAACCCTCTGTTTCTTGAGGAATTTCATCCTGAGGAAGACTCGAGATAAACTCATTTGCAATAAGCATTGAGTTAATCATTTTTCCTTTAGCATATCCCGGATGTACAATTTTTCCTTGAACAATAACTTTAGCACCTGCTGCATTAAAATTCTCATATTCTAACTCACCAACCTGACTACCGTCCATTGTATAAGCCCAGTCTGCTCCAAATTTATCTACATCAAACATATGAGCTCCTTTACCAACCTCTTCATCTGGTGTAAAACAAATTCTTATTTTTCCATGCTTAATTTCAGGATTTTGAATAAGGTATTCCATCGCTGAAACTATTTCAGTAATCCCCGCCTTATCATCTGCTCCAAGTAGGGTAGTTCCGTTGGTAGTAATAAGTGTTTGACCTTTATACAATAACAAGTCCTCAAAATAACTTGGAGACAATACAATGTTTTCTGTTTCATTTAAAACAATATCTTTTCCGTCGTAATTTTGGTGAAATTGAGGTTTTACGTTAACTGCGGTAAAATCAGGACTCGTATCAATATGGGCTATAAATCCAATAGTAGGAACCTCGTAGTCTACATTTGAGGGAAGCGTAGCCATAACGTAACAATTTTCATCTAATGTTACATCATCCATTCCTATTTCTTTCAATTCATCGACCAAAATTCGCGCTAAATCCCATTGCTTATCTGTGCTTGGAAATGCAGAATTATTAGGGTCTGACTGAGTATCTACAGTAACATATTTAACAAAACGATCTATAATTTTTTGCATTTTTTTAAATTTTTACCAAAAGTAAGTATTAGACAATGCTTTTACAATATAAAACTCATAATTTATTGTAAAATTTTTATTTTTTCTATAAGTGCCATTGCATTACATAAACGTTCATCTTTTAAATCGGTACCATAAAGCTCTACATATACAGACAAGTACGTGTTTTCAGACAAAATAGTAAGCATGTTAAACCTACGAACGGAATATCCATTTTTTTCTCCTTCTGTTAAATACCAATATGTAGGTTGGCCATGAAAAGATTGATTTCCCGAATCAATTATTTTTAAATGTTGTTTTTCTAAAATCGCATTTTTTCGGTTGTGAAAATCGGCATCAAAAGTAAGCACTCCATAATTAAATGACGCGTCTAAAATATATGTTTGTGTCAATTGCTTTGTAGTATCTGCAGTGAATATTTCAGACTGAGTTTTATCGTAATATAATTCTCTTTTCCAATTGTTTGGGATAGATATACTAAAGTTTTTGTTAAAATCTTTTACCTCGTGGATATTTTTAAAATTTACTGTTTTACAGCTAAATTCTTTTTCTAAAAAAGTATCTTTTCCACAACTTACAAACACGAGCAACACAACTACATACCTAATTGATTTAAAACTCATCACATACTCATTTTAGCTATTTTTTCATGTCCCGACAGCCAAGCATTATGCTTATCAACTATTTGAACAGCGTAAAATCCTTCATTACTTAGCTTTTCCCAACTTAATCCTGCATCTTTCGAGTAAAAAATACCATTGGTAGACACTGCTATAAGCTCTTTTCCGTTTGTTTTAGGAACGTACTGCACGCAACTTACATATTTTGGAGATACTCCTTCAGCAACCAAACTCCAAGTAACTCCTCCATCGGTAGTTATTGCTTTATTTCCATAGTTACCAAATTTATCGGTGTAATCACCTCCACAAACAATTCCGTTTTTAGCATCGTAAAAAGCAATACTGTAAATTCCTGTTGTATTTTTCCCCTGAACAATAGGCGTATTGTACACGCGCCAAGATTTTCCTCTGTCAGAAGAATGAAAAACTCGCGCCTTTTTTCCTCCGGTAGCAATCCAAACATTATCACCCACAATTGCAATATTTGTATTGCTTGCCGCAAAGGCAGCTTCGCCTTCAAAAGTTTTAGGAAAATCTTCACAAGCCACCTTAAACCAAGAACGCCCACCATCACGTGTTAATAGCATCGACAAACACCCATCTACAGCATCACCCATTGCGATTCCGTCATTTTCATCGAAAAAACGTATTGCATCGTAAAAAACATCTTTATGACTTTCGGTATAAACAAGTAATGGTTTTTTAGCTTTTTCGATTTTAAATAAAAGTGCCGGATTTCCAATACTTAACGCGTAGTAAGAGTTATTTACAACCGCTAATGCTCTAAAATGAGGTATAATACTATCTTTTGTTACGTGTTCAACAAATACACCTCCTGAAGCAGTTATTGTTCCAACATCACCTTTTGAACCTGCATATACAACTACAGAATCATTTAGCGCAACAATAGCTCTAATACTTGTTCCTTTCAAAGAAAATGTGTGTAATGAAATAGGCTTGGTACTCGTTTTTTGACTCCATACACTAAAACTCACAGCCAACCATAAACTTAAGGAAACTACGACTTTACGTATCAAAATCTTAATTGTTAAAACGTCCAAAATCGTAAGGTAGCTGTTTTTCTACATACATGGTGTTTTCAAACCTATCTAATGCAGGTAAATCAACCTCCATAAGTGGATTATTTTCAACTCTTGAATTTACAGCAAGAGGAGGAGGTGTGTTTGTTATAATCGAAATGGTATAGGCTAACAAAGGCTCGTTAACATCTCCTAGTTGTCCAAAATTAGTAAGTGTTTCTGACAATTCGTAGGTAGGATCAAATCCATCTTTATCGTTTACCCCCAACTTATTAACTTCTTCTAAAACAATAGGTTGCATTGCCCAAGTATGATTAGGATTTACACCTTCTCTTCCGAAGTTTTCAGAATCGTACAGTGTAACCGATGCGGTATATTTCCCATGTGTTTTGGTTCCAACTGTAATTACATTAATATACGGATTTAAACCATTGATAATTAACTCACTGGCAGACGCAGAACTCCCTGTGGTAATTACATACAATGTAGATAAGTTTAAACTATTGATAGCCTCTTGAAGCAACACATTTCCGTTAGTATCGGTATTGTATATTTCATTTGTGAAATTATTCACCAACCAATCAGGATGGTTCGTTTCAAACCAATCTTGCAATTCATTATTCCAACGCTCCTTAGTGAACAGTTGCCCGTTAAATTGTCCCGTAATCATTCCTGCCAAATAAGTTGCTGTTCTAACAGAACCACCACCATTGTAGCGTAAATCTAAAATAAGACTTGTAACCCCATTGGCTTTAATTTGTGCAAAAGCAGCATTTAAAGCACTATCATAAGTACTTGTAAAGCTGTTATACATAATATATCCTATTTTTTCTCCATTTATATTAAAAGTATTGGTAATGTATACCGGATTTTCTTGATATGCTGTTTTTGTCAACTGCACCGACATCCCATTGGAAACAGGATTTCCTCCATTTAAATCGGCAAAATTCATCGTATAAGTGTCGTTTGCCAATAAAGAGCTATAGTTATCTACGGTTAATTGCACCCCGTTAATAGCATCAAAAATATAACCTCGTTGTACGTTTTTAGTGGCAGCATCAGAATTTGGAAGAATATACCTTACATACCCAAAAATGTTAACCGTACTTCCGTTTTCGTACACCAAACCATATTTAACACCATTACTCTTACTTATTCCTTGAAACGAATTTTCTAAAGCAACATAATCATCTACAATCCAAGACCATTTATCTGTATTTTGTCTATCGTAAATTAGGCTTTCAAAAAAATCAGCCGGATTTGAATACGAATTTAGCAATGCCAAATATGTAGTTGCATTATCGTTTTTAGTATTGGCTAAATTAGGCACGTTATCTTTCCAAAGATAGTATGTGTTTAATCCTCTCCAAATAAAATCTTGCACTTCTACGTTAGATACATCTATATTAGGGTCGTTATCATTATTACAACTCAACAAACTAAAAGCCGTTACAAATACAGCCATTAAAAAAATTCGTATTTTCATAAGGATATTTTATTTTTATGAGATTGCAAGATATTAATTTTTATAAAAAAAAATCAAACTGGTGTTACAAAAACGTAACTTGGTCGTCAATATTATGAAAAACAGCTAAAAAGTTATTTCTAATTTAAACCAAAAATGAACCAAACTGAGTTTTTAAAAACCGTGATACCTTTTAAGGATAAGGTGTTTCGTTTAGCAAAAAGGCTTCTTACTTCTACTGAAGAAGCAGAAGATGCGACTCAAGAGTTATATTTTAAATTATGGAAAAACAAATCGCAGTTAAAAAATTACAGAAGCATTGAAGCTTTTGCAATGACAATGACCAAAAATTATTGTTTTGACAGGTTAAAATCTAAACAGGCAAGTAATTTGTCTCTTGTACATAGCAATTACCAAGAAAAGGGAACGCCATTACAAAGGCAAATTGAACTGAACGACAGCGTAAGCATTATAGAAAAGTTAATTGAAGAATTACCTAAACAACAAAAAATAATTATACAAATGAGAGACATTGAACAATACGAGTTTGAAGAAATTGCAGAAATGTTAAATTTGAACCCAAACACCGTAAGAGTTTCTCTCTCTAGAGCAAGAAAAACAATTAGAGAAAAATTAACAAAACAACACAATTATGGAGTTAGCTAACATAGAAAAGTTGTTGGAAAAATACTTAAATGCAGAGACAACTCTCGCCGAAGAAAATGATTTAAAAAATTATTTTTTAAGCGATAATATCGCCCCGCATTTATTAGAATACAAATCGTTATTCGAGTATTTTTCAATAAGTAAAAGTGAACGTTATACCAAGACCATTCATTTAAAAAGTCAAAAGAAGAAATGGAAATGGCTTTCGGTGGCCGCATCACTTGTATTAATAGTAAGTGTTTATTCTATTAAACAAGCAAACGACAGACGCATTGCTGAAAAAGCATATGCAGACACACAAAAAGCGTTTAATTTGTTATCAACAAATTTAAACAAAGGTACTGTAGCAATTGGAGGACAACTCAAAAACATTGAAACAGTAGAACGAAAAATTTTTAAGCAACAACATTAAAATGAAAAAAATGAAAAAATTTATAACAATAGCACTATTTTCATTAGTTACAATAGTGTCATTTTCCCAAAACTCGATATTTAATAAATTCGAAGATCTTGATGAAGTATCAACCGTAGTTGTTACCAAACAAGCCTTTAACTTAATGGCTCAGTTTAACAACGGAAGCCCTGAAGCTGAAGAATATGTAAAACTTGTTAAAAATATAGACGGATTACGTTTATACACAACAGAAGATTTAGCTGTAGCAAAAGAAATGAAAAATGTGGTTGAAAAATACCTAAAAGCATCTCAACTTACAGAGTTAATGCGAGTAAAAGACAAAGATGTAAATATCAAGTTTTACATAAAAGCAGGGAAAAACGAAAATTACGTACAAGAACTACTTATGTTTGTTGATGGTATTGGAAAATACACCAGTAGAACCGACAGTCCTGTAAAACCTGAGTCTGTAATATTGTCTATTACCGGAGATATCAATTTAAACGAAATCTCTAAACTCATGAACAAAATGAATATTAAAGGCGGTGAGCACCTTAAGAAATCTGACAAACATTAAAAAATGAAAATCTTAAATAAATATATTGCGATTGCTGTTGTTTTTATTAGCGTTATAGCTTGTAAAACAACACCTTCGCTACAACAATATTTTGTAGAAAAACAAAATAGTAACGACTTTATTGCGTTTGACATTCCTGCCAGTATATTGCAGTTAAAAAACACTACTGTTTCTGAAGATGTTCAAAAAACATTAAAATCAATAAAAAAAGTAAACCTTTTAGCACTTAAGTTAAATGATGAAAATAAGTCGCTGTACAACTCTGAAAAACAAACTATTAAGACCATTCTTAAAAATTCAGATTACAGTGAATTAATGCGACTTAAACACAAGACTGCTGCAATACAAATCTATATCTTAGGAAAAGAAGATAAGATTGATGAAGTGGTATTGTTTGGATACGAAAGCAACAAAGGATTTATTATTGCCAGAGTTTTAGGAGAAGATATGAATCCCAAAGACATTGTAAAACTAACTCAAAGCATTCAACTAGACAGTAGTTCAAATGAATTAATGCAACTAGGGAAACTTTTTGAAGACATAAAATAAATTATTTTAAACGCTATCACAAACCATACTACCCAAATAGTATGGCTTTTTAACTATCTATTAACTAGAATAAGCAATTATTATACTATTTTTGAGGTTTGAAATTTTAATTAAAACTCATGAAAAAAATAGTATTCTTATTTGTTTTATTACTATCAACCTCTATCAACGCTCAAAGTAAACAATACAGAGGCGAAAGAGAGAAAATAAATGACCTAATACACACAAAACTAAAAGTTAGCTTTAACTTTAAAGAAAAACAGCTTAACGGAGAAGCTTGGGTAACACTTGCTCCTCATTTTTACCCTACAAACAAAGTAGTTTTAGACGCTAAAGCTTTTTTAATACACAGTATTAAGGTTAACAATAAAACTGCAGAATACAACTACTCTGATAACGAAATAACTATAGACCTAGACAAAACCTACAAAAAAGGCGAAAAATACACTATTTACGTAAACTATACTGGCAGACCCGAAGAAGTTACTCAAAAAGGAAGCAGTGTTATTACAGATGCAAAGGGACTTTACTTTATAGATCCAGAAGATGAAGACCCTGAAAAACCAACTCAAATTTGGACACAAGGAGAAACAGAGTCTAATAGCTGTTGGTTTCCGACAATAGACAGCCCAAACCAAAAAACAACTCAAGAAATATACATTACCGTACCCGATAAATTTATCACCTTATCAAACGGAAAACTAATTAGTCAAACTAAAAATAACGACAATACACGTACAGACTACTGGAAAATGGACAAAAAACACGCTCCGTATCTATTTTTTATGGGAGTAGGTAAATTTAGCGTTGTACATGACACATGGAACGGCATTAACGTAGATTATTACGTTGAAAAAGAATACGAAAATGTAGCAAAAGCCATTTTTGGTAAAACTCCTGAGATGATGAGTTTCTTTTCTGAAATTACAGGCATAAAATACCCTTGGGATAAATACAGTCAAATTGTTGTAAGAGATTATGTAAGCGGCGCTATGGAAAATACGACAGCTGTAGTACACGGAGAAGGCGCACAACAAAAAAAAGGACAATTAATCGATAACAACGAATGGGAAGGAACCATAGCTCATGAGTTGTTTCATCATTGGTTTGGCGATTTAGTTACTGCCGAAAGCTGGTCAAACTTAACCGTAAACGAGTCTTTTGCCACTTACAGCGTATACCTTTGGTATGAGCATAAATACGGAGAAGACAAAGCAAATGCACACATGTACAGCGATGTGCAAACCTATATGCAAAGCGAAAGTGAAAGCAAAAATCTTGTTCGGTTTTACTATGACGACAAAGAACATATGTTTGATACCGTCAGCTATCACAAAGGAAATGCAATTTTACATATGCTACGAGACATCTTAGGAGATGACGCATTTTTCCAAGGACTTACCGAGTATTTAAACCAGTACAAATACGGAACTGCAGAAGCGCATCAACTCCGATTAGCATTAGAAAAAGTAAGCGGAAAAGACCTAAATTGGTTCTTCAATCAATGGTATTTTGGAAACGGACACATTAAGTTTGATGTTTCTTACGATTACAACACAATAAACAGCACCGTTACTGTCAATATCAATCAAAAAGGAAATACGTTCATTTTTCCACTTTCAATAGATATTTATGAAGGCGATCATAAAACACGTTACAACGTGTGGGTAAACAACAAGCAAGCCTCTTTTACTTTTAGGTTTGACAAACTTCCTAAACTTATTAATATTGACGCTAAACACGTGTTATTAGCCGAAATAAACGACAAAAAAACATTAGACAACTATATTTACCAATACAAAAATGCACCTCATTATTTAGACAGAAAATTAGCTTTAGATGAGATTGCAAAACACCAACAAACAAGCAAAGGTACTTTTTATACACTTGTAAAGGCTTTAAACGATCCGTATTACGAACTAAGAATTCAAGCATTAGAAAACCTTGACCTGTTTCAAAAATACAACAAAAAAGAAGCTATTATTAAAATTGAAAAGTTAGCAAAATACGATAAAAAAACGCTGGTAAGAGCCGCTGCTATTAAAGTATTAGGTAAATTAATAGATCCTATCTACAAGCCACTATTTGAAAAGGGGCTAAATAGCGAGTCGTACGCCATTATTGGAAGCTCTTTAGTGTCAATGTATCAATTAGACAAGCAAGCCGCTATAAACAAGGTAAATTCGCTAGATAATGATGTTAAAGAGTATCTTTCTGATGCTATTACAAACATTTATATTAACGAAAAAGATAAAACACAGCTTCCTTTTATTGCAAATCACGTATTAAAAGGAATGTTTTTAACCCAAAACCAACAAACACAGCAGTTATACGCTGAAGCCTACAAATGGGTTGTAGAAAGCAACAATATAGAAGCCATTCAAAACCTTACAAATAGCTATGTGAAACTTGGATTACGCTACAAAAAATACAATTTTGATAAAATGGCCGTGAATATGATAAATCAAATTGTACAAGCTCAAAAACAATCTAACAATAGTAATAAAGAAGAAATTGTGCTAATTTTAAGAACCGGATTAGCTAAATTAATAGAGTAATTTACACCGCACACCATAAAAAAAGAGGCTGCTAGCCTCTTTTTTTATGGTGTATACTCTTTAAACGTACCATCTCCATAGAAAATTACAATTCGCTCTATGTCAGATTTCTGTTTAGAAGTAACCGGCGGAGCAACAATCGGCTGTTTTTCTTCAGGAATAGACGTTTTAACAGGCGTTTCTGAAGAAAAAAGGGTAGGAGTCGCTTCTTTTTCATCAGTACCAACCTTCTTTGTTAAAGGAAATTCTCCCTCTCCTTTCAACAGCCAGTAAAATGATACCTCAGGAAAGTGATTTAAAATTTTTAAAACAAACTCTAAACTAGGTTTATTTCGCTCCGACAGGATATGCGAAATACTAGAGCGCTGCACCTGTATTTTATCTGCTAATGAAGAAGCCGATAAATCGTAGTATTTCATTATTTTTTTTAATCTATCCGAAAAATCCTTAGAGTTTACCATTGTAACATATTATGCGATATTACAAATGTAACACTTCTTGTTTTTATACACAAATAAGATACTTAACTACATTTTGACAATAAAAAACTTAAACTTTAACTTTATTAAATAGCGTATTATATTCTAAATTACAGTTATTTATAGTTTTATAATAGATTATTCTTATGCGATACATCCCTAACTTTACAATTGTAACTAGATTTATTACATCTTTCAACACTATTAATTATGTTTTGTTGTTTACATTTGTAACCTATATCTACTTCTTGGTATTATGTTTAGTTCTAATTTTCTCGTAAACCTCTGTTGTTGTTGGATTTTTTATTGATTTACATTTGTAAACATTGTAAACGTAGTTATTTTGGTTTGCAATTCCTATAATTTAGGCTATCTTCGAAAAAAATATGTGCGTTATTTCTTATGAATATCAACTATGAACTTATTGAATTTTTTACCTGATAACGATATTCAAAAACTACAAGAATGGTATCGTTTAAATTACGAAGCTACACTCAAAGGAAGGTATATTGTTTTTGATACTATTTTTCCTTTATTACAACATCTTCCTTCTACTGTTTTCAAAAAAGAAGTTTTAGGATACTCTAGCAATAATATTCCTATTTATAAAATTACTGCAGGCACAGGTTCAAAAAAAATTCTTATCTGGTCACAAATGCATGGTAATGAAAGTACCGGTACAAAATCGTTATTCGATTTATTTCGGTTTTTAGCACATGCTAAATTTAAAAATGTTACTGAAAATATTTTATCAAAATGCACTCTTGTATTTATTCCAATGTTAAATCCTGATGGAGCCATTCTTTTTACGAGAGAAAATGCACAAAATATAGATTTAAATAGAGATGCCGTAAATAGAGTTGCTCCGGAAAGCAACTTACTTAGAAATGTATTAGACACCTTTCGCCCTGAATATTGTTTTAACTTACACGATCAACGTACTATTTTTAATATTGAGGGAACCTGTAATCCTGCCACCTTATCTTTTTTAGCTCCTTCAGAAAACCTTGAACGGACTATTACTTCAGGAAGAATAGAAACCATGCAGGTTATTGTTTCTATGAATCAATTACTACAAAAGTTAATTCCTAATCAGATAGGTAGGTATACCGATGAATTTTACCCAACAGCTACAGGAGATAATTTTCAAAAGCTAGGACACAACACCATATTAATAGAATCTGGACATTTTAAAAATGATTATCAAAGAGATGTGACCAGAGAATATCACTTCTATGCACTTTTACAAGGAATTATTCATATTGCAAATAATTATAAAACCAACTACAAAGACTATTTTAAAATACCAAACAACGATATCAAGTTTTTAGACGTTATATATAACAATGTAACCGTTTTTGAAAATGGAATTAAAAAAACCACATCTGTTGGTGTTCAGGTTAAGTTTAAGGTAAAAGAAGGGGTACTTACTCGTTATGAACATATTGAGAAAATAGGCGACCTATCAAATTACTTCACTTACAACTATATAAATGCAGAAAATTCAACTATAAAGGAGTTAAAATTATCAAATTCGTAAATATTATCTTCATTTGTCGTTTTTTTTTAATAAATTTGCATTAATTATTTTTAATTCCTTTATGACATCGCATTATGAAAAAATTTGTGTTAGATGAAATAGATCATCAGATTTTAGACATCCTTATAGAGAACGCTAGAACACCTTTTACAGATATTGCAAAAAAGCTAGTAGTTTCTGCCGGAACCATACATGTGAGAGTAAAAAAGATGGAAGACGAAGGTATCATAAAAGGTTCAACACTTACACTTGACTATGAAAAGATGGGATATTCATTTATATCACACGTTGGTATTTATTTAGCCAAAACATCAAAAACAAAGCAAGTAATTACCGATTTAAAGAAAATTCCAAACGTAACTATTGCATATATTACTGCCGGAAAATATAATATATTCTGTAAAATTAGAGCGAGAGATACTACACACGCTAAAGAAATTATTTTTGAGATTGATGACATTGACGGTGTTTCAAGAACAGAAACAATGATTTCCTTAGAAGAGAGTATTAATGACAAAACACGTTTAATGCATTCTATTTTTAGAGAAATTTAATTCAATTTTAATATCCTGAAAATACCTTATCATTTTTTGTGATAAGGTATTTTTGTTTTGTAGCATAATTACTACATTTGAAGCTTATAATTGTACCATGAAAACAAGTAACAACACACACATTTCTGTAAAATTTAACAGAGAATCATATACAGACAGCCAACTTATTAATTTGTATAAATCCATTTTAAAACCTCGGTTGATAGAAGAAAAAATGCTTATCCTATTACGGCAAGGTAAAATTTCAAAGTGGTTTTCAGGCATTGGACAAGAGGCTATTGCGGTTGGTGTTACAAATGCGTTACAAAATGACGAATACATACTTCCTATGCACCGAAATTTAGGAGTTTTTACTTCAAGAAATATTCCTCTACATCGCTTGTTTTCTCAGTGGCAAGGTAAAAAAAGTGGATTTACCAATGGTAGAGATCGCTCATTCCATTTTGGTACTCAAGAATACAAAATTGTAGGTATGATTTCTCACCTTGGTCCACAACTAGGGGTAGCTAACGGAATTTCATTAGGACATTTATTGCGAAAGGAAGCTAAACTTACCGCTGTTTTTTCTGGAGAAGGTGGTACTAGTGAAGGTGATTTTCACGAAGCGCTTAATGTTGCTTCGGTTTGGAATTTGCCGGTTTTATTTTGTATAGAAAATAACGGATACGGACTGTCGACACCTTCTTCACAACAATTTAAATGCGAAAACATTGCAGATAAAGGTATTGGATACGGAATGGAAAGTTATATTATTGATGGTAATAATATTTTAGAAGTACACGCTAAAGTAAGTGAAATTGCCGAAAGCATTCGCACCAATCCAAGACCTGTACTTTTAGAATTTAAAACCTTCAGAATGAGAGGTCATGAAGAGGCTAGTGGTACTAAATACGTACCTAAAGAACTTCTTGAACAATGGGCTTTTAAAGATCCTGTTGAAAATTACCGTGCATTTTTAAAAGAAAAAAATATTCTTTCTGAAGAAGAAGATATAAAACTAAAAGAAGCCATTATTACTGAAATTAACGAGCATTTGGCCATCGCCTTTAACGAAGAAGAAATAGCTTCTACAACAGAAAACGAATTAAACAGCGTTTACAAAACTGTCACATATTCAGAAATTAAACCTTCAGAAAAAACTAAAAATATTCGATTGGTTGATGCTATTTCTCAAGGTTTAAAACAAAGTATGGAACGGCATCCTAAATTAGTAATTATGGGACAAGATATTGCCGATTACGGCGGTGTGTTTAAAATTACTGAAGGATTTTTAAAATTATTTGGAGAAGAAAGGGTTCGAAATACACCTATTTGTGAATCTTCTATTATTGAAACAGCTTACGGGCTCTCTATTAACGAATATAAAGCAGTTGTAGAATTGCAATTCTCCGACTTTATCACCTCCGGATTTAACCCTGTTATTAATTTACTTGCCAAATCGTATTACAGATGGCAACAGCAAGCCGACATTGTTTTAAGAATGCCGTGTGGAGCAGGAGTTGGAGCAGGACCATTTCACAGTCAAACAAACGAAGCTTGGTTTACTAAAACACCTGGTTTAAAAGTAGTGTATCCTGCATTTCCGTTTGATGCAAAAGGACTGTTAGCTACGGCAATAGAAGACGAAAATCCAGTATTATTTTTCGAACACAAAGCACTGTACAGGTCTGTATATCAAGATGTTCCTGAAGACTATTATACAATTCCATTCGGCAAAGCTTCTGTAGTAAAAAACGGAGAATCGCTTAGTATTGTTACATATGGAGCAGGAGTACATTGGGCTTTAAAAACAACCAAAGAATTACAAGTTTCTGCGGATATAATTGATTTACGAACCCTGCAACCACTAGATACGCAAACTATTTATGATTCTGTTAAAAAAACAGGAAAAGTGCTTATTTTACAAGAAGATACACTGTTTGGAGGAGTTGCATCTGATATTTCTGCGTTAATTACAGAAAATTGTTTTGAATTTTTAGATGCCCCAATAAAAAGAGTAGGTAGCTTAGAAATGCCTGTTCCGTTTGCTAAAAACTTAGAAGCCTTATTTTTACCAAAAGAAAGATTACAAACAGCTATAAATGAATTAATTAACTATTAATTAAATTCCATTTAAAAATTTTAAAAAGCTGAGTCCAATAAGTAGGTAACGGAGCAATTATTTCAACTTTTTTACTTAAAAAAGGGTGCGTAAAACTTATAATATGTGCGTGTAAAAATAAATTTGTGTAGTTAAATTCGCTTACAAACATCCTGTTATGAAAACGATCTCCATATTTGTGATCGCCAATTAAAGGATGACTCACTTTATTCATATGAATTCTCAATTGGTGCATTCTTCCGGTTTTAGGTGTTAATTTAATTAAGCTATACCGTGAAGATTTATAAGGATGCACCGGAATATCCAATGCAATAGTTTTTAGCAATTTACAATGTGTTTCTGCATCTTTATATACTTGAGTATCCGGATTTTTTACCGGTGTAGTTATTGTTAAGTCGTTTTTTAAAAAACCTCTAACAATACCCAAATATTTTTTTTGAATATTTTCTGTAGCAAATAAATTTTGAAATGTAGAAACAAAATCTTTGCTTTTAGCTAAAACTAAAACTCCTGAAGTTTTACGATCTAAACGATGTACAGGATAAAAATTATTACCAAGTTGCTGACACAGTATATCTAGTAGAGTTGCATCTTTAATATTACGTGCGTAATACGATTTATGCACGAGCACATTATTTGGCTTATTTATAATAAGCAGATAGCTATCCTCGTACAGTATTGGTATTTTCATTGGCTAATGATACAAGAAAAGGGAAGTTGCAAAAAACTTTATTGAACATAATATAAATTATAGCACAAATTTCGTTATTATCATTCTAAGAAAATATGCTAAAACTTTTTACCTTCATCCAAAAGTAACAAGTGATTGCACAAAATACCGCAGAAAATAAATTTAAACTTTCTTTACTTTTACAGCATTCATTCCTTTTAAACCTCTTTCAAGTTCAAAAGTAACCTTATCATTTTCCTTAATTTCATCAATTAAGCCACTTACGTGCACAAAATATTTATCTTGTGTTTGAGTATCTATAATAAAGCCAAAGCCTTTTGAAGTGTCAAAAAATGAAACTTTTCCAATATTTTCGGTAATTTCCTCGTGACGATCTTCTTTTTTAGGGATTCCAATCTCAATGCTATCAACATCAACTTCGATTTTATCGTCTGGATTTGGTGGCGTGTCTGTTAAGTTTCCGTACTTATCTACGTAAGCAATCATATTATCAAAGCCAACGCCTTTATTTGAGTTTGCTTTACGAGCTTCTTTTTTCTTTTTCTTTTCTTCGCGTTTTTTTAAGCGTTTTTTTTCTTTTTCAATTTTGTTAAAGGTTTGTTGCGATTTTGCCATGTACTATTTAATGTTCTAATTATTACGTGTTTATATTTTTTAATTGAAAAACCAAATGAAGATTAGGGATGAGAAATAAGTAATTTCTACTAACTTTTAATTAGTTAATACAATTGTTCGTTGTATAAGTGTATACAGCCAACTTCAGGCAAATATAAACTATCTATTTTAATTTAATATACTTCCTTAAAACGAATTTTAAGTTTATTTTGTAATTCTTGTATTCGTTGTTGCTCCTGAGCACTTACTAACGCTACAGAAACGCCCTCTTTTCCTGCTCGTGCAGTTCTTCCGCTTCTATGAGTGTAAT
The DNA here is from genome assembly GCA_027082925.1 of Flavobacteriaceae bacterium. Lineage (GTDB taxonomy): Bacteria > Bacteroidota > Bacteroidia > Flavobacteriales > Flavobacteriaceae > Lutibacter. The sequence continues at coordinate 181,622 of JALWTD010000014.1, forward strand.
ATTCATCTTTTTCAGGTAATTGATGATGTAACACAAAAGCCAAGTTACTAACATCTATTCCTCTAGCAGCTACATCAGTAGCTATTAATACTTGTAACGATTGGTTTTTAAACATACGCATTACCTTATCTCGTTCTTTTTGTTGCATATCGCCTTCTAAGGCTGCTACAGAAAAACCTTCCTCTTGTAATAATCGTGCTAATTTTTGCACACCTGCTTTTGTTCTACAAAATATAATACCTCGTTCTTCACTTCTATTTTCTAAAAACCGAATTATAACGTTTAGTTTATTATTTACAGTTGTTTTAATATACTCGTGAGAAATATTTGCATTTACCAATGTATTTTCATCTATAACTACTTTGGGAGCGTTAACAGACATATATGTTTTGGTGATTTTTTTAACATCTTCAGGAAATGTTGCAGAAAATAACCACGTATTTTTTGTTTTTCCGGTATACTTTAATATTCTGTTTAAATCTTGTTTAAACCCCATACTCAGCATTTCATCGGATTCATCTAACACCAGTACCGAAATATGTTTTAGGTCTATTTCTCCTCTTTCTATAAAATCCATTAACCTTCCCGGTGTTGCAACCACTACATGCGTTGTTCGTTGCAATGATTTTAATTGTTTTTCTATTTTTTCGCCACCATAAATTGCTTCTACAAATAATTTTTTATCGTTGTATTTTGTGAATTTAAACAACTGCTTTTTTATTTGTTTCACCAATTCTCTTGTTGGTGATAATATAAGTGCTTGTATTTTAGAAGATTCTGTGTCTATTTTTTGCAATACTGGTATTCCGTAAGCTGCTGTTTTTCCGGTACCGGTCTGTGCCAGTCCTATAAAATCGGTTTCTGAATTTAAAAGTAATGGTATTACCTTCTCCTGAATTTCTGTAGGTGTTTTTATAGAAATTTCATTCAAAGCTTTAATATAAGAAGTCGCTACTCCTAATTTTGTAAATGTTGACATTTTTAACTGTAGTTTTAAAAAGTGCAAATGTACGCCTTATTTAATGGCTTTAACCTATTAAGGTTATTTATGTAGTAAAAATGCATATTTTTGAACACATTATGAAAAATGTTTTAATTATTGGTTTTGTTTGGCCTGAGCCACAATCTACCGCTGCCGGAACAAGAATGTTACAGCTTATCCGATTTTTTTTACGCCATAACTATTTTGTAACTTTTGTTTCTACTGCTACAAAAACCGAAAGGTCACATAATTTAGAATCTCTTGGAGTGCAAACGCATACCATTTTTCTTAACGATAGCTCTTTTGATACGTTAGCGCAAAAAATAAATCCTGAAATTGTTATTTTTGACAGGTTTCTTACAGAAGAACAATTTGGCTGGAGAATAACTGAAAACTGCCCAAATGCACTAAAAATACTAGATACTGAAGATTTACACTTTTTAAGATACGCCAGACAACAAGCTCTTAAAAATAAAAAGCCAATAAACAATAATTACTTAGTTAACGATTATACAAAACGCGAAATTGCAAGTATTTACCGTTGTGACTTGTCGTTAATCATTTCTAAATTTGAATTTCGTTTACTAAAAGATGTATTTCACATTCACAAACGTATTTTACGCTACCTTCCGTTTTTACAAAATAGTATTACTAAAGAACTGCTTGACTCCTTCCCTACTTTTAATGATCGAAAAGATTTTATAGCCATCGGCAATTTTAAACACCAACCTAATTGGGAAGCTGTACGCTATTTAAAAACTGATATTTGGCCTAAAATTCGCCAAAAACTACCTAATGCTTCTTTGTTAATCTACGGTGCTTACACTACTCAAAAAGTGCTTCAATTACATAATGAAAATGAAAATTTTATAATAAAAGGCAGCACCAACAATCTTAAAGAAACATTTACTAATGCCAGAGTATGCTTGGCTCCTCTCCTATTTGGTGCTGGTTTAAAGGGCAAACTAATAGATTCTATGCGTTATGGAACTCCAAATATTACAACAAGCATTGGCGCTGAAGGCATGCATAATAATTTAGAGTGGAATGGTTTTATTGAAAATGACCCTAATGAATTTGCTTTAAAAGCTATTAAATTGTACTCCAACCAATCGGTTTGGGAAAAATCACAGCAAAATGGAATTGAAATTCTGAACACGTGTTTTTCTAAGGAAAAGTTTGAGAAAAAGTTTCTAAATCGCATTAAAAAACTCCAAAAAAAACTTCCTCTATACAGAACTTATAACGTAGTTGGACAAATTTTACATTCGCAAGAGTTAAATAGCTCTAAATACTTTTCGAAATGGATAGAAGAAAAAAATAAAAATCTTTAATACTGAGGGGTATTAGGCTCGTTTACAAGCTTCTATACAGCTGCGTCAAATAAAATGACTAAATTAATTGGAATTATACATCTTATCTTTTAAATTTACAAAACCTAAAAATGTTCAAGAATATTGAATCTTTTAACATTATCGTTATAAATAACGTTAAAAGATTTTCAGTCGTGATACTTGCTACATAAAGAAATTATCGTGGGGACGACAGTTTTTTTGCAAGAATATTGCGACTGATTTTAGTGAAAACACATGTGTAAAAACAGTTGTAAAGCAAAAAATCTTTTCTATACTACGTTGTGGGGACGACAATTAAAAGATTATTTACAACTGTTTTTTTATGGGGACAACAGTTTTTTCTTACTTACACTAAAATAGTTATACCACAGTTTTCTGGTCTTACAATAGCTCCTGATTTTGACTTGAATTCAAAATTTGGAATTAACGTGTTAATATATACTTCTCTAACTTGCGGTTTCATTGTTTCAATTAAAATCATAATCTTATTTTTTTATTATTGTTTAATAAATAGCTGAGTAAAGTAATTTATACCATTGCTATTCTGTTTTGTAGACACACCAAAGTGTGTAAAATTCGGATTTTCGATAAGTGATTTATGCGAGGTACTTCGCAACCAGGCACTTACAACTTCTTCAGCTGTTGAATAGCCAAAGGCCACATTTTCGCCAACCGATTTAGCCTTTGCTTTTGTCACTAACTCTTCTTGTCTTTCAGCAAAAAAGTCATGGTTTACGCGATTTACTTTCGCCATATAGTCTGTGTGCTCAAAAGCTACAGCAGATATAATATCTAGCTTATCTAACGGTAGCAAACCTACATCTTCTCTATGTTTATTAACTAAATCTAAAATATCTAACTCTATTTTAGAATATTCATAAGTGGTCTCAGTAAGTGCTGATAGATCTATTTCATCATCATTTTTTGTACAAGAAATTTGTAGTGTAGTTACAAAAAGGAGTAGCACAAGTCTAAATCGAATTGATTTCATAAGTTTTGGGGTTACAAAAAGGGGTTACATTAAAAAATACAGCCGCAATATTTACCTTACTATATACCGTTGTGGGGATGGTCGTTATTGATAAATGTATTGCGACTGCTTTTAGTCTTACTAAGTGACAGGTGTAATTTAGACAATATAGCATTGTTTAGATTTCCTGTATATTTTGTTATGTACAATGGTGGTAAGTCAGTTTTAAACCGGCTATCAAAGAGTGCGATAGCTGCTGAGACAATTATTAAGTCTATTAATAACATTGTAATCATGTCTTTTCGGGGTTTTGGCGTTTATTGGGTTGATTTATTTATTCCTTTTTTAAAAAAAGAGGTAGAATCAAAGGTCTTACTAACCATCTAACTATAAAAAAAGCATTTTCGGACTGCTTTTGTTTAGTATGTGATTCCAGAGAGACTACCTCAATGGGTTGATTTACTTATTCATTAATTCTTACTATTTAATTATTCTTACTAATTAATTACAATTTGCTCGGGGTTAAGAAGCAACTCATAATTGTTTTTTTTTGGGTTGATATTCTATTTATTCCTAATTTTCTCCAATAATTGATTAAGAGCTATAATTTCGGTAGTTGATAAATTACTTACAACCTCATTTTCAAACTGAGTGTGTACTTTATCAATTTCTGATAGTAATTGCAAACCTACTTCTGTAATTCTAATTTCTACTTTCCTCCTATTTGTTTCACTTTGCACTCTAGTTATTAAGCCTTTTAACCTTAGCTTTTCAACTAGCCTTGTAGTGTTACTGTTCTTACTAACCATCATAGACTGTAGCGTTAGCAAATCGGCGGGTTTACCATTTAAATCTCTTAAAGAACGTAATACTTGAAATTGTTGAATAGATAAAGCATATTGTTTTAAATGATCTGAAAACTTTTCATTCATCCAGTTACCTGTCTGCAATATATTCTCTATTGTGTATTCAGGTAAGTTTAACTCATCCTTTTTATCACTTTTATTCAACTTCGGGGGGACAACAATTATCTATACTACTATTGTATAGACAACAAATGTATATACAATTATTTAAAAAACCAAATTTATTATACTATTATTATCGTTTTAGTACAGTTTTTAAAGATTTTTTAGAGGTTTTTTATGAATAATCGTATCATAAACAGCTACTATATTTACCTGATATCCTCTTTATTTCAGTCGTACAATGTGGATTTTGAGCAAAAAAAAGTACCAATGCATACAATGCATTGGTACTTTATAAGTAAACTTTTTTTGTTATTGGTTCATCTTTCTGTTTTTTCCCATTCCTCCTCCCATTCCGTTTGGGTGCATGGTATTGAAATGTTTTGCAAACCATTCTGGCTGCTCAATTTCATTATCGTAAATATACTCAGCAATCTTCACAACATCCTCTTCTTTAAAAGGTTGCTTTGGCATTACTTTAAATTGAGAAACTGCGCCTAGCATTAAAGCATTTTCTTCCTTTGGATCTAACACCCAAGTTGTAACTGCTTTTACAAAGGCTTCTTTTGTAGGAAAACTTTTTTGATACCGATTTTTAACAGCAACCATTGGAGGCGCTATAATATCATTGTGTGATTTTGTTATTACACTATGACAAGCATAACAATTGTTTTTGAATAACGTATAAGCTTCTGTTTGTTCTTTACTTGTAGTCACCGCTTCTTTATTGTCGTTGGCAACTACACTATCTTTTTCTTTCGTGCTGTTATTATTACAACTGCCTACTAAAAAACCTGTAAATACTATTGCTAAAATTTTAAATTTCATATCGTTTTATTTAGTGCTTAAATTTACTCATTTTAAAACAAATGTTATGTAACAACAACATCAATCTTATTGGTTACATTGTTCGTTTGATGAACTAATGATGTCTGTAAATTCTGCCAATGTTATATACTGAGGTAAGTAATCTACTCCGTTTGCTACAAGTTGTGTATTAAAGTTTCTCATGTGGTTTCTTGATCCACATTTTAACTTATCGTATGTAGTTAAAATATCTGAATGTGTTGTTCTAGATTCTAAATCTTGTAAATCTTTAATATCCAAATCTTCAATAATAGCACCTACTGTTAAGGCTTCTACAAGAGAAATATCCGATTGCGCAACCAATGCTGTGTAAAGATCTTGTAATACTTGGTTAGAGAATACTCCTCTATCTGGTGATGCTGGGTCTGTTAGTTGGTAAGTGTTTAGTAAGGTTAGTATTTGATCCATATGTCTTTGCTCACTTTGTGATATATTTCCAAAAATGGCGTCTCCATATTTATCATATGAGTATAAATATACATCTCTAGCTAATTTTTCTTCTTCTCTAGAAAATAATAAATCGTTTATTTCCTCTTGTGATAGTGGAATAATTTCTTCAACTACTGTACTGTTGTTATCGTCATCAGAACAGCTTACTAATGATACCGTTATAGCGAAAGCTACTAATACTATTTTTTTCATCCTTTTATAATTTTAATTGTTAATAATCTATTACTTAGGGACAAAAACGATACCAAAATTAATAAAAAACCGTAACTTTAGATACATAGTATTCCAGTTATTCTGATAATAGAAAGGCCTTTTTTAACCAAAAAAAGCCGTGTTTTGAAACACAGCTTTTAATTTTATAATGAATTATCTTCTCTATCTGAAGCTAATTTTACGCATTCTTAAACTTTTAGGAGTAACTTCTAAATATTCATCATTTCGTAAATACTCCATACATTCTTCTAAAGAAAAGTCAACTTTTGGTGCTATTTTTACGCCATCATCAGTACCAGAAGCTCTAACATTTGTTAGTTTTTTTCCTTTAATTAAGTTTACAGCCATATCTTCTTGCTTGTTATTTTCACCCACAATTTGTCCTTTATAAATTTCTTGATTAGGATCTATAAAAAACTTACCTCTATCTTGTAGCTTATCTATAGAATATGCGGTTGCTTTTCCTGTTTCTGCTGAAATAATAGCGCCGTTAGATGTTGTTGTAATTTCTCCTTTATAAGCATCAAAACCTCTAAGTCTATGATTTATAATGGCTTCTCCAGCCGTAGCTGTAAGAATTTTATTTCTCAACCCTATCAATCCTCTTGATGGAATATCAAATTCTAAATGCTGTAAATCTCCTTTAGGTTCCATAACCAATAAATCTCCTTTTCGTAAAGTTACCAAGTTTATGGCCTTACTTGCGGCATGTTCAGGAACATCTATAACTAAAGTTTCGTAAGGTTCGCATTTAACACCATCAATTTCTTTGATAATAACTTGAGGACGTCCAACTTGCAACTCGTATCCTTCTCTTCTCATGGTTTCAATTAGAACAGATAAATGCAAAATTCCTCTTCCAAATACGTTAAACTTATCTTCACTATCTGTATCTTCTACTCTAAGTGCTAAGTTTTTCTCTGTTTCTTTATATAGTCTATCTCTCAAGTGTCTAGAAGTAACATATTTACCTTCTTTACCATAAAAAGGTGAATTGTTAATTGTAAATAGCATACTCATTGTTGGCTGATCTACTTCTATACGTGGCATTGGCACCGGGTTTTCTAAATCGGAAATAGTATCTCCAATCTCAAACCCATCAATTCCTGTAATTGCGCAAATATCTCCACTTCTTACTTTACTAGCTCTATCTTTTCCCAATCCTTCAAATGTATGCAACTCTTTAATACGTACTTTTTTTAACGTACCGTTAGCCTTACATAACATATAATCTTTTCCTTCTTCTAAATTTCCTCTAAATACTCTACCAATAGCTATTCTTCCTACAAAAGAAGAAAAATCTAATGATGTTATTTGCATTTGGGGATCTCCGTCATTATAAGGGGCTTCAGGTATTTTTTCTAGAATAGCATCTAGTAGTGGCGTAATATTATCGGTTTCTTTTTCCCAATCATAACTCATCCAACCATTTTTAGCCGACCCATAAATGGTTTCAAACGCTAATTGCTCTTCTGTTGCATCTAGTGCAAACATTAAATCGAAAACTTTCTCGTGTACCAAATCGGGTGTACAATTTTCTTTGTCTACCTTATTTACTACAACTATTGGTGTTAAACCTAACTCCAGTGCTTTTCCTAACACAAATCTAGTTTGAGGCATTGGACCTTCAAAAGCATCAACTAATAGTAAAACGCCATCAGCCATTTTTAAAACACGCTCTACTTCTCCTCCAAAATCAGCATGCCCAGGAGTATCAATAATATTTATTTTAACTCCTTTATAATTTACCGAAACATTCTTTGATAAAATGGTAATTCCTCTCTCACGCTCTAAATCGTTACTGTCCAGTAATAATTCTGTACGTTCTTTTCGTTCATCAAGTATTTTTGCTTGATCAATAATTTTATCAACCAAAGTAGTTTTACCGTGATCAACGTGAGCTATAATAGCGATGTTTCTAATAGATTGCATTCTGTAATTTTTTAAGCAGGTGCAAAAGTAGGTGTTTTATTTTGTTTATTGTTAATAAAAGCAAAATAATGATGTTATGGACACATGAGCATACCTCTTAACTACCAAAAAAAAGAGCCATTTAATGACTCTTTTTTATAATAACAATTATATTTTTCGCCTTTCACGCTCTCTTTTCAGCAATTCCAATTCTCTACTTGTTTGCCCGGCAACAGACGTATTCTCTTCGGCTCTTCTAATAAGGTAAGGCATTACATCTCTTACAGGTCCAAAAGGTAAGTATTTTGCCACATTGTATCCTTCTTTTGATAAGTTGTAGCTTATGTGGTCGCTCATACCGTAAAGTTGCCCAAACCATATTCTGTCATCATTTTTAGAAATCGATGAATTTTTAATCAAGTCCATTAGTAAATATGAACTTTCTTCATTGTGTGTACCTGCAAAAATGGCCATATCATCAATGTTTTCAAACATATAAGTAAGTACATCGTTGTACATTTTATCGGTTGCTTCTTTACTTTCACATATAGGATCTTTATAACCTTTTTTGGCTGCTCTTTCACGTTCTTTTTCCATGTAAGCACCTCTTACCAGCTTCATTCCTATTTTAAATCCTTCTTTTTTAGCTCTCTCGTGTAATTTTTTTAAATAATCTAGTCTATCCCATCTGTACAGTTGTAATGTTCCAAATACAATAACTTTTTCTTTATTGTATTTTCTCATCATTTCTTCAATTAAATCATCGGCGGCATCTTGCATCCAAGTCTCTTCCGCATCAATAAGTAAAGGTACATTGTTGTCGTAAGCCGATTTACTTACCGTATTATATCGTTCTTTAATTCTATCCCATTCTTCTTGCTCTTGAGCGGTTAATTGCTTTCCTTCAGAAACTTTTTGATAAACCTCGAGTCTTCCAAATCCGGTTGGTTTAAATACCGCAAAAGGAATGCTTTCCTTTTCTTTTCCAAATTTAATGGTATTTAGTGTTTTTGACATGGCCAAATCAAACTGAGATTCTATTTCCTTTCCTTCTGCAGAATAGTCGAGCACCGAGTGTACATTTTTGGTAAACATTTTATCTATAGTAGGCATACAGTCTTCTTCTGTTACTCCTCCACAAAAATGATCAAAAACAGTTGTTCTAATAATACCTTCAACGGGTAAGTGAGTTTTTAAAGCAAATTTGGTAACTGCAGTTCCTATTTTAACCAACGGTTCTCGCTTTATCATTTCAAACAAATAGTAGGCTCTATCTAATTCTGAATTAGATTTTAGTGCAAACGCTACTTCAGTATTGTCAAATATTTTTTTCATCGTAATTATTTATCTTAATAAATTATACAAAGATACTTACAAAGTGTTTATTTATTAATTTTTTTCTCCTTATTTTGCACAAAATTTTTAAGAAAAAATGACACCTATTTATTCTAACGGCTACTGTGTGAATTTTTTAGAAGACGCTTATACAAAATTAGCTGATTTTATTGCAGATTATACCCCTTCTAAACTCTTTATTTTAGTAGACACCAATACACATATTAGTTGTTTACCTATTTTACTTGCTAAAATTTCTTCTGATGTTTCTTTTGAAATTATTGAAATAAAAGCAGGTGAAGCACATAAAAATATTGAAACTTGCATAAGTGTTTGGAATCGGTTAACAGATCTTGGAGCCGATAGAAAAAGTGTAATGATTAACCTTGGTGGTGGTGTGGTTACCGATTTGGGAGGTTTTGTTGCTTCAACTTTTAAACGCGGTATTAAATTTGTAAACATTCCTACTACACTTTTAAGTATGGTTGATGCTTCTGTTGGTGGAAAAACAGGTGTCGATTTAGGTGTTTTAAAAAATCAAGTAGGATTATTTTCAAATCCCGAAATGGTTTTAATTGATTATGATTATTTAAAAACCGTTTCTGAAAGAGAAATACGCTCTGGTTTAGCCGAAGTTATTAAATACGGGCTCACTTACGATGCAAAAGTTTGGAATGAAATTAAAAATATGCCTCAAATAGATACCGAAAGCATAAGCAATCTCATATACCGATCTATCGAAATTAAAAATGAAGTTGTTACCAAAGATCCTAAAGAAAGTGGTATTCGAAAAGTCTTAAATTTTGGTCACACATTGGGACATGCGATTGAATCTTACTTTTTAGAATCGGTAAATAAACAACATTTAACACATGGTGAAGCCATTGCTATTGGTATGGTTACCGAAGCGTATATTTCTGGAAAACTACTACAGTTTCCAAATGCAACACTTCAAGATATAAAAAATACCATACTATCTATCTACGGAAAAGTTGAAATTGAAGAAGAAGATTTTGAGGGTATCATAAACCTGTTAAAGCACGATAAGAAAAATGTAAGCGGACAGGTAAACTTTGTACTGTTAACTGCGTTAGAAAAATTTAAATTAGATTGTAAAGTGCCTAATACATTAATTATTGAAGCTCTTTCGTTTTACACCAACTAACAACATCCTTTTATAACTTCTCTGTACACTTCTTTATAAGCCGGAAGTATATTTTGTAAACCAAATTGTTTTGCCTGTTCAAGAGCGTGTTGTTTAAATTGTTGCAATCTATCTGTATCTTCTAAAATGTAAATACCATTTTTGGCCATATCATCCACATCGCCTACATTGCTTAAAAAACCTGTAACACCGTGAACATTTACCTCTGGTAATCCTCCAGAATTTGTAGAAATAACAGGTGTTCTAGCGGCCATTGCTTCTAAAGCCGCCAATCCAAAACTTTCTGTATCTGAAGGCAATAAAAATAAATCTGAATAACAAAGTAACTTATTTACTTCATGGCTATTTCCTAAAAAAAGCACTTTATCTTTTATTTCCAATTTTTTAACTTCTTCCTCCAAAAATTCTCTATCTGGTCCATCTCCTATTAACAATAGTTTTGAAGGGATTTTTTGTTGAATTTTATAAAATATTGCCAAAACATCTGAAACTCTTTTAACAGGTCTCATATTACTAATATGTGTAATAATACGTTCGTCTTCGTTGGCTATATTATGACGTTGACATTCCGGATTGCTAATTTCGGGATATTTTTCAAAGTCTATAAAATTATGTATTACTTTAATTTCTTTACGTATCGAAAACAAACGTAAGGTATCTTTACGCAAGCTATCTGATACTGTGGTAACTACATCGGAATTATTGATACTAAACTCAACTGCCGATTTATAATTAGGATGGCTACCAACCAACGTAATATCAGTGCCGTGTAACGTAGTAACTACTTTTATATCAATTCCTTTCTCTCTTAGCATTTGCTTTGCCATATAAGCTGCATATGCGTGTGGTATGGCATAATGTACGTGTAAAATTTCTAAATTATATTGTTGAACTACTTCTACAATTTTACTAGACAATGCCAGCTCGTAAGGTTGAAAATGAAATAACGGATATTCCTCAACAAATACCTCGTGAAAATGAATGTCGTTAGAAATAAAGTCTAACCGAACCGGCTGTTTATAGGTAATAAAATGTACGTGGTGACCTTTTTGAGCCAGTGCCATTCCTAATTCTGTAGCTACCACTCCACTACCTCCAAAAGTTGGATAACAAACAATTCCTATTTTCATTTTAATACTTAATTTAATTGAAAAGACGTACGTAATTCTAATTTCTTACTATTACATCCAAACTTATAAAAAAATCCTGCAAATGCAGGATTTAAATTATTAATAATCTCCCAATGTTTCTGGGTTTTGTTTTAAGGCTTCTTCTAATTGTGCATCACTAGGTGGTTTTCCGTGCCAAGCGTGTGTATGCATCATAAAATCAACACCATTACCCATTTCTGTATGAAGCAATATACAAACAGGCTTACCTTTACCTGTTAAAGATTTGGCTTTATTTAAACCTTCAATAATGCTCTCTATATCATTCCCTTTTTCTACATCAAGTACCTGCCAACCAAAAGCTTCAAATTTAGCTCTTAAATCTCCTAGCGGAAGTACCTCGTCGGTAGGACCATCTATTTGTTTTTTATTATAATCAACCGTAGCGATGTAATTATCTATTTTTTTACCTGCAGCATACATTGCAGCTTCCCAAATTTGTCCTTCTTGTAACTCGCCATCTCCGTGCAGAGAATACACCAATTTATGGTCTCCATTTAGTTTTTTAGCTTCAGCAGCTCCTATAGCTACACTCATTCCTTGTCCTAACGAACCACTTGCTATTCGAATTCCCTCTAAGCCTTCATGAGTTGTAGGGTGTCCTTGTAAACGTGTATTCATTAATCTAAAGGTTGCTAACTCTTTTACAGGAAAAAAACCACTTCGTGCCAAAACACTGTAATAAACCGGAGAGATGTGTCCGTTTGATAAAAAGAAAAGGTCTTCGTTTTTACCATCCATTGTAAAATTAGTCGAGTAGTCCATAATTTCTTGGAACAATACTGTTAAAAATTCATTACAACCTAATGAACCTCCTGGATGACCTGACTGTACGGCATGTACCATTCTAACAATATCTCTTCGTACTTGCTGTGCAAAATCTTGTAATTGTTGTGTTTTTGACATTTTGTTTAATTTGATTTGATGCAACAAAAATACTATTTTTCATTTTTGCCACAACAAAATTAACTGCTAATATTATGTTTTTTGCTTTTTCTTTTTTGCTGCCGGAAATAATACATTGTTTAAAATTAACCTGTATCCCGGAGAATTTGGGTGTAAATCGAGTTCTGTTTTTGGATCTCCTACTCTATGCTGATAATCTTCTGGGTCGTGACCGCCGTAAAAAGTAAACATTCCTTTTCCTTTTACTCCGTGAATATAGCGAGCTTCTCCATTGGTCTTATTCATACCCATGACTAAAATATTTGACTTGACAAACTTGCTGTCAAAAGCTGTTGTTTGCCCCATAAATCCTTTTATTAACATCGTGTGATTTTGACACAACATTGTTGGAATAGGATCCCACTTTGCAGAGTATTCTTGCAACGAAAAATAATCTTCAGTACGTTTAATTTTTCGTTTTCTTGTGGTGTCTATTGATGAAAATTCGTATTCAACAGGGTTTCTGATAAGTGTAAAATCTTTAAATGCAAATGTGTTGGAAAAATTTAATTTATCTTGATAATTCACATCAGAAGGGTCTCCGTCAAACATAGATTCGCAAATATCAACACCTTCTGCAGCCAAAGCAATATCAAAACTATCTGTTGCTGAGCACATTGCAAACATAAAACCACCTCCAATTACAAAATCTCTGATTTTCAACGAAACGGCCAATTTTTCTTCTGAAACTTTATGATATCCTAGTTTTTGCGCTAATTTTTCTGCTGTTTTTTTTTGTTCTATATACCAAGAAGCTGTTCTGTACGCTCCATAAAATTTACCGTACTGTCCTGTAAAATCTTCGTGGTGTAAATGAAGCCATTCATACATTAACAACTTTTCATCTAACACATCTTCATCATAAACAACATCAAAAGGTATTTCGGCATACGATAGCACCATTGTAACGGCATCGTCCCAAGGCATTTTATCTTTTGGAGAGTACACTGCTATTTTAGGTGCTTTTTCTAAAGTAACTGCCTCCATATTTTTTGAAGGACTACTTATTTCTTCTAAAATTTGAGCGGCTTCTGTATCTGAAATTACATGAAATGTAACTCCTCTAATTTTACATTCGTTTCTGGTAGCTTCATTATCTTCTAATAAAAATGAACCTCCTTCATAATTTAGCAACCATTTTGCTTTGTGACCTTGCTGAAGTGACCAATAAGTGATTCCGTAAGCCTTCAGATGATTGGTTTGTGTCACATCATCCATAGGTATTAAAATAAAAGAAGCTAGTACCGTTTGTGTAATAAATAGCAGTATTGGTAGTAGTAATAACTTAATTGACTTTATAAACATATTTAATCATTAGAAAGGAAAATCATCATTATCACCTGAAGTTCCAAAGGCATCTTCTGCAGATGTAGGAGTACTGCTTTGATTTGCTACATTCATTTTAGAATGAAACTCATTGCTAAACCCGTCATCTAAATTACTAAACTGAGCTAAATGACCTGTAAATTTAAGTCGTATATTGTCCAATCCACCATTTCTGTGTTTTGCTACAATAAATTCAGCTTGCCCTTCACAAGGTGATCTATCGTCATCATCCCATTCTGTATGTCCATAATATTCCGGACGATAAATAAATGAAACAATATCGGCATCTTGCTCTATGGCCCCCGATTCACGTAAATCTGAAAGTAACGGACGCTTGCTACCACCACGTGTTTCAACCGCACGAGACAACTGAGAAAGTGCTATAACAGGGATGTTGAGCTCTTTAGCTAAAGCCTTTAAGTTTCTTGAAATGGTTGAAATTTCTTGTTCTCTATTTCCTCCTCCTTTTTGAGAAGTACCTGCAGTCATCAATTGTAAATAATCAATAATAATTATTTTTATACCGTGTTGCGAAGCTAAACGACGTGCTTTTGCTCTTAAATCAAAAATTGATAAAGACGGAGTATCATCAATAAAAATAGGAGCGTTAGACAGGTTTTTAACTTTCACATTTAGCTGTTCCCATTCATGTGGTGCTAAATTTCCTTTTCTCAATTTACTTGAAGAAATTCCTGTTTCACTAGAAATCATACGTGTAATTAACTGAACTGAAGACATCTCTAAAGAAAATACAGCTACAGGTGTATCAAAATCTACGGCAATATTTTTTGCCATCGATAAAACAAATGCTGTTTTTCCCATACCGGGACGCGCTGCCAAAATAACTAAATCTGAAGGCTGCCAGCCTGATGTTAATTCATCTAATCTGTTAAATCCGCTAGGAACACCACTCATTCCTTCTCTATTGGAAATTTCTTGTATTTTTTTAATTGCTTGACTAACAAGACCTTGTGCAGACTCATGTCCCTTTTTAAGATTTCCTTGTGTTACTTCAAATAATTTTGCTTCGGCATCATCTAGTAAATCAAATACATCTATAGTTTCGTCATAAGCTTCTTCAATAATTTCTGAAGAAATAGAAATAAGTTTACGTTGTATGTACTTTTGAAGAATAATACGCGCATGAAATTCAATATGTGCCGATGAAGATACTTTTTGCGTAAGTCCTATTAAATAGAAGTCTCCTCCTACTTGTTCTAATTTTCCTGATTTTCGTAATTGGTTGGCTACCGTGAGTAAATCGGTTGGTTCAGAATTTTGAAATAAAGTATATATAGCTTCGTAAATTAGTTGGTGAGCTTCTTTGTAAAACACATCGGGATGTAAAATATCAATAACATCATCTATTCCCTTTTTATCAATCATCATGGCTCCTAAAACCGCTTCTTCCAAGTCTATTGCTTGAGGCGGTATTTTTCCTTTCTCAAGGCTAATAACCGTGTTTTTTTTGAAATTTTTAGCTTGTATTGATTGTAAGTTCTTCACGCAAATATGGTATTTAAAATTGGCTAGTTATTCCTAATTTGAAAACTAAAAGTGATGTAACTATTCTCAAATTAGTGAAACAAATTTAAAAAACAAATGTAATTTTTAAAACTCAATTTCATGGTTAAAAATACGTTTTATTTTATGCACATATTTTGTTAATAAGTAACTATTTTGTTAATAAGTGGTTACTATTATAAAAATCTAACACATTTTAAATATTCGTTATCTAAAAAATTGTAGTTACTTTTATAAAAGTAATTTAATGTTTTTATTAAAAACCTATGACCAAACTAAAAACCTATAAAATACTAAGCCTACTGCTAATAGCACAGTGGGCTTTTGTTAAAATAATCGCACAGTTTCCCGACTTTATTGAGCAATTTTACTCAAAGGGATTGTACGTATTTATTTCTAGTTTGTTGCGAATTTTACTGGGCTGGATTCCCTTCTCTGTTGGAGATGTTTTTTACATTGTAATTGTAGTTGTTATTCTTAAAATTGGCTACTTATTTTTTAAAAATAACTCCTATAATTTTAAAATTACTGCGTATAGATTTGGTAGTTTAATTTCTGTAGTCTTTTTTGCATTCTATTTTTTTTGGGGCTTAAATTACTTTAGAACTCCCTTAAACAAAAGGTTAAACATTTCTAATGAATCGTATTCTAATGAAGAGCTAATTGATTTTACACAAAAACTTATTTCAAAAATAAATGAGGTTCAGCTACAAATAACAAAAAATGACTCTGTAGTTGTTTTAAACCCAAACAGCAAAAGTGAAATTGAGCAACAAGTTACCGATGCCTATTTGCAATTAGCTATGGAATACCCAACATTTTCATACAAGTATCCTTCTATAAAAAAATCTATTTTTAGTTTGCCTTTAACCTATACGGGATTTGCAGGATACCTAAATCCGTTTACCAATGAAGCCCAAGTAAATGCTCAAATACCAAAAAACACTTATCCGGCAACCTTGTGTCATGAAACTGCACATCAAATAGGAATTGCTTCAGAAAGTGAAGCAAATTTTACAGGGTATTTAGCTAGTATTCATGCTAAAAATATTTATTTTAACTACGCAGGGTATTTAATGGCTTTACAATACGCTTTATTTGAAGTTTACAACTACAATCCTGACACTTTTAAATTGCTAACAACTACTATTCATAAAGGTATTTTAAAAGATATGCAGCAAAATCAAAATTTTTGGAATATCTATAAAAATTGGTCTCAAAAATACTTTAAAACATTTTACGACTCATACCTAAAAGCAAACAAACAAAAGGAAGGTATTCGAAGTTATAACAAAATGGTTTTGTGGCTAATTAACTATCACAAAATCAAAAAGATTTAGCAAAAACTCTTAATGTTTTGTTAAAAAATTGTTTACGAATACTTTTAACTAAAGTTTAAATTTAAATTTATAGCCAATATTCAAATTAACTACTAATGAAGAAAGTACTTATTTTTCTATGTTTTCTAATTTCTGCTACCATTTATTCACAAGAATATTTTCCTAAAAACTCAGGAGTTAAAACACCAAAAAATTCAACAATTGCTCTAATTAACGCTAAAATATACGTTACACCTACACAAGTTATTACAAACGGAACGCTACTTATTAAAGATGGGAAAGTAAGTGATGTAGGGACAAACATTGCCATCCCTAAAAATGCTAAAATTGTAGATGTAAAACAAAAATCTATCTATCCGTCTTTTATTGATATTTACTCTAGCTTCGGTTTAAAAAAGCCTAAGCGAGCAGAAAATAAAAGCAATTTACCACAATATGATGCAAGTAGAAAAGGCTATTATTGGAATGATCACATTCGTCCTGAAACAAATCCTATTTCGTTGTTCAATTTTGACAACGATAAAGCAAAAGAGTTGCTAAAAGCAGGATTTGGGGTTGTAAATACACACCTACAAGATGGTATTGTTAGAGGAAACGGTATTTTAGTAGCCTTAAACCCTAATGCTTCTAATGCCTACCGAATTATAGATACAAAATCTGCACAATACTTATCGTTCAAAAAAAGTGTACAATCTAGGCAAGTGTACCCAAGCTCATTAATGGGTGCTATGGCTTTGCTAAGACAAATGTACTTTGATGCCGATTGGTATGCTAAAGGATTTGCTAAAAATATTGATTTATCGCTTGAAGCACTGAATAAAAATAAAAGTTTAACTCAAATTTTTGATGCCGGAAGTAAGCAAAACGCATTAAGAGCCGATAAAATTGGAGACCAATTTGGAATTCAATACACTATTGTTGGTGGCGGTGATGAATATGAAAATATTAGCGATATAAAAAATACCAACGCTACGTTTATTATTCCTATTAACTTTAGAAAAGCCTACGATGTAAGCAATCCGTATATGGCGAGTTTAATTGATTTAAGCGATATGAGAAAATGGAATCAAGAGCCTAGTAATCCGGCTGTTTTGTATAAAAACGGAGTCCCTTTCTCATTAACTACTCATACGTTAAAATCGGTTTCAGACTTCAATAAAAATTTAAGAAAAGCGATTAAATATGGACTCGATAAAACAGCTGCTTTAGAAGCTTTAACTACAGTTCCTGCTAAAATACTTGGAGAAAGTGATAAAATAGGAACGCTTGAAAAAGGAAAATATGCCAACTTCTTAATTACTTCGGGAGCTATTTTTGAGCCTACCACAATTATATACGAAAATTGGGTTCAAGGAAGTAAAAATGTAATTCACAATATGCACGCAATTAATATTGCTGGTAACTACACACTTCCTTACAACAATACTAACTATAATTTGGCCATTAGTGAAAATAACGGCAAGCTATCTGGTAGTATTAAAAAAGACGATAAAAAAGTAAAAGCAACTATTTCATTCAAAAATAATTGGGCAAATATTACACTGCAAAACAGCAAAGATTCTACTGCTTTTGTACGATTTATAGGAAAAGCCACTCCTGATTATAAACATATAAGCGGATTGGCCACCGATGGCTTAGGAAACGAATTTAAGTGGGTTGCCACCAAAAATAGCACAGCAGCATTAAAAAAATCAGAAAAAAAGAAACAGCAAACCGATACGCCATATATTGTTCCTGTAACCTATCCTAATATTGGTTTTGGTTTTTCAGAAAAACCTCACCAAGAAACCATTTTAATTAAAAATGCAACGGTTTGGACAAGTGAAAAAGAAGGTGTTTTATACAATACCGATGTACTACTAAAAAATGGTAAAATTGCCAAAATTGGGAAAAACATAAAAAACCGGAACGCTAAAATTATAGATGGAACCGGTAAGCATTTAACTGCAGGAATTATAGACGAACACTCTCATATTGCAACTGTAGCTGTAAATGAAGTTGGTCATAACTCTTCTGCAGAAGTAACCATTGAAGATGTTGTAAACCCTGATGATATTAAAATTTATCGCAGTTTAGCAGGTGGTGTTACCTCTATACAAATTTTACACGGCTCTGCAAACCCTATAGGTGGACGCTCGGCACTTGTAAAACTTAAGTGGGGAGAATCTGCTAAAAATATGCGCTACAGTAACAGTCCTAAATTTATAAAATTTGCATTAGGTGAAAACGTAAAACAATCTAACTGGGGCCCTAGTAACAAAACGCGGTTTCCACAAACCAGAATGGGTGTTGAGCAGGTGTATATGGACTATTTCCAAAGAGCGAAAGAATACGATAACCTAAAAAAATCTGGGAAACCTTATAGAAAAGATGTAGAGCTTGAAACCTTGGCTGAAATTATTAATAAAGAACGCTTTATAACGTGCCACTCGTATGTGCAAAGTGAAATTAATATGCTTATGAAAGTGGCTGAAAAATTTAATTTCAATATAAATACATTCACCCACATTCTTGAAGGATATAAACTTGCCGATAAGATGAAAAAACACGGTGTAGGAGCTTCTACATTTTCAGATTGGTGGGCGTACAAGTACGAAGTAAACGATGCCATTCCGTACAATGCCGCTATTTTACACAATTACGGAATCACCGTTGCTATAAACTCTGACGATGCAGAAATGCAACGAAGACTGAATCAAGAAGCTGCAAAATCGATGAAATACGGAGGTGTAAGTGCTATTGATGCTTGGAATTTTGTTACTATAAATCCTGCAAAATTATTGCATATAGATCAAAGAGTTGGAAGCATCAAAGTAGGCAAAGATGCCGATGTTGTACTATGGAGTGACAATCCGCTTTCAGTATACTCAAAAGCCGAAAAAACTATTATTGACGGTATTGTATATTTTGATATTGAACGAGATTTAGCACTCAGAAAATCTATAAAAGATGAGCGAAATAAACTCATAAACATGATGCTAAACGAAAAGGCTAGCGGAAAGCCCGTTCAAGCACCAAAAAAGAAAGCAACACAATATTTTCACTGCGATACAGTGGTAAACTTCTAAAACTGAAATCATGAAAAAATCATATATATACAACTTCGTTTTTCTATTTTTTATAGGAACATGCTTTGCACAGCAAACCCCTGCACCAAAGCAAACAACTGGGTACAGTATTGAAGGTGCTACAGCTCACCTTGGAAACGGAAAAGTTATTGAAAATGCACTTATAATGTTTTCTGAAGGAAAAATTACCTTTGTTGGTAGTGCTGAAAATAAAATTGCCCGAATAGGTAAAACCATTCAAGCAAAAGGAAAACATGTATACCCCGGATTTATTGTTACAAATTCGTCTCTAGGTTTAGGTGAAATTGATGCCGTTAGAGCAACCTTAGATTACGATGAAGTTGGTAAAATGCTTCCACACATAAGAAGTTTAATTGCTTACAATCCCGAATCTAGAGTTGTAGAGAGTATGCGCCCTAATGGTGTTTTAATTGGGCAAATTACTCCTAGAGGAGGAACAATCTCCGGATCTTCGTCTATTGTACAATTTGATGCTTGGAACTGGGAAGATGCAGCCATAAAAGCAGATGATGGTATTCATCTAAATTGGCCAAACAGCATTACTTACGGTAGATTTTGGCTTGGAGAAGACCCTACTATTAAACCCAATAAAGAATATGCTAAAAACGTCGAAAAAATTACCTCGTTCTTTTTAGACGGTAAACGTTACTTAAAAACTAATCACCTCGCTAAAAACATACCTTTTGAAGCATTAAAAGGAGTATTTGACGGACGTAAAAAGTTATACATTCATGCTAGTGGAGCTACAGAAATTACCGATGCTGTTAATTTTATTAAAGAAGTTGGTGTTGAAAAAATGGTTATTATTCACGGTGACGAAGCCTATAAAGTGGCTGATTTACTAGCTGAAAATAAAATCCCTGTTATTTTAAACAGAGCACACAGACTCCCTAATAATAATGATGATGATTACGATTCTCCGTATAAAAGTGCTAAAATACTAACCGATAAAGGTATTATGGTTGCCATTGGTATGGAAGGTAGTATGGAGCGTATGAGTGCTAGAAACTTGCCGTTTTACGCCGGTACATACGCTGCCTACGGACTAGGTAAAGAAGAGGCTCTAAAACTAATTACCTCTAATGCTGCCAAGATTTTAGGTGTAGATAATCGACTAGGAACACTTGAGGTTGGAAAAGATGCTACATTATTTATTTCTGAAGGCGATGCCCTAGATATGAAAACAAATGTGCTAACTGATGCCTTTATTCAAGGCCGTAAAATAAGTTTAGAAACTCACCAAACTGCACTGTGGAAACGATATTCTAATAAGTATAGCTCACAATAACATCTAAAAAGGCTCTGAAAATTTCAGAGCCTTTTTTACACTGCTAAGCCTGCTAACAATTTAATTATTATCTTCGCATCATATGAGTTATGAGCATGCGTAAACAAATTACCAGTACACAAAACCCTTTTATAAAAGAGCTTATCAAGCTTCAAGAAAAGTCCAGATTTCGAAAAAAATTGGGCGTTTTTTTAGTAGAAGGTGTGCGTGAAATTTCATTAGCATTAAAAGGAGGTTATACCATAAACACTATGTTAATTTGCCCTGAAATAGCCACACCAAATACGCTCGATTTTATACATGACCAAGCCATCCAAATTATTGAATTAACAAAAGCTGTTTACAAAAAAGTAGCTTACAGAGACTCTACTGAAGGAGTTATTGCTATTGTGAAATCAAAAGAATTTTCATTGAATAAACTAACTTTTAAGCATAAAACACCTTTAATATTAGTTGCTGAAGCTCCTGAAAAACCCGGTAATATTGGGGCCTTATTACGCACTGCAGATGCTGCAAATTTGGATGCCGTAATTATTGCAAACCCTAAAACCGACTTGTACAACCCAAATATTATTCGTTCAAGTGTAGGCTGCTTATTTACCACTAAAATAGCTACGGGTAGTAGCCATGAGATTATCCAATTTTTAAAAGAAAAAGATATTGCTATCTACTGTACTACCTTACAAAATTCAAATGCGTATTACAAAGAAGACTTTACTGTTGCTTCAGCTATTGTTGTAGGTACGGAAGCTGAAGGTTTAAGTGAAATTTGGCGAAATAATGCAACTAAAAACATTAAAATCCCTATGCAGGGAGAAATAGATTCAATGAATGTGTCTGTCGCTGCTGCCATTGTTATTTTTGAAGCTAAAAGGCAACGAAAATTTAATACCTAAAGAGTCCTATTAACTATGAACAACCCTCAAACCATTTTTTTAATACTTATAGGTATCATCACCTTAAAATTTTTATTAGATACTGTACTCAGCATTCTAAATGCTCAATATTTTAACAAACCTATTCCTAAAGTACTTAACGGTATCTACAACGAAGCTGAGTATTTAAAATCGCAAAAGTACAAGAAAGAAAATCACCTATTTTCACTAATAACAAATACATTTACATTTGCAATTACACTCTTGTTTTTTTTATTAGATGGTTTTGCGTTTGTAGATAGTATTGCTAAGAAATTTTCTACAAATACCATTGGTGTTACACTACTGTTTTTTGGAATTATTTTTATTGCTAGTGACCTTATAAGTCTGCCTTTTTCATATTACAAAACCTTTGTTATTGAAGAAAAATTCGGGTTTAATAAAAGTACTCTAAAAACGTTTATAACCGATAAAATAAAAGGATGGTTAATGCTTTTGGTTATTGGTGGAGGCTTATTGGCTTTAATTACTTGGTTTTACCAAATAACAACTACAAATTTTTGGTTGTTTTCATGGGCAATTATAAGTGTTTTCTCAATATTTATAAATCTTTTTTATTCAAAATTAATTGTTCCTGTTTTTAACAAACAAATTCCCTTAGAAGATGGAGAACTCAAAAAAGCTATCCAATCATTTAGCGAAAAAGTAGGCTTCAAAATAAATAACATCTATGTCATTGATGGCTCTAAACGATCTACAAAAGCAAATGCATACTTTTCCGGATTTGGTTCACAAAAGAGAATAACACTTTACGATACACTTATAAACGACCTAGATACAAACGAAATTGTAGCTGTTTTAGCACACGAAATTGGGCACTATAAAAAGAAACACATTATATACAACCTTATCCTATCAATACTTCTCACAGGGTTTACATTTTATATTTTATCGCTGCTTATAGGAAATACGCTACTTTCACAAGCGTTAGGTGTACAAGAAGCCAGCTTTCATATAGGTCTTATCGCCTTTACCATACTTTATAGTCCAATATCTGAATTCACCAATTTAATCGTAAATAAACTATCTAGAATATTTGAATATCAGGCCGATAATTATGCTAAAAAACAATACAACGCCAAAGCACTTATTAGTGCTTTAAAAAAATTAGCCAAAAACAATTTGAGTAACCTTACTCCTCACCCTTTATACGTAAAATTTTATTACTCGCATCCAACACTTTTACAACGAATTTTAAATTTAAAAAAGTAAAAATTGATATTTGCAAGTCCATTTTAAAATTGTAATTTTAAACTATGGTATACAATTTAAGTCCGGAAGAAGAAAATAAAGAAATTGCTAGGCGATATAAAGATCTCCTCAAAGGCGCGTACCAAACATTTACTACTGCAGACAAAAAAGAAATTAGAAAAGCCTTTGATTTAGCCGTAGAGGCACATAGCAACCAACGAAGAAAAACCGGAGAACCTTATATTTTTCATCCCATTGCTGTTGCTAAAATTGTAGCTTATGAAATTGGATTAAATACCACTTCTATAGTTTCAGCTTTACTACACGATGTAGTTGAGGATACCGAATATACTATTGAAGATATTGAACGTTTATTTGGCGAAAAAGTAGCTAGAATTGTCAACGGACTTACTAAAATATCTCATCTTAAAAAAGACCAAAATGTTTCTATTCAGGCTGAGAATTTTAGAAAAATGTTACTTACTTTAAATGATGATGTTCGTGTTATCTTAATAAAAATAGCTGACAGACTGCACAATATGCAAACTATGGACGCTATGCCTCCTGATAAACAGTTAAAAATTTCATCAGAAACACTTTATATCTATGCTCCTCTAGCACATAGGCTAGGGTTGTATAATATCAAAACCGAATTGGAAAACTTAGGGTTAAAATATACAGAACCCGAAGTTTACAACGATATTTCTGAAAAAATTACACAAAGTAAAGAAGGACAAGATAAATACATTGAAACATTTTCAAATATTATCAAAGATTCACTAGATAAAGAAGGTTTTGATTACTTTATTAAAGGTCGAAGAAAATCCATCTACTCTATTCGAAAAAAGATGCTTACGCAAGGAGTTACCTACGATGAGATTTACGATAAGTTTGCTATTAGAATCATCTACAAATCTACACTCAAAAATGAAAAATTTGATGCGTGGAAAATATATTCTATTGTAACAGACCACTTTAGACCTAACCCTAGCCGATTAAGAGATTGGATTAGTCAACCTAAATCAACAGGATACGAATCGTTACACATTACAGTTATGGGACCACAAGGTAAATGGGTAGAAGTTCAAATTCGTTCTGAAAGAATGGACGAAATTGCAGAAAAAGGATACGCTGCACATTATAAATATAAAAATCAAAACGAACGAGAGAGTGGTTTAGACGACTGGCTTAATAAAATTAAAGAATCGCTTGAAAATCCAGATAGCAATGCCATAGATTTTGTTGAAGATTTTAAACTCAACCTATACGCAAAGGAAATTTTTGTATTTACACCTAATGGAGATTTAAAGGCACTTCCTAAACATGCAACAGCATTAGATTTTGCCTTTGCCATTCATACACAAGTAGGTATCAATTGCAGAGGAGCTAAAGTAAACGGGAAATTAAAGCCCATAAGTCACGAGCTAAAAAGTGGTGACCAAGTTGAAATTCTAACTTCAAAAAATCAAAAACCTAACATTGGCTGGCTAGATTTTGTTGTAACTGCCAGAGCAAGAACAAGGATTAAAAACGCCCTAAAAGAAGACCAAAAAGAAATTGCCGAAGAAGGAAAAGAAATTTTGGCTCGAAAATTACGGCGTCTTAAAATAAACCTTACCGAAAAAGTAGTAAATCAACTTGTAAATCACTTTAACCTTAAAACCAGTTTAGATTTATTTTATAGAGTTGGTAATGGTTCTATTGATAACAACCAACTAAAAGATTTTGCTGCCAAAAGAAACAACGCATTGGTTAGCTTCTTTAAAAACAAAATGAAACGGGCTTCTTCTACTCCATCAACTATTGAAAAAGAAGAAGTTACCGATAAATTTGACTCACTTGTTTTTGGAAAAGAAGAAGAACACTTAGATTATAAAATGTCTCCGTGTTGTAATCCTATTCCCGGTGATAAAGTTTTTGGATTTGTAACAATTAACGACGGTATTAAAGTACACAAACAAGATTGCCCAAATGCTATTAGCCTTCAGGCAAACTATGCCTATAGAATTTTAACCGCAAAATGGATTGATTCTACAAAACAAGAGTTTAAAGCCATTCTAAAAATTCACGGTATTGATCACGTAGGACTGGTAAATGAAATTACGCAAATTATATCTCGAAACATGAGCGTTAACATTCATAGCTTAAGTATGCAAGGAAATGATGGTGTTTTTGAAGGAAAAATAACGGTAAGCGTTAAAAATAAATCGCAACTTCAAAAATTAAGTGATAGCATTAAAAAAATTGAAGGAATTGAGACCGTTGAACGTATTTATAAACACTAACTATAAGCAATGCTGCAAAAAATAAACTTCAGAGTCCTTATAATTAAAAATTAAAATTAACTTTGTAAGCGTTGCATATTTCAACACTAAATATACTGTTATGAGTAGCGAAAATCAAAAAATAGTAAAAAACGTTTTTGTAAATTTTCTAAAAGCAAATAATCATCGAAAAACACCTGAACGTTTTGCTATTCTACAAGAAATTTATGATTTAGACGAGCATTTTGATATTGAATCGCTTTATATTCAAATGAAACTAAAAAATTATAGAGTAAGTAGAGCTACACTGTATAACACCATAGAACTTCTTTTAGAATCTGGATTGGTTAGAAAACATCAATTCGGTCAAAATCAGGCACATTACGAAAAATCGTATTTCGATAAACAGCATGACCACGTAATATTAACCGATACCGGAGAGGTTATAGAGTTTTGCGACCCTCGAATACAAATTATAAAAAAAACCATAGAAGATACGTTTGGGATTGAAATTCACAATCATTCGCTCTATTTCTACGGAACAAAAAAACAAAAAAACAACTAAACTACTCACTTACAAAAATGGCTGTAAATTTACTACTAGGACTACAATGGGGAGATGAAGGAAAAGGAAAAATTGTAGATGTACTTACGTCTAATTACGATATTATTGCTCGTTTTCAAGGAGGACCAAATGCCGGTCACACACTTATTTTTGACGGACACAAACACGTTTTACACACAATTCCTTCAGGTATTTTTCATGAAAATGCCGTGAATGTTGTTGGAAATGGAGTTGTTATTGATCCTGTTATCTTTAAAAAAGAACTAGATAATCTTGCTAAATTTAATCTAGACATAAATGCTAAACTACTTATTTCTAAAAAAGCACATTTAATTTTGCCAACACACCGGTTATTAGATGCTGCGAGCGAAACAGCTAAAGGAAAAGCAAAAATAGGATCTACACTTAAAGGAATTGGGCCAACCTATATGGATAAAACAGGTAGAAATGGCATGCGTGTTGGTGATTTAGAAATGAAAAATTGGAAAGAAAGATATCAAGCCTTAACTAAAAAGCATTTAAAAATGCTTGCTTTTTTTGATGTTGATATCCAATTTGATTTAAAAGAGTTGGAAACCGAATTTTTTGATGCAATTGACACTTTAAAAAAACTTCCGTTTATTGACAGTGAAGTGTATTTAAACAATGCTATAAAACAACAAAAAACAATATTGGCAGAAGGTGCTCAAGGCTCATTATTAGATATTGACTTTGGAACCTATCCTTTTGTCACATCATCAACTACTACGGCTGCCGGAGCTTGTACAGGATTGGGTATTGCACCAAACAAAATTGGTGAAGTTTTTGGTATTTTTAAAGCCTATACCACCAGAGTTGGATCTGGACCTTTTCCTACCGAATTATTTGACGAAAACGGTGAAAGAATGGCTAAAGTTGGTCATGAGTTTGGAGCTACAACAGGTAGACCTAGACGTTGCGGCTGGCTAGACTTGGTTGCTTTAAAATACGCTGTTCAAATAAATGGAGTTACTCAGCTAATGATGATGAAAAGTGATGTGTTATCTGGATTTACCAAATTAAAAGTCTGTACTTCTTATAAATATCAGGGTGAAATAATTAACCATTTCCCTTACAATATTGAAAGTGATAATGTAACTCCAATATACACCGAATTAAATGGTTGGAAAGAAGATTTAACAACTATGACTACGGCAAACACTTTACCAAAAGCACTTCAAGAGTATATTAAGTTTATTGAGGATTATGTAGAGGTTCCTATAAAAATTGTTTCTGTTGGACCCGATAGAAAACAAACCATTACCCGATTGTAATTTGCTATTTTATTTTTATTTTAACAATTTACACGAAGGTTTTTCATTAGATTTACAACGTAAATACAACTTGATTTGAAAAAAATATTCTTCATTTGCCTTATTGTTTCAACTACTTTGGGATATAGTCAGTCTAAAAAAATTAAAGTTTTAAATGCTGACAATACCTATACCGACCCTAAATACCCTGGAGCGACAATATCACTTGGTAATGTGTTTATAGAACATCAAGGAGCTACTTTAAGAAGTGATATAGCGTATATATACCAAGATAAAAATCTTCTTAAAGCCATGGGAAACGTGGTTATGAATCAGGGCGATACCATAATGCAGTACAGCAAATACATTGAATATGACGGAGAAGCAAAAAAAGCAACGTCTTGGGGAAACGTGGTTTTAAAAGATCCACTAATGACGCTTAGAACTGACACGCTTTATTTTGACAGAGAAAAACAATACTTGTATTACAACAGTGGTGGTACTATTAGAGATACCACAAATACGCTAAAAAGTAAAATTGGAAATTATTACTTAGATTCTCATAAATTTCAAGCATTTACAAAAGTAGAAGTAAAAAACAAGGATAGTAAACTCATTTCTAACCACCTAGACTATTACACAGATACCGGAATAGCACAAATTTTTGGACCTTCTACCATTATAAGCGAACAAAATTCTATTTATACCGAAAAGGGAATTCACAATACCAAAACAAATATTTCGCACTTCTTAAAAAATTCAAAAATATTCTACGGAAACAAAACTATTGAAGGTGATAGTTTATATTATAATAAAAATAAAGAATTTGCTTCAGCAACAGGGAATATTAAAATTATAGATACCATAAATAAAATGGTTGCTAAAGGTGGATATGCCGAATACTATAAATTTAAAGACTCTATTTTTATTACTAAAAGAGCTGTAGCCATTTCTTTAATAGATAATGACTCTTTATACGTGCACGGAAAAAAAATATTGGTAACCGGTAAAGTAAACGAACGTACCATTAGAGCTTTTCATTTCGTGAAAATTTACAAATCGGACTTACAAGGGAAGTGCGACTCTTTAGTTACCAATGAAAGAACAGGATTAACTCAAATGCTTGTAAACCCTGTTTTATGGGCGCAAGGAAATCAAATTACCGGAGATACTATTCATCTAATTTCAAATACCAAAACAGAAAAGTTAGACTCACTTAAAATTTTGGGACATGCATTTATAGCCCAAAAAGATGCCGATGGCTTTAACCAACTAAAAGGTAAAAACATGTACGGAAAATTTAAAAACAATCAGTTAAGCACTCTTAATGTTGTTGGAAACAGTGAAGTCATTTTTTACATCAGAGACGACAAACAACAACTTATTGGTATTACAAAAATGCAGAGTAGTAAAAATATTTTTATTACACTTAAAGACAGTAAAATACACACCATCGATTTTATTAAAAAACCTGACGGAAAAACATTCCCTCCTTCCGAAATCCACAACAATGATAAGCTGTTGAGAGGATTTATTTGGAGAGAAGATGAACAGCCTTTAACAAAAGAAGACATCTTTAAACACGACAAAACTCCTTTAAAAAAAGAATAAGTATGCTATTGTGAAACAGCTATTTCTCAAATATCAAGCACAAACTTCACCGCATCCATTAGCCATTGAAATCTCACATGCAAATGGTAGCTATATTTTTGATTCAAAAGGAAAAAAGTATTTAGATTTTATTGCCGGTGTATCTGCAAACACACTTGGACACAATCATCCTAAAGTAACATTGGCTATTAAAAATCAAGTAGATAAATACAGTCATGTAATGGTTTATGGCGAGTTTGTTCAGCAACCACAGGTGAATTTAGCCAAACTTATTGCAAAACATTTACCTTCACCACTAGAAACAACTTACCTAACCAATTCGGGAACCGAAGCCACAGAAGGAGCTTTAAAATTAGCTAAACGATATACAGGGCGAAGTGAAATTATTGCTGCTAAAAACGCTTATCACGGAAACACACAGGGAGCTATGAGTGTTTGCGGTGCAGAGCAGCAAAATAGTGCCTTTAGACCTTTAGTTCCCGGTATAAAATTTATAAAATTTAATAAACTTACAGATATTTCTAAAATTACAACTGCCACAGCAGCCGTAATACTAGAAACCATTCAAGGAGGTGCTGGTTTTATTGTTCCTGAAGAAAATTACCTTGCTAAGGTTAAACAACGATGTGAAGAAATGGGTGCCTTGCTTATTTTAGATGAAATACAATCTGGTATTGGTAGAACAGGTACTTTCTTTGGGTTTGAACACTATCATGTTGTTCCTGATATTATTGTAACCGGTAAAGGTCTTGGTGGAGGAATGCCTATAGGAGCATTTATTTCTTCTCAAAAAATAATGAGCTGTTTAAAAGAACATCCCAAACTAGGTCATATTACTACTTTTGGCGGACATCCTGTAATTGCAGCAGCAGCTACAGCAACCCTAAAAGAGTTACACAATTCAAACCTCATTAAAGAGACACTTCATAAAGAACTTATATTTAGAAAACTCTTAGTGCATCCATTAATTTCAGAAATTAGAGGAAAAGGATTAATGCTTGCCATAATGGTAGAATCTTCCGATTTAGCTTCAAAAATCATCTTAAAATGTCTTGAAAAAGGACTTTTATTATTCTGGCTTTTGTTTGAAGGAAAGGCTATTAGAATAACACCTCCATTAACTATATCAGACAAAGAAATACGTGAAGGATGTGCTATTATTATAGATACTTTAAACGAAATATAGCATTCGAAACTCCTATTTAAATATTGAAAACCAATTATTTAGTTAAATTTCTGTTAATAGCCTATTTAACTGTTACATTATTCATACTTATACGTCAAATAGGAAACAATCAAATATAAGATTATGAAAAATCAAAAGACACCCATAGTAAGAGTAAACAATTTAAAGCTTTCATTTATTAATTTTTCAGATACAAGAAGATTACAATGGAATAAATACAGAAGATATGGTATTTAAATATTAAAATGCCATTATATATTACACAAAAATAATTTACTTAAAAAACTGCAGCACATACCATTTGTTGCAGTTTTTTTTATTAATCGGTAAGTAAATTATCTATTAACATTCTTGTTTTACGACTATTCCAATCTGCTGCACCTACTTTGTAAACAACAATATCTCCAGATTTATCTATTAAATAGCTTGCCGGAATACTGTTAGATTTTGTAAGCTCTTTTGGAGGAATACTAATGGCATTGTATACGGGTAAATGATATTGGTTTTTTTCGAAAAAAGATTGTACCGTTTCCCTATTTTCATTTGTAACAAATACAAATGCTACTTTATCTTTATAGTCGTTATACAATTTTTGAATCATAGGCATTTCTGCCTTACAAGGCGGACACCAAGTTGCCCAAAAGTTTACAAAAATCACTTTACCTTTTAACGTCTCAAAATTTATATCTGAAGTATTTACCCCTCTTAAATTCCACTGATAAGTACTTATTTGTTCTCTATCTTCAACACTTTCTACACCAGGTGAAAAGGCTATTTGCCTCATTACCCAAACTCTTGTTGGCGGGTATATTAGTACAACTATTGCAATCGTAAAAATAATATTTGATATCGTTTTTTTTGTGATTTTAAATTTCATAAAATTTGTATTTAAGAAGTGGTAGTAATAATACGTAAATACTTACATTTAAAAGTAATAAAAATAGCACAAAAAAACTCCTCATATAGAGGAGTTTTTTTGTCTTATTAAATAGCGTATAACTAAGAAGCATTTTGTTTCTTAATTAGGTTTAATGCTGATCCTTCTTTAAACCACTCTATTTGACCTTCGTTATAAGTATGGTTTAATTTAATTATATCAGAACTACCATCGGCATGTACAACTTCTAATGTAAGCTGTTTTCCTGCTGCAAACTGATCTAAATCTAGGAAGTTAAACGTGTCGTCTTCCTGAATTAAATCGTAATCTGACTCATTTGCAAAGGTCAACCCTAACATTCCTTGTTTTTTAAGGTTTGTTTCGTGAATACGAGCAAACGATTTTACAATTACAGCTGCAACACCTAAATGTCTAGGTTCCATAGCAGCGTGTTCTCTTGAAGAACCTTCTCCATAATTGTGATCACCTACTACAATTGAGTAGATTTTAGCAGCTTTATAAGCTCTTGCAGTATCAGGAACTGGTCCGTAAGTTCCGGTTAACTGATTTTTAACCTTGTTTGTTTCTTTATTAAACGCATTTACAGCTCCTATTAAACAGTTGTTAGAAATATTATCTAAATGCCCTCTATAACGCAACCAAGGACCTGCCATAGAGATATGGTCTGTAGTACATTTTCCAAATGCTTTAATTAAAAGTTTTGCACCTTTCACATCGGTACCAATCGGTTCAAAAGGTGTTAATAGCTGTAAGCGCTCTGATTTAGGACTTACAACAACTTCTACTTTAGTACCATCTTCAACAGGTGGTACATATCCAGCATCTTTAACTTCAAATCCTTTTGGAGGTAATTCAAAACCTGTAGGTTCGTCTAACATAACCTCTTCTCCATCCTCATTTATTAATTTATCTGTCATTGGATTAAAGTCCAAACGTCCAGAAATTGCAACAGCAGCTACCATTTCAGGAGAAGCTACAAAAGCATGTGTATTTGGGTTTCCATCTGCTCTTTTAGAAAAATTTCGGTTAAAAGAGTGAATAATGGTATTTTTCTCTTGTTTATCTGCACCTTCTCTAGCCCATTGTCCAATACAAGGTCCGCAGGCATTTGTAAATATTTTAGCGTCTAATTCTTCAAAAATTTGCAACAAGCCATCACGCTCAGCAGTATATCTCACTTGTTCTGATCCCGGATTAATTCCGAACTCGGCTTTTGCTTTTAATTTTTTATCAACGGCCTGTTTAGCAACAGAAGCAGCTCTCGATAAATCTTCGTATGAAGAGTTTGTACAAGATCCTATTAATCCCCATTCTACTTTTAAAGGCCATTCGTTCTTCGTTGCTTTTTCAGTCATTTCTCCTACAGGAGTTGATAAATCTGGCGTGAAAGGACCATTTAAATGAGGTTTTAATTCAGATAAATTAATTTCAATTACTTGATCAAAATATTTTTCAGGATTTTCATAAACTTCATCGTCACCTGTTAAATAGGAAGCAATTTTATTTGCTTCATCAGCAACTTCATCACGATCTGTAGCACGTAAATAACGTTCCATAGAATCATCGTAACCAAAAGTAGAAGTTGTAGCACCTATTTCAGCACCCATATTACAAATAGTACCTTTTCCTGTTGCAGACAGAGCTTTAGCTCCTTCTCCAAAATATTCAACAATACAACCTGTTCCTCCTTTTACAGTTAAAATTCCTGCTACCTTTAAAATAACATCTTTTGGTGCAGTCCATCCAGATAATTTTCCTGTTAACTTAACACCTATTAGTTTTGGAAACTTAAGCTCCCAAGGCATCCCTGCCATTACATCTACTGCATCTGCTCCACCTACTCCAATAGCAACCATTCCTAATCCTCCAGCATTTACGGTATGAGAATCGGTACCAATCATCATTCCTCCTGGAAATGCGTAGTTTTCTAAAACTACTTGGTGAATAATTCCAGCTCCAGGTTTCCAGAATCCTATTCCGTATTTATTGGAAACTGATGCTAAAAAATTGAACACTTCACTACTTGTATTGAGTGCACTTTGCAAATCTTTATCTGCTCCAATTTTTGCTTGAATTAAATGGTCACAGTGTACCGTTGTTGGAACGGCTACTCTACTTTTACCTGCTTGCATAAATTGTAACAAAGCCATTTGTGCTGTTGCATCTTGACATGCAATGCGGTCTGGTGCAAAATTCACATAATCTTCACCTCTTTTAAAAGCAGTACTAGCTTTTCCATCCCATAAGTGATTGTATAAAATTTTCTCTGCTAAGGTTAAAGGTTTTCCAACAACAGAACGAGCTGCATCAACTCTTTCTGTCATTCTGTTATATACACCTTTAATCATTTCTATATCAAAAGCCATAGTATTATTTATTTAGTTTTAATTTACCGCGAAGTTACAAAAATTGCTGTTCTTTATTATCATATTCTCAATGGCTATTTTAATTTTATATACATAAATATTAAAATAGCGTTTTTTATATAAAAAGATTAAAAAAATCTTAAAAAACACGTATTTATTTAAGAATTTTTAAAAAAATAAGTAGGTCTATAAGCCGGATTTTGTACTCGTAAGAGTTCTTATCATTTATCTAGGCTATAAATTGCTTTATAGCTCAAGCTGCCTACCCCTTGAAATAGAGCGAGAAACCCTAAAATTTCAATATACGTGGCATTTCACCGCATAGAGTTTACCTGATTTCACTACAGCCGAACTGTACTTGCTTTCTGTTGCACTTGTCCTCAACTCACGTTGGACGGATGTTATCCGCTATGCTTCTCTATGGTGTCCGGACTTTCCTCTTTATAAAAGCGATAAGACGACCTACTTATTTTAGAATGCAAAAGTACGGTAATTTAAAATATCTATATAAAAAAACCCACTCAAAGTTTGAGTGGGAAAATTGCTATGAAAAAGAAAAAGTGTTATTAGATATTTCACTAACAACGGTTCAAAGATAAAAATTTTTTTGAAATGATATAATTTTTTTTCTTTTTTTTTAAGAAAACATATCTTTTACTTTTTCAAAGAAAGATTTATCAGATTTTGAAGGGTTTGGAACAAAGTTTTCATCATCAATCATCTTTTCAAAAAATTGCTTTTGTTCCTTTGTAAGACTTTGTGGAGTCCATACATTTATGTGTATTAGTAAATCTCCATGTCCGTAATGATCTATACTTGGAAGTCCTTTTCCTCTCAATCTTAAAATTTTTCCAGATTGTGTTCCCGGCTCTATTTTAATCTTAACTTTTCCTGTTACCGTATCTATATTTTTACTAGCTCCTAAAACTGCTTCCGAAAAGTTAATGTACAAATCGAAATGTAAATTGGTACCTTCTCTTTTTAATGTTTCGTGAGGCACTTCTTCAATAACAACCAGTAAATCTCCGTCTAAAGAATTGTTTCCCGGAGCCGCATTTCCTTTACCGTTTACTTTTAGTTGCACACCTTCTGTTACCCCTGCCGGAATTTTTATAGAAACAATTTCTTCTTTATACTCCAATCCGCTGGCATCTGTTCCCTTAGGTCTGTTTCCTACAATTTCACCTGCACCATGACAAGTAGGGCACGTTGATGATGTTTGCATTCTACCTAAAATAGTATTGGTAACACGCATTACCTGACCTGTTCCGTTACACGTAGAACAAGAAGTATAGGTTGCTCCTTTTGCTTTTACTTTTCGTCTAACTTTAACCTTCTTTTCAACGCCTTTAGCTATCTCATCTAAGGTTAATTTAACTCTAATACGCAAATTACTACCTTTAACTCTGGCGCGACCTCTAGAACCTCCAAAGCCTCCAAAGCCTCCACCAAAAGCACTTCCAAATATATCGCCAAATTGACTAAAGATATCGTCCATATTCATTCCGCCTCCGCCGAAGCCTCCTGCTCCTCCCTCAAAAGCAGCATGCCCAAATTGGTCATATCTTGCTTTTTTGTTTTCATCGCTTAGTATTTCATAAGCTTCTGCCGCTTTTTTAAACTTTTCTTCAGCAGCTTTATCTCCCGGATTTTTATCGGGGTGATATTTAATGGCCATCTTACGATAAGCTCTTTTAATTTCAACTTGTGTTGCATTTTTTGAAATGCCTAATATTTCGTAGTAATCTTGCTTCATTGTATAAGTCTTATTGTCCGACAACCACTTTTGGGTATCTAATAATTTTCTCTCCTAATTTATATCCTTGTTCAATAACATCTATTATTTTCCCCTTCATATCTTCTGATGGAGCCGGAATTTGAGTAATTGCTTCGTGAAGCTCAACATCAAAAGTTTCTCCTTTCTCTACAGCTATTTGACTTAATCCTTTTTGAGTAAGTGAATTTTTGAGCTTATTGTTAATAAGTTCCATTCCTTTTAGAAGCTCTTTATCTTTTGCTTTTTTTATTTCGGCCAAGCCTCTGTCAAAATCATCTAAAATAGGTAGTAAAACTGTCATTAATTCTTCATTGGCAGTTTTATACAACTCTATTCGTTCTTTTGAAGTTCGTTTTTTATAATTTTCGAATTCGGCAAATAAACGTAAAAATTTATCTTTTTCATTTGCTAATTCTTTTTTCAATTGTTCTTCCATGCTTATCTTATCTACGGTTTCCTCCGCTACTTGCTTTTCAGAAGCCGCTCCTTTTGCTCTTTTTTGTTCTTTCTTTTTAGTCATAATTTTCGCTTAAAAAATTTCTCCTTAACATGAAGCAAAAGTATTGCCATTTTATAAGATATGCCAATATGACACTATATAAAAAATCCCGCTATAAGCGAGATTTTTTCATGAATTGTATTTTTTAATCAACTCTTGTAATTTTTGCACCTATTGCTCTCAAGCGCTCATCAATATTTTCGTAGCCTCTATCTATTTGCTCTATATTGTGAATTGTACTTGTTCCTTTTGCCGAAAGTGCAGCAATTAATAAGGAGATTCCTGCTCTAATATCAGGAGACGTCATTGTGGTGGCTTTTAGGCATGATTCGTGATTCATCCCAATTACTGTAGCTCTGTGCGGGTCGCAAAGAATTACTTTTGCTCCCATATCTATAAGCTTATCTACAAAAAACAATCTACTCTCAAACATTTTTTGATGAATTAGCACACTTCCTTTTGCTTGGGTGGCAACTACCAATATAATACTTAGCAAATCTGGTGTAAAACCTGGCCAAGGGGCATCAGAAATGGTTAAAATAGAGCCGTCAATATAATTTTGTATTTCGTAATTTTCTTGTTCAGGAATAAAAATATCGTCTTCTTTTCGCTCTATAGTAATTCCTAGTTTTTGAAAAACGCGTGGTATTAAACCTAAGTCGTTCCAACTTACATTTTTAATGGTTATAGAAGATTTTGTCATTGCAGCCATTCCAATCCAACTTCCAATTTCAATCATATCAGGCAAAATTCTATGCGAACAGCCTCCTAAATTTTGAACGCCTTCAATAATTAGTAAATTAGATCCTATACCTCTAATTTTTGCTCCCATATGGTTGAGCATTTTGCAAAGTTGTTGCAAATACGGCTCACAAGCTGCGTTGTAAATAGTGGTAATGCCTTCGGCTCTAACTGCAGCCATTACAATATTTGCAGTTCCTGTTACCGAGGCTTCGTCAAGCAACATATTTGTACCTACGAGCTTGTCGGCTTCAACTCCGTAAAAATATTCTTCTCTATTGTATCTAAATTTAGCACCTAACTTTATAAAACCTTCAAAGTGTGTATCCAGTCTGCGTCTTCCTATTTTATCACCTCCCGGTCTAGGAATGTATCCTCTTCCAAATCTAGCTAAAAGTGGACCAACAATCATAATTGATCCTCGTAATGATGTTCCGTCTTTTTTAAACTTTTCAGATTCTAAATACTCTAAGTTTAGTTCGTCTGCTTGAAACGTATAAGTATGGTCGGCCGTTTGGTGAATTTTAACTCCTAATTCTTTTAAAATAAAAATGAGTT
Organism: Flavobacteriaceae bacterium; assembly: GCA_027082925.1. Lineage (GTDB taxonomy): Bacteria > Bacteroidota > Bacteroidia > Flavobacteriales > Flavobacteriaceae > Lutibacter. The sequence goes on from JALWTD010000014.1 coordinate 218,381, forward strand.
TATTAACATCTCTAATGTTTGGAATATTGCTAATGGTTACTTTTTCGGAAGTCAAAAGTGTTGCACAAATTACTTGTAACGCTTCATTTTTTGCTCCTTGAGGAGTAATACTTCCACTTAATTTATGACCACCTTCAATGATAAATGTTGACATTCTAAACCGCTGATTTTATGATTTCTTTTTTTTATGATTTTTTTGATTTCGAGAATTTTGCGTTTTTCTCTTTTTTAGCAATTCTTTACTTTCTGAAAGAATTTCTTCACTTTCTAAAAAGTTAATTTTTCCGTCAGATAATTCGTACAAGTGTTTAAAAATAACTGCATCATCAACTGTATCTTTATTCCAGTTTAAATAGCATTTTTTCATATGATTTGCTATTGCAAGATAAAGTGCTTCTCTAGCTTCGCCTTCTTCCCAAGTTAATGCAACATTAATCATTGTTTGAATATTATTTCCGTAAAAACGGTATTTAGATGCTGATTTTGGGTAAGCCAATGATTCCGGTCTACTTTGCAACTCTTCTTTTGAAGGTTTTTCATAAGGAGATTCTACATCCAACTTGAAATCGGACATAATAAATAGCTGATCCCAAAGTTTGTGTTTAAAATCGGGCACATCGCGTAAATGAGGTTGTAAATTCCCCATAACATCAACTATGGCTCTTGCCATTTTATTTCGTTCTTCAACATCTTCTAAAGCCACACAATAGTCTACTAATTTTTGCATGTGACGTCCGTATTCCGGTATAATTAAGTGTGATCTCTCTGAATTGTATTCTAAATCAAATTCCATGTATCTATTCTTTCGTTTTATTTTACGCAAATTACAACATAAATTGGAGTTTCTATAATTATTAACCAATAATTGTGAGTTTTGCAAATTGCAATAATAATTTTTTTGTTCCTACTGAAGCAAATCTAATTTCGGCTTTTTTATTAGCTCCAAAGCCTTCTAAACTTAATACTTCTCCTTTTCCAAACTTTTTATGTTCTACAATATTGCCCACCGTAATAGAATTATCGAATAAATTACTGTTTTGGTTGGCTGTTGCTGAAGAAGTCACTTTTTTAAACTTTTGAGGAGGCTTAAAAGTACTTTTGGTAATAGGTGCTTTTTTTTGTGGAGGTCGTTGTATGGGTTTTTTAAATCTAATTTTATTTTGAGGAACACTTCCAAAAATATCTTCATTTAAAAATCGATTTTGCGAAGGTGCAGATTCTTTAGGCGAAAGGTATTCTAAATATTTATCATCTATTTCTTCTAAAAACCTACTTGGTTCACAATCAATTAATTTTCCCCAACGATATCTGGTTTGCGCATAGCTTAAATAAGCTTGTTTTTCAGCTCTTGTAAGAGCTACATAAAATAGTCTTCGCTCCTCTTCCAGCTCACTTCTTGTATTCATACTCATTGCTGAAGGAAATAGATTTTCTTCTAAACCAACAATATATACATATGGAAATTCGAGACCTTTTGCCAAATGTATGGTCATCAAAGAAACACGAGGCGTATCGTCTTTTTTGTCACTATCAAAGTCGGTTGCAAGAGCTACATCTTCTAAAAAAATTGCCAATGAGTTATCATTTCCCGTTTTGAGCTGTTGCTCTGTAAAATCTTTTATTCCATTAAGTAATTCTTGCACATTCTCAACTTTACTAACAGCTTCAGGAGCTCCGTCTTTTTCTAATTCCTTAATTAGACGGGTTTGTTTTACAACAAATTCAGCCACTTCAAAAGCGTTTTTTGAACGAGCTTCAATTTGAAAATGCTGAAGCATTGTTATAAAATTGGTAAGTTTTGTTCTTGTTCCTGAATTTATATTAATAGCGATTTTATCGAGATGCATTAAAACATCAAAAAGCGACTTTTTATAGTGGTTTGCAGCTACAATAAGCTTATCTATAGTGGTTGTTCCAATACCTCTGGTTGGGTAGTTTATAATTCGTTTTAAAGCTTCTTCATCGTTTGGATTAACCAATAAACGCAAGTAAGCCAATACGTCTTTGATTTCTTTTCGTTGGTAAAAAGACAATCCGCCATATATTTTGTAACGTATGTCTTTTTTACGAAGCGCATCTTCAATAGCCCTAGATTGTGCATTTGTACGATAAAGCACTGCAAACGAAGAATTTTGAAGTTGAAAATTCATTTTATTGTCAAAAATAGAATTTGCAACAAAGCGCCCTTCTTCTGCCTCTGTATACGTACGCATTACCTTTATTTTATTGCCGTCTTCATTGGCTGTCCAAATTTCTTTATTTAATTTGGTTTTGTTCTTGGCTATTACACTGTTTGCTGCTTCAACAATGGTTTTAGTAGATCTGTAGTTTTGTTCTAATTTAAAAATATTTACATTTTCATAATCTCGCTGAAAATTTAAGATATTTTGAATATTTGCACCTCTAAACGCATATATACTTTGCGAATCATCTCCTACCACACAAATGTTTTGAAATTTATCGGCCAATGCTCTTACAATTAAGTATTGTGAATGGTTGGTATCTTGGTACTCATCAACTAAAATGTAGTGAAATCTGTTTTGATATTTTGCCAATACTTCAGGAAAACGTGTTAAAAGCTCGTTTGTACGCAGTAGTAAATCGTCAAAATCCATTGCTCCGGCTTTAAAACTTCTTTCAACATATTCGGCATAAATTTCTCCCATTTTAGCCCTGCTAGCCATTTTATCGGCTTCCATTAAATCAGGATTGTTATAATATGCCTTAACGGTGATTAAATTGTTTTTAAACGATGATATTCTACTTAATACCTGTTTAGGCTTGTATCTATCTTTATCTAATTCCTTCTCTTTGATTATAGAGGTTAATAAACGTACCGAATCTTGTGTATCGTAAATGGTAAAATTTGTTGGAAAACCAAGTTTATCAGCTTCAGAGCGTAAAATACGTGCAAAAACAGAATGAAAAGTTCCCATCCATAAATTCTTGGCTTCAGAAACACCCACAACATCGGCAATACGTTCTTTCATTTCCCTTGCTGCCTTGTTGGTAAAAGTAAGCGACAAAATATTAAAAGCATCTACTCCTTGATTCATTAAATGAGCTATCCGGTAAGTTAAGACACGTGTTTTACCAGAACCGGCACCCGCAATGATAATCATAGGTCCGTTTTTATGCTCAACAGCTGCTCGTTGTGATTCGTTAAGATTATTTAAATAGTTAGCCACCGGAATGTATTAAAGGTCAAAAGTACTATTCCAAATCAATTTAAACAATAAAAGTTATTGACAATATGCAAGGCTATTTTACCGCATTTTTTTGAAGTAATGTTGATATAAAAATCATTCCAATACCTAAAACTATTACAAAGCTAAATCCTAGTAATAATATATGATAATTTGGTATCATTACACCCAATATCCATATAAAAAACCCTTGTAAAAACAGTAGTGTCTCTGTACAAAAAACACCTGTTAAAAAAGAGAAAATTCCCCATTTAAACACTCCAGATTTAGGTGTTAATTTACCTGCTTGTATTCCTAATAAAAACAAGAAAGTACTCATAAAAACAAGCGTAAATAAATGCAAGTAACCTATTATTAAATAAGGTTTTAACGCTAGTGACTTTTGAACAACAAATGGTATTACAGAGATTAGTTGAGCTATTATTTTAAGAATATATGCTACTAATATTGTTTTGAGTAATAGCCTAGATATAAAGTTCCAAGTTATTTGGGTAAGTACCGTTTTTAGTAACTTTAGCAAATAAATTAAAGAGATAACTTGTAGCAAGGAAGCTATAAAGGCTATTGCGTAAAATACGGTAGAAACACCACTCCATAAAACAGATAAAAGGTATGTTGGAACACAGGCTATATTTAAATAAAGAAAGAATTTTTTTAACCACTTTTCTGAGTAAATAACTCGTTGTTTTTCGAATACTTTAAAAAGTAATCCAAACAATACAAAAACAAAATATCCATTGTACAAAAAATGTAAATAAAAATAAATGGTATTGTAATATAAATTTGTTTTCCCTTGTGTAACAGTTACATAAGCAATAAACCAAGTTGCCAAGCTTGAAAGCAGGTAGTAATAAATGCCATACCTAATAAATTTTGAAGAAGTTGTTTGAGTGGTTTTTACATCATTTAACAACTTAAAAGATAATACGTACGTTGTAATACCGAAAATAGATAATAAAATAATAGAAAATATTTTATAACCTCCCAAGGGAAAACTTATAAGCATTAAACTTGTGCTAATTAACACTATTGGCAACGTTACCTTATATACCAAATGTTTTTGTTGTTGGCTTGATAAAAAATACTTGTAAATTAATAGTATAGTTGCAATATATCCCCATCCTAAAAAAGCCACATGAGAGTGCCCTTGTAAAAATTTTTTATAGCCAAACGATGTTATTGGAAATACTGCATTATAACGCATTAACAGTCCTATAGTTGCTGAAAACAAAAACAATACTAAAGCGTACTTATATAAAAAATTGGTATTTATTTTTAACATTTAACCTCAAATTTAGTAGCAGTGCAAAGAAACAATAATAAATAAAAAAACGGCTTTATTTCAAAGCCGTTTTTTAATACAAACCATAATATGTTTATTTTTTGCTAAAAGTATATGATAATCCGATCATAATCAAATCTGTGCTCATTTCATAGCTAACATTTGTTCCTGGTACGGCTCCATAAGGATTTGTAGAAGATGCTAACATAGGGTTAAGCATTGGTCCTTCTGTTTTTCCTCCACTTGCTCCGTGGTGATAAACACCATTTAGCGTAAAGTTATCATTAAACTCATAACCAAAACCAAATTGATATGCATTTTCTATTACTGCAGTTGCAGGTGTTGAGAAAAATGCCAATTCTTTATCTATAGGATTGCTACTATATGTATAACCAAATCTTAAAGGCAATTTGTCAATTCCTTTATATTGAATACCTGCAGAAAGAATATTGATGTTTTTCCATCCAAAACCTTTTACTGAACCTGTCTCAGTCCAACCTCTTTCTGAAAAACCATTTGTATTTTCATAATCAACAAATCGGTAATCCAATGCTAAATCAATTTTATCGTTAGAATATCCTATCCCAAAAGATAAAATTGCTGGATAATCCATGTTAAAATTAGAATCTGGTGCTGCAGAACCGTCAACATATGTGTTTTTAAATTCTAAATCACCAAAAGTTTGTGTTGTTTTGTACGAAGCTCCTAATTTAATTCCGTTTCCTGAGTCATAAAACAATCCAAATTGTGCTCCAAAACCAAGAGCAGAAGCTTTATCACTTGTAGGGTATCCCAGTGTCATACTTGGTGATGAAATAGGGTTAGGTGCCAACTCTAAAGCTGCATAATTTACTGTATATTCGATACCGTAAGACAGCTTATCTGTTAATTGGTATGCCCATGTAAAACCTACTTGCATTAACATATAATCCGATTCTATTAAACCAAATCCACCTAAATTTTGAGGATAGTTGATAGGATTAGAGTTTGTAGGATCCCAACTTGGGTTAGGGTTTCCATTAGCATCTATAGGTAAGTTTGTTTCTTGAGGAAAAGTAACTCCAAAACCACTAATTCCAAAGGCAGAAACACCAAAAGTGTGCTTGCTATCAGGTTTTCCCCAAACCATTGCCAATGCTGGCATAGGTGAAATACCTCTATCGTCTTTTGTGGTTCCTGATACCGCAGGAGATCCTGGCCACATCATATCGGCAGGAAGACTAGAACTCAATTCTGGTGATGAGAAAAACATTCCCAAATCAAAATTAATGATTTTACTATCAAATACCGAAATTGCTGCCGGATTCCATTGTAATGCACCACTAATATCTATTGGTTGTGCTGTTGAGGCCCCTCCCATTGACATATTTACAGCTCCAACACCCTGCATAACATGCCCTGCTTGGGCAAAAGTTGCTGTTGTAAAAAGTAGTACCGCTAATCGTAATAAGTTTTTCATAATTTTATATTTTATTTAATAATTGTAGTTAGTTATGTAATAAACTATACACACTAAGTAATTTTTTTTGTTATGTAAAATTAGAGGGTTTAAGAATTACATTTACTGATAAAAATCATCTAAAAATGTGTATTTTTAAATTACATACCTTATTTTTGATTATCAATATATAAAAAATTTATGGAATTATCTGAAGTGATTGACGTACTTAATTATTCAATACCCTCGATTATTACAGGAGGTGTTGCTTATTTTTTCTTTCTAAACTACACTAAAACCGAAGAGAAAAAACTAAAGTTGAGCATTTTAAAAGAAAACCAAAAACAAGCATTACCTATTAAATTACAAGCATATGAGCGTATGACCTTGTTTTTAGAACGAATAAACCCTTCTAAATTGGTAGTACGTGTTGCTTCTGTAAATAATGATAAAGATGCGTATGTTCAAAGTTTAATAAGTACTATTGAGCAAGAATTTGAACATAATACAGCGCAACAAATATATGTTAGCGAAGCTTGTTGGAGTGTAATTGTTGCTGCTAAAAATGCAACCATTCATCTTATTACCAATGCTGCTAAAAATAAAGCGAATAGCAACGTACAAGAATTGCGAGCCTTTATTTTAAAACAAGTTATTGATACTCCTTCTCCTACAACTTCTGCACTGGTATTTATTAAAAATGAAGTCGCAAATTTTATATAAAAAAAGCCGGAATAAAAATTCCGGCTTTTAAATTTGATTGTTTAAAACTTAAAATCTAAGCCTAGCTTAAAGTTTCGTCCTCTAGTGGTATATCCTATTGTTTCTGTATAATCTTCGTTAAATAGGTTATTTATTTGCAAAAATACAGACATTTTATTTTTAATTATATGGTAGCTTCCGTATAAATCAACTAGGCTATATGCATTAATATTAATATTTTCACCTGTTCCCCACTGATCAAAATAGGTTCGTTTTGAAGTATTTTTATATTTTAAAGATATGTATGCATTTTTAATAGCATTAAACTCTACAACAGCAGAAAATTTATTTTCAGGAATATAATCTAAATCGGCACTTTTATACACATAAGTATGTCCTAATCTAAAAATAACACCTTTTAAAGCATCAATTTTTACTTCCGTTTCAACTCCTTTAACATTAATTGTTTCTGAAGCATTTACATACGTAACAAAATCTGGTAAAATAATTGCATTATCTTCTTCTCTGTAAAAAAATACCGAATTTATTCCGAATTTATTTTGAGCTACATACTCAAAACCTGTTTCTATTGTTGTTGTTTCTTCCGGATTTAAATCTACATTTCCAAACTGCGAGAATAACTGATACGTACTTGGTGCAATAAACGCCGTGCTGTACGAAGAAATTACTCTAAATTTATCGGTTACATTGTACGATGGGTTAATGTTGTACACCACATGATTTCCATATTCGCTATGGTTGTTTAAACGTACTCCGGCATTAATATTAAAGCCTGAAGAAGCATTAAAAAGCAACGATGCGTACGGATCTACAGTTGTATAGTTGGCTAAATTATCGTCAATATTTCCATACGGTGTACTTGTTTGGTTTCGTTGTTCTTGATAATTAACACCCGCAACTAATTGAACTTTATTTGAAAACTTATAATTATTAACCGCTTCAACTACATATGTTTTTCCTGTATATTCAAAACGATCTGTAGTGTTTGTCCATCCGTTAAAACTTTCGAACATTCTATCGTTTTTGTTATACGAAGCCGTTAATTTTAAATTTCCTTTTGCGTACTTATAGCTTGTGAATAAGCCTACTCTAAATTGTTTGTTTTCTCCATTATTTATATCAGAATCTGTAAAAGCTCCTGCATCGTAATCGTAAGTATTTTTATCGTAATTACTAAAAATTTGTACAGTTACTTTGTCGTTAAATTGATATCCTAAACGAACAAAAGAATTTGTTGCTTTAAATTCATCACTTTCAAAAGCCACATTGCTATTTGCATCACTTGCTTCAGAAAGCCCGTTTACTTTAGAAGTATTTAGCGTTGCTATATAACTAAATTTAGCAAGCGTACCATTAACCGCAACATTCTGATTTAAATCTAACAAATCTATACCGCTATCATTTTGCGAATTATTAGTACCTACTGAGGCTTGATAATGTAATGCTATTGGTTTTTTAGACGCTTTTTTTAGTATAATGTTAATTACACCTGTTGCTGCGCCTGAACCGTATAATGTACTGGCAGCACCATTCATAACCTCAATAGATTCAATTTGGCTAAGTGTTAATAAACGTAAATCATAGGTTGCTGTAATTCCCGAAGGGTCACTTACCGGAACACCATCAATAAGTACAAGTACTTGCTTATTTCTTCCTCCTCTAATGTAAATACTTTTGTTTTTACCTTCGGCACTGTTTGTTCCGTTTATTTCAATACCGGCAATATCATTCAATAAATCTACAACTGTTTTTCCTTTAGAATTTTCTATTTCTTCAGGTGTTATTTGGTAAATTATTTTACCTATTTTTTCTTTTTTTACAGCAAATTTTGTTGCTGTTACTACAACTTCGTTTAACTGCTCTACCTTTTCTTTATTTTCTTGAGCTGTTAAAGCGTTAAATGTGAATGCCACGCATAGCACGCTTAAATGAAATAATTTGTTTTTCATTTTGTAATGATTTAATTAATAAAATAAATCAGGTAAGTTTTTAAGTACAGATAACCGTACTCAAACCTTTCTCCCGAAAGTTTGAACTACACAGATTTTGGCAGGTCTCCTGGCTTGCGTATTGTTTTTTTCCTTCCCATTCTATCTTAAGAACAGTGGTAATAAGTTAAAAACAACCACCTAAAAGGCTAAGCTTACAGTTGCGGGAACAGCTTTGGATTTTCACCAAATTCCCTTTTCATTGCACCTATGGTTGCTTTGTTATAGGTACAAACCGAAATCGGGTGCAAAATTAATTAATTCATGCGTACTTGCTACCATAAAATTCTAAAATATTACATTTGCTTTTAAAATATTTTTGAATAGATATGAATTACTTAAAAGCAGCCATTGTTAGCGCCTTATTACTTACACTCGTTTCTTGTCATAAGAAAGCTGAAAATGCCGCTACGAAAAAACAACACAAAGAGGTTGTTACTATTAAATATGCTAAAGGATTTGATATCGTAAACTTCAAAAATTACAGAAAACTTATTGTAAAAGCACCTTATAAAGATGCTAAAGAAACTTTTGAATACATTTTAACGTCTTCAAAAAGTAAAAACACAAACACTCTTAAAGTACCTGTAAATGCCATTGTTGTTACAAGTACTACGCACATTCCTATGCTTGAAGTTTTGGGTGTTGAAAATAAACTGGTAGGATTTCCTCATACAAGCTACATTTCATCTAAAAAAACAAGAAATTTAATTGCCAAAGGCCGTGTAAAAGAACTCGGTCATGAAGAACGAATTAATACGGAGTTATTACTCGATTTACAACCCGATGTAGTGGTAGGTTTTTCGCTAGGAAGCAACAATAAAATGTTTGCTACAATACAAAAAATGGGAATTCCTGTTATTTTAAATGGCGATTGGTTAGAAGAAACTCCTTTAGGAAGAGCTGAATGGATTAAGTTTTTTGGAGTGCTTTTTAACAAAGAAAAAGAAGCCGATAGTATATTCAATGTTATTGAAGCTACTTATTTGGCTGCAAAAAAAATAGCTTTAAAAGATACTCTAAAACCTTCTGTTATTTCAGGAGGTCTTTATAAAGATGTTTGGAATTTACCTGCTGGCGAAAGCTTTGAAGCTACCTTTTTAAAAGACGCAAACACTAAATACCTATGGGAAAATAGCAAAGGTAAAGGAAGTCTATCATTGAGTATTGAAAGTGTTTTTGATAAAGGAAAAAACGCCGATATATGGATTTCTCCAAGTTTCTACAGTTCAAAAGAACAATTAAAAAAAGCAAATAGTATTTACACTAAATTCAAGGCTTTCCAAGAAAATAATCTGTATTCGTTTGTAAACAAACGAGGTGAAACAGGTGGATTAATTTATTTTGAACTAGCTCCAACAAGACCTGATTTAGTTTTAAAAGATCTCATTAAAATTGCACATCCTAATTTACTCAAAAACTATGAGCTTACTTTTTTTGAAAAGCTAAACTAAAACATGGTTATTTGTCCGTCATCATCTGTTGCGGTAGTGTCTGTTTTGGGCTTACTATCTACAATTGTTTCATCATTCACCTCAACATCTTCAACCGAAGTTGCTTCGTATGGTAACGGATCAAGCATATTTACCTGTTTAATTTTTTCGGTGGTAAGCTGATTTCCTTGTGCTTTAATACCTTTAACAGCAATAAACTCATCTAAATTTACCGTAATATTGTCTAAACTTCGTCTAGAAAATACTACTTCAACCATTGGGCGATAATCGGTTGATACAATAAGTAGCTGTGATTTTGGATGTGTTGAAATAAAAACTTCTTCCTTATTAGGATTGTCAATCATAAAACGTTTTATGTAATACCTTTCCTTTTCACCATCAAAATAAATTGCAGAAATAGGCTTTTCAGGAATCCACTTTTCAAGAACAATCATATTTGTATCAAAATGCGTTTCAAGTTCTGGTTTAATTGTTTTAACAATTCCCTTTTGGTTAATTACCAACAATCTATCTTCGGCTTTAAACTCTCCTAATAATTCTCCTCGTTCATCAACATTTAATCGTTGAACCGTTTCATCAAACCAAATTTTTCGAGGTTTTAACGTTGAAACTCCTTCCGATTTAAGTTCTATTTTTTTAATGGCATATTTTGTAACCGTGTTACCACGCACACCTCTACCTTTAATTGCTAAATTTGAAAAATCAATATCCCACTTCAATTTTTTTATAGTGCCAACAGCTCTTAAATGTACTGTAACCTTTTCGGCTTCTCCGTTAGGATTTGCCGTAAAATACTGAACAATTGACGCTTTTTTTCCTGAAGTTAAATCGTATTCCTTTTCACGCGTTACACCTGTCACATGAAAACGTTTCATATAACTAGGTCCACTTCTACCATCTCTATATATCATATTGTAAACGGTACGTTTATCGTTCTTTTTAAATACAGCTACATGAATAATGTCTTTACCCACAAAAGTTTTGGCATCAACTTTTGTTACCATCATTACACCGTCTTTTCTAAAGATAATGATATCGTCAATATCTGAGCAATCCGACACATATTCGTCTCGTTTTAAAGACGTTCCAACAAAACCTTCTTCCCTATTTACATAGAGTTTAGAATTTCGCATTACTACTTTTGTAGCCACAATATCATCAAACAATCTAATTTCTGTTTTGCGTCCTTTTCCTTTTCCGTATTTTTGTTTTAAGCTCTTAAAATAATCTATTGCATACGCTATTAAATTCTCTAAATGATGTTTTACCTTCGTTATTTTATCTTCTAGGCTTTCTATAAATTGCTTTGCTTTATCTATATCAAATTTTGATATTTTTTTGATTCGAATTTCTGTCAATCGTACAATATCTTCTTTAGTAATAGCGCGTTTTAAATGCTTTATATGAGGTTTTAATCCTTTATCTATTGCTTTAATAACACCATCCCAAGTTTCTTCTTCTTCAATATCTCGGTAAATTCTATTTTCAATAAAAATGCGTTCTAGCGAAGCAAAATGCCATTGTTCTTCCAATTCATTTAACTGAATTTGAAGTTCTTTTTTTAAGAGTTCAACTGTATGATCTGTTGATAATTTTAATATTTCAGAAACACCTATAAAACTTGGTTTATTATCTTCAATTACACAACAAAGTGGCGAAATTGAATTTTCACAATTTGTGAAAGCATATAATGCATCAATTGTTTTATCGGGAGAAATACCATTTGGTAAGTGTATTAGTATTTCAACATTTGCGGCGGTGTTGTCTTCAATTTTTTTAATCTTAATTTTTCCCTTATCATTTGCTTTTATGATAGAGTCTATTAAAGACGATGTGGTGGTACCAAACGGTATTTCGGTAATTACCAATGTTTTTTTATCGAGTTGTGATATTTTTGCTCTAACCCTAACCTTTCCGCCTCGTTTTCCATCGTTATAATTTGAAAAATCAGCAATTCCACCTGTTAAAAAATCGGGAACTAAGGTAAAACTTCTTCCTTTTAAGTACTTTATAGAAGCAGTTATTAATTCGTTAAAGTTATGTGGTAATATTTTGGTTGAAAGTCCAACGGCTATTCCTTCAGCTCCTTGAGCTAACAACAACGGAAATTTAACCGGCAAATCAACAGGTTCTTTATTTCTTCCATCGTAAGAAGCTTGCCATTTGGTAGTTTTAGGATTAAAAACCACTTCAAGAGCAAATTTAGACAAACGAGCTTCTATATAACGTGAGGCAGCAGCTCGGTCACCGGTTAAAATATTTCCCCAGTTTCCTTGCATATCTATAAGCAATTCTTTTTGGCCTAACTGGACCATTGCATCGGCAATAGAGGCGTCTCCATGCGGATGATACTGCATAGTGTGTCCAACAATGTTCGCTACTTTATTGTAGCGTCCATCATCTAAATCTTTCATCGAATGCATGATTCTACGCTGAACAGGTTTTAACCCATCTCTTACACCGGGCACAGCACGTTCTAATATTACATACGAAGCATAGTCTAAAAACCAATCTTTGTACATTCCCGTTACTTTCGTAATGGTTTCTTGATTTCCAAAATCCTCATTCTGTTGTTCGTTGTTCTCTTCTTGCATCTTACGCGTTTTCTACAATATCTAATTCAACTTTTAGGTTTTCGATAATAAATTTTTGACGGTCTGGAGTATTTTTGCCCATATAAAATTCTAATAATTTTTCTATAGACATTTCTTTATCAAGCATTACCGGATCTAATCTAATATCGCCGCCAATAAAATGAACAAATTCGTTTGGTGAAATTTCTCCCAACCCTTTAAATCTGGTAATTTCAGGTTTTCCTTTTAATTTTTTTATTGCATCTTGTTTTTCTTCTTCAGAATAACAATAAAACGTTTGTTTTTTATCTCTTACTCTAAATAGCGGTGTATCTAAAATATACAAATGTCCTTCTTTAATAAGTTCAGGAAAAAATTGGAGAAAAAAAGTAATTAGCAGTAATCGAATATGCATACCATCTACATCGGCATCCGTAGCTATTACTATGTTGTTATACCTCAAATTTTCCAATCCGTCTTCAATATTTAATGCTGCTTGCAACAGGTTAAACTCTTCGTTTTCGTACACTATTTTTTTACTCATATTGTACGAGTTTAGCGGTTTTCCTCTTAAACTAAATACGGCTTGTGTATTTACATTTCTAGATTTTGTGATAGACCCACTCGCAGAGTCTCCCTCTGTGATAAATAGTGTGCTTTCTAAACGATTGTCTTTTTTTAAATCGTTTAAATGAACTCTACAATCACGTAATTTTTTATTGTGTAAACTCGCTTTTTTGGCGCGTTCTCTTGCTAGTTTTCTAATTCCTGATAAGTCTTTTCTCTCTTTTTCAGCCTGAAGTATTTTACGTTGTATTTTCTCTGTAACCTCCGGATTTTTATGAAGGTAGTTATCTAAATTTGTTTTTACAAAATCGTTGATAAACGTTCTAACCGTTGGCAAGCCTCCTCCCATTTCTGTAGAACCTAACTTGGTTTTAGTTTGACTTTCAAAAACGGGCTCCATTACTTTTACGCTAATGGCGGCTACAATAGATTTTCGAATATCTGATGCATCGTAATTTTTCCCAAAAAAATCTCTAATTGTTTTAACTATAGCTTCTCTAAAAGCCGTTTGGTGTGTACCTCCTTGTGTGGTGTGTTGTCCATTTACAAAAGAGTGATATTCTTCGCTATATTGTGCTTTGCTATATGTTAAAGCTACTTCAATATCTTCCCCTTTTAAATGAATGATAGGAAATAACATAAATTCATCGGCAATATTTTCTTCTAATAAATCTTTAAGACCATTTTCTGAAAAATATTTTTCTCCGTTAAAAACAATGGTTAACCCCGGATTGAGGTACACATAGTTTTTAATCATTTTTACAATGTATTCATTTCTAAACTTATACTTTGTAAAAATTTCTTTATCGGGAATAAAAGTAACCTTAGTACCTCTGCGAAGTGAAGAGTCTTGTGGGGCTTCTTTTACCTTAATATTTCCTTTTTCGAACTCTGCTACGGCAGTTTTTCCATCTCTAATAGATTGTACTCTAAAATAAGAAGAAAGTGCATTTACGGCTTTTGTTCCTACTCCATTTAACCCAACCGATTTTTTAAAGGCTCTAGAATCGTACTTTCCTCCGGTATTCATTTTAGATACTACATCTACTACTTTTCCTAACGGAATACCACGTCCGTAGTCTCTAATGGTTACTATTTCGTCTTTTACAGAAACTTCAATTGTTTTACCGGCTCCCATTACATACTCATCTATAGAGTTGTCTAGCACCTCTTTAATTAGAATGTAAATACCGTCATCGGGAGACGAACCATCTCCTAACTTCCCTATGTACATTCCCGGACGCATTCGAATATGCTCTTTCCAATCGAGTGAACGTATATTATCTTCTGTATATGTGGTTTGCTTTGCCATTTATGTTTGTAAAATTCTTGAAGAGTTGCTAAAGTACTATTTTGACTTAAAAAATAAAAAAAAGAATGTCAAAATAATTATTATAATTATTAACAACGTAACCTCTTTAGAGATTCTACAAAGTAATGGGTATAAAAAAGAGTGATGTAAGTGCTAGTATGCCTTCTATTATTTTACAATTTAGACGTTAAATCTAAAATGCATAATATCTCCGTCTTGTACAATGTATTCTTTTCCTTCTACTCTCATTTTACCAGCTTCTTTAACTTTGGCTTCACTTCCGTAAGCTACAAAATCGGCGTACGATATAACTTCGGCTCTAATAAAGCCTTTTTCAAAATCGGTATGAATAACACCTGCTGCCTGTGGTGCCGTATCTCCTATATTAATGGTCCAAGCTCTCACTTCTTTAACTCCTGCAGTAAAATAGGTTTGTAAATTAAGTAATTTATAGGCCGATCGTATTAATACCGATGCTCCAGGCTCTTCTAAACCTAAATCTTCTAAAAATAACTGACGTTCTTCAAACGTTTCCAATTCATTAATATCGGCCTCCGTAGCTACTGCTAAGATAATAATTTCAGCAGCTTCATTTTTTATGGCTTCTTTTACTGCATCAACATAACTATTTCCTGTTACTGCAGATTGTTCATCTACATTGCATACGTATAAAACCGGTTTGTCTGTAATAAATTGCAAAGGTTTTATGTATTCTTCTCTTTCTTTTTCTGTTAAATCAATAGCTCTTATAGAAACTGCAGCTTCTAATCCGGCTTTTACCTTTTCAAGCACTTCTAGCTCTTTTTGAGCTTCTTTATTTCCGGTACGAGCTGTTTTTTTAACGCGCTCCAATCGTTTTTCTAACGATTCTAAATCTTTTAGCTGTAATTCTATATCAATAGTTTCTTTGTCTCTTACTGGATCTACCGTAGTGTCAACATGTACAATATTATCGTTGTCAAAACAACGTAAAACGTGTATAATTGCATCGGTTTCTCTAATGTTTGCTAAAAACTGATTTCCAAGACCTTCTCCTTTACTAGCTCCTCGTACCAAACCGGCAATATCAACAATATCAACGGTTGCAGGTAAAACTCGTTCAGGGTTTACCAATTCTTCTAGCTTTGTTAATCTGTCATCAGGAACATTTACAACACCTACATTAGGTTCTATGGTACAAAATGGAAAATTTGCACTTTGTGCTTTCGCATTTGATAAACAATTAAATAGTGTTGATTTTCCTACGTTTGGTAATCCTACAATTCCGGCCTTCATATTTTTAATTTTTAGCGCTGCAAATATAACATTATTTTAGATTGATTAACGCACAAATATTTCATCAATAAAAAGCCACCCTTTTTTACCCGAACCTTCGTGCCATTCGGGTAGTTTTTCTACATTTTTTGCAAAAAGCTTTATATACCGAATTGTTTTAGGTAAATGTTGTTTTGAATAAACTTCAATGGTTGATTGTTCGCTTTTTTCATTGACTGTTGCTTCTATTTTTGCCCAGTTTTCCCAACTATTTCCATCTAACGACACTTCTATAGATACCCATGAAGGTGCTAAAATCCACGATTTTTGCTTGTGTAAGAAACGTGCTCCTATAGTTGACACTGTAGTTGCTTCTTCCAAGTCTATAACACAGTTTACATCTGCACCTAAAAATCCCTGCCAATTGGTATCTCTGTATTTATTTGAAGCTAACCTACCATTTACCAATGCATCATCTCCCGATGCCTTATAATAACTGTTGTAGGCCGTTTTATAATTTACCTTTGCTCCTATAGCTTTGTGTAGGCTATAGCTTTGATTTAAATTGGTTCCGTATTTGGCGTTGTTTTTAGTTACCGAAATTTCCAGTTCTGCCGACTTGCTTAAAGCAATACTTTTAGGTATTGGCTTAAATACAGTATCGCATTTTTCACAATTCCAGCGGTACATTGCTTTAAAATCTTCAAATTTGGGTATAATTTTAATTGCTACTTTATCTTCTTTCAGCTCATTCTCAATTTTTACAGGAATAAATTCCAACCCGTAGTTTACACCTTTATTTTTGAGCACAGGATACTGGTTTTGTACTCTTTGGTAAAAGGTGTTAAAATTAGGAGTGACAGGTGCTGTCCACAAAACTTCGCTCAAAGCCAATATCCTAGGGAAAGCTTTAGCGTCTAGTGTGTTTTCATCAGGAATTCTTTCACTCCATAAATTGCCTTCGCTTCCCAGTATAAACTTTTGTTGTGTTATGGGTAATTCAGAAGGTATTGGTTTAAAATTATATACTTTTTCTAAATCTGTATTTAAAATATCATAATCAAAATAGCAATAAGCTCTTGGAGACATAATGGCATATTGGTTGTTTGTTGCGGCTACAATACCTCCCTTTTCTCCTCGCCAACTTTGTACCGTTGCCGTGGGCGATAAGCCTCCCTGTAATATTTCGTCCCAACCTATTAGTTTTTTATTGTGCTTTGCTAAAAATTTTTCAATTCGCTTAATAAAATAGCTCTGCAGTTCTTTTTCATCTTTTAATCCTTCTTCTTTAATTCTTTTTTGACATTTTGAACAGTCTTTCCACCTGTCCTTTGGAGCTTCATCTCCACCAATATGAATGTATTCCGAAGGAAATAAATCCATCACTTCTAATAAAACGTTTTCTAAAAAAGTAAATGTATCTTCGTTTCCGGCACAATAAATATCTTCAAAAATACCCCATTCATTTGCTACTTGAATGGTATCTCCTGTACACGATAACTCTGGGTAAGCCGCTATGGCTGCCGTAGAATGCCCCGGCATTTCTATTTCAGGAATAACTGTTATGTGCCTTTCTTTTGCATAAGCTACAATACTTTTTATGGCTTCTTTTGTATAAAAACCTCCATAAACCGTACTGTCTTTTTGTATTCTGTACGCACCTATTTCCGTTAGTTTAGGATACTTATCAATAGCTATTCTCCAACCTTGATCCTCTGTTAAATGCCAATGAAAAACATTCATTTTATAAAAAGCCAATAAGTCTATATATTTTTTTACCACATTGGTGCTAAAAAAATGTCTGCCACTGTCAAACAAAATACCTCTGTGCTTAAATGCTGGTTTATCGGTTATTTGAAGTTGTGGTAATTGCCAAGAGATTCGCTTTGATTTTTTATAAAAATCGTTTATAAATAGCTGCCTTAATGTTTGTATTCCACGCATAACTCCGGTGGTTGTACTCGCTGCTATTTCTATGTTTTTTTTTGTAATTAAAAGTTTATAAGACTCTTCCGATTCAAATTCATCATTAAAATTAAATGTATTGGTTAAAAAAATGACATTCTCTTCTTTGTCGGGTTTAAAGTCATAAACAATTTTAGTGGTAAATTTTGAAGATTCGCTTAACAGATGTTGCAAGTATAGTGCTTCATTTTTTAGGTTTTTAGCAGCAACTATAACGGTGTGTTTATTTAGAGAAAAATAGCCTTTTTGCTGTTGTAATTGCATTGGTTTTGGTAGTAAAACATCTGCTACATTTTTTCTGTACTCAATAGGATTTGCACAAGATATTAGTAGTATTAAAAGCAGGGTTTGTAAGGTATTTTTTTTCATTAACTGTGAATTTATATTCCGAGTACAAATGTTCCCCAAAGTAGAAAAATGACTGACACCAAAATGACACCTATAATGTTAAATAGTAATCCGGCTTTAATCATATCCTTAATTTTAATATAACCCGAACCAAAAACAATGGCTTGTGTGGGAGAAGCTACAGGCATCATAAAGGCACAACTAGCCGAAAGAGTAGCCGGAATCATAAGCAAACGCGGATCTATGTGCAAAACTTTTGAAGCTTCAGCAATAATTGGTAAAATTAAATTGGTTATGGCTGTATTTGAAGTTATTTCAGTAAGAAAAGTGAGTGCAAACGATACTGAAAACACCGCTGCTGTTGGCGATTGAACTTGCATTTGCGAAAATTGGCTTCCTACAAATTCACTTAATCCAGATAATTGAAATCCGCCTGCAAGAGCTAATCCTCCACCAAACAAGAGCAAAATTCCCCAAGGCAAATTGGTCGTATCATTCCAACTTAAAATTGTTTTGTCTTTATGTTTTGCTGAAGGAATTATAAAAAGTAGTATTGCTGCAAAAATAGCCACTGCCGCATCTTTAAATTCGGGTAAATTTAAGAGTGTTCTCCATCCTCTTATCATAAAACTATCTCCTATTTGTACATTAGAACCTGTTAGCCACAATACAATAGCAAGTAAAAAAACTAGTCCTGCTCTTTTTTCATCAGTACTCATAGCACCTAATTTTTTATACTCTTCGGCAATAATCTTCTGTCCTCCCAATATTTGTTCTTCAGAAATTTTAAAAATAACCTTTGTAAGTAAAAGCCAACCTAAAAATAAAAACAATACACTAATAGGAAATACCATAATCATCCAAGTAACAAAGCCCACTGCAGGTAAGTTTGGAAATAATTCGCCATACATCTCTAAAAAAACCAAATTTGGAGGTGTTCCAACTACGGTAGCCATTCCTCCAATATCTGCAGCGTAAGCCAACCCTAGCATAATACCTAACCCTAAATTCGTTAATTTTTTCCCCGAAAGTCCGTTGTTACGAGCTGTTTCCAGTACTGAAAGTCCTACCGGCATCATTACCATTACAGTAGCCGTATTGGAAATCCACATACTTAAAAATGCTGTACTTAGCATAAAACCAAGTACTAAATGGTGCGACTTATCTCCTATTTTATGAAGTAAATAAAGTGCTATACGTTTATGTAAGCCTGTTTTTTGAATACCTATTGCCAATATAAACCCGCCTAAAAATAGAAATATAATAGGTTTTGCGTAGTAAGAGGTAACCTGTGACAAAGAGGCTATGTTAAAAATGGGTAAAAATAATATGGGAATAAGTGATGTTACCGGTAAAGGCACTAACTCTGTAACCCATAAAAAAGCCATTAAGGCAATCATAGCCGCAGCAATTGGAGCTTTTGGATGTATTTCTCCGGGAACTAGTACATATGCCAAAAAAGGCAAAAAAACAGCGATTAAAAGGTAACTATTTCTTTTGGTTTTAAAACTAACTTGCATTTTTTAAGTATTTTACTTTTTGTAATGTTTGGCATCAACCATTTTATTTTTATTGTGAGCGTACAAGGCATAATTAAATCCTTTGTACACACTGTAACCGCCTACTTCTCCATTTTTATTTAAGGCGATAAAGCCTACCTGTAAGCCCGATATATCTTTGTGTTTTTTAACAATTCTGTGAATTGCTTCTTTGCAAGCTGCTTCCGGAGACATTCCGTTACGCATAAGCTCTACAATAATAGCACTCCCGGCAATTCTAATTACAGCCTCACCAACACCCGTTGCACAAGCTGCTCCTACTTCATTATCTACAAACAGTCCGGCACCAATAATAGGAGAATCACCAACTCTTCCGTGGAGTTTATAAGCCATTCCGCTTGTAGTACAAGCTCCGGATAGATTGCCTTCATTATCTAAAGCCAACATTCCAATAGTATCATGATTTTCACTATTAATAATTGGTTGGTAATGTGACTTTATTCTCCAAGCTTCCCAAGCTTTTTTTGCTTTTTCGGTGAGCAAATTTGTGGATTTAAACCCATTATCTAATGCGAATTTTTTAGCACCATCTCCAACCAACATCACATGTTTTGTCTTTTCCATAACCTTTCTGGCTACTGAAATTGGATTTTCAATATCTTGCAAAAAAGCAACCGCACCACAATTATTTTCACTTCCCATAATACAAGCATCAAGTGTTACTTTTCCATCCCTATCGGGTAAACCTCCTAAGCCTACACTCATATTGTTTGGGTCAGATTCTGTAACTCGAACGCCTGATTCTACAGCATCTAATGATACACCTCCTGTAGTTAGTACTTTCCAAGCAGCCTCATTTGCTTGAAATCCATGATTCCAAGTTGAAATAACTACCGGTTTTACTATTTTAGAAGATGTGGTTGTTGAAGGTGTGTTTTTTTCTGAAGGAAAACATGATTTTGTTAAAAAGGCGGCACTTCCCAAAGCAGAAAGTTTTATAAAATTTCTACGAGTTTTCATAAAAAAGTACTTTTTAGAATACAGGCTTGAAGTACGTCATTTTTTTAAACTTATACAACGTAATGAAACAAAAAATCCCAAAATAAAAATTTTGGGATTTTTGTTTACAGTTGTTTTTACACCTCTTATTCGTTATGTAAAAAGCTTTTTTTAGTCAATAATTCTTCTTCTGTTTCTTCGTGATCTTCATCTGGCACACAGCAATCTACCGGACAAACAGCAGCACATTGAGGCTCGTCATGAAAACCTTTACACTCGGTACATTTGTCTGCAATTATAAAATAAAATTCATCACTAACCGGTTCTTGAGATTCATCGGCATTTACTTTGTCACCATTTGGTAGTACAATAGTACCAGAAAGTGCAGTACCATCTGAAAATTTCCAATCTTCAGCAGCTTCATAAATAGCATTGTTTGGACATTCAGGTTCACAAGCCCCACAATTTATACATTCATCTGTTATTTTTATTGCCATGATTTTATTTAGATTAATTTTGCAGCAAATATAATATATAATTGTGATACTATGAATTTGGAGCAAAGAATCGAGGCGTTTGCAAAATTAGGACATTTTTTAAGACAGTTTAAGGTTGACAAAATAGAAGCACATCTCAATACTGAATCTGAAAACGCATTCTTTGAAGCTTTTAAAATGCAGATTAACAGAGCACAAGAATTTAACGGATGGTTTACCAAAGAAAATGTACTAAAAGCTATTCAAAGCTGGGGAGAAGCTCTTTCTGAAGAACATTTAAAAAAATGGACTTCTAACTACCAATTTAACGATGTAGCTCCTAAAAATGTAGCCATTATTATGGCTGGAAATATTCCCTTGGTTGGCTTTCACGATTTTTTATCGGTGCTTATTTGTAATCATAATGCCATTGTAAAGCAATCGTCTAACGATATGCATTTTTTGCCATTAATAACTCAATATTTAATACATGTAGCTCCGGCATTTAAAACTAAAATTAAATTTACAAATGAAAATTTGACCAATTTTGATGCTGTAATTGCTACCGGAAGTAATAATACGGCGAGGTACTTTGAGTATTATTTTGGAAAATATCCTCATATTATTCGTAAAAATCGGAATTCCGTAGCCATTTTAACAGGAAACGAATCTCCTAAAGATTTAGAAAAGTTAGGCGATGACATTTTTCAATACTTTGGCTTAGGATGTAGAAGCGTTTCTAAAATTTTTGTACCCAAAAACTATAATTTCGACACTTTGTTTAATGCCTTATTCAAGTTTAAAGACATTATTAACTATAAAAAATACGAAAACAACTACGACTATAACAAGGCCGTTTATTTAATGAGCCTTTTTAATTTAAAAGAAAATGGTTTTTTAATGTTAAAAGAAGATGAAAGCTATGCATCTCCTATTGCAACATTGTTTTACGAGTACTACGATTCAATAGAACATGTTTTACAAAAACTTGAATTTGATAAAGATAAAATTCAATGTATTGTAAGTGCACAGAACATTAAAAACACGTTAAACTTTGGAGAAACACAGCATCCAAAATTATGGGACTATGCTGATAATGTTGATACCATAACCTTTTTGTTAAATATATAACACATTTTTTACCTAATAATTACGTTGGCTTATTTCTTTTTTCCGAAATTTGCCAAACTATAATTAATTTTCACACCTAGAACCCATGAAAAAACACAACTTTAGTGCAGGACCATGTATCTTGCCTCAAGAAGTTTTAAAAAAAGCAGCAGAAGCTGTTGTTAATTACAACGACATAAATCTATCACTCATAGAAATCTCCCATAGAAGCAAAGAATTTATTGCAATTATGGAAGAAGCTAGGTCGTTAGTAAAAGAATTATTAAACTTACCTAATGGTTATTCGGTGTTATTTTTACAGGGAGGTGCTAGTCTTGAATTTTTAATGACAGCCTATAACTTACTTAAAGTAAACGGAAAAGCAGCGTATTTAGATACCGGAACGTGGAGTTCTAAAGCTTTAAAAGAAGCAAAGTTATTAGGAGATATAGAAGTTATTGCTTCTTCAAAAGATAAAGGATACAACTATATCCCAAAAAATTATGAGATACCTTCAGCTATCGATTATCTTCATTGCACTTCAAACAATACTATTTTTGGTACTCAAATAAAAGAATTTCCTAAGACAGACAGTTTACTTGTTTGCGATATGAGTTCTGATATTTTTTCTAGACAACTAGATTTTAGTCAGTTTGATTTAGTGTATGCTGGTGCTCAAAAAAATATGGGACCTGCAGGTACTACTCTTGTTATTGTAAAAGATGAAATTTTAGGAAAAACAAACCGTAAAATTCCATCAATGCTAGATTATCAAGTACACATACAAAAAGACAGTATGTTTAACACACCTCCTGTTTTTGCTGTATATGTATCTATGTTAACACTACAGTGGCTCAAAAATTTGGGTGGTGTAGCTGCTATTGAGAAAATAAATAAGCAAAAAGCCGAATTACTTTACAATGAAATAGATCGAAATCCTCTTTTTGAAGGGTTTGCAAATAAAGAAGATCGCTCGGTAATGAACGTAACATTTAATTTAACAAACGAAGAAGCTCACAAAGAAACTTTTGACACGTTGTGGAATAATGCTGGAATTAACGGACTAAAAGGACATCGTAGTGTTGGAGGCTACAGAGCTAGCATATACAATGCAATGCCTATAGAAAGTGTACAAGTACTTGTAGATGTTATGAAACAATTAGAAAAACAAGCTTAATTTAAAAACTACTAAAAAATAAATATAAAATGAAGATTTTAGCAAACGACGGACTTGCAAATAGCGGTGTTGTGGCTCTTGAAAAAGCTGGCTATGAAGTAATTTTAACCAAAGTTGCCCAAGAACAACTGGTTGATTATATCAATAAAAATAATATTGCAGTACTACTTGTAAGAAGTGCTACCAAAGTTAGAACCGATATTATAGATAACTGCCCTTCCTTAAAAATTATTGGACGTGGCGGTGTTGGAATGGACAATATTGATGTTGAATATGCAAGAGAAAAAGGAATTAAAGTTATTAATACTCCTGCAGCATCATCTCATTCTGTTGCCGAACTTGTATTTGCTCACTTACTTGGAATGGTGCGCTTTTTACACGAATCTAATCGAAGTATGCCTTTAGAAGGTGATTTAAAGTTTAAAGATTTGAAAAAAGCATACGCCGGAGGTGTTGAACTAAAAGGAAAAACTCTTGGTGTTATTGGTATTGGGAGAATAGGACAAGCTACTGCTAAAGTAGCTATTGGTCTTGGAATGAAAGTAATCGCTTTTGATCCATATATAGATGCTGTAAATTTAGAACTCGAGTTTTTTGATCATCAAACATTGTTTTTTAATATAAATACAATCTCAAAAGAAGAGGTATTAAAACAAGCCGATTTTATTACGCTACATGTACCCGCTCAAAGCGAATATGCCATTTCTACAAAGGAATTTGAACTTATGAAAGATGGTGTATGTATTGTAAATGCTGCTCGTGGTGGTGTTATTGATGAAGTTGCACTGGTAAAAGCTATTGAAAGCGGAAAAGTAGCCAAAGCTGCATTGGATGTTTTTGAAAATGAACCAACTCCTGAAATTCAATTACTTATGAATCCAAGCTTATCGCTAACACCTCATATTGGCGCTGCAACTTTTGAAGCACAAGGAAGAATAGGAACCGAATTAGCAACACAAATTATTGATATTTTAAGTTAATAGCTCTCTATAAAAAAATAAAAAGGCTGTTTAATAAACAGCCTTTTTTTGGTCTATATTACCTATCTTTGAATTAAAAATAACACTCCATATTTATTCTAAACAATGGCTACAATAAAGCCCTTTAAAGCGGTAAGACCAACACGTGATAAAGCTGCACTTGCAACCTCTAGGTCTTATGAGATTTACACTAAAAAAGAGTTAAAAGCACAACTCAAATACAATCCCTTTTCGTTTTTACATATTATTAAACCCGGCTATTCTTCTAAAAGTACACCCATCGAAAGATTTAATGCTGTTAAAAAAGCATATCACTCTTTTAAAAAAGAACATATTTACAAAAAAGATAAAAACGCGTGTTACTATTTACATCAAAAAAAGTACAACAACGATGTTTTTTGGGGAATTATAGCCATTACTCATGTAAAAGACTATCAAACCAATATCGTAAAAAAACATGAGGATACTTTACATGAACGAGAACAGCTTTTTGGCGATTACTTAGATGTTGTTGGATTTAATGCTGAACCGGTACTATTAACGTACCCTGAAAATACTGTTTTAAACAACATCTATAAAAAATACGTATCGTACAGAGCCGAATATGAATTTATAACGCAAACCAAACGTTTACACAAACTTTGGATTATTGATACTGCTGAAGACATAAAAAATATTGAACTAGAATTTCGTAAAATGAACGAAGTTTATATTGCCGATGGACATCATAGGTGTGCTTCTTCAAATTACCTTGCCAACAAATATAAATCTGAAAATAAAAATCATACAGGTACTGAAAATTACAACTTCTTTATGAGTTACTTAATTTCAGACAACAACCTCAAAATTTCTGAATTCAATAGGTTTGTAAAAGATTTAAACGGATTAACAAAAGAAGCTTTTTTAGAGAAGCTGTCTAAATTTTACATTGTTAAAAATAAAGGCACTAAATTATATAAACCTACTAAAAAGCATCACTTTAGTATGTATTTAGAGGGTGAATACTATTCGTTACATTTAAAAAACATTCACTATAAAATAAACAATGCGCTCTCTGATTTAGATACGCATATTCTTCATAAAACCGTCTTAAAGCCTATTTTAGGAATTGGAGATTTAAAAACAGACCGAAGAATTAAGTGCATTTATACGGCCTCTAAAAACAAACCTTTAAAAAAAGAAGTTGATTCAGGAAATTTCAAAATTGGATTTGGCTTATTTCCGGTATCAGTCAATCAACTTAAAGCTGTTGCAGATGAAGGACTCACTATGCCTCCTAAGAGTACGTATATAGAACCTAAATTAAGAAGCGGTTTAACAATATTTGAAATTCATAATTCATAATTTTAATTTATCTTTAACATCTATTTCAAAAAATGATATGAGCATTGCAAATAACCTCCAACGTATTTTAAATTCAATTCCCAAAAACGTTACACTTGTTGCTGTTTCAAAAAAAAAGCCTGTAACTGCTATTCTAGAAGCCTATAATGCAGGACAACGTGTTTTTGGAGAAAATAAAATACAAGAAATGGTTGAAAAACACGAACAACTACCTAAAGATATTGAGTGGCACATGATTGGGCATTTGCAACGAAATAAGGTAAAGTACATGGCTCATTTTGTACACTTAATACATGGAGTAGATAGCCTAAAAACATTAAAAGAAATAAATAAACAAGCCCTAAAGCATCAACGAAAAATTAATTGCTTATTACAAGTTAAAATTGCCAATGAAGCTACAAAATTTGGAATGAGTAATGCTGAACTTATGGCTATTTTAGAATCGGAAGATTTAAGAAAATTAAAAAATATTCAAATAGTAGGATTAATGGGAATGGCTAGTTTTAGTGATGATACACAACTAATCCAATCTGAATTTAAAACATTAAAACAGCTTTTTGATGCTGTGCAAAAATACACCACAACTAATTTTACCCCTTCTGTCCTATCAATGGGTATGAGCGGAGATTACTTAATAGCTATAAAAGAAGGTAGTACAATGGTAAGAATTGGAAGTGCTATTTTTGGAAAACGTAATTACAACTAATTTGTACGCAATTTTAGACATAGAAACTACAGGAGGTAAATACAACGAAGAAGGAATTACCGAAATAGCTATCTATAAATTTGACGGACATCAAATTATAGATCAGTTTGTAAGCCTTGTTAATCCTGAACGTGAGATTCAGCCATTTGTAGTAAACTTGACGGGTATTAATAGTACAATGCTTAAAAATGCTCCAAAATTTTACGAAATCGCAAAACGTATTATTGAAATTACAACCGATTGTGTATTGGTGGCCCACAATGCTAATTTTGACAATCGAATTTTAACGACCGAATTTAGACGACTAGGGTATCATTTTTCTAGAAAAACACTTTGCACTGTAGAATTGAGTAAGCAACTAATTCCTAACTTACCTTCATATAAACTTGGAAAACTTTGCCGCTCTTTAGGAATTCCGGTTTCAAGTAGGCACAGAGCCGAAGGCGATGTAATGGCCACCGTTCAACTATTTAAGTTACTTTTAGCTAA
This sequence comes from Flavobacteriaceae bacterium, assembly GCA_027082925.1. GTDB lineage: Bacteria > Bacteroidota > Bacteroidia > Flavobacteriales > Flavobacteriaceae > Lutibacter. The sequence continues at coordinate 245,271 of JALWTD010000014.1, forward strand.
GGATATAAATAAAGAAATTGTTAAAAAAGCTATTAAACATATCTCAAGCAAAAGTATTGCACCAAAACTACTAAGTATTTTAGATGATATTCCGTCTAAAACAGGTGTTTTTTACGTTCATAATAGCAATAATGAAATACTGTATATTGGAAAAGGAAAGGATCTAAAAAAAACAGTAAATAAATTGTTTTTAAGAACCTCAAAAAAAGCAAAAATAATACAACAAAATGTGGCTTCGGTAACCTATGAAGAAACCGGAAACGAACTTATCGCTCATTTAAAATACGCTTCTGAAATTAAAAATATTAAGCCTGTATTTAATTATGCCGACAAAAAAAAATACGGTGCTATTCAGTTTAGCAATCCTAATTTAGTAGTTATAAATAAGGGAAGAAATATTGGTGAAAAATCTGCACTTCTCATTGAAAATAATCAGTTTGTAGGCTTTGCATTTGTTGATTTAAGCTATCAAATAAGCCATGTTGAAATCCTCAGAAGCCTAATAACACCTATGGAAAACTCTTCTCAAAACAGATATATTATAAAAAAATACTTACAAAAAAATAATGTTGAAAAAATTATCAGATTCTAAAAACAATACTATGAAAAAAAACTCTGTTCTTTTACTACTACTCGTTTTAAATTACTTTAATACATTTTCTCAAAAAGAATATGCATTTGGAAAACCTACAGCCGAAGAGTTGGCTTTAAAAACCTACAAATTAGATAGCACAGCAAACGCTGTAGTATTATTTGAATCTGCAAATACTACTTTTTCTGTTGGAAATCATCATATTATGGTTAACACCTCCTTTTATAAAAAAATCAAAATTTTTAACAAAGAAGGCTTTAAACATGCTTCTTTTGCCATTCCATTGTACAACGACAGAGATAATGAAGAATATGTAAAAGATATTCAAGGAATTACACATAATAGTTTAAGTAAAACCATACTCAAAAAATCACAAATTTTTGAAAAGAGAGTAAATGACAGATGGCGAGAAGTTAAATTTACCATGCCTAACTTAAAGGAAGGAAGTGTTATTGAAGTAATGTATACCATAAAAACTCCCTTTAAATTCAATTTAACTGGGTGGGAATTTCAATCAGACATTCCTAAAAAATACAGCCAGTTTAGCGCTTTAATTCCAGGTAATTATATTTATAACCGAAGTTTAACCGGATATTTAAAACTCAACGTAAACGATGCTCGCATTGTAAAAAGATGCTTTAGTGTTCCCGGATTTGCCACTTCTTCTGACTGTGAAAAATTAGTTTATGCTATGGAAAATATTCCTGCTTTTGAAGAAGAAGAATATATGACTGCCAGAGAAAATTTCCTTTCAAGAATAAAATTTGAACTAAGTAAAACCGTTTGGTTTGATGGTACTAAAAGAAAATATACTTCTACATGGAAAGCCGTAGATAAAGAGTTTAAAACCGATAAAAATATTGGCGGACAATTTAGAAAATCGTCTTTTTTTAAAAATAAGATTCCAACAGAAATAACTCTTTTAAACTCCGATTTAGAAAAGGCAAAAGCCATTTATACCTTTATTCAAAACCATTATACGTGGAATAAAAAGTATAGTATTTTTAAAAATGTAAATATTAAAAAAGCATATGAGAATAGAGTAGGAAATGTTGGTGAGATTAACATCTCATTAATCAATGCGCTCAAATTTGCAGGACTTAAAACCGAACTAGTCTTAATTTCTACCAGAAATAATGGGTTTCCTACCAAGCTACACCCTATTATCTCCAATTTTAACTATGTTATAGCAAAAGTAAATATAGGTGATTCGTATTATTTTTTAGACGCAACTAACAAACTATTACCTTTTGGAATGCTGCCTTTTAGATGCCTTAACCATTACGGAAGAGCTATGGATTTTAAAAATGAAAGTTATTGGATAGATATTGTTCCTTCTAAAAAATCTAAAACCAAGCTTTATACGAGTTTAACCTTAAATGAAGATGGTACCATTACAGGAAAATTAAGAAAAGTGAAATTTTGGCATGATGCCCTCAACAGAAGAGAAGCAATAGAAAATTATAGCGAAGACGATATTATTTCTGATTTTGAGGACAATTATGACAATCTTGAAGTTGTAAATTATACCATTGAAAATAAAACCGACATTGACAAACCGTTAATTGAAACTTTTGAGATCTTAATTGATGATATTAATGATACTGAAACCTATTTTTTAAATCCTTATTTTGGAGAGCGTTTTACTAAAAACCCATTTAATCAGAAAAATAGATTGTACCCTGTAGATTTTGGATATCCTAGAACTTACAGTGCAAACATTGTACTACATATTCCTGAAAGCTATAAAATACATTCATTTCCAGAGCCTAAATCTGTAGTACTACCAGAAAGTGGTGGTTCTTATAAATTTTTAACAAACTCAAGCAACAATTCTTTAATTCTAAGTAGTACCGTTAAAATAAATAAGCCTACTTTTTTTAATTTTGAATATCAACCATTAAAAGAATTTTTTAAAATTATTGTAAATACTCAAAAAACACCTATTGAAATTAAAAAGCTATAACTTTAAACCTATAAACACTATTTAAATTTTTGATGTCGCAAACTAAAACAACTAACTGGAAATCTAAACTTCATGAAATTATTTATGAAGCTGACACTAAAGAAGGAAAACTCTTTGATATCATTTTAATACTCACCATCATCGTAAGTATTATTGTTGTTATGCTTGAAAGTGTTGAAAGTTTTGATAGTAAATACCATGTGCAGTTAAATGTTATTGAGTGGATTATTACTTTCCTTTTTTCGTTAGAGTACATGGCTAGAATAGTTGTTATTAAAAAACCGAAATCGTACATTTTTAGTTTTTACGGAATTATTGACTTTTTAGCAACTATTCCAAAATACTTATCGCTTATTTTTGTGGGAACACATGCGCTTATAGCCTTAAGAGCTCTCCGATTATTACGTGTTTTCAGAATTTTAAAATTAGTACGCTATTTAGGGGCTTCTAAAACACTTATTGCAGCTTTAAAATCAAGTAGAATTAAAATTGCTGTTTTTTTATTTAGCGTACTTGTTTTAACTATTATTTTAGGTACTATAATGTATATTATTGAAGGTCCTAAAAATGGTTTTACCAGTATTCCTCACAGCATGTATTGGGCAATAGTAACCCTAACCACTGTTGGATACGGCGATATTTCACCACACACTCCTTTAGGGCAATTTATAGCCAGTATTGTTATGATTTTGGGGTATGGTATTATTGCTGTTCCTACAGGGATTGTTACCTCTGAAATGACTAAGAATAATGTCATTTCAACAAATACACAATCGTGTCCAAGCTGTTCTGCTGAAAAGCATACCGACAATGCTGAATTCTGTTATCAATGTGGTCAAAAATTAAATCATGAGTAAAAAGTATTTAATTTCTGTTGTAGGTGCAACCGCTATAGGAAAAACCTCATTGAGCATTCAACTTGCTAAACATTTTAAAACTGAAATTATTTCATGTGACTCAAGACAGTTCTACAAAGAAATGAGCATAGGAACTGCAGTACCTTCTAAAAAAGAACTCCTTGAAGTGCCACATCATTTTATCCAAAATAGATCTATTTTTGATGAATACAGCGTTGGGCAGTTTGAAAAAGACGCTTTGGCTAAACTTGATGAATTATTTAATAAATATCATGTTGTTATTATGGTTGGTGGAAGCGGACTTTATGCAAATGCGGTTATTAACGGACTTGATTATTTTCCTGAAATAAATTCTGAAATTAGAGAAACACTTAATTTACAGCTAAAAACCAACGGAATAGAAGAACTTCAGCAACAATTAAAAGAATTAGATTTTGAATCGTACCAAACCATTGAAATTACAAATCCACACCGATTAATTAGAGCCTTAGAAGTTTGTATAGGAAGCAAAAAGCCATACTCGTCTTTTAAAAATGCCACTAAAAAAACACGTCCGTTTAAAACTATTAAAGTTGGATTAACCGCCGATAGAGAAATTATGTACAACCGTATTAACAAAAGGGTTGATATAATGATTGAAGAGGGCCTTGTTGAAGAAGCAAAAAAATTATATGCTCACAAACACCTAAATGCATTGCAAACAGTTGGATACAGAGAGCTTTTTAATTACTTTGACAATAATTACTCGTTGGCATTTGCCATTGAAGAAATTAAGAAAAATACACGGAGATTTGCCAAAAGGCAAGTTACTTGGAATAAAAAAGATACCGAAATTATTTGGTTTGACTTTAGTGAACAACCTTCGGAAATTATAAAAAATATAACGCCGCTTATTGTTTGAAAAAATTAGATAAAAAAGAGATTTTAGGATATCTATTTGCATTAGGTGCAACCGCCATTTGGTCTGGAAATTTTATTATTGCCAGAGATCTTAAAAGTAGCATCCCTCCTATTAGTTTAGCCTTTTGGCGATGGACTGTTGCACTAGTTGTTTTATTCCCTTTTGCTATAAAGCACTTTGTTAAAGAATGGAAAACTATTAAAAAAAATATAGGTTATATTGCTATTGTTTCTTTTTTAGGTGTAACCGTATTTAATACTCTAATCTACATTGCCGGTCATACCACGACGGCCATAAACCTATCGTTAATATCTATTACTTTTCCCATTTTTATCATTCTTTTATCTCGCATTTTTTTTGGAGAGCAAATTACTTTGACAAAAAGTATTGGTATTTTACTTGTCGTTTTTGGAGTTGTGTTGCTTATTACCAAAGGGAATCTCTCTAAAATTGGGCAATTATCGTTTGCTATTGGTGATTTATGGATGCTAGTAGCCGCCATTATTTTTGCTGTTTACAGTATTTTAATAAAACAAAAACCTAAATATTTGAGCGTTAGCTCGTTTCAACTAAGTACTTTTTTCTTAGGGCTGTTATTTATAATTCCTTTTTATATTTGGGAAACTTTAAATGTACCTACTGTTGCATTTGAATACAAAACATTGTTTTCTATTGCCTATATTGGAATATTTGCTTCGTTAACAGCATACATTTTTTGGAATAAAGCTATTGAAAACATTGGTCCTACCAAAGCAGGAATTATTTATTATACGCTTCCTTTATTTAGTGGAACTTTGGCACTTATTTTTTTAGGAGAAACTGTTAATGTAACTCATTTTTACAGTTTAGTTCTAATTTTATTAGGTATTTTTACGGCAAATTATAACACCACAAAAAACAAACGTGGAAAAAAAAGCACTTAAAGAATTTTTAGACGAAAAAGTAGTACAATACAACAATGCGCTGTTTATTGAAAGTGATCCTATACAAATACCACATCGGTTTTCTTTAAAAGAAGATATTGAAATTTCGGCCTTTTTAACGGCTACCATTGCTTGGGGAAATAGGAAAATGATTATTAAAAATGCGACTAAAATGATGGAGTTATTGGGTAATAGCCCATACGATTTTGTTATGAGTCATAAAAAGCAACATCTTGATTATTTTGATGGATTTGTACATAGAACATTTAATAGTATAGACTTAAAATATTTTATTACTGCTTTAAAACATATTTATAAAAATTACCATGGTTTAGAAGGCCTTTTTGCTAAAAACACTCAAAAAAATAGTACTCAATTTGCCATTGCTCAATTTAAAGCTGCTTTTTTTGAGCTAAATCACCAACAACGTACCCAAAAACATATCTCTAATCCATTAAAAGGCTCGGCAGCAAAACGGGTTAATATGTTTTTACGCTGGATGGTTAGAAATGATAACGCCGGTGTTGATTTTGGAATTTGGAAAACCATAGCGCCGTCACAACTATCTTGCCCTCTTGATGTTCACTCTGGAAATGTAGCCAGAAAACTTGGTTTGTTAACTAGGAAACAAAACGATGCCAAAGCACTGAAAGAGTTAGATTTAAGTCTTAGAGAAATGGATAAAAATGATCCTGTTAAGTACGATTTTGCTTTATTTGGATTGGGAGTATTTGAAAAATTTTAAATTTTTTACGTGTTAGGGATTGAACGGTTTGTTTGAGCTCTTTTAAAGGTTGCTACCTTTAAAAAGCGAGTAGTGAAAGCCCGACCTGAAAGGGAACACCCAAAAAAGTGGAGCATATCGGAATCGAACCGATGACCTTTTGGCTGCCAGCCAAACGCTCTAGCCAACTGAGCTAATGCCCCATTTGTACCTATAAAAAACTTTCTAATGCAAGCTTGTAACTTTGCAAGCCAAAACCTGCAATAACTCCTTTGGCGTTAGGTGCTATATACGAGATATGTCGAAAATCTTCACGTGCATGTACATTAGAGATGTGTACTTCTACAACAGGTGTTTCTATGCCTTTTACGGCATCTCCAATTGCGACTGAAGTGTGTGTGTAAGCTCCGGCATTTAATATAATTCCCTGATAGTTAAAACCTACTTCGTGCAATTTGTCAATCAATTCTCCTTCAATATTACTTTGAAAATAGTCTAAAGTAATATCGGCATATTTCTTTTTTAAACTCTCAAAAAATTCATCAAAGGTTAAATTGCCGTAAATGGTAGGCTCTCTTCTTCCTAGTAAATTTAAATTGGGTCCGTTTAAAATGAGTATTTTCATAAGAATTGTTTACTGTGTAAATATATTACTTATTTTTACTTTATGAAATGTGTAAGCCTAATTTTAGCTTTTGCTGAAGTAATTTTAATATTTTAGTTTATGAAGTGGAATCATGCGTTAAAAGATTATCGGTTTTACCTTAAAATTGAAAAAGGTTTGGCACAAAACTCTATTAATAGCTATTCTAGTGATGTGCAAAGGCTTATCTCTTTTTTAGAAGAGAATCACATGAGTAGCTCTCCTATCTCTATTCAAAAAACTGATATACAGCAGTTTATTTACAATCTTTCTAAAACTGTAAATGCACGTACACAGGCAAGAGTATTGTCTGGACTTCGAAATTTTTTTAACTATTTGGTTTTTGAAGATTACCGAGAAGAAAATCCGACCGATTTAATTGAAGCGCCCAAAATTGGTAGAAAATTACCTGATACATTAAGTGAAGCTGAAATTGATTTGCTAATTAATAGTATTGATTTGAGTAGACCTCAAGGTGAAAGAAATAGAGCCATTTTAGAAACGTTATACGGTTGTGGGCTTAGGGTTTCTGAACTTATAAATTTACAACTGTCTGATTTGTTTTTTGATGAAGGTTTTATTCGCGTTATTGGAAAGGGAAATAAACAGCGGTTTGTACCTGTAAATGTGTACACTCAAAAATACATTAACTTGTATATAACAACCATTAGAAATCATATTCCTGTACAAAAAGGATTTGAAGACACTATTTTTCTAAGCAGAAGAGGTAAAAATTTAAGTAGAAACATGATTTTTACCATTATTAAAGACTTGGGTATAAAAGCCGGTTTGCAAAAAAAAATAAGTCCTCACACTTTTAGACATTCTTTTGCTACACACTTATTAGAGCGAGGTGCTGACTTGCGTGCCATACAGCAGATGTTAGGACATGAAAGTATTACGACTACTGAAATTTATATGCACTTAGATAAACGTTTTTTGAAGGAAGTTGTAGACTCCTTTCATCCAAGAAAGTAAAAAGTCCTGTAAAAACAGGACTTTTTATTTACACTATATATACTAAGAATTTTTATTTGGCAATATTTACAACTCTTGTTTCTCTAATAACTGTAACTCTTACTTGCCCCGGATAAGTCATATCGTTTTGAATTTTTTGAGAAATGTTAAAAGAAAGTTCTGCTGCTTTAGCATCATTTACTTTTTCACTTTCTACAATTACACGTAATTCACGTCCGGCTTGAATAGCATATGCTTTTTGAACACCTGTAAATCCAAAAGCAATATCTTCAAGATCTTTAAGGCGTTGAATATAAGAATCTAATACTTGACGTCTAGCTCCAGGTCTAGCTCCCGAAATGGCATCACAAACTTGCACAATAGGTGCAATTAGTGTTTTCATTTCAATTTCATCATGGTGAGCTCCAATAGCATTGCAAATGTCTGGTTTTTCATTGTATTTTTCTGCCCATTGCATTCCTAAAAGTGCGTGAGGAAGTTCACTCTCTGTATCCGGTACTTTACCTATATCGTGTAATAATCCGGCTCTTTTAGCTAGTTTGGCATTTAAGCCTAACTCTGCTGCCATTAAACCACAAAGGTTTGCTACTTCTCTAGAGTGTTGTAATAAATTTTGCCCGTAAGAAGAACGGTATTTCATTCTTCCCACAATTTTAATTAGCTCTGGATGTAGTCCATGAATACCTAAATCAATAACGGTACGTTTACCTACTTCTATAATTTCTTGCTGAATTTGTTTTTCTGTTTTTTTAACAATTTCTTCGATACGTGCTGGGTGAATTCTACCATCGGTCACTAATTTGTGTAATGATAGTCTCGCAATTTCTCTTCTAACAGGATCAAAACAAGATAGTATAATAGCTTCCGGAGTATCATCTACAATAATTTCAACACCTGTTGCTGCTTCTAAGGCTCTAATGTTTCGTCCTTCTCTACCTATAATTCGACCTTTAACATCGTCAGATTCTATGTTAAATACCGATACACAATTTTCAACCGTTTGCTCAACACCTACTCTTTGAATGGTATTTAGTATTACTTTTCTGGCTTCTTGCTGTGCCGTTAATTTTGCTTCTTCAATGGTATCTTGAATATAAGCCATTGCATCAGATTTTGCTTCTTCTTTTAAAGATGCTACCAACTCTTTCTTAGCAACGTCAGCCGATAATCCAGATATAACTTCAAGGTTTTCAACTTGTTTTCTATGTAGCTTATCAATTTCTTCTGTTCTTCGTTCTAAGTATTCTATCTTGGTAGTGTACTCTTTAATTTTTTGAGAAATTTCAACGTTTAGCTTTCTATTTTTATCGAGCTCTTGAGATACTTGAGACTCTTTATCTCTTGTTCGTTTTTCAGCATCTGCAATTTTTTTATCACGAGCAATAATTACTTTTTCGTGCTCCGATTTTAATTCAATAAATTTTTCTTTGGCTTGTAAAATTTTATCTTTTCTTATGGCTTCGGCTTCAATTTTAGCTTCTTTTATAATTGATGCTGCTTGTTTTTTTGTATTTCTTAAAATTTTAGTTGCCTTTGTCTTTTCTAGTGATTTCGCAATAATGTACCCTATTGCCAAACCTATTCCGATACCAATAATTATTGGAATTACATATTCTATCATAACTTATTATATATAAAAAGCCTACATTAGAGAGGTTTTGTAAACTCCTTATAAACAGGTTTAGAACTAACTAACTGATCAAGTATCTACTCAAAGGTAGCGCGCTTTTACAGTTAAGACTCATCCTTTATAAAGATATAGTGTTGAGTTTAACAAACAATAACTAATGTAGGCAGTATTATTATTTTTTATTTAAAGAACTTATTTTAAATGCTCATTAATGAGCTCATTTAACTTGTTTAATTTTTTTGTTGCTTTAATAATATCTTCATCTTTATTAATGGTGGTTATTTCAATAAGTGAAGCAAATTGTAAAGCACACATTGCTAGCACATCTTGTTTATCACCAACGGCATAATTTTTTTCAAATTTGGTAACTAAATCATTTATTTTATTCGCCGCTTTTCGCATTCCTTCTTCTTCCTTCTCATCTCTTACTCTAAGCGGATACACTCTTCCTGCGATAGTTACTTTTATCTTTAAATTTTCAGCCATTTTAAAAGATCTTACTCGCTTAACTGTGCTATACACACATCTATTTCACGAATTAAAGCATTTATTTTGAGTTTTGTTTCTCTTCTATCTTCTTTACTGCCTTCTATAGTTTTTGCAATTTTTAAAGTTTTGTACTTTTCTTCCAACTCTTCATTTAATTGCTTTTCTTTGGCTATTTGGGTCTCTAAAACTGCTACTTTGCCAAGTAGAAACTCATTTTCCTCTTTTAAAAAATTATAATTTTCTATAAGTACTTTGAGCCTATCTTCTACTAAATTAACAACTTGAGTTATATTACCCATATTACGTACAAAGAAATAAACTATTGTTACAAATTTAATATTAGTTAATTGAAATTACAACTGTTTTACTGCATTTTATTATTTTTTTTAATTTACCTCCTCAAATAGGGTAAATAATTAAACTTTATAAATCATATATTTTACTATTTTAGCCTAAAATAAACTTTGTGAAAAAACTAGCGTTATTTTTCTTTCTAATGAGTTGCTTTGGCACTTTTGCTCAAGGCAGTGCTACTATTGAAAAAACATTTCCTGAAAGTTATTTTAGAAAACCTCTTGATATACCTTTAATCTTATCGGGAACTTTTGCTGAATTAAGACCTCATCATTTCCATGCTGGTATAGATATTAAAACACAACAAAAAGAAGGCTTAAATGTTTATGCTGCAGCTGAAGGGTATGTTTCTAGAATTAAAATTTCTCATTGGGGGTACGGAAAAGCTATTTACATTACACATCCTAATGGATATACAACGGTGTATGCACATTTGAAAAAATTTAATAAACGTATTGAGGCTTTTATTAAAAAGAAACAGTATAAGAAAGAGAGTTTTGAAATTCAAGTATTTCCTTCGCTAGAAATATTGCCGGTTAAAAAGGGTGAAATTATTGCTTTTACAGGAAGTACCGGTGGTTTTGTTGGACCTCATTTACATTTTGAGATTAGAGATACTAAATCAGAAAAACCTATTAACCCTATGTTGTTTGGAATTACGGTAAGTGACTCTAAGCGCCCTAGAATAAAAACCTTAATAGGATATCCGCTAGATAGTACCTCAAGCATTAATCAGCTTGGAATTCCTTCAAAAATTGCATTTAGAAAATTAAAAAACGGGAATTTACTTGCCAACAAAATTGTAGCACATGGAACAATTGGGTTTGGTGTTCAAGTCTACGACCAGTTAGACGGAGCGTACAATAAAAACGGTATTTACAAATTAAAAATGCTGGTAAATGGTAAAAAAGTGTACGATTTTAGAGCCTATTCTTTTGCTTTTTCTGAAAGTAAATACATTAACTTACTCATAGATTACGGCTATTTAGAAGAAAAAAAACAACGAATTCATAAGTGTTTTATTACACCTGAAAATAAACTTAGCATGTACCGTAGTTCTGCCAACAAAGGCTTTGTTACTATTAAAGATGGCTTAACCTACAACGTTGTTATTGTATCGGAAGATTTTAAGGGCAATACCCTACAAATTACAATTCCAGTTATAGGTAAAAAAGAACCTGTTTTAGTCAAAAAAGAAGTAAAACGTACCGCTTATAAAATAAATCACAATCAATTTTATAAATTTACAGATAAACACGTTACCGTAGCATTTCCAAAAAACACATTTTATCAAGATTTTTATTTAGATTTTTGGGTAAACGATACTATTGTACAAGTACATCCTCCCACTATCCCTTTAAATAAAAAATATACGCTAACTTTTGATGTTTCTAAATACGATTCTATACAAAAAAAGTATATGTATATTGCTTCAATAACCGATAAAGGAAGTACCAATTACGAACCTACCGTTAAAAAAGAACATACATTTTATACTACCACAAAAAAGCTAGGGAAATTTACCTTACGCAAAGATACCATTCAGCCTAAAATAAGATTGTATAACTTTAAAGACAAACAATGGGTTACGCATTTTAAAACACTTAAGGTTAAAATTTCTGATGCTGAATCAGGAATTCAAAAATACAGAGGTGAAATTGACGGTAAATGGATTTTAATGGAGTACAATGTTAAAAGAGGAATACTTACCTATAATTTAAGTGATAAATCTTTCAGCAATGCAAAACACCAACTTAAAGTTACTGTTACCGATAATGTTGGAAATACAAATACAATTTACGCAACTTTTTTCAGAAAAAAATAACACATCAATTTGAAAACAAAAACCCTAACTTTATTTTTATTTATTACCACCTTGGTTTCTGCGCAAACTGCAATTATAAAAGGTGTAGTTAAAGATGCTCGGAAAAACCCCATTGAAGGTGTTTCTATTACGTATGCTGCTCACGGAACTACAACCGATAAAAATGGAGCATATCAACTCACAGTGGCTGCCAATAAGGAAATTACAATCACCTTTAGCCATATTTCCTATAAAACCTTTACCAAAACGGTTAAGATACCTAAAAATAAAATATTACGATTTTCTCCAACTCTTACCTTAAAAGTAGAGGAAATTCAGGAAGTAACCGTTAAAAGTGAAAAAAATAATGCCGAAGGAATTATTAAAGTAAACCCTTCTGACGCTACTAAAATTCCCGGAGCCAATCAAGGTGTTGAAAATATATTAATGACGTTTGCCGGAGTAAATAACAATAACGAGTTAAGTACCCAATACAATGTAAGAGGTGGAAATTTTGATGAAAATCTGGTATATGTAAATGGTATTGAAGTATACAGACCTTTTTTAGTAAGGTCTGGGCAACAAGAAGGTTTGAGTTTTATAAATTCAAATCTAGTGCAAAACATCAAATTTTCATCGGGAGGTTTTCAGGCCAAATACGGCGATAAACTTTCATCGGTATTGGATATTACCTATAGAACGCCAACCACATTTGCCGCAAGTGCCGACGCAAGCTTATTAGGAGGTAGTATTACTGTTGAAAGCGTTGCTCTCAAAAATAAATTAAGTGCTTTGGTTGGAATAAGGTATAGAGATAACAGCCTTTTTATTAACAGTAAAGATACCGAAACCAACTCCAGACCTAATTTTACCGATGTACAAACTTTTATGTCTTACTTGGTAAATCCAAAACTAAAGATTGATTTTTTAGGAAATGTGGCTGTTAACAATTATAACTTTATACCTACCTCTCGAAGAACAAAATTTGGAACAATTTCAAATCCATTAGAGCTTATTGTCTATTACAACGGTCAAGAAAAAGATACCTATCAAACTGTTTTTGGAGCTTTAAAAGGCAGTTATATTGTAAACGATTGTTTGAATGTAAGCCTAACTACGTCTACGTATCACACCATTGAAGAAGAGTATTACGATATTTTAGCTAGTTACAATTTAGGAGAAGTAAACAACGATTTTGGATCTGAAAACTTCGGAAATGTTGAGTTTTCTGAAGGCATTGGCTCACAGTTAAATCACGCCAGAAACGACCTTGATGCACTTATTAGCAATGTAGAACTAAAAGCTTCTTACAAAAAGGAAAATTACATCTTCAATTTTGGGGTTAAATACCAAAAAGAAGATATTATAGACCGAATAAAAGAGTGGGAAGTTATTGATTCTGTAGGATTTAGTGTACGACCACCTCATCACATTACTAACAATCAACCTTACGAGCCTTTTACCGGAGAAATTATACCTTACCAAAATATTAATGCAAAAAACCACGTAAAAATTGATCGTTTGGTTTGGTTTGCGCAATACAGCAAAAGTACTTATTGGAATAGTCATAAAATTTGGTATAACGTAGGTGTTCGCTCTCATAATTGGAATATTTATGGAGACAATCTTACCACCGAAAATAAAATTATTTACAGCGTTAGGGGACAATTTGCTATAAAACCCGATTGGGAAAAAGACATGCTCTTCAGAATTTCCGGAGGAATGTATAACCAACCTCCTTTTTATAAAGAAATTAGAGATGTAAACGGTACTGTAATTCCAAGTGTTGACGCACAAAAATCCATTCACGTTGTATTGGGAAATGATTATAGTTTTAAGCTATGGAAACGTCCTTTTAAACTGGTTTCAGAAATTTACTACAAACACCTTACAAAAGTAAACACCTATACTGTAGATAACGTAAAAATAAGGTATAGTGCCAATAATAATGCCGTTGCTTACGCTACGGGAATTGATTTGAGGCTAAATGGTGAGTTTGTTCCCGGCACTGAAAGTTGGGTAAGTATTGGTTTTTTAAAAACCGAAGAAAATAGTAATCATCTCGGATATATTTCTCGCCCTACAGACCAACGTTTTAAATTCGCCATGCTATTCCAAGATTACGTACCTAATATTCCTAATATAAAGATGTATTTGAATTTAGTATTTAATACCGGCGTGCCAGGCGGCTCTCCTTCGTATGCAGACCCATATGATTACCAACGAAGACTAAATGCTTATAAAAGAGCAGACATAGGGGTTTCGTATGTATTTACCGATGCCAATAATAGCTATCAAAACGGTTGGCTTCGTAATTTTAAAGAATTAGCTGTCGGGTTTGAAATTTTTAATATGTTTGATGTTCAAAATGCAATAACAAACACTTGGGTTAGAGATGTCTATTCAAAGCAATTTTACGGAATTCCAAACTATATGACTTCTAGAGTGTTTAACGTAAAAGTAACTGTAAAAATATAGAGCTTGGTGTGTTACCGGTAAGCAATTTATCTAACTAGTTTATATGCACAAGTAATAAAATAATTAGTATTGCAATAAACACGATAAATAGTGCCGTTTTAATAGCCTTTTTTCCGTTTTCTTTAGCTAACTTTTCTCTAATGTTGGCTAACTGCTCCGCGTAGCTTTCTTTTCATCTAACACATTTTTTTATCTCTTTTTCTAAAACTCGATGTTTTTCTATCAAAATAAGTTTTTCTCTTTGTTCTTGCGTTGTTCTTTATTGATAAAATCATCGCAGAAACTGAACCTCCAAAACTCATATAAAATTATTTAAAATTACTTTTATACACTGATTAAACACCTTCAAAATAAACTTTCGAACAATTATTGGGATATTATTGTTCTTTCAAAATTTGAGTTGTGTGTTGTTTGGTTTTTACTTTCGTAATAATATCTTCTATAACACCATTTTCATCTATTACAAAAGTAGTTCTGTGAATTCCGTCGTACGTTCTTCCCATAAATTTTTTTGGTCCCCAAACTCCAAACGCATTTATCACTTCTTTTGATTCATCGGCAAGCAAAGGAAAAGGAAGTTTATGCTTGGCTTTAAAATTTTGTTGGCGTTTAGCTACATCGGCGCTAACTCCTACAATATCATATCCTTTTGCCAAAAAAGTTTGGTAATTATCTCTTAGGTTACATGCTTCCATCGTACAACCCGGTGTGCTCGCCTTCGGATAAAAGAATAAAACCAATTTCTTTCCTTGGTAGTCTGAAAGTTTAACTAAATTTCCTTGCTCATCAAGTGCTTCAAAATTTGGAGCTTTATCACCAATTTTTAATGTTATCATAATTTGTATTTTAGCTTTTCGTAAAGATACTAAAAATGACTAAACAAGAAAGAGTTGATTTTGTGATAAATACCTTGGAAAAGCTATATCCTGAAGTCCCTATCCCTTTAAAACATAAAGACCCGTACACATTACTAATAGCCGTACTCCTATCTGCTCAAAGTACCGATGCCAGAGTAAATACAATTACCCCAATACTTTTTAAAAAGGCCGATAATCCGTACGATATGGTAAAACTGTCTGTAGAAGAAATTAAAGAAATTATTAAACCGGTTGGCTTATCTCCAATGAAATCGAAAGGGATTTATGGGCTTTCAAAAATTTTAATAGAGAAACACGAAGGTAAAGTTCCTAAGAGTTTTGAAGATTTAGAAGCTCTTCCTGCCGTAGGGCATAAAACAGCTAGTGTAGTAATGAGTCAGGCTTTTGGTGTTCCTGCCTTTCCTGTTGATACACATATTCACAGGTTAATGTACCGGTGGAATTTAAGCAGTGGTAAAAATGTAGTTCAAACCGAAAAAGATGCAAAACGATTGTTTCCAAAAAAGCTTTGGAACAAATTACACCTACAAATAATTTACTACGGAAGAGAATATTCGCCTGCCAGAGGCTGGGACATTGAAAAAGACATTATTACCAAAACCATTGGAAGAAAATCTGTACTAAAATAAAAAAAGCCCATTTTAGGTTATAAAATGGGCTTAAAGAACATTAATTCAAATGTAATTCAATACGGTCGTTTTTGTTGGTTTTAACTACTTTCAATTGCTTTGAGTAGTTGAGCAAATATTGAATTATTTCGGGTCTAGGTTGCTCCATTACTGGAGACTTTTGAGAGTAAAATTTCATCATATAGTACTAGTTTTAAGTATATAACGCTGAAATTTTACTTTTAGTATTAGTTCACTAAAATAATATTGTGTTTTTCTATTAACTTTCGCATATTAATGAGTGCATAACGCATTCTACCAAGTGCCGTATTAATACTTACATCTGTATTTTCTGCAATCTCTTTAAAGCTCATATCTTTATACATACGCATTAATAAAACTTCTTTTTGGTCATTTGGCAATTCCTCTATAAGTTCGCGCACATCTTCTAAAATCTGAGATTTAATTATCTGATTTTCAATATTTAACCGATCATCACTTATTACTGAAAAAATATCAAATTCATCTGTATTTTTAAATACAGGAATTCGTTTATTTCTTCTAAAGTGGTCTATAATTAAATTGTGTGCTATACGCATTACCCAAGGTAAAAACTTACCTTCTTCGTTGTAATTTCCGCGTTTTAAAGTTCTAATTACTTTAATAAAAGTATCTTGAAAAATATCTTCTGCAATATCTTTATCAAGAACTTTTGATAAAATAAAACTAAAAACTCGTTGCTTATGGCGACATATTAATATCTCCAAAGACTTTTCATTTCCGTTGATGTAGCTGCTTACTAAAACGCTATCAGGTTTACTCATACTCCTCATAAATTAAAATACATTTTAGGGGTTGTTCGTTATGTATATTTTATAAAAAGTAATTGTGTTTTATAGGCGCTTTTTGTTTATTGGTTAGATTTATTCTCCAAATATTACATTTTTTTTTTATAATCACAAATTTTATGTTAAAAAACTAATTTATTCTTTCGTTTTTTGTGATTATCTTTGTCGCTATTTATTTTTTTAAAAGAAATGACAAACAATATAGCAACATTAGATTCTAAAAAGTATATCCTTATAAAAGGAGCTAAGCTTCACAATTTAAAAAATATAGATGTTGCTATTCCTAGAAATAAGCTCGTTGTTATAACCGGATTATCGGGTTCTGGTAAGTCTAGTCTTGCCTTTGACACCCTTTTTGCCGAAGGACAAAGAAGGTACGTAGAAAGTTTATCATCATATGCACGACAGTTTTTAGGAAGGCTTAATAAGCCTAAAGTAGATTATATTAAAGGTATTTCTCCTGCCATAGCCATAGAACAAAAAGTAAATGCTACAAATCCCAGATCTACCGTAGGTACTTCTACCGAAATTTACGATTATCTAAAACTACTATTTGCCAGAATTGGTAAAACCTACTCTCCTATTTCGGGAAACGAAGTTAAAAAGCACACGGTAACCGACGTTGTTAATTACATTAAAAAAATAAATCAAGACACAAAGTTATTACTTCTTTCACCTGTACATATTCCTGAAGAAAGAAGCGTATTACAAACGTTAAAAATCCTATCGCAACAAGGGTATGCACGTATAAAATACAAAAATGAAATTTTGCGTATTGAAGATATTGATACCGAAATTGAACACGATTTTTACCTTTTGATAGACAGAGTTATTGTAAAAGATAATGACGATTTTTTTAACAGGCTTGCCGACGCGATTCAAACTGCTTTTTTTGAAGGTAGCGGAACGTGTATTGTAGAAAATATAAATACACAACAACTAACCTATTTTAATAATAAATTTGAATTAGACGGACTACAATTTATAGAGCCTAGCACCCATTTATTTAGCTTTAACAATCCATACGGTGCTTGTCCTAACTGTGAAGGTTACGGAAACGTGATAGGCATTGACGAAGAGTTGGTTATCCCAAATACAGCATTGTCAATTTATGAAGATGCTATTTTGCCTTGGCGTTCAGAATCGTTTAAAAAATATAAACACAACCTTATTACCAACGCTTATAAATGTGATATTCCAATTCACAAACCTTGGTTTCAGCTTTCCAAAGAGCAAAAAAAATTAGTTTGGGACGGAAACAATTATTTTAAAGGGTTGCATTACTTTTTTAAACATCTAGAAGAAAAAAGCTACAAAATTCAATACAGAGTTATGCTTTCTAGGTATAGAGGTAAAACAAAATGCAACGTATGCCATGGAAAACGCTTACGAGAAGAAGCTAATAATGTAAAAGTTGGAAACAAAAGTATTAACGATTTAGTAGATTTACCTTTAAATGAACTCACCAATTTTTTCAAAAATTTAGAACTAAATAAGTACGAACATAAAATTGCAAAACGTTTATTGATTGAAATAAACAATCGTTTGCAATTTTTAAACGATGTCGGATTAAACTATCTCACATTAAACCGTACTTCAAACACCCTTTCAGGAGGAGAAAGTCAGCGAATTAATTTAGCCACTTCACTAGGAAGTAGTTTGGTAGGTTCTATGTACATTTTAGATGAGCCCAGTATTGGACTTCATCCAAAAGATACCGAACGACTTGTTCATGTATTAAAAAACTTAAGAGATTTAGGAAATACTGTAATTGTTGTAGAACACGACGAAGATATTATGAAAGCCGCCGATGTAATTATAGATATTGGCCCCGAAGCCGGAACACATGGAGGTGAAATTGTTGCAGAAGGAACATATAATGACATTTTAAAATCGGATTCATTAACTGCAAAATATCTAAACAATCAGTTAACCATTGAAGTGCCAAAATCTAGACGACCTATTACAAAGTCTATTAAAATTATTGGAGCCAGAGAAAACAATTTAAAAAACATAGATGTACAAATTCCTTTAAACTGTTTAACGGTTATAACAGGTGTTTCAGGTAGCGGAAAAAGCACACTGGTAAGCAAAATACTGTATCCTGCTATTCAAAAAAAAATAGGCGGTTACGGAACAAAAGCAGGACAATTTTCTCAACTAAAAGGTGATACCGATTCTATTGAACACGTAGAGTTTATCAATCAAAATCCTATAGGTCGCTCAAGTCGTTCAAATCCGGTAACATATATTAAAGCATACGATGACATTAGAGCCTTATTTTCTTCAGAAAAGTTATCAAAAATAAGAAATTATCAACCCAAACACTTTTCTTTTAACGTAGAAGGAGGCCGATGCGAAGTTTGTAAAGGCGAAGGCGAAGTTACCATAGAAATGCAATTTATGGCCGATGTACACCTTGAGTGCGAAGCTTGTAAAGGAAAACGATTTAAAAAAGAGATTTTAGAAGTTACATTTCATCAAAAATCTATCAGTGACATTTTAAATTTAACCATAAACAATGCTATTGCATTTTTTACAACCCACAATCAGCAAAAAATTGTAAAAAAACTACAGCCTTTACAAGATGTTGGATTAGGGTATGTAACCCTGGGACAGTCATCATCTACACTATCTGGAGGCGAAGCACAACGCATTAAACTAGCTTCTTTTTTGGTAAAAGGAAGCCGGCAAAGCAAATCGTTGTTTATTTTTGACGAACCAACTACCGGATTGCATTTTCACGACATCAAAAAACTCTTAAATTCGTTCAATGCACTTATTCAAAACGGGCACTCTATTGTTGTAATAGAACACAATATAGAACTCATAAAATGTGCCGATTATATTATCGATTTAGGTAAAGACGGAGGTAAAAAAGGAGGTTATTTACTTTTTCAAGGTACACCCGAAGCCCTTTTAAAATGCAAAAAATCATATACTGCACCTTACTTAGCCAAGAAATTAAATCTTTAATTTGGGCGTTTCCTTAGCAGGTCGGGCTTTCACTACTCGCTTTTTAAAGGTAATTAAAACCTTTAAAAGAGCTCAAACAAACCGTTCAATCCCTAACGCATAAAACTTCATGAAAAAACCCCAACAGACCTTTAAAAATCTGTTGGAGTTACTTAACAACTCAAAAAACAACTTTTCAATCTATTTAAAAACGTTGAAAATTCTTATTGAGTATTTTTTAAGGTAGAAAGTTTGCTTTTTGCAAGCACAAATTCAGGAAATAGCTTTACAGCCCTTTCAAAACTTAGCTTTGCTTCTTTTTCTTTTTTCAAGTTTAAAGCTATTATTCCTTCCAAATAAGCAATTGCTGCCTTTAAATTAACATTTTGATTGTAATTTTTATTCACCTTAAAGGTTACTTTCATCGTTCCTTTATCTGGTAACTGATCTGCTTTTTTAACCGATACATATGCATCTTCAAGCTTATTCATTCCCAACTGTAAACTTGCTATTTTGTACGCGTGGTAATTATTATTGGTAATAGCCAGTAATTTTTGATACGTTTCTGTAGCTTTTCCTAATGCTCCCATAGATTCTAACGAAATAGCTTTCATCTCAAGCAACGAAGTATCTGAAGGTTTTGATTTTAAAATATCTTCCGTTACCAAAAAACACGAAACATAATTTCGGGCATTAAAATATAAAAAAGCCAAACTATCTTTATAAGTACTAGAAGGACCTTCAATGGCAATAATATTATACATTACAGAGGCTGCTACTATTTTATCTCCATAAGACAGGGCTTGCTTTAACTTTTGTTTTTCTGTATTTAAGGTACTACTTTGAGCAATACTTAATGTTGTAGTAAAAATAGCTACAACGTATATCCATTTTTTCATATTGTATATTGTTAAATTATTTAGTCTCGTTATATAAGGTGTAAAGCTATTAAAATAATATTAGTAATAAATCATGTTTTAACTAATTTAACAAAACATATAGAAACAAAAAAAGGTCTGAAAATTCAGACCTTTAATTTTGGGTGGAAGACCGGGTTCGAACCGGCGACCTCCGGAACCACAATCCGGCGCTCTAACCAGCTGAGCTACAACCACCATTTATAGAGGTTGCAAATGTAAAACATTTCTGTTTTTTTGCAAACATTTTTTTATATTAAATTCTCAAAAGATTTTACGGCAACATAACGCTCTGAATTAAAACCTTCTGCATAACTTACTCCTGTTAATCTTCCCAAATCTTGCGCTCTATAACGCACGCTTTCTAAAAAATTTTTACTTGATATTGGAGATACAGGCTCTTTGCTATTCGGATTGTAAAATTGTGATTTATAAGCCTTTACTGCTGCTATTTTAGTATCCATAAAACCAGAAACATCTACAACAAAATCAGGCGTTAGATGATTCCATTGTATGTAGTGATATACCTGTTTTGGTCTCCAAGCTTCTTGTGTATCTCCGTTTAACACTGTTTCTATTTTTCGCAATCCCGACAAAAAACAAGCATCAGAAACCAGTTTACTTCCTTTTGAATGATCTATGTGTCTATCTTTAACAGCATTGCACAATACAATATCGGGTTGATATTTTCTAATTATTTTAATAATTTCCAATTGATGTGCTTTGTTGTTTTCAAAAAAACCATCGGAAAAACCTAAATTTTCTCTTAATACTACGCCTAAAATCTTAGCCGCATCTTTCGCTTCTTGATCTCTAATTTCGGCAGAGCCTCTTGTGCCTAACTCTCCCCTCGTCAAATCTAATATTCCTACTTTTTTACCTAAAGAAACTTCTTTTGCAATGCTTGCTCCGCAACCCAATTCTACATCGTCTGGGTGAGCTCCAATGGCTAAAATATCTAATTTCATAAAAATCGTATTTTCTATGTAAACAAATATATAACAAATTTTACGGGAGTACCGAAGAGAGAGGTGCTTTCCTTAAAAATACATTAATACTTATTTAACATAGTTGCATATGCAACTAATTATTTTATTTATATATTTGCACTTCATGAATATTGAAAATAACACATCCGAATTTAATAAAACGCTTGCTCCTTGGATTGGCAAAACGTTTAAAATGATTAATATGTACATTTGGGATGTGTTAAAAGCCAACAACATTCATGTAACTAAAGAACAATGGATTGTATTAAAAATTCTGCAAGAAAACAATGAAGGTTTAATACAAAACGACTTGGCTTTTATTACTTACAGAAACAAAGCTTCTCTTACCAGACTTATTAATGTTATGGAAAAAAACGGGCTGGTTTCTAGATGTAAAACTGAAAATGATGCTCGAAAAAAAACCATCAGTATTACTCAAAAAGGCACAGAACTTTTTCTTAAAATAAAACCTTTAATGCTTGAGAGCATAGCACTTTTTCAAAAAGACATTACTAAAAAAGAAAAAGAAATGGTCATTCAGGTATTAAAAAAAATACAGTACAATATTAACAACAATCAAACAACTTAGTTCCCTTATTATGATTCGAAAACTTATAGCAGCAGCATTATCAATCGTTTTGATTATTGGCTCTTTTATGATTGCAATTAATTTAATTAAGAATAAAAGAAAGCCAAAACCTACTTTTAATAAAATAGTAAAAACAGTTTTTGTAGAAAACGTTACAAACAAAACCATACCACTTGTTATTATTTCTAGCGGTACGTTAGAAGCTAAAGACAAAATAGAATTGTTTTCTGAAGTGCAAGGTGTTTTAGAAAAAAACAATAAAGAGTTTAAACAAGGAACTTCTTTTAAAAAAGGTGAAACTATTATAAAAATAAATAGCGATGAGTTTTTTGCAAACTTACAAGCTCAAAAAAGCAATTTATTCAATTCTATTACCGCTATAATGCCCGATATTAGATTAGATTTTGCCAATGAGTATCAGAAATGGAATACGTATTTACAACATTTTAATGTTCAAAAAACAACACCAAAATTACCTGATTTTACTTCAGAAAAGGAAAAATTCTTCATTTCTGGCAGAGGAATATTAACTGCTTATTACAATGTTAAAAATCTAGAAGCCAAATTAAAAAAATATACTTTAAAGGCACCTTTTAACGGAATACTTACCGAGGCATTGGTAAATCCGGGAACATTAATTAGACCCGGACAAAAATTAGGTGAATTTATCAATCCTACAACTTACGAAATTGGCGTTTCGGTAAAATCGGAATATCAAAACTTACTACAAGTTAATAAACATGTAAAACTTCAAAACCTAAACAAAACAAAATTTTGGGATGGAAAAGTAGTTAGAATTAACGGAAAAGTTGATACGCAAACTCAAACCGTAAATGTATACATTCAAGTTTCCGGAAAAGGACTAAAAGAAGGTCAGTATTTAGAAGCTGAGCTACAAGTAAAAAACGAAACAGACGCTTTTGAGGTATCTAGAAATTTATTGGTAGATAAAAATAAATTATATGTTGTAAAAGACTCCGTTTTAGACTTAATTACGGTACAACCTGTATTTGAAAATCCTAATTATTTTGTTGTAAAAGGACTTCCTAATAATACAAAGTTATTGTCAAAACCTGTTCCTGGAGCTCATGCAGGAATGCTTGTTAAAATTTATAAGGATCATAACTAATGAAAAAAATAATTTCGTATTTCATCAAATTTCCTGTTGCGGTTAACATTACCATATTTGCCTTTATAGCATTTGGTTTTGTTGGGGCTTTATCTATGAAATCTTCATATTTTCCGCTTACAGAGTCTCAAAAAATAACCATCAACCTTAACTACCCGGGAGCATCGCCTTTGGAAATGGAAGAAGGTATTGTATTAAAAATTGAAGACAATTTAAAAGGCATTGTTGGTATAGATAGAGTTACATCGGTTTCTAAAGAAAATACAGCTACCATTACCGTCGAAATTTTAAGAGGAAAAGATATTGATGTAGTGGTTGCCGACGTTAAAAATGCCGTAGACAGAGTACCTTCTTTCCCTAGTGGTATGGAGCCTCCAATAATTGCCAAAGTTGAAATTAACAGACCTACCATAAGCTTTAATGTTAGTGGAGAAAATATCCCGCTCGCCACATTAAAACAATATGCCCGAAATATTGAAAACGATATTCGAAATATGGACGGAATTTCACAGGTTAACCTCTCCGGTTTTCCTGATCAAGAAATTGAAATTGCAATTAGAAAAGACGATTTATTGGCTTATAACCTCTCATTTGAACAAGTTGCAGCTTCTGTAAGTAAAGCCAATTTACTTATGTCTGGAGGAAATATTAAAACCGAAGCAGAAGACTTTTTAATTAGAGCTAGAAATAAAAATTATTACGGAAAAGAACTTGTTAACTTAGTCGTTAAAACAACTCCTTCAGGAACTATTATTCGCTTAAAAGATGTGGCCGATGTAAAAGATACTTGGTCTGAAAGTCCTGACCGAATTTACTTCAACGGAGAAAAATCAATTGATATTACCATTAGCAATACCAATAGTGAAGACTTAATTTCTTCTGCTGAAAAAATTAGAGCTTATATTGATAAATTTAATCAACAACACGATAATGTACATATCAATATTTCCAGCGATTCTTCTATTACACTAACACAACGAACCAATTTGCTTATAAAAAATGCCATTATGGGGGTGTTATTAGTATTGTTATTTTTAGCGTTATTTTTAAATGTACGACTTGCTTTTTGGGTAGCTGCAGGTATTCCAATAGCATTTTTTGGAATGTTTATTTTTGCAGCAAATTTAGGTGTTACCATTAATGTTTTATCGCTTTTTGGGATGATTATTGTTATTGGTATTTTGGTAGATGACGGTATTGTAATTGGTGAAAATATATATCACCACTACGAAAAAGGAAAATCACCCATTAGAGCAGCTATAGATGGAACTGTTGAGGTTATTCCTCCTATTTTATCGGCTGTATTAACAACAATTATTGCTTTTTCTACTTTTTTCTTCTTAGATGGTAGAATTGGAAGTTTTTTTGGTGAAGTTTCTCTAATTGTAACTTTAACCTTATTGGTTTCTTTATTAGAAGCTTTAATTATTTTACCGGCACACATTGCTCATTCCAAGGCTTTAGAAAAAAAAGGTAAAAAAAGAAGTAAGCTAAATCAACTTTTTTACAACATAAATCAAACCGCCGAAAAAGGATTGTTTTACATAAGAGACCATTGGTATGCTCCTTTTTTAAAGTTCTTTTTAAAATACAAAGCACTCGGATTTGGGATTCCTATTGCCCTCCTTATTTTAAGTGTTGGTGGTATTGGAGGTGGAATAGTAAAAACATCTTTTTTCCCTTCTATTGCAAGTGATCAGGTAAAAATAAACCTGAAAATGTTGCAAGGAACCAATGAGAAAATTACCGATTCTATTATTTCAAAAATTGAAACTGCCGCTTGGAAAGTAAACGATGAGTACACCAAAAAGCAAACTGGAAATAAATCGGTTATACAAAATATTATTAAACGTATTGGTCCCGGTTCATCAAATGCCAGTTTAACTGTAAACTTGCTTCCCGGTGAATATCGCGATTTTTCATCTCCTGAAATTACCAATGCTATTCGAGAAAAAGCCGGAAAAATAATTGGTGTAGAGAGTTTAACCTATGGCTCTGGTGGAAATTTTGGAGGAAGCCCCGTAGCAGTTTCTTTACTTAGTAATGATATTGCCGAACTAAAAGCTGCCAAAGTAGAACTTACCAATTATTTAAATAACAATTCTATACTTAAAGATGTCTCAGACAACGACCCTGCTGGGATTAAAGAAATACAAATAACACTTAAAAACAGTGCTTATCTGTTAGGTCTAAATTTAGAAAACGTCATGCAACAAATACGCTCGGGTTTCTTCGGGTTGCAAACACAACGTTTTCAACGTGGTCAAGACGAAATTAAGGTATGGGTACGCTATAAAAAAGAAGACAGATCATCTATCAAAGATTTAGACGATATGTGGATTATCACGCCTTCAAACAACAGGGTTCCTTTTTCTGAAATAGCATCTTACCAAATAAAACGTGGCGATGTAGCCATTAACCATTTAAATAGTAAACGAGAAATTCAGGTTACAGCTGATATGAAAACTCCGGGAGAAAGTGCTACCGATATTCTAGATGAAATTAAAACAACTATAATGCCCGAAATCACCTCTAAATATCCTACCGTTTCGGCAACCTATGAAGGCCAAAACAGAGAGGCTCAAAAAACCATTGGGTCGGGTAAAAAAGTGGTGCTAATTATATTAGCGCTAATTTACATTACCATTGCCTTTACATTTAGATCGTATGAGCAACCTATACTGTTGCTTATGCTAATTCCTTTTAGTTTAATTGGTGTTGTATGGGGACATTGGCTTCATAATTACTCCATCAATATTTTATCGTGGCTAGGTATTATTGCACTCATTGGTATTATGGTGAATGACGGACTGGTATTAATTGAAAAATTTAATGGCTACCTTAAAGAAGGTATGAAATACGACGAAGCATTAGTTCAAGCCGGAATATCAAGATTTAGAGCAATTATTTTAACCTCTATAACCACAGTAGCCGGATTAGCGCCACTCCTATTAGAAAAAAGTAGACAAGCGTTATTTTTGCAACCTATGGCCGTATCTATTTCTTACGGAATTGCCATTGCAACGGTTTTAACTCTGGTAATGCTCCCTTTATTTTTATCTGTATCTAACAATATTAAGGTATTCTTTAAATGGTTATTTACCGGTAAAAAAGTAACTAAAGAAGAAGTTGAACGAGTAATTATTGAATCAAAAAGTGACCATGATGATTTACATTAAAAAAATAATGATAATACTGTGTATTGCCGGTATCTCAACCAACTATGCACAAGAAAAATTAACCAAGGAAAAAGCAGTTACTATAGCTTTAGAAAATAATTACGGCATTATAATGGCTAAAAACAGTACCAAAGTAGCTAAAAATAATGCCAGTGTGTATAATAGTGGTTTCTTGCCTAAACTCACGGCAAGTGCCGGAGCCAATTACAACAGTAATAACAGCGAAACCACTTTTAGAGACGGCACAAGTTTAACTGTGAATAACGATGAATCTAAATCGTACAATGCTGCCATTGGCATTAACTATACACTTTTTGATGGTTTAGGACGAACTTATAATTATAAAAAATTAAAAGAAGCCTATAATTTATCTGAATTAGAAGCACAAACCATTATAGAAAATTCACTTCTACAAATTTTTGCAACGTATTATGAAGTGGCTCGGCTTGCTCAAGATTTTAAAAACATTTCAACCTCTTTAGCCATTTCTAAACAACGATTAAAAAGAGCTAAATACGGTTTTGAATATGGACAAAACACAAAATTACAATTGCTGAATGCTGAAGTTGATGTAAACAATGATAGCATTAAATTTATTAGTACTGAAAACCTTTTGGCAAATGCAAAACGAGATTTAAACTTATTATTAGGACGAAATATTACCACTCCGTTTGATATTGACACAGAGGTTTCGTTTACTATTATTTTTAAACTAGAACAATTACTTTCTGAAGCAAAAAAACACAATATCGAAATCCAAAAAGTAACTAAAAACTTAAATCTGAGCAATTTTGATATAAAAATTAGTAAATCGGGGTTATTCCCTAGCCTAAACTTAAACAGTTCATATGGCTGGAATAAATTTGAAAACGGAGCAACTTCTTTCTTTCAAACACAAACATCTAACGGTTTTAACGCTAGCTTAAGTCTTAATTGGAATATTTTTGACGGAGGGAACAGCAAAACACGCATTCAAAACGCAAAGATTAATGCTGAAAATTTACGCGTTCAAAAAGAGCTTATTACAAGCGAAATAGAACGAAACGTTATCAACGCTTTTGAAATTTATAACAATGCCCTCTTTATTTTAAGTGCCGAAGAAAAAAATGTAGAAACTAACAAACGAAATTTTGAAAGAACCGAAGAACAATTTAAACTCGGACAAGTAACCTCTATAGAGTTTAGACAAGCGCAAGTAAACCTTTTAAACGCACAATCTAACCTAAACAAGGTGAAATACGATGCTAAAAATGCAGAATTAAAATTATTACAACTTACCGGAAAATTACTCAATACTAAATTTTAAGCCCTTTTAGTCTTTTGTAACAATCGTATCTTTTAAAAAAACGGCCTTGAGTTTACTGATATATATCAGCAAACTCAAGGCAAACTGTGTGTAAATTTGTATAGATAATTATGCAAATTGCTAATACTTTTAGAGATGGATAAACTACAAAAAACAAAAACTAGAGTGTATCGTTTTGGAAACAAAACGGCTGATGGAAACAGTTCAATGAAAAATCTTTTAGGAGGAAAAGGCGCTAACTTAGCAGAAATGAGCCTTATAGGAATTCCTGTACCTCCTGGA
Source organism: Flavobacteriaceae bacterium (assembly GCA_027082925.1). GTDB lineage: Bacteria > Bacteroidota > Bacteroidia > Flavobacteriales > Flavobacteriaceae > Lutibacter. Next base: position 273,290 of record JALWTD010000014.1, read on the forward strand.
TTCACTATAACTACAGAAGTATGTACAGAGTACAATGAGCTTGGTAAAGAAGCCGTTTTAAAGCTCATAAAAAATGAAGTTGAGAAATCTGTAGAAAACATAGAAACCATTATGGGAACTCAATTTGGAAATACAGAGAACCCACTTTTAATATCTGTTCGTTCTGGAGCAAGAGTCTCTATGCCGGGTATGATGGATACTGTGCTAAACCTTGGTTTAAATGATGACGTTGTTATAGGATTGGCTAAAAAAACAAACAACGAACGTTTTGCATGGGATTCATACCGAAGATTTATTCAAATGTATGGCGATGTGGTTCTTGGAATGAAACCCGAGTCTAAAGACGACATAGATCCTTTTGAAGAAATTATGGATAACCTCAAACACAAACGAGGTATAAAATTAGATACCGAATTTACTATTCAAGATTTAAAAGATTTGGTATACGATTTTAAAGATGCCATTAAAAAGAAAACAGGTTTTAACTTTCCTACCAATCCGTGGGAACAACTTTGGGGTGCTATCATTGCCGTTTTCAACAGTTGGAACAGTGACAGAGCCATTTATTATCGAAAAATGAATGGATACCCTTCCGATTGGGGAACTGCTGTAAACGTACAAGCTATGGTTTATGGAAATATGGGAAATAACTCGGGAACCGGCGTTTGCTTTACACGCGATGCTGCAACCGGCGAAAATGTATTTAATGGCGAATACTTAATCAATGCACAAGGTGAAGATGTTGTAGCTGGTGTTAGAACACCGCAACAAATTACATTATTAGGTTCTAAACGATGGGCTGAACTAGCAAAAATAGATGAAACCATTAGAGCTGAAAAATATCCTTCATTGGAAGAATTAATGCCTGAAATATTTAATGAATTGAATGAATACCAAAAAAAGCTCGAAAATCATTATAGAGATATGCAAGATATGGAATTTACCATTCAAGACGGTAAACTTTGGATTTTGCAAACTCGAAATGGAAAACGCACAGGAGCAGCTATGGTTAAAATAGCAATGGATTTGTTAAAAGAAGGACTTATTAATGAAAAAGAAGCGTTGCTACTAATTGAGCCTAATAAATTAGATGAACTTTTACATCCTGTATTTGATCCTAAAGCTCTAAAAAAGGCAACTGTAATTGCACAAGGATTACCAGCATCTCCTGGAGCAGCAACAGGGCAAATTGTATTTTTTGCTGATGAAGCTAACAAATATAAAAATACCATCTTAACACGTATTGAAACCTCTCCTGAAGATTTAGAAGGAATGAATCTTGCCAAAGGAATATTAACCGCTCGCGGAGGAATGACCTCCCATGCGGCTGTTGTAGCCAGAGGTATGGGGAAATGCTGTGTTTCTGGTGCTGGAAGTCTTAAAATTAATTACAAAAAACGAACTCTTACTGTTGACGGAAGAGAATTTCACGAAGGTGATTGGATTTCATTAAATGGTAGTACCGGTAATATTATTGAAGGAAAAGTAGCCACTATAAATCCTACATTAAGCGGAGAATTTGCTGAAATTATGGAATTGGCCGATAAGTACGCTGCTATGAAAGTGAGAACCAATGCCGACACTCCTAAAGATGCACAAATAGCTAGAAGTTTTGGGGCGCAAGGTATTGGATTAACCAGAACAGAGCATATGTTTTTTGAAGTTGACAGGATTAAGGCCATGAGAGAAATGATTTTAGCCGATACCGTAAAAGGTCGTAAACAAGCACTGGAAGATTTACTACCAATGCAACGAAGCGATTTTGAAGGTATTTTTGAAGCTATGGAAGGACTACCTGTTACTGTTCGGTTGTTAGACCCTCCATTGCATGAATTTGTACCGCATCAATTAGCTACTCAAAAAGATTTGGCTGAGGAAATGCACATTTCGTTAGAAGCCGTAAAAAATAAAGTTGCCGAGCTAGAAGAATTTAATCCTATGCTTGGACATAGAGGTTGTAGACTGGGAATAACATACCCTGAAATTACCGAAATGCAAACAAGAGCTATTATTGAAGCTGCACTTAATTTAAAAGAAAAAGGGATTGTTGCTAAACCTGAAATTATGGTACCGTTAGTTGGTACATTGCAAGAATTTTCTGCTCAAGAAAAAATTATTAGAAGCACTGCTAAAAAGGTTTTTAAAGAAAGAAACGATACCATCGAATTTTTAGTAGGTACAATGATAGAAATTCCACGAGCTGCATTAACTGCCAATTTAATTGCCGAAAAAGCTGAGTTTTTCTCTTTTGGAACGAATGACTTGACACAAATGACCTTTGGATATTCTAGAGACGATGCAGGAAAATTCTTACCTATATACATCGAAGAAGGTATATTATCTGTAGATCCATTTGAAGTATTAGACCAAGAAGGTGTTGGACAACTGGTTGAAATGGGAACTAAAAAGGGACGCAGTGTAAAACCGAAACTTAAAGTAGGTATTTGTGGCGAACACGGAGGTGAACCAAAATCTGTTGAATTTTGTCACCGTACCGGACTAAATTATGTGAGTTGTTCACCTTACAGAGTACCTATTGCCAGAGTAGCGGCAGCACAAGCTGCTATTAAAGAGTAAACTGGGTTTTACTTAATTATTTTTCTAACGGAGAGTTCTATAAAGGGCTCTCCGTTTTTTTCTTAAAACATCTTAATCAAAATTTTTTACCTATTTTAGCATACAACTAACCTAAACAAACTATGAAACGTGTCTTATTTACCTGCATTTTACTGCTAAGCATTGCCTCTGTTCACGGACAAATATTTAAAGATGGCACTTACCTCTTCTCATCTCAGTTACATGATTTTAAAAATATTAGAGTATTTGATATTAGTAACCAATCTCTTCATGCACTTTCTTTTAATGATGATAAAGAATTACAACGAAAATCTGTAATGTCTAAAGAAAAATATCAGTTCAAAGAATATAGTCTTATCAATAAAAATAGTGCTAACCTAACTTGGATTAACAGTTGCGAAGAATGTGTATGGACAGAAACACAAATTTTAAATGTTTTTTATCTGGGAAATGATTTTATATACAAAGGTATTACTAATAGAATTGTGAATAATAACCAAGGTATCGATTGTTTTGATACAGGTGGGAAATGTTTTACCACAACCAAAAGTGGCTATATTCGAATATTTCCTAACCTGTTTTACAAAAAAAATTCAATTCATGTTGGAGGAAAATCAGACCAAAAAAATGAGATTAAAGAAATACGAATTACCAATAAAACAACAGAAATAACCCTTATAATTAATACTACATCCGGTATTATTAATCCCGTAGGAAATAGTCATGCTTTTTATGTTTCATTAAACAATGGTAAAAAACTAAAACTTCTTGGACAATATGGTTGGAAAGGAGATGGTAAAGGCGGCTTTGGAACTTGGGCAACCAAAACAGAAACAAAACGAGAAGTTATCTTATTTTTTGAACCAGCAAGTGCAGAAGACCTAGGACAAGGGTTTTCCTTAAAAGAAGGTAACTGCACTGCAGGATGCTGGAATTTTTACGATATCTCTATTTAAGCTAAATTGTTTAAATGATTTTTTTCTGTTAGATTTCTTCATATAACTTATGTAACTTTGTGTAATGATTAAAGTTGTAATACTTGGTGGAGGAAATGTAGCCTTTCATTTAACAAAACACTTGTTAAAGAGTAATGCTGTAACGGTTGCTCAAGTCTATAACCGAAATTTAAGTAGTATTGCATATCTTAAAAATGAAGTTCCTATTACTTCAAATATAAACGAGTTAAAAGAAGCCGATGTTTATATTATTGCTGTAGCTGATAATGCAATTGCTCCTTTGTCATCACAACTTATTTGTAATAATAAATTGGTTGTTCATACTTCTGGTGGCTCTAATTTAAATGAACTCAAATCGCAATCAAATAAAGGGGTATTTTATCCACTACAAACTTTTTCTAAGGACAGAGAAGTTGATTTTTCGATCATACCTATTTGTATAGAAGCTACTAATAATAATGACTTAAAGATTTTAGATTTGTTGGCTGCAACCATTTCAAAGAAAATATACCACATTAATTCTAAACAAAGAGAAAAACTGCATGTAGCAGCCGTATTTGTCAATAATTTTGTGAATTATTTGTATAAAATAGGCCATGATATTTGCGAAAAAGAACACATTCCTTTTGAAATTTTACAACCACTTATTAAGGAAACTTCACAAAAGATAAATGAGCTTACACCTCTTGCTTCACAAACGGGTCCGGCAAAGCGAAATGACACAAAAACAATAAAAAAACATATGGCAATGTTAACTAAAAATCAACAAGAAATTTATACATTGCTAACAAATTCTATATACAATACTTATGGGAAAAAGTTATAAGGAGTTTATGTCGCAAATAAACACTTTTATTTTTGATGTTGATGGTGTTTTAACCGATGGCATTGTTAACATTACTACATCGGGCGAACTTATAAGAAACATGCACACCAAAGATGGCTATGCCTTAAAAACAGCTATAAACGCAGGGTACAACGTATGTATTATCTCTGGAGGTAATAATGAAGGTGTTAGAAAACGACTGCAAGGATTGGGCATTACCGATATTTACCTTGGTGCACATCATAAAATGGATGTATTTGAAGAATACATTGATATTTACAATATTAAACCGGAAAATATACTTTATATGGGAGATGATATTCCCGATTATCCGGTAATGAAAATAGTTGGATTGCCGTGCTGCCCTAAAGATGCTGTTCCTGAAATTCAGGATATTTCGAAGTATATTTCTCAAAAAAAAGGGGGAAAAGGATGTGTACGAGATGTTATTGAACAAGTATTAAAAGTACAAGGCAAATGGAACGGCCAATTTGATGCTAAATACGATTAATATTTAAAATGTGTTAGGGATTGAACGGCTTGTATGAGCTCTTTTAAAAGGCGTGCCGTTAAAAAGCGAGTAGTGAAAGCCCGACCCGAAGGGAAACACCTAAAAAAAATTAATTTTTATCTTTAAGTAGCGGTACAAATCGAAATTTACTTAGCTCGTGCTTTTCAAAACTTTTTTCGCCCGACCGTATAAATAGCGTCATAATTTGTGTTTCTTGACCAACCGGTATTACTAGCCTACCTCCTATTTTTAGCTGACTTAACAATGGTTTTGGAACAAAAGGAGCTCCTGCTGTTACAATAATTCCGTCAAAAGGAGCAAACTCTGGCAACCCTTTATAACCATCTCCAAACACCAGCTTTTTAGGTTTATAACCCAATTTTGGAAGAAAAATTTTAGTTTTTTTAAACAATTCCTTTTGGCGTTCTACGGTATACACTTTGGCGCCCATTTCTAATAAAACTGCTGTTTGGTAACCCGATCCGGTACCTATTTCTAAAACCTGATGACCGCTTTTAATCTTTAACAATTCTGTTTGAAAAGCAACGGTGTATGGTTGCGATATGGTTTGCCCGGCAGCTATTGGAAATGCATTATCTTGGTATGCGAAATCTATAAAGCTAGAATCCATAAACAAGTGGCGTGGAATTTTACCAATAGCCTCAAGCACTTTTATATCTGTAATTCCCTTGCTTTGAACGGTTTTTACTAACTGATTTCTAAGTCCTTGATGTTTGTGCGTATCCTTCACTAATTGTTAATATTTGAGGTGCTAAAAATAGGAATAAATGTATAAAGATGCTTACTTTTGTGCTAATAAAAATAAATCGTTTAATTATGTTAAAAGTTGGGGTTTTAGGTGCCGGACATTTGGGTAAAATTCATTTAAAATTATTAAATCAATCTGATAAATACCAATTGATAGGGTTTTATGACCCCGTAAAAGAAAACGCTTTAGAAGTATCTGATGAATTTGGATACAAATCTTTTTCGTCTGTTGATGCGTTAATTGAAGAAGTAGATGTTGTAGATATTGTAACCCCTACACTTTCTCACTTTGATTGTGCTAAAAAAGCAATTGAAAAAGGAAAACATATTTTTATTGAAAAACCAATTACCAAAACTATTGAAGAGGCTGAAACAATTATAAAGCTAGCGGCCACGCACAATATAAAGGGGCAAGTTGGTCATGTAGAACGTTTTAATCCGGCTTTTACAGCAGTAAAAGATGCCATTGTAAATCCGATGTTTATTGAAACACACCGCTTGGCTGAATTTAATCCTAGAGGAACTGATGTACCTGTAGTACTCGATTTAATGATTCATGATATTGATATTATTTTAAGTGTTGTAAAATCGGAGGTATTACATATTAGCGCCAGTGGTGTTTCTGTTATTAGTGATACTCCAGATATTGCCAATGCACGTATTGAATTTAAAAATGGCTGTGTTGCAAATCTGACAGCAAGCAGAATTTCACTTAAAAACATGCGTAAAACACGATTTTTTCAACGAGATGCATACATTGCTGTCGACTTTTTTGAAAAAGCAACAGAGGTGGTGAAAATGAAAAATGCGCCGGAAATTCCGGGTGATTTTGATATTATTTTGCAAAATGCTGAAGGCGTTAAAAAACAAATTTATTTTGAAAACCCTACTGTTGAAGCCAATAATGCCATACTTGATGAGTTAGAAACTTTTGCCGATGCTATTAACAACAATACAACCCCTATTGTAACCTTAGAGCAAGGTACTGAAGCTTTAAGAGTGGCTCATATGATTATTAATGATTTTTAACTATGGATATTTTTCAAGTTGATGCTTTTACCAATAAACTTTTTAAAGGAAATCCGGCTGCAGTAGTACCGCTTACCAAGTGGATTTCTAAAAAAATGATGTTGAGTATTGCTGCAGAAAATAACTTATCTGAAACTGCTTTTTTTGTACAGAAAGATAATAACTGCTTTGAAATAAAATGGTTTACTCCAACTTGTGAAATAGATTTGTGTGGCCATGCTACTCTAGCAGCTGCACATATTATTTTTACCGAACTAAATCCTACTGAATCAAAAATTGAATTTAAATCTGCCAAAAGCGGATCATTATTTATAACCAAAAAAGGAGATTGGTATACATTAAACTTTCCTGCAGAGTCAATAACCGAAATTGAAACACCTGCTATTTTAGAAGAAGCATTGAAGGTACCTGTTTTAAAAACATATATAGGCACTTGGAAATGCTTAGCGGTATTAGAAAATGAAGAAACTATTAAACAATTAACACCTAATTTCCATTTACTAACTCAACTAGAACATTTGGGAATTATTGTAACTTCAAAAGGAAGTAAAGACGATTTTGTATCACGGTTTTTTGCACCAAAAATTGGAATTAATGAAGATCCTGTAACAGGTTCGGCTCATACATTGCTCATTCCATATTGGGCAAAAGAACTAACTAAAAACAACCTTACTGCAAAACAACTTTCTGACAGAACAGGGTTTTTAAAATGCCTTTATTTAGGAGATAGGGTTGAAATGAGTGGACAAGCAGTAACGTATTTAAAAGGGAAATTAATAACATAATAAACTAAATAATATGAAAAATATAGCTGTTATTGGAGCTGGTACCATGGGCAACGGAATTGCACATGTGTTTGCTCAAAACAATTTTAATGTAAGTTTAATTGATATCTCTCAAGAAGCTTTAGACAAAGGAATTGCTACAATTACTAAAAACTTAGACCGTTTATTAGCAAAAGAACGAATTACAGAAGCTATTAAAAATCAAACACTTAACAATATCAACACCTTTACTTCAATAGAAGGTGGTGTTAAAAATAGTGACTTAGTGGTAGAAGCTGCAACTGAAAATGTAGATTTAAAACTTAAAATATTTAAACAACTAGATGAGATAACTCCAAAAGATACTATTTTGGCTTCAAACACCTCTTCAATATCAATTACTAAAATTGCCGCTGTTACAAACAGAGCCGACAAAGTAATAGGAATGCATTTTATGAATCCGGTTCCTATTATGAAACTTGTAGAAATTATTAGAGGTTATAATACTTCTGATGAAGTGACTAAAAGTATTATGGGGTTATCAGGAAAACTATCGAAAGTACCGGTAGAAGTGAATGATTATCCTGGCTTTGTTGCAAATAGAATTTTAATGCCTATGCTTAACGAAGCTATTGAAACACTATACAATGGTGTAGCCGGAGTGTACGAAATAGATACCGTTATGAAATTAGGTATGGCACATCCTATGGGTCCTTTACAATTGGCTGATTTTATTGGATTAGACGTTTGCTTATCAATACTAAATGTAATGTATAACGGCTTTAAAAATCCTAAATACGCCCCTTGTCCTTTACTTGTAAATATGGTACAAGCCGGAAAACTTGGTGTAAAATCGGGTGAAGGTTTTTACGATTATTCTACTACCAGAAAGGCCGAAGTAATATCGAAACAATTTCAATAATAAAAAGCCGCTTTTGCGGCTTTTTTTTATTATAAATTCTTCAAGAAAAAATCCATCATATTCTCCTTTAATTGATAGTGCAATCTTATAAATGTTTTCATTTCATCTTTTAAAAGCACTTGTTTTTCATGAAATTTAATTTCTGGTTTATTATCAAAATTTGCTTTTGCTATCTCTCTTTTTTTCATTCTAATTCTGTGCCTTAAGTGTCCCATCACCTCTCGCTCTCGGATTATTTTATTTTGAAAACCTTCTACCTGCACCATAATCTCACTTCCTAAATTTCGCATTGCAATGTCTTCTAACTTTTCTTCAAAATAATCCATTTCGCTTTCTTGAAACTTTAATTCTCTTTTCCAAACATCGAGATTAAAGCTCAAATCACTTAAGAATACTAACTGACTTTCCATTTTCTGTTTATTTTTAAATTTATACAATAAAGTTCGGTTTTTTATTTTAATTTTTCTCTGACAAAAGTCATAGAATTATGACTTAAAGAAGGAATATATCTAAAATTGTCCTATAAATATACAAAAAAAGCGTTTCAATTTTAATCAAAACGCTTTAATAATAATCAATGTTTGCTTATTGATTTTTCTCCTTCTTTTTCACTGTGCTATATGATTACGCAATACTGTTAGTTTTTACGTCTTCTTCTGTCTTTTTTATCTCCTTCTTTTTTAGAGGTTTTATTCCAAATTTTAATTTCATCATCTAATGTAAGTCCCGACAAGATTTCTACGTTAATTCCGTCAGAAATACCTAATTCTACCTCTCTTTTTTCAAACTCTTGATCACCTACTTTTACTTCTACATAAGGTTTTTCTGTTTTTTTATCGAATTGAAGCAAAGCTTCTTTCACAGCCAACACACTATCTTTCTTTTCTAAAACAATGTCAGCATTTGCACTGTATCCTGCTCTTACAAAGAAATCGTCGTCTAAGGTAATATCTCCTTTAATTTTAAATTGTACAGCTCCATTTTCTTCGGTTCCCTTTGGTGCTATAAAATTTAACTTTGCAGGGTATTTTTTCTTTTCAATAGCTCCAATAGAAATTTCTAAAACCGTTCCGTTTTTAATTTTCCCGATTTCAGCTTCATCAACTTTTCCTTCAAAAATCATTTTGGTCATATCGGCAATTACAGCAATCGTAGTTCCTGCATTAAATGTGTTACTTTCAATTACCTGGTTTCCTTTTCTAACAGGAATTTCTAAAATAGTACCTGAAATTTCGGCTTTCACGTAGGTGTTTGCCATTTTTCCCATTCCTGACGCTGAACCTTTTTTAATAATTTGCAAATTGTTTTTTGCATTTTTTAACTCTTGTGCAGCACTCCTAAAATTAAGTTCGGTAGTTTCAAATTCTTGCTTAGACACTACACCTCTGCTTAAAAGTTTTTTATTTCTTTCGTAGAGTGTTTTGAAATTATCGTAACGTAATTGAGCTGTTTTTACATTTCCTTGTGCTGTATTTAGCGACTGAACGTTAGGAACAACTCTAATTGTTGCAATAAGGTCTCCTATGTTTACTTTAGCGCCTTCTTCTACATATATTTTATCTATAATTCCTGAAACTTTTGGTTTAATTTCAATTTCTTCAAGCGGAATTACTTTTCCGGTAGCAACTGTTTTATTAACAATGTTTGCTTTAAAAGGTTTTTCTGTTTCAAATTGCACCGGAGGCTTACTATTTTTAATTCCAAACCAAATTAGTACACCTAATAAAGATGCTCCTAGTAGTATAAATATTACTTTTTTCATTAGTTAATGATTTATTTCGTGTTTTGTTTATTGTTTTATTCTTCTCTTAATGCTTCTATTGGTCTTATGCTTACTGCTGTTTGAGCAGGTATTAATCCAATTAGGGTTCCCAGTATAATTAAAATGGCTGAGGCTATTAATATAACCGGAATATCTACTGTTGGATTTGTTAAAACAGATCCTTCACCACTGTTATAGGCATCTAACGCCATTAGTGCCAGTCCTCCAAATATAATTCCTAAAGCTCCGGCAATACTTGTTAAAAAAACAGATTCTAAAATAATTTGACGTTTAATTTCCCAAGGTTTTGCTCCTAAAGCACGTCTAATACCTATTTCTTTGGTGCGTTCTTTTACTGTTATTAATAAAATATTACCAATAGCAAAAATTCCTGCAATTAAGGTGGCAATACCTACAAACCATGTTAAAAATTGCATTCCTAACAAAAATCCGGTAACCTTCGCTATTTCTTTCCCTAAATTAAAGCTACCAAAAGCTCTGTTATCTTGTGGATGTACTTTGTGTAGGTTTTTTAACAGCAATTTTACATCTGACTCTATTTGTGTGATATCATATCCTGGTTTTCCGGTAATCATAAGCCATCCTATAGTATTTCCTCTATTATATACTTGTTGAAAAGTGGTAAAAGGAATGTGTATATTACCCTGAGGGCCTCCACTTCCTATTTGACCTTCCTTATACATTCCAACAACTTTATAGTTGATGTCGTTTATTTTAATGTATTGTCCTATTGGAAACTCGTCTTTGTCAAAGAGCTGTTTGTAAATCTCTTCTTCTATTACGCATACTTTTTTCTTCTCTTTAATATCGTTATCGTTGATAAATCTTCCGTAAACTAAATTTTTCTTTGACACTTTATCTAATTCAGGAAAATCGCCAAAAATACCAAAGTTTCCCGATTTAAAATTATTAACTGCCAATGCTTGAGATTGATGGCGAGGTACCACAAACTCTAATCCTTCTATCTCATTTTTTATGCTTTGCAAATCTGACATTTTAAGTGTCAGCCTTTTCCCTTCTTGAAATCCTTTAAACGGTTTACTTGTAGATTGTGCCCAAATAAAAACGCTATTGGTAGCGAAATCACCAAAAAGTTTGTTAAAACCGTTTTCCATACCTCGTGCAGCTCCCAACAGTACAATTAACAAGAATATACCCCACATTACACCTATAATAGTAATTCCTGTACGTAATTTATTTTTACGAACACTGCTATAAATTTCTTGCCAGGTATCTTTATCAAATAAAAATTTCATAATTATTCGTCGTTTAACGCTACAATTGGTTTTATTCTAGCAGCTCTTTTTGCAGGAATATATCCTGCGATTGTTCCTGAAATTATTAATACAATGGTGGCTCCTATAACCACGTAAGTTTCAACACTGGGGTTTACAATAAAATATTGCTCTAAACTTGAACCTATGGCTTTTAGTGTAAAAACACCTATAATAAGCCCTCCATAACCTGCTACAGTAGTTACAAAAATAGATTCTAGCATAATCATTCCAATAATTGATTTTGGCGTGGCACCTAAAGCTTTTCTAATACCCAATTCTTTGGTACGTTCTTTAACGATATACACCATAATATTACTAATACCTATAATCCCTGCAACCAATGTTCCTAAACCAATAAACAGAATAATTGCATTTAAAAAAAGCATAAACATGCCTACATTTTTATTGGCTTCTGCCATATTGCTTACTCGTATAGCACCTTGATCTCTAGGAGCTATATCGTGCTTATCTTTTAGCTTTTTTTGAATTAAATTCCCAAATGATATTGCTTGTTCTAAATTCATAGCCGGATTATAGGTCAAGTTCACCTGATCTAGATAATCGTTATTTCCGTATATAGATTGTGCAGTAGTTATAGGCATGTAAATTAAGCGTTCTTCATTATCTCCTCCTTCATCAGAAAAAACACCGATAACTTTGTATGATATACCGCTTAAGTTTATATTTTTTCCAAGTGCAATTTTATTTCCAAAAAGATCTTCTTTTACCAAACGACCTATTACTATTACTTTTGATTTGTTTTTTAAATCAAATACATTTATAAAACGTCCTTTATCAATAATTGTCTTTTCCAAGAACTGATGATCTGGATGTACAGCTCTTACCGTATAGTTATTTTGTTCTCCTTTGTATATTGCCTGAACGCCTTTGTAAATTCTAGCACTGATGAACTGAACTTTTCCATCAAATTCATCAATAATAAATTTATAATCGTCGTTTTTGAATTGTATTTTTCTTCCGCTTTGAAGACCTCTATAAGGTTTTGTTGTTCTTCCTGATCTTATAAAAATAGCATTGTTAGCATCGTCGTTAAACGATTTTTCAAAAGTGTGTTTTAAACCATTTCCTATTCCAAATAGTAAGGTAAAAAGCAATATTGCAAAAGCAATGGTAAATCCGGATAAAGCTGTTCTAAGCTTATTTTTACCCAGTGTTTGGAAAATTTCTTGCCAACGATCTAAATCAAACATAACTTAAACGGTTGCTTTTTTAATTACTTTTTCGTCACTAATAATAACGCCATCTTTTAAACGAACTATCCTATCTGTTTCTGCAGCAATATCTTCTTCGTGCGTAATTACAAAAACAGTCATTCCTTCTCTATTAATTTCTTTTAACAACTCCATAACAGAATGAGAAGTTGAAGAATCTAATGCTCCGGTTGGCTCATCGGCTAAAACTACCTTTGGTTGTGTTACCAAAGCTCTGGCAATGGCTACACGTTGTTTTTGTCCTCCCGAAAGCTCACTAGGTAAATGGTTTGCCCAATTTTTTAAGCCTACTTTATCTAAATACTGCAGTGCTATTTTTTGGCGTTCTTTTCTGTTTATTCCTTTGTAATACAGAGGAAGTGCTACATTTTCAAGGGCATTTTTATATGAAATTAAATTGAAAGACTGAAAGACAAACCCTAAAAACTTATTTCGTAAAGTCGCCGCTTTTTTTTCATCAAGATTCTCAATTAATTGTCCGTTTAGATAGTAATTTCCAGAATCATGTCCATCTAGCAATCCTACTATATTTAGCAGTGTAGATTTTCCTGAACCCGAAGACCCCATTATTGATACAAACTCTCCTTCTTTAATGTGTAAATCGAGACCTTTTAACACGTGTAACGAATCATTTCCTATAGGGTAAGATTTGTGAAGTTTTTCAATCTTAATCATTTGGTAGTTGTTTTAAAACGAATTTATGAATTGCGTATGAGAGTTGTTATTAATTTTATGTTAAAAGACTTTTGTCTAATTTTATATGTATCTTTATGTCCATGGTTGATACTGCCGGTAAAGCTGTAATTTTATTTGATGGTGTTTGTAATTTATGCACTACATCTGTTCATTTTATTATACGCCATGACAAATCATCTTATTTTTTATTTGCCTCACTACAATCAGACGCCGCAAAAGAAATTTTGTTACACTTCCCTTCAAAAAAAATAAAATTAGATACCATCGTACTTTTTGAAGATGGCACTATTTACGATAAATCTACTGCTGCATTAAGAATTGCTAAAAAATTAAATGGAGGATATAAACTATTGTATTTTCTAATTATTATTCCTCAATTTATACGAGATTTTGGATACCTTTTTATTGCTAAAAATAGGTATAAATGGTTTGGAAAGAAAAAGAAGTGTATGATTCCTTCTCCTGAAATATCTGCCAAATTTATCGACTAATTTTATTTTAAGTTATTTAAAATAAAAGCGACCAGTTTATTGGTGTTTTTATTTTCAGCAAAGGCAATGTTTTTATGTGTTATAGCTACTGCCAGCGATTTATCTTTCAAATAATTTATGGTATCTACATACTCCAACGAAACTTTTCCTGTTAATAGTGGTGACAAATCATTTCCCTTTTTATGATACTCAAAAATCTTTTTTAAACCTGTTAAATACAGATAATCTTTAGTAAATCCACCTCCTCTGTGTACACGCAAAGTAATATTAAATGCATCGTTTTTATTCAAGTGGTATGTATTGGTTAGCAAACTAAATGTTTTAGTAAAAGTGTAGCCTTTAGCCAATGAATCTACCGCTATAACTCTATATGCCAATTCTTTTAAGCGTTTTAGTGTTAAATTATTAGACATAAACTCGCTGTAAACGGCCAAACCTTCTTGTGTTTCAACATTGTTTGGAAATCCGTGAGAAAATATTTTAAGTTGTTGCTTAGCACCGTTAAAAGTGGTAACCATATGAACGCCTATTTCGTGATTCGCTAAAACTTGTAATTCGTTTTTAGAAAACGTGTGGTTTTTATTAATTACCAACGTTTTAATATTGTTTAAAACCATGGCTATTGCCGATAATTTTTCTGAGTGCTCTATTTTAAAATCAAAATTGTACTGCTGCGCAAATGTCTTGAAGTAGTTCTCTGCATCTAGAGCACTGTATGTTGGCAACATATCTGACGTTAAATCTTCATCTTCAAAATGAAGTATAAATTTTGCATTTTCAACATCAATTTCTGTAGGAGTCCCAAAGGCTCTTAAACTGTTGTAGTAAAATTTTTTTCCATTACCTATGTTATCTATACAAGATATAAGGCTTAAATAAGTATACACAATATCTGTATACAAACTCTGAATTTTTTTATCTTGAATTTGTTCAACTTTCTGGTCAAAAAAAGATCGATGTAATTCAAATGCGTTAAATTGAAATTTTGGATATTTAAAGTTGGGTTCTATCGTATATTTTGAGTCGAAAAATCGTTTTTTTTCTTCTGCTATATTTATAGGGTTTACATAATCTAGCAATTCTATTTGCCTTACCAGTTCATCTAGCTTAGTATCTATCTCTAATAGCTCTTTCTCCACTGTAATCATATATTTTTATTGGTAAATGTATTATAAAAATAAGTTGCGTGCTCTTTTATTTTAGTATCTAAAGCTTCTTTAATTTTAGAAACTATTTCGGGATAAATCACGTAATTTAGTTCATCACAGTATATTTTTTTAACCTCTGTGGCTAAAACCAATGTGTTGTTAAATTTTGAGGTTATTGTCTTCAAAAAATAGCCATTTCCAAAAAAAGTATCATTGATTTTTGAGGTAGATTTTAAATTGTATGGTAACTCTATTTCAGAAAGGCTCTTTCTCCAAACTTCAACACTTTCTCCAAAACGATTGTTATCTATATTTGTTGTTCCTAGATTAAATGTAGGCACTTCTCTATCCCATCGTTTCCAATTGTAAGAGTGCAAATCGTAAACCACGCATACTTTAAATTTAGATTCTATTTTTTCTATCAAAGCATTTACCACTTTGTAAAAATTACGATGCTTTTGAATGCTTTTAGCTTTCATGGCTTCGGAAAGTGGCTGCTTCCACAATTGTTTTCCCCAAGCAGTTTCAAAAATAGCCTCTTGAGGTGCTCTGTTTAAATCGTATTCAAATCTAGAATCGCTTCCTGCAATAACAATTGGTTGGTTTTGAATCATTTGCAATGTAGCCGGATCTTCTTCAAACCAACGCTGGTAATCGGAATGTGTACAGTTATCCCACAGTTCTTTTCTAAACTGGTGACCGTCATGTATAGCGGCACAAATATACGGTACGTAATTACTGATTTTTAATGTAAATGAGTAGTCATCAGCAACGGCTTCAAAAATTTCTTCTGAGTTAATTTTAGCGATAATTTGCTGCACAGAAAGTTTAAGCATCCTCAACTGTTTTTCTCAATTTGGCTTTGCGTTTAAAGGCATTTGATTTAACTTGTACTTCGTCTTCAATAAAATCGATTACTTTTTCTTGAATACGTGTTTTATAAACTTTGTTAATGTAAGTAATTCCGCCAGGGCTCATTACATTAACTTCAACCAGTTTACCGTTAATTACATCTAGCCCAACAAAAAAGAGTCCGTCTTTTACTAATTTTGGGCCTATTTTTCTACACAACTTTTTTTCTTGTGGTGTTAAAGTATGCTTTGCTATTGAGCCTCCTGCACTAATATTTGACCTGTGGTCTCCTTCTCCCGGAACTCTTTTCATAGCTCCAACCGGCTTTCCGTTTAGCATTAAAATACGTACATCTCCTTTTTCGGCGCCCTCAATATATTCTTGTAAAATCACATAGTCGGTTGTACCATCGCTTTTGTTAATATAAAAATCGAGTAATGAGTTTATACTTAACATTGCATTTTTTTCTATCAAAATAACGCCAGAGCCTCCATAACCATTTAGAGGTTTCAAAATCATTTTATCAGACGTTGACTCTTTAATCATTTTAATAATGTAGTCTTTGTTTTTAGAAACGTGTGTTACCGGAATAATTTCGTTCTCAGGGTCATCAAATACAGCTGTATATAACTTGTTATTTGCCTCTCTAACTCCGTTTAACGAATTCATAATAAATACATCATCGTTTACCGAATCTAAAAAGTTTAGCATAATAGGGTCTAAAGGTGGATTTGATCTCATAAAAATAACATCAAACCCTGCCAAAGGCAGCATTTCGTCTCTTAATGTTACCTTTTTATAAAATGATTTTGGTGAGTTTGATATTTTTTCCGCTCTATTTATAACTCTGCAAAAAGCATTGGTTACACTATTGCGTATTGTTAAATTTGAAGGCGTACACATGGCAACTCCATGTCCTCTTTTTACACACTCGTGAATTAATGCCAGGGTAGAGTCTGCTTCAGGAGTAATTTGCTCCCAAGGATACATTAAAAAACAAATATTCATAAAATTAGTTTGAATTATTTTTTCGGATAATTATCATCCCAATCTTTAACTTTTGGCTCTCCTAATTTACCTATAGATTTAGCTATTAGCATAGATACAGATGCATCTCCTGTAACGTTTACAGTAGTTCTACACATATCTAATGGTCTATCTATTGCAAATATTAAAGCTAAACCAGCTTCAGGAATTCCTGCTTGTGCTAAAACGATAACCAACATTACCATTCCTGCTCCCGGAACAGCTGCTGAACCAATACTTGCTAGCGTTGCGGTAACAATAATACCTAACTGAACGCCTAATGATAAATCCATTCCAAAAGCTTGGGCAATAAACACGGCTGCTACCGCTTGATATAAACTGGTACCATCCATATTTATAGTTGCTCCTATTGGTAATACAAAGCTACTTACCTCTTCATCTACTCCTAAATGTTCGGTTACACGCTCCATGGTAACAGGAAGCGTTGCAGCACTACTACTGGTTGAAAAAGCTAACAGTTGTGCCGGTGAAATACCGTTTAAGAATGTAGATGGTCTTTTTTTGGTAATAACCCACACCAATAACATATAAAAACTCATCATTAGCAGTAAACCTGTAATTACTGTAAATGCGTACCAAACTAAGGCTTTAAATAAATCTAAACTTGGAGATTCTACAACAAGTGCCGCTAATAAGGCAAAAACACCATACGGAGCAGCCAACATAATAATATCAATCATTTTGAGAATTACCTCATTAAAACCATCAAAAAAGTCTTTTACCGGTTTCGATTGTTTTTCAGGTATTAATATAAGTCCTATTCCAAAAAAAATAGCAAAAAAGATTACCTGAAGCATGTTTTTATTTTTTGACGAAGCTCCAATAATATTTTCCGGAACAATATCTACCAAAGCTTGTAAAGGACCACTCTCTTTTTGTGCGGCAGCGGCTTTTTTATATTTTACCGTATCTCCACTGTAATTTTCTACCAATTCTTGCCTTGTTTTTTCTGATATTGAATTTCCCGGCTTTATAATATTTACTAATAATAAACCTATTGAAACGGCAACAACTGTGGTTATAATATACAATCCTATTGTCCTTCCCCCCATTTGTGACAGCTTTGATATATCCTTTAAATCGGAAACTCCTTTAATTAAAGAAGCCAATATTAAAGGCACTGCTATAAGCTTTAATGAATTGATGAAAATTTTACCAAATGGCTTTATCCAATCTTGCACAATCTCTTTACCTCCTTCAAACTGAGTCATTAATAAACCTATTAAAACACCCATAACCATTCCTATAAGGATTTTCCAGTGTAATGCTAATTTTTTCATGTATAAGTTTTAAAATTGCTGGAAAGATAAAAAAATTGTTCAAAATCAAGGAGCGTTTTGAGAATAAAAAAAGCACTTAAAGTGCTTTTTTCTTGTTTTTATGTGATTTGATATCAAAATTGGTAACGTAAAGACAGTGCTAAATCTATATCCGTATCTTTTCCGTAATCGCCAACAACCCCTATTTCAGGCCTAAAATCTAACGAAATAAGTATTGGTGCCTCAAAATTGTATTCAATACCAATATTCCCATCAATGTTAATAAATAAGCCGTCTTTATTATCGGTAACAACACCGCTGTTGTAACTCCAAGACCCAATTCCTGCCCCAAAACCGGCATACCAATTAAATCCTTGATCAACATTCCAAACCCACTGGTACATTCCTGTAAGTTTAAACGCACTGTAATCGGTATGATCTCTGTACCCTAAATCCAACTCGTATCGCTTGTTACTTGTTAATTTATGCTGATAAGAAACCTCTCCTCCAAATCCGGCATTATCCCCAAACCGAATCCCAATTGCATGAGTTGATATTTCTTGAGCCGATGTACTCAAAAAGGTGCAAAATAACATTGCTGACACTAAAACTAATTTCTTCATAAAATAATATTTTAATAATTTATACTTAAAAGCGTTGTTGTTTTTTAGAGTTAGAATTACAACGAAAATGTATTTTAATTATTTTGTGAAGCGAGTAACAAAATAGGTATTTTATTTATTTGCGATTTGATTTTAGCAAATAGGTGTATATCCAAGTAAGCGTAAACGTAGGGATAAAATCGGTTCCAAAAATTCCAGCTTCTTCTATAAAAGAAATAATTCCTGCTATTTTTCCTTCGGTTCCCTTATACATTTTGGTAATTATGTATGCCGAGAAAGGTGCCCAAAAAATATCAAAAAATTCTCCTAAAAAAGGAATGATAAAGGATAACATTCCAATTATATCAAACAAAATTCCCCACAGTAGCAATTTGTATTTTTTATCCACTATACAATAGTTTTAGCTTATTTTTCTTTTTTTAGTTTCGATTTAAATTTTTTGAGAAATTTTTCCAGTTTAGGGTTAATTACAGCTACGCAGTAGCCCTGCGTTTTATTGTTATTGTAGTAATTTTGATGATATTCTTCTGCGGTGTAAAAAACATCAAATGACTGTACTTCTGTCACAATAGGCTTGTCAAAAACGTGTGCATCTGTCAATACTTTTATAAAATCCTCAGCGATTTGTTTTTGTGCTTCAGAATGATAAAAAATAGCCGACCTGTATTGCGAACCAACATCATAGCCCTGTCTGTTTAATGTAGTTGGATTATGCGTACTAAAAAAAACTTCTAATATTTCTTGATACGAAATTATATTTGAATCAAATTTAATTTGAATAGCTTCAGCATGACCTGTCTTACCTGTTGTTACTTGATGGTACGAGGGGTTTTTTGTGGTTCCTCCGGTATATCCGGCTGTTACTTTTTTTACTCCTTTTAAACGCTGAAAAATAGCTTCTGTACACCAAAAGCAACCGTTAGCTAATGTTGCTATTTCTATTTTTTTAGTCATTTTTTGTTTTTTAAGCGTTCCTTTTTGTGCGTTTAAAGTGGCTAAAGCCAGTCCTAACAAAATTAATAATAGGTATTTTCTCATTATTGTATTACTTTTCGGTTAGGTCGAAACAATTTTGTGAACATTACAAGCCTTTTGGTATTAATTTTCTAGGAAATTGGATTAAGCTCTCTGCTCCATTTTTTCCTACACTTGCCACTCCAAAAAAGTAGTTATCAATTACTATATTTTTTAAAGTATAGTCATTTATCTTCCCTACAAACCTACTGTATTGCCATTTTGGACTAGTTGTATCTCTCCAGTAAATTTTATAGCCAATAATAGCATCGTCATTTACATCTTCCCATTTTAATCGTGTAGAAGGTTGAACAGCTCCTGCAATCATTACATTTTTGGGAGCCGGAGGTGCCAATGCTAAAGAAGCCAATGTTAAACAATTTACAGCTGTTAATTTTGCCGCATATTTAAAATCTACACCTTCAATAACATCACCATATGCTATTCCATTTTCTTTTCTAATATCTTGATGTTGACGATTGTAATTCTCGTGAGTTTCCATAATTCTCACTCCGGTAAATCCTGCATCGTTAAACGGTCTATGATGACCTCCTCTACCAAACCTGTCTAATCTGTAAATCATAATTGCTCTAAGATTCGTCATGTACTTATTTGTCAAATTTGCTACATATCTGGCAAGTTGTCTTGAAGGTCCGTCTACCTCACCACCATAATACCGCATTCTGCTTCGTTCCTTTTCGGTTGTTTTCATAGAAATAGCTTCAGAAAAAACTCTAAAAGTGCTATTATCAATAACTCCGTCTATTCCGTGAATATTTCCAATCATATCATTATTTAATACTCCTATTATGTTCCAACCGTTTTGCTTCATATACTTTGCCATTATTTTTCCTCCGTAAAGACCTTGTTCTTCTCCTGACAGACCTAAGTATATAATAGATACTGGAAATTTGTATTTACTTAAAACACGAGCAGCTTCAATAGTACCTGCTATTCCTGAAGCATTGTCGTTTGCTCCGGGAGAGTCTGAAGTAAAATTGTTAGGGTCTGAAACTCTAGAATCGATGTCACCAGACATAATAACGTACGAATTTGGATACTTTGTACCTTTTTGAATAGCCATTACGTTTACAACCTTTGTATCTCTAATAATTCTTCGTCCGTCGGTTTTTACAATATCTGAAACGTACTTTACATCTAAACAGTTATTACATTCTTTAGAAATTTCGGAAAAAGTAGCTTTAACCCAACGCCGTGCAGCTCCAATTCCTCTAGTTGAAGATATGGTGTCTGACAAAGTATGGCGTGTTCCAAAACTTACCAGTTTCTTTATATCTTTTTCAATGCGAGTTGCCGAAGTTGCTGTTGCAATTTCGTTGCATACTTTATCTATTTGAGTTTGAGCATTTACTGTTGCTGTTAAGCCAACAAATAGGATTGCTAAAATATTTTTAAAAGGCTTCATAATGATTGTTTTTACAAGTTATTAATGATGTAAGCTACTTTTTCTAGCATTTCTTCAGTAAAATCTAAATGTGTTACCATTCGCAACTTACCTTGTCCCATAGATATAAAATGAATATTTTCTTTAGCTAATAATGCCATAAAATCTTCTTCTGAAATAGTATCTACAATGTTAAAAATAACAATATTTGTTTCTATAGGCTCTACATTTTTAATTAGGTGACATTTTTCCAAAGCTTCTCCAATTTTACGCGCTCTGGAATGATCTATTTTTAATCGCTCTACATGATGGTCTAATGCATAAATTCCTGCTGCGGCTAAATAACCTACCTGACGCATAGCACCACCAAAAAGTTTTCGAATTCGCAATGCCTGTGCTATATGTTTTTTAGTTCCTAAAAGCAATGAGCCTATTGGAGCTCCTAATCCTTTAGATAAGCAAACAGAAATAGTGTCAAAAACTTCTCCGTATTGCTTTGGAGATTCGCCTTTAGCTACTAACGCATTAAACAAGCGAGCACCATCTAAATGCAAGGCTAAATGATGTTGGGTGCATAGTTGCTTAATTTTAATAATTTCATTTAAATCCCAGCAAGCACCACCTCCTTTATTGGTTGTATTTTCGATAGCCACCAAGCTAGAAAGCGGAACATGAATATCTGCTCTACCTGCTACCGCTTCTTCCAATTGTTTTGCCGAAAACATTCCTCTTTCACCGTCTATTAAATGACAAGTAACTCCTGAATTAAATGCTGCTCCACCACCTTCAAAATTATACACGTGTGCCCATTTATCACAAAACAGCTTATCTCCAGGCTGTGTATGTATTTTTATAGCTGTTTGGTTTGCCATAGTTCCGGAAGGAAAAAAAAGTGCTGCTTCCATACCAAATAGTGCAGCTATTTTGTCTTGAAGATGATTTACTGTTGGATCGGTTTTAAACACATCGTCACCTACTTTTGCATTCATCATTGCTTCAAGCATTTGAGGTGTTGGTTTTGTTACTGTATCGCTAATTAAATTAATTTTCATAAGGGTTTTAGATTAATATTTTTAAAAAGATTTTTGAAAATTACATTGAAAACTACCTATTGGCGAACCGGCAGGTATTTTTGGTTGTGACTTTATTTTGTACTGATTTGGCGATTTTAAAAACTGATTTATTTCAAAAACATATCCCGCATTATACACCGAGTTTTGTTTGTGATTATTTTTCTCTAACCACAATTTAAGTGCTTTTATTTTTGCTATTGTTATTGATTTTGCCTGAAATGAAGCTTTATTATTTGCTGCTAAAGCAAACAATCCGTGTAATATTTCAATATTTATACTTTGCTGAATTTCGGTATCGTACAAATTAGAATGTTCTTTTTTAAACGAAGCATCTATAACTTGGTCAATTAGTTCATCGAGTCCTAATTGCTGTGGAAACAACGCTTTTTGGTGAATTAATCTTGAAGCTCTTTCAGGGTGAAATAATAATTCTACCACTAATTTTGTTGCTGCAGAAACGGTGTTTAAGGCGTCAAAAGCAACACCATTTTTTGATTGAAAAGATTCTCTATTTCTTCCGTATCCAAAAGCTCTAGGAGGAAATAAAGCAACTATTCTAGGTGGTATTTTAAGTGTTTCAACACTTAAAGAATTTAACAAACTGTGCAATGCTTTCTTTTCTTGTTTAGCAGCTACCGGTTTTACAATTACCTGTCTGTCTCCTTTAACTGCGTAAGAGTAAGATAATCCTCCTATCATTTTTGAGGCTGCTTCTACTTGATATCTATGAAAAAAGTACAACGGCACAAATACATCTTCTAAAACAGAGTACGGCTCGTTTGTCTTAATATTATCTGCCGAAAAAGAACGAATTGCTTTCGCTCTAACTTTTAAAATTCTATCCAATTCTTCAGCTGCATTTTTACCATTGTCCCACAAGTGAGCATTAATATGCGCACCTCCCTTTGCTCTAGCATCGGTGTCTGTAATAAATTGATAACCTTGCTTAATATAATTTTGGATAATCGCATTTAAAGCTTTCTTTTCTTCTTCTTTGTTCGAAAATTGTTGATAAGAATACGCTACTGCTATTTTATCCCACACTCCTATTCCTGTTGAATAGGCTTCTGATAAATCTATTTTGTTATTTGTAATCTTCACAAAAGGATGTGGATAATCCATTACTGAAGCATTGTTGTAATAACTTGCTGCAAAATTGTGAGAAAAACCTAGTGTATGTCCTATTTCGTGTGCAGATAACTGGCGTATTCTTGCCAAAGCCATTTGCAATAAAGGGTTGTTTTCTCCTTCAGCATTAGAAACTCCAAGTAGCGCTTGAGCTATTAAATAATCTTGTCTAATTCGAAGTGAGCCTAAACTAACATGTCCTTTTAAAATTTCACCGGTTCTAGGGTCAACTACACTTCCTCCGTATGACCAACCCCGTGTTGAACGATGTACCCACTGAATTACATTATATCTAATATCTAACGGATCGACACCTTTTGGCAACACTTTAATTTGAAACGCATTTTTAAACCCTATTGCTTCAAAAGCTTGATTCCACCAACTTCCACCTTCTAACAAGGCCGAACGCACAGGCTCCGGAACACCTCTATCTAAATAGTAAACAATAGGCTTTTTTGCTTCACTTACCAATTTATTTGGATATTTTTTCTCCAATCTATGCCTAACAACGTATCGCTTTTTAATAGGCTTTGTTACCGGCGTGGCATAATCTAAATACGAAATACTAAACGCTCCAGACCGAGGGTCAAATGCTCTTTTTTTATAATTAGCATCAGGCAACGCTACAAAAGAGTGATGCTGACGAACTGTTATAAGCGATGTATTTATTGCAACACTACGTATAAAAACTCCTGTAGCTTCTCCTTTAAAAGTTAGCAAAGCTTCAAATTCTACGTTTTTAGGAAATGCTTTTGTTCTCTCTAGATACAAGGCACTTTTTGTTTTATCGAGGCTATATATACCTTGTTTTGTTTGTCTCAATTTTTTAGAAATACCATGAGCATCTCTAATTAAAAATGCTGAAATATCTATCAAATAATTCGATTTTTGTTGCTCAATAATAGTGAAACCAAATAAAACGGATGAAGCAAAAGCTTCATTCACAGATTTTGTTTCTTCAATATTATCAGATATTGCTCTAAATTTATAGTTTGGTTGTACTAGTAATAATTTATTTCCAGCTTTTATAAATTTTACTACAGCCGTGGTTCCTAATTGCCCTCTGTCTAACCCTATGTTGTTAGAACCTACACCTGCAGCCAAGGCATTTACGTATAAAAATTCGGTATCTAAATTTGTAACTTGTAAGTAAATTTTATCGTTAGAAGCATCGTAATAAAAGTTAAAAAAACCTTTATACTCGTTCATTCCACTAGTTTTTTGAAAAATTTGTGCTGTTAATTGCTGACTAACCAAAAACAATACTGCGTAAAAAAAATGCTTCATCTGTTAAAATTTAAGTGTATACCCTCTTTGTAATCATGTGCTAAATGAGCTTCTTTTCTATTATTCATAATGTTTGCAAAAAATTTTGCTCATTTTAAAAATGAAAAGTTATTTTTGTAACTCTCAACACTTAAAATGATATCAAACGAACATATAAATAAGCTACAAAATCGCATCGGTAATTTAAAGACTTATCTTGAAATTGACAAGAAAATTATTGAGATTTCAAATGAGGAAGAAAAAATTTCAAACCCCGATTTTTGGAACAACCCAAAAGAGGCTGAAATTTTCATGAAAAATTTTCGTTTCAAAAAAAAATGGGTAGAAGAATTTGATGCATTAACTGCACTTTTTGAAGATTTGGTAGTCTTATTTGACTTTTATGCAGAAAAGGAAGCTTCTGAAGAAGAAGTTGAAGCGCAATATCAAAAAACTTTAGCACTCCTAGAAAAGCTAGAATTTAAAAATATGCTTTCTGAAGAAGGTGATAACTTAAGTGCCGTTCTACAAATTACTGCAGGAGCCGGAGGTACAGAGAGTTGTGATTGGGCGCAAATGCTTATGAGAATGTACTTAATGTGGAGTGAAAAACAAGGATACAAGGTTAAAGAACTTAATTCTCAAGACGGTGATGTTGCAGGTATTAAAACCGTTACTTTAGAAATTGATGGCGAATATGCTTTTGGCTACTTAAAAGGCGAAAATGGAGTTCACAGATTGGTTCGAATCTCTCCATTTGACAGTAATGCCAAAAGACATACTTCCTTTGCTTCAGTATATGTATATCCGCTAGCAGATGACACGATAGAAATTGACATCAATCCTGCAGATATTACTTGGGAAACGATGAGAGCTAGTGGTGCCGGAGGACAATCGGTTAATAAAATAGAAACCGCTGTTAGACTTAGGCATAAGCCTTCTGGTATTATAATTGAAAATTCTGAAACCCGTTCTCAATTAGAAAACAAAACCAAAGCTATGCAGTTGCTGAAATCGCAACTATACGAAATTGAACTTCAAAAACAGCGAGAAAAACGTAATAAAATAGAAGCCAATAAGTTAAAAATTGATTTTGGTTCTCAAATTAGAAATTACGTAATGCATCCGTATAAACTGGTAAAAGATGTAAGAACACAATATGAAACGGCCAATGTAGACGCCGTTATGAATGGGGATTTAGACGATTTTATTAAAGCATATTTAATGCAACAAGGACAAAAAAGCAACAACGATTTATACTAATTTTTGAGTTTTTTTTTTATTATTAAATTACTCTCCAATATAATAAACAGTAAAATATTTACTATAAAAAGCGATTAATTAATAATAATTTGTATTTTTACCAGAATTTTTTCGTGAAATAAATTGTTATGAAACTATTAAATTTAGGTTTTTTATGAAAAGAAATTTTTTATTACTGATACTAATAATAATCCCCTCACTTTTTTTTAGTCAAGATAAAAACACCCCTACATATACCATTACCGGAAAAATAATAGACGCCAAAACTAAAAAACCTTTAGAGTATGCAACTATTGTTTTTAAGAGTACCTCTACAAAAGAAACTACTTGTGGAGGGGTTTCTAATGCTCGAGGAAAATTTTCTATTGATGTACTTGAAGGAACTTATAAAGCAAGTGTAGAATTTATTTCATATAAATCGAAAGTATTAAATATTTCAACTATCAACCGAAATTTAAATATTGGAACTATAGAACTAGAAATAGATACAGAATACCTTGAAACAGTTGAAATTACCGGTGAAAAAAAAGCTATTGAAATAAAACCTAATAAAATTACCATTAATGTTGATAAGGACGTTGCCGTAAATGGAGGTACTGTTATAGATATTCTAAATAACAATCCTATTGTAAATGTAGATCCTTCTGGAGATATAAAAATAAATGGTGTCAATTCTCCCACAATTCTTATCAATGGAAAAATATCTTCGTTGACAAAGACAGACGTTCTAAAAACAATTCCTACAAATTCTATAGAAAAAATAGATATTTTACCTACTGCCGGAGCAAAATTTAAAGCCTCTTCTACCGGAATTATTAATATTATATTAAAAAAGGGTAAAGACGAAGGTTTAAATGCTTCTGCTACCGCATCGGGAGGTTACAAAGATTACTATGGCGGACTGGTTACCATCAATAATAAGTCGAAAAATCTTAATTTTTATACAAACGCCTCTTATTCTCATAGAAATCCTATTACAATTTCTAATGCTAAAAATGAGTACTTTACCAACGGAAATACCGATTCTTTTCTATACGAACTCAGTGAAAACGACAGTAAAGATAATGTGTTCTATAGCACTATTGGATTTGATTTTTATATCTCAGAGAAAAGTACGTTATCAACTAGTATCAACTACACCAATGTAAACAATAACAGCACAACCTATACAGTTTCAGATTTTTACAACTCAAATTTTGTATTAACTGATTCTAACGAAAGAACACATTTAGGAGATTTTAATGATGAAATTGTTGAATTTGTAACTGATTTTGAACAAAATTTTGAAAAAGAAGGTCAAAAAATTACAGCTTCATTAACATACAGTAGAGATAAAGAAACCTATAACAATGTTATTACCAACACAAACAATAGTTTTACGGATGAAGAGTATGTAGAAAAAAATACTATGAAGAACACCATATTTGATGTTAAATACTCTAGTCCTATTGGTGAAAATTCTTCGTATACCATTGGCTATTATGGAGAATTTGGTAATATTCCTTTTACCTATACCGGTACAAGTACTACAAATAACCTTGACTATTCTGAAGATATTAATGCCGGATTTATTGAATTTGAAAATCAGAGCGATACATTTTATTATGGATTAGGACTAAGAGCTGAGTTTACCAGTTTATCTGTTTTCTACGAAAGTACAAGTACTTCTCAAAATAAGCAATACGATAATTTATTTCCTTCGGTATACTTAGAATACAGTATTAGAGATAACCAAAGTGTGAGTCTTAGCTATAGTAAAAGTATTCAAACACCTAATTACCTTAGACTACAACCTTTTGAACAACGATTTAGCGAAACGTCTTCTTATGTTGGTAATGAAAACCTAAACCCTGTATTTATACACAGTTTAAGTGCTACATATTCATATTCTAAAGACAACCTAATGCTTTATACCACTGCGTTTTTCAACATCTTTGACGACTACTGGCAAGATGTTACATATGAAACAGGAGAGTTTGTTGGAGGCATTCCTAAAATATTAACCACACCTTTAAACATTGGAAAAGTAAATTATTACGGCGTTAATGTAACCGCTACCTACAAAACATCCAATTATATAAACTTTACCGGTAATATTAATCTTTACAATTTTGATCAATCAGGGATTTTTGAAATTACCAACCTAAATAACGACTTGATTGTGCAGGATTTTAACTTTGCCAGTTTTAATGGCTCTTTTAGCTTATCTACACAAATAAAACTACCAAATCTGTTTAATTTTCAAACAAAAATTGTACATCAACTAGAATCTAAAGGTCCGGTTTCTGTTAGAAAAGCTCGTACATATGCCAGCATAGCGATTAACAAAGATTTGTTTGACAAACAGGCTTCTGTTAGCTTAGTTTCCTCCGATTTATTTAATACTCACAAAACCAATAGAGATCGTTTTGATGATGGTTATTTTTCTATAAGTGAAATCAAACAAAAATATCCAAACATTTTACTATCATTTACATACAGGTTTAACCAAAGTAAAAAGGATAGAAAAATTGATTTCGATAAAAAGTTAAAAAAACCCGAATATTAATTCACTATTATGAAAATTTATCATAATCCTAGATGTAGTAAAAGTAGACAAGGACTTGCTATTTTAAAAGATTCAAAAGTTCCTTTTGACACGGTAGAATACTTAAAAAATTCTATCTCTAAAGAAGAATTAACTACTATTATAAAACTATTAGGTATAAAACCTATTGATTTGGTGCGCAAAAATGAAGCCATTTGGAAAGAAAATTATAAAGGAAAAGAACTATCTGACGATGATATTATTGAAGCAATGGTTTCTAATCCAAAGTTAATTGAACGACCTATTGTTGTTCATAATGGGAAAGCCGTTATTGGTCGACCTCCTGAAATTATTAAAACACTATTATAGCACACAATAAAAAAGAGTAACCACTGGTTACTCTTTTTTTATCTTTTATGTAATTGAATACTACTCTTTTGCTTCTACCTTTCCTTCTTTTCTATATTTCCAAGCTTCTCTAAAATATCCTATTAACCAATAAGGAATAATAAAAGAAACTAAAAAAATCATTAGCCAAAATCCCATTGTAAAAATAGTTAAGAAAACTAAAAATCCTGAAAATTGCGATAAATCCATAATGTGTATAAGGTTACTTTTTTAATATTCACAAAATTAGCATTTATTTTTAATTTTCCACACATCTTTTAATTTTTTTTACGCTTGATATTTATCAGCAAAAAAATAAAAAAAAACAATCACTTTTGAGTCTCAAAAAATCATAATCACTAACTTTGTAATTGGTTAATTTTGATAAACTTAATATTATGAAATATAGAATAGAAAAAGATACTATGGGTGAGGTTAAAGTACCTGCCGATAAGTATTGGGGAGCACAAACAGAACGTTCACGAAATAATTTTAAAATTGGACCATCGGCTTCTATGCCCTTAGAAATTGTATATGGGTTTGCATACTTAAAAAAAGCAGCTGCACACGCTAACTGCGAATTAGGTGTACTATCTCAAGAAAAAAGAGATTTAATATCAACCGTATGCGATGAAATTTTAGAAGGAAAACATGACAATCAGTTTCCATTAGTTATTTGGCAAACAGGTTCGGGTACACAAAGCAATATGAATTGTAATGAGGTTATTGCTAACAGAGCACACGAATTAGCCGGAAAAGTTATTGGAGAAGGTGAAAAAACCATTCAACCTAACGACGATGTAAACAAATCGCAATCAAGTAACGATACATTTCCTACCGGAATGCACATTGCAAGCTATAAAATGATTGTTGAAACCACTATTCCTGGTATTGAAAAATTACGCGATACGTTAAAAGAAAAGTCTGAATCTTTTAAAAATGTTGTAAAAATTGGACGTACACATTTAATGGATGCAACTCCATTAACAGTAGGTCAAGAATTTTCAGGATATGTATCACAACTAAATCACGGATTAAAAGCTTTAAAAAACACATTACCACATTTAGCTGAATTGGCACTTGGAGGTACTGCTGTTGGAACAGGATTAAACACCCCTAAAGGTTACGATGTACTTGTTGCTAAAAAAATAGCAGAATTTACAGGACTTCCATTTGTGACTGCTGAAAATAAATTTGAAGCACTGGCTTCACACGATGCTATTGTAGAAAGCCACGGAGCTTTAAAACAACTTGCTGTATCGTTAAATAAAATAGCCAATGATATCCGTTTAATGGCCTCTGGACCACGATCTGGGATTGGTGAGTTAATTATTCCTGCTAACGAGCCGGGAAGTTCTATTATGCCTGGAAAAGTAAATCCTACACAAGCTGAAGCATTAACTATGGTTTGTGCACAAGTAATGGGAAATGATATTGCAATTACTGTTGGAGGTACTCAAGGTCATTACGAACTAAATGTTTTTAAACCTTTAATGGCAGCTAATTTCTTACAATCTGCTCGATTATTAGGCGAAGCATGTGTTAGTTTTAACGATAATTGTGCCGTAGGTATTGAACCAAATTACGAGCGAATTACAGAGTTGGTAAATAATTCACTAATGCTTGTTACAGCTTTAAACACAAAAATAGGTTACTATAAAGCCGCAGAAATTGCGAATACTGCTCACAAAAATGGTACTACTTTAAAAGAAGAAGCTATTAATTTAGGATATGTTACTGCAGAAGAATACGACGAATGGGTACGTCCTGAAAAAATGACCGGTTCTTTATAGATTTTATAAATCTTTCGTTATAAAAAAAGCATTGATAAACTCAATGCTTTTTTTTATGAATTAACTAATTGAAACGACTGTTTAGCTATCTCAATTTCTTCATTTGTAGGAATTACAAATATTTTTACTCTTGAAGTCGATGTCTGGATTTCTAATTCTTTGTCACTATTTTTTTCATCATCAATAGCAATTCCAAGATAATCTAAATCTGTACACACAAGTTTTCGCATTGTTTTTGAGTTCTCTCCTATTCCTGCGGTAAAAACAATGGCATCTAGCCCATTCATAGCAGCAGTATAAGCTCCAATGTACTTTTTAATTCTGTACGCATTCATTTGTAAAGCCAACATACAAGCTTTATTACCTTTTTCAGCTTGGGCTTCAATCTCACGTAAATCGCTAAAACCTGTAAGTCCCAGCATACCGCTTTCCTTTTGCAATAAATTATTTACCTCATCTAAGGTATACCCTAATTTGTTTACCAAGTAGAAAATAATGGTATGATCTATATCTCCACTTCTACTGCCCATAATAAGTCCTGTCACTGGGCCAAATCCAAGTGTGTGGTCAATACTTTTACCGTTTTTTACTGCGGTCATACTACAGCCGTTACCTAAATGAATTGTAATTATTTTTGAATTTTGGGTATTTAAAATAGCATTGGCTTTTTCTGATACGTATTTATGACTTGTCCCATGAAAACCATACACACGTATATGGTGCTTGTCTAAAAAATGATTTGGAATGGCATATTTATATGCTTCAACAGGAATTGTTTGATGAAATGCCGTATCAAAAACAGCCACTTGAATTGCTTGTGGAAATATTTTTTCTGAAACTTCTATACCTTCATAATTGGCTGGGTTATGTTGAGGTGCAAGAGAAAATAATGCTTTTATCTTCTGTTTAACTTCAGGAGTTATTCTCGTTGTTTCAGAAAATGAACTTCCTCCGTGAACAACTCTATGCCCAACAATTTCAATTTCAGCAGTTTTAGAAATAACACCATGTGCTTTGTCTAGAAGCAAATTAACGACCGTTTCCAACCCTATTTTATGAGTAGGAATGTCAACTATTTTATGAATGGTATGCTTGGTCGATTTATAGTGAATTTCAGCATTTTTCAATCCTATTCGCTCTACCAACCCAGAGCAAATTACTTCTTGCTTTGGCATGCTAAACAGCTGGTATTTAATTGAAGAGCTTCCTGAGTTTATTACTAAAACTTTCATTTTATATATCTTGGGCTTGAATTGCCGTTAAAATTACAGTGTTAAAAATATCGTCTACCGTACAACCTCTACTTAAATCGTTTACAGGTTTATTAAGTCCTTGTAACATTGGTCCAATAGCCAATGCACCCGTTTCTCTTTGTACCGCTTTATAAGTGTTGTTACCCGTATTTAAATCTGGGAAAATAAGCACATTCGCTTTTCCTGCAACTTCTGAATTTGGTAATTTACTTTTTCCCACTTTTAAATCTACCGCTGCATCGTATTGAATAGGACCTTCCACTTTTAAATCGGGACGAAGTTCTTTTATTAGCTCTGTAGCTTTTCTAACCTTATCTACATCGGCTCCTTTTCCTGAAGAGCCTGAAGAATATGACAACATTGCTATTTTAGGGTCAATTCCAAAAGACTTACTACTATCGGCCGATGAAATTGCAATTTCGGCCAATTGTTCGGCTGTTGGATTCGGGTTAATAGCACAATCTCCAAATACAGAGACTCTGTCTTCTAAACACATAAAAAATATTGATGAAACAACCGAGAAATTAGGTTTGGTTTTAATAAATTGTAATGCCGGTCTAATA
Organism: Flavobacteriaceae bacterium; assembly: GCA_027082925.1. GTDB lineage: Bacteria > Bacteroidota > Bacteroidia > Flavobacteriales > Flavobacteriaceae > Lutibacter. Next base: position 305,723 of record JALWTD010000014.1, read on the forward strand.
GTGTGTTGCGTGGTATGTGCCGCTCCGGAAACCATTCCATCAGCCAATCCTTTATAAATCATCATTGTTCCAAAATAAGACACGTCACCCATTAAATCTGCTGCAATATCAATAGTTACTCCCTTATTTTTACGAAGTTTGTACAACGTATTTGTAAAATCTTCATAGTAGTCAGATTTGATAGGATTGATTACTGATATTTTGTTCATATCCATTTTTAAGCCAAGTCGTAAAATATTGCTTTCAATCTTAACTTTATCTCCTAAAATAGTTAAATCAACAATATCAGCTTCAACCAATCTAACCGCTGCCGTTAAAATTCTATCATCGTTTCCTTCCGGTAGTACAATATGTTTACGTGCACTTTTTGCTCGTTTTAACAAATTGTACTGAAACATTCTAGGTGTAATTCCGTTATTTTTAAACGTAATAAGTTTTTTGGTTAGCTTTTCTAACTCCACATACTTATCAAATACATTTAGCGATATATTTATTTTTTCTTTGTTACCGGCATACATATGCGATCTAACGGCTCCTATCTTATTGGCAACGCTAAAAGTTCCTTCTTTTACTGATAATATTGGCACAACTTGAGATAACCCTTCTATAAGCTTAACAATAGGCTCATCAGGAATAATACCTCCCGTAAGAACAATTCCTGATACCGAAGGGTAATTAGATGATATGTTTGCTTGCAGGGCTCCTAAAATAATGTCGGCTCTATCTCCGGGGGTTATTATTAAACTATTGTTTTCTAAATGGGTAAGGTAATTCCTCAACTGCATGGCCCCTACTTTAAAACTTCCTGTTTGATTATTTATAAATTCTTTTCCAAATAAAATCTCAGCGTTAATAGCTTCTGAAATTTCTTTTATCGTAGGATTGTTTAATGATGGTATTAAAGGAATGATACTTACAAATACTGTTTTTGGCAGATTTTTCTCAACACCTTCCCTTATAATTTCTATATTTTCTTCTTTTACCTTATTTGCTACAACAGCAAGTACATCGACTTCTTTTTCTTTAAACGAATCAAATGCCAAATGCAAACCACTTATAAATTCATCGAGTGTTTTTCCAACGCCACTAGAAACTATAATTACAGGTATTCCTAAATTTTTAGCAATTAAAATATTTACATCTAACTCTATTGCGGTACCTTCTCCCGAAAAGTCGGTTCCCTCCACAAGCATAAAATCACATTTCTCTTCAAGAGCTTTGTATTTTTCTATAATTGTATCTATTAATTCACCTTCTTCTCCTCTATTTCGTTTTTGAATATATTCGCTTCTGGTAAAAGCAAATACTTCATTTTTATCTAAATTAAGCTCAAAATGAGATGTAATTGTAGTAATATGGTTATCTTCATCATCGTCTATAATAGGCCTAAAGTAACCTACTTTAGCTGTTTTACCAAGCAACATTCTCATTAATCCGAGTGTAACAATTGACTTCCCACTATTTGCTTCACTAGTGGCTATATATATCGCTTTATTCATTGATAAATTTTTATGCAAAGATACTTCAATATTGCCTATTTTCCTTTTTATTTCAATAAAAAAAGCATAAAAATACAGTTATTATAAAGTGTAAAATATATGTATCTTTGGGCTAGCTATTTCACAGATGTATGACAATATTAATAACCAATATTAAAGAGCTTGTTCAAGTTAGAGATGTACCTGTAAGAAAAGTCTCTGGAGCAGATATGGGTATTTTACCTACCATTAAAAATGCGTTTTTACTTATTAAAAATGATGTTATTGAAGCGTATGGAAAGCAAGACGAAATGCCAAATATTACTACCGATAAGGTTATTGATGCCTCTGGTAAAATAATTTTACCTACTTGGTGCGACAGCCATACTCATATTGTTTTTGCAGGAAACAGAGAACAGGAATTTGTAGATAGAATTAAAGGAATGTCATATGAAGAAATAGCTAAAAAAGGAGGTGGCATCTTAAATTCTGCTAAGAAACTTCAAGAAACACTCGAAAATGAGCTCTATTCTCAATCGGCAAAAAGAGTTGAAGAGGTTATGCGTTTAGGTACCGGAGCTGTTGAAATTAAATCGGGCTACGGATTAACCAAAGAAGCTGAGTTAAAAATGCTTCGTGTTATAAAAAAGCTAAATGAGAACTATCCTGTTACTATAAAAGCTACTTTTTTAGGAGCGCATGCGTTACCTCACAATTTTAAAGATAACAAATCGGGTTATCTAGATTTTGTTATTCATGAAATACTTCCAACAATAGCTAAAGAAAAACTGGCTTCATTTGTAGATATTTTTTGTGAAACAGGTTATTTTTCTGTAGCAGATACCGAAAAATTACTCGCTTTAGGAACTGCCTATGGTTTGGTTCCTAAAATTCACGTAAATCAATTTACCGCAATTGGAGGTGTTCAAATGGGGGTTAAATACAAGGCGCTTTCTGTAGATCATTTAGAAGAAATGAGAGCTGAAGATATAGAAGCACTTCAAAATACAGATACAATGCCTGTTGCACTTCCATCATGCTCGTTTTTCTTAAATATACCTTACACACCGGCTCGAAAGATGATTGATAGTGGACTTCCGTTAGCGTTAGCAACAGATTACAATCCTGGGTCAACTCCTTCCGGAAATATGAACTTTGTGGTTGCAACGGCATGCATTAAAATGCGAATGACTCCTGAAGAAGCTATAAATGCAGCGACCATAAATGGAGCATATGCTATGGGCTTAGAAAAAACTCACGGAAGTATTAGTAAAGGTAAAAAAGCAAGTTTTATTATTACAAAAGAAATTCCGAGCTATGGCTTTATTCCTTATTCATTTGGAAACCATTGCATTGATAAAGTTTTTATTGATGGTTACGAAATCTAACTTCTATTTCGCTTAAAAAGTCTGCTTAAAAACGATTTTTTATCGGATTCAATGTAGCTATTGGCATATTTTCCATAACCGTAACCGTAGCCATAACCGTAGCCATAACCAGATTTAACCTTAAAATCATTCAACACAATACTAATATTTGAAATTTCTTCTTTTTGGTATTTGTCGTTTATTATTTTAAGCATTCCCTTTTGGGTATAATTTTGTCTAGTAACATAAATTGTAGCATCGGCATATTTAACAAGCTCTATAGCATCAGATACTAAACCTACAGGTGGTGTATCTATAATTACAAAATCGTATTCTTCTTTTAACGAATTAACCAATTCGTCTGTTGCAGAACTTATTAGCAACTCTGAAGGGTTTGGAGGAACAGGACCCGATGTAATTACATCTAAATTGGATATTTTTGTTTTTTGTATAATTGCTTCTCTACTTTCTTCAGCAATTAAATAATTAACAACTCCTATTTCGTTGGTAATTTCAAAATCTTCAAATATTTTCGGTTTTCTTAAATCCAATCCTACCAAAATTGTTTTTTTACCTCCTAAAGCAAAAACGGTGGCCATATTTATTGAAACAAATGTTTTTCCTTCTCCACTAATTGAAGAGGTTACCACAATTGTTTTTGATTTATGCTTGGTGTCTCTGGCAAATAGAAATTGAATATTTGAACGCAGTGCCCTAAACGATTCTGCAACCACCGATTGAGGTTTTAAAAATACTGCCAAATTATTAGGTGCGGTATTTTTCCCTACTACCCCCAAAATTGGAATTGGAGTAATGCGTTCTATATCTTCGGTACTATGAATACGACTGTCTAAGATTTCAATAGCAACAATAACAAATAACGGTAAAATAGTTCCCAAAAGTAGGGCAATCATGTAGTTGAATGATTTTCGAGGTAAAATAGCTCCTTGCCCGGTATCTTTGGCTGAATCTAATACAGATATATCTGAAACACTTGCTGCAATGGCAATGTCGGCCTCGTATCGTTTTTGCATTAAAAAAACGTAATTAGACTCTGTTAAGTTATATTTTCGCTGGTAGTTAATTAATTTTTGTTCTTTATTTGGCAGTTTATTTAACTTGTAGTTATAGCTATTTAGTCGTTTTCTGCTATTCTCTAAGCGTATGTTTGTTACTGCTTTTAAAGATGATAAGTTTTCTAACAATACTGCTCTGGTTGTTTCTATTTTCTGATTAACGAGTTTTAATGACGGATGATTTGTTGTAACTTCTTTTGATAGTTTTTCTTTTTCTATAGATAATTTTGTTAATTCCCCAACCATCTCCGAGATAGAAGCATCCTCAATATTTATAATTGCAGGAGCAGGAATTTTAGTATAATCTGTATGTGTTTTTATATAGGTTTCCAGATTTTCAAAATACTCTATTCTATCTATCAATTCTTTCTGCATTCTATCTAAATCAGTTGTTCTAGAAAAAATTTCTGATCCTTGTGCCGATAAATCATAAATAGCATTTTGCTGTTTAAACTTCCCTATATTATCTTCAATAAGTTTTAATGTATCAGAGGTGTTTTTAAACTGCGCATCAATAAATTCTTTGGTACTTCTAGCATAATTTGTTTTTTGTTCCAATTCATCTGCCGCTAATACTTCTACTGTTTTATTTAAATAATCTACCAGTCTATTTTTATTAGCGCCTGTTAATGAAAGCTCTATTAATGAAGTTCCTGATAAACCTTTAGCTCTAATTTGTTGATAAGTACTTGTTACTTGATTAATTGTTTTAAACTTTACATAAAAAGAGGTTCCTTTTAGTGGTTTATCGTTATCGGTAACTATTATTTGAGCCTTTAAAAACGGTAAATTAATATATTCATCTACTGAATATGTTTTGGAAAACACTGAAGTTTCAGGTTTAAAATCTTTTATAGATTCATTTTTATAATTAATAAGTTTATATACTTTAGTGTCGCCTTCTAAATTAAAATCTACACTTAAATTAAAACTTGTGTCTGTCACAAATTCTATTTTAATAAGCGTGTTTAATAATTGGTATTGATTAGGTTGTAATTTAATTTTAAAAGGAACCATTCCATACACATCTTCTTTCCTAAACCTACCTTCTTTAAGATAGTCGATATAAAATTGTAATTCTTTAACTACTTTCTCGTTATGCGACCTAGATACCAGCGCCTTTCTAATAGATTCTACTTTATCACTAACTCCTCCCCAATTAAAAGCAATATTTGTTCCTGATGAAAAAAGAGGATTTTGTTTTTCTTTAACAGCTATAGTTGTTTTTAAGCCATATATTTTTTGAGTTGATATGTTTATGTAATATGCTATAGACATTGCAATAGCTATGGCAGCTACAAACCATTTCCAACTGGCCATAATTCTATATAAATAGTCTTTAATATTTACAATTTGCGCTCCTTGATTATCAATAAAATTAAATTTATCCATATCAACTATTATAAATTTTTAACTAGTAAGACGGTACTTGCCAAGAATGATAAAACCGTAACTATTGTAGAAAAAGTTTGAAGTCCTGTAGTACCTGTTCCCCATGCTTTTTGTTTTAACGGTGCTACATATATAACATCGTTAGGTTGAATATAAAAATTCTCCGATTGAAAAACATCTATGTTTGTTAGGTCTAATTTGTATTTTTTTACACCGTCTAACGACTTTCGTATTATAAATACTTCTTTTCTGTTTCCGTATTGTGTAATTTCTCCTGCATTTGCTATCGCATCAATAATTGATACTTGATTTTGAGATAAACTAATTGTTCCCGGTGAACCAACTTCTCCGGTTACAACAAATTTTATTCCTGCCAATTTTACTGTTACAAAAACCAAATCGGGATTTTTTAAAAATTTACCCAATTCACTTTCTATCTTTTCTCTAACTTCTTTTTCAGTGTATCCTAACACATTAATCTCTCCTATATAAGGAATTCTAATATTTCCATGTCTGTCAACGGTATATCCCGTAAAATACAGTCCATCTCCTTTTGCTGTAGAACTATTGTTTGCTGCGTTATTATTTTTAAATAACGATACTAAATCCGGATTTTCGGCCTTAATATCAATAAATAACACATCGTTTACCTGCAAACGATACGGAGTATTATTAAGCTTGTAAATAGCTGATTTTGAAACTGGCTCACCTTGAAAATAGGTAGTTTCCTTTGTTGAAACACAAGATGAAGTACTAACTAAAAAAATTAAGTATAAAAATATTTTCTTCATATATTTATTAATGAGAGTACGACAAATATAATTTTAAATAGCTTATTAAAATAATTTTTCAACTATTTTCGCAATAAATTTAAGCGAATATGTGGTTTAAAATAAAATCTTTTTTAGCGTTTTTAATTAAATCTACCAATCAACATGGGGTACACTCTCCTTTTATATTCAGTTTGGTTACACAATGTTTTTACAGTAAAACCAATCTTCAAAAAAAAGAGCTTGTAAATCGTATTAGGCATTGGTTGTACCACAATAATAAAGCTATCCAAATACAAGATTTTGGAAAAGGCTCCAAGGTTTTTAAAAGCAATCGCAGAAAAGTGTCAGCTATTGCAAAAGTTGCCGGAATATCTAAAAAAAAATCGCTCTTACTTATTCGTCTTATCGAGTACTTTAGTTTTAATACCATTCTAGAAATTGGTACTTCGGTAGGCTTAGGTACTTCCTGTATGAGTATTGGCAATCCAAAAGCATTAATTACAACTCTTGAAGGTTGTAAAAATACGGCTCACGAAGCCACTCTGATTTTTAAAAAATTTAACCTTAATAATATTAAATGTGTTGTTGGAGAATTTAATAACACACTCCCAAAAGTACTTACCCACTCTTTTGATTTAATTTACTTTGATGGAAATCATCAAAAAAAAGAAACTTTAAACTATTTTAAACAATGTTTACCTTTTTTTCATAACAATTCTATTGCTATATTCGATGATATTAACTGGTCTAAAGAAATGCAAGAAGCGTGGAGCGAGATTAAAAACTTTCCTGAAGTAACTATTACTATAGACACTTATTTTTGGGGAATTGTATTCTTCAGAAAAGAACAAGTAAAACAACATTTTGTAATCCGATTGTAAAAAATATAATCCCTTTTTAATTACATTTACATTATGAAAATATACACTAAAACCGGAGATAAAGGAAAAACATCACTTTTTGGAGGTACTAGAGTACCAAAGCATCATTTACGCATTGAAGCATATGGAACTGTTGATGAACTTAACTCGTACTTAGGATTAATTCGGGATCAAGAAATAGACAAACACATGTGTGAAGTGCTTATTAAAATTCAAAATGAATTGTTTACGCTTGGTGCTATGTTAGCAACACCTCAAGACAAAGAAACTTTAAAAAGCGGTAAAGAACGGTTAAACATTCATAAAACGGGAGAGACCGCTGTAAAACTTTTAGAATTAGAAATTGACCAAATGAATGAATCGTTACCGGAAATGACTCATTTTGTATTACCCGGAGGACATACTACCGTGTCATTCTGTCATATCGCACGATGCGTTTGTAGAAGAGCTGAGCGAATTTGTACGCAACTTAGCGAAGATACTCACATTTCTTCTGAAATCTTAATATATCTAAACCGACTTTCTGACTATTTATTTGTATTGGCACGGAAATTGGCACATATAAATAACGCTCAAGAAATACGTTGGATTCCTGAGAAAAAATAATAAGTTCTTTTTAATTTAAAAAAAAATGATAAATAACTTGATTTATTGAGTAAAAAAATTATTTTTGCAAAAATTTAATACGGAAAAAGTATGTATTGGACATTAGAATTAGCATCGTATTTGGCAGATGCTCCTTGGCCGGCTACTAAAGATGAGTTGATTGATTATGCAATTAGAACAGGTGCACCTTTAGAAGTAGTAGAAAATCTTCAGGAAATTGAAGAAGAAGATGAAAATTTTGAGTCAATTTTAGAAATATGGCCAGACTATCCTTCCGAAGAAGATTATCTTTGGAATGAAGATGAATACTAGAAACATTAAAAACCTGCAAAAAGTCTCAATTGAGACTTTTTTTTGCTTTAAACCATAAATTTAAACAAATTTTAAACCTTTTAAGTTTAAAAAATTTTAAATTCGCTAAACATAAATATAAATTACTAAAGATTGCTTTTTTATAAGGCAATTTACTTAAAATAGATATCTAAAACATGAGTATTCTAAATTCAGTTCTCAAAGTATTTGTTGGGGATAAAAAGAAAAAAGATTTAAAACTGCTTCAACCCATCGTAGAGAAAGTTAATGTTTTTGAAAAAGAAATTTCAGCCTTAACAAATGATGAACTACGAGCTAAAACAGCTTATTTTAAACAAAAAATAGCCGATGCAACAAGTGAATATATTTCAAAAATAAATAAACTACAAGAAGAAGCTACCCAAGCGAATATTGATAGAAAAGAAGAAATTTACGAAGAAATAGATGCCCTGGAAGACGAATCGTATCAAGTTTCAGAAAAAGTACTTCAAGAAATTATGCCCGAAGCGTTTGCCGTTATTAAAGAAACAGCCAAACGATTTACCTTAAACGAAACACTCGAAGTTACAGCCACTCCTTTTGACAGAGAATTGTCTTCAACAAGAGAAAATATTACCCTTGATAACGATAAAGCAATATGGGCAAACACTTGGGATGCTCAAGGAAAAAAAGTTACTTGGGATATGATACACTACGATGTACAGCTTATTGGTGGAGCTGTTTTACATCAAGGTAAAATTGCAGAAATGATGACCGGTGAAGGTAAAACACTTGTTTCTACATTGCCCGTTTATCTTAATGCACTTACAGGTAAAGGTGTTCACGTAGTAACCGTTAACGACTATTTAGCAAAACGTGATGCTGCTTGGATGGGACCAATTTTTGAGTTTCACGGACTAAGTATTGACTGTATTGACCATCACCAACCTAATTCAGATGCTCGTAGAAAAGCTTATAATGCCGATATTACGTATGGTACTAATAACGAATTTGGTTTTGATTATTTGCGTGATAATATGGCGCACTCTCCAAAAGATTTAGTACAACGACCTCATAACTACGCTATTGTAGATGAGGTAGATTCTGTTTTAATTGATGATGCCAGAACACCTCTTATTATCTCAGGAGCTACTGCAAATGCTGACAGACACGAGTTTAACGAACTAAAACCTATTATAGATAGAATTGTAACCACTCAACGAAATTACCTAACAGGTGTACTTGCTGAAGCTAAAAAACTTATTAAAGAAGGAGACACCAAACAAGGAGGATTTCTTTTATTGAGAGTGTACAGAGGACTTCCTAAAAGTAAAGCGCTTATTAAATACTTAAGCCAAGAAGGTATTAAGCAACTACTGCAAAAAACCGAAAATTTCTATATGCAAGATAACAACCGTGAAATGCCTAAGGTTGACGAAGAGTTGTTTTTTGTAATAGACGAGAAAAATAATGCCATAGAACTTACAGATAAGGGGATATCTTTCTTATCAGAAGATGGAGGCGATGAAAACTTTTTTGTACTGCCAGATTTAAGTACAGAAATAGCACAACTTGAAAACGGAGGCTTTTCTCCTGAAGAATTAGCCAATAAAAAAGAAGAATTATTCAGAGATTTTTCTATAAAAAGTGAGCGTATTCACACTATGAATCAACTATTAAAAGCATATACCTTATTTGAAAAAGATGTGGAATATGTGATTATGGATGATAAAATAAAAATAGTTGATGAGCAAACAGGTCGTATCATGGAAGGTCGCCGTTATTCTGACGGATTGCACCAAGCCATTGAAGCTAAGGAAAATGTAAAAATTGAGGCAGCTACACAAACCTACGCTACTATTACGCTTCAAAACTATTTTAGAATGTATAGAAAGCTGGCAGGTATGACAGGTACTGCAATTACAGAAGCCGGCGAATTTTGGGAAATATACAAACTGGATGTTATTGAAATTCCTACAAACAAACCACTTGCACGTATAGATAAAGAAGATTTGGTTTTTAAAACAAAACGTGAAAAATACAATGCTGTAATTCAAGAAATTGAAAATCTTGTAAATCAAGGCAGACCGGTGTTAGTAGGTACTACTTCTGTTGAAATTTCTGAATTATTAAGCCGAATGCTTTCTATCAGAAAAATTAAACACAACGTATTAAACGCAAAACTCCATAAAAAAGAAGCCGACATTGTAGCTGAAGCAGGAAATGCAGGAATTGTTACCATTGCAACAAATATGGCCGGTAGGGGAACCGATATTAAATTATCTGAAGAGGTAAAAGCTGCCGGAGGTTTAGCCATTATTGGTACAGAACGCCATGATTCTCGTCGTGTAGATAGACAGTTAAGAGGTCGTGCCGGTCGACAAGGAGATCCAGGATCTTCTCAATTTTATGTTTCTTTAGAAGATAATTTAATGCGTCTCTTCGGATCAGAACGTATTGCCAAAATGATGGATAGAATGGGACTTCAAGAAGGTGAAGTTATTCAACATTCTATGATTACCAAATCTATAGAACGGGCTCAACGCAAAGTTGAAGAAAACAACTTTGGAGTACGTAAACGATTATTGGAATACGATGATGTGATGAACTCGCAACGTGAAGTAGTTTACAAACGAAGAAAACACGCACTTTACGGAGACCGTTTACAAGTAGATATTGTAAATATGGTGTACGATACCTGTAATTTATTAGTGAGAGAAAATAAAGCCGCTAACGATTTTCAAAATTTTGAATTCGAATTAATTCGTTTTTCATCTACCAGTTCTCCGTTTACTGAAGAAGAATTTGCTTCACTTTCTGAACAAGAATTGACCGATAAACTTTTTGATGTAGTTTATAAACACTACCGAGAAAAATTAGAACGAAGCGCAAAAGCAGCATATCCGGTAATTAAAGATGTTTACGAAAATCAAGGCGATAAATATGAACGAATTGTAGTTCCGTTCACCGATGGTACAAAAGAACTTAAAGTAGTAACAAATTTAAAAGAAGCTTACGAATCTCAAGGTAAAGGCTTAGTAGAAGATTTTGAAAAAAATATAACTCTTGCCATAATTGATGATACTTGGAAAGATCACTTACGTCAAATGGATGAGTTAAAACAGTCTGTTCAAAATGCTACTTACGAGCAAAAAGACCCACTGTTAATTTATAAATTTGAGTCTTTTGAGTTGTTTAACGCTATGTTAGACAGAGTTAATAAAGAAGTGCTTTCATTTTTATTTAAAGGAGAGCTTCCTTCTCAAAACCCAAGTCAAGTTTCTCAAGCAAAAGAACAAAAACGAGAAAAAGTACATTTGAGTAAAGAAGAGTACAATAGTCCTACTCAAAACACTCAAACCAATCAAACACAACAACCTCAAGTAGTTGAAACTATTGTTAGAAGTGAACGAAAAATAGGACGTAATGAGCGTGTTACTATAAAAAATGTGATGTCTGGTGAAAGTAAAGTTGTTAAGTATAAACAAGCAATCCCTCTAATTCAAAAAGGTGAATGGGTGCTGATTGATGAATAAATATAATTTAATACCTAAAAATACTTCAAATTTTTTTGAGGTATTTTTAGGTATAAAAAAAACGACTATTACTTTGCGAAAATAGCCGTCAGTCAAAATCTACTGTGTTATTTAGTAATCGCCGTTTTTATTTTTTTACTTCTATTTGTTAGTATCAAAAAACGGCAAATTTTACGAAATATATTTGTCAAAAAACGTCAATATTTGTACTAAGTTGTACAAATTAATCAATTTAGTATCTCATTTTTAATTTCTGAAGGACTTAGCCCAAATTCTTTTTTAAATGCTTTGCTAAAATGAGCCATATCTTCGAAGCCTGTTTCTATACATACATCACCTACTTTTTTCGATGTTTCGCTTAGTATTTTATAAGCTGCCTGTAATCGCTTTTTTAAAATCCACTTATGTGGTGTTGTACCAAAAACAATTTTAAACTCTCGGGTAAAAGTAGATAAACTTCTACCTGTCATTTTAGCAAATTCCTCTAAGGGTACTCTCATCATAAAATTATTTCTCATAAATAAAGTAAGGTCGGCTCTTTTAGCTAAAGAAAATTCTTTAAATAAAATAGCCCATTTTGGGTTTGCGTCTATAATAGCTTTTAACGAATCTATAATTTTTGTTTCAAGCACTTCAGTATCTATATTTTGGTCATTCTCTATGGCATTTTTTATAGTATTTATAACACTTATTAATTTGTTGATTGGCGCAAGGTTAAATATACGTTCTTCTATAGGATTTAATTTTTTTTCAAACTTAAAATTACCTATAACTTTTCGCAAAAACACATCTGGCATTATAAAAGCGTAGGTTTTTGCTTGTTGTTCTGTTTCTGTAAATCTTTTGGTTACAAAAACATTTGTGTATTTTCGAGCAAAACAAAAACTACCTTTTGGGAAAGTATATCGGGTATTTTCATGAATTACTTCTAAAATACCTTGCTCTACATATATTAACAAACTTGAAGGGTAATAAAACTCTTTAAGAGCCGGTGTATAGTCTTTTTTATGAACATCGCAATAAGCTGCAATTTCAATATCTTCACATTTAATAAGTTTGTAACCTGCTTGTAAATCTTTAAAATTCATAGTGTGTTTTTATCGTTCTTTTTAAATCTGCTAAACAGATTTACTAAGGTAAAAATTATAGTACAATTATATGGCTTAGCTACAAGGTTATTTTTTATAAAAAATAGTATTTATTTTATGTAAAAAGGTTTCAAAGAGTTACTTTGAAACCTTTAATTTAAAGGCTCTTATTTTAATTTACCTTTCTAACAATTACATTACCAGCCGTTATAGTACCCGAAGTATTAGCTAACCCCGTTGCAAAAGAATAAGCTACATTAATTTGATAAACAGTATCTACCGCTGGATTTAGCGTATATGTTCGAGCAAAAGGAATATCTGCTCCCGGATTGCTACCACCATAAGCACTACTACTAGCAATAGGTGTTTTATACCGTACGGGTATTTGTTGTATTGAGACACTATTGGTAACATCGTATAATTCTACAGTGTAGGTTCCAAAAGCAAAAAAATATCCATAAAAATCAAAGGAAAACTGTAGCAAAACATCGTGTTTGCCTGCAGGTACTGTAAACTGGTTAGCAGTAAAACTTACGGTACCAGTAGTTCCCGCTGCTAAACTTTGGTCAGGCAAAGTATATTCTGCATTGTCTAAAGAAGAAGAAGATAAACTTTCTGCTGTTTTAGCATGAAGAGCATAAGGTACACTTAGCAATTGGCTAGTACCGGTAATGGTATAGTTTGTGCCACCTGCCGGATCTATTTCTGTTTTTATAAAATAGCTGTCATTTGCCCAATCTATTGTTGTAAAATCTCCACTAACTACAGTACCTGTACCTATTTCTATACTTACCAAACCATTTGCATTTGTAGTTGGGGCTTGGGCTTCTACATAAACTGCTGTACCTGTAGAGGTTGTTTGTAATATACTTATTTGCATACCTACAGTTGCATTGGTTACCAACGTATTACTGGCGTTTCTAATAATGGCTTGGTAACTTATTTTTTGAGGACTTTGAGCCCGGCAAATTGATGTTAGCATAGTTGCTATTGTTACTAAAAGTGTAATTGTTTTTTTCATAATGATTTATTTTTTAATAATTGTATATGTTTTAAAAATGGTACTGTTATTACTTACCTTTAACAGGTAAGTTGCTGAAGGCAAATGCGCTATATTTATTTGAGCAGTATTGTTTTCTAGATCTCCACTAATAAGCAACTTACCTAAAACATTAAATAACTTATAAGACAACGTGTTTTCTTGAAATCCTTGAACTTTAATATTTAAAAATGAAGATGTTGGATTTGGATAAGAAGAAATATCTATCTGGGTTTGAAAATCTATAACACTTAGTGTAGTTGATTCAAAAGAAAATTGAATTCCTTGCGTAACAGAACCATTAGTTCCGGTAATAGAATTTTGCACAATTTGACCTACAGAGTAACTTACTGTTCCTCCGCTTCCTGAAATATCACCTCCGGAAGCCAGAGTAATTTCTTGAGCTTGTACTGTAAGGCTCATCAAAAATAGCAATAACACAAATATAATTGTTACATTACTGTTTAGATTGGTTAATACTTGGTTTTCTGAGTAGTTTTTTTTCATATAAAAAGGATTTAGGGTTAAAAATTCTATTGAGGCTTGTTTAGACCTATTGTATATAAACAATAAAAACAAGTGTAGTTCCCTATAAAAATAAGAGACTTCGTAGTAAAAAACGTGGTAATAAAATTAGTAGAAGAATTATACAACAAGGCATTAACCTTAGTATAAGTTAAACCGTAAAAAGTTAGAGGATAACTTTTATTTAAGTATTGGGGCGTCATATATCGTTTTCTATTATATGACTAAAAGCAATTTTCGCTTTATAAATGTACACGTTTTTTCTGATTTTTCAAACAAAAGATAAAAATATCTGACATTGGTATGTAGCAAGTCTTATTTATTCCAATAAAAAAATAAATTTGGTAAGTATTAAGGTAGGTTAATGATACCGTGAATTTAGGTGTGCTACACTATTAAATCTTTATCGTAAGGAATACTTTTTAATATATGGTTAATAGCATCAACTCTTGCTGTTGTTTTTCTATTGGCTTTAATTATTTTCCAAGATGCTACACCATTTTTTGTTTTTTCAAACATTCTATTCTTGTACTCGGTATAAACATCCCAAAGCTCTTGTGCTTTTTCATCAACAGGTGTCATTTTCCACTGTTTTAGCGGATTATTCCTAATTTCTTCAAAACGTTTTGCTTGCTCTTTTTTAGAAATAGACATGTAAATTTTTACCAACCGGATACCCGATTCGGTAATCATTTTTTCAAAATTATTAACCTGATTCATAAACGTTTTGTATTCTTCATTTGTACAAAAGCCATTTACAGGTTCTACAACAGCTCTATTATACCAACTCCTATCAAAAAACACCATTTCTCCTGCTTTTGGAAATTGTTTTACATATCGCTGAAAATACCACTGAGTTTGTTCGTCTTCTGTAGGTTTAGGTAGTGCTACTATTCTAAAATGACGTGGATTAATTCGTTCGGTAATTCTTCTAATTGCTCCTCCTTTACCGGCAGCATCTCTTCCTTCAAATATAACAATAATGCGTTCACCTTCCTTAATAGCCCAAGACTGTAACCTAACCAATTCTACTTGTAATTTTTTTAATTTTTTTTCGTAGTTAACATAACGCACAGCCTTTTCTAAATTATACGGTTCTTTAGAAAATAAAGCTGTTAGCCCTTTATTTGTGTTAAGAATTTTTACGTCTTCTTCTGTTAGTTTGTAATCATGCATACCTTAATCAATTTGTTTTGATGAACGAAAATATCTAGTTATTATATTTGGATCTGGAAATAATGTTGTTAATGCTTCATCTTTTCCATCGTACTCAAATTGTGATAAAACGTATCGTATACACTCTAATCGTGCTGTTTTTTTATCATTTGCTTTTACTGTTATCCAAGGACTATAACTGGTATGTGTTTTACTAAACATTTGCTCTTTAAAATAGGTATATTCGTCCCATAATTCTTGTCCTTTTTGATCTACCGGACTAAATTTCCACCGTTTAAGAGGTGTTTTAAGCCTTGATTCAAATCGTGCTAACTGTTCATCTTTAGAAATGGAAAACCAAAATTTTATAATTGTAACACCATCTTCATAAAGCATGTGCTCAAATTCCGGTACTTGAACCATAAATTTTTGGTATTGCGATTCTGTACAAAACCCCATAACAGGTTCTACAACAGCCCTATTATACCAACTTCTGTCAAAAAAAACAATTTCACCCGGATTTGGTAATTTTTGAATATATCGTCTAAAATACCACTGCCCTCTTTCAACTTCAGTAGGTTTATCTAATGCTACCAATCGCATTGAACGGGGGTTTAAATGTTCTGCAAATCGTCTAATATTTCCTCCTTTACCGGCAGCATCTCTTCCTTCAAATATAATGGCTACACGCTTTTTGTTTTTAGAAATCCACTGTTGTAATTTTACAAGTTCTATCTGTAATTTTCGCAATTCTTCATTATAAAAAAGGCGTTTTTTTACCTTTTCTATATCAATGTTCTTTTGCTTAATAATTTCTAAAAGCGCTGCGTTTGAAGTTGCATTTTCAAAGTCTTCAATAGTTAATCTTGAAGTTTCTTCCATTATTATTCATTTTTATCAATAGTTATACATTCAGCCGGATTGTTAGAAATCTGTAGCTTTGCATCTGAGGGTGAAATATAAGGAATTCCTAATCCTAATCCGCGTAATATAAATAATAATCCTATAATAATCACAAAAACAGGTATTGCTTTTTGTATTTTTTGTCTTATTGAAGTATTGACAAAGTTACCTAACACTACTGATAAACTCATCATAGGAATTGTGCCAACACCAAACAATGTCATATATAACGCTCCCTGTACAACGTTTCCGGTGGCCATAGAGCCTATAAGTGCCATATACACTAATCCGCAAGGTAAAAACCCATTTAAAAATCCTATTGAAAACAAGGCTTTTGTTGATTTTTTATTTAGATAAATACCCAATTTTTGCTTTACTCTTGAAAGAATTTTATAGAATGGTTTTGAAAAACTATATTTATTAAAAAAAGAAGCGGGTATTACTGTTACTAAAATCATAATAATCCCCATTAGTATCGCCAAGCGTTGTTGAAATCCGGCTAAATAAAGTCCTTTTCCTACAAAACCAAATAAAAATCCTATTATAGAATAGCTTAGTAGTCTTCCAATATGGTAAACTGCTATTTGGAAAATCATTTTAGATTTTGAAGATCTGTCTAGCGGAAGCATAAAAGCGATTGGACCGCACATTCCTATACAGTGAAAACTTCCTGCTAACCCCAATATAATTGCCGTCCAAAGCATTTAATACATTAGTTTTTCTTTAAATAAATATTCGTCGTTATTTACAAACCACTCTATTTTAACATCCCATCTTCCATCTACCAATTTTTCATCTTTTATAAAAAGTTGATGGGTTTTTAGTTCTATTGGAAAGTTAAAATCTATTTTTTCATTTGATAGTCTTTTAAAAAAAACCGTTCCCGTAATGGCTTCGGGCTTAAATTCTGTAGGAAAATTTATAACCAATCCTTCAGCTGTTTTTTCTATAGCTACGTTTTGTTTTAACGCAACTCCTTTATTGAGTTTATCAATTTCTTCTTGATAATGTAGCTCGTCTTTGTAGTATTCTTCAGAAACTAAATGGTGATCGTATTCTGATACAAATGTTGCTTTATAAACAAATGATAGTATAAATACCATAAACGCAACTATGGCGACTACAATTCCTACCGGCCAGCTTATTTTTATTTTCACAAGTATATTTTTAAATTAATTTTTTAATAAAGCTCCGTGCAAATTACACTTTTAAACTTAAATATTAAAAACCTTTATCAATCTATTATTAAAGGTCCCATGAAGTTAGTGGTGGTACTTTCAATAAGTTTCCCGTTTGAAAAAACACCTATTTTTAGTTTTTCTTTAGAAGAGCTTAAATCATCTCTATTTATTTCAACAAATAGCGTGCCTTCTTTTAAACCTTGCTTTTTAATACTCAATTCGCCTCCAACAATACTTACTTTACCTGCATGAGATAGTAGTTTAATTTCAATATTATCAATATCTTCTGTTGTTTTGTTAATTAGCTTAATGGTATACACATTTTTAATAGTTGTAGCTGTAGATTGAAATGTTTGCCCCGGTAATCGTAATACTGTGGCCTCCACATCGTTTCTCAAAAATAACATTGCAATTAAAACACCTACCAAAATTGATAAAATGATTGAATAAGCTATTAAACGAGCATTAAATTTGAATTTTTCTTTTCGTTCTATATTATCTTCTGAAGCATAACGTATTAACCCTTTTTCAAATCCGGTTTTTTCCATTATAGCATCACAAGCATCAATACAAGCTGTACAATTAATACATTCTAATTGTGTACCGTTTCTTATGTCAATTCCTGTTGGACAAACTTGAACACATTGTTTACAGTCTACACAATCGCCATAACCTAAAGCAGATCTATCTTCGTCTTTTCTTAATTTTTTTCTTCCTTTTTCTCCTTCTCCTCTCACAAAATCGTAAGCGACATTTATAGATTTATTATCTAAAAGCACCCCTTGTAGTCTTCCGTAAGGACAAACAATGATACAAACTTGTTCTCTAAACCAAGCAAATACAAAATAAAAAACAGCTGTAAAAACTAATAACTTTATAAGTGTTCCTAAGTGTGCTGAAGGTCCTTCGGTAATGTATTTGATTAATTCATCGCTTCCTATTAAATAGGCTAAAAATATGTTTGCTATGGCAAAAGAGATAATAAAAAACGAAACCCATTTTAACACTCTCTTTCTAATTTTTTCAGCGTCCCATGGTTGTTTATCTAGTTTTATTTGTTTTGCTCTATCTCCTTCTATCAAGTATTCTACCTTTCTAAAAACCATTTCCATAAAAATAGTTTGCGGACATATCCACCCACAAAATATTCGTCCAAAAACAACAGTAAATAGTATTACAAATACAATACTTACCAACATAGATATAACTAGTAAATGAAAATCTTGTGGCCAAAAAGGGTATCCGAAAATATGAAACTTTCGTTCTAAAACATTAAACAATAAGAACTGATTTCCTTTTACTTTAATAAAAGGTGCCGCAACCATAAACGTAATGAGTACCCAACTTACATAGGTTCTATAATTATAGTGCTTTCCTTTAGGTTTTTTTGGAAAAATAAATTTACGTTTTCCACTATCATCTATAGTTCCTATTGAATCTCTAAAAATCTCTTTGTCTTGTAATCCCATACTATTAAAAAAAAGGCTGTTCTCTAAATTTTTTTCACTTTGTAAAATTATAGTTTATTACTTAACTAAATAGAAACTAAAGTGACAAAAACTCAAAAAACAGCCTAATTACTACTAACTAAAAAAATCAAAAACATAATTATCTAATAAATTAGATAATTTATTTTTGTATTACTTAATTTTCAGGCCAAGTGATATCTCCTTCAGGAGCTTTTGGGTTTGCCGGGGTTGATCCCTGCATAGAAATGATATAACTTGCTATTTGTTGTCTTTCTAACTTACTTATTGTGTTCTCCCAAGCAATCATTCCTTTTCCTGGTCTTCCTCCTTTGGATATAGTGTTGAATATATTTTTAATACCTCCACCTAGTACCCATTTGTTATCGGTTAGGTTAGGTCCAATACCACCTCCTAAATCTGGCATATGGCAAGCTGTACAAGTTTTTGTATTAAAGAGCTCTTTCCCTTTTGCTAAATTTTCAGCATCTGTAAAAGCTACAATATTTGAGTCATCAAATAACTCTGGATGGTCTTTCTTATACTGTGCTACTTCTTCTTTTGCCGTTGCTATATCTTCAGCAAGCTCATCATATTGGTTGTATTTATCAAAACCTAATACCATAATATAATAAAAAATACTAGCTGCGATGGTAATATAAAAACCTGCCAACCACCAAGGTGGTAAAACGTTATCAAGTTCTCTTATCCCATCATAATCATGGTCTAGCATTATATCTTCCTCGGTTCCTAAATCGTGTGCCTTGGTTGCAGATTTTAGAAATCGCCTCCAAGCCGACATATTTTCTGAATTTTTATTCATGACTAATTTCTTTAATATTATCGTTATCTAAAGGTAATTGACTTATTTCATCTATTTTTCTTTTCGGAAGCTTTATTACAATGACAAGCATTGTAACAAAAATTGTAAAAAAGAGCAATAAAGAAATCATTGGGTATATTTCTATACCGTCAATACCATCTAAATTATGTTTTATAAATTTTAACATTGTTATTTTGTTATCTTAATACTTTTGTGTCATTTGCTTTAATATCTGTACCTAAACGCTGTAGATACGCAATTAATGCTACAATTTCTTTATTTTGAATGTTACTTGATCCGTAATTTTTCACAAACTCTGGGTCTTGTCTTAAATTACCTTCAATATCCTTTGCTTGAGCCATTAATTTTTGTTTAGCTCCGGCTATTTCTTCATCAGAATAAGGCACACCTAATTTTACAAGTGTTTTCATTTTAGCTTCAATATCTGATGCGTTTAAGTTGTTTTTAATAAGCCAAGAATATCTAGGCATAATTGAACCTGGAGATGTAGATCTTGGATCTAACATATGATTAAAATGCCAGTTATCGTTGTACTTTCCTCCAATTCTATGTACGTCTGGTCCAGTACGTCTAGATCCCCATAAGAATGGATGATCGTACACATATTCTCCAGCTTTAGAGTACTCTCCATAACGTTCAACTTCGTTACGGAATGGACGTATCATTTGTGAGTGACAATTATTACAACCTTCTCTCATATAAATATCTCTACCTTCTAATTCTAGAGGTGTGTATGGTTTTACACTTGTAATTTTAGGTATATTTGATTTTACTAGAATCATAGGAATAATTTCTACCATTCCTCCTATTAAAATAGCTACGGTAGTAAGTACTGTAAATAAAATTGTCTTTCTTTCTAACCAAGTATGAAATCCTTCGCTAGCAATACGTTTTCCGCTTATTTTTTTCAATGGAGCTGCTTCTGCCAATTCATCTTCAACCGCAGAACCTGCTTTGGCTGTCATAATTACGTTAACAGCTAATAGTATAAACCCTGTTAAATACAATGTACCTCCTATTGCACGCATAGCGTACATTGGCAAAATTTCTGTTACTGTTTCTAAGAAATTACCATAAACCAAAGTACCATCAGGATTAAATTGTTTCCACATTAAAGCTTGTGTAAACCCTGCTATGTAAAGAGGAATTGCATAAAATAAAATCCCCATTGTTCCTATCCAAAAATGGGTATTTGCTAATTTGGTTGAGTATAACTCTGTTTTCCATAATTTGGTAGCTAGCCAGTATATAATACCTGATATCATAAATCCATTCC
The DNA here is from genome assembly GCA_027082925.1 of Flavobacteriaceae bacterium. Lineage (GTDB taxonomy): Bacteria > Bacteroidota > Bacteroidia > Flavobacteriales > Flavobacteriaceae > Lutibacter. The sequence continues at coordinate 326,600 of JALWTD010000014.1, forward strand.
AAGCAAGTGCTCCAATATGTACGTGTCCTATAATCCAATCGGTGTAATGACCAATAGCGTTTACATTTTTAAATGATAACATTGGTCCTTCAAAGGTTGCCATACCATATCCTGTAATAGCTACCACAAAGAATTTTAATACTGGATTTTCACGTACTTTATCCCAAGCACCTCTTAGTGTTAGTAACCCGTTAATCATACCTCCCCAAGAAGGGAATATTAACATTACAGAAAACACAGTACCTAAATTTTGTGCCCATTCAGGCAAAGCGGTATACAACAAATGGTGAGGTCCCGCCCAAATATATAGGAAAATTAATGTCCAAAAGTGAATAATTGATAATCTATAAGAATATACGGGTCTATTCGCTACTTTAGGAACAAAGTAATACATTAACCCTAGTATGGGTGTTGTTAAGAAGAATGCAACGGCATTGTGACCGTACCACCATTGTACCAAAGCATCTTGAACTCCTGCGTATACAGAGTAACTTTTAAATCCGGTTACCGGTAACTCTAAATTATTAAAGATATAAAGTACCGCAATAGTGACTATTGTTGCAATATAAAACCAAATTGCTACATAAATATGGCGTTGTCTTCTTTTAATAATAGTCCCTATTAGGTTAATACCAAAGACCACCCAAATAAACACAACTGCAAGATCTATAGGCCATTCCAATTCGGCATATTCTTTTGTAGTTGTCAATCCTAAAGGAAGTGTAATTGCTGCTGCTACAATAATAGCTTGCCATCCCCAGAAGTGGATTCTACTCAAAACATCACTAAACATTCTTGCTTTGAGCAATCGTTGAGTTGAGTAATAGGTTCCTAAAAAGATTCCATTTCCAACAAAAGCAAAAATAACAGCATTGGTATGTAAAGGTCGTAACCTTCCAAAACTTAACCAAGAAATAGCATTTTCGGCTCCTGAAAACTCTAGCATTCCCGGGAATGTAAAAAGTAGCGCTACTGTAAGCCCTACTATCATACCTACAATTCCCCAAAGAATTGTAGCCCAAAGAAACATTTTTACGATTTTATTATCATAATAAAACTGTTCTTTTTCCATACGTGTTTGATAAATTAAATTATTATTTAGTTATTTATTTAGTTTCTTTTTTTTCTTCAGTAACTAGCTCATCATCAAACAACATACGCACCGAAGGAGTATAAGTATCCTCATACTGCCCGGATTTGACGGATCTGATAAATGCTATGAAAAATAGTACCGCAACAATAACGCTGATACCAATTGTAATGTATATTACTTCCATTTTTTTAGTTACTAGTTAATGACTCTCGTCATGCGACAAAAATATAGTTTTAAATGTGCTTAAAAAATGATAATTGTCATATAAAATTACAGGTTTTTATTTAAAACACCACTAAATTAAATGTTTTTTGAAATCCAGTTGGTGAGAATAGTTACAAAAACAACAATTGTTATAGAACTTAAAGGCATTAATATTGCAGCAACCACAGGGGTTAACAACCCGTTTAGCGCAAAAATCATACCTATGATATTATAACAAAAAGATAATATAAAGCTCGCTTTAATTACTGTAATGGTTTTTTGTGTTAACGTTAAAAACTTTGGTAATTTGTTGAAAAGTTTTGCGTCAAGAATTGCGTCACAAGCCGGAGAAAACACATTAATGTCTTCGGCAATAACAATTCCAACATCACTTTGTGCCAAGGCTCCTGCATCATTTAAACCATCTCCAACCATTAATACTTTTCTTCCTTTTGATTGGAGATTTTTTATAAACACCAATTTATCTTCTGGTTTTTGATTAAATTTAAACTGAGTTCCTTTAGGTAAAATTTTCTCCAAATGTATTTTTTCTCCGTCATTATCTCCCGATAAAATGACTAGTTTATATTTCTTAGAAAGTGCTAAAAAGACTTCTTCTATTCCTTTTCTATAACTATTTTTAAACCTATATAACCCTTTTATTTTATTGTCTATTTTGATGTAAATAACCGTTTCTTTTGAGTTTTTAGCAGGTGCTCCAACAAAATCTGCCGAACCCAACTGAACTTTACAATCTTTTACAGTAGCCTCAATACCTTTTCCTAAAACTTCATTAAAATCTTGTGGTTGATATAAATGAGCATCGGTAATAGGTATAAAATGGTATAGTGCTCTACTTAAAGGATGATTGGATGCTCTTAGTACTGATTTAACAATTTTAATTTCAGCTGTTTTTAAAGGCTCTCCATCGTATTCTATTTGAGTCTTATCGTTGGATGTAATTGTTCCTGTTTTATCAAAAATAACCGTATCTACCTTAGACATACTTTCTATAGTTTCGGCATTTTTAAGATAAAATTTGTGGTAACCAAAAATTCGGAGCATATTTCCTATTGCGAAAGGTGCCGAAAGTGCTAACGCACATGGACAAGCTATAATTAAAACAGCTGTTGTTACGTTTATTGCTGTTGGTATATCTATAAAAGACCAGTAAATACCTGCCGAGATTGCAATTGTTAAAACAACAAACGTAAAATACTTACTAATAGAATCGGTAATGTTTTTAATGGTAACTTCTGTATTTTCTTTAAACACATCATGTCCCCATAACTGAGTTAAATAACTTTGAGAAATAGTGTTAATTACTTCTATTTCTATTGCTCCTGAAGTTTGTTTTCCTCCGGCATAGAGTTTATCTCCCGATTGTTTTAATACCGGTAGTGACTCTCCTGTTACAAAACTATAATCTATTGCTGCATTTCCACTAATTAAAATGGCATCTACAGGTATTAGCTCTTCATTTCTAATTAAAAGCCTGTCACCTCTTTTTATATCCTTTACCTCAATACTTTTTTCTTCACCTTCAACTATTTTTGTGACTGCAATAGGAAAATACGATTTATAGTCTCTTTCAAACGATAAAAAATTATATGTTTTTTGTTGAAAAAATTTCCCGAGTAACAGAAAAAAGATAAGTCCTGTTAAGCTATCAAAAAAACCAGACCCTGTGTTTAAAATAATTTCGATAGAACTTCGTATAAAAAGAACCAATATTCCTATTACTATGGGAACATCTATATTCAAAATTTTATGGCGAAGCCCTTTGTAAGCCGATATAAAATAATCTTTTGCTGAATACAATACTACCGGAATAGACATTGCAAACATAAGCCACCTAAAAAGTGGTTTATAGGTGTCTAACCAAAAGTCTTCTACCCCAAAGTATTCAGGGAAAGACAATAGCATTACATTTCCAAAAGCAAATGCTGCTATTGAAATTTGATAAATTAATGTTTTATCTACCTTGTGCTTTTTAGCATCTGCATTCTCTAAACTAATGTAAGGCTCGTAACCAATAGAAGTAATAAGCTCTACTATTTTTTTAAGTGTAACTGCATTATTTTTAAAAGTAACTCTAAGTGTTTTTTTAGGGAAGTTTACGGTTGAAGTAATAATACCTTTATCCAATTTACTCAAATTTTCTAACACCCATATACAAGAACTACAATGGATACTCGGAATTTGAAATTCTATTACCGAAGTGGTACCATCATTAAACTCTACAAGCTTTTCTACAATCTCGGCATTGTCTAAATAGTTGTACTTTCCTTTTATTTCTTTTGGGATGGTTCCCGGGGAAGTTTCTAAATCGTAATAACAATTTAACTCGTTTGCATGCAGTATTTCAAAAACTGTTTTACAACCGTTACAACAAAACGATTTTTCATCAAACAAAATTGGATTTTTACCGCAATCAGCGCCACAATGATAACAAACATTCGTCTCCATTCCTACAAATTTCAGTCACAAATTTATTCATTTATTTGTTCGTAAACATGACAAATGTCATTTTTTTTTGTAAATTTGTGTAGATTAAAATTAGCCACTACAAACAAACTTAATATGTCAACATGCGCTCAGTGTATTACCAAACGCTTCAATGCTTTAAAAGCTTTAACTAATTGTGAATTAGAACGTTTTTCAGAACACAAAACCTCTCTTCTGATAAAAAAGGGTGAAAAACTGATGACTGAAGGAAATGCTATAAATGGATTATACTGTATCAAAGACGGCAAGTGTAAACTGACTAAACTTAATACAAACGGAAAAGAGCAAATTATAAAGTTTATTAAAGGTGGAGATATTTTAGGGCATCGTTCTATACTAAGTGAGGAACCTGTTGGGTTGAATGTAATTGCCTTAGAAGATATGCATGTGTGCTTTATTCCTAAAGGAGATATTTTAGATACTATTAAAGAGAACGCTCAGTTTTCGTTAAACCTAATGAAAAACATATCTCATCAATTAAATGAAGCCAATTCATCTATCTCACAAATGGCTCAAAAGCCGGTAAAAGACAGACTTGCTGAAACACTTCTAAACTTAGAAGAAACCTTTGGTGTAGATAAAGATAACTGTATTGACGTTGTACTTACAAGAGAAGAAATTGCAAATACCATTGGTACTGCTACAGAATCTGCTATCAGACTATTATCCAACCTTAAAAAAGATGGTGTTATTGACTTGATAGGTAAAAAAATTAAGATTCTAAATAAAAATATGCTTAAAAACTTATCTGAAGGATATTAGAAACAAATATTTTTTTTACTCCATTGAAGCTGCAATACGCTTATAAATACCTTTTTCGAGTTTTGTTCTTATTGCTGAAAATGCTTCAATAGTTTCGTGTACATCTTCTAAAGTATGAGCTGCTGTAGGTATTAGTCGTAAAATGATTAATCCTTTAGGAATTACAGGATATACTACAATAGAACAAAAAATTCTATAATTTTCTCGTAAATCGTTTACCATTGCCATTGCTTCCGGAATATCCCCTTCTAAAAATACAGGAGTAACGCAAGTATTTGTTTTTCCTATATTAAATCCTTTTTCTTTTAATCCGTTTTGAAGTGCATTTACAACCTTCCAAAGCTTATTTTTAAGCTCAGGCATGGTTCTAATCATATCCAAACGTTTTAAAGCTCCCTTTACCATAGGCATTGGAAGTGATTTTGCAAACATTTGCGAACGCATATTGTACTGTAAATACTGAATAATATCTTTATCTGCAGCAAAAAATGCTCCTATACCTGCCATAGATTTTGCGAACGTTGCGAAGTACACGTCAATTCCGTCTTGCACTCCTTGTTCAAAGCCTGTACCTCTACCTCCTTCTCCTAGGGTTCCAAATCCGTGAGCATCATCTACAAGTAATCTGAAGTTATATTTATCTTTAAGAGCTATAATTTCTTTCAATTTACCTTGTTCTCCTCGCATTCCAAAAACACCTTCTGAGATTACTAAAATACCGCCATTTGTGTCGTTTGCAATTTTAGTTGCTCTTTGTAAGTTTTTTTCTAAACTCTCTATATTGTTATGTTGGTAAGTAAACCTTTTTCCATGGTGTAATCTAACACCGTCTATAATACAAGCATGTGAATCTACATCGTATACAATTACATCATTTTTACTCACAAGAGCATCAATAGCAGATACCATTCCTTGGTAACCAAAATTTACCAAATATGCTGCTTCTTTAGCTACAAATTCGGCACATTCTTTTTCTAATTGTTCGTGGTATTTTGTATGTCCTGACATCATTCTAGCTCCCATTGGGTAAGCCATTCCGTATTCTGCTGCGGCTTCAGCATCTGCTTTACGTACTTCAGGATGATTTGCTAAACCTAAGTAGTCATTTATACTCCAAGTAATTACTTTCTTTCCATTGAATTCCATTCTATTAGAAATTTCACCTTCTAGTTTTGGAAATACATAATATCCTTCTGCCTGCTTTGCCCATTTCCCCAAAGGACCTTTATCTCTAATTATTCTTTCAAATAAATCTTTCATTGTATATTATTTTGCACAAAACGCAATTTAGAGTTGCTTTTTGAGATTGCAAAGTACGGTATTTTTTTTTTCCTATTCAAATGTTAAGGAAACAAAAAAAGGGGATAAAATTTAAATTTTATCCCCTTTTTTATTAGAATCTTCAATTATTTGATGTATTCAACTGCTGCGTGAGCTTGCTTCTGAGTATCAAAAAATCCTTGTTCTGCCATCCACTCATCGCTATAGATTTTTTCCATATATCTAGAACCGTGATCTGGTAATATTAATACAACATTGGCATTTTCATCAAACATACCCTGCGCTGCGTATTGTATGGTAGCTTGTACCACTGCTCCACTTGTATAACCTGTAAACAATCCTTCAGTTACTGCCAATTCTCTGGCTCTGTGCGCTGCGGCTTCATCTGTTACCTTTTCAAAAACATCAATTACGTCAAAATCTGTAGCTGTAGGTATTAAGTTTTTTCCTAAACCTTCAATTCTGTACGGATAAATTTCTTTTTTATCAAACTCACCGGTTTCATGGAATTTTTTAAGGATTGATCCAAAAGCATCCACTCCTAAAATTTTTATATCCGAGTTTTGTTCTTTTAAATATCTTGAAACTCCAGAAATTGTTCCTCCTGTACCACTGGCTGCAACCAAATGTGTAATTTTTCCATTTGTTTGTTTCCAAATTTCAGGTCCTGTAGAACTGTAATGCGCATCTACATTTAATTTATTGAAATATTGGTTAATGTAAATAGAGTTTGCTGTTTCCTCGTGAAGTCGTTTTGCAACTTGATAGTAAGAACGAGGGTCATCTGCTTTAACATGTGCCGGACAAACATATACTTTGGCTCCCATTGCCTTCAGCATATTTATTTTTCCTTTAGATGCCTTTGAGTTTACTGCCAAAATGCAGTTGTAACCTTTTATTATACTAACTAAAGCTATGCTAAAGCCTGTATTTCCTGAGGTAGTTTCTATAATTGTACTTCCTTCTTTTAACAATCCTTGACGCTCAGCTTCTTCAATAATATGAAGCGCAATTCTGTCTTTCATAGAATGTCCCGGGTTAAAACCTTCGTACTTAGCATAAAAGTTGCCTGGAATATTTTTTATTATTTTATTGAGCTTAATTAGAGGAGTATTACCAATATGATCTAGGATAGTATTACTTATACCAGTATTTTGTATCATTATTTAGAGTTTAATTCAAACATAAATTCATTAGAAATGAATTATGATTTACAATCTATAACGTGCAAATTTAATAATTTTTTTTAAAACATGCCTTTCCTTCCAAATCAATAATAAAACTATAATCCATTGCTATTTCTTTTAAGGCTTCAAATCTTCCTGAAGCCCCTCCGTGTCCGGCTTTCATATTTGTATGAAGCACCAAAATAGTATCGTTTAATTTATAATCTCTTAATTTGGCAACCCATTTTGCCGGTTCAAAATACTGTACTTGTGAATCATGAAGCCCTGTTGTTACCAATAAATTAGGGTAGTGTTGTTTTGAAACGTTATCATACGGTGAGTACGATTTAATATAATCGTAATACTCTTTTATATTAGGATTTCCCCATTCGTCGTATTCTCCTGTTGTTAAAGGGATAGAACTATCTAACATTGTAGTTAAAACATCTACAAAAGGCACCGATGCTATTACGCCGTGAAATAAATCGGGATTCATATTGATAACTACTCCCATTAATAAGCCTCCGGCAGAACCTCCACTTACATATAAATGTTTTTTTGAAGTATAGTTATGTTTTATTAAATGTTTTGCGCAATCTATAAAATCGGTAAACGTATTTTTTTTCTTCAATAATTTTCCATCTTCATACCATTTTCTACCCAAATACTCACCTCCTCTAACATGTGCTATAGCAAAAACAAAACCTCTATCTAATAAACTTAAACGAGTAGAGCTAAAACCAGCGTCAATAGTGTACCCATACGAACCGTACGCATATAATAATAATGGTGTTTCACTATTTAAATTGGTGTTTTTGTGGTATACTAATGATATTGGAACTTTTGTACCATCGGTTGCTTTAGCCCAAATACGTTCGCTTTTATAATTTTTCTTATCAAAACTTCCTCCTAAAACTTGCTGCTCTTTTTTAATTGTTTTTGATTTATCATTTACATTAAAGTCTATTACAGAGTTTGGTGTAGTCATTGAATTATAACTATACCTAATTGTATTTGTATCAAATTCGGGGTTGTAAAATACGCCTGCCGAATAGGTTTCTTCTTCAAAAGGAAAGTAAAAATCTTCCGATTTATCCCAACGTATAATTCTAATTTTATTTAAACCGTTTACTCTTTCTTCTAACACCAAAAAGTCTTTAAATATAGAAAAATCTTCTAGTAAAACTTCTTCTCTATGCGGTATTACATCTTCCCAATTTTCTTTATTTGTAAATGCTTCAGCTGTTTTCATTAATTTAAAATTTGTAGCATTTCCCATATTGGTATGTATGTAAAAATGGTTGTTGTAATGAGCAATGCTGTATTCTAAATCGCGTTCTCTTGGCTGAATAACTCTAAACATACCTGTCGGATTATTTGCTTCCAACACTCTACATTCTGTAGAAACGGTACTATGAGAACCTATAACTAAGTATTTTTGAGATTTTGTTTTATAAACATAAACATTAAAGGTTTCATCTTCTTCAAAAAATACTTCTACATCGTTTTTAGGATCTGTACCTAAAATATGTCTGAAAATTTTTTCACTTCGAAGCGTTTTCGGATTTTTAAGTGTGTAAAAAACTGTTTTATTATCGTTTGCCCAAGTTGCACTACCTGTTGTGTTTTTAATTTTTTCGGGATACAGTTCTCCTGTTTCTAAATTTTTAAATTGAAGTGTATATTGCCTTCTACTTACAGTATCAATACCAAAAGAAACCAATTTATTATTAGGACTAATCGAAAGACCGGCAAGCTTAAAGTAATTGTGTCCTTTAGCCAATACATTTACATCAAACATAATTTCTTCCTTGGCAGCTAAGGTTTTTTTCTTTCGAGCATAGATTGGATATTGCTTTCCTTTTTCAAAACGCGTAATGTAGTAGTATCCATTTTTTTTGTACGGTACCGATTCGTCATCTTCTTTTATACGCGACTTCATTTCTAAAAAAAGAGCCTCTTGAAATTCTTTAGTATGCCCTGTAACAGCATTGTAATAATCATTCTCGGCATTTAAATAATCTATAACTTTCTTATTTTCTCTATCGTTTAACCAATAATAATTATCTATCCGTACATCTCCGTGAGCTTCTAGTTTTTTTGCTATTTTTTCAGCTACAGGCGGATTTAATTTATTTTCACTCATTTTCAAATTACTATTACGTTAATTGCTGTTATTTTTATTATTCTGAATGGGCAAAAATACTATATTTGCTTTATGTAATAACCATAAAAAATAATTAAAATGTTTGGAGATTTATCTGGTATGATGGGAAAGCTTAAAGAAGCACAACAAAGAATTGAAAACACAAAAGCTCGTTTAAAAACTATTTTGATTGATGCCGAAGCCGGCGATGGAAAAATTAAAGTAACTGTTACTGCTGATAGAACTGTTAAAAACATTGCTATTTCTAATGAGTTAACTGATAAAGAAGAAATTGAAGATTACCTAGTTATTGCTTTAAATAAAGCACTTGAAAAAGCAAATACAATTAGTGAATCTGAACTTGCCGCTGCGGCAAAAGAAGGAATGCCAAATATTCCAGGAATGGATTTACTGTAGTTTAATCTTCAAAAAAATCATCGCCAAAACCTATTAAAAACACTTTTTCTTGTGCACGTGTAACTGCAGTATAAAGCCAACGCAGGTAAGCTATGGTTTGTCCATCGGGTAAATATGGTTGTTCTATAAACACTGTTTTCCATTGACCACCTTGAGATTTATGGCAAGTTACTGCATATGAAAATTTAATTTGAAGTGCATTAAAATACTTGCTTTTTTTAACTCTTAATAACTGCTTGTATTTAGATTTTTCATGTGCAAAATCTTTAGCTACTTCCTGATACAATCGGTTTGAATCTTCGTAAGACAATGAAGGTGTTTCTGAAGTAAGTGTATCTAATAACAATACCGTTTCAAAAGGTTTTTGATTAGGATAATCAATCATTCGTAATTTAACCTCTGCAAATCTAAATCCGTACAATTCTTTAATTGAAAAAATTTCTAAAATTTCACAAATATCTCCATTAGCAATAAACCCTGCTTCGCTTGTACTTTTTAACCAAAAATAATTGTTTTTAACCACCATCACGTAATCGCCTGTAGAGATTTCATTTTCTTGTCCTCTAATTTTACTTCGTATTTGTTGGTTGTATTGGTTTGCTCTCTTGTTTGAACGTACAATAAAGGCGGTGTCTTCTACTCCTATACTATCGTATGCGGTATGTATAGCATCTTGTATTTCATAACCATCTATTAAGCGTATTAAATCCGGATACCCTAATTGAAACTTAAAATTGGCATAACCGTTATTGGCCAATATCAATCGTAAATTGGTTGCATTTATAAGTATTCCTGAATTTTCATGCTGACGCATTACCTCATTTAACTCAATATGCGTTACTTCTTTATTAAAGTTTAATGCTAGCTTGGTTACATCTAATGCCGGACTAATATCTAGTTTTACCGGAGGTAATTGTGCAGTATCTCCAATTAACACCAACTTACAGTGAACTCCTGCATAAACGTACGACATCAAATCGTCTAACAGCGAGTTGTTTTCAAATAATTTAGCATTATTAGGTGTATCGGGAATCATAGAAGCTTCATCTACAATAAAAATGGTATTTGTATGCTTATTGGTTTGCAATACAAAATCTACACCTCCAGATTTATTTTTTCTAGGATGATATATTTTTTTATGAATGGTAAAAGCTTCTCTGTTTGAATATCCCGAAATGACTTTAGCAGCTCTTCCCGTTGGTGCTAATAACACCGCTTTTTTACCCACACGCCATAAGTTGTTTACCACAGTGCTAATTGTAGTTGTTTTACCTGTTCCGGCATATCCTTTAATTAAAAACAATGCATTATTATTTTTATCAAAAATAAAATTTGTAAGTTTTTCTAATAGCTCATTTTGTGAACTTGTAGGTTCAAAAGGGAATTTTTTTATTAAATCTTCGTAAAATTCTGGCGCGGTTTTTGTCATATTTATAATAAAATTCAAATATACAAATTGATTTATGCATAAAAATTTTTCTCATTGAAAAAAATTTGTAGATTTGCCTACATAGTAAAAATAAAAATTCAATACAAATGACAACAATTTTGATCATAGTAGCAGGTATCTTAGTTACTGCTCTTTTAGCTTATGCAATTGTTAATTATGTTCCAAGAAAAATGCATTGGCTAATTTCGGTGGTGTTAATTGGACTTGCAGCTTTTTTAGCTTATAAAATTAATTTTGAAATTCAAAAACCAATAAAATTTAATAAAGAGAAAAAGGTAAGATACGCTAAGGTAATTAAAAGACTGAAAATAATTAGAGATGCTGAAGTAGCGTACAAAAAAGTAACTGGAAACTACACTGCTGATGGTGAAGCACTTATTAGCTTTATTGATACTGCTAAGTTTGCTGTTACGCAAACTACCAACGTTCCTAAAACAGTACACCTTGGTGGTGGTATTACTAAAGAAATTGAAGTTAGAGTTGTAGATACTGTTGGGTATGAAGATGTAAGAGCTTCCTTTGTTGGTAGAGACTATAAAAACATGCTTCAAATTCCTGACACCGATCAAAAATTTAAAATTGAAGTTGGTGTAGTTGAAAAAATTGCCGGCTTAAAAGCACCTGTTTTTGAAGTAAAAGTTGATAAAGCTCTTATTTTAAAAGGAATGGATTACAACCTTGTTAAACAAGAAAAAGAAGCTATTGGAGGTGAAGAAATTAGAGGTGAATACGTTAAAGTAGGTTCTTTAAACGAAGTTAGTGAAGACGGAAACTGGCCACCATTTTATGACAAAGGAGATAAAAAAGATAAAAAATAGCACTGTAGATTTTAAAAATCTAGGAGATTATAACTTATCCATCCAACTTAGTTTGGATGGATTTTCTTTTTGTATCCACAACCTAACAGATAATAATATGGTTGTTTTTGGTAGCTATCAATTTGAAAACGAAAACAACTCTCCATACAAACATTTAGAACTCGTTGAACAACTATACGAGCAAGAAGAGCTTCTTAATTTGAAGTTTAAAAATGTATCTGTTTGTCATTTTAACGACTTGATAACCCAAGTTCCCAAACCCTTTTTTAAAAAAGAAGATTTAGCCAGCTATTTACAATACACTGTAAAAGTAATTGAAAATGATTTTATCACTTTTGATGAAGTACGTAACACCGATATTGTAAATGTGTATATTCCTTTTGTAAATATCAATAACTTTTTACTTGAAAAATATGGCACTTTTACTTACAAACACTCTGCTACTATTTTAATTGAAAAACTTATAACACAATATAAAAACAACAAAGAAGCGCTCTTGTTTGTAAATGTAACTAATCAGTATTTTGAAGTAGTTATACTTAACAATAGTAAATTAGAACTATACAATTGCTTTAGTTTTACGACAAAAGAAGACTTTATTTACTATATCCTTTTTGTTGCAGAACAGTTAAATATGAATCCGGAAGTATTTAAATTAATTTTAATGGGTGACATCGAAAAGGAATCTGAATTATACGAAATTACATATCAATACATTAGAAATGTTCATTTTTACACTCCTAATAGTGCGGTTTCTGTGCTAAACGATATTCCATCGCACGCCCATTTCACCTTACTAAATCAATTCTAGTGCGTATTATATCCGGAAAACATAAAAGCAAACGTATTCAAGCTCCAAAAAACTTGCCTGTTAGACCTACTACCGATATGGCAAAAGAAGCGCTCTTTAATATTTTAAATAACCTGTATTATTTTGAAAGTATTAATGTGTTAGATTTATTTTCGGGAACAGGAAATATTAGCTTTGAATTTGCCTCTAGAGGAACTCAAAATATTACTGCTGTAGATGCGCATTACGGATGTGTGAAATTTATTCGAAAAATAACCGATGAGCTAAACCTCAACATTACCCCGGTAAAAGCCGATGTTTTTAAATTTTTAGAAAAAACACCCATAAAAGCCGATGTTATTTTTGCAGACCCTCCATATGATTTTAAACAAGATAAGTTTGAAAAAGTAGTAGATCTGATTTTTGATAACAACTTACTTACTAAAGATGGCGTATTAATTGTTGAACATTCTAAACACACCCCTCTAAACACTCATAAATGCTTTAGTTATTCAAAAAAATACGGTGGAAATATGTTTAGCTTTTTTGAGAATAAAAACGACTTACAGCAATGATTTTATAATTTCTTCTTCGGTAATATTCTCGGCTTCTGCTTTGTAATTTCTAACTATTCTATGTCGTAAAATGGCATATGCAACAGCTTGTACATCTTCAATGTCCGGTGCATATTTTCCGTGAATTGCCGCATGTGCTTTTGCGCCTAAAATTAAATTTTGAGAAGCTCTAGGTCCAGCACCCCAATCTATAAAATCATTTACAAGTTTGGTTGCCTGTGGTGTATTTGGACGTGTTTTTGAAACCAATGTAACGGCATATTCTATTACATTATCTGTAACAGGAATCCGTCTTATTAAATGTTGGTAATTGTTAATTTCAGCAGCTGATAAAAGTGATTTTAACTCTTGTTTTTCATCGTTGGTTGTATTTTTAACAACCAATACTTCTTCATTAAAACTAGGGTAATTTAGCTGAATAGAAAACATAAACCTATCTAATTGTGCTTCAGGAAGCGGATAAGTTCCCTCTTGTTCTATCGGGTTTTGAGTTGCTAACACAAAAAATGGTTTGGCTAACTTGTAATGATGTCCTGCTACGGTAACTGTTCGCTCTTGCATAGCTTCTAACAACGCCGATTGTGTTTTTGGAGGTGTTCTATTAATTTCATCGGCAAGAATGATATTACTAAAAATAGGTCCTTTTATAAACTTAAACTGGTTTGTTTCGTCTAAAATTTCACTTCCTAAAATATCTGAAGGCATTAAATCTGGTGTAAACTGAATACGCTTAAATTGCAATCCCAATACTTCAGAAATAGTATGCACCATAAGTGTTTTTGCCAATCCCGGAACTCCTATTAAAAGAGAGTGACCTCCACTTAAAATAGAGAGTAAAATGTGGTCTATTGCTTGTTCTTGGCCTACAATTATTTTAGCAATCTCTGTTTTAAGTGTTTTGAAAGAAGTTACCAGCTTATTTAATGCTTCAACATCCGACATGTGTTATTCTTTTTTCCAATTATTTTTAAACTTACATTTTTTATAATCATCGCTAATTTTAATGTAAGTATCAACTATTTTTTCTCTTGTCCACTTTTCAATGGTTTCTTCTTCCTTTTTTTGAAGCGTTAATTGTTGTATTTTTTCGTAGTCTTCGGTAAAACTAGCTGTATGAGCTTCTACTTTACTTTTAAGTAAAATAATTTTATGCATTTTAGATTCACCTCTTATTTCATCGTAAAAAGGTTCTGTAATTTCTCCTTCTTTTAAATTGGCAACTCTTCCGTATAAAGTAGGGTCCATTCTAGTTAAATTAAACTTGGTATCGCTCGTCTCCGGATTTATAATTAATCCTTTGTTATTTTTGGTTTCTTTATCTTCTGAGTATTTTAATACTGCTTCTTCAAATGTTATTTCTCCGTCTAAAATTTGTTGTCTAATTCTTGCAAGTTCATCTTTAGAAGCTTGTAACTCTTCAGGAGTAATTTTTGGTTGAATTAAAATATGACGAACATCTCTTTCTTGTCCTTTTATTTTTTCAACTTGTATTATGTGATACCCAAACCCAGATTCGAATGGTTCAGAAATTTCACCTTCATCTAAACTAAAGGCAACTTCTTTAAATTCTTTAATAAAACCACTGGTTCTTGTTAAGGTGTACAATCCTCCAGATCCCGGTCCATTTCCTGATACTGCAGGGTCGTCAGAGTTGATAATGGCTTTTAACCTAAAACTGTATCCTGCCTCAATATCTTTCTTTATCTGTTTCAATTTTTCTATAACGCGTTGCACTTCTTCTTTAGAAGGTTTTACATATTTTACTATTTGTGCCAATTCAATCTCGGCACTAAACTCCGGTAAACTATTTTCTTTTTGAAGGTTTTTGTAATATGTTCTAACTTCTTCAGGAGTAACGGCTACTTTTTCAATAATACTGGCTCTTTCTTTTCTAATTAAAATTTGCTCTTTTTGAATGTTGAAAAGCTCATTTCTAAGATCTTCTTCATCATTAAAGCCATACATTTCAACTACTTTTTTAATAGAGCCTAATTGCTGTGTAAAGTAAGCAATGGTGCGTTCTACTTCTGAATTAACTTCAGAGTCTGAAGCAACTATACTGTCAACAACAGCGTGATGTGCTATTAGTTTTTGACTCATAATTTCTTCGAGCATTTCGCAATCTGAAATTTCTACTTTTCCTTCCATTCGTTGCTGAAGCTCTTTTCTAAATTTATCTATATCTGAGTCTAAAACTATATTTTTACCCACTACAACAGCTACTCCGTCAATTTTAATTCGTTCTTGTGCTTTTACGCCAATAAATAGTAATAAAAAGCTTATTACAATTAAGTTTTGTTTCATTTTAATATATTTCAAATTGTTGTTTTTTATTTGCATCGTCAATAAGTGTTTCTTCTATGTTTCGTAATAATAATAATTTGCGCTGATGTAAAATCATTTGCTTTATTGTTGGTGTAATATAGCTTTTGGGCGCTACTTGATTTCGTTTTAATACTTGCTTAATTGCCACCAAATATAAGCTTATTGAGTCTTCTTTTTGAATAAAAGTTCCTTTTTTTAGCAACTGCTTTTTGTCAAATGTCTTCAGTATAGGTATTTTAACCAATATATCGCTATACTTTACCCAAATAGAATCGTTTAGATGGTGTGATTTTAAAAATAACTCTTTAGATTGAAGACTGTCTAAATCTTCTTTTTTTGACGATTTAAATAATTTTATTAGCTCTTTTTTATTTAAAACATCTTTACCTATTCGAATGTATTTTAGCTTAACAAGCTCTTCATTTAATTTAAAATTTTGACTGTTTTTTTGATAAAACTCATCAATATCATCTGCTGTTATTTTAGTGTCTAAATATTGCTTAACAACGGCTTCTTTGTACGAGTTTATGAATAAATCTTCTCTATACTTTTTTACCAATTTGTCAAACGCTTCTTTTTTATCTTCTAAGTTTAATTGTGCTTTTGATAAAAGCAATTGTTGTTTTACCCAATTATCTATATAATTTCTGGCCAACAACAAACTATCGCTTTTAGTAATATCTTTTGTAAAAATATTCTTTAAATCTTCTTTGTACAAATAGGTGTTATTAACTCTAGCTACCGGTTTACGAGTATCTTTTTTTATGGTGAAATAATCACACGATTGAGATATTGTTATAAAAATAAATACGATATATCTAAACCTTTGTTTCATTAAAGTTACCTAATTTAATTACGTTTTAATTGTCTAATTACTTTCTTTTTTTCTCGCTTATTGAACTTTACCTCGTACATAACGTGCAGTTGTGCAATCCATTCTTTTTCTAAATAATCTTGATAATCGGAAATAACCAATCCTTTAATTTCTTCCAGCTTTTTATGTTTGTACTTTTTCTGCTTATTTTTATTAAAATAGGCTGCCAAACCAGCACTATCTTTAGATTTATTCCATACTTTTTTCTCTAACAAATCAAATAGTAGTAATCCGTCTTTAAACTCATTGTATGTTGCTGCAAAATCTGCGTTGGAGTTTTCTATATGCTCTTTATAATACACGAGTAACTCCTTCATTTTAAAATCTTTAAAAGCAGTTTCAATATCTTTATTTCTAACTCTTCTAAAGTATGTTAAAAACTTACTTTGAAGTATCTTTTTATTTTCAATAGTAAGTATTACTTGTTTAAACTCACTAGGATTTGCATTCCAATTTACATTTTTTAATTGTTCTAATGCCGATTTGTTTTCAACAATATTATACTGTCTTAATAGTTTATTTATAACTGACGCTCCTATTAAATTAGACCGAGGGTCTTTTTCAATTTTTTTTGTCAACCTATTTCTTTCTTCACTAAAACTTTTTAATGGGTATTTTTTAATCAGTTTTATAATATGCCAGCCGTATTTTGTTTTAACCGGTTTTGATATTTCTCCTTCTTCATTTAATGAAAAAGCAGCATCATAAAAACTTTCAATCATTCTCCCTACACCAAATCTACCTAATTTTCCTCCGTTAACAGCACTCGCTCTATCTTCTGAAACTTTTGCGGCTAAATGTCCAAAATCAAACTTCTTATCAACCAGCAATTGGTATAAAGAATCCATCTTTTTTTTCACTTTTAAACTATCGCCTCTAAGCATAATATGAGCAACTTCTATTTCTCCTTTTGAAGGTCTTCTGCCGTGTACTTTTAAAATATGATATCCATATTTTGTTCTAAATGGTTTTGAAACACTATCTACAGGTGTATTGTACGCTGCTGTTTCAAAAGGATAGACCATTTGTAACGCTGTAAAATAACCAATCATACCTCCATTTGATTGTACCGATGGGTCTTGCGAGTATTTTTTAGCAACCTCTTCAAATTTTGCTCCTTTTTCAAGTAACTGTTTTGCTTCAAGCAGTTTGTTATATGCCTCTAACGTGTCTTTTGGAGGTGCGTTAGGCTCTAAAAATATTAAAATATGGCTCACACTCACTTCGGTTTTTAACCGCTCGTAAGCTTCTGATACCAGTTTATTTGTTACCGACTCGTCTTTCAAATAAGGTAAAACCAATTTGTTTTTATAGGCTTTTAGTTCCTTTTTAAAACTTTGAGCAGTATCTAATTTTAAATCTTTTGCTTGCTTTACTTTTAGTTTATAATCTACAAATAATTTCAAGTAACTCTCGGCACTCTGTGTTTTTTCTGCTGTTAAAAGCGTTTTATTCTTATTGTAAACCTTGATAAACTCTTGTGAGTAATAAGGTTCGTTATCAATTGTAAATAGCACTTTGTTTTTTTCTTGAGAAAAAGATTGAATTGAAATAAATAAAAAAGTAGCTAATAAAAACTTATAATTCATAAAGAAATTAATTTCGGTTTAAAAATAACAAAATTGCCCGTTTTAAAACGCTGCAATTTATTTTTTATTTTTTGTTTTTGACGTTAAAAAAATCACAAAGAAATGATTCCCTCTACCTTTTCGGCTTCTTTGTATTTTAAAATAACATCATCGGCTTTTTTCATAACAACAAGGATAGAAATACTAACGTACTTTCCTGTTTTAGATGTCTTTTTTTGAATTACAGCACCTAAGTGATTAAACATATTTTCAATTTGTTTAATTTTAGCTTCATCAGATGGAATAATAAACTTAAAAAGGTATTTAGATGGAAAAACGGTATCCTTTTTTAATTTCTTCTTTAGTTTTTTATAAAATTGGTCTCTTTTATCCATTGCTTATTTAAAAAAAGTAAACAAATATAATATTGTTTAACTATTGTTAATATTTAGCTGACAAAATTACATGAATATTTTTAGTATAATTTACTAAAAACCTATTTTTGCACTATGCAACAAAAAATAGTTATCACCGGAGGTCCCGGAACGGGAAAATCTACCGTTATTGAAGAATTAGCTAAGCGTCAGTTTATGTGTATGCACGAAATTTCTAGAGAAGTAACACTAAACGCCCGAAAAAAAGGAATTGAGCAATTATTTTTAACACAACCTTTACTTTTTAGCGAATTGCTTTTGGAAGGCAGAGTTAACCAGTATATTGAAGCAGAAAAAAAAGATTACGACATTGTGTTTTTTGACAGAGGTATTCCTGATGTACACGCATATATGAACTATATTTGTATTGACTATCCTGATTCTTACATTAAAAAAAGTAAACTCTACAAATACACCCATATTTTTTTAATGCCTCCGTGGGAAGAAATCTATATTTCCGATAGCGAACGCTATGAGAATTTTGAACAAGCACTGGCTATTCACAATCATTTAGAACGAACTTATAAAGAATTAGGATATCGTATTATTGAGGTTCCTAAGGGTAGTATAAACGAGCGAACCGATTTTATTTTAGCAAATATAAAATAATGATGTCGCCTCTTGAAATATTAAAAAAGTACTGGAATTACTCCCACTTTAAACAACTACAAGAGGAAATTATTACTGCTGTTTTAAATGGAAACGACACTGTTGCACTACTTCCTACAGGCGGAGGAAAATCACTGTGTTATCAAATACCTACGCTTCTTTCTAATGGAGTTTGTATTGTTGTTTCACCTCTTATTGCGTTAATTCATGACCAAGTAAACGCCCTAACCAAAAAAAATATTAAAGCCATTTCTTTAACTTCGCAACTTCATCAAGAAGAAGTAATTATTGCTTTTGATAATTTACAATTTGGAAATTATAAGTTTCTGTACCTATCTCCTGAAAAATTACAATCCGATTTTATTCAAAATAAAATTAAACAACTTAAAGTATCAATTATTGCCATAGACGAAGCACACTGCATCTCTGAGTGGGGACACGATTTTAGGCCTTCGTATTTAACGCTGCGTGTTTTAAAAGAACTTCAACCAAAAGCTACAACTATAGCTCTTACTGCAACTGCAACAAAAAGAGTTATTAAGGATATCATTCAACAACTAGAATTAAAAACCCCTAGCCTATTTAAACAATCATTTAAACGAGAAAATTTAATTTATCAAGTAATACATACCGAAGCGGTTAATACAAAACTTCTTCAAATTCTAAACAAACTACCGTCATCTGCAATTGTTTATACAAACAGTAGAAAACAAACTAAAGAAATTAGTTCATTTTTAAATAAAAATGGATTTAAAAGTAGCTTTTATCACGGAGGATTAAGCGCTACTGAAAAAGAAATTTCATTTAATAACTGGATGGCAAATTACACACCAATTATGGTAGCCACAAATGCTTTTGGAATGGGAATAGACAAACCTGATGTTCGTGTGGTTGTGCACTTAAATATTCCAAACAGTATAGAAAATTACATTCAAGAGGCTGGTAGAGCCGGTAGGGATGGTAAAATATCTGATGCTATTATTATTACCAATAAGCCTACTATTTACGAAACAATACATAAATTTAAAAACAGTACTGCAACGGTTCAATATATTAAAACTGTTTATCAGTATTTAAACCAATTTTATAAAATATCAATAGGTGAAATGCCTGCTGAATCGTTTAACTTTTCTCTTCAAGAGTTTTGTACTACGTATAAGTTAGATCTTTTAAAAACCTACAATGCCATTAAGTCTTTAGAACGCGAAAATATTATTCTAATAGACGACAATTACACTAAAAAATCAACTTTGAAATTTATAACAAATAGCAATCTTGTCTTTAGCTACTTGGAAAAAAATCCATCAAAAAACGGACTTGTAAAATTACTTTTACGAAGTTATGGTGGCATTTTTGATCACTACATCATTATTAATGAGTTTGCACTTTCTAAAAAATTAAACACTAGCAAATATGAAATAAAAAAGCAGCTAAAACAACTGCACCAAAATAATATTGTAAACTACAACTACCAAAATACAAATTCTAAATTGACTTTTTTAGTAGCTAGAGACGACCAATATACTATTAACAGTATTGCTAAAAACATAACACAGCAAAATACCGTAAAGCACGAAAAATTACAAGCTGCTATTGCTTATGTAAAAAACAATACTACTTGTAGAAATGTTCAGCTACTTTCTTATTTTGGAGAAACCAGTCAACAACCTTGCGAAAAATGTGATGTATGTATCGCTAACAACAAAGTAACTCATACTTCAAAAAATATTTCAGAACAAATTGTACAACTATTAAAAGAAGGTACACTTTCATCACAAGAAATTACTGACAAGCTAACATTTACCGATCAGGAAATTTTAAATACCTTAAAATTACTTCTGGAGAAAAATAAAATAACATTAACTTCGCAAAACACATTTAAACTAAACTAGTGCATGAGAAATTTAAGAATTGTTTTTATGGGTACACCTACTTTTGCTGTTACCACATTAAATGCTATTGTAGAAGCTAAATATAATGTTGTTGGTGTTGTTACTGCACCTGATAAACCTGCTGGAAGAGGACGAAAAATACAACAATCTGACGTAAAAAAATATGCACTAAAAAAAAATATTCTCACTTTACAACCTACCAATTTAAAAAGTGATAATTTTTTAGAAGAACTTAAAAAACTAGATGCCAACTTATATATTGTTGTCGCCTTTAGAATGTTACCAAAAGTTGTATGGCAACTTCCAGAATACGGAACATTTAACTTACACGCCTCTTTACTTCCAGATTATAGAGGTGCAGCACCTATTAACTGGGCTATTATTAACGGAGAAACCAAAACAGGTGTTACTACCTTTTTTATCAATGAAAAAATTGATACCGGTCACATTATTCTGCAAAAAGAAACCAAAATAAATAGTGACGAAACGGTAGGAGAACTTCACGACAAACTTATGATTATAGGTAGTAAGCTGGTTATAGAAACTATAAAACTTATAGAAAGCAATAATGTTAAAGTAATTGAACAACCTCAAAAAGAAGGAAAAATAGCTCCTAAAATATACACAGAAACATGTAAAATAAACTGGAACACTTCTATTAAAACCATTTACAACTTAATAAGAGGATTAAACCCTTATCCCGCTGCTTGGAGCATTTTACATCAAAAAAACGACACTGTTAAAATTAAAATTTACGATGTTAAAACAGAATTGGTATCGCATTCTTACCAAAACGGAAAAGTAATTTCCTCTAAAAACGAAATTAAAATTGCGGTAAAAGACGGATATGTACATATTGAAAAATTACAACTAGCCGGAAAGCGAAAAATGGATAGCAAAAGTTTGCTCAACGGTTTTTCCTTTGACGAAAATGCATACCTGCTTTAAGCCCCATATTCTAAAGGGATTTAGGTGTTTTTTTACCAAAAACCTTCAAGGTTATTAACATTTGATGTCTTTTATTAACAAAAGCAGCACTTTTTTTATTGAAAACTTGCATAAACCCTTATTCCGTCTAACTTTGCTAAGCTATAAAAAGCGAAAAATAAGTTTAACCAAATTAATTTAACATTTAAATTATGAACAAATCAGATTTAATTGATGCTATGGCAGCTGATGCTGGCATCTCAAAAGTAGCAGCAAAAGCAGCTTTAGAATCATTAACAAAAAACGTAACTGATACTCTTAAAAAAGGAGGTAAAGTAGCTCTAGTAGGATGGGGAACTTGGTCTGTATCTAAAAGAGCAGCTAGAACTGGAAGAAATCCTCAAACAGGAAAAACTATTCAAATTGCAGCAAAAAATGTTGTTAAATTTAAAGCAGGAGCTGGTTTCAGCGACGCAGTGAACTAATAACAATAAGATAATTCTTATCGACTTTAAAACTCTCTAAAATTTAGAGAGTTTTTTTTATTGCCAAAAATTACTATATTTATAAGAAAAGAAGTCTATGGTAAAACTGCATCCATCTAAAGGAAAACTACTGGTTTCAGAACCTTCGATATTAAATGATAAAGCATTTAACCGGTCTGTTGTTTACCTAACAGAGTATAGTGAAAATGACGGGTGTATTGGTTTTATTATTAATAAGCCTACCAAATTTGTTTTAAGTGATTTGATTCCTGATATAAACTGTAACTTCACCGTATACAATGGAGGTCCTGTAGAACGTGAGAATTTATATTTTATACATAAACTTCCCGATATGATTCCTGATAGTATTGAAATTGATAAAGATATTTTTTGGGGAGGCGATTTTAACATGCTCACAGAGTTATTAAACAACGGAACCATAAAATCTGACGATATTCGATTTTTTTTAGGATACTCGGGGTGGTCAATGAGTCAATTAAAAGAAGAATTAAATGAGTCTTCATGGATTGTTGTAGAAAATAACTACCCAAATATATTAATTGTCAATCATGAAAATATTTGGAAAAATAAACTTATGGAGTTTGGAGGCGAATATCAAATCTGGGCAAATGCACCTAAAAATCCTGCCTTAAACTAATTTAACTAGTTCTTCTTTTATTTTTGCTGTAAGCACCGATGTAAAAGTTTTTTTACGGTAGTTTGTTACCGGCTGAATACCAACAATCGTATTTGTAATAAAAATTTCATCTGCCTTTGGCAATTCAAAAGGAGAAATTGAAACTTCTTCTATTGATAAATTGGGGTGTTTAGAAACAATTTCTATTATTTTTTTCCGAATAATTCCTTTTACACATCCATCAGATATTGGAGGTGTTTTAACGGTATTTCCACTAACAACAAATACATTACCATTAATTACTTCTGCAACCTGTTTTCTTTCGTTTAATAAAATACAGTTATCAAATTCATTCTCTGAAGCATAAATTCCGGCTAAAACATTTGTTATTTTATTTGTAGTTTTTACCGTAGACAGCAACCCTGAATAAATATAATAGTCTTTAAATAAATCTATTGTATAGTTTAACTTTGCATTACTTAAGGCTCTCACCTCAACTAGATAGCTAATTTTATTTGTTTTAGGTGTATACAATCCACCTGCTTCTCTAAAGACTGTAAATCTAACAGCAGCATCTGTAAAAGCGTTGCTCTCAACCGTTTTAAGTATTTCTTTTTCTAAATATTCCATTGTAAAACCCATAGGAATATCCATTCGAAGCATACGCATTGAAGCCATTAATCTAAAATAATGATCTTCTAAAAAAGCAATTCTACCATGTGTAACTTTTAGTGTTTCAAAAAGTGCATCGCCATATTTAAATGCTCTATTTTCAGAATTGAATGTATTGGCTGTTTTTTGTAAAAGTGTACCGTTAAAATTTATCATTTTTCTTTTTTAAAGTCACAAAACTACATAAAAAAACCTTGAAATATATTCAAGGTTTCCTTATATCTTTTATAAGTATGTTATATTATGCTCCAATAGTATGCTTTAGTTCATCTATTTGGTTTTCCCAAAACATTTTAGATTCTTCAATTTCATCTTCTTCTGCAAAATCGGTAATAATTAGAGATACATCTTTAGTTATTTCATCAACTTCTATTCTAAATTCAAAATAAGATTTATCGTCATCATCTTCTAACCACTTAAATTTTATTTTTTCTTCCGGTCGTTCTTGCAGTACTTTTGCTTGTTCTTCAGAGCCGTCCCATATAAATGTAAATATTTCACCTCGTGAATTTACATTATCTGCAAACCATTCTGACAGACCTGAAGGTGTACCAAAATATTGATATAACATATGTGGCGAAGCGTGTATTGGAAACTCTATTTCGAATTTTATTTTTCTAGACATATTTTTATTTTGAAAGCACAATATATATAAAATTATTTTTAAAAAAAATTTAAATTATCAAAAAAATTAAAGAATAAACTTGTAGCAACATAAATTTTATTTTTATATTTGCACCCTCAATAAATGGCGTGGTAGCTCAGTTGGTTAGAGCGTCGGATTCATAACCCGGAGGTCTGCAGTTCAATTCTGCATCACGCTACAAAAGGTAAAGCGATTTAGAAATTCTAAATCGCTTTTTATTTGTTCTCTTTTTTTAGTACAAATGCTAGTCTAACAGGTTTTTCATAGCGTTTAAACTAGCACTAACATCAAAGTACATTCCTTTAATATTTTCAGGGTTTTCTGCTAAACGCAAATAATCGTAATGGTCTATTAGTTGTTGCTGTCCACCAAACTTATAGCCCAAAATATCTAGTAAAACATATTCATGAGAAACATAAATAACATAAAATGCTGTTTCTTTTTTTAGGCCGTTACCAGAACTGAAAATCGCTTGAATTATGGTACGCATTTGATTTAACTTTTTTAGGTAATCTTGTTTATTTCCCAACTCTTGTAAAGCGTATGTTTGGTAATTTAAACTTCTTAAATCAAACGGATTTGAACTCAAAATGGAATCTGAAAAAGTAATGACTTTCTTGAAATCTTCTTTGGTGAAATTTTGTTTTTGAAATACTGTTTTTAAACTATCATTATAACTAGAATGCCCTCCATAAGGAGAATATTTCGATTGATACTGAAAACCATAATACAATAGTCTTTTTTCGCGAAGTGTCATTGTTGTATCTGATTTTAAAAATTTATCAAATAGTTTTGGGTAATAG
This sequence comes from Flavobacteriaceae bacterium, assembly GCA_027082925.1. Lineage (GTDB taxonomy): Bacteria > Bacteroidota > Bacteroidia > Flavobacteriales > Flavobacteriaceae > Lutibacter. The sequence goes on from JALWTD010000014.1 coordinate 351,682, forward strand.
AATGCTGAATTTTTATCAGATACTTCTTTTTTTATGGCTTTATAGTTTGGAGGGTTTTTTTCTTCAGCTTGAGAAAAAATACTAGTAATTGTTAAAAAACACAGTACTGTTAAAAGATATTTTTTTGACATATTATATAGGTTATTAATCGTTCCATTTTGGAAGTGTAAAGGTAAATTCACTCCCCTTATTAAGTTCACTTTTAACTTTTATAACACCACCGTGCTTTTGTACAAAATCTTTACATAACACTAGTCCTAACCCAGATCCTTGCTCATTTGCAGTTCCTGAAGTTGATGTTTTAGTTTCAATATTAAAGAGTTTATCTAACTCTGATTTTGGAATTCCAACTCCAGAATCTTTAACTGCTATTTTTATAAAATTATCTTCTTCGCTTGCCGAAATTTTCACACTTCCTCTAGGATTGGTAAACTTAATAGCATTTGAAATTAGATTTCGAAGAATTGTTCTCAACATATTAGAATCGGCTTTTACATAAATATCATCTGCAACTTCATTAATAATTTTAATATCTTTATTTACAGCCTGAATTTCTAAAAAGGTGACTACGCTTTCTATTTCATTTTTTAAATTAATCTTGGTTGGTTTAAATTCAAAGTTTTCAGATTGCGCATTTGCCCAAGTTAATAGATTGTTTAATAAACTTGATGCTTTAGATGATGATTCTCTAACTATTTTCAGGAACTTTAATCTTTTTTCAGAATCGTATTCTGCATTGTTTTCAATCATAAGCTCTGTAAACCCTTTTATTGAATTGAACGGATTTTTTAAATCATGTGCTATGATAGAAAAAAACTTATCTTTTGTTTTATTTAATTTATTTAAATGATCTCTTTGTTCTTGAATTTCATTGTTCATTCTACTTATCTGATGGCTTTTTTCAGACAAGAGGTTAAATGCCTTTTTCTTTGAGGTATACTCTACGATTAGTAAAATTATTAGCAGTGCAAAAACAATGGTAGCCACAATAAGAAAAACAGTTGTTCTCCTCACTTTTTTATATTCTTTTTGCACTTTCCTGTTTTTTTTAGACAAATTATCTATGGTATACTCTTTTTCTTCTAACTCATTAAGTGCGTTAAATAATTGTACTTTTTTTGATTTGTCTATTTGCTGTAAGCTGTCTTCAATTTTCTTGTAAATTTTATGATACTTATGAGCTTCTTTAATATCTCCTTTTCCTTCATATGCATCAATTAAATTTTCCAAATTGGAAATTTCATAATCCAAATATCCACTCTCATGAGCTATTTGCATACTTTTTTTAGCATACAAAATAGACTTCTCATAGTTTTTAAGTTTATTTTGAACACGGGAAATATTTAACAACACAACCGAAATTAGATTTTTTTCATTTGTTTTATTAGCAATGTCTAATGATTGATTAAAATACATTAGTGCTTTTGAATATTGCTCCAGTTCAACATAGGAATCTCCTATATTATTCAAGTTTATAGCTACTCCGTAAGGGTCTCCTATTTTTTCTTTTAGTTCAATAGACTTTGCATAATAATTTAACCCTGCTTCGTAATAGCCTGCATCAGAAACTGCATTTCCTATATTTGTATAGCAAACTGCAATTCCATTTTTATCATCTGACAACTTGTATATTTTTAGTGCATTTTGAAAGTATTTACTTGCCGAATCGTAATTTTCTTGAGCGTAATACAACTTTCCTATATCTAAAAAATCATGTGCTATTCCTTCGTGGTTTTTTAGCTTATCATTTAATTTTAGTGATTTTAAATAATACTTAATGGCTGTATTTTCAGCATAAATTTGAGAGTAACAATCTCCTATTAAATTATATATTTTTGCTACCTTTTTGCCTTTGTCTAATTTTTTATAAATCACCAAAGCTTCAAAATAGTTTTCTATTGACTTGTTATATGAATTATTGTTTTCGTGAAATTTAGCTAAAAGGTAAGATGCCTTTGCTTGAAATAAAGGCGAAGCAGATTTTGAAGCTAATTTTAACGCTTGGTCAATATATAATTTTGAGGAGTCGTTATACGCCTCAAGGTAATGTTCGGCTAATTTAAGTGTTAAAGATATTTTAACGGTATCTATAACTTCACGCTTCAAATCTGATTTTAGCTTATCAAATTCTTGGGCATAGCTACCTATAAAAAATCCTACTAAGAATAAAACTGTTAATTTCTTTTTCATTAAAAATTTGTTAACACATCAGCTTCAACTTTTTGCTATTTTACTCAAAACTAACACGCTAAAGCGTGTGAATTTAACATTTTTTTAGCAATTTAAAAAATAAACTTAATGTGGTGTTTTGTTTATTTCTTTAAACATCACGTAGTGTTTACCTATATACGGTATACTAAACTCGTCACCTATTGTTTTTAATCCCTGCTTTTTGTAAAAAGAGACAGCGTTTATACGCGCATTGCACCACAAGTAATCGATACTTTTTTTTATTAGCTTTAAAACAGCATACTGCAACATTAATTTACCTGCTCCCAATCCTTGATAATCTTGTAATGTAGCCATTCCTCTGAGTTGATACTGACTTCCTTCTAAATAAGGTGTTGATGCATTTATATACGTTGATACAGCTATTAACGCATTGTCTTTAAAAGCACCTAAGTGAAATGTATCTACTACTAAATCACCTTCAAAAATAGGTGATAAAGGAATTCCATCTCGTAAAACGGTTTTACGTATATTGTAAGTCTCTGAGGCTTTTATTTCTCTTATTTCAATCATTTCACATCAAAAATAGCCAACATTACGCACATTATCAACAACTTACTTTTGTATTTTTAAATCCCTCTTTTTTTATCAAAAAACATTTGTAAAAACACAAAAGGATTGTATATTTGCCAAGCGAATGCGAGAGTAGCTCAGTTGGTAGAGCTTCAGCCTTCCAAGCTGACTGTCGCCGGTTCGAGCCCGGTCTCTCGCTCAAAAAGAAGCCAAACAATAGTTTGGCTTTTTTTATTTTAGTTTATTTCCAAATATAAGTAACAGTACTATTGGTATTCCTAATAAAATTACAACTAAAGTACTGTGAAAAAATAATTGAGGGTATAGCACCAACATTAATATATAACCTCCTATAGAACCTCCTAAATGGGCTGAGTGCCCTACATTACCTAATTGTTTTTTCATTCCATAAATAGAATACAGCAAGTAACCTATTCCAAAAATATATCCCGGCACATAAAATGGTAACGGAAATATACCAAGCATCATATTAGGATTTAATAAAATGGCACCGTAAATAATACCTGCAACTGCTCCTGAAGCACCAACTGCACTGTAGTATAAATTGTTTTTATGATATGCTAATGTTAATCCGTTTCCCGCGTATAGACTTCCGAAGTATAAAATTAGAAATTTTAAAATTCCAAGTTTATATATAATTATTGGAGCAAACATGTATAAAACGTACATGTTTAATATTAAGTGCATCATATCTACATGTAAAAATGCTGATGTAAGCATTCGAATTTTTTCACCTCTATTTATGGCTGCTATTTGAAATTTATACTTATCAAAAAAGAGCCTATCTCCAAACCCTTTTAGTGAAACAATTACGTTTATTACTATTAAAATAAGAAGTACTCTATCTATGTTCATATTGATTTATTTTACTTTTACGACGAATGTATAAAAAACTTATGATATTGATTTACTTGTTTGCCTTGTATTTAAAATTTAATACGATATTTGTACTTCTAATGACGCCATGAATTTTTTAACCTACATACTTGTTTATCCGCTAATATGGCTTATATCTATACTACCTTTTAGAGTACTCTATTTAGTATCTGACGCTGTATATATACTGATTTACTACATTATAGGTTATCGAAAAAAGGTTGTTTTAGATAACCTAAAACTGGCCTTCCCTAATAAAACAGAAAAAGAATTATTACTGATTCGAAAAAAATTCTTTAAACATTTTGTAGATATTTTTATGGAGATGATAAAATCGTTTACCATATCTGCAAAAGAAATAAATAGAAGATACACTTTTACCAATACAGCACTTTTAGACGAATTGTATAACAGTGGAAAAAGTGCTATTTTGGTTGGTGCACATTATGCCAACTGGGAATGGATTATGAGTTTAAATTCGTTTGTCAAATACAAGGGAGTTGCAGCCTACACCAAAGTAAATAACCCTTATTTTAATCGTAAAATACTTAAAACCAGAGAGCGTTTTGGCGTTATTTTAAAGCAAACTCCTAAAATTCTAAATCTGGTCAAAGAAAACCAAAAAAAAGGTATTTTGACAATGTATGGTTTACTTAGCGACCAATCGCCACATATTGCTAAAACCCATTATTGGAGTAAGTTTTTTGGTGTAAAAGTTCCTATACATACCGGTGCTGAAATGCTTGCAAAAAGGTACGATTTGAATTTAGTATTTATGAAAACAAGAAAAATAAAACGTGGGTTTTATGAAACTTCGTTTTCTGTTATTACAACGACTCCAACAAAATTTCCTGATTACGAATTAACCGATATTTTCCTCAGAAAAGTTGAAGAACAAGTTTACGAACAACCTGAATATTATTTCTGGACTCATAAACGTTTTAAACATAAAGACAAACACCCTAAATCTTAGCTATTTAGTTAATGGGAATTTAGCTCCGAAAACATACATATTTTCAAAAAATGTAAAATGTTGTGAAGCAGAATCGGTAGTACTTGCCGTTGTTCTAATATCTTGCATGTTAATATATCCCACTTTTATGTTTGATTGAATAAAAAAGTATTTAAAAAGTGTAATATTTAATCCGGCATGTGCAGATATACCGTAACCAGATACATGAAACTCATCGTATCTTGCTTTTCCCAATAGGGTGGTGTTTGTTCTTGGGTAAATCATTCCAATACCAATACCTTCAGTTAAATTAATGTCGATATTTTTAACGGGGAATTTAAGCCAATTGTCTAAGTTATCGTATCGGCTTACCTCAACATTGATATAATTTAATCCATCTGTGTGTTCAAAAAGCAGAAAATCTTCAGTTAACACAATATCATCGTTGTTATATACTCCATCAAAACTTCCGCCTACATTAATATCTCCATCTATTTTTACAGTGGTATTATTACGCATTACGTATTTCATATGGTCTAAACCAATAGAAACAGTGTAGTTTTCTTTAAAAAAATAGCCAATTCTAAAGTTTGTTTGTGGAATTGTAATTTCATCTAACTTAAAGTAATAAATTCCAAAAGGTTTTGGCTTGTCGTCTGCCTTTACGTTATGTAAGGTAAATTTATAGTTACTTCCTTTAAATGTAATATCTGAAGTTGAATAATGTGCTCTATTCCATCCCCAGTATACAAACATTCTTCCTTTGTTTGTTTTTACATCTCTATAATCGTTTTTTTGAATGGTATCTTGAGAAAAAGAAACTGTTGCTATCACTAAAAAAAGAGCAACTAATATTTTTGAAGGTTTCATTTTAGATAAGTTTTTTTATTTCTGAAATTATTTTATTTGCCAATTCATCTGCACTATTTTGTGAGGTGCTTTCTGTATAAATTCTAATAATAGGTTCGGTGTTCGATTTTCTTAGGTGTACCCATTCTTTCTCAAAATTAATTTTTACACCATCAATAATTATTACATCTTCATGCTGGTATTTTGATGCCATTTTATTCAAAATTTCATCAACATTAATTTGTGGTGTTAGTGCAATTTTATTTTTACTCATATAGTAATTAGGGTAGCTGTTTCTCAATGTTTTACAACTTACTTTTAAGTTTGCTAAGTGCGATAAAAATAGTGCAACACCCACCAAAGAATCTCTACCGTAATGAGAATCAGGATAAATAATTCCACCGTTACCTTCTCCTCCTATCACGGCGTTTGTGTTTTTCATAAGTGCTACCACGTTTACTTCTCCAACAGCACTTGCTTTATAAGAACCTCCGTGCTTTTGCGTAATATCTCTTAAGGCTCTAGAAGATGACAGGTTAGAAACGGTGTTTCCTCCTGCTATTTTCCCCAAAACATAATCGGCACAGGCTACAAGCGTGTATTCTTCTCCAAACATAGTTCCGTCTTCGCAAACCAAGGCGAGTCTATCCACATCAGGATCAACAACAATACCTAAGTCGGCTTTTTCTTCTACTACCAAATTTGAAATAGCCGTTAAATGCTCTTTTAATGGCTCTGGGTTGTGAGGAAATTCTCCATTAGGCTCACAATATAGTTTTACACAAGTAACCTGAAGTTTTTCTAACAAAGCCGGTATTGCAATACCTCCGGTAGAGTTTACTGCATCAACAACAATTTTAAAATTTGCTTTTTTGATAGCTTCTACATCTACCAAATTGAGCTTTAACACTTCGTTTATGTGTTTAGAAATGTAGTTTTTCTTTTTCTTATAGCTTCCTAAATAATCTACTTCTGCAAAAGTATAAGAATCATCTTCTGCTATTTTTAAAACGGTTTCTCCATCTTTTGCATTTAAAAATTCACCTTTCCCATTAAGTAATTTTAAGGCATTCCATTGTTTAGGGTTATGGCTTGCTGTGATAATAATACCTCCATCTGCTTCTTCCATAGGAACAGCCAATTCAACGGTTGGCGTGGTAGACAAGCCTATATCTATAACGTGTATACCTAATCCTACCAGTGTATTGCTCACTAAACTACTTATCATTTTTCCGGAGATACGAGCATCTCTTCCAATAACCACCGTAAGTACTTGTTTTGAAGTTTGATTTTTAAGCCAAGTACCGTATGCTGCTGCAAACTTTACAGCATCTATGGGTGTTAAATTTTGGTTTATTTCTCCTCCTATGGTTCCTCTTATTCCGGAAATTGATTTTATTAATGACATTTCTAATTTTTAGGGCAAAGATAATTTTTATAGTTGTAATAGCGAAAAAAAAAGCTGTATCAAATGATACAGCTTTTAATTATTTAAGATAAATGGAGGTTTATTTTCCTTCCATTTTTTTCTTTAGTTCTGCTAAATCTCCTCCTAAATCTCCAAGCGTAGTTTTTTCAGCAGATTCAGCTTTTTTCTGAGCTGCTTTTACGTTTCTAGCTTCTTGAGCTTTAAAAATTGATGTATGTGATGCTACAATTCTTCTAAATTCTTTATTGAATTCTATTACTTTGAATTTATCAACATCTCCTTTGTTTAATTTAGAACCATCTTCTTTAACAGTAAATCTGCTAGGAACAAAAGCTTCTACACCGTCTTCGAAAGTAACAATAAGTCCTTTATCGTTTTTCTCTTTAACAGTTCCTTCGTGAACAGAATCAATTGTGTATTTATCTTCGTGTCCATCCCAAGGATTTTCAGTAGTTTGTTTATGACCTAAGTTTAATTTACGTCCTTCAACATCTAGTTCTAATACTTGAACTTTTAATTTATCACCTATAGATACAAAATCTGAAGGGTGTTTAATTTTCTTAGTCCAAGAAAGGTCAGAGATATAAACCAATCCGTCTATACCTTCTTCTAATTCAACAAAAACACCAAAGTTTGTGTAGTTACGCACTGTACCAGTGTGAACTGAACCAACAGGGTATTTAGTTGTAATATCTGTCCAAGGGTCTGGGAATAATTGCTTGATACCTAAAGACATTTTTCTTTCTTCTCTATCTAAGGTAAGCACTTGTGCTTCAACCTCATCTCCAACAGACACAAAATCTTGTGCTGAACGTAAGTGAGTTGACCAAGACATTTCAGATACGTGAATTAAACCTTCAACTCCAGGAGCTACTTCAATAAACGCTCCGTAATCTGCAATTACAACTACTTTTCCTTTTACAGTATCTCCAACTTTAATATTTGGATCTAACGCTTCCCAAGGATGTTTACTTAATTGTTTTAATCCTAATTGGATTCTTGTTTTCTCATCATCAAAATCAAGAATTACCACATTTAATGTTTGATCTAACTCTACAATTTCACTTGGGTGATTAATTCTAGACCAAGATAAATCGGTAATGTGTACTAATCCATCAACACCACCTAAATCAACAAATACACCGTAAGATGTAATGTTTTTAACAACACCTTCTAGTACTTGACCTTTTTCTAGTTTACCAATAATTTCTTTCTTTTGAATTTCGATATCGGCTTCAATAAGTGCTTTATGTGATACAACAACGTTTTTAAACTCATGATTAATTTTAACCACTTTAAATTCCATTGTTTTTTCTACGTATTGATCGTAATCTCTAATTGGTTTTACATCAATTTGAGAACCTGGTAAAAATGCTTCAATTCCAAAAACGTCAACAATCATACCTCCACGAGTTCTACATTTTACAAAACCGTTAACCACTTCTCCACTTTCGTGAGCTGCAATTACACGATCCCAAGCTTTAATTACTCTTGCTTTTTTATGAGATAGTACTAATTGACCCGTACTGTCTTCTCTTTTATCAACTAAAACCTCAACGGTATCTCCTACTGCTAAATCAGGATTGTAACGAAATTCATTTAACGATATAACTCCTTCTGATTTAGAATTGATATCAATAATTACTTCTCTATCCGTTTTTCTAACAACAGTACCTTCAATTACTTCACGTTCGTTTACCAAACCTAAGGTACCATCTAAAGCTTCTTCAAATGCTTTTAAATTTTCTTCGTCAACTGCTTCAATACCTTCTTCGTATTTGTGCCAGTCGAAATTTGCTAAAAATTCTTCAGGATTAACTTGTTGTTCTTCAGGTTTAGAAGTTTCAACAGTTTCTTCAACTGCTTCTACAACTTCTTTTTTAGTTTCTTTTTTAGATTCTTTTTTGGCTTCCTTTTTTGGTGTTGCTTTGGTTGCCTTTTTAGATTCTTTTTTGGCTTTTGCCTCAGTTTTTTTTACTTCAGGAGCGTTTTCTTGCTCTTCAGTATTTTTTGTTTCTTCAGACATATTGCTGATGATTAAAATTTGTATCTTACTGTTATTGAAGTTATTACGCGAAAACAACACTAAGAGATGTTTATACTTAAATACGTGTAAAATCCTTTTCTAACTTCTATCCGCAAAAAGGTCTGCAAATTTAGTGATTTTATTTCAGTATAACAAAAAGAAAATGAAGCATTTATATGCGGTAAATTACCCTAGCCATTTTTTAAAATCTTTTACTCGCTCACGGCTCACAATTATTTCAGAATCGGCATACGTATTTAACTGCACTTTTAACCTATTATTTGAATATGAAATTATATCTTTTATGGCGTTGATATTTAAAAAATACTTTCGACTAACTCTAAAAAAAGATTGCGGATTTAGCTTGTGTTCTAATTGCTCTAAGGTATCATCAATAAGATAGCTTCTGTTTTTTGAAGTAAATAGGTATGTAGATTTATTTTCGCTGTAAAAACACTCTATACTTTCTGTAGGAATCATTTTTAAATGCACTCCTATTTTAACGGTAAACCGATTCTTATACTCAGATTGGTTGGTTTTTAATAAATTTTTAATTTGTGCAATATCAAAACTGTTGGTATAGGTGTCTTTAATGTTTTTAAACTTACGTATTGCCTGTGCTAATTCGTCGGTATCTATAGGTTTTAGCAAGTAGTCTATACTGTTTAGCTTGAAAGCTTTTAAAGCGTACTCATCATAAGCTGTTGTAAAAATAATAGCACTTTTTACCTCAACTTCTTCAAATATTTCAAATGATAACCCGTCTGAAAGTTGAATGTCTAAAAACAATAAATCGGGATGTTCATTTTCATAAAACCACTTAATTGCTCCTTCAACAGAATGCAACATAACTAGTGGTTGAATTCCCATATTATTTAACAGTCTTCCTAACCTTCGAGCTGCCGGTTTTTCATCTTCTATTATTACTACTTTCATTTTATTACGCTTGCTATTTATTAATTGCATAAGTTACTCCCAAGTATCTCTATTTTCTTTATTCATCAATTCATTAATTTTTCTATCTTCCCAATCTTTCCCTAAAATAAAGTCCATTCCAAAAACATTAAACGCATGAAAGGCCAATCCTATACCCCAAAAAATAGTGGTGCTGTACGATTGCCATTCCCAAAACACTTGCCATCCTCCTTCTGAAAATGCTGTTGACAAAATAATGACTCCGTTTATAATGATGTAGACAAATAAGTGTACATAAAATCCTTTTATTGATTTAACTTTCTTTTTAGCTCTAATGTATTTTTGCTCTTCTGTATAATTATTATTTTCCATTTTTATATTGTTTTTCATATTGTTATTCCCAGTATTCTTTTTCGTCTTTGGTCATTAACTCTTTAATCTTGCGTTCTTCCCAGTTATTCCCTAAAAAAGGATGATACTTAAACGCTTTAAACCCGTGAAACACAAGACCTATTCCCCAACCAAACATTGGAAACCAAAACCATTGAATAACTCCGGGTGTAAATTTGTAGTATATAAATATTAAAAAAGGAATTATAATTAAATAAGACACTAGACTGCTGTAAAACTCTTTTATGTCTTTAACTTGTTCAATTGCTCTAATGTATTTACCGTTTTTATAATCTGTTTGTGCTGTTTTCATTTTTCTGATTTTTTGTGTTAGTAATGGTAATTTAACTTTAAAATTGTCAGCTGTTTTTTCAACCGAAACTTTTTTTAGTGTTATTAAATTATACCTGTCAATTATATTTTTTAGTCCTACCCTTGTTCCGTTTTCTAAGGTTGTTTTTGGGTTGTAATTATTTGAAACAACTAAATAAGAACCTTCTTCTTTAATAACAACCTTTAGAGGTTTGTCTTCTGAAACAGCGTTGTGTTTTATTGTGTTTTCAAGTAATAACTGTAATGATAACGGAACAATTTTTAATTCGGGATTACTTGCTTTTTCAGGAATTTCAAATGTAACAGCATTTTCAAAACGCATTTTTAGCAGTTCCATATAGGTTCTGGCAAACTTTAATTCTTCATCTAAAGCTATTAAATCTTTGCTTTTATGCTCTAGTACATATCTGTACACTTTTGAAAGTTTTGTTGTAAACTTTTCAGCCTGATCAGGATTTTCTCCTATTAACGACGTTAGTACATTTAAGCTGTTAAATAAAAAATGTGGATCTATTTGACTTTTTAACGATTCGTATTTAGCGGTTTCTGTTTTAGCAACTATTTGCTGCTCCTTTACTTTTTTTTCGGTTAACGCTTTGTAAAAATAAATAACATGAAAAGCCAAACTAACAATTAGGGTAATTGTTAACCCAAAAATATAATATGATTTAGCATAAGGATCGTTGTAAAAATACGCTACCGGTTTTCCGGCAATAACAACCAGTGTTATAAATCGCAACACAACCAGCCCAACCATAGTAACAACCACAGCTCCAACACCTCCAACTATTAATCGTTTATTAAAATTTTCTCGCCAATCAATTTTTGTGCCTATATACTTAAAAAAGTAAGCGTTAATTACAGATAAAACAAAGGCATACATAAAATGAATACTAAAATCTACTACAATTTTATTTACAGTAATATTAAAGTTTCCTGCAAATACTAGCCGATCAATTAAAAAAATAACTGTGGCTAGAATTAGTGAGATTTTTAATAAATATTTTAGTTCTGTCTTCATACTCTTAAGTTTATCCTTAATAGTTGCAATTTAAAACTTAATTTCTAAAGTTAAATCTTTATCCGCTACTACAAACTTCGAGGTTTCAAAATCTGGCGGACCAAAATTAATTACGTTATTAGAGGTGCCGTAACTTTCTTTAGGCATTCCATTTTCAAAAAAGTCCATTCGCTTATTATTATTTTCATCGTGATACGAAATAATAGCATAAACTCCTTTTGGAATATTCTTAAAAACTACGGTACTTTTTCCGTTTTTAATAGTGCCTGTCTTTGCTTGTATAGGAGCTTTCATAAAGTTTTCTTTATCAAACAAAGCAAAACCTACTGTTCCTTTAACACTCAAAACATTTACTACAGACACGGTTAAATTAATACCTTCTGGTTTAGTTGTAGCAGTTTGCGATTGAATACATAATGTTGAAGAAAACAACAATGTTACGGTTAAAATTAAATGATTCATAATTGTTATATTTTATTTTGACACTTCAAAAGTCATCAATTCAAAAAACAACAAAAACTATATCTTACCCAATTGCGCTTTTTTAAGGATGAATTGTAAATTAACCTTAAACCAGATTTTAAATAGCTGTTTTTTAATACAACAAATAACAAAAATAGATTAATTAAACACTAACATTCGTCATACTATTATGATAAAAAGTTTGTAACTTTATACATCTTTTCATCAAAAAAATGTATAAATTATGAAAATATACGACGATAAACACATTAAAAATGTGGCTTTTGTTGGTGCTCATAAGAGCGGAAAAACCACATTAGCCGAAACAATGCTCTTTGAAGCCGGATTAGTCAATCGCCGTGGTAGTGTAGAAAATAAAAATACTATTTCTGACTATCACGAAATTGAACATGAAAGAGAAACTTCCGTTTTTGCCACACCTCTTCACACCGAGTGGCGTAATTACAAAATTAACATTATTGATACTCCTGGACTTGACGATTTTATAGGCGAGATTGCTTCAACTATGCGAATTGCCGACTCTGTTGTAACCATTATTAACGCTCAACAAGGAGTTGAAGTTGGTACCGAAATTATTTGGAATTATGTAGATAGATTTAGTCGACCTACTCTTTTTGTGATTAACCAAATAGATCACCCAAGTGCCGAATTTGAAGAAAGTTATAAAAGTATCGTAAACCTTGTGGGGAAAAATGCTGTTAAAATTCAGTATCCACTTATTATTGATGGAGCACAATGTATTGTTGATGTGCTTAAAATGAAAATGTATAAGTTTGGTCCTGAAGGCGGAAAACCTGAAAAATTAGAAATTCCGGAAGATCAAAAAGATATTGCGAACCAACTACATAACGAACTTGTTGAAAAAGCAGCTGAAAATGACGAAGATTTAATGGAACTTTATTTTGATAAAGGTTCTTTAAATGAAGATGAAATGCGTGAGGGGATTAAAAAAGGAATGCTTAATCATGAATTATTCCCTGTATTTTGTGTCTCAGCTCTAAATGATATGGGAAGTGGACGTTTAATGGGCTTTATAGATAATGTGGCTCCATCGGCTTCAGACCTAAAACCCGAGCAAAGTGTTGAGGGTAAAATTATTGAGTGTAAACCTGATGCACCTACATCTCTTTTTGTTTTTAAAACATTGTACGAACCTAACCTAGGTCAAATTAGTTTCTTCAAAGTAAAATCAGGAGAAGTTAAACAAAACGATAAACTAGAAAATGCACGCACCGGTGAAATTGAAACTTTAAACCAGCTTTACATTATGGATGGAAAAAACCGCGAAGCTGTTGAAAAACTTTCAGCCGGAGATATTGGAGCTACCTTAAAATTAAAATATACCGAAACAAACGATACTTTAAGAGTAAAAGGCAGTAATATTACTATTAAACCTATTGTTTTTCCTGAACCTAGAATTAGTAAATCGGTAACTGCTGCAGATAAAAAAGATGAGGAAAAACTTAACGACGCACTAAAAAAAGTACACAGTCAAGATCCTACTGTAATTGTTAAATATTCAACCGAATTAAAACAACAAATACTATCATGCCAAGGTGAATTACACTTAGCTACTATAGATTGGACTTTACAAAATGTATATGGAATTAAAGCTGTTTTTGAGCAGCCTAGAATTGCTTACAGAGAAACCATACAACGATCTGCAACCACAAGTTATAAACACAAAAAACAATCAGGAGGTTCTGGTCAATTTGGAGAAGTGCATATAAAAATTGAGCCATGGTACGAAGGTATGCCTGAGCCTGAAGGTTTTAACATACGAGGAAAAGAAGAGATAGATTTAGACTGGGGCGGAAAATTGGTATTTTATAATTGTATTGTTGGTGGTGTAATAGACTCTAGGTATTTGCCTTCTGTTTTAAAAGGAATTTTAGAAGTTATGGAAGAAGGTCCGTTAACAGGTTCTTATGTTAGAGATATTAGAGTAATGCTGTTTGATGGTAAAATGCACTCTGTAGATTCTAACGATATCTCTTTTAAAATTGCAGGTGCACATGCCTTTAAAGATGCCTTTTTAAATGCAAAACCAAAACTTTTAGAACCTATTAACGAGTTAACTGTTAAAGTTCCTGAAGAACTTATGGGGAATGTGATGACCGATTTGCAATCTAGAAGATCTATTATTTTAGGAATGGATAGCGATGGGAAATATCAAACCATTAAAGCTAAAACACCATTGGCCGAAATGTACAAATACTCGACTACGCTTCGTTCTATTACGCAAGGAAGAGGTAGTTTTAGTACTAAATTTTCTTCTTTTGAATTAGTTCCTAATAACATTCAAGAAGAGCTTACTAAAAATATCAGTTAAAAACTTATCAACCTAAAATAAAAGACTCGTCAAATTAATTATGACGAGTCTTTTTGTTAGTAGTAATCAATTAATATTTATTTATTAATTCAATTTTAATTATTAAAGTTTTAGATGGTTTTTAAACTTCTAATAAATTTAAATATTAACTGATTGCTAATTTAATAAAATTTAATATTAAATTAAAACAAAATTATTAACAATTAGCTACTTACATGTAAATAACTTAATTTTTACTCGCTGTTTTTAAACTTTTCTCAATCCATATTTTTTGAAAGCATATGGCAACCCTTCTACAATAAATCTGTATATTTGCACTGTAAAATAAATCATTCTTTATTATGAAACTTATCCTTATTTCAGTTGCACTTTTAGCTTTAGGAGTTTTCGGAATTGCTATTAAAATATGGGCAAAAAAAGATGGAAAATTTGCAGGTACGTGTGCCAGTCAAAACCCACATTTAAATAAAACCGGAGAACCTTGCGGCTATTGTGGTAAACTTCCTAACCAATGTGAAAATCAGTAATAGATGCTCGAATACCTTTTTATTGCTTTTGTAATAATTTGCTGTATTCAGCTGTTTTTTTACATTTTTATTTTTAGTTTTTTTGCTTTCTCAACAAAAAAACAGACAGGTACTGACTTTTTTAAGCCCGTTTCGGTAATTATTTGTGCTAAAAACGAAGCTAAAAATCTTCAAAAAAATCTTACTTATTACCTTCAACAAACACATCCTAAATTTGAACTCGTTCTGGTGAACGATGGCTCTACCGATGATACATTAGCCATTATGAAAGCTTTCAAAGCCAAAGCTTCTTTAAACATCAAAATACTAGACAACAAAAATACAAATGGTAAAAAACACGCCATTTCCTTAGCTATAAAAAATGCTTCGTACAATTATTTGTTATTTACAGATGCCGATTGCAAACCCAATTCAAACTATTGGATTTCAGAAATGTCAGCTCATTTTAACAATCAAAAAGAAATAGTACTCGGTTATGGAGCTTACACTAAGGTTAAATCATCTCTATTAAATAAGCTTATACGTTTTGAAACACTTATTACCGCCATTCAATACTTTTCATATGCAAAACTTGGAATACCGTATATGGGTGTTGGCCGAAATTTAGCATACACTAAAAATATATTTGAAACCAACTTCGGATTTAAAAGTCACCTACACATTAAATCTGGAGATGACGATTTATTTATTAACCGTGCCGCTACAAAACAAAATACCGCTATTTGTTTCTCAAACAAAGCACATACTATTTCAACACCAAAAACTACTTTTAAAAGTTGGATTCAGCAAAAAAGAAGACATATTACCACTGCTTCTAGCTATAAAAAAATTCACATCTTTTTGTTAAGTACATTCTTTATTTCTCAATTCCTGTTTTGGGGAGCTGGCATTGTACTTATTGCTTTTCAATTTAAATGGCAAACAGTAAGTTTCTTTATCCTTCTAAAATTTACTAGTCAATACTTCATCTATGGCATTTCAGCAAAAAAATTAAACGAAACAGATTTGCTGTTTTGGATTCCTTTTTATGAATTATTTTTAATTTTGACTCAAATGTTTATCTTTATAAAAAATCTGATTTCAAAGCCCACACATTGGTGAAAAAAAATAGCAGTATTTCTGAATTAATAGAAAAAGCAAGAAAAAAAGATCAAAAAGCGTTTAACACTTTATTAAACACTTACTGGAGTGATATTTACCGATTTCAGTTTTCTAAAACCAATGACGAAGATGAAGCCGAAGACATAACCATTAAAACATTTTCTAAGGCTTTTGATAAAATTCACCTATACAACGAAAGTTATAATTTTAAAACGTGGTTGATTTCTATCTCTAAAAATATTTTTTTAGATCATCTTCGTAAGCAAAATAACAACACCATATCTATAAATAAAAAAGAGTCTGAAGCCTATAAAATTTTTGATGAAACACCTACTGTTGAAGATCAAATTATTATAGAACAAAATTTAGCACAACTTTTAGACTACATAAAACAATTAAAACCACATTATCAAGAAATTATTAATTTGAGGTATTTTAGGGAAATGAGTTACAAAGAAATGGCTCAATATCTCAATGAACCTATGAGCAATATTAAAGTAAAGTTGCTTAGAGCTAAAAAATTACTTGCTAATATTATTCAAAAGCATAAAAAAATTGAATAGAATACAGTTAAATTGGTTAAAAAAATTAGGTCCCGGTTTATTATTTGCCGGAGCAGCGATAGGGGTTTCTCATCTAGTGCAATCTACCAGAGCAGGTGCCGAGTTTGGCTTTGGTTTACTTTGGGCTTTAATACTAATACACATTGTAAAATACCCGTTTTTCCAATTTGGACCAAGGTATGCCACTGCTACCGGAGAAAGTTTGTTAGACGGTTACAAAAAACTAGGAAAAGGTGTATTGGTTGCCTATTTTATTTTAAACTTAGCAACCATGTTTACCATACAAGCAGCTGTTACCATTGTTACAGCTGGGTTGGCTGCTAATTTATTTGGTGTTACTACAAACCCTATTATTTGGAGTGCTACTATTATAACCATATGTGTAATTTTACTAATAATTGGTAAGTACAAACTTCTAGATAATTTAATGAAGGTGATAATTGTAACCCTAACAGCAAGCACCATTATTGCATTAATTATTGCTGCATTTAATACAAATAATACCTACGATTTACATCAAATTTTACCTGAAGGAAGTATTGAAATAGGATTTTTAATTGCTTTTTTAGGTTGGATGCCGGCTCCACTAGATGTATCGATATGGCAATCGCTTTGGGCTATTGAAAAACAAAAAGATACTCAAAATCAGTTTTCAACAAAACAGGCTATTTTTGATTTTAACATCGGATTTTTAGGTACGCTCATTTTAGGTATTTGCTTTGTAGCTTTAGGTGCTATTGTAATGTATCACTCTAATGAAACTTTTGATAAAGGCGCTGTTAAATTTTCTCAGCAACTTATTAATTTATACACCAAATATTTAGGCAATGGAATGTATATTTTTATAGCTGCAGCAGCCTTTACCACTATGTTTAGTACAACTATTACAACACTAGATGCTTCTCCAAGGGCTATGGCAAAAACATTTGATTTGCTAACTGCCAAATCCTTTAAAAATGCATACTGGTTTTGGATTTTATTTTTAGCGATTGGAACCATCTCAATTCTTGTGTTTTTCATGTCTGAAATGAGAGTTCTCATCAAAATTGCCACCATTTTATCTTTTTTAACAGCGCCTTTTTTCGCTATAATGAATTACCTACTCATCTCAGGGAAACACACTCCAAAAAAATGGAGGCCTTCATTTGCACTAAAAATACTTAGTTGGTTTGGTATTGCTTTTTTAATAGGATTTAGCTTTTGGTACCTGTTTAGTTTGTAAATTCTTCGTACTTTTGCAATCAATTTTAGCAAAATGACACAAGATAATACTTCATCTGTACAAAAAGTTCAAAAGCCTAAATGGTTACGAGTTAAGCTACCTGTTGGGAAAAAATATACCGAACTAAGAGGCTTAGTAGATAAGTATAAGCTACACACTATTTGCACAAGTGGAAGCTGTCCAAATATGGGTGAATGCTGGACTGAAGGTACGGCAACTTTTATGATATTAGGAAATATTTGTACCCGATCTTGTGGTTTTTGCGGCGTAAAAACCGGACGACCAGAGGCTGTTGATTGGGAAGAGCCCGAAAAAGTAGCTCGCTCAATTAAACTTATGAATATTAAACACGCCGTTATAACATCTGTAGATAGAGACGATTTAAAAGATGGAGGCTCTATTATTTGGGCTGAAACCATTAACGCTATTAGAAGAGCAAACCCAAATACAACTATAGAAACTTTAATTCCTGATTTTCAAGGAAATAAAAACAATATAGACCGGATTTTAGCTGTAGCTCCTGAAGTAATATCTCACAATTTAGAAACTGTTAGAAGACTTACTAGAGAAGTTAGAATACAAGCTAAATACGATAGAAGTTTAGAGGTGTTAAAGTATATGAAAGATCAAGGACAAAGAAGAACAAAATCTGGAATAATGCTTGGATTAGGTGAAACCGAAGCAGAAGTAATTGAAACAATGCAAGACTTGGCAAACGTAAACCTTGATATTTTAACCATTGGTCAATACCTACAACCTAGTAAAAAACATTTGCCTGTAAAGGCTTTTGTTACTCCTGAACAATTTAATAAGTACAAAGAAATAGGATTGAAGATGGGATTTAAATATGTAGAAAGTGGTGCGTTGGTTCGTTCTTCATACAAAGCACAAAGACACCTGGTTTAATTATTTACAAGCTACTTTTACGCTAACTCCTTAATTTTCACATACATTTAACCTAATTTAACGCAGCGTTAACATTATTTTCTTTTTTTGGCACAAGTATTGATTCGTTATTTATTGAAGCAAAGAAACTTGCAAACTTTGTTTTCATTATATGAATAATTTGAATTAATAAAAAAAAGTGCCTTGCAGCACTTTTTTTTTATGTCGTTAAGTAACTACCAGTCAATTTCGGTAAGCCCGTTTAATTTTAGGTAGTTATTTGTTTTGCTAAAATGTTTATTTCCAAACCAATAACCTCTGTTTGCACTTAAAGGAGAAGGATGTCCGCTTGTTAAAACCAAATGCTTGCTTCTATCTATTTTGGCACCTTTTTTCTTTGCATAACCTCCCCATAGCAAAAAAACAACGTGCGATTTATGTTTAGAAATTAGTGAAATTACCTCATCGGTAAACTGTTCCCAGCCTTTATTTTGGTGAGAAGCTGCTTGATGAGCTCTAACAGTTAATGTTGCATTTAACAATAATACTCCTTGCTTAGCCCAACGTTCTAAATTGCCACTATTTGGATACGGAATACCCAAATCGGCTTCAATTTCTTTAAAAATATTTATTAAAGATGGCGGATGCGAAATACCATCATTCACCGAAAAACACAGTCCGTTAGCCTGATTTACACCGTGATATGGATCTTGTCCAATAATAACAACCTTTAAATCGTCAAAAGCACAATAATCAAATGCCGAAAAAATTTGACTTCCCTTTGGATAACACGTATTTTTAGAATATTCTTCCTTAACAAACTTAGCCAGTTCTTTAAAATAAGGTTTTTTAAACTCTGTAGTTAGAGGCTTTTTCCAACTTTCGGCAATTTTAACATTCATTCGCTTCTATTTGTCTTAAATTTATACTTTTGTCAAACTGTTCAAAAGTAACAATTTTTATGAGTAAAATTTCAGAAAAAACATTAAACGATTTAGAGTTTAACACCATTTTACAAACTGTAAGTGAATTTTGTATTTCTGAATTAGGTAAAAATGAAACGCTTACCATTAAACCTTTTGAAAACGTTAAAACACTTCAACAAGAGCTTCAGCAAGTTAACGAGTACGTTTCGTCTTTTGAAAATGACAATAGCATTCCCAATCATTATTTTGACGATATCCAAAAAGAAATTCATTTATTGGGTATTGAAAACAGTTACTTAGAACCTGCTTCATTTTTAAAAATTTTAAACAATAGCAATACCGTAGTATTGTTACTTAAATTTTTTAAAAAATTTAAGGCTATTTACCCCACTCTCTTTTTATTTTCTGAAGAAATTACACTTCAAAAAGAAATAGGAAAACACATTAGTGCTATTATTACTCCGTTTGGAGAAGTAGATGAAAAAGCCTCTTCTCTTTTAAAACAAATACGAAATGATATCCAAAATGTAAGGTCTAAAATAGGTTCAAGTTTTACAAAAGCATTAACTAGATATAATACCGCAGGGTATTTAGATGAAATTAAAGAATCGGTTATAGACAACCAACGTGTACTAGCTGTACAATCTATGTACAGACGAAAAGTTAAGGGAAGTTTATTAGGAAGCTCTAAAACAGGGAGTATTGTTTATATTGCTCCGGAAGCAACGCTACAATTTAGTAGAGAGCTTCAAAACTTACTGTATGATGAGCATCAAGAAATTATTCGTATTTTAAAAAATTTAACAGCAGTTATTAGAGCGTATATTTCTGAAATAAGTAGTTATCAAAAATTCTTAACCAAATTAGATGTAATTGCTGCAAAAGCAAAGTACGCGAATAAAATTAACGCCTGTTTACCCAAACTTACAACTACTAAAAAAATATTTTTAAGAGATGCATACCATCCTATTCTTCTTTTAAAAAATAACGAACAAGGTATTAAAACGGTGCCTCAAACACTTGAGTTAAACGAAACACAACAAATTATTGTTATTTCGGGACCTAATGCCGGAGGAAAAAGTATTACTCTAAAAACAATTGGGCTGCTTCAAACAATGCTACAAAGCGGACTGCTAATTCCTGTTCACGAGCGTTCTGAAACCTGTTTTTTTGAAAAAATACTTACCGATATTGGAGATAACCAATCTATTGAAAATCAACTAAGTACTTATAGTTACCGTTTAAAAAACATGCGTAATTTTCTCAAAAAGTGCAATAACAATACCTTGTTTTTAATTGATGAGTTTGGTACCGGTAGTGACCCTGAACTTGGTGGCGCATTGGCTGAGATTTTTTTAGAAGAATTTTACTACAAAAAAGCTTTTGGTGTAATAACCACTCACTATGCCAATTTAAAAGTACTTGCCAATGAATTGCCTAATGTTGTAAATGCCAATATGCAGTTTAACGAGCGTACTTTAGAGCCACTTTTTAAGTTATACATTGGACAAGCAGGAAGTTCTTTTACCTTTGAAGTTGCTCAAAAAAACGGTATCCCTTTTAGCTTAATTAACAAAGCGAAAAAAAGAGTTGAAGGTGAAAAAATTCGCTTAGATAAAACCATCTCTAAACTCCAAAAAGAACGCAACAAGCTTCAGAAAACTTCAGCCCATTTAGAAAAAGAAAAAACAAAAGCTATTTTACATACCGATAGCTTATCCGAAAAACAACAAAAGGTACAAGAAAAACTAGAACAGTTTCAAGAGCTTTATGATAAAAATCAAAAAATGCTTCAATATGGAAGATTTGTAAATGACCTGCTCAACAAATACTTTCAAACAAATAATAAAAAACACCTTTTATCTGAACTTAATAAGTGGATTCTTTCAGAAAAAACAAAATATTTAAAAAAGAATCCCGTAAAGCTAAAACCAAAAGAAAAAATACAAAAGAAAAAAGTTGAAGAAAAATTAAAAGTAGTAGAAAAAGAGGTGTTGGTTGAAGTAAAAAAAGTACGTGAAAAGAAAAAAATTGAAGCTAAAAAAATTGCCAAACAAAAAGCCAATTATATTTTTAAAGTCAACGATAAGGTAAGAATAACCGATAGTAATTCTTGTGGTGTGATTGAAAAAATTGAGAAAAAACATGCTTTTATTAACTACGGAAACTTTACTACAAAAACAACCTTAGATAAGTTAGAACTTGTAGAAAGCACCAAACAAAAAACGTAAGTAATTCATACATAAATAGATATATTTGTCAAGTTGGTATTTTATGTTTAACTTTACCTCAACCCTATTTTGAATTAAAAGTTAAAACCCCATTTGACTATGACTTTTGTTTCTGTTTCTTCCTACAGCATATTTTTGCTGTTTTTCAAAGTCATCTTATACTTTCTTGTTATAAGGTTTGCCATAAGGATTGCTTTTAAGCTATACAGAAAGAGTAAATATACCTCCGGAAATTCCAACACATTTGAAGAAGTTAACTTAGAGGACGATATTTCAACCATTAGAGCTAAAAAAACATTTGAGCGTGGTGGTATTCAGCAAATTAACAGTGTCCCTATTTCTAAAAAAGAAGGTAAAAACACTATTGTAAAAGACGATTTACAAAAAATAAAAGGGATTGGGCCAAATACCGAGAGAACGCTAAACTTAATGGGTATTTATACGTATGCTCACCTCACTAAATTAACAAAAAGAGAAATTCGGATATTAAAAAATTCTTTAAAGTACTTTAAAGGACGTGTAGAAAAAGAAGATTGGGTTAAACAAGCTAAAAAACTCATCAAAAATAAAGAATAAGCCTATTGTGTTTCGTAACGCTTCATTTCTCTATCGTAAAAATCGCTTGCAAGCGCTATAAGTGTTGCAACTTCGGAGGTAAGTGCCTCTTTATCTGCTTCTTGAAAATTTTCAAACCACACAATTTCATCGTCTACCAAATTAATTACAAATCGGGGAAACTCTGTATGTATTACAAAAATGTCATTTGGACAATCGGTATTATCACCAAGTAAAAATTTAGGTACATTCATTTTTTTCTTTTATTAACTTATTTGACAAATAATTGAATCTAAAAAATAGCATAATAGCCGAACTTGTTAAGGCTGTTAACAACCCAATCCATATTCCTAAGGTTCCCATTCCGGCAATTCTTCCCAAATAAAAACACACAGGAAAACCAATAATCCAATAGGCTATAAAAGATAATCCTGAAGGAATATTTACATCTTGCAATCCTCGCAAAGCTCCTAAAATAACTGCTTGAAGGCCATCTGAAAGCTGAAACAATCCTGCAACCACCAATAAACTAGATGCAATTTTAATAACTTCTAAATTATCGGTAAACATCCAAGGAAGTATATCTTTTAGTAACATAAATCCTATTGAGAATGTAAACATAATCAGTAAAATAAGCAAAAAATTAGAAAATGCAATGCGTCTTAGTTCAACATAATTTTTCAATCCTTTTTGATTTCCTACACGTACGGTTGAAGCCACTCCAATTCCTACTGCAATCATAAATGTTGTTGATGCCAGTTTTAGAGCTATTTGGTTTGCAGCTTGTGGTAAAGCACCTAGTGTTCCCGCCAATAAAACCGATGCGGTAAAAAGACCTACTTCAAAAAGCATTTGAGAGGCTGTAGGCAATCCTAAATTTATAATTCTTTTAAATGTTTTCTTTCTTATTTCCGAAAGTTTTAATCTTTTCATATAAGCATTAAACTTTGCCTTCTTTTTTAGTACTATATAAATAAAAACAACCATTACAACCCTTGAGATAAGGGTTCCTAAAGCTGCGCCCACCAATTCTAACCTAGGAAAAATCCACAATCCGTAAATTAAAGCGAAGTTTAAAACTACGTTAACCAAATTGGTGATTATAGTAGCATACATCGCATATTTTGTTTGGGACAACCCATCGGTAAATTGCTTAAATCCTTGAAAAATCATTAGAGGAATCATAGATAAAGCTACAATTTCAAAGTAAGGAATTGCCAGCTCCACAACTTCTTTAGGCTGATCTAAATGATATAAAATAGGTTTTATCAATATCAGCATCGCATACATAGATATACCCATTAAAGTTGTTAAAATAATTCCGTGCTGAAAAATCCCTCTCCCTTTTTGTACATCGCCTTCTCCGTCAGATTCGGCAATTAGAGGAGTTATTGCAAAAGAAAATCCAATTCCAATAGAAAGAGCTATAAACATTAAACTGTTTCCTAATGACGTTGCTGCCAACTCAACAGGCCCTAGCCTACCCACCATAATATCATCTATTAACCCTACCAGCAAATGTCCCAAAGAGCCCATCATTACCGGTGTTGCTAATTTTAAATTGTTTTTAAATTCTGACGTGTAATTTTTTAACTTCAATGCTTACTTTTTAGAGGGCGAAGATACAAGAATTTAATTAGCTTTGGTATAGTTAAACAACAACCATAAGAAAAATCTATATCAAAATAAAATATTAGAATTGACTTCATTTTAAATAAATCTATAATTGCGTACATTTGTGAAATAAATAAAGTATTCACACTTAAAAATAATATAAATATGGCTGTATTAGTAGGAAAAAAAGCACCACAGTTTACTGCACAAGCAGTAATAAAAGGAAATCAAATTGTAGAGAATTTTTCTTTAGATCAATTTTTAGGAAAACAACATGTTGTGTTTTTCTTTTACCCAAAAGACTTTACTTTTGTTTGCCCAACAGAATTACACGCATTTCAAGAAAAATTAGGAGAATTTGAAAAAAGAAATGTAGCTGTTGTTGCTTGTTCAACAGACACAGAGCAATCACATTGGGGTTGGTTACAAATGAGTAAAGAAGAAGGTGGTATTAAAGGTGTTACTTATCCAATTGTGGCTGACACCAACAAAACAATCTCTAAAAATTACGATGTATTAGCTGGTGATTTTTACTATGATGACAACGATGAATTACAAGCTGAAGGTGAACTAATTGCCTACAGAGGGTTATTTTTAATTGATAAAGAAGGAATTGTTCGTTACCAAGTTGTAAACGACCTTCCGTTAGGTAGAAGTGTTGACGAAACTTTAAGAATGGTTGACGCACTACAATTTACAGAAGAGCATGGTGAAGCTTGTCCTGCAAACTGGAACAAAGAAAAAGAAGGACTTAAAGCTACTCACGAAGGTGTAGCTGATTATTTGGCAAAACACTAACAAAAATCAAATATATTTTTAAAAACTCTCGAATTAATTCGGGAGTTTTTAGTTTTTAAACTAACTTTGGTATTTAAAACAAAACTATTTATTATGGCTAAAATAACCTTAAAAGGAAATCCAATTAAAACCATAGGTAAACTACCTAAAATTGGTACAAAAGCACCTAAATTTAATTTAATAAAAACAGATCTTTCAAAAGCAAAACTAAAAGATTTTAAAGGTTCTAAATTAATTTTAAACATTTTTCCTAGCTTAGATACCGGTACTTGCGCTGCTTCTGTTAGAAGATTTAACGAAGAGGCCGGAAAATTAGAAAACACAAAAGTATTGTGTATTTCAAGAGACTTGCCTTTTGCACAAGCTCGTTTTTGTGGAGCTGAAGGATTAGATAACGTAATTACATTATCCGATTTCGCCAAAGGAAAATTTGGAAAAGCATACGGTGTAACTATTGAAGATGGTCCATTAGCTAACCTGTTATCTAGAGCAATTGTAATTGTAAACGAAGAAGGTATTGTAACTTATACAGAACAAGTACCTGAAATTGTAGATGAACCTAATTACGAAGCGGCCCTTAAAGCTCTTTAAATTTTATGCAACTAAGTAGTTTCATAAAAGGGCGCTTTAAAGCTATAAAATATGCAGCCAAAGGTTTTTGGCTTTTAATAACTACCGAGCACAGTATTATTGCACAAGTACTAATAGCGTGCGTTATTACTGTACTCGGTTTTATGTTTCATATATCTCATACAGAATGGCTATTCCAAATAATAGCAATAGCACTTGTTTTAGTAGCTGAATCGCTTAACACAGCCATTGAAAAAATAGCCGATTTTATCCACCCAAACTACAATAAACAAATAGGCTTTATAAAAGATATTGCTGCAGGAGCTGTTTTTTTTGCTGCAATATTTGCCATAATTATAGGTTTAATTATTTACATACCTAAATTTGTTTAATATTTTAACTGCAATCACTTTAATTTTTTATTTTTGTGACTATATCATTGTAAATGGCAAAAAAGAAAAAAAATACTTCAAAAAAAACCAAACAACCTCGTTTTCAAAAATTGAAACTATTTTTTGCAAACAGGCAAACACAAACCGTTTTAGGTTCGTTTATAAGTTTGCTCGCTATATTTCTCTTCATTGCCTTTATATCTTTTTTCTTTAGCTGGCAACAAGATCAAAGTCAGCTCACTAATTTTACAAATAAAACCATTACCGTAACTAACTTATTGGGTAAAATTGGAGCAAACGTAAGCCATTTCTTTATTTACAACGGTTTTGGGGTTTCATCAATACTCTTTCCTGTATATCTCTTTTTCTCAGGTATATTGCTGTTTTTCAAAGGAAGCTTTAAAAGCTTACAAAAAACTTGGTTTTGGAGTATTTTAGGAATTATTTGGTTTTCTATTGCCTTCGGGTTTTTTACGCATAAAAATTCGTTATTATCTGGTGTTATTGGTTACGAACTAAATAACTACCTTCAAATATTTTTAGGAAAAACAGGGCTTATTTTGGTACTCACCTTTTTTATGCTCACTTACTTAACCATTAGGTTTAAACTAACTCCTGAAGTGTTTTTGCGCAAAAAAACAATTACAGAAGTCGACGAAAGCTTAAACGAGTCTATTCCTGAAGAAACTTCAAATAGCAATACAGAGGAGACACCACAAGAAACCTCATTTGAATTACCTATAAAAGATTTACAACCTACCATCGAAAATTTTTCTGATGTAAGCGAAAATCTTTCCGAAGATAAAAAACCGGAAGGAAAAAAAAGTGACCTAGAAGTAGAAATTGCTGTTGAACAAATTGTAGAAGAAAATCAAGTAGTTGAAAATCTTTCCGATAAATTGATAAAAGATTTTGGTGAATTTGATCCAACACTAGAATTAGGAAATTACAAATTTCCAACACTAAACTTATTAAGAGAATACAATGAGAGTATTTCTGTAAACCAAGAAGAGTTAGAAGCAAATAAAAATCGCATTGTTAACACACTTAGCAATTACAAAATTGGTATTGCAAAAATAAAAGCAACCGTTGGGCCAACAGTTACACTTTACGAAATAGTTCCCGATGCAGGAATACGTATTTCTAAAATTAAAAACTTAGAAGACGACATTGCGCTATCGCTATCTGCTCTAGGAATTAGAATTATTGCTCCTATCCCGGGAAAAGGAACTATTGGTATTGAAGTACCTAATAAAAAGCCAACAATGGTATCAATAAAGTCTGTCATTTCTTCAACAAAATTTCAAAATTCCGAAATGGAATTACCAATTGCTTTAGGGAAAACCATTTCAAACGAAACATTTGTTGTTGACCTTGTGAAAATGCCTCATTTACTTATGGCAGGTGCTACCGGGCAAGGAAAATCTGTTGGTTTAAATGCTGTTTTAACATCGCTATTGTATAAAAAGCATCCGGCCGAAGTAAAATTTGTACTGGTTGATCCTAAAAAAGTAGAGCTTACATTATTTAACAAAATTGAAAGACATTACTTAGCAAAACTACCCGATTCAGAAGAAGCTATTATTACTGATACTACCAAAGTAATTAATACCTTAAACTCTTTGTGCATTGAGATGGATGCCCGATACGATTTGCTGAAAAAAGCAATGGTACGAAACATTAAAGAATACAATGTAAAATTCAAAGCTCGTAAATTAAATCCTGAAAACGGACATACATTTTTACCATATATTGTATTGGTTATTGATGAATTTGCCGACTTAATTATGACTGCAGGAAAGGAAATTGAAACACCTATTGCCCGTTTAGCACAATTGGCTCGTGCAATTGGTATTCACTTAATTGTAGCAACACAACGTCCTTCTGTAAACGTAATTACCGGAATTATAAAAGCCAATTTCCCTTCAAGAATTGCTTTTAGAGTTACCTCTAAAATTGATTCTAGAACTATTTTAGATGCTCCCGGAGCCGACCAATTAATTGGTAAAGGGGATATGCTTTACTCTGGAGGAAACGATTTAATTCGATTGCAATGTGCCTTTGTAGACACTCCTGAAGTTGAAAAAATAACAGATTTTATTGGCTCACAGCGTGCTTTTCCTAATGCTCACTTATTACCTGAATATGTTGGCGAAGAAATTGGCACAAGTCTTGATATCAACATCAGCGAAAGAGATAAATTGTTTAGAGATGCCGCTCTTATTATTGTTCATGCACAACAAGGCTCTGCTTCGTTACTACAGCGAAAATTAAAACTAGGATATAACAGAGCAGGAAGACTCATTGATCAACT
Source organism: Flavobacteriaceae bacterium (assembly GCA_027082925.1). Lineage (GTDB taxonomy): Bacteria > Bacteroidota > Bacteroidia > Flavobacteriales > Flavobacteriaceae > Lutibacter. The sequence goes on from JALWTD010000014.1 coordinate 379,749, forward strand.
AGAAGCAGCAGGTATTGTAGGTCCTTTTGAAGGTAGTAAAGCCCGGCAAGTTTTAATTCCTGATGAAATGGCACTAAACCAGTTATTAGATAACGAAACAAATAACAACACATAAAATGAAAAAAATATTATTTTTTGCAGCTATATTCTTTAGTTTAACCACCTTTGGTCAAAACAAAGCAAAAGCACTACTAGATGAAGTAGCCAACAAAGTAGAAGGGTATCAAAATATTTACATAGAATTTAATCATAAATTTGATAACGACGAAGCCGACGTACACCAAGAAACCAGAGGAACTGTATACTTAAAAGGAGATTTATATCATCTAAACTATATGGGAACCGAACAAATTTTTGACGGTAAAAAAGTGTATCTTATTATTCATGAAGACGAGGAAGTTATTATTCAAGACCCTTCAAATAGTGAAGAAGAAACACTCACTCCTTCAAAAATGTTTTCATTTTATAAAAATGGATTTACCTATCAAATGGGCGATTTAAAAACCGTAAAAGGAATTAAAATACAATACGTAAAACTAACACCTATTGATAGTAATTCAGAAATTATAAGTGTATTGGTTGGAATTGATATTAAAACAAAACATATCTACAATATTGTTGAAATTGGTGAAAACAACACCATAACTACACTTGAAATAAGATCTTTTAAAACCAATCAACCTATTTCAGAAAAGCTTTTTATCTTTGACACAGCAAAATACAGAGACCAAAAAAATTACGTAATCTCTGAACCAAACTAAAAAAATTGAAAATATTTGATAAATATATTTTAAAAAGCTTTTTAAAACCTTTTTTAGCTACCTTTTTTGTAGTGCTTTTTGTTTTGGTAATGCAAGCTCTTTGGCTTGCTTTTGATCAAATAGCCGGAAAAGGAATAGACCTTGTTTTTATACTAAAATTTCTAGGCTATCTTGCGTTAATACTCACTCCTACTGCCCTACCTATAGGAATATTACTATCTTCAATTATGGCCTTAGGTACATTGGCTGAAAATTATGAGTTTGCCGCAATAAAATCTGCCGGTGTTTCACTAAAAAGAGTCATAAAACCTCTTGTTTTTTTAGCTATTTTGTTAAGTGCTGTTAATTTTGTGTTTTTAAATAACATTTATCCGTGGGCAACTTTAAAGCAAAAGAACTTATACTTAAATATGAAAAAGAAAAAGCCTGCATTGGCTTTGGTTCCGGGTGCTTTTAATACCGATATTCCCGGTTACAGTATTAAATTTGACGAAAAATACGGTCCGGAAGAAAATCTTTTAAAAAATGTACAAATAGCCGATTTAAGTAAAGGTAAAGGGAAAATAAAAGTAATAACCGCGAAAAAAGGAACCATTTCTACTGAAGAAGGCAGTAAGTATATGACACTTATTTTAGAAGATGGTTATTATTACGAAGATCATCTAAAAAAAATGATGACTATTGATGAAAGGGCTCATATGCCTGCTTCAAGAGCTACCTTTAAAAAATACATTATTAACATAGATATTTCTTCTTTTAATGATGATGAAAGCTTAAATCAAGAAAAAATAAAAGAGCATCACGGAATGCTTAGTATTTCACAATTAGACTCTATCTCAAAGAAAAATAAAATTGCCTACGATGCTTTTATTGAAAGCAGAGCTCGAAACTTTTACTTAACCATTGGAGCTAATAAAATATACGATTATCCTGATTCGCTTATTCATAAAAAATTAAAACCCGAAATATTAGAAAACTTTGTACCAAAAAACCAAAAACTTGTCCTTAGCAATGCTATTCAAATACTAAAACGTGTTATGGATCGTAAAAAAAATCAGAAAAAAGGATTTAAAGATAAACGGAAGCTTTTAAACCTGTATGATTATGAATACAGCTATAGAATTTCTTTTGCTTTGGCTTGTTTGGTATTATTTTTTATTGGTGCACCACTAGGCTCAATTATTAGAAAAGGAGGCTTTGGGTTGCCAATGGTTATGGCAATAACTATTTTTGTTATTTATTTCTTTATTTCTCAATTTGGGAAAAATCTAGCTGAAGAAAGTGCCATATCTTCTTTATTAGGCAGTTGGCTATCTACAATTATCCTTCTTCCTTTTGGTATTATGCTTACTGTAAGAGCTGCCAAAGGAATGGGTATTTTTAATATCAATCTGTTTTTTGATAAAGTGCTGAACTTCTTCAAAAAGCTAAAACTCATCAAAAAAAATCCTTAATAAATGGAAACCACCACAAATAACATCAAACTAAACACTATACAAGAAGCCATTGAAGATATCAAGAATGGAAAAATCGTAATTGTGGTTGATGATGAAAACAGAGAAAATGAAGGTGATTTTATAAGCGCCGCAGATAAAGTAACTCCTGAAATGATAAACTTTATGGCCACACACGGAAAAGGGCTTATTTGTGCACCTATTACCGAAAGCAGATGTAAAGAACTAGATCTAGACTTAATGGTTGGTGTAAATACAGATCCGTTAGGTACCGCTTTTACCGTTTCTATAGATTACAACGGAAAAGGTGTAACTACCGGTATTTCTGCTAAGGATAGAGCAATTACCGTTAAATCGTTAACCGATAAAAATACAAGACCTCACGATTTGAGCAGACCCGGACATGTATTCCCTTTAAAAGCAAGAGAAGGTGGCGTATTACGAAGAACAGGGCACACAGAAGCTGCCATAGATTTGGCGAGATTGGCCGGGTTAACACCTGCTGGTGTTATTGTTGAAATTATGAATGATGACGGTACAATGGCAAGATTACCTCAACTGGTAAAAATTGCTAAAAAGTTTGATTTAAAAATTATTTCTATCGAAGATTTAGTAGAATACCGCATGCAGCATGATTCTCTTATAGAACAGGTAGAAGATATGTTTATTCAAACACGTTTTGGAGAATTTAGATTGCGTGCTTATAAACAAACCACCAACAATCAAGTACATTTAGCGCTAACAACAGGCACGTGGAATAAAGGTGATGAAATACTGGTAAAAGTAAACTCTGCCCTTATAAATAACGATATTCTAGGCACACTAACTAAAAACCCTGATGACAAATTAAAACGTGTTTTTGACGCTATTAATAATGAAGGTAAAGGTGCCATTGTATTTATAAACCAAGAAAATCAATCGTTCGATTTACTCAATAGAATTGCCATTTTAAAAGAAAACCAACACCATCATAAAAACTACGCTCCAAATATTAAAATGGATGAGAAAGATTTTGGAATAGGTGCTCAAATTTTACACGATTTAGGAATTACAAAACTACGTGTTTTATCTAACGCCAGCTCTTTTAGAAAACGAGTTGGAATGACTGGCTACGGTTTAGAAATTATTGAATATGTAACTTATTAAATTTTGTGAAATTGCAATGAAAAAAATATTAATATTTTGCTTCTGTAGTATTTTTATAAGTAGTTGCAACAAGCCTCATAAATCGCTTCAAAAAAAGGAAAACAACCAAAAAAACAGTCATAAAGCGTTTGTGATTACCGGAAAAGTAAAAAACTTTTATACAAATACGGTTTACTTAAATAAAATTGATGAGTATACTATTTCTCCTGTAGATTCCTCACTAATATTAAACAATACGTTTACTTTTAAAGGCACCGTTGAATATCCGGAAAGATATGCTTTAACCTTTAAAAATTATCCTGAAACCATTGTGTTTATTATTGAGAATAAAGATTTTACTATGCACATAGACCAAGAGCATGCACATGATTTTTATGTAGAAGGCTCTCCTCTTAATACAAAACTAAATGAGTATAAAACCGCATCAAAAAAATTATTTTCTAAAATTGAGGATTTATTTCCCGAGTTTCAAAAAGCACGTTTAGAAAACGATGTAAAAACACTAAATAAAATTGAAACGCAGATAAAAACTATTGAGAGCGAATTCACTAATTTCAGTTACCAATTTATTGAAAATCATAAAAACTCGTACCTATCGGCTATGTTATTAAGAGACCTTTTAAAATCTTCTTTAACAGATACCTCAAAAATTAAAAACAACTACAACTTACTTCCTGAAAATATAAAAAAAGCGCCTGATGCTCAAAAAATAGCCGTTGCATTACACATACGTTAAAAAACTAAAATCTGTTTCGGGAGGCAACTCTAAAGGTGGTTTCCCCTTTTGAAATAACCGCGCCATTAAAGGACCTTTTAAGGTTACCTTATTTCTTTCTCCCAGCAACCAACTTCCTTCTCGTAAGCCAAGTACAGGTATAGCATTTAACGTATGAAACTCGTGAATACGTGTTTCTCTAGTTTCTCCCATATGAGTAGAATCCGGATTGGGATCTAAATAATGAGGATTAATATTAAAATTTATAAATCCGAAAGTATTAAAACTTGGAGGGTATACAATTGGCATATCGTTTGTGGTTTGCATAGTTAAACCGGCAATATTGCTTCCTGCACTTGTTCCAAAATAAGGCACCCCATTTTCAACCACATTTTTAATTGCCGAAATTAATTTTTGTTCGTACAATTCTTTAACCAATAAAAAAGTATTTCCTCCGCCGGTAAAAATACCTTCAGCATTATTTACAGCGTCAACCATATTACGGTATTCATGAATTCCCTTAACCGAAATATGTATTTTTTCAAATGATTCCCGAGCAATTTGGGTGTACTCATCAAACGAAATTCCATTTGGTCTTGCAAAAGGAACAAATAAAATCTCTTTTGTTCCTGAAAAAAAGTGAGCCAATTCGGGTAAAATATACTCTAAATAGGCTTTTCCATGAACCGTTGAAGTACTTGCTATAAATAATTTTTTCATCTCCTTAAAAGTTTAATCAAATGTAACAATTTTGCACCTTTAACAAAAGTTTACCATCATATTAAGATTTTTTTTTAACTTTTTTCTATTTATTTGTTTGTGCATGAAAAAACAACTAACCTTCTTATTTTTATTTTTTACAATTGTAGCCTTTGCTCAAGAGAGAAATTACACCTCTATTATTGGTAAAATTTACAGCGGCAATAAAATTGTAACAGATGCACACATTATAAACTTAAACAACAAATTGGGAAGTGTAAGTAATGATTATGGTGAATTTGAAATTAACGTTAAAGAAAATGATACGCTTTTAATTTCATCCATTCAATACGAAAAACGCAAAATTAGAATTACAAAAATTCATATCAAAAAACGCAAATTGGTAATTCATCTTATTCCATTGGTTACCGTATTAGACGAGGTGTTTATAGAACAGCTGTCAGGCAACTTATTATCCGATTTAAGTAAAGCACCTAAGGATACCATTAGACATAATTTTACCTTCACAGCAAGCGACTTAAGTAAAAAATTACCTGTAGACCAATCTGGAATACTTTCTCCTCCCGATGCAGAAGCTTTTACAAATCCCATATACATAAGTGGTGGTGGCGGAGCTACCATTCCTGACTTTTATATGATTGCTAAACGAAAATTAAAAAAGGTACTCACTAAAAAAAAGCAGTTTCCTAAAAAAATTGTAGGAGATTTAGGTGTTTCATTTTTTACACAGCAATTAAAAATTCCGAAAGAAAAAATAAACAATTTCTTGCAGTACTGTGAGTATAAAAACATTATAGAAAAATACTATAAAAATGACCTACTAGCAGTCATTCAAATTCTAATTGACGAAAGTAAAGCATACAACGCCATTAAAAATTAACACTTTTTATGAAAATAGGCATTTTGTTTATCAAAAGCTTTTTGTTAATTAGCAAAAAATAAAAAATGAAGTTTTCTAAATACATCATCGTACTATTTGTAATTCCACTATTTGCCTTTTCTTTACACAAGTACTATATAAGTTTGTGTGAAATTGAATACATAAAAGAAGAAAAATCGGTACAAATAACCATAGGTTTGTTTCTAGATGATTTAGAATACAGTATGAATAAAGGACTTAACGACAAACTGTATCTGGCATCGGAAGATGAAGTAGAAAACATTGACGATTACTATAAAAAATATTTAAGCAAACATTTTAAGGTAACTGTAAACGACTCGCTACAAACCTATACTTATGTAGGAAAAGAATACGACGATGATATTGTACGATTTTACTTAGAATTCCCTAATATCTCTGAGTTTAAATCAATTAGCATTACCAATACTTGCCTTGTTGAAGACTTTCCGTCTCAGCAAAATATTATTAAAATAAAAGTAGACCACTTTTACAAGACCTTTTACCTAAATAATAAAAATGCTAATTGTTTGTTAAATTTTTAACAATTAATTAATACTCTTATTGAAAATATTTAATTTCGGTATTTATTAACTAAATGAACCGCAATGAAAAAATTAATTCTAGGAATTCTGTCAATCCTCTTTGTAACTTCAAGTTTTTATGCTCAAGAAACTGACAAAGAAAAAGAAGTACAAAAATCGCACTACAACATTAATAAGTTTAGACAGCTTAAGCAAGAACTCCCAACTCCAAACAAGCAGCACACTGCATCGGGAGCTCCTGGGTATGAGTACACGCAACAACAGGTTGACTACAAAATGGATTTAGTTCTAGATGATGAAAACCAAAAACTTTTTGGAGAAGAAAACATCACTTATCACAACAATTCAAAAGACTTTCTAGAATATCTTTGGGTACAATTAGATCAAAACATGAGAGCTCCAGATTCTAAAACACCTGATATTAAAGGTGGCGGACCTGATGTACTCTATTTTCCTTCAAAATTTACAAAGCAATTTATGGGGAAACCTTTTCAAGGTGGGTTTAATATTGAATATGTAAAAGATGCTCATGGAAAAGATCTTGATTACATGATTAATAGAACCATGATGCGTATTAACTTACCACAACCTATTGCTCCGGGAGGTACATTTGTTTTTAACATCAAATGGTGGTACAATATAAACGATTATTTGTCTGATGCCGGAAGATCTGGATACGAAGCATTTCCTGATGGAAATAAACTATATGTAATTGCTCAATTTTTTCCTCGCTTAGCAGTTTATAACAATGTGGAAGGATGGCAAAATATGCAATTTTGGGGACGAAGTGAATTTGCTTTGGAATTTGGTAATTACGAAGTAAGTATTACAACTCCTAAAGACCATATTTTAAACGGTACCGGTGTTATCCAAAATCCGAAAGATGTTTTTACCAGAAAACAATATAAGAGATACCAAGAAGCAAAAAAATCGTTTGACAAACCTGTATTTATTGTTACTCCTGAAGAGGCTCTAGAAGCTGAAAAAGGAAGAGCTAAAGGTACTAAAACTTGGAAATTATATGCAGAAAATGTGCGTGACTTTGCCTTTGCCTCATCTAGAAAATTTATTTGGGATGCAATGGCGGTTGATATGAACGGCAAAACAGTAATGGCATATTCTCTATATCCTAAAGAAGGAAATCCTCTTTGGGAAGAACACTCAACACGTGTGGTTGCCAATACCTTAAAAATATACTCTAAACATACTTTTGATTATCCTTATCCACACGCAACATCTGTAAACGCACAGCGCCAAGGAATGGAATACCCAATGATTTGTTGGAACTTTGGAAGACCAAATCCTAACGGAAAGTATTCAGAAAGAACAAAAAAAGGAATGATTAGCGTAGTTACGCATGAAGTTGGTCACAATTTCTTTCCTATGATTGTAAATTCTGATGAACGTCAATGGACTTGGATGGATGAAGGTATCAACTCTTTTGTTGAAATTTTAGCTGAGAACGTATATGATTCAGAATTATTCCCTATGAGCAAATATCCTAAAAATGTAGTAGGATATATGTCTGGAGACCAAAGCAAAATGGCTCCAATTATGTCTCAAGGAGATAATGTGTTTAATTTTGGTGCCAATGCATACGCAAAACCAGCTGCAGGATTGTTTATTCTTAGACAAACCATTATGGGACCTGAATTATTTGACTACGCATTTAAAACATATGCAAGACGCTGGAAATTTAAACACCCAACACCTGCAGATTTCTTTAGAACTATGGAAGATGCGTCAGCGATGGATTTAGATTGGTTTTGGAGAGGTTGGTTTTACACTACCGGAAACAACGATATAGGAATTAAAGAAGTTAAAAAGTATTACGTAACCGATAAACCTACAAAACAAGCTGAAAAAATGGCAAAACGCTACGGAATAACCGTAGACCAACTGCCACCGTCACTATACCTTGTTTCTGAAAATAGCGATGAGTTTTCTTCAGATTTAAAAAATAAAAAACCGGAAGATTTTAGTATTCTGAAAGATTATATTGAGAAAAATTTCTCTGAAGAAGAGCAAAAAACACTTAAAGCGCCTAAGTATTTTTACGAACTAACTTTTGAAAAACCGGGAGACCTTGTAATGCCTATAATTGTTGAGTTTGAGTACGAAGATGGTACCAAAGAAAGAAAACAATATCCTGCACAAATTTGGAGACACAACGACCGAGAGGTTACCAAAGTGTTCCCTGCAAGTAAAGCCATTAAAAAAATTACTATCGATCCAGATGAGCAAACTGCCGACGTAGATTTAAGTAATAATAGCTGGCCTAAAAACAAAGAAACTAAATTTGATAAGTTTAAAAAGAAACAAATCAAAGGGTAATAAACTGTTGCCACTCTTTTGAGTGGCTTTTTTATTTCTTATAAATTTAAGATACCAAATAATGAAAAAAATATTTATTTCATCTTTCCTCCTTCTTTTTGTTACATTTTCTTCTTTTGCACAAAAAGAAAAAATACAAAAAGCACACTACAACACCAATAAGTTTAGACAACTTAAACAGGAGCTTCCTACGCCTAATAGCCAACACACAGCCTCTGGAGCTCCCGGACATGAATATACTCAACAACAAGTAGATTACGATATAGCTGTAATTTTAGACGATGAAAATCAACGTATATATGGAGAAGAAACAATAACGTATCACAACAACTCTAACGATGTGTTAACGTATTTATGGATTCAGTTAGATCAAAACATGAGAGCCCAAAACTCAAAAACTCCTGACATTCAACAAGAAAAAACAAATGCGCTATACACTCCAAAACGATTTGCTTCAAAATTTGTAGAAAATCCTTTTGATGGCGGATTTAAAATAGAATATGTTAAAAATATAGATGGTAGTAATGCATCATACCTCATCAATCAAACTATGATGCGATTGAATTTAGACACACCCTTGGCTCCGGGAGAAAAACACTCGTTTAAAATTAAATGGTGGTATAACATCAATAATCATGTAGAACAAGGTGGTCGTTCTGGTTTTGAACATTTTCCTACAGATGGAAATAATAATTATATTATTGCGCAGTTTTACCCAAGATTAGCTGTTTACGACAATGTAGATGGTTGGCAAAATATGCAATTTTGGGGACGTAGTGAATTTGCTTTAGAGTTTGGAAATTTTAATGTAGCTATTACGACTCCTAAAGATCACATATTAGGCGCTACCGGTGTTTTAACAAACGAAAAAGAAGTACTTACAAACACTCAACTAAAACGCTTAGAAAAAGCTCTAAAATCTTACGATAAACCTATTATTATTGTAACACAAGAAGAAGCTGAAAAAGCTGAAAAAGGAAAAGCTAAAGACACTAAAACTTGGAAGTTTTACGCTGAAAACGTACGTGATTTTGCCTTTGCTTCTTCTAGAAAATACATTTGGGATGCTATGGCTGTTGACATTAACGGTAAAAAAGTAATGGCCTATTCTTATTATTCTAAAGAAGGCAATCCTCTTTGGGAAAAACACTCTACAAGAGCTGTTGCAAGTACCTTAAAAACCTATTCTAAATATACTTTTGATTATCCATATCACAAAGCTATTTCTGTTCATGCCAGAAGTATTGGAATGGAATACCCTATGATTTGCTTCAATTTTGGAAGACCAAAACCTGACGGTACTTACAGTGATAGAACTAAGTACAGAATGCTTGGTGTAATTATTCATGAAGTTGGACACAATTTCTTTCCTATGATAATAAATTCTGATGAACGTCAATGGACTTGGATGGATGAAGGTTTAAATTCATTTGTTCAAATTTTAGCTCAAAAAGAATATGACCCAAACTTCCCTATAAGAAGAGGACTACCTAAAAGTATTGTTGGATATATGAGAGGCGATCAAAGTAAAATAGCTCCAATTATGACTCAAGGAGATAAAGTATACCAGTTTGGCAACAATGCGTATGCAAAACCAGCTGCAGGACTCTATATGTTAAGACAAACTATTATGGGACCTGAATTATTTGACTACGCATTTAAAACATATGCAAGACGTTGGAAATTTAAACACCCAACACCTGCAGATTTCTTTAGAACTATGGAAGATGCGTCAGCGATGGATTTAGATTGGTTTTGGAGAGGTTGGTTTTACACTACCGGAAACAACGATATAGGAATTAAAGAAGTTAAAAAGTATTACGTAACCGATAAACCTACAAAACAAGCTGAAAAAATGGCAAAACGCTACGGAATAACCGTAGACCAACTGCCACCGTCACTATACCTTGTTTCTGAAAATAGCGATGAGTTTTCTTCAGATTTAAAAAATAAAAAACCGGAAGATTTTAGTATTCTGAAAGATTATATTGAGAAAAATTTCTCTGAAGAAGAGCAAAAAACACTTAAAGCGCCTAAGTATTTTTACGAACTAACTTTTGAAAAACCGGGAGACCTTGTAATGCCTATAATTGTTGAGTTTGAGTACGAAGATGGTACCAAAGAAAGAAAACAATATCCTGCACAAATTTGGAGACACAACGACCGAGAGGTTACCAAAGTGTTCCCTGCAAGTAAAGCCATTAAAAAAATTACTATCGATCCAGATGAGCAAACTGCCGACGTAGATTTAAGTAATAATAGCTGGCCTAAAAACAAAGAAACTAAATTTGATAAGTTTAAAAAGAAACAAATCAAAGGGTAATATAATCATCGTTCTTTATCAAAAAAAAGACGTTCCTTTAACGGAACGTTTTTTTTATTTTGTTTTTCTAAACATTATATACAACCCGAGTATAATTAGAGGAATACTTAGTACCTGACCTGTATTTAATCCTAAAATCCAATCTTCTCTTCCTTCTACTTGAGCTTCTTTAAAAAATTCAATTACAAAACGAACAGACCAAAGAAGTACAAAAAACAATCCGAAAATATATCCTAGCTTTTCTTTTTTGTTTGTTTTCCAATAAACAAACCATAAAATACCAAATATAATTAGATAACTAAATGCTTCGTATAGTTGGGTAGGATGACGCGGAAAATCTTCTCCCAGTCTTTGGAATACAAAACCGTAATCAGAATTTGTAGGTTTTCCTATAATCTCAGAGTTCATTAAGTTTCCAAAACGAACAAACATAGCTCCTATTGCAACCGGAATGGTTATTCTATCCAGAATAAATAACAACGGTTTTTTAAGTACTTTTTTACTAAACAAATACATTGCTATAATAATTCCTATTGCTGCGCCATGACTAGCTAAACCTGCAAAACCTGTAAACCTGAAAGGTGAAAATTTAACCGGTAATATAACTTCTAAAGGTTTTTCTATTAAAAATTTAGGGTCGTAAAAAAGAAAATGTCCAATACGTGCACCTAACAAAGTTGCCACAACCGCATAAATAAATAGTGAGTCTAGTTTTTCTAAAGGAATGTCTTCTTTTATAAATATTTTTTTCATTAAATGTAGCCCTAGCATAAATGCAATGACAAACATTAAGCTATAATATCTAACAGCAAAAGAACCTATTTTAAAAATTTCAGGAGAAGGATTCCAATCTATATGAAGTAGTATCATTGAATGTGTATTTTTTGTAAATGTAAATATATGTAATTTGTATCCAGCTAAAAAACTGTTACTTTTTTGTTTCTTCTTTTTCGGGAACAGGATCATAACCACTACCACCCCACGGATGGCAACTTCCTATACGTTTAATGGCCAACTTACCTCCTTTAAAAAAACCATGTTTTTGCAAAGCTTCTAACGTGTAGCTAGAACACGTTGGGGTATACCTGCAACTAGAAGGTGTATATGGTGATATTGCAGCTTGATAAAACCGAACCAACCATATAAAGGGAATTGCCAATATTTTTGCTAAACGTTTCAACTATAACACCTAGTTTATAGAAAAAGTAGTACCTTCTTTTCCATCTTTTAATTGAATTCCTATTTCTAAAAGTTTGTCTCTAATCTTATCTGAAAGTGCCCAATTTTTATTTTCACGAGCTTCTTTACGCATAGCTATCAATAATTCCACCACGCTACTTAATTTATCAGAGTCGTCATCACTTAAATCATTTTTCAAGCCTAACACATCAAAAACAAAAGCGTTTAGAGTTGTTTTAAAGTGTTGTAAATCTTCTGAACTAATTGTTTCCTTTTTGGTAAGCAGCAAATTAATATACTTAACGGCTTCAAACAAATGAGCAATTAAAACAGGCGTATTAAAGTCGTCGTTCATAGCTGCATAACATTTCTCTTTCCAAGAATGAATATCTATACTAGATTCGTTAGACACTTCAATAGTATTAATATTGTTAACCGCTTCCATCAATTTAATATACCCTTTTTCTGAAGCTTCCAATGCTTTGCTTGAAAAATCTAAAATACTTCTGTAATGTGCTTGTAGCATAAAAAACCGTGTGGCACTTGGAGTAAAAGGTTTGCTTAAAATGGTATTATCTCCTGAAAAAATTTCGTTGGGCAAAATATAATTTCCTGTAGATTTAGCCATTTTTTGACCGTTTAGAATAAGCATATTTGCGTGCATCCAATAACGAACCGGATTTACGCCATTTTTTACTTTAGACTGGGCTATTTCACATTCGTGATGAGGAAACTTTAAATCCATTCCTCCTCCGTGTATATCAAATGTTTCTCCAAGGTACTTTGTACTCATGGCACTACATTCTAAATGCCACCCGGGGAAACCTTCGCTCCAAGGAGAAGGCCAACGCATTATGTGCCTTTCATCTGCCTTTTTCCAAAGAGCAAAATCTTGTGGGTTTTTCTTTTCAGATTGTCCATCAAGTTCACGAGTGTTATGTATTGAATCTTCTATATTTCTTCCTGACAAAACACCATAATGTGCTGTTTCGTTATATTTTAACACGTCAAAATACACCGATCCATTTACCTCGTATGCCAATCCTTTATTTAAAATATCTTTTATAATTTCAATTTGTTCAACAATATGCCCTGTTGCCGTTGGCTCTATACTTGGTGGTAAATTATTTATTTTTTGTAAAGTGTTATGAAAATCTACGGTATAACGTTGAACCACTTCCATAGGTTCTATTTGCTCAAGTCGTGCTTTTTTTGAAATACGATCTTCACCTTCATCAGCATCATTTTCTAAATGTCCGGCATCTGTAATGTTGCGTACGTAACGCACTTTATAGCCTAGGTGTTTTAAGTAACGAAACACCATATCAAAAGACATAAATGTTCTTACATTCCCTAAATGTACATCGCTATAAACTGTTGGTCCACAAACATACATTCCTACTTTTCCTTCAACAAGTGGCGTAAATACTTCTTTTGATTTACTTAAAGAATTGTAAATTTTAAGCTGATTTGTTTTGTATAATTCCATTAAATTTTAATTGAATTTAAAGATGTAAAGATAAGAACAAATCCCTAATGTAAAAATTATACCTCTACTGTTTTTTATTTCTAAAAACAAGGTAAACAAACTTCTTTTTAACTTGTAAAAAGATTGTTATTGGCCTACAAAAAACATTATTTTATATGTTTCATTTTTATCAAAATAAAAATTTTAAATTTACATCAAGTTTTATCTGCAACTTATGCGTAAAAAAAAATCATCAGTATCTGCTTTACATGAGGTTGAGGGAGTTAAACAACCTCTCAGTACTAATGATAGTTCTATAAGTAAAATTAAACAAAAACGCAGAGAACAACCTTCTGAAAGTGAGTTTGTTACAAAAATTTTAGCAGGTGATATTTCATACCTAAGCAGAGCCATTACCTTGGTTGAAAGCACCAATCCAAAACATCAACAAAAATCAAATGCAATTATAGAACAGTGCTTGCCACACGCAAATAAATCGGTAAGAATTGGCATTACCGGTGTTCCCGGTGTTGGAAAAAGTACTTTTATAGAAGTTTTTGGTAAGTTTTATACTAGCAAAGGAAATAAAGTAGCTGTATTGGCAATAGATCCTAGTAGCTCTGTAAATAAAGGAAGTATACTTGGTGATAAAACCAGAATGGAAGAATTGGTAAAAGATCAAAATGCTTATATTAGACCTTCTCCTAGCGGCAATTCTTTAGGTGGCGTTGCTCAAAAAACAAGAGAAACTATTATTTTATGTGAGGCCGCCGGATTTGATACTATTTTTATTGAAACGGTTGGCGTTGGGCAAAGCGAAACAGCTGTACACTCTATGGTTGATTTTTTCCTATTACTTAAACTTGCTGGTGCCGGAGATGAATTACAAGGAATTAAACGAGGTATTATTGAAATGGCCGATGCCATTGTTATTAATAAGGCCGATGAAAATAATATAAAACAAGCCGAATTGGCAAAAGCTGAATTTGCACGTGCACTTCATTTATACCCTCCAAAAGAAAGCAAATGGCAACCTAAAGTAACTACTTGTAGTGCTTTTTACAACATAGGTATTGATAAAATCTACGAATTAGTTCAAGAATATACCAGTTTAACCAAAGTCAACGGCTATTTTGAAAAAAGAAGAAGTGAGCAAAACAATTACTGGTTACTAGAAACTATTAACCAACAGCTAAAAACCGAATTTTATACCAATAAAAATGTAAAAAAAGCTTTAAAAAAATATATAACCGATATTGAAAATTCTAAAACAACTCCCTTTAAAGCTGCTCAAGAATTATTAAAACTATCTAAAAAATAATGAAATACAAATTTACCATTATTGTTCCTGTTTATAATGAAGAAGACAATTTAAAACGTGTAGAACAAGAACTAACTAACTATATAAAAATAGCCTCAAAAAGAACAAAAATCTTATTTGTAAATGATGGTAGTAAAGATAAGAGTCAAACACTTATTGAAACTATTTGTGCTAATAATGCCGACTTTTCCTTTATTTCTTTTGAAAAAAATTGTGGATTAAGTGCCGCCATTACTGCAGGTTTTGAAGCTGCTGACACCGAACTTGTTGGATATATAGATTCTGATTTACAAACAGCACCCGAAGACTTTAATTTACTTTTAGAACATATAAATGAATACGACTTGGTAACCGGAGTAAGAGCTAATAGAAAAGATACTTTTGTAAAAAACATGTCGTCAACCATTGCAAATGGTATTCGAAGAGCCTTTACGCATGACGGTATGGACGATACCGGATGTCCTCTAAAAGTAATTAAAACAAGTTATGCCAAAAAAATTCCTATGTTTAAAGGACTACATCGCTTTTTACCGGCAATGATATTGTTACAAAACGGAAAAATAAAACAAATTCCGGTACAACATTTCCCTAGAATTGCTGGAGAAGCAAAATACGGTTTATGGAACAGACTTATTGGACCGTTAATAGATTGTTTTGCGTATTTATGGATGAAGAAAAAGTATATTAATTATCAAATAGCTAAAAAAGGTTAATGAGTAACTGGATTATTTACGGTATCGGATTTTTAGCGCAACTGCTCTTTTCGGGAAGACTCATTTTACAATGGGCTTTATCTGAAAAAAGCAAAAAAGTGTTAACACCTTCCATATTTTGGAAATTGAGTTTAATTGCTTCATTTTTACTGTTTGTATATGGCTATTTACGAGATGATTTTGCTATCATGCTGGGACAATCTCTTACCTATTTTATTTATATACGAAATCTACAATTACAAGGAGAATGGCAAAAAGCTCCTAAATCACTTCGATGGTTTTTATATCTTTTCCCTGTGTTAATTGTTATTTATTCATTCAATAACAACGTATACGATTTAACAAAGTTATTTAAAAATGAAGCCATCCCATTATGGCTACTCCTTTTAGGAAGCGTTGCCCAAGTAATATTTACACTTAGGTTTATTTACCAATGGATTTATTCAGAAAAAAATAAAAAATCGTCATTGCCTTTCGGATTTTGGTTGCTGAGCCTTGTTGGGTCAAGTATGATTTTAACGTATGCCATTTTAAGAAAAGATCCGGTGCTCTTTATAGGACATATTATGGGAGTGGTTATTTATTTTAGAAATATTCTTATTTTGAGAAAACAACAGAACTCTTAAACTTTCGTTTTTATCCATATATTTGTGCAATATTCTTGGCAATTCCATGAAAAAATTACAACTAAAATTTTAAAATGATAAAACAATTTCAATTATGTATTGTTATACCTTGTTATAACGAAGAAAAAAGGCTTGAAACAAAGTGCATAGATACTTTTTTAAAATCACATGAAAATGTTTTATTATGCCTTGTTAACGATGGCTCTTCTGATGATACTTTAAATGTTCTTCAAGGTGTACAAGCTAAATTTCCTAAAAACATTACGGTAGTTGACACCGTTAATAATGTAGGAAAAGCAGAAGCTGTACGACTTGGGTTTTCTCACTGTGACAATCATTTCAACTATGATAAAATTGCGTATTTAGATGCCGATTTTGCAACTACGTTAGAAGAATGTTTAGAAATTAGCAACTGTATAAAAAATGAGGTGGTATTTGCTTTTGGGTCTAGAATTGCCAAAATAGACAATCATATTCAACGAAAACAATCACGTTTTTTAATTGGTAGAGTAATTGCCACATTTATATCAAAACAACTAAACCTTGTTGTGTACGATACACAATGTGGTTGTAAAATTTTTCATCACAAACTTGCTTCACAAATTTTTGCTGAAAAATTTATCTCAAAATGGTTATTTGATGTGGAATTATTTCATCGAATTATTAAAATATACGGAAGAGATAAAATGGGAACTATTGCTCGAGAAATTCCACTTAAATCTTGGATTGACCAAGGAGATTCTAGAGTAAAACTCAGCTATTTTTTTAAACTTTGGTACGATTTATACGTTATAGGTAAAACCTATAAATCTGTTAACTAATTTTTTAATTACCCTATGAAGATTTCTAAAAAAATATCAGTTTACGCACTGTTAGTTATTGGCTTGTTATTATTTAGAGCCTTTTTTAATTATGCGATTCCTCTAATGGACAAAACTGAAGCTCGTTATTCTGAAATTGCCAGAATTATGGCAGAAACTAACGATTTTACAACCTTACAAATAGATTATGGCGTTCCGTTTTGGGCAAAACCTCCTTTATCTACTTGGTTAACAGCATTGAGTTTTAAATGGTTTGGCGTAAATGAATTTACAGCAAGATTACCGTATTTACTTTTAAACATACTTGTAATTTTACTCATTGGAAGATATGCTGAACGTAAAAAAATAGACTTTTTTATTCCGGCTGTAATTTTGTTAACCATCCCTGAATTTTTAATTCATACAGGTGTGGTTTCTACAGATACTGCCTTGGCTTTTAGCGTAACTCTGGTAATGATTTCATTTTGGGAAGCTTTAAACAACAAATCTAATAAACTCTGGAAGTATTTGTTTTTTGTGGGCTTAGGATTGGGTTTATTAGCTAAAGGACCTATTATTTTTGTGTTAACAGCTCCTCCTATTTTTATATGGTGTGTGTTGTTTAAAAAGTTTAAAACAATCTGGAAAGTTTTCCCTTGGGTTTTAGGTACGTTACTTGTGGCCATTATTGCAATTCCTTGGTATTACTTAGCAGAACAAAAAACACCGGGGTTTTTAGATTATTTTATTGTAGGAGAGCATTTTAAACGCTATTTAAGTTCTGGCTGGAAAGGTGATAAATACGGCTTTCCTAAATCGCAACCTCTTGGTATGGTTTGGGTATTTTTAGCTGTTTTTGCCTTGCCATGGATTCAAGCTACCGTTGGAAAAATTTGGAAAAACAAAACTCATGTTTTTAAAGATAAATGGCTTGCTTTTCTAATTTTATGGCTGTTGTGGACCCCACTGTTTTTTACCGTATCTAAAAGCCTCATTCATCCTTATATTATGCCGGTAATGGTACCTATTGCTTTATTAATAACACATTGGTGGAATGATATTCGCAAAAAAAAGATGCTCCTCAAAATAGGAATGATACTCCCTGTAACCGTTTTATTGCTCTTTATTTTTATTTCGTTTAGCGGTAAAAAAGAGTTTTATGCCAATTCTGATAAATACTTAATTGAAAATAATGTAACTGAAAATGTTCCTGTTTTTCACTGGCAAAGTAAAAGCTACTCCGGTCAATTTTACACAAAAGGAAAAATGGATGTTATAGAAAATAACAAACGTTTAAAAACACGCATAAACTCCGGAGAACCATTTATGGTTATAATTCCAAATAAGCGAATTAAGTTAATTGATTCGTTACATTTAAAACAATTAACCAAAATAGGTGCTAACTATAAAAAAGGAATTTATTTATTTAAAAAATAAGTGATTAAAAAAACACAATGCTAAATTTCGCACAAAAAAATCCGCTCGTTACAATTTCAATTGTGGTATTACTCATGCTATTAATCCACTTAGATGTTCCTAATATCACCATTATGGAAGCTCGAAATTTTATTACAGCTAGAGAGTTACTTCAAAATAATGATTGGCTACTTACCACAATGAATGGAGAAGCTAGATACCAAAAACCTCCTTTACCTACTTGGCTAACCGCATTGTCTGGAATCTCTTTTGGAATACAAAGTCTTTTTGCTTTACGATTACCCGGTGTTTTAATGGTTTTATTATTGGCTTTTAGTCTTTATTTTTTGTCGTTAAAACTAAAATTATCAAAAATTCATTCGTTACACAACAGCCTTATTTTAGTAACATCGTTTTACGTAATAGCTATTATAAATGAAGCTCCTTGGGATATTTACACACATGCCTTTATGCTTACAGCACTGTACTTTTTATTCCAAGTTTTAGAAAGTGACAAGGTAATATGGAAACAACTTATTTACAGTGCCTTTTTTGTAGGATGCTCTATTATGAGTAAAGGACCGGTATCACTTTACGCCCTTTTCTTACCCTTTTTAATTTCTTATGGAATTACTTTTAAATTCAAGAATTTAAAGAAAAAAGGACTTGCTTTTATCGTGTATATCGTATTGTTTTTACTTGTAGGAAGTTGGTGGTTTGTATATGTACGTATTGCCGATGCAGATGCTTTTCTAAAAATTGCGTCTAAAGAAACAGGAAATTGGAGTAGCTATAACGTAAAGCCTTTTTATTACTATTGGAGCTTTTTTACACAAAGCGGATTGTGGACTATTCCTGCTTTTATTAGCTTGCTATACCCTTATTTAATAAAACGTGTTCAATATACAAAAGCCTATCAATTTTCATTTTGGTGGACAATTATTGCGGTTGTATTACTCTCTCTTATTCCTGAAAAAAAACCTCGCTATTTAATGCCGGTACTAATTCCGTTAGCAATAAATACCGGATTTTATATTCAGTATTTAATAGAAACTTTTTCCGGCTTAAAAAACAAAAAAGAAACCATTCCTGTATACTTTAATTTTGGACTTATAAGTACTATTGCTATTGCTTTTCCTATTGCAGGTTATTTTGTATTTAACAATAGCTTAGATACCTTTTTAGTGAGTTATATCTTAACATCAGTGGCCGTTTTTAGCATTGGTATTGCTATGCTTAAAAAATTAATTCAGAAAAAAATACAGTCGGTATTTTACCTTACTATTGCTTTTATGATGGCTATTTTTATTTTTGGGCTTCCGCTTTCTAAAAGTTTTAATAAAAATACCGAATACCAAGCCATAAATTCGCTTCATAGTATTGAACAAAATAGCGGATTTAAGACTTACTCCGTTGGTGAAATAACTCCTGAACTACTTTGGGACTACAATGGCTATTTGAAAAATATATTTTTGAACAATCATCTTTTAATACCTTCTGAAGAAAAATTCGGTTTGCTTATTTTGAATAAAGATGTGGCGTTTATAAAAAAAGAACTTGCTCCTAATTACAATTTAAAACACCTAAAAACATACAATTTAAATGTAGGTAGCAGAAAAAAAGAAAGGCTTATTAGACAACTATATCTAGTTACAAAAAAATAGTATTTTTACATTATGAATTTAAAATCGATTACACGAACAGAAAAATTGGCTTATGCGTTTTTAGCCGCAATATTTGGATTGGGAATTTACTATTCTAATACCAATTTAACCTATTTTGACGAAGTTTACACTAAAGAAGACGGTCTTGTAGAATACGGAACTGCAATAATGCTTTTATGCTCTAGTTTATTATTGTTTGGCCGGTTTTTTAAATTCTTTAAACACAAAAGTATCTCTTGGAGAATAGGCGTATTTTTTATGGCACTTATTTTCTTTTTTGGGACAGGTGAAGAAATTTCTTGGGGACAACGTATTTTTAATATTGAATCGTCTCAGTATTTTATAGAACACAATGCGCAAGGAGAAACCAATCTTCACAACATGGTTGTAGATGGAAAAAAGGTGAACAAAATTATTTTTAGTCAACTTTTAACCATTATTTTGGTTTTATACTTGTTAATTACACCTATTTTATATAAAAAATGGACTTGGTTGCAAAAACTGATTACAATGTTTGCAGTACCTATTGTAAAATGGCATCATACCGCTGTTTTTTTAATTGTTACGGCACTTTTAGTATTTATTCCTTCAGACAGGAAATGGGAACTGCACGAACTCGCGTTTGGTGTGCTCTTTTTCTTAATATTTTTAAGTCCGCTAAATAAAGAAATTTACGAAACCAATTAGTGGTGTATTTTTTGAAATACGTTGTAAAAAATGCTTCCGTAAAAAGCTCCTATTAACATACCTGTAAGAACATCTAGCGGATAATGCACTCCTACGTATATTCTACTATACGAGACCAAAACTGCCCACAAAAATAAAGCAGTAAAAATATATTTTACATGTTTTTTTAATAGTAATCCTAGAAAAAATACGATTGCCATTGTATTTGCAGCATGTGCTGAAAAAAAGGAGTACAAACCTCCACATCTACCAGCTACCAGCCTAATTAATGGAGAAACAAGCTCATCGTGACACGGTCTAAGTCGTTTAAATCCAAACTTAAATAAGTTACTTGTTTGATCGGTTAACGCAATAAGTAAGGCTACACCTACAAGTGTATACAGCGTTCTTTTAAGACCTATATTTTTGTATAATAAAAATAACAACAACAAATACAATGGAATGGCACTAAACTTATTGGTTATAAAAAGCCAAAAGCCATCCCATTGAGTTGTTCCTAAATTATTTAAATAAATTAGTAACGCTATGTCTTTATTGATTAAAAAATCGTACATGTTGTTACTGTATTGCTTTTACTGTTTTTTAGACACCGTATCTACCAATTCTACCACAAAAACCAAATCGGTATTTGGAGGAATTACATTTCCGGCACCTTGAGCTCCATATCCTAAATGAGCAGGAATAAATAGCATAGCTTTGTCTCCTATTTTTAGTTGTTGTAACCCTTCTTTAAATCCGGGGATTAAGCGTGCTTCTGAGCTATAAACTGTTGTAAAAGGAGCGTATCCATGTTGTTTATCTCTAACTTCACTGTATACGCCATAAGCTTTTGCAACATCTTTAAAACTGGTGTCAAAAAGTTTTCCGTCGGTAAAATAACCGGCATAATTAACGGTTACTTTTACTCCTTTCTTAGGAGAAATACCATTTTTGGTTTCAATAATATACATTTTTAATCCTGATGGTAATTCGGTAGCTTTTTCTCTATACGCTTCAATTTCTCTTTTTGTTTTTGCTGAAGCTTCTAATACTTTTTTTGCAAAAACCTCATAGCCATCAGAAAAAGCTTTAGCGGCATTAAATCGTTTTGCTGAAGCTCCTATTTTTACAATTTCTACCTCTAAAATAGTATCATTTTGCGCTATGGAATTTACCACATCTTGTCCTTTAACCACGCTTCCAAATACCGAGTGTTTTCCATCTAATTTAGGAGTTGCTCTAAGGGTAATAAAAAATTGGCTTCCATTGGTTGAAGGTCCTGAGTTTGCCATAGACAAGATACCAGCTCTGTCATGTTTTAACAAAAGGTTTCCATTTTCATCTTTTGGAAATTCATCCATAAACTTGTAACCCGGATCTCCTTCTCCAGTACCGGTAGGATCTCCTCCTTGAATTACAAAATTTTTAACAACTCTATGAAACAACACTCCATTGTAGTAAGGCTTTCCTTTTAAAGAATCCGTTACGTAAGTATTTGTACCATCTGCTAAAGAAACAAAGTTTCCAACAGTAACCGGAACTTTTTCAAACTCGAGTTTTAATAAAATGTCACCTTTATTTGTGTGCATATTTGCATACAAACCCTTTTCTAAATTAGTGTATTTAGTAGGCTTACAAGAAAATGTAAGTGCTAAAAAAGCGATTACGAGTATCTTAACTATTTTCATACTAAAAAATTAGATATGTATTATTTTATAATTTCCAATAATTCTACTTCAAAAATTAGCGGCATAAATGGTTTTATTTTGCCTCCTTGTCTTGGGGTAGCTCCATAGGCTAATTCTTGAGGAATAAAAAACTTGTATTTTGAACCTACACTCATAAGTTGTAATCCTTCAGTCCAACCTTTAATAACTCTGTTTACATAAAATTCTGCAGGTTGTTTTCTTTCAACCGAACTATCAAAAACAGTTCCGTCTATAAGTGTACCGTGATAATGTACTTTTACCTTTGATGTAGCGGTAGGTTTTTCTCCTTTTCCTTCTTTTAATACAATGTACTGTAAACCACTTTCTGTTACGTGTACTCCTTTTTTAGATTTGTTTTCTTCTAAAAATTTAATTCCTTCTGCTTTTACATCTGCAAATTCTTTTTCGGCTCTTTGAATTTTTTCTTCTTGGAATTTTTTAACTCTTTCTCTTCTTCTTTTTTCAAAAAATACTTGTAAAACTTCAGCAGACTCTTCATTTGTCATTAAAAGATTTATAGAATCCATTCCGTTTAAAAATGCAGCTACAAAAATTTCTTTATTTACGTCTGGTAAATTTGCCTTAAATTTATTAGACATATCTATTCCTAATGCATAACTAACAGAATCTATGTCTGTTTTTAATGTTTTTTTTGTAAGTGTTTTATTACATGATGTAAATGCTGAAACTACTATAATAACTGCTAAAAACTTAATTACTTTCATTTTTTTTATTGATTTTATTTAATTTAACTTTATATACTAATGGTTGATTAATTCCTATTTTATTTTCGTCACCCGAAAATCCAAACATTTTATGCGAAGGAAATAAAAACGTAATGCTATCTCCTTCATGCATAAGCTTTAATCCGTTGCGTAATCCTTCTACAATATCTTGTTTATCTACCACATACGATTGAAGTCCGTTTTCTTCTTTACCATAAATAATGCTTCCGTCTAAATCGTACACTTCAAAAGTATAGTAAATTTGATCTCCAAATTTAGGTGAATATGTTTTGGGTGATTTAAAATTGTACGTGTACCAAAATCCGCTTGATGAAGCTATATACGTATGTGCCGTATCTTTTTCTATTATTTTTTTTAGTACCATTTCTTCGGAAGAATTTAATGATTTATTAAAATCTACCGACTTGCTCATAAATGAAGATGTTTTTCTGGTTACAGGTTTTCTGGGCGTTGGATTTACGCAAGAAAATAAACTAAGCACTAAAATTAAACTGTAAAAACTATTCTTCATAAGAGTTTAATAATTCGTTTTTATACTGAGGTAAGATATTTAAAAATTTTGATATTGTTGCGTCTAATGATATTTCTGTTCTCCCGCCTGCGGCATTGTCATGACCTCCTCCGTTAAAATGTGCTCTTGCAAATTTATTTACTGAAAAACTTCCTTTAGAACGGAAAGATATTTTTATGAGTTTTTGCTCACTGTCTTCAATAAAAATTACCGCAAAAATAATTCCTTTTAAAGACAACGCATAATTTACAACACCTTCTGTATCTCCTTTTTGATAGTTAAACTCATCTAAATCGGACTGAGATAGTGCAATGTATGCTGTTTTTAATTGTTCTATAACCACCAAATTGCTAAGTGCTCTACCTAAAAGTTGAAGCCTTCCGTACGAGTTTGTATCGTACACATGATTGTGAATTTTTGCATTGTTAGCTCCTTTATCTATTAAATCTGCTATAATTCTATGCGTGGTACTTGTGGTAGAAGGAAACCGAAATGAACCGGTATCTGTCATAATTCCTGTATATAAACAAGTTGCAATAGCTGGTGTTATAGCCGATAGGCTTTCTAATTTTTCTAAAAAGTGATAAACCATTTGACACGTTGAGCAAATTGAAGTGTCTGAATATATATATTTTGCAACATCATCGGGTTGTTGATGATGGTCTATCATAATAAACGTTCCTGAAAAACATTCCAATGTGTTTTTCATATCGTCACCCACTCTATGCAATGCATTAAAATCTAATAAAAAAATGATATCGGCCTCATCTATGGCATTTTTTGATTGTCTGTTTTGCGAATCAAACTTATATACTTGTCGTGATGCCGGCAACCATTTTAAGAAATTAGGATAGTCATTTGGAGAAACTACTGTAGCGCTATGTCCTGTACTATTAAAGTAATGGTACATTGCCAAACAAGCTCCCATTGCATCGCCATCCGGATTTTTATGTGGCACTACTACTACCTTTTTAGGCGTAGAAAACAATTCTTGTATTTCCTTTACTTCTTTACTATTCATAAGTTTGCGAATATACAACTTAAAACTATACCTTTAATTTGTAAAGTCTCCCTATCTTTGTTAAAAAGATATTAAAAATACAAAAATGAACTATTATAAACTCCTTTTAGTTGCTTTAATTGCACTTACTTCATGTAGAACAACCTCAAAAGAAGAAGATAAGGCAACTCATTTACCACAAACCAAATCCGATTTTACCATTGCTTTTGGTTCTTGTAATAACCAAAACTTACCTAATGTACTCTGGAAAGAAATTTTAAAAAATAATCCTGATGTGTGGATTTGGGGAGGAGATGTTATTTATTCCGATACTGAAGATATTGCGTATTTAAAACAAAATTATGCTAAACAAAAAAGCAATGTTGATTATCAAAATTTTATTAAAAATGTAGAAATTCTAGCTACTTGGGACGATCACGATTACAGTAAAAATGATGGTGGCGTTAATCATACCATTAAAAAAGCCTCTCAGCAATTATTTCTAGACTTTATTGATATTCCCCAAAATAGTGCGCGTAGAAAACAAGAAGGTGTTTACTTTTCAAAAAATTACACTGTTAATAACACCTCTATTAAAATTATTTTACTTGATACTCGCTATTTTAGGACCGAGTTAACACACGATACCGAAACAAAAAAAAGATACAAATCAAATTTGTACGGACAAGGTACAATGCTAGGAGAAACTCAATGGAAATGGTTAAAAAATGAATTGGATAACTCAAAAGCACAATTTAATATTATTGTGAGTAGCATTCAGTTTCTCTCAGGAGAACACGGCTTTGAATGCTGGAGTAATATGCCTCATGAAATTGACAAATTAGAAACTTTGTTAAAAAATTCGGGAGCAAAAAATACCATTATTTTGTCGGGAGACAGACACATCTCTGAAATATCTAAAAAAGATATTGACAGTCTATCATATCCGTTAATCGATTTCACTTCAAGCGGTCTTACGCACTCGTATACCAAGTACAAAGGCGAACCTAATGTATTTAGAGTTGGCGATGTTGTTTTTACCAAAAGTTTTGGAATTTTAAGATTCGATTTAGAAAATAATACTGTTACTATGGAAATAAGAGGTTTAAATAATAAAGTTTATAAAACCTTCAACCAAAAATATAATTAGACAACTTTACTTTAGTTATAAAGTACTATATTTGCGCGAAATTAATAATCTTATAGAAAATAAAAATGGCAACAAATAGAACATTCACAATGCTTAAACCTGACGCTGTAGAAAAAGGGTATGTTGGGGCAATTCTAGAAAAAATAAACGCTGCAGGTTTTAGAATTGTAGCAATGAAAATGACTCAAATGACTTTGGCTGATGCTGAAGAATTTTACGCCGTTCATAAAGAACGTCCGTTTTTTGGTGAGTTGGTAACATATATGACCAGAGGACCAATAGTAGCAGCTATTTTAGAGAAAGAAAATGCTGTTGAAGATTTTAGAGCGTTGATTGGAGCTACAAATCCTGCTGATGCTGCTGAAGGTACTATCAGAAAATTATATGCAGCTTCAATGGGAGAAAATGCAGTTCATGGTTCAGATAGTGACGAAAATGCTGCAATTGAAGGAGCATTTCACTTTTCAGGAAGAGAAATGTTTTAACACTACTTTTAAATAATATTTAAAAATCCTTATTCCGAAATGAATAAGGATTTTTTTAGCTTAATATTAGTTTTGAAATTAGCTTTTCACCTAGCTCTTCGTTCATCATCTTAATTATTTTTTCTTTTCCATAACTCAGCTCTTCTCTTAAAACCGATGATTTTAAGCACACAATTAATGTTTTTCCATTTAAACTTACGCTAGAGGTATAAGAAACAACTCCATTTCCCATTAATTTTGCCCAAGCATCATTTACAGACAATTGTCGCATTCCTTTGGTAAGGTTGTTTTCTTTTATAACATCCTTCATTAACTCCTGAATTGAATGAAATTCATTTAATCGTTTAGCCATGTAATTCAAATATTTTATACGGTTGGTTGGTTTTTTTCACTACTTCTTCGGTTCGCTGCTTGTGGGTATCACTTATAAACAATTGTCCAAAGTTATTATCGTTTACCAAACTTATTATTTGCGAAACCCGGGCATCATCTAACTTATCAAAAATATCATCTAACAACAAAATTGGTTTTACACTCGCTTGCTGCTTAATAAAATCGAACTGAGCTAATTTTAAAGCTATTAAATACGATTTTTGCTGTCCTTGTGATCCAAATTTTTTTACAGGGTAACCATCTATCGTCAACGTTAGGTCATCTTTATGAATACCGGTACTTGTGTACTGCAAAATCCTATCGCGTTCTAGACTATGCTCAAAAAGCGTTAACATATTTGTACCTTCGAGCTGCGTTTTATATACCAAATCTACTTGTTCTTTACTGTTAGAAATGACTTGATACCTACTTTTAAAAATTGGAATAAATGCTTCTAAAAAAGCTTTTCGCTTTTCAAAAATTACACTTCCGTATCGGTTTAATTGTTCGTTATAAGCATGTAAATTTAGAGCATCAAAAGTTCTGTTTGCCGCAAAGTATTTT
The DNA here is from genome assembly GCA_027082925.1 of Flavobacteriaceae bacterium. Classification (GTDB taxonomy): domain Bacteria; phylum Bacteroidota; class Bacteroidia; order Flavobacteriales; family Flavobacteriaceae; genus Lutibacter. The sequence continues at coordinate 407,035 of JALWTD010000014.1, forward strand.
AGCAAGGTGTTGCGTTGTGCTAACACTTTATTGTAATTAATAACAAACTTTAAGTATTGTTTGTCTGATTGCGATATTACACTATCTATAAACTTTCGTCTGGTATCGCTTCCATCTACTATCAAGTCTCTATCTGCCGGAGAGATGATAACCAAAGGTAAATGTCCTATGTGACCTGATAGTTTTTCGTATATTTTACCGTTTCGTTTAATAACTTTTTTGCTACCTCGTTTTAAACTACAAACAATTACCTCTTGCTTACCACCTAAAAGGTAGTTTCCTTCAATCATAAAAAAATCTGCTGTATGCTTTATGTTTTGGGTTGCTACAGAGTTAAAATAGCTTTTTCCAAAAGACAAATAATAAATGGCATCTAGCACATTGGTTTTTCCTACGCCGTTACCGCCAACAAAACAGTTAATTTTATTCTCAAAATGAAAGGTTTGAGAATCAAAATTTTTGAAGTTTACCAATGTTAGTTTTTGTAATTGCATTGTGTTGTTAAAAGTCTAAAATTATTCAAATTTTAAATAACTAATTTAATAAAATTAATTAGGTATTTAAACTTATTTGTTTAAAAACTCAAAGGTAGTATTTACACTTTAAAGTAAGATAATATTAACATCTAAAAATTTAGGTGTCTTTGTATTTTTACTTTTCAATTAAAAATTCTATTTTTGCGGCTACAAATTTTACAATAAATGGCAACATATAAAAAGACCGGAAGTAAGGTAAAAAAAACACAGCATAACACTGAAGAAAAATATACTACTGCAGAAGTGTTTAACACGTTAGACGAAACAGCTTCAAAATCAGAACAGTGGGTTATCAAAAATCAAAATCAAATCTTTATTGTTTTAGGGGTTATTGTAGCTGGAATTTTAGCCTTTTTAGCATATCAAAAGTATGTGCAAGCACCCAAAGAAAAAGAAGCAGCTGATGAATTGGCATTTCCAAAAGCATATTTTGAAGACGCTATAAACAATTCTGTTGCTGTAGACTCGTTACTAACACTTAGTTTAAACGGTGCTGACGGTAAATATGGTTTTGTTGATATTGCTACAGAGTACAGCGGTACAAAAGCAGGAAATTTAGCAAACTACTACGCAGGTATTGCGTATTTAAAATTAAAAAATTACGAAGAAGCTATTAAATTTTTAGAAAATTTCTCTTCAGAAGATGAACTATTAGCGCCTATTGCAAAAGGTGCTATGGGTGATGCTTTTGCGGATATTAACCAACTTGATGATGCGCTTGAATACTATTTAAAAGCGGCTGATTTAAGAGATAATAATTTTTCTACACCGCTATTTCTTTTTAAAGCAGGAAATACGGCGATGGATTTAGGAAAATACGATAAAGCATTGGATATTTTTAATAGAATTAAAACAGACTATCCTAACTCTAACGAAGCAAAAAATATAGATATTTATATCAATAAAGCTACTTTTGCATCAAAACAATAAGATGTAATGGCAACAACTAATTTATCAAACTACGATAAAACAACAATCCCAAACGCGAAAAACTTTCGGTTTGGGATTGTTGTTTCTGAATGGAATCCTGAAATTACAGAAAATCTTTACTTAGGGGCATCACAAACTCTTATAGAGAATGGTGTGCAAAAAGAAAACATTGTTAGATGGAATGTGCCCGGTAGTTTTGAACTTATATACGGTTGCAAACGAATGATTGAAAACCTAAAATTAGATGCCATTATAGCTATTGGAAATGTAATTCAAGGAGAAACAAAACATTTTGATTTTGTTTGTGAGGGCGTTACACAAGGTATAAAAGACCTAAACGTAAAATACGATACTCCAATTATATTTTGCGTTTTAACCGATAACACAAAGCAACAGTCTTTAGATCGCTCTGGAGGAAAACACGGAAATAAAGGCATCGAATCTGCCATTGCCGCAATTAAAATGGCAGCTTTAAGAGAGTTTTAACACACTTCTTATTCACAAAACTTGACCACTACTCTATAATTCAGTATTTTTGGTTTTTACTGATTTTTTAATTGAATCTTATGTTTGGCAAATTATTTAAGCCTCGTGCACATTATGTTTTTGACTATAAACCTCGTTACTACGACGAGCGAAAAGAACGTTTGCGAAAATTAGAAGAAAAATATCACGGAAATAAAGACGATAATGCCGTTCCAACCATCAGTATTTCTAAAAATAGCCTTCGAAACGATTGGGTGAGAACCAAAAGAAGTGCTACCGATAGAAATACCAACCTAAGACTTGCCTTAATTATTGCCATTTTAGTAGGTATTGTTGCATACTTATTTGATATCCATACATTATTCTAATGCCAGATATTATTCAACTATTGCCAGACCATGTAGCAAATCAAATTGCAGCAGGTGAGGTTGTTCAACGACCGGCTTCTGTGGTTAAAGAATTATTAGAAAATGCCATTGATGCTGAAGCAACACAAATAAAATTACTTATTAAAGATGCCGGAAAGGTATTAATTCAGGTTATTGACAACGGAAAAGGAATGAGTCAAACAGACGCACGCCTTTGTTTTGAACGCCATGCTACTTCAAAAATAAAAAAAGCCGAAGATTTATTTAATATTAATACTAAAGGGTTTAGAGGCGAAGCGTTAGCATCTATAGCCGCAATAGCACACGTAACTCTTAAAACAAGACAAGAAAGTCAAGAGTTAGGAACAAGTATTAGAGTTGAGGGTAGCGAGGTAAAATCTCAAGAATCAATATCAACTCCCAAAGGAACTTCTATTGCCGTAAAGAACTTATTTTACAATATTCCGGCACGAAGAAATTTTTTAAAGTCAAACACTATAGAAACTCGTCATATTGTAAATGAATTTCAACGAGTAGCTCTAGTTCACCCAAATATTTCATTTTCTTTTTATCATAACGATAACGAAATTTACAATCTTGTAGCTTCTAATTTAAGACAACGTATTGTTGCCATTCTAGGTAAAAAAACCAATGAAAAACTAGTACCTATAAACGAATCTACCGACATTGTTGCTATTGAAGGCTTTATTACAAAGCCTGAATTTGCAAAGAAAAAAAGAGGAGAACAGTTCTTTTTTGTAAACAATCGTTTTATAAAAAATACTTATTTAAACCATGCGGTTACAAGTGCTTTTGAAGGACTACTTGCACAAGGATATTATCCAAGTTATTTTTTATACCTAACGGTTCCTACAAAAAGTATTGATATTAACATTCATCCTACAAAAACCGAGATTAAATTTGACGATGAAAAAACATTGTACGCCATTCTTCGTTCAACTATAAAACACAGTTTAGGTCAATACAATGTTGCGCCGGCTTTAGATTTTGACAGAGATGCTTCTATGGATACACCTTACGAATTTAAAAACAAACATATTAGCACACCTAAAGTAAGCGTAAACCCCGATTTTAACCCTTTTAATGCTCAAAAAACAGGACCAACCTATTTTCAGCAAAAAGCTTCTAATTGGGAAAGTTTATATACTGGCATTAATGTTGAAAATATAGAAGTTGAAAGCGAGCCCGTAAACTCATCGATGTTTACTGAAGAAAAATCGACTCATAAAACTTATCAAATACAAAATAAATATATTGTAAGTAATATAAAATCAGGTGTTGTCTATATCAATCAAAATTTGGCACACCAGCGTATATTGTACGAAGAATTTTTAGAAAACAGTACTGTTAACGAAGCTGCCAGTCAACAATTATTATTTCCGCTAACACTAGTCTTTAGCAAAGATGATGTTCGTATTATTGAGGAAATAAAATCGGATTTAGAAAGTATTGGGTTTATTTTTGAGACTATTTCAGAAGAAGCTGTTGTTGTAAAAGGAATTCCTGTTAATATTTCAGAAAGTCAAATTACCACCATTATTGAACAGCTATTAGATGATATTAAAAATGATGTTCCCGATACCAGTTTTAGCCAACTAGATATTATGGCTAAAAGCTTTGCAAAAAGCTTGGCTATAAAAACAGGAACAAAATTAGATGCAAAAGAACAAGAAGAAATAGTTAACAAACTGTTTTTGTGTAAAGAAGCTAATTATTCTCCTTTCGGAAAAAAAACATTTGTAATTATTAACATTCAAGAAATAGATAAACAATTTAACAATTAAAGTTAAGACAAAATTTAAGTTATGGGTAGAATTACAGAAGCTGTAAAACACTTAATTATTATAAATGTAATTTTATACATTGCGCCTCAAATGGTAGATTTTGATTTGCAAAACTTATTTGCACTTCACTTTCCTAAGAGTCCTGAGTTTGGCTATTGGCAATTTCTTACCCATATGTTTATGCATAGCCAACAAACCTTTATGCATATTTTATTTAATATGTACGCATTATGGGCTTTTGGAACACCTCTAGAACAAATGTGGGGCAGAAATAAATTTTTATTTTTCTATTTTTCTGCCGGATTGGGAGCCGGATTTATTTATACACTGGTAAACTATTTTCAGTTTAACTCAATATACGATCAGCTTGTAGCTTTAGGAGTTAATAAAAATGAAATCTATCAAATACTTAATATTCGCCTTTATGATATCCAAGTTTTTAGAAATGAGTGTATAAATATTTTAAGCAATAATTCATCTCTAAGAGAAGTCCTTGATTTACAGAAATTAATTGAAATCAATTCTTTTTATAATAGCAGTGCTGTTGGAGCTTCAGGAGCTATTTACGGTGTTTTAGTAGCGTTTGGTATGAGTTTTCCAAATTCAAAACTTGCACTTATATTTTTCCCTGTACCTATTGCTGCTAAATATTTTATTCCTGCATTAATTGCATTAGATTTGTTTTCAGGAGTTACAGGTTACTCGCTATTTGGAGGTGGAATTGCACATTTTGCCCATGTAGGCGGCGCTTTAATTGGTTTTTTAATTGCCTGGTATTGGAAACAACACCAGTTTAAGAGATGGAGCTAAATTGAATATTTTTAACGACATAAAACTAGCATATATAAGAGCAAGCATTGTAGAAAAAATCATCTACATAAATATTGCTTGTTTTTTATTTTCGGTGCTTTTTAAAAGTTTTGCAATAAACTGGTTTGCTCTTTCATCATCTACAGAAAATTTATTGGTGAAGCCTTGGTCTATTATCAGCTACGCTTTTATACACCTACGCTTTATTCATATCTTAGGAAACTTAATAATACTTTACTATATAGGTAACTTGTTTTTAGACTTTTTTACTAAAAAGCAATTTTTAAATTACTATTTTTTAGGAGCTATTATAGGAGGTCTTTCATTTGTATTGTATTCATTTTTATCATCTAAATTTAGTCCTTCTTTAGCAGGAGCTTCTGCAGCTGTTACCGCTATTTTTGTGGGGATTGCCGCTAAAATACCTCGCTATGCACTTCAACTTCGATTTATAGGAAGTGTAGAACTTTGGGTACTGGCTGCCATTTGGGTAGTTTTAAGTATTTTACAACTAGCTAGCATAAACAGTGGTGGTGCAATAGCTCATTTAGGTGGTGCTGCATTTGGTTTTATTTACACCAAACAATTAGAAAATGGAACTGATATAGGGAAATGGTTTGAAAATATAATTAATTTTTTTGCAACTCTTTTTAAAACTACCTCAACAAACAATTTAAAAACCGTTTATAAATCTAAAAAAAATACATCTAAAAAAGATGTTTCAAAATCTCAACAGCGTAAAATAGATGATATTTTAGATAAAATCGGGAAATCTGGTTACGAAAGTCTTTCGAAAGAAGAAAAAGAATATTTGTTTAGAGCCGGAAAAAAATAAAGGACATGAAAAATCTGTCACTTACTAATAAACTCTTATTTATAGTCAATACACTATTGGCTACACTTCTTTTAATTGCTTATATAAGTCGTTACATTTCTCCTGAAACCATTTCATTTCTTTCTCTATTTAGCTTAATTACTCCTTTACTTATTTTAATAAATAGTGCTTTTAGCGTGTATTGGCTTGTTTTGTTAAAAAGACAATTTATGCTGTCTACAATTGTACTACTTATAGGATATCAACAAGTAAATGCTTTGTACAATATTCAAGAAAAGAAAGTCTTTTACAATAGCGATGTTAAAATTATGAGTTACAATGTAAGGCTGTTTAACTTATACAACTGGATAGACAACAAAGGCATTGACGAAAAAATTAAATCGTTTATTGAAGAAAAAAAGCCAAGTATTTTATGTGTACAGGAATATTATACCGCTCCTCATATAGCTCAAATGTTTCCATATAAATACACCAAAATAAACCCTAAAAAAAAGCAACCCGGACTGGCTATATTTTCCAAACTTAAAATTATTAATTACGGATCGCTAAATTTTGAAAATAGTAATAACAATGCCATTTTTATAGATGTTGTAAAGTTAAAAGATACCATTAGAATTTACAATGTGCATCTACAATCGTTAAAGGTAAACCCTGAAAAAGAAACACTAAGTAAAGAAAATTCTGAAAAACTAAGAGTGCAAATACAAAAAGCATTTAAAAAACAAGCACATCAAGTAGCGCTGTTGGTAAAACACCAAAAAAATAATAATTACAAATCTATTTTATGCGGTGATTTTAACAATACTGCATTTTCGTGGGCATATCGTAAATTAAAATCGGACAAAAAAGATGCTTTTGTTGAAGCCGGAGAAGGTTTTGGCAAAACAATGGATTTCATGTTCCCCTTTAGAATAGACTTTATCCTTACCGATGAAAAAATAAAAATCCATAACTTTAAAACATACAACGTAAAATACTCTGACCATTTTCCAATTATGGCTAGAGTTAAATTTTAATCTCAAAAATTCATCTTATGAAAAAAATATTTTTATTCTTATTTATTTGCATATCAACAACTTCTTTTGCACAACAAAAAGAACTAAGCATTGACGATGCTGTTTTAGGATATTACAAAGGACTGTACCCTTCTTCTTTAAACAATTTAAAATGGGTTGCCAATACTAATACTTACCTGTATCAAGAAAAAGATAAAATTGTATTTACCAGTGCTAAAACAAATAAAGAAATTGGTTATTTTTCTTTAGACGAATTTAAACTAAACTATCCTAATTTACGTAGAGTACCACGTGTTATTAGTGCTTCAGAAACACAACTTATATTTAGAAATAGCTTTCGTTTTGAAACACTAGATTATAAAAAAAACACCAAAGTAAGTACTGTATATTTTGATAAAAATGCTCAAAACGAAGCGTATAATAAAAATGCTAATGCCGTAGCTTATACCATAGAAAATAACCTATACATAGCTACACCTAACAATCGTAAAATTGCCATAACAAATTTTACTGACAAAAACATTGTTGCAGGACAAGCAATTCACAGAAGTGAATTTGGAATTTACAAAGGTACTTTTTGGAGTCCTAAAGGAAATTTTTTAGCTTTTTATCAAAAAGATGAAAGCCATGTGACCAACTATCCGCTTGTTGACATTACTACAACTCCGGCAACACTAAAAAATATTAAATACCCAATGGCAGGTCAAGGAAGTGAAATTGCTAAAATTGGAATTTATAATGTTGCTAAAAATGAAACCATTTATTTAAATATTGATACTTCAGACGAGCATTATTTAACTAACCTATCGTGGACTCCCGATGAAAAATACGTACTAGTTGCTGAAATTAATAGAGCTCAAAATCACGTATGGTATAATAGATACAATGTTAGTACAGGAGAAAAAGAAAACACCCTGTTTGAAGAAACAAACGATAAATGGACAGAGCCTGAACATGACGCTGTATTTTTACCAAATAGCAATACTCATTTTTTGTGGTTTAGTGAACGTGATGGGTTTATGAATTTATACCTTTACGATACTACCGGAAAACTTATAAAGCAACTCACTAAATTTAATTGGGTGGTTACCAATGTTGTTGGATTTGACCAAAAAGGAAAAAACGTATTTATTGAAGGTACCGGAAAAGATCCACGAGAATTACACATTTTTAAGGTAAATTTAAAAACAGGAAAATACACACGTGTAACAACGCAAAAAGGTACACACTCAACACACCTCAGCCCTAACGGAAGCTACCTGATTAACTCGTATAGCAACATAAATATTCCCAGAAATATTGAAATTGTAAATACTAAAAACGGCAAAGCAACTCCTATTTTTTCTGCTGAAAATCCACTAAAAGATTATCGATTAGGAACTACAAAATTTGTAACTCTTAAAGGTAACGATGGTACAGATTTGTACGCAAAAATAACATTACCGGCTAATTTTGATTCTTCAAAAAAATATCCGGTATTGCTATATGTGTACGGTGGACCTCACGCACAGTTAGTAACCAATACATGGCTAGCCGGTTCTAGCTTGTGGATGACCGCTTTTGCTACCAAAGAGAACTATATTGTATTTACACTAGATAATAGAGGCTCTGCACATAGAGGCTTTGCCTTTGAAAGTGTTATTCATAGAAATTTAGGTGATGCCGAAATGGAAGACCAACTTACAGGTGTAAACTATTTAAAATCTTTAAACTACGTAGACAGTAATAGAATTGCAGTAAACGGATGGAGTTTTGGAGGTTTTATGACCACAAGCTTAATGCTTCGAAATCCAGGTGTATTTACAACTGCGGTTGCCGGAGGTCCTGTTACCGATTGGAAATTTTACGAAGTAATGTACGGAGAACGCTATATGGATACGCCACAAGAAAATCCCGAAGGTTATAAAAAAGCTAGAGTTCATAACTATATCCAAAATCTTAAAGGAAAACTATTGCTTATTCACGGAAGTGTAGACCCAACTGTAGTACCTCAACATAGTATGACTTTACTAAAGACTGCCGTTGATAACAAAGTACAACTAGATTTTTTCACTTACCCAATGCATAAGCACAATGTAAGAGGAAGAGACCGAGTGCATTTAGTAAAAAAAATGCTGGCATATATTGTTGAAAATAACAAGTAAATAGGTGTCTAAAAAATCGTTAATACTTGTAATTCTACAATTTTCAAGCTTTGCCTTTTTTGGTTTAAACACACATTTATTTGCCCAAAGTAGTGGTTGGTTAGGTATTCAACTTATTGGCTTAGGCATAGGTTTATGGGGAATATTTGCCATGAAACTTGGAAATTTTAATATTCAACCCGAAGTCAAAAATACTGCTAAATTTATTACCAAAGGTCCTTACAAAATAATCAGAAACCCTATGTATACCGGAATTATACTATTTTTTGGGGTTTCTGTTTATTGCAATTACATGCCTTTAAGACTATTTGTGTTCCTTATTTTAAGTACCGTTTTAATTTTAAAAATTTATATGGAAGAGCAATTTCTATCCAAAAAATTTGGTAAAAAATACCTAGAGTACAAAACAAAAACATATCGGTTAATTCCTTTTATTTATTAAGTTTTTCAAACGAATAATCGCTTTCAACCTTACAAATACGAACCTTAAACAGCTTATACCACTCTTCTTTTCCCTTTTTTCTAGCTTCTGAATGCGCTAAATGTGCTTTCCATTTTTTGATAGCTGTCCTATTTTTCCAATAACTTACAGTAATACCTACCCCTTCTCTTGCCGTTTCAACTCCTAAAAATCCATCTTGTTCTTTTGCCAATAAATTCATTTTAGCAGCCATCTTATCGTATTCGGTATTTTTTTCAGATAAAACAGAGGTAAAAACAACGGCATAATAGGGCGGTTTTGGTGTATTTGCTATCATAGTTATAAAAATAAAATTCTGTACTTTTGTAGCCGATAAATGTACAAGAATGAATGCACAAAAAAAAGTAGCGTTTTATACTTTAGGATGTAAACTTAACTTCTCTGAAACCTCTACCATCGCTAGAAATTTTCAAAACGAAGGATTTGAACGTGTGAGTTTTGAAGAAAAAGCTGATATTTATGTTATCAACACTTGCTCTGTAACCGACAATGCAGATAAACGGTTTAAAACCATTGTAAAATCGGCACTAAAACACAATAACGAAGCTTTTATTATTGCTATTGGATGCTATGCACAACTAAAACCTGAAGAACTGGCCGATGTAAACGGTGTAGATTTGGTTTTGGGAGCTACCGAAAAATTTAATGTAACCAGTTATATCAACGATTTAACAAAAAACAATGTAAGTGAAATTCACTCTTGTGAAATTGAAGATGCCGATTTTTATGTGGGTTCATATTCTATAGGTGATAGAACTAGAGCTTTTTTGAAAGTTCAAGATGGTTGCGACTACAAGTGCACCTACTGTACAATTCCTTTAGCCAGAGGTATTTCTAGAAGTGACACCTTAGAGAATGTACTCAAAAATGCTAAAGAAATTTCAGAAAAAGGCATTAAAGAAATTGTTTTAACAGGCGTAAATATTGGCGACTACGGAAAAGGTGAATTTGGAAATAAAAAACACGAACACACTTTTTTAGACTTAGTTAAAGCTTTAGATAAAGTAGATGGAATTCACAGAATTAGAATCTCTTCTATTGAACCTAATTTACTAAAAAATGAAACGATAAACTTTGTTGCTAAGTCAAACTCTTTTGTTCCGCATTTTCACATCCCTTTACAAAGTGGAAGCAATGTGTTACTAAAAAACATGAAACGTCGCTACCTTCAAGAGACATATACCAACAGAGTTTCTCAAATAAAAAAAGTAATGCCCAATGCCTGTATTGGTGTTGACGTAATTATTGGGTTTCCGGGAGAAACAGATGAGCTTTTTTTAGAAACCTATAACTATTTAAACCAACTAGATATATCGTATTTACACGTCTTTACATATTCTGAACGACCTAATACTGAAGCTATCGAAATGGACGGTATTGTACCTCAAAATGTGCGTGTAAAAAGAAGTAAAATGCTTAGGGGCTTATCGGCTAAAAAACGAAGAGCATTTTATGAAAGTCAACTTGGAAACGAACTAACAGTACTGTTTGAAGGTGAAAATAAAGACGGATTTATACACGGTTTTACTGAAAATTATGTAAAAGTTAAAGCTCCTTGGAATCCTGAATTGATAAACACACTTCATACTATTAAACTAACCAAAATAGATGAAGATGGTATTGTGCGCTTTGATTGGATTCAAACTCCGGCATTTATTTAACTAAACAATTTAAACTTGTGACAGATTTATACACATTTGCATTACTCATTTTTACATCATTTTTTACATTGATTAATCCGTTAGGCACTATGCCTATATTTATGTCAATGACTGCCACGCTTAACAACCAAAAGCGAAAACGAACAGCTAAAAAAGCGACTGTTGTTGCATTTTTTACCATTATTGCTTTTGCTTTTTCCGGACAAATTCTATTTGATTTTTTCGGAATATCTGTTCACAGTTTCAGAATTGTTGGTGGCGTTATTTTCTTTACCATGGGGTGGGATATGCTTCAAGCCAGACTTGGACATATAAAACACACCGATGATGAAGATAAAATTGACGCTTATATTGAAGATATTTCAATTACACCACTTGCAATACCAATGATTTGTGGCCCGGGAGCTATTACAAATGCCATTATTTTGATGGAAGATGCCACCGAAATTACTCAAAAAATAGTACTTATCTCTGTAATTGCTGTAGTATTACTTCTTACCTACGCTATTTTAGTTGGTGCAAGTAAAATTACCGATAAACTTGGTGAAACCGGTAACAAAGTGATGATGCGGTTAATGGGATTAATTGTAATGGTTATTGCTGTAGAATTTTTCTTTAGCGGTCTAAAACCAATTGTTTTAGATATGATTCAATCGTAAAATGAAAATTGTTAAAAAACATATCTATTTTGTACCCGGACTGGCAGCAAGTCCTAAAATTTTTGATAGAATAAAACTTCCTGAAAGTAAATTCGAATGCCATTTTATAGAATGGTTACTACCACTCTCAGACGACGAATCCATCGAAAATTACGCAAAGAGAATGGCTCGTTTAGTAACACACGATGCTCCTATTTTAATTGGTGTTTCTTTTGGAGGAATTATGGTTCAAGAAATGAGTAAACATCTAAATACTCAAAAAATAATATTGATTTCTAGCGTTAAAACAACGCATGAGCTTCCTTCTAGACTCAAATTTATCCAAAAATCTAAAGTTTATAAACTGTTCCCTGCCAAAGCCATTGCCAACATTGAAGCTTTTTCTACCTATGTTTTTGGAGAAATAGCAAAAAAACGTATTGCTTTGTATAAAGAATATCTCTCGGTTAGAGATGAACGGTATCTCAAATGGGCTATTTATCAAGTACTTCATTGGAAACAAAAAAAACCACTAAAAAATACACTTCATATTCACGGTACCGAAGATGGTGTGTTTCCTGTAAAATATATAAAAAACTACATTCCTATAAAAAAAGGAACACACGTAATGATACTTACAAAAGCAAAAGAAATTAGCAAAATTATCACAGAATCTGTATAATTGTTAAAACAATACACTTTTGTAATTATTAATTCAAATTAATTTGTAATTTGAACGTTAAAATTAATATTTGTCTACTATGAAAGCTTCTATTAAAATATTTGGACTATTATTCCTGACAGGAATTTGCTATTTATTTATTTTTTCAACAACTAAAAAAAATGAAACCAATGTTAAAAACAACCTTCGTATTAGTGACAAAAATACAAGTGAGTCATATCAAATAAAGGCATTAAAAATTCCACAAAATTTGACTTTTGCCGGTGAGCATGTGCCTATTGAAAAACACGATATTAGAGAACGAATAGACAGAGAGCTTTTGGTAAATACTTACTGGCAATCGAATGGTCTTTTATTATTTAAGAGAGCTCATAAATTTTTTCCTATTATAGAACCTATTTTAGAGAAAAATAACATTCCTAACGATTTTAAGTATTTGGCAATTATAGAAAGTGGCTTACAAAATGTAACCTCACCTGCCGGAGCTAAAGGCTTTTGGCAAATTATGAAGGGTACAGCGATAGAAAATGGGTTGGAAGTTAATAAAAATGTAGACGAAAGATATCACTTAGAAAAAGCGACACAAGTTGCTTGTAACTATATTAAAAAAGCAAAAGAAAAATTTGGAAGCTGGACTTTGGCTGCTGCGGCATACAACGCAGGAATTTCAGGAATTTCAAGAAAAATAGATATCCAAAAAGTAACCGACTATTACAATTTGTTATTGGGAGATGAAACACAACGATACGTTCCTAGAATGGTTGCCGTAAAGGAAATATTAACGCATCCTAAAAAATATGGTTTTATTTTTGAAGAAGATGATTTGTACTCGTTGCAACCAACAAAAATTATTGAAGTTGATACTGCTATTAGCAATATTGCCACTTTTTCTAAAAACCTAGGTATTAATTATAAAATTTTAAAATTGTACAATCCTTGGCTTAGAGAAAACAAATTGAATAATAAATCGAGAAAACTGTATCAATTAAAAATTCCTATCGAAAATAAATGAAAATGACATTTACTACTATTATTGCAATTGTTCTTATAGGGCTTATTGCCGGAATTTTAAGCGGACTTGTTGGTATTGGAGGAGGCATTGTTATGGTTCCTTTGTTTGTGTTGTTTTTAGGAATTACCCAACACAATGCTCAAGGATTGAGTTTGGCTGTTATGCTACCTCCTGTTACGCTTTTAGCTGTTTATAATTACAACAAAGCCGGAGGTGGATTGGATTGGCGAATTGCCGTAATTGTATCAATATTATTTATAATTGGTGGATTTATAGGTTCTAAAATAGCATTGCAACTAGACCAAAAAATATTGCGTAAACTATTTGGCGTAATGATGCTAATTGTTGCTATTAAACTTATTTTTAGCAAAAGCTAACTTTTCTTAAGTTACACACACAAGCTGTTTTTTACAGCATTGTATTCAGCTATAATTTCTTTAATTATTTCTCCTGCCGGTTTAATTTCGTGTATCAACCCTGCTACTTGTCCTATTTCAAGTTCTCCATCTTCTAAATCGCCTTCAAACATTCCCTTTTTTGCTCTGGCTCTACCTAATTTTTCTTTAAGTTGTTCTACTGTCGGATTTTTTTGATATAAATCTTGTAACTCGTTGTAAAATTTATTTTTAATTAATCGTACCGGAGCTAACTCTTTTAAGGTTAACTGTGTATCTCCATCTTCTACGGAAACCACTTTTTGCTTAAAGTTTATGTGTGATGAAGATTCTTCACTTGCTACAAACCTACTACCCATTTGTACACCATCTGCTCCAAGAACCATTGCAGCTAACATCCCTTTTCCATTGGCAATTCCACCCGCAGCAATTACAGGAATCTTTAATTTTTCCTTTACCATAGGTATTAAAGTAAAAGTGGTAGTTTCTTCACGTCCATTATGTCCTCCTGCTTCAAAACCTTCAGCAACCACAGCATCTACACCTGCCAATTCCGATTTTAAAGCAAATTTTACGCTACTTACCACGTGAACCACCGTAATGCCCTGTGTCTTTAAAAAAGATGTCCACGTTTTAGGGTTTCCTGCAGATGTAAAAACTATTTTGACGCCTTCATCTACAATTATTTGCATAATTTCCTCAATATTTGGATATAACATAGGAACATTTACTCCAAAAGGTTTTTGGGTTGCTTCTTTACATTTTTGAATATGTTCTAGCAATACATCTGGGTACATAGAACCTGCACCTATTAAACCTAAACCACCTGCATTACTAACTGCTGAAGCTAATTTCCAACCACTATTCCAAACCATTCCTCCTTGAATAATAGGATATTTTATACCGAAGAGTGTTGTAATGTTGTTTTTCACTTATTTCTTTAAAATTTTAATTACTTTAATCTTATTGTCGTATAGCAATTGAGCCATATACAAACCACTTGATAAATTTGATATACTTGTTGATGGATTGTTTCTAGTCAATGTTTCTGTTAAAACCAGCTTTCCTAATAAATTATAAATACTAATTTTAACAGTCTCTGTTTGTGCTGGAAAAGCCACATTAACCAACCCTTCTGTTGGGTTAGGATACAAACTAAGTTCGGTAACAGGAATCTCTGTATCTACAACAGCTAATGAGTTATAGATACTTTCAAAGTTAGGAATTCCATACCCTTCTTGATCTGTAGGTGTTGAATATAAATGAGCCGATTGTTTTATAAGGTGCGTAATTTCTGCATTTGTTTTGTCAGGGAATGCTTGCCATAAACAAGCTACTACTCCTGTCATTATAGGTGATGCAAAAGAAGTTCCGTTAGATGTAGCAATGTTTCCAAAACTATCAATAATATATACACTAGCACCTTCAGCACAAACATCCGGTTTTATTCTATTGTCGGCTGTTGGCCCATACGAGCTAAAACTCGCTATTGTTCCTGAAGGATCTACCGCACCAATACTTAATACCGATGAAGCATCTGCCGGTGCACTTATATAATGCCAAGCACTTGTTCCTTCATTTCCGGCGGCATTTACTAAAATCATTCCTCTACTAAAGGCTATTTCTGCTCCTCGAGAAATAAATGTGGTACTTCCATTCATATCGGCATATGTATAGTTGTAATTTGGATTGTCAAACGTAGTGTACCCTAATGATGTGTTTATAACATCAACACCTAAACTATCTGCTTTTTCAGCAGCTTCAACCCATAAACTCTCTTCAATAGGAGCTTCTTGCGTTACATCTTCAGAAATAAATAAATAAAATTCAGCATCGGGAGCTGTACCTACAAATTGATTGTCTATATAACCCGCAATGGTAGATAAAACAGCCATTCCATGATAATGTCCTGTGTAAAAATTAGTACTTCTATTTACAAAATCATATCCTCCCAAAATTTGATTATTATCGCGCATTCTTTGAAAAGCAGCATACGTATCAACATTTGGAAACCCTGCATCTATAATTGCAATTTGCATACCTTGCCCTGTATAATTGTTTTGATGCAATACATTTCCTTTCAACATTTGAATTTGATTTGCCGCATTTCCGTAGTTAAAATCTGTAGTAAAATCTAATTTATCGTTACTTCTAGAAGTGTATTGAGTTATTACTTTTTTCTTTCCTGATTGGTTTAACAACTTATTGGCAAATTCTACAGAACTCACAAAGCTAAAAGTTAGCAAATTATTGATATCGGTTTGTGTTCCTTGCACATGCAATGCGTTTAGCCATTTAGATTTGGCTAAAACAGTTATTCCGGTCGCATTTTTTACTTGAGTAATGTACGAAGCCTCTATAGGAACATCTCTTATATCTAATGTAATATTATAACGTGCTCTTCTATCTAAGGCTCGTTGTGAAAGCATTGTTAACGGGTTTGCAATATAAGTTGCTTCGCTTGGTTTATCGTTAAAATAAACCCAAGCATCTTCTGTTTGAGCAGATGTAGTAAAAAAAGTAATAAATAAAATTACTATGGGTAATATTCTTTTCACGATATTAATTTTTGAAATTGAGGTTTAGAACTTCTAAGTTAATCATTTTTTACCAAACCTATTTTTTTTATGATATAATACCTGAACCTAACAACTCATCATTAATATACCAAGCAACAAATTGCCCTTCGGTAATAGCTGATTGCTTGTTTTTAAATGTTACATACAGGCCATTTTTTACTTTAAACAAAGTAGCTTCTTCAAGTGCCTGACGGTACCTAATACGTGATTGTACTTGCATTGTTTCCCCTTCTTTTAAAGCTAAATCAGGTCGTATCCAATGCAATTCTTCATTTAAAACAAATAGTGTATTTCTATATAGTCCTTTATGATTTTTACCCTCTCCTACGTATATTACATTTTCAACAACATCTGTTTCAATAACAAATAAAGGTTCTTTAGTTCCTCCAACAGCCAGCCCTTTTCGTTGTCCTTTTGTAAAATAGTGAGCGCCTTGATGTGTTCCTACAATTTTTCCGTCTGAAATTTTATAGGTAAACTTTTGAGCATCAAAAGCAATGGCTTCTTCTCTTGTTTTAAAATCGGGTATTTCGCTATTATAAATTTGAGAATCGTTTGGAATTTGAACAATAACGCCTTCTTTAGGTTTCAATTTTTGTTGTAAAAACTCAGGCAATCGTACTTTTCCAATAAAACACAATCCTTGAGAATCTTTTTTTTCGGCAGTAATTAAATCTTGCTCAGCGGCTATTTTTCGTACTTCCGGTTTGGTTAGTTCGCCTATAGGAAACAATGCTTTTGATAATTGTTCTTGAGATAATTGACATAAAAAATAAGATTGATCTTTATTTGTGTCTTTTCCTGCAAGCAAACTATAAACGGTATTTCCTGCTACTATTTGTTCTGATTTTCGGCAATAATGACCCGTAGCCACATAATCGGCTCCCAACTCTAAGGCTATTTTTAAAAATACATCAAACTTAATTTCTCTATTGCAGAGCACATCAGGGTTTGGTGTTCTTCCCTTTTCATATTCGTCAAACATATAATCAACAATACGCTCTTTGTACTGTTCACTTAAATCTACTACTTGGAATGGAATTCCTAATTTATCAGCAACAATCATAGCATCATTACTATCTTCTAACCAAGGGCATTCATTTGAAATGGTTACAGAATCGTCATGCCAATTTTTCATAAACAGTCCTATAACTTCATATCCTTGCTCTTTTAGTAAATATGCAGCAACACTGGAGTCTACACCTCCTGAAAGTCCAACTACTACTCGTTTCATTTTAAATTTTTTACGGCACAAAGTTACGTATATCTTTTATGACCAAAAAGTGAATTTTTAGATTGATTGAAATAAAAAAAGCCTATCAAAATTTTGATAGGCTTAACTTTTTCAAAAAAGGTAACTTTATGTATTAAACTACTTTTACGTTAACTGCATTCATTCCTTTTCTTCCTTCCTGTAAATCGAATTCTACTTCATCACCTTCATTAATTTCATCGATTAATCCAGAAACATGTACAAAATGATCTTTTTCTGAACCTTCTTCTTTGATGAATCCAAATCCTTTAGACTCATTGAAGAATTTAACTGTTCCTCTACTCATTATTAAATTTTTAAATATTATTATTAGCTGCAAATGTAGTGTTTTATTATTTGTTACAGCTATCTTTTTGGTATTTATATCTTTAATTAAATTATAATCGATTGATTGTTAGGTAGTTACTATACATGTGATAAAGGTTGTAATAGTTAAAAAAGAACGCTATAATGCTGTTTTGCTAAAGTTTGGTTACATTTTTTTGAATGAGTTCTTCTACATTTACCTTATAATCAGTGTCTTTTAAAATCAAGTCGTATCTAATTTTACCACATAACTTTGCCAATTTAACCGATAATTCATCCGATTCCAAGGCGCTAATTTTAGTGTCGTTTGCTATTTGCTTTACGGTATCTATAAAATTAGAATACTCTAATAATACTTCAGGGTTGGCAACTATTGATATTTTATGTGTTAAAAACTCCAATGAAACCAAATCGTTTTTGGTAATATTTCCTTTGGTAATAATTTTTTCTATAAAATTTATTAGTTCTATGTATAACTCCGATTTTAATTCAAAAACTTTTACACGTTGTTCTTTTTGAATTTCGACTTCGCTTTGCTTACTAATTAAAGCTGCTGTAACCGCCATTGTAGCAATAGTCCCTAATACTATTAGCACAATTTCTTGAGCGTACGGTATTTGAGATGTTTGGTAATAGGCAAATCTCAAAAACAAATATCCAACAACAAAAGTGAAAAACGTTACCAATAAGTATTTTAAGCTATTTGTCATTTATCTAATTTTAAGAAGCTTCTTCTGTTTTACTAGAATTGGCAATTAATAATTGTATTTTTTGAAGTTCGTTTTTTGTAAAATGCCTGTATTTTCCTACGGCTAAATTACCTAACGAAACATTCATTATTCGTATGCGCTTTAGTGTTTTTACTTCGTAGCCTAAATACTGGCACATTCTTCTTATTTGTCTATTTAGACCTTGGGTAAGAACAATATTAAAGGTATTCTCATTTATTTTACGTACGTTACATTTTTTGGTAACTGTATCTAAAATAGGAACTCCATGACTCATTTTTTTTAGAAATGATGTGGTAATTTTTTTATTTACAGTTACTACGTATTCTTTTTCATGATTGTTTTTTGATCGTAAAATTTTATTTACTATGTCTCCATCATTGGTCATAAAAATGAGTCCTTCACTAGGTTTATCTAACCTTCCTATTGGAAATATTCGTTCCGGATAATTTATGTATTTAATAATATTATCTCTTTTTGACAGATCGGTTGTACAAGTAATTCCTACCGGCTTATTAAAAACCAAGTATATATTGGGTACATTTTTGGTAATTACATTTCCCTGAACGGTTATTGTATCGTCTTTAGTTACTTTAACTCCAAGACCTACGGTTACTCCATTAACCTTTACCTTTCCTTCTTCAATTAATTTATCGGCTCCACGCCTAGAGCAATAGCCTGTTTCTGAAATTGCTTTATTTAGTCGTTTGTATTCCATTTTATAAGCAACGTACCAATTATTGTTTCAGCTTGTTAACACTTGCCGGTTTTCCATTTTCATAAAATTCCCACTTACCTTCTTTTACATCATCTTTATAAATACCAGTGTAAATTAACTTTCCGTCCATGTTGTAGTATTTTGCCAATCCGTTTAACTTTCCGTCTTTATAATTCAAATCATCTAACAAAACGCCATTTGATGCGTACCTTTTAAGATTTCCATGTAATTTTCCATCTTTATAGTGTAAAATTTCAGTAACCTTTCCATCTTTATAATACGTTTTAGATTCACCGTTAAGCACACCGTTTGTATAGTTTTCTTCAGACATAACCGTTTTACCGTTAGGATGATAGTACAACCACTTTCCTACTCGCTGCTTTCCTTCCATAGCTCCTTGACTTTTTAGCACACCCTCTAGTGTATAAAATTTAACCGTTGCCTGATTTGAATTTTTCTTAAAAATCTTAATTGCTATTGGGTGTTTAGAACTTTTGGCACTGTAATACCTAAAAACACCTACTTCTTTTCCGTGCTCAAATTGTCCTTGGTAACGAATACGTTTATTATTGTAATATTTTTTCCAAACTCCTGTTCTTTTCCCCTGAGCATCAAACTGGTTAATATTTTCTTGCGCCAAGCAATTTGTACCAAATGTACATAAGTACAGGATTGTAATTGTTGAAAAAATAAGTTTCATATTACTTTAGTGTTTTTACCCAATTTACCAAAACGGTGTACTGATTGTCTGAAAGTTTTGCGTTTTTATGAATTAAAAGATAGCTGTTTAAAGGCATTTCATGTTCCTCTAAAACTTCTTCCATTTCCTCTATAATATGATTTTTTTGTCGGTTGTTATATGTTGTCCATTCAGAAAAATTTAAATGCTCTTTTCCTTCATTTACATGTTGAGCGATAAACCACGAAATAGGTGCTATTTCACTGTACCAAGGATACTCGGTAGAATTTGAATGACAATCGGCACAAGACGTTTTTAAAATATCTTTTACCTCACTTGGTATTTGATATTCCGTAGATATATCGTTTTTAGATATGTTTGAATTGTTTTTTTCAGGTCTAATAAATTGAATTAATACGAATACAACAATAATTCCTAATACTTTTTTTTTCATTTTTATAATTTTAATATGGTTTGTAATTCTTTATCTGACAGTAATAATAATTTAGGCTTTACCAATCTAGGTAATAGTTCTTTCCATTTTATGTTTTGTTTAAATATGGCTTTAAACAATTGTTTTGCTTCTGTTAACTCTCCGTTATTTGCCAATGTTACAGCATACCAAAATTTCATTTCTAAATTATCTGGGTTTAATTTTTGCGCATTTTTATAATGTTGCTTTGCCAATTTAAAATCGCCTTTTTCAACAGCCAAATCACCTTTATTCATAAAATCATATGCTTTATGAATAGTTAGCAATCTCCTCATTTCTTTAATTGGGTTTTCACTGTCTTCAACTCGTAAATCAACTATTTTATCTTCCCAGCTATTTCCTGTACTTTTAGCTTTCACCACTAAAATAGCTGCTGCTTGTTTACCTCTAATATCACCTCCAGCATTTTGAGCTGCTTCCATAGCTGCTAACATTCGTTCTGCCAACGTTCCTTTTGCATTTTTAAACGCTTTTGCCATTTCAGACCAAACAATATCTTTTTCCATTAAATTTGCCTGCACCGAAAAATTATCACCAACAATATGACCGGCAGCTTCAATACAATTTTTACCTGTAAAAGCATCTACATTTCCATGTACATCAAGAATTGCCAATTGCCTTACCTCTCGCCCTTCATCTAATGCTAGAAGTGCTTGTATTGCCATTTTGGGTGTTAGTCCGCTTTCTAACAAACTCAAGCCTCTAGGTCCAAACGAAGGATTTATAAACGATTGTGTAGCAACAACTCCAACACCTGCTTTTCCCCAAACCACCAAACTTCCAACAGAAAACCAATGAGATTGCACTGCAACTCCCATATCTCCTGTTACAGTGTCTCTTGCCACTATTGAGTACGTATGAGCAAAAGGCTCTTTTTTTAAATAAAGCTGTTGTGAAAAACCACTAAAATGCATGGCAAATAAGATTATTATTAATACTGAATATTTGTTCATAATTTACTAATTTTAAAAAAATAAAGATATAACATCTTTTTATACTTTTAAAAAGTTAATTTTAATGATTATGATGGCGCTCTCTAACTTTTGGATTTATACCATTATGGCAATTGTAATTTTGCACATAATTATTGGTTTTGGGTATTTAATTTACAAATTATCACCTCCTAAAAAGAAGCAAAACGAAAATAAGAATAATACGTAAAATGTTGTTGAAAGCTTCTGAAAAGAATAAGTACACTAAACAATACTTGTTTCGTTAAAATCATTATTTTTACACTTTAAAACCAAACCTTTAAAATGTCTTTAACCAGTTTAAATGCTATATCGCCTATTGACGGAAGGTATAGAACTAAAGTAGAAAAATTAGCCTTATACTTTTCTGAAGAAGCTCTTATAAAATATCGCGTTAAAGTAGAAATTGATTATTTTATTGCATTGTGTAATCTTCCGTTACCTCAACTAGCTCAATTTAATCACGCACACTTTAATAAATTGAAAAATATTTACCTTCAGTTTTCAACCGAAGATGCTTTAAAAATTAAGGGTATTGAAAAAGTTACAAATCACGATGTAAAGGCTGTTGAATATTTTATTAGAGAAAAATTTGATGATTTAAACTTACAAGATTACAAAGAGTTTATTCATTTTGGACTTACTTCACAAGATATTAATAACACCTCTATACCGCTATCTATTAAAGAAGCTATTACAGATGTTTATTATCCCGAATTGAATAATCTTGTAGAAAAGCTCAAAGACTTGTCTAACGAGTGGTCGCATGTTCCTATGCTTGCCCGAACACACGGACAACCTGCTTCACCAACCAAATTGGGTAAAGAACTCGCTGTTTTTATTGAGCGTTTAGCACAACAAAAACAGCAATTAAAAAATATTCCGTTTGCCGCTAAATTTGGAGGAGCAACAGGTAATTTTAATGCACATAAAGTGGCATACCCAACAACCGATTGGAAAAAGTTTGGACAACATTTTGTAGAAAACACATTAAATCTACACTATTCGTTCCCTACAACTCAAATTGAACATTATGATCACCTAGCCGGTTTATTTGATGCCTTAAAACGTATTAATACCATACTTATAGATTTAAATAGAGATATTTGGACTTATGTGTCTATGGATTATTTTAAACAAAAAATTAAAAAGGGCGAAGTTGGTTCTTCGGCAATGCCACATAAAGTAAATCCTATCGATTTTGAAAACTCTGAAGGTAATTTAGGTATTGCCAATGCAATTTTTGAACATTTGTCTGCAAAACTACCAATATCCAGACTCCAAAGAGATTTAACCGATTCTACCGTTTTAAGAAATGTAGGGGTTCCTTTAGCTCATACCATTATTGGGTTTGCATCTACGTTAAAAGGATTAAATAAATTATTAATTATTGAATCTAAATTTGAGGAAGATTTAGAAAAAAATTGGGCCGTAGTTGCCGAAGCTATTCAAACTATTTTAAGAAGAGAATCGTATCCTAACCCATACAACGCGCTTAAAGAACTAACCAGAACGAATGAGGCTATTACTCAAAAATCCATTTCAAAATTTATTGATAACTTAGCCGTATCTCCTGAAATAAAAAAAGAATTAAAAAACATTACCCCAAGTAATTATACCGGAATATAGATGAAAAAAACAATCCTTATTGTCGCTTCGTTGGTTCTTATCATTTCGTGTAAGAACGAAAGCTTAAGCCCAGACCGGTTTAAAACCGGCACATTTGAAATTCCCGAAGGAAAAGGTTACGAAAAAACCGTTATTATTAGAATGGATACGCTTCAAATAGAAAGATATCAAGACCGTATTGATACACTGACCATTCACTGGAAAAATAATTTCAATTACACCTTAAAAATGCTTCATCCCAAAACAGCAATTGACGAGGAACCTATTCATGTGAAAATTACAAACCTTAAAAAGGACTCTTACGAATTTGAAGCCGTTATAGGATATTCTAACTTTGTACAAAAAGGAGAAATTTTTAAAACTGCTAATTAAATAATTATGGATATTTTTTTGCAAGCAAATACTTGGGTTGCACTACTAACCTTAACATTTCTTGAAATTATTTTAGGAATAGACAATATTGTTTTTATCTCTATTATATCTAATAAATTAAAAGAAAAAGACAGACCTAAAGCTCGAAATATTGGACTCTTGCTTGCTATGATTTTTAGAATCCTTTTGCTGTTTGGAATTACCTGGGTGTTAAAACTTCAAGACGTACTGTTTCATATAGAAACTTCGTGGATTAAAGCAGGTGTTACAGGACAGAGTCTCATTATTATTGGCGGAGGTGTATTTTTACTCTACAAAAGTGTTTCCGAAATTCATCATAAACTAGAAGGTGATGAAGAAAGCAATTCAAAAAATGGTAGCAGTACCATAACTCAAGCTATTACACAAATAGCTCTATTAAATCTCGTATTTTCTTTTGATAGTATTTTAACTGCAATAGGCTTAGTTAGTTTAGACAATCCACCTGCTGGTTTTGGTTATTTTGGAGGAATGCTAATTATGATTATTTCCGTTATTATTTCTATTCTAATTATGATGCTATTTGCAGGCCCTGTAAGTAAATTTGTAAATGAACACCCAACGATTCAAATACTTGGGCTTTCATTTCTAATACTCATTGGAGTTATGCTATTGGCTGAAGGTTCTCATTTAGCTCATGTATCGTTTTTAGGAAATACTGTTCACAGCATTCCTAAAGGTTACTTGTATTTTGCTATTTTCTTCTCTCTTTTTGTGGAATTTTTGAATCTGAAAATGAAGAAAAGCAAAAACCCTGTTCATTTACACAATTCAACCATTGTTGATGAGAAGCTAAAAGACACTCATTTAATGGATTAGAACTCCCGTATCGACTGCTATAAATAAGCTACTTACATGTTGTGTTACTTTTATTACATAAGTGTGTAATAATTATTACGGCTACAACTTGCCTCTCAAGGTACTTTTGCTTTCGACAAAAATGAAGTAAATTTACTAAAAACTAAAAAAGCAAAACTATGAAAGGTAAACATATCTTATTCATTACTTTTTTTCTTTTTAACTTTTTAAACAGCATTGCACAACAAGAAACTACTATTTCTTTAAACGATGCGCTATCTAAAGTAGAGAAGAACAACTACAGTATTAAAATTTCTGAGCAAGAATACAATATGGCTAAAGCCGATTTTAATCAAACCAACGCCATATTATTGCCAAATATTTCAATATCACATGCTGCATACAGCACCACAAATCCACTTATGGCATTTGGATTTAAACTCAATCAGGAAATTTTAACTCCGGCCGATTTTGATCCGGCACTTTTAAATGATCCTAACGAAGTAAAAAACTTTACAACAAAAATTGAAGTACAACAACCTATTTTTAATGCTGATGGTATTTTTATGCGTAAAGCTGCAAAAGATAAAATGAATGCTTTTGAGCTACAATCGGCTAGAACTAAAGACTACATAAAGTTAGAAGTAACCAAAGCCTATATGCAATTACAATTAGCATACAAAGCGGTAGAAGTACTTACCAAAGCCAAAGAAGCCGCTTTAGAAAACAAAAAAATAGCCGAAAATAATTTTAAACAAGGATATATGCAAAAAGCCGATATTTTATCGGTAGAAGTGCATGTTACCGAAGTAGAAAATCAATTATTAAGTGCTAAAAGTAATGTAAAAAATGCTTCAGATTATTTATTGTTTTTAATGGGCGAAAAAAGTACCTCAACACTTAAACCTGCTGATGGCTTAGCTTCTAAACTAGATTTGGGGTTATACAATTCTAGCATTTCTGAAAACAGAGCCGATTTGGCAGCAATGCAACTTAGCTATAAAGCGTATGAAAATATGTATAAAGCTACCAAAATGAGCTACTTACCAAAACTAAATGCTTTTGGAAGCTATGAATTGTATGACGATACACTTTTTGGTACTAGAGCCAAAGGTTATTTAATTGGAGCTCAACTTTCTTGGAATGTTTTTAATGGGTACAAACGCATTGGAAAAACACAAAAAAGTAAAGCTGAATTGGATAAAGCCGAAATAAGCTTAGAACAATATAAAAGTAAAAGTGAATTGGAATTTAACAATGCTAAAAGAAAACTAAAAGATGCCGAAAATAAACTAAACCTGACAAATTTAGCCTTAGAACAATCGCAAGAAGCTTTAAGAATTAGAACCAACAGATTTAAACAAGGTTTAGAAAAAACATCTGATTTGCTTATTGCTGAAACTCAATATTTACAAAAACAACTAGAATACCTACAAACAGTTTTTAACTATAATTATACAAAAGCTTACGTAGAATTTTTAACAAAATAACAAACTAAAAAAATGAAATACTTAATAAACATCATAGCAATTGCAACTTTACTGATTGTAACAAGTTGTGGAAAAGATAAAAATGTAACGGTAACTAACATAGCTCCTGTTGCCGTAAAAGTGAGTACACCTTTAGAAGGTAGTAGCTCTTTTATCTCTGCCAGTGGTAAAATTGAAGCCATTCAAAATGCCAATATAAGCACCCGTATGATGGGGTTTGTAGACAAAGTTTATGTAAAAGTTGGTGATAAAGTGAAAAAAGGGCAACTTTTAATTGCTATTAACAATGCCGATTTACGAGCAAAACGCGCACAGGTAAATGCAAGTATTACACAAGCAACTGCTGCATTTAAAAATGCTGAAAAAGATTATAACAGATTTAAAAATTTATTTGCTGAAAATAGTGCTTCTCAAAAAGAGATGGATGATATGACTGCTCATTACGAAATGGCTAAAGCAGGATTAGAAGCTGCAAAGCAAATGAAAAATGAAGTTGATGCACAATTTTCATATGTTAATATTAGAGCTCCTTTTAGTGGTGTTATTACCAATAAATTTATAAATAATGGAGATATGGCTAACCCAGGAATGCCTTTACTAAGTATTGAAGCACCTGGTAAATTTCAGGTAAAAGCTATGGTTCCTGAAAGCAATATTTCACAAATTAAATTGGGTGCTAAAGCACAAGTTGTTGTAAAGTCTATTCAAAAAACAATTACGGGTGTAGTTACTGAAATTAGCACTTCTGCTAAAAACACAGGCGGACAGTATTTAGTGAAAATTATTTTAGATAAAACCAATGCACCTATACTCTCTGGAATGTTTGC
This sequence comes from Flavobacteriaceae bacterium, assembly GCA_027082925.1. GTDB lineage: Bacteria > Bacteroidota > Bacteroidia > Flavobacteriales > Flavobacteriaceae > Lutibacter. Next base: position 433,736 of record JALWTD010000014.1, read on the forward strand.
CAATGTTCTTTTTCCGGTAAGTAAAAAAGAACAAACCAACTTAACCATACTCATTCCAAAATCTGCCATTATTTACAATGGAGGTTTAAAAGGTGTTTATACTATTAGCGATCAAAATACCGCTGTACTTAGATGGTTACGATTAGGAAAATCTTACGGCGATAAAGTAGAAGTTTTATCAGGATTAAAAGCCGATGAAAAATACGTTGTTTCGGCTGAAGGAAAACTGTATAACAGAGCTAAAATAGTAATAAAATAAAGTAATAACTGCGTTAGGGATAGTAGCGAAAATCCTTTTTTGAAAAAAAAGATTGAAGCGTATAGCCCGACTTTGTTGCAAACAAAGGAACGCCCAAAATATTAAAGATATGAACGAAGGAATTTCAGGTAAAATAGCCAATTTCTTTATCAACTCGAAGCTAACCATTTTATTAATGATAGCTTTAATGATAATTGGTGTTTACAGTTCTTTTCTTATTCCTCGAGAAGAAGAACCACAAATAAATGTGCCTATGGCCGACGTAATGGTTGGTTATCCGGGTGCAAGTCCAAAAGAGGTCGAAAACCGTGTTGTTAAACCTTTAGAAAAAATAATTTCTGACATAAAAGGTGTTGAACACGTACATTCCATGGCCATGAACGGACAGGCTATGATAATTGTACAATTTTATGTTGGTGAAGATACAGAACGCTCTTACGTGAAATTGTATAACGAACTTATGAAGCATAGAGATTTGTTTAAAAATGGCATTTATGAGCCTATGGTAAAAACACGTTCTATTGATGATGTTCCTATGCTTGGTATTACACTGTGGAGTGAACGATACAACGATTTTGAACTAAAACAAATTGCCGGTGAACTTAAAAATGAAATTGAAAAGGTAAAAGACGTGTCTATTACCAAAACTATTGGTGGTAGAGACCGTGTAATTAAAGTTGTTTTAGACAAAGAAAAAATGGCTGAAAATGGCGTTGATGCTATTGGAATTATGCAAATGATTAATGCCAACAACCAACAATCTCAGTCGGGTAGCTTTGTTAAAAATGACACTGAATATTTAGTAACAACCGGCGCTTTTTTAGCTTCTGTTGAAGATGTAGAAAATTTGGTGGTGGGTGTAAATAAAAATATGCCTGTTTACCTAAAACAAATAGCTAAAATACAAGACGGTGCTTCAACACCAACCAGCTACGTATCGTTTGGATATGGACAAGCTAATGAAAAGTATAAAAATTACTTGTCTGAATATCCTGCTGTTACAATCTCGGTATCTAAAGTAAAAGGTGCTGATGCGATGAAAATTTCGGAGAAAATTTTAAAAAGAGTTGAAAATGCTAAACAAAATTTAATTCCTGACAATGTGCATGTAGAAGTTACCCGAAATTACGGGGAAACAGCTTCTCACAAAGTAGGTGAACTGTTATTACATTTAGGTGTTGCCATATTAGCTGTTACCATTTTAGTAATGTTTGCTATGGGATGGCGTGGAGGATTGGTTGTATTTTTCTCTGTACCGCTTACTTTTGCACTTACTTTGTTTAGCTATTATATGCTAGATTATACCTTAAACAGAATAACATTATTTGCTTTGGTATTTGTAGTGGGTATTGTGGTAGATGACAGTATTATTATTGCCGAAAATATGCACCGTCACTTTAAAATGAAACGTCTTCCGTTTAAACAGGCTGCTATTTTTGCAATAAACGAAGTAGGTAACCCTACTATTTTAGCAACCTTTACGGTAATTGCAGCTATTTTACCAATGGCTTTCGTTTCTGGGTTAATGGGACCTTATATGAGTCCAATGCCTATTGGTGCTTCTATTGCAATGCTTTTATCTCTTTTTGTTGCATTAACTGTTACACCGTATTTAGGATATCATTTACTAAGAGAAAAAGATGAGCAAAAACATAAGGCTGAAGAAGGTTTGGATACCGGTCTTATTTATAAATTTTACAAGAAATTTGAGCAACCTTTATTAGACGATTCTAAAAAACGTTGGATATTTTTAGGGACTACTATTGTACTACTAGCTGGTTCTACAGCTATGTTTTTTACCAAATCTGTAGCTGTTAAAATGCTTCCTTTTGACAACAAAAACGAATTTCAAATAGTTGTAGATTTACCTGAAGGAAGTACTTTAGAAAGAACTGCTCTTGTAACAAAAGAGATTTCGCAGTACCTAGCTACAAAGCCTGAGGTAGTAAACTACCAAAACTATATTGGAACCTCTGCTCCTATTACTTTTAATGGGCTTGTACGTCATTACGATTTAAGAGGTGGTAGCAATATGGCAGATATACAGGTGAATTTATTAAATAAGTCTGATAGAAGTAAACAAAGTCATGACATTGCAAAATCTATTCGTGAAGAAGTTCAAAGAATAGGTGAAAAATACGACGCCAATGTAAAAGTGGTTGAAGTTCCGCCAGGACCTCCTGTACTTTCAACAATTGTTGCTGAAATTTACGGTCCAAATTACGAACAGCAAATAGATGTAGCTCGTCAAGTAGTTAACATCTTAAAAAATACCGATGATATTGTAGATATAGACTGGATGGTTGAAGACAATCAGGTAGAATATAAACTGGAAGTAGATAGAGAAAAAGCAATGCTAAACGGTATTGTACCACAACAAGTTGTGGCAACACTTACCACTATTTTAAAAGAATATCCGGTTTCTAAACTTTACGATGAAAATGCACATGAAACTGTTGGTATTGTACTATCGCTAGACGATAATGAAAAGAGTTCTTTAGAAGATATTCAAAACATTAAAATAAAATCTAAAAGCGGTATTACAATTCCTGTAAGTGATTTGGTAATTGCAAAGGCTGATACTCTTCAAAAAACCATTTACAGAAAAGACCAAAAACAGGTTGTTTATGTAACTGCTGATATGGCAGGAGCATTAGAAAGTCCGGTATACGCCATTTTAGGAATGAATGAAAAACTTCAAAAAATAAAGTTACCTAAAGGCTATAAAGTAAACGAACTTTATATGGAGCAACCTTCAAACGAAAGTGATTTTACTGTAAAATGGGATGGTGAATGGCAAATTACTTTAGAAGTTTTTAGAGATTTAGGAACGGCTTTCTTAGTTGTAATTGTAATTATATATATGCTAATTGTAGGATGGTTTCAAAATTTTAAAACACCTATTGTAATGATGCTTGCAATACCTCTTTCTTTAATAGGAATTGTATTAGGACACTGGGCACTAGGGGCTTTCTTTACAGCAACATCATTTATTGGAATGATTGCTCTTGCAGGTGTTATGGTACGTAACTCGGTACTAATAATTGATTTTATTGAAATAAGACTTAATGATGGTATTCCTTTAAAACAAGCAATTATTGATGCCGGAGCTGTTAGAACTACTCCTATTTTATTAACTACAGGTGCTGTTGTTATTGGAGCTAGTATTATTTTATTTGATCCTATTTTTCAAGGTCTAGCTATTTCGTTAGTAGCAGGTGCTATTGTGTCTACAATACTTACGTTAATTGTAGTACCTTTAATATATTATATGACCGAGAAACACAAACACGAAAATTAAAACTAAGTAAGCATCTTTGTTAAGATGCTTACTTATAAAAACCATATATCTATGAAACTATTAATTATTACAGCCGTTAAACAGTTTAAAAAGGAAATTAAAAATGTTCTGAAAAAGGCAGATGTAAAAGTATATACCTATAAAGATGTTATTGGGTATAGAGATGCTTCTGAACTATTGGTACAAGAAAACTGGTTTGCCAATGAAATGAATGAAGGTGAATCTGTTTTCTTTTATGCAATTGTAAAAAAAGAAAATGTAGACTTAGTGTTTGATTTGGTAAATTCGTTTAACGAAAAACAAGAATCACTCTCTAAAATACATGTAGCTGTACTTAACATTGAGAAATCTATTTAACTAAATTTATTATTATGAAACAACGAATTATTAGAGCTTTCGCCGGAACTTTTATTTTACTTAGTCTGCTATTAGCAGTAAAAACTGAAAACCTTAACTGGTTGTGGGTTACCACTTTTGTAGGTGCTAATTTATTACAATCATCTATTACTAAATGGTGCTTACTTGAAGTTATTTTAGGAAAATTAGGTGTAAAAGACTAAATCTTAAACAAGTGTTTAAATTCTAAAAAGCCGTATTGTTAAAAACAATATGGCTTTTTAATTTATTGGAGTTCCAAAAGCGGTTAACACCAATCGTCTAGCACCTCCGTAATTTCTATGTTCGCATAAATAAATACCTTGCCAAGTTCCCAAACTTAATGTTCCGTTGGTAATTGGAATTTGAATTGAAGCTCCTAATACCGAAGATTTTAAATGTGCCGGCATATCATCACTTCCTTCAAAAGTATGTGTGTAATAAGGCTGGTTTTCAGGAATCATTTTATTAAAATGAGTTTCAAAGTCTTCTCTAACCGTAGCGTCTGCATTTTCATTAATTGTTAAACTTGCTGAAGTGTGCTTTATAAATATTTGCAATTGTCCTAACGCTATTTTTTTTATCTCAGGAAATTGATTGCTAATTTCATGTGTTATTAAATGAAAACCCCTTGGGTATGGTTTTAATACAATCTCTTTTTGGTATATTTTCATTTGCTAAACAATCTAAATGGTTACTTTTTTCACAATCTCATCGGCAATAGCTAAACACGAAGTTGCCGCAGGTGATGGAGCATTAATGACATGAATATTTCCGTTGTGCTGCATAATTTTAAAGTCGTCAACCATATTCCCATCAAAATCTATGGCTTGCGCTCTAACACCGGCTCTGGCAGGTTGTACCTCTGTAACAGAAATTGAAGGCATTAGCTTTTGAAGTGCTTTTACAAATAAATGTTTTGAAAAAGCTCTTTTATATTCATCAATACCTTTACGCCAATGTTTTCCAAACAGCTTCCAAGTTCCCTTAAAGGTTAGTGCTTCAAAAGTATCTTTTAAACTAAAACTTGTTTTGGTATACCCTTCTCTTTTAAATGTAAAAACAGCATTTGGACCACATTCTACTCCTCCATGAATCATACGTGTAAAATGAACTCCCAAAAAAGGAAATTTAGGATCGGGAACAGGATATACCAAGTTTTTTACTTTATGAACAGCTTCTGGTTTAAGTTCGTAATAATCACCTCTAAATCCAACAATATGTAAATCGAGTTTGAGAGTATCTTTTTCGGCACTTCTATCAGACTGTAATCCGGTACAAAACAATACTTTTGTAGCGGTAATATCGCCTTTACTTGTAGTTAATATGGTGCTATTTTGTGTGGTGGTAACTTTTTTAAATTCACATGAAGTTATAAGTTCACTTTTTGGATTAATTTTGGTAATGTTCGCTATTAATTTTTCTGAAACATCTACGTAGTCTATAATTCCTGCTGAAGGAACCCAAATTGCTTTAATACCGTTAATATACGGTTCTTTTTCCTTTATTTCATCGGCATTTAAATAGCGTATACCCTCTGTTTTATTTTGAATACCTCGATTGTAAATTTCTTCTAAGGTGTGCAATTCATCAGGCGTTGTAGCAACTATTACTTTACCGCATACATCATAGTTTACATTATTTTCTTCAGCAAACTTCACCAATTGCGCTCGTCCATTTTTACAATTTAAAGCTTTGTACGACCCTGGTTTGTAATATATTCCTGAATGAATTACTCCTGAATTTCTTCCCGTTTGGTGCATTCCTATACGAGGCTCTTTTTCTAAAACAGCAATGGTTTTTTTAGGAAATTTCAACTGTAATTTATAGGCTGTGGCTAAGCCTACAATTCCTGCACCTACAACTATAAAATCGTAATTATTTGACATATTTCGTTTTTTTCATAAAGCTCAAAATAATGAATCCTGCAATGAAAAATCCTGACAAAATTAAGATAAATAATCGTAAAGAGTTGGTAAATGATGTTACAATTCCGGCCAAAAGCATTCCTACAACAATGGCTATTTTTTCTGTAACATCGTAAAAACTAAAATAGGTAGCGTGGTCTAAAGTATCATCGGGAATAAGCTTTGAATAGGTTGAACGAGAAAGTGTTTGAATAGCGCCTAATACAAATCCTATAAAACCTCCTAAAGCATAAAACTTGAGGTATACCTTTGGATCATCTCTGTGAAGCATATAAGCTCCTAAACAAGCAATACTCCATATTAAAATAGTGATTTTAAGCGATTTAATATTCCCTATTTTTTCAGAAAGTCTAGAGAAAAAGTACGCACCTAGTACACCTACCAATTGAATAAGTAAAATGGTAATAATTAAATTACTGGTATCTAAACCTAAATCTTTTGTACCAAAGATAGAAGCTAATAAAATAACCGTTTGAACACCAATACTATACAAAAAGAAGGCAATAAGTAAAATTTTTAATTGATTTTGATTTTTAATTTCTTTTACTACAATTTTTAACTCTCTATATCCTTTAAAAATATAATCTTTTTCAGGCTTACGCTTAAACGGGTTGTTTGGCAACCTTCTAAAAGTAAGTTGAGCAAACCCTAACCACCAAACACCTACAGTAAGAAATGATATTCTAGCCGGAAATGTGGCATCTGTAATACCGTACATTTCTGGTTTCATAACCATAGATAAGTTAAACGCCAATAATAAAACCGAACCAATATACCCAAGCATAAATCCTTTCGCACTTACACGGTCATGGTCTTTTGGCTCTGCAACTTCTGGTAAATATGCATTGTAAAACACAATACTTCCCCAAAAACCAACACTTGCCAGTATGGTAAAAACAATGCCAATCCACACGTTTTCTTTACCTGTAAAAAAGTACAATGCCATTACCGATAACGACCCCAACAAACAAAAAAACTGCATAAATCGCTTCTTATTTCCGGTGTAATCTGCAATTGCTGATAAAATGGGTGATAAAAAAGCTACAATTAAGAAAGAAAATCCCAAAGCGTATGAATAAACCGTTGTATTGTGCCACTCTGTTCCTAAAAACTGAAGTATTCCGCCATCTGCTTTGGTAACAGATTCATAATAAATTGGAAAAACTGCTGTTCCAATTACCAATGAATATACAGAGTTTGCCCAATCGTAAAATGCCCAAGCATTTATTAATTTTTTATCGCCTTTTTGTAACATTGCTAGTTTTTAAAATGAGAAAAAACCGTTCTAAAATTTTAGAACGGTCAACAATATACTACAATTATTTTTTTTTATCCAATTTATTGAGTATTGTATTTTGCAGCCAACGCCTTAGCTGTTGGAAGATATGCTCTTAAGTTTTTAATTCGTGTTTCGTTTGAAGGGTGCGTGCTCAAAAATTCAGGAGGTGCATTCCCTTTTGCTTGTTTGCTCATTCTAATCCATACATTTATAGCTTCTTCAGGATTATAACCCGCCATAATCATAAAAACCATTCCCAATTTATCAGCTTCTGTTTCATGAGTTCTACTAAAAGCCAAAATACCTACTGTAGAACTTATTCCAAAGGCCATATTCCAAACCTGTCGTGTTCTAGGGTTTTTTCTTGAAGTACTCAATGCTACGGCAATACCACCTGCTTGCTGTAAAATACCGGTACTCATACGCTCTTGCCCGTGTTTAGCAAACGCATGAGCTACCTCGTGTCCCATTACTGCCGCAATACCATCTGTATTGTCACAAATAGGCAAAATTCCTGTATAAAAAACAACTTTACCGCCAGGCATACACCAAGCGTTTACAGTTTTATCTTCAACTAAATTAAATTCCCATTTATACCTATCGGCCTCTTTACTCTTACCATTTGCCCTTAAAAACCTATCTACTGCAGCCGAAATATTTTTACCAACTTTCTTAATCTCTTCCGTTTTTTCTTTATTGTTTGATAACTTGTGCTCTTTTAAAAAACTTTCGTACTGTGCAAAACTCGCCGGTAGTATTTCAGAATCGCTTACAAAGTTTAATTGTTTTCGACCGCTAATAGGAACTGTACTACATTTATAACTAAACATACCAAACAGTACAAGTAAAATAATTTTCTTCATTGTATATTTTTTTGAGATTTTACACGCTTTATAAATGTACAAATTCTATTTTTACATTCAAAACGAATAGGTTTTATATGAAAAAATCGGAAATTCAAAATAAAGCACACCAAAATAACACGCATAGCATTCCTTTTATTGTTTTAATAACCGGAAAAATTTTACAGTTTATTTCTTATCATTTGGCTACAAAATTTGCGGTAAAATTATTTACCACTCCTTTTCGGTTTAACACACCTGAACGAGAAAAAATGATGGCAAAAAGTGCTCAAAAAGAGATCTTGTTTATTCCTGAAATAAACAAAAGTATTATGGTGTACACCTATGGCTATTCTCAAAAAAAAGTACTGCTCATCCACGGATGGTCTGGCAGAGGTACTCAAATGTATAAAATAGCCGATAAACTATTGGAAAACGGATATATGACTATTAGTTTTGATGGTCCTGCACATGGAAAATCTTCAGGAAAAACAACAATGATGACCGAATTTATTACTACTGCAAAATTTATTGAACAAAAATACGGTCCGTTTGAAATAGCTATTGGTCATTCATTGGGAGGAATGACAGTGCTAAATACAATAAAACAAGGCGTAAATTTTAAAAAAGCAGTAGTGATAGGTGCCGGTGATATTATTACTGATATTATCACTAATTTTATAAAAAAACTACAACTAAAACCAATACTAATCAAAAAAATAAAACAGCATTTCTTACAAAAATTTGGAGAAGATATAGACCATTTATCTGCTAGTTTTGCTGCTAAATATGTAAAAATTCCTGTGCTTGTTATTCATGATACAGAAGATTATGATGTACCTGTAAGTTGCGCCTACCACATCCGACAAAATTTGGAGAAAGGAGAATTACTAATTACCAATAAATTAGGTCACAGACGCATTTTAAAAAATAATGCCGTTATTAAAAACGTTATTCAATTTATTAAAAGAGAAACATGAAACAGTTATATTTAATACTTATTGCTTTTGTTATTGTAATTAATAACAACTACTCACAAGAAAAAAATGAAAAAACAATGGTTAAAAAAGTTGTCAAATCAGATAGTTATTGGAAACAAAAATTAACTCCTCAGCAATATTTTGTACTTAGAGAAAAAGGAACCGACGCACCAAGCGAAGATGGATATACCTCTCATTTCGAAAAAGGAACTTACCTATGTGCTGCCTGTGGTTTACAACTATTTGAATCGAATAGTAAATTTGAATCACATTGTGGATGGCCTTCTTTTGATGATGCTATTGAAGGAACTGTAGAATATATTTTAGACAAATCGCATGGAATGATACGCACTGAAATTGTATGTGCCTCGTGTGGAGGACATTTAGGACATGTATTTGATGACGGTCCTAAAAATACCACAGGGAAACGATACTGCGTAAATACAACCTCTATAAAATTTGTGAAAGACAGTATTAAAAATGATTGACATTAGTAAAAATTATATCCAAAGTATTCAAAAACAATTTGATTACTACAAGAGTTTAGGAGATAAAACAATAGCCTCTATTTCTGAAAAAGAGCTTTTTTGGAACTACAATTCTGAAAGTAACAGCATTGCTGTTATTATCAACCATATTATTGGTAACATGCTTAGTAGGTGGACTCATTTTTTTACCGAAGACGGAGAAAAAGAATGGAGAAAAAGAGATAATGAGTTTAAAACCCCGGCTAAAAATAAACAAGCTCTTATAAGGTACTGGGAAGAAGGTTGGGAGTGTTTATTTTATATTATTTCTAATTTAACAGAAGAAGATTTAGCCAAAACAGTGAGTATACGAAACGAAAAACATACCGTTATTGAGGCTATAAACAGGCAGCTCACCCATTATGCATACCATATTGGACAAATGGTTTACGTTGCAAAAATGATTAAAAATAGCCAATGGAAAAGCCTTTCAATTCCTAAAAATAAGTCTGAAGAATTCAACAAATTAAAATTTGGTAAATAATATAATTCCACAAGCCTTTCACATTCTTTTTACGCTCATTTTTATTATATTTGTGTCCTCTAAAAACGAAGTGAGATATTATGTTTAACAATTTAAGTGATAAATTAGACAAAGCTTTTCATGTACTAAAAGGACATGGAAGAATTACCGAAGTAAATGTTGCAGAAACACTAAAAGAAGTTCGTAGAGCGCTATTAGATGCCGATGTTAACTATAAAATAGCCAAAAATTTCACCAATTCTGTAAAAGAAAAAGCACTAGGACAAAATGTGTTAACCACGTTAAATCCGGGACAATTATTAGTAAAAATTGTAAAAGATGAACTTACCCAACTTATGGGAGGTGAAACTGTTGGGCTAAACCTTTCCGGAACGCCAACAATTATTTTAATGGCAGGTTTACAAGGTTCGGGTAAAACTACTTTCTCAGGAAAACTTGCTAATTACTTAAAAACAAAAAAAACAAAACAAGTTTTACTTGTTGGGTGTGATGTTTACAGACCTGCAGCAATTAATCAGTTACGCGTAGTTGGAGATCAAATAGGTGTAGAAGTATACGCTGAAGAAGGAAATCAAAACCCTGTTGAAATATCACAAAATGCTATTAAACACGCCAAAGCTACAGGTAAAAATGTAGTTATTATTGATACTGCCGGACGTTTAGCTGTTGATGAGGAAATGATGAATGAGATTTCTAACATCCACAAAGCAATAAATCCACATGAAACACTATTTGTTGTAGATGCAATGACAGGACAAGATGCTGTAAATACAGCAAAATCCTTCAACGAAATCTTAAATTTTGAAGGAGTAATTCTTACAAAATTAGATGGTGATACCAGAGGTGGAGCTGCATTATCTATAAAATCTGTAGTTAATAAACCTATTAAATTTATTGGTACTGGAGAAAAAATGGAAGCCATTGATGTTTTCCATCCAGATCGAATGGCTGATAGAATATTGGGTATGGGTGACGTAGTTTCTTTAGTAGAACGTGCTCAAGAACAATATGATGAAGAAGAGGCCCGTAGAATTCAAAAGAAAATTGCTAAAAACCAATTTGGGTTTGATGATTTCCTGAAGCAAATTCAGCAAATCAAGAAAATGGGAAATATGAAAGATTTAATGGGTATGATTCCCGGTGCCGGAAAAATGATGAAAGACGTAGATATAGATGATGATGCCTTTAAAGGTATTGAAGCTATTATACACTCTATGACTCCTGGTGAACGAAGCGATCCAAAAACAATCAACGCAAGTAGAAAAAAGAGAATAGCAAAAGGTTCGGGAACCTCTATTCAAGAAGTCAATCAACTTATGAAACAATTTGCACAAATGAGTAAAATGATGAAAATGATGCAAGGTGGAGGCGGAAGAAAAATGATGCAAATGATGAAAGGAATGGGACGATAATTTATAAAAGGTAAACTAAAATTAGTTTGCCTTTTTTTGTATAACACACAAAAATATTATGATTTTACTAGACGGAAAAAAAACATCGGCAGAAATTAAAAACGAAATTTCTATAGCTGTTAAACAACTTAAATCTGAAGGTAAAAAAACACCTCATTTAGCTGCTATATTAGTGGGTTCAGATGGTGCTAGTATGACTTACGTTGCCAGTAAAGTAAAAGCCTGTAAAATGGTAGGATTTGATTCTACACTTATTGAATTGCCTGAAGAGACTTCTGAAAAAGAACTACTAGAACAAATACACAAACTAAATAACAATAAAAATATTGACGGATTTATTGTACAATTACCGCTTCCTAAACACATTGATGAGCAAAAGGTATTAATGGCTGTAAACCCCGACAAAGATGTTGATGGGTTTCATCCTACCAATGTTGGTAAAATGACTTTAGAACTACCTTGTTTTTTACCTGCTACACCTTTTGGTATTCTAGAGTTATTAGAAAGATACAATGTTGAAACATCAGGAAAACAAGTTGTTATTATTGGTAGAAGCCATATTGTAGGACGTCCTATGAGTATTTTAATGAGCCAAAAACGCAAAGCCGGTAATGCAACTGTTACTATTGCACACAGTAAAACTAAAAATTTAAAAGCAATCACACAACAAGCAGATATTATTGTAGCTGCATTAGGTATTCCTGAATTTTTAACCGGAGATATGGTTAAAGATGGTGTAACCATTATTGATGTAGGGATAACTAGGGTAAAAGATGATACTAAGAAAAGAGGATATCGCCTTGCCGGAGATGTTCATTTTGAAAGTGTTAGTAAAAAAGCAGCTTATATTACGCCTGTTCCTGGCGGAGTTGGTCCAATGACCATAGCAATGCTTCTTAAAAACACACTCATTGCTTGTGAAAGAAAATAAATTTGTTTTTGTATATTAGAGGCTCTAAACGAACCCTACAGCTTGGCAAATTTTTTATTTTTTGAAAATCATTCAAAGTTTGAGTCTTTTGGTATTCAACACTTAGTTGCAGTATTGTTTTTTTTTACTTGTGGCATTATTTTAATAAAATGGGCAAAAAAACTACCTAAAGAAAAGCAAATTTACATAGAAAAAATACTAAGCTACTCGCTATCGTTCTCTATAGTATTATGGACTTTCTTGAAAATTATTGATAGAGGGTTTGATATAAAACACGACTTGCCATTTCAACTCTGTAATTTTACAGCACTACTTTTACCTGTTTTTACTATCACAAGAAAAAAAATCTACTTTGAAATTATCTTTTTCTGGATTCTTGCAGGTACATCACAAGCTATTATTACTCCAGATTTAGCGCAAGGGTTTCCAAATTACAATTTTATAAAATACTGGTATGTACACTCCGGACTTATTATTTACGTATTTTATGTAACTACTGTATATCAAATTTACCCTACTCTTAAAAGTGTGTTTAAATCTTTTATTGCAATACAGGGATATTTTTTACTGATGTTAATTGTTAATAAAATGACAAATGCCAATTATTTTTACATTAGTAGAAAACCTAATAGCGCTACCCTTTTAGATTATTTGGGAGATTGGCCGTATTATATTTTTACAGCTGAACTTATCATTTTACCCTATTTTTTACTTATTTACTTTCCGTTTTATTTGACTAAAAAAAGGATTTCTTCCAAATAAGTTATTCTTCTCTATGCACAAGATCTATAGAAAATGCAGGTGAACATACAGATAAGTATTCACAAGCCTCTTCAAAAGGATTTGAATAGCGTATTCTTGTTCCTTTTAAAATTTTAATAGATTGACCTGTTTCTAAAACAATCGTCTCTCCTTCTATCTCAAATTGCTTTTTCCCTTTAATAATGTACGTATATTCGTCAAATTCAGGAGTCTGAAAAGGTTCACTCCAACCCGGAGGTGCTACCATATGTGCGATACTTAATTCAGATTTAATGGTAGTGTTCCCAAAATGCTCTTCAATTAACTTACCATCGGTTGTTGGTACTATAAAAGGTTTTTTTTGAATGAAATATTTCTTACTCATTATTTATCATTTTTTTTAAACTGTCTGGTAATGGTATATTGTTATGTAAATGTTCATCTGCTAGTGGTTCTCCATACTGTTTTGTAATAGGCAATACTCCTGCCCAAATAGAAGAACTGTAATCCGATTTCTCATCAACAGGAGGACCCGTACGAATTTTAGCCGATGCTTCAGTAATAGGAATTTTAACAACCTTAGTAACATTCATCTCTTTGGTATTTGGCGGTCTTACTTCACCCCATCTATCTGGAATAATTTGATCTGAAATAATTTTTAATGCCTCTAGCTTTTCTTCGGCATCAGTTACAAGTGTTGCGTTTCCAAAAATGGTAACTGAATGATAGTTTAAAGAGTGATGAAAAGCCGACCTGACTAAAACAATTCCATCTGTTTGAGTTACATTTACAGCAATAGGAATTCCTTTTTCTAATGCTAAAAGCATTCTACTAACTGCCGCACCGTGTAAGTACAAAACAGCTCCTTTTCTGCCATAAATTGTTGGAATAATTACAGGGTAATTTTCATATACAAAAGCAATTTGACATACAAAGTCTTTATCTAAAATAGCGTAGATAGTTTCTTTGTCGTAAAAGCCTCTTTTGGGAGCTCTTTTAACTTTTGTTTTTTTTGTTGGATTCATTGTTTTAGTTAAACCAAATAGTAAAATATTTAATTTTAGCTAAATCTGGTATTTGATCTATTGTGATTTCTTCTCTACTAAAACTATTAAGCCCCAAATCTTTTTTATCAATAGCTATCGTAGCATTTAACTCGTCTATAAATAACGTTGCCGAAGTCAGCGTGGTTTCAACATTATTTATAATGTAATTTTCATTAATTTCTTTAAAGTTAGAATTTAATGAAAGTCCTTTATCCGTTTTAAATCTAGGATCAAATATTTGAACACTTTTAATTTTAGATAAAGAATCATTCTGTTTAATAGGAACTATTTCTAACAATTTTTTACCATTCTTTAAAAACACCTCATACTCGTCATTTCCAACTGAAAATAGCTTATTTTTTACGTCAACATTTTCTGAAGTAAGATGTGTAGCAATAGAATCTTTTTTAAATATTGTATATAAATCTTGTATCGTTGTCTCTTTATTTAGGTAACCTACATTTCCTTTTTCAATCAAAAATTTACGCTCTTTAGAGCATTGGGTAAAGGCTAACGAAAGTAGTAATAGATAGGTGATTTTTTTAAAATTTGACATAAATTATTTTTGATATTGCTCAACAATAAACGTTCCAGTTTTAAAATTATTAAAAAATAATTATAAAACATCTCATATGTCCCAAAATTATATAATTATAATAACACTTGTGGCTGTTTTTTTCATTTTTTGGTTTTTTTTAACAATCCGTACAAAGTGAATATACAATTACCTTATTTTACCAAAAAATAGGTCACTATTTAGCTTATTTATTACTCCTGTAATAACTATATTTGCAACATGAGCAATGCAAACTCAAAACAATTAATAAATAGCGGAGAAATGCTTCCTTTAATGGAAGCTTTTTATACCATTCAAGGCGAAGGATTTCATACTGGAAAAGCGGCTTATTTTATAAGAATAGGTGGTTGTGATGTTGGCTGCCATTGGTGTGATGTAAAAGAGAGTTGGGATGAAAAACTGCATCCTCCTACACTTGTAAGCACTATTGTAAATGGAGCTAAAAAACACGCCAATACAGTGGTAGTCACCGGCGGAGAGCCTCTTATGTGGAATCTAGATTTTCTTACAAAAAACCTTCATTTAAACAATATAAAAACACATATAGAAACCTCTGGCGCATATAAAATTAGTGGTTTCTGGGATTGGATTTGTTTGTCTCCTAAAAAAACAAAACTGCCGCTTAAAGAAATTTATAAAAAAGCAAATGAGCTCAAAATTATTGTCCACAATAAAAGTGATTTTGAATTTGCCGAAAAGCAGGCGTTGCTAGTTTCTGAAAATTGTGAATTATTTTTACAACCCGAATGGAGTAAAAGAGATAAAATGACTCCTCAAATTGTAGCCTATGTAATGAAGCATCCTACATGGAAAATTTCTTTACAAACTCATAAATACCTTAATATTCCGTAAGTTAATTTCTTTTTAGTGATTTATTTTTTGGAGTGCTAAATTTAAAATTTTGTCAAATTGTTCTTCCTGAGTCATATTTGAATTATCTATTTTTATAGCATCATCTGCCATTATAAGAGGAGAGTCATCTCTTGTAGAATCTAAGTGATCCCTAAACTTTACATTTTTTAAAACTTCTTCAAAAGTGACATTGTTATTTGAATTTATCAATTCTTTGTACCTTCTCTCAGCTCTTGTTTCTGCAGAAGCTGTCATAAAAAGTTTTAATTCGGCATCTGGAAAAACTACAGTTCCAATATCTCTTCCATCCATAACCACTCCTTTATTTTCCCCAATTTTCTGCTGCTGTTCAACTAGTTTTTTTCGCACTTCTGAAACTTCAGCAACTTTACTCACTAAATTAGAAACAGCCATGCTTCTAATTTTATTTTCAACATTTTTACCGTTTAAATAAATCTCTGAAAATCCTTTCTTATCATTAAACTTAAACTCCAACACTATCTCAGGTAAGTGTTGAATCAATTCATTTTTATGAAATTTTTCTTCTGAAATCAACCCTTTTTCCATAGCGTATAATGTAATTGCTCTATACATTGCACCTGTATCAACATATACATACCCTAATTTTTTTGCCAGTTGCTTGGCAACAGTACTTTTACCTGTGGAAGAAAATCCGTCTATAGCTATGGTAATTTTACTCAAAATATTAATTTAAATTTATTAATAAACTAAATGTATTTACATTAGAGGCTGGGTGATATTTAGAAAAAGCGTAGTTCAACATCATCTTATTCATTTTTAATCCAAAACCTGCTGTAAAACCTGCAAATGTACGTTTATCAACTAACATAAGTTCACTAGCTCTCCTAAAATTATACCCCATACGTAAAGAAAATCCGCCTTCAGGAAATAATTCTGCTCCTACAGAAAAATGTCTAATTGCATTGTCAAAAAAAGAAATTTTTTCTTCTTCTACAACACCATTTATATCAATAGTTGAATTAGACGGATTGCTATATGCTAAATTCCATTTTTGCAAGTTATCGAAAGTGAAATGCCATTTGATAGGTACATTCTCTAATTTATATGACATTCCCAAAGCTACCTGAAAAGGTAATTTTTCTCTATTCTGGTCATACGTAGAAATTTGATACCCTACATTTCTAATTGAAATGGTAAAAACATATGGTAAATACTCATTATAATACAATAAACCAAAATCTGAACCAATTCCAAAAGACGTATAATTATCAATAACCGAGTTAATTAGCTTTATATTTGCGCCTACATAAAAATCGGTTTTAAAAATATTATATGAATACCCTACAGAAAAAGTTAAATCGTAAGCCGTAAAAGTACCGGTTTCTATACCATTTTCATTAGCTTCAATAAACTGTCCATAATTTAAATATGTAATTCCTGTATGTAAAGTTCCGAAGTTTCTGCTAACCATATGTGCAAAAGAGGCCGACACTAAATTTAAATCTGCTATATAATTCATATAATTAACAGATAGTTGGTTATCTAGTACTACATTAATTGTTGAAGGATTCCATAAAGGCTGATTGACATCGTCTAATAACGTAATTACATTTCCACCTAAAGCAGCTTGTTTAGCAGAAGCCGTTAAATTTAGAAAATTATATATATTCTCTCCTCCTACCTGAGAATAGGTGCTATATGATAAAAAAAATAAATACAGTACAATTTTCTTCATAATTAGGCTACAAAATAAAGCTAAATAGAGCTAGTATCAAAATAAAGTTTTATAAGATTTAGAACAAAAAAAAGCCTTCAACGTTTGTTGAAGGCTTTCAAAAGAAAGGCGGTGACATACTCTCCCACCATAATGGCAGTACCATCTGCGCTGATAGGCTTAACTTCTCTGTTCGGTATGGGAAGAGGT
>JALWTD010000015.1 GCA_027082925.1 Flavobacteriaceae bacterium
GTTATAACTACTCCAAGTAACACTTGACGCGTTTGTTGAGTCAGTTACTATATTACTATCACTTGACACATTTCCTTCAGCATCATACGCTTGTAATTTAAAGTCATAAGATGTACTTGGTGTTAATCCTGTTACTGTGTATGTTAAATCAGTACTTAAAGTATCTATTGTTGTCCAAGTACTATCAGTAGAAACCTTATATAGCACTTTATATCCTGTAACAGCTACATTATCAGTTGCCGCAGTCCAATTTAAAGGGAATGTTGTATCTGTTTGCACACCTTTACTTAAAGTACCTATTGTTGGCGCAGTACCGTCAGCTGTTGTTTGCGTAACAATATTACTTCTGTCTGATTGTAAACCTGCTGTATCAAAAGCTATTATACTAAAGTCGTATGATGTAATCTCACTTAAACCTGTGACTGTTTTTGAAGTAGCAGAACTTAACTCTGTACTAAATAAAGTCCAAGAAGTTACACTTGACAATCTGTAATACACATAATAACCATCTAAATTACCGTCATCATCAGTTGCTGCATCCCAAGATAAAGAAACCGAACTTGAAGTATCGCTTACGTATGATAATGTTCCAATAATAGGCGCACTATTTACATTTGCATCAATGATACTTGCAGACCCACTACTTCCTGTAAATATTTCAGCTTGTCCGTCTTTATAATCTATAATTTGTTGCGCTCTCCTTACGTTAGTATTTGCTTTTATTATTTCCCATTGACCTGCACCATTTGGTTTTAAAGATTTTAAATATCCTTGCTCTGTTTCTCCATTCTCATTAATAAACTCAATAAGACAGTAAAAATTAGGCACTTCCCTACCGTCAATAGTTGTGTAACCTTTAAGCTGATTTCTAATATCACTATCAACATTATGTTCAAACTTAATTAATTCAGGTAATAAACGAGGTCTATCTAATTCGTAATTTAAAACATTACCATTTTCAGCATACATCTCTCCACCAATTAATTTAGTAACCAACTCGCTATTTCCTGTTGATGACGAAAAACGAGTGTATTTATCGAGGTCTTTTTCAAACCCTGAAGAAAACCACCAAGCGTGTCTTAAAAGGCAGTTAAACGGGCTAAAATATATGTTAGTTAGCGTGTCAGGACTAAATACTCCAGTTGGTTTTTCCTCAAATCTATCCGACCATAGTTTTTCTGTATATTCAATACCATTATATTTAATATCTAAAAACCAATTATAATCATCATATTGAGTATCTTCAGTAGGGAATTTATCTTGTGGTTTTCTACGAGCAAATTCCTTTCCGTAACTATCTCCACGAACTTTAGAAACTTTCGAGTATTTATTTTTTAAAGCTGTTACAAAAGTTGTAAATGTAGATTTAGCATTAGGCTCATCTAATCCCATTTCTCTATCATAACCGCCACTTTTAGAGAAACCTACCTCTAATTCATTAAAAAATAAATCAGTATATACATCTCTTGTTAAATTATTTACTTGATTAGGTAATTTTATACCTACAACATTTTGGTAAAAGTATTTTTTATCTTCAATAACAACTCTTTCTTTTCTACCAATTTTTTCAATACCCATACCTATATTAAAAACAGCATCTAAACTACGCACTAAATCTCTTGGAGAAATTACAGGTGGTTTATACCTTTCTGCGTTTTCATCAAAGTTTCGTATCCAAAAACCACTAATTAATCCTGTATAACCTCCACTTCCTAAACTTGCGTAACCTAAATCTGTTCTACCAAAATATTCAGAATAAACAATATTATCTTTATCTGTAATGATAGTGTAAAGTTTATCTAATAATTCGTGGATAAACACAAACTTATTATTAGTTATTGTTGTTGTGTATGAAGATGACTCTGATGCTGTAATATTTAACTTAGTTATTGTGCATATTGAATATGAAGAATTTAAAACTAAAGCTAAACTATCGTCTAAAGACAACGAAATATCTTGATTAAAAGTAAGTGTATTTGAAACACCATTATAAGATATTGTACCTATTGTATATTTTTCAATAAAGTTATAATTAGTACCATCCCAACCGAATTTATGTATTTCAAAAGTTGAGTAAGAAGCACCACTATTACCACCAGAGTACAATATATTTGCACTTGCATCAATAGTTACATCAATATTTAATGTTGTAGATGCGTCAGAATTTGATGTCCAAAAGAAATTATCAGCAGTATAACCACCAGATGTTGAAGTTATAACTTGCGCAGAAAAATCATCGTCTTGATTACTAACTACTTTTGTTAGAGGTGTTAATTCAGCAGTACCCATTAATATTTGCGTACCGTCTATAATAGATTGATTAACTACTAAAACATCTCTTTCGGTTAAAGTTATTAGTTCTGTATTAATTTTTGGTATTTCCCTACCATCTAATGTGGTTGTTCGTTCAATTTCAATATCAGTACTTTCTCTTGACTTAATTAAACTTGATAAACTACTTGCATTAAATTTACAAGTAGCTTTTATGTCATCGTAAGAAAGCGTTGTAAAGTCTAAAAACCCTTCATATTCTTTAACCCAAAGCATTGTGTTTACTTGGGTGGTATCTTCTTCTAAAACTTCTTTTGTTAGTTTTAATTTAGAATTTATGCCATATGTATTGTAAATATCTAATATAATAGTTTTTGAACTACCGTAAAATTCAAGGTTGTTCGAGAATAACGTAAACACACCGTGATAATCTTTATTTCGGCTATACTCTAAATCGTCGTCATTAAATCCAATAGGCTCATCTATTACTACATTACCTATTGAGTCGTGATAAAATGTATATCTTACTCTATTATGTTTTACATTATCTATTGCCATTCTATCTGACTATTTCTATATAAAGCGTGAGGTATGTCTACTTTATTTTGTGTTATATTTATATTTTGTCTTGCTCCTTTAAAACCTCTCTTAATAGCAGTTTCTAAGTTTGCGTAATTTTTATCAAAGATAACATTTAATTTTGAAGCATCAAGTGTTTTTGTATCATTAATTAATGATGTTATAATAGAAGCATTCATTAAAGCATCAATATCTTTGTGAATTATATCTCCTTTTTGTAAATCTACAACAGCATCTTTAATAGGTGTAGAGAAAATCATACCATTTCTTTCTACAAACTCTCGTTTACCACCATCATTAATTAAAGCCTTACCGTCATATTCCATAACACCACCTTCAGCGAATTTAGGCATAGGTTGCGTTGCGATAGCTGTTAATTGAATAGCACCTAATGCAGATACTAATGCTACCATAAAAGGATTAGCTATTACTTTAGTTATACCTAACGCTATATTTATTGCTGCTTGAGCTAAAGCTACTTTTTGGTCTATTTTCCATTGTTTTTCTTTTTCTTTACGTATTTTAGCCTCATTTATTTTACGTTTTGCTTCTAATTCTCTATCTAACTGTTCTTTTTGGTCTGCATCATCACCAGCTAATTCTTTTAATCTAGCGTAACGTTCTTCGGTAGCTTCCATTTCACGCTCTAAAGCTATAATGTTTCTTTCGTGATAGTTCGCACTAATATCGCTTAATCCACCCATAGCTTCACTAATAGCTTGTAATGCTTCTTTCCACTTTTCTAAAGGTGTTAGTAAATCCTTTTCATCAGGTACATAAGGTTTATTAGCTTGAGCCTCTAATTTTCGTAATGTAGCCTCTAGCTCATCAACAGATAAACCAGCTTCTTTCATTATTTTAATAGTATCTTTTACTGATTTAATTATAGCTAATGTAACCAATTTATTAGACTCAAAAATAGCTTTATCTATTGCTAATTTACGTTTTTCTTTATCTTTATCAGATTTTTTAGATGCGTTATATTCTTTATCTATCGCATTTAACTTTATTTGTAAATCAGCCTCAATATTCTTTTTATTTATAGCTAATGTTTCTTTCACTCTTTTTACTTCTTCATTTTTAGACCATTCAAAATCGGATAATCCATTATGTCTAATTTTCTCTATATTAGCTTGATGTTGTTTTTCTAATAACTCAATATTTTGGTCACGTTCAGTTTTTAAAGCAATAGCACGTTCACTACCTGCTTTAATACCTTCCATATCTTTATTAAATTTAGCTTCAATTTTCGCTTTAGCATCTTTAAGCCTTAAATCTTCAATCTCTCTTTCTAAATCGTAGTTTTCAGATATTAAAGCAAATCTTTCTTCAAATGTTGTTTTTTCATCTTTTAATTTTTCTTTATTAGCCTCTATTTGTTTTTTTAAATCTTCTATGCGTAGTTTGTTTTGTAAGTCATATATTAATCGTAGATTTTTTTTAGACCCTCCACTTCCGTCACCTGAAGGCGTAACTTTAACACCTTTCTCTACTAATTTTTTATAATTTTCAAGTAAAGCTGTTAATGTTTGATATTCTTGTATTGTTTTTACATTTTCTTTAGAATTTAATTTATT
Source organism: Flavobacteriaceae bacterium (assembly GCA_027082925.1). Classification (GTDB taxonomy): domain Bacteria; phylum Bacteroidota; class Bacteroidia; order Flavobacteriales; family Flavobacteriaceae; genus Lutibacter. The sequence goes on from JALWTD010000015.1 coordinate 4,428, forward strand.
TTTACTTATTAATCTTCTTACCTCTCTATTAACTCCGGCTAAAGGTATAACTAAATCTTTCCAACTAACACCAACCTTATCAGATTCTTCTTTTATTTTATTAAATTCAGGAGTTATTTCTTTAAGTCTTTTTTTAACATCCTTTATTCCTGCAAAAGCTGTTTTTTGTGATATTGTTTCTATCTTGTCATTATATTCAAGTAATATTTTTACTTGCTTATTTAGTTTTTCATTTAATAATTTTATTTCTTCATCATTATTATCTTCTAATTTAGCTAATATTAATTTATTTTTAATATCAAGTATTTTCAACTCAATATCATTATATTTTTTACCCTCTTTAAGTGTTTTATCAAGAGCTTTTTTAGAGTTTTTAAAGATAGCATCACCTATCGCTTTTTTCTTAGCAATAATACCAGAATCCATTTTAGCAGAGAAACTAAAGTACTCCGTAATATTCTGTATTCCTTTAGCGATAGTACTAAATGCTTGTCCTATTAAAGTAGAATCACTTAATACATATTTGACAAATAATTGCCAAGCTGTTGTTAATTTATTTTGAGCAGCGGTTAAAGTATTTACACTTTCAACACTTTTTATACCATAAGCTAACTCTACCGCATCAGCAAATCTAGGTAAAACTTCAGAAGATAATACTTCTCCATTCTTCATCATCTTATCTAATTGAGAAATAGTAACACCCATAGATGCCGCCATAATACCCATAGCGCCAGGTAATCGTTCACCTAACTGTCGTCTTAATTCCTCTGTTGTAACCTTACCTTTAGAAAGCATTTGTTCTAACGCAAGATAAACACCTTTTAACTCATCTGTTTTCAAACCTAAAACAGATGCTGCTTTAGTCATTGATTTGAATATTTTTTCAGTATCTCTAAGTGTAACTCCACTTTGTTTTGCAGCTGCTAAAAATTTAAGCCAACGTTCTGCTGTCACCTTAAATGATGTACCGAAATCCCTAGATATTTCAGTAACAAATCTAAAAGAAACACCTAAATCAAAAGCGTTTTTAGTAATTTTCTTCATAGAAAATTCTAAACTATCTAAAGATTTTACTAAACTATAAGTATCTTTAATTATCTGTAAGAACATTCTAACACCAACAAAAGCTAACATTGATTTTAAAAGTGTTTGAAATGTACCAATCAATCCTTTATTAGCTTTAGATTGAGTATTAATAGCTTTAGTATTTGCTTTTTGTGATTTTGATAACCTATTAGTAGCTGTTGTTGCTGAATTTATTGTCTTAACAGCAGCTTTAAGTTTATTTGTAGATGTTTCGTATAATTTACTTGAGTTACTTAAACTTACACCAACTTTACCTTGCGCTTTAGCTAAAGTGTCCATTTCTTTAATTATAGCTTTTAAAGTAGGTATTGCTTTGTTTTTTAATTCGTCATAAACGCCTAATGCACCTGATTGTACTAAATCTTCCTTTCTAATTTTACCATCTTGTGAAGCCATAATTATTTTTTAGCGTTTTGTTTTATTTTTTTTATTAGTGCTTTTTTATAGAAAATGTATTCTATTGTTGTTATTTCATTTGTTTTAAGTGGTAATTCAAGTCCAACGGATAAATTAGTTAGTATTTCGTATATATTTACATCGTCTTTCTTTTCTGTAAGTTTAATTATTTCATCTTCTATTGATTTTATTTTGTTACGCAATGTTTCAACTTGCTTGAAAATCTTTTCTAAACCACTCCAATACTCTCCTTTTATAACATAACCATAATCTTTTAACGTTTCTAACACATCATCATCTTTTCCATACTTTAAAACCTCAAGACAAACTATCACTAAATTATATTTAGTTGATTGTTTAAATAATTTTGTTTTTAAACTCTCTATTTTATTTGTTATCGAGTTTTTAGATAACTTTTGATACTCATCTCTTATGTCATCCCAAATCTTACTTAACTCATCTTTTGTTAAATCATCATCGGTAAGTAAAGTTAAATCGTTTGTTTCAGCTATCTTTACAAATGTAACTATTGGTAAAGTTTCTATTGTATGTATCATATATTTAAAGTATCTCTTACAAATTTATGAATAAATGGCAATATATCTTCACGTATAACAGTTTTTAAATTTTCATCATTTAGTCCGTAAAGATTATTAGTGGTTAAAAAATGGATTTTACCTTCGCTACCTTGAACATTTGATAAAATTGTAACCTCGTTGTTGTTTATAGCTAATTTAAAGCCATCAAAAAAATCTCCTGTCCATTCAAAGTTGTAAGGATCACCTTCTTTTTTAGATTTTTTAGGATTATCAAATAACGCATAGTTTTCAGTTGATGGTGCGTAAACACCAACAGTTTTACCAAAAACATCTTCTCCTTTAGATAATTGGTCTTTATTAGCTTGTATAACATTATCTTCAACAGATTTAAAAGCTTCAAATAATTTCTTCTCTAAATTACTTTCTTTTAGCTTTTTTAGATTTTCTATTTGCTGAAGAAGTGTAGCCATTTAATTTGTTGTATATCTTAGTTAATTCTTCATCACTCCCAATGCTTGAATACGTCTTTAAGAATTGACGTAAGGACTTTGGTTTAAAGCCCTCACGAAAATCAATTCTATTTTTACCAATTCTAAATTCCATTATGCAGTAACAAATGCGGTTAATTGTGATTGATAATTATCCGTACCAACTGTAACAACACTATTTAATCCAATAGTACCTGAAGTAGCAGTATCGGAAGCTACAATAGCGTAAACACCTGTACTTGCTGTTTCTGTCGCAGAAGTAATTGTTATAGCTGTACCTGAAGCATCATTTAAAGAGAAATCAGTAGACGCTAACCCGGAAAGAACTGCATTTGTACCTTTCACAGTCACAGCTACATTCACAGTAAGTGTACCTGCTGATTGAGTAGCAGAAGAAACAGCTACATCGCTTTCAAAGATACCTTCTAAGTCTTTCATATCAAAGTCAGGTTGAATAACACCAAACTCTTTATCCCAATCATCAACGTCATTATGCTCCATAATAACAGGAGTGTGAGCTAAATCAGCAAAAGTTGCTGTTGTTTGAGCGTTCACATAAAATCTTGACATTTTGATACCTTCAAAAGAATCAGCACCTGTTGTGTGACATCTTAAATATCCTTTTTCAGTATAAAACCATACATTCCAACTTCTGTCAGAATGAGATTTCATACCACTATGCACAACAACGTTTTCAATAAATTGATACATTGTTTTTCTTTTTTCAGCTTTAGTTTTATATGTAAAGCCACTTGATGACTCGTGATAAGCCGCCTCTACATCTTGAGGCTCAATTTCCGTTACTAAAGGGAAAGGTATTACCGTTTTTGCTTTAATAGCAGCTTCCCAATAAGATTTTGTTTTTAACTGTGCCGCTGTGCCTGTGAAAGAACTCTCTGCAAGGAAAAATCTAACATCAGCACCAAGAGATTTAGCACAAGTACCTACACCTGTTCCTAACAAATTAGCATCAGCTACGCATAATTCACTATAATTACTCATTTTTTTTATTTTTAATAATTGTTAATATTTATTGTTATTTTGAAAACAAAGAACGGATATATAAATGGTATGTTTTCTACATCATAACCTTTAAGAGCATCTTCATTTTTAGTAACTGATACTACTTCAGCAAACCCTCTTAAATAGCTTTTTATATCTTCTTTTATTTCCTCGTCAGGATAATGTGTTATATCCTGTTTTACATTACTAAGGTCATCTATAATAAACACAACATCTACCTCGTTATTAGACATACACGTTCTGCTTATTACTTCAGATTTTTCATTTTCTACAAAAAAGAAATGTAATCCGTTTATTCTATCATCAGTTAATACATCTCTATACTCTCCACTACCGACATAAGCTAAAGGTTTTTTTACACCATTAATCTTATTTTCGTAAACCCTACCGTAAGCAAAAACTTCACAATTATAATCTTCATTGATTTTATTGTAAATATACTCTTGAATACGTTGTATTTGTATATCAATACCTTTAGGATTTTGTTTTAAGTATATCATAAAGCAGTAGCAACTGTTAATATATTATCAAAATAACCTTTTTTTAATTTATCAATTTCACTTGATATTTGTTCTATCTCACCTATTAATAAAGATTTAAGACCTACTAATTTAATTGGTTGTTCGTTAGAGATACCATTAATTTCAGCTAAAATCTTTAAAGACTGTTTTTCCGCATTATTACTGTTATTGTTTACTCTTAATGTGTTTAATTGTTCACGTAAAACAGCAATAGAAAAATCTAAATAAATAGCTCTTGCAAAAAGCATTTCATTATTAATAATCAAGTCAGTATAATCCTCATATACAGTTATGTCAGGATTAATACCAATATCCTCACTTAAACTTTCAATATCATTTAAATCAAATAAAGTAGAGGTACTATGACCTACAACTTGTATTCTTGATATATCTAAGTTAGATATTTCACTCATAATATCAGCATTACCATAATCTCTTTTATAAGGTATTGGTGTTGTGGCAGTTTTAACGTAACCTAAATAGTAATCACCTTTATAAGTTATATCAGAATTGTCAATTTTCCAATCTAATACAACCTCTTGAGTGTTACTTGTTATAGTTATCGTTTTTGTTTCAATAGGAGTATTGCTTGAGCTATTAAATAGCATTAAATCAAACGTTCCTGTTGTTTTAAAATCCAACAAAACTCGCTTAATACCAAAAGCTACATCATTACTCTTAGATACTCTTATTTTATAACCTACAAAACCATCTTCTAAAACAGCTTGATTAACCTTATTATGAGCGTTTGTGTAAAGTAAATTCCTGTCTAAAAAATCAAATCTGTTAAACACATTATGACATACATTAACGATACTTGACTGTTGAAGTCTTTTAAGGTATTCGTTGAAATCGGCTTCCGATATATTCTTGTAGTCTTGTGAGTCTTTTAGATATTCTAATTTTACGTAAGCGTTATCAGTAATGTAATATCCACTTCTACTAATTTGATTATTAGCATCTAATATAGCATAGTCTGGGTTAAAAGAATCTCTTAACCCAACTAAGCCATATAACTTATCTGATATTTTACTTACTTGAAACATTTACACTAATACAAATGCTTGGAATACTGTTTCGTTAGCAGTAGATAAAGGAGCTTTTTCAAATGCAACATCAATAGAAACTTCATATTGAGTTACAACATCTTGAGCAGAACCATTGTTCGCACTATCGTCAGCTAATGTTTGATAGCTATGTACTGCGTAAAGTTCATTATCAATAGGGTTAATAAGAGTATTCCACTCATTAACTTTTGTAGAAATACCTAATCTATTTTGTTTTGGTATCCAAGGTAATACACCAAATGTACCCATTTCAGCCATAATCCAAGATCCAAGAGGATAACCGGCAGCTGCGTTCAACGTATCAAACTTAGCACTTAATTCAACAGAGTGTATATAAGTAACACCACCGAATTGGAATGAAAGGTTAGTTTGGTTTGAAGCACCTTGAGCTGCTTGATATAAAAACTTATTATAAGAAACCGTATCACAGAAAGCAACTAAATTTGTTTCAGAATACTTATTTACGTGCATAGCTGATTTAGCGATTTGCATTGCTCTTTCTCCGTTAGTAGCTTCAGTAATTTTAAATACGTCATCAACTGCGTCAAAAGTACCTTCAGCTGTCGCTACATTCACACCACTTCTGTTAGCGAATATATAATCGGTAGCGGCTGTTTCTAATCCTTCAGCGAAATTACTAACAACGGTTTGCACTTCTTGAGCAAGTTGTTCGTCTAAGCTATATAAAGAATTATCAGCTTGTTTTTGAGATATTTTAAATACATCTCTTTTAGTACCCCACGATGGAGTAAGAGTTGCAGTATCTCCTTTAGTACCTGTGTGTGATGCAGAACGAGAAGTTGTAAGTAAACTTCTTGAAGAGCGTACTTTATAGTTTGTGTCGATAGCTCTATCTTCACGCATTCTAAGCGCATCATAGTTAGGGAACATAATATTACTTGATAGCTTCATAGCTAAATAAGTAACAGGATTTCTAAATCTTAGTTCTTGTTTTTGAAAAGCACCGAGTAACTTTGCTTGAGCGGTACTTAAATTGGCGGTTGTTCTATTAGCCATAATTATTTATTTTTAAAATTAAACTTATTTTTTATACTATGGCATCTGCCCTCGACCACGCTTTTAGCACAAAGCAAGAAAATGTCTGATAAGTATTATGCAAATATAATAAAAAAAATCTATACATTTGCGTTTTGTATAGATTTTTAATATTAGATTTTTTATAAATGTTAGTATTAAACCTTTAAAGTGCCTTCTTTAATCCTTTTTTGCATTTCAATATTATATTCTTGCCCTACAATACCTTTATTTTTCATTTCAGCATCGAAAGACTCGAATGTACCTGCTTTTACACCGTCATCATCTTGATTTCCTCTACCACCTTCAACATCTTTAAGATATGGCTTTATAAAATCCTTCATAAATTCATTAGGTGTAAGTAAATCTCTTGTGGTTTGGTTTTTAAGTACCTCGCCATCTTTGATTATTTCTAATCCATCTTCTCCTACGTTAAATTCATTTTTAGCTTTTAAAATAGCTAAAATATCGTCTTTAGGAATAGTTGTGTTGTCAGGTATCTCACTTAATAACGTTTCGTTTATAAAGCGTTCATTTTCTCGTTTTTTAATACTCATTTCTAATTCGCTATATTTTTGCGTAAGACTTTGATTTATTTCCTGTAACTTTTCAAAGTCGGTTTTTAAGTTAGAGTATTTTTTTTCAGGTTCTATTTTAGATTCTGCTTCAATTTTTTCTCTAAAATGTTTTATGAAGTTTTTAGGGTCTTTTCTACCCTCATATTCCAAACCTTGTTCGTCTTTTAATTCTTTAAGTAGTAATTCTTGTCCTTTTTTAAATTCTTCTTTTTTAATATTATTTATTAAAGAATTATAATCATTTTTGTCATAAATCACTTTATTAGACAAATCAATTTTAACTTTATCTTCGCTGTTAATTAATTCAATTAGCTTACCAGCCTCTAATCCAAGAGATTGTTCTATCTCATTTATGTTTTCTATTGCCATTTTACTTTAATTTTTCTTTTAGTTTATCTACATCCCAACCAGCAAAAGCATTTTTACCGTACTTTTCTTTGTATTGTTTTCTTAACTCTTTTATTTCAGAGTTGTCTTTGGTTACTTTTTTAACGCCATCTTTGATAACGTCAGTTAAAACATCTTTTAACTTTCCTTCAACCATTTCTTTTTCTTTTCTCTCTTCGTTTTCTTTTGTTTTAAGAGAATAATAGTCTTTTGTAGCTTCTTCGTCTATTTCGTGCCACAGACCATTCTCAAACCAAAACTCATTCTTTTCATTTACGTAATCTCTTAATAAGACTACATTTGAACGTTCAAGTATTTTCCCTTCTTTAGAAAATTTCTTGCCGTTTCTTAATAGTTTGTAAACATTACAAACAACTGCTCTTGTTTCCATAATTATTGATTTATATTAAAATTAATTTTGTTTTTATTAAACCATTTCTCAAATTCTCTAAGTAATGTATCTTTGTCTTTATTAAAGTCATCGTGTTTTAAGCCATCCCACCATTTACTAAATAAAATCTTCTTTTGAGCCTCTTGCTCACCAAATACTGAAATAACATCTTTTAAAGTAAAATGTAAGTACGGCTCTATTTTTGACTTAAGTAAATTCTTATGTAATTCTATTGGATTTGTTCTATATGTAGCCTGTAAGTACTGTCTAAATAATTCATCCATTATAATATCGTTCTCACCTACGTTTTTAGCCTCACTATATCTTCTAAGAATTGTATCACTTGGCTCTATAACATAATTTCTACCATAAGTTATCGTTATACTATTTTCAGATTTAGTCTTATCAATAAATTTTAAAATCCACTTAGATAACTTTTCTTCTATAAATTCGCAATAATCTGCGTACTTATTAAGTCTGTTCTCTATCGGTTGTTTATTAAATATAACCTCTGTTGTTGTCTTTCTACCACCAAACGTTTCTTCACTACCTAATAAAGTACCCCAAAACGTTCTAAATGCGTTCTTCTCTGCATTATTAAGCTCTTTTATGTATTGATCCCAAGTGTCACTATCTGGCTTAACGTGTCCTGCAATATTGGGAGCAATAACTGTTTGGTCACCTTTAGGTACTTCTAATTCTACTACATCAACAACATCACCTCTTGATAATTTACCTCTACCATCACAAGCTGTACATTTCTCACCATCAACCTTACCTCTACCATGACAATCATCACAGTACGTTACATATTTCCAATGTATAGGGAAACCTTGCGAAAACTTATATAATGTTTTAATAGATAAGTCTCTCGCATATTCTTTTGATAAACCAAGAATAGGCTCTATTGGTGAAATCATATAATCGTATCCAATTTTTTCATTGTTAGAATTGATAATAGCCGGTACTCTACCAAAAGGATGTTCAAATGTATCTGATTTAGACAATGTTAATTCTTGACCTATTTGTATAAACGTTCTGTCTGTTAAATCGTCTACAATTCTCCAAACAACAACATTAACACCATTTAACTCCTTATGAATAGGCTCAAATATGACGTAATCTATTAACTGACCACTACGTTTGTAGTATCTAATATCCTGTATATTCTTATATGTAGGGAAAATATCCTTTTTAGGATTTGTAGTGTATTCTAAAAACATTAATCCGTTAGGGTCTACGTGAGATAGTTTAACTCCTGTGTTTTGTATCCAATGTGATAGTGTATTACTATCTTTTATATTTGATATTTTTTTAAGAAACTCTTTTTTAACACCTTCGTCTTTAATATCGTAAACCTTATTACCACCTGTTGCGTACCAAATATTCTCTAAAGGTTGGAATAGACGCTCAAAGAAATCTTGAATATCACGAGAGTATTTTTTACGAGCTTGTGCTTTTTTAGAGCTTTCTATGTATTCTATTTCTCTAATTAATGTTTCGTTAAAATTATCACCGTTTATTAAAGCATAAAGCATTTCAGAATCTTTACGCATATTTAAAAACTTTGGCGATAGACTAAAATTTTCTTTGACTATTTTCTTAGCCTCATCATTTGATAGTATCATAATTTACCATATTATTTTTGGTGCTGTTAATATATTTATCTCTGTGTACATTCTCATCATCATCATATCAGCAAAATCAGGACTACGACCCAATCTTTTTTTAAGGTCAGCTTTCTTTTCTATCCTTATTTTACCGTCATCGTCTAAAGGTTTCTTGTTTATATGCTCTAATTCTTTTATTAATTGCTCTTTATGTGATGTGTCTGTAATGTAAATATCGCCTTTATTAACCATATCTGCTAACTTAAAGTAACAATGAGTTTTTAAATTAGCGTAATTCTCATCTGTTTTCGAGTTGTTACGAAACTGTATAGCGCCCTTTAAATGACCTGACTTAGCACTATTTCTTACAAATAACTTAGTACCATCTGCGTCATAAATCACATTACTTATCGGTATCCCATATTTCATACGTAAATCGTGTATCTTCTTAGATACTAAAACCTCATTAATCTTATCAATGGCTATAATCTTCTCTAAAATAAACCCATCCCAAATACCTATAACAAAAGTATCACTACCCTCGTAAGCAATATCAGCAGTTAAATATCTTTGACCTGTCTTTTTAACGTAATCGTTAGTATATAACCCAAGTATCTTATTATAATCAAATAAAGCTAAAGGATTATCGTCATACTCCCAATTTCCGTAAACTAAACGCTGGATAGCACTATAATCGCCTTCCATACGTTCTAACATATCTTTTACATATTGCTCACCTAATGCCTTATTATCACCTACTAAAGCCTGTATAAATATACGATGTTTTTTTATTGTACCATCTTTTGTTGGTAAATAATACATCTTATACAAGTAATTCTTAGCAGGGTTACACGTTTGTAGTAATTTTTGACCTAAATTATATTTGTCGTTATTCCATCTACCTAAACTATTCGCTAAACTCTTAACGCAATCCCAATCAAACTCACCAGCTTCCTCTATCCAACCCCTTGTCATCTCCATAGACCCAAAACGATTGTATTGAGGGTCTGAAGGTAGAAACTTAGCGTCCAAAAAGAATACTTTACTTTTATTGTGTAAGTGCCATATGTTATTTTTACCATCAAACCTATACATACTTTCATCTATCCCCCAATCATTAAAAACCTTATGTATTGTGCCTGATGTAAAACTTGTTAAATCTTTTAACGTTTTTCTCGCAATAAAATACCTAGTATCAGGGTACATAAACGCATCCCCAAATATTAAGTTTACACCTAAATAACTCTTACCGCCACCTTTACCACCACCATACACAATTTCCTTGTATTGTGGATTATTCCAAGCCTTAGCTGCCTCTAGTTGCTTTTTATTACCCCTTACGTTAAATCTAATCTTCATTAAATCTTTTGCTTTGGTATTATCCTAAAGAATCTTAAAAACCTACGCCAACAAGTGTCATCTTTCCTTAAAGCTATAAATGTTTGTTTCGCAAACTCATCCGCATTCTTTAAAGCGTCTAACCGTATCTTTATATCAGAACTACGTCTTGTTTTAAATCTGCTCATCTAATATGTCTTGTATTATCTCTATCTCGTAATTTAACTTATCTACCTTAAGAACAATACTGCCGTCATCAACGAAATTTAATAATAACGACAGTAAATAATCACGCTCCTTTACTTTGGAACGTAACTCGTCTTTCAAATCTACTTCGTTAAAATGGAAGGTCGTCATCATCTTTTACACCACCTTTTTTAACATCATTACCACCATCTTTAACGTACTCCTTAGCGTTACCTAAATAAATACTATCTTCCTTGCCACCTATCTTTATACTTAAATGATTTCCATACTGATCAGGCGTGTCGTTTACCCAAATAGCTACATCTAAATACTTCGCACCATTCTTAAACGGTAAGCCATCCTTACCTTTACTAACTATCAATTCTTTCTTAATCTTAGCTACGTCTATCGAGCCTAAATACAACTTACTCATATATATAATTTATTTAATTTCACAAAATCCAACTTGAAAATAATCATAACGCCAACCGTAATTCTTCTTTAACGCTAAAGCATCTCCATACTTCATTATCTTACGATGAACAACACCATCCTTTCTCGCAACTAACTCTATCTCCTCATCCATAGGTAAACTATAAATCTTCGCCATAACCGTCAAACTTTATATCATAATGCCACATACCTCCTATATTCTTTACACAAATACCAACGTAATCAAAATCCTCACGCAATATCATATCCCTAGAATAATCATCCTCTATAAACCTGTCAAATACCAAATCCATAGCGTCATTACCAGCGTAACGTAACTCAAATATATCATCAAATATACCTGTGCTTATATGCAAACAACATAAAGAACTCAACTCAATATCATGATACAATTTATGCAACCCGTTCTCAACCCTGTAAGC
>JALWTD010000016.1 GCA_027082925.1 Flavobacteriaceae bacterium
TCAACTGTTTGTAAAGGGGCTGTTTCTGTATTACCCACTTTCTTACTTTGTAACTGTCCTAGCTCATCATAATTATTTACCACAATTGTTTCTGTATGTCCTGCCAGTGTCTGTGTTTGTTTTATTAACCTCCCTGCATGGTCATACATAAAATTATCTGTCGTGGTTATGGTACTATTAATGTTATCTTGAGTATTAGTATGCAAACTAGTAGTTTCATCAATTTTTCCCACAAAATCTAACTTATTACTTATTACGTCGGTGGTTTTTAAATAATCATTATAGCTATAAGCTCTTATTAATTTTGCTGATTCGTTGTAATAACTTACTGTTGTAATCCAATTACTTGTAGCTAATACTTTTATTTTTGAACCTGTTGTTAATCCTTTTGTACGTATTGTTGGGTAGACTCCATAAATAAGAGTATTATTTGTTGTTGGATTAAAACTTCCTGCTAAATTAAAATTATAGTCATCATAATAATTTATAGTTAACAGTTCAATATTCGTATTTGGGAAATTATTATTACTATAATAACTATTGTTATAGCCCGTACCAATCACTTCTTTTGATTCATATAATTTTACTTCCGTATTATTTTGTGTGTTAAAATATACCTGCATGTTTGCTTGAGACAAATCTGTGATATGAGTGTACAAACCTGTATAGATAACTCTTCCAAATACATCATATTTTGTAAACAACCATTTATTTTGCGCTTTCAAATTGGCATCTTGTGTCAAGACTGGTCTATCCAAATTATCGTACACAATATATTCCCATCCTTTTCCTGGTATTTTCTTTTCTATCAAACGATTTTTTCCATCATATCTATACTGATAACATAATTTATCTAATTCACCAGCACTAACTCCATCAGAAGCGACTACCTTTGGAGAAATCACAAAGCTTAAATTATTATAATTATCATAAACGTAATATGTATCAAAAGGAACATTATTTAAAAAGGTTCTAGTTAAAATTACTCTTCCTCTATAATCTTTAAAGGTCTGTGTCGTGTTGTCATTAAGATATGTTTGTTGACTTGACCAATTCTCATTTTTAGTTATAAATTTAAAAAGAGTTGGAGCTTTAAAAGGACCTCCTTGCATTATTTCCCCAATAGTAAATAATCCCTTATTGACTAATGTAGGAATCCCATTTGAATCATAGGATACCCGAAAATTATATACGCTATCAATGTTTTCAATCAGTTTGTATTCATTTTTAATAGTATGTTCGTCTAAGTTTCCTTCTGCCCATTGATTTCCTGGTGCCGCTGTTTCAATAATTAAATTTAAAGGCGAGCCATCAAATACTTGTTCTGAATAAGGGTTTAATGTGAATTCATACTTTTCAGTATTATAAAATAATTTGGTTGCATTTAAAGCGTCTAACCTATAAGAACCTTCTTCTCCAAAAGATGAAGAAACATATGGTAAATACTCCTTGCTTTTTCTTCCTAAAGCATCATATTCTATATGAGTAACTATATCACTTTGAGACACTCCACTTTGCCTAATTCCAATACTTTGTATCGGACGACCTAGTCCATCAAAATAGGTTATATTTTTTAATGCTTCTTTATTTTCTGTAATTTGTGACAAATTATTTACTTCTATTTGTGGAACAATTGTGTAAACATAATTTTCATTACTAAATTGATTTGTTAATGCACATCCATTGTTTGATAATAGACCTGCCTCATTTGGGCATAAATCTCCACCTATACTCACATAACCTGCTGGCTGAGAACACTGCGTTAGAGTTACATTAGAATCCCCTATATTATCTGCATCCAAATCTTGGTACCATACCGTACCTCCGGTAGTCCCCAATGTAACACTGACAGACCCAGAAGAAGGACTCCATAACCCAGAATTTATGTTTTTAGCTCGTATATAATAAGTTCCTGAAGTTGTTATAGAATAATCTGATGTTACTGGTAATGTAGTATCCATACCTAAACTATTAGTTCCTTCCCAATACCAAATCTCATCTGAAGGTACTACACCTGTTTTTTGCAATACAGCACTTGTACAATCTTGACTTAAAACAATTGGGTTTGGTGGCGGAATAGGAGTTTGGGTTCCTACTACTGTAACATTTAAAGAACTTTCCATCAACCCAACACTAGATAACAAAACATTGTAATTAACTGTACCTGTCCCTGCGTTAGTCCACTCTACGACAGCACTAGTAAGTGTATAACTTTGAATTACACCTCCTGTAACTGTCCATATAGCCTTATCTATTGTTACTCCTATAGAAGGATTTGCAACATATGTCTTCACATCATTTACTACAGCAGAAACACTCCCATCAATAGAAACACTCCCAGAGCCTCCTATTGGTCTCGGTGTTGTTTGGCCATAACTACACATCGATACAACTATAACACTAACCAATGTTACTAATCTTTTATAATAAATCTTTTTCATAGCTATTGTTGATTTTTATAATGATATTCATTTTTACTTAAAATATTTCCATCCCGATCTCTAACCAATTTTAGCCTATTAAAGCTATCATATTCGTAATAAACGGTCTCGTTTCTAGGGTCCGAAATACTTGTAATCCCTACCAGAGGTTTATATGTATATGAATTAATTTGTGCGTTTGGCAGCGTAGATCTTAACTCACTCATCATTAAATGAATAGAAGTTTCATCTGCCGTAGTTCCTTGATCAAAGCCTACTATTTGGGTATTTTGTAGTTTTGTTAATAGGTTTGCATACGTAGAATTAACCACCTCAACTATCATATACTTATCGTTATACCCATAAAACCTACTAACATAAACTCCATCTTTTTTTAAATATTCAAGAATACGCCCCTTAAAATCTCGCTTGGTAACCACTTCAGATGTTACAGAACTACCATCTCTATTTATAAAATTTATCTTCTCTAAATTAAATAAATCTCCAAATTTATTGTAATAATGCTCTTCTTTTGCCACCACTTCATTATTTGTATTTTTTAAGGTAATCGTCATTGGTGTCTCTAACCTATTTTGAGCTATTAGTTCACTAGCAAAAGGCAAAGGGCTTATTTCTCCAGGTATCTGCGCACTAATACTAGATTTTAAGGGGTATGTTATTTCTTTAAAAATTCTATCATCATACTCATCATAAACTTGAGTATATTCTTGAGTACCATTTTGAATATTAACATCTGTAATAAAATAACCTAGTATCCTTTTTTCTTCTTGAAGAACTAGAGGCAACTCTGTGTCGTAAACATATTTTTGTACCGTTTGAAATGTATAAGGTACATTTTCATTTCCTCCTTGGGTATAAACTATTCTATCTGACTGATAATCTTTTGTAATAACCGTAGTTAGCAAATCTCTAGCTATAGGAATATCAATATTTTCTTCAAAAAAACCACAGGATGGATAGTAATAGTTAGATTCATAGCAATTATAATTATATAAATACGATACTTTATTAATATAATTAAGTGGTATAGTTGAAAATATTTTTTGCGTATAGAAATAATTTTTTTCCAATCGGAGTTTTCCATCTTTATTATATATAAATTCTCCTGTAATTTTTCCTCGCAAATAATCTTGATCTACAAACAAAGATTGTGGAGCTATCTTATCCCACGAAATATTTTTTTGTAATGACGTATCAAAAATCTTTGTTGAATATAAATTTGGAGTAGTACTTGTATTCAAATAATAATATTCAGAACGACCATTATTTATACGATTTCTGACTGTAACACCTGTATATCCCACAAAAGCACCATCAGTTAGTTCAACTTGAGATTGAGGCATCATAAAAGTATCTATCCCTAAATAATTTGTCAATTCAGACAATGTTGTTGGCACACCTAAATTTTCCTGATTCAATCTAAAAACAGCATAAGTAGGTAGTTTAGCAATGCTCCCAGCAGTATATTCGTAATCTAATATCTGTAGATTTCCTTTACCATCGTCAAGCTTTTGAGTTTTTATCCTTAACCCTCCTCCTCTTTGTGTTGTTCCATAAAAAAACTCATTGAGCTCATATTCATATTCATTAGTACCACCTGTTGGAAAGGTAATTTTAGTTAAAGAGTATGTTTTAGCATAACTAGAGTCTGCAGCCATAGAATAGTTACCCGGTAATTCTATTGCTCCAGAAGTATAAAATGGAGAAACTTTATTATTGTAAAAGTATAATTTTGGAATAGGATTTGTGTTTGTTGAACTATAAGCACCATTATTATATCCCAAAAAATCATGAGCATAAGAAGTCCTAGGGGGCATTTCATGAGACGTATCATAAGTAAATGTGTAACCCGGTAGTGCTGCGAGATTTACATCCACCTCATAAATTTTATCCAAGCGTAAGCGCTTACTTTGTGGAGTATTACTTTCTATTGCTGACTGAAAGTAAGAATATTCTAATTTAAAATGCTTAACTACATTTCCATAAGTATCTACTACCTTGATTTCAGTTAGTGCTTTTTCATCAGTATTATCTGCCCTATTCAAACCATAAATAAACTGAACCTCTCCTTTATCAAACACAATTTTTGCTAGCCTATGTGTTTTTGGATACAACGTATAAGAGTTGGCAGTTTTAGAATATTGTAAATCGGTACCTCCGCCATAGGAATTAATACCAAGAGGTATAAGGTCATGAAAATTTATTGCGTATTCTTCATATTCAAAGACTATTGTTTGATTTGAACTCGGATCAAACATAGAGTTTAACCTATATGATTCTGTCTTAAGAGGATTCCCAAGATAAGAAGATGTAAAAGCGTACCCACTTTGATAATTTGAAACATCGCTCGATACAAAATTATATACTACCCCACTAATAGGAATTAATTGAATACTATCAAAACCATAAGGACTCATCCCCCCACTCAGATTTTCGTTAATAATAGTTCCCTTATGCTCTAACTCTACAGCTTCAGGAAGGTTAGTTGATAACAAATCAACCGTACCATCTGCTTTGGTATAATATTGTCTTTTATGAATATATTTAGTAGTTAACCCAGGCGCATTCACAGAAAACAAGTCTGGTTGAGCATCATTATATTTATTCATTTCGTAAATTGTGAAGCTAGCGTTTGTATATCCTAACCAACCTGCAGGAGTCATATAAGAAACAAGAGAACCTGCCCTTGTTGGAAGTTGAAAATCATCAATTCCCCTTACCGTTTTCGACACCATCCCTCCTGCATTCAAACTCCAATTAAGACCAACATTAGATGCCATTTCAGCCACCTTAACCCCTGAAGAATTATACGATATTGAAATAGGCACATTCATTGACCCAACTGATATCTCATAAATAGGTATACTGATATTAGCTCTTCCTGTATAGTTTGTAACTGGAACAAAGTTTACTTTCTGAAAAGCAGCAACATCAGGAGGTTTTACATTTGGATTAGCAATAACCTGAGAGGCTGTATAAAGATTTGATGTCAAATTTTCACTATAATATCCTTCTTGAGAATACACAGCTAAACTTATAAAAAGCAGAGTGAGAGAAAATAGTTTTTTCATATTATTTTTTTGAAGTTTGAAAGTTTATTACAATATTTAAATAACAAAATCTGAGAAGGTAAACTCATGAATAAATTTACCGCAAACTTATTTTCAGTAAAAAAAATAAAACACTTCCTTACTCCCCTAAGGAATGTCTGTACAAATAGTAAGGGTAATCATTAATATAAATTAACTCAATTCTTCTACTTTTATGAATTAAGTAATTTTTTATCACTATTGAAAAATGAAAAACATAATAAACTTCATAAATAAAAAAACGCCTGCTTTTAATTTACAAGAAATGCTAGTTGTTTTAGTAATCATCGGTATTTTAATTCTTATAGCACTTCCTAACTTATTACCTTTAATTTCAAAGGCTAAAAGCATTGAAGCCCAAACTCAACTAAAGCATATATACAATTTAGAACGTTCTTATTTTTTCATGTATTCTAAATACAGTTCGGATTTTAATGAACTCGGGTTTGAACCTCAAAAAAATATTGATAATAATGGAACTGCTAATTATAGCTACGAAATTATATCTTCAACAAAAAACTCATTCAAAGCAAGAGCAACGGCGGTAATAGATTTTGATGGAGATGGAGTTTTTAATATTTGGGAGATTAATCAGAATCAGAATTTGAAGGAAATTGTAAAAGACTAATTTAAATTTTATAAAAATTGCTTGTGGATTTCATTCTAAAAATAATTTTAATATTTACTTTACTAGGTATAACAATTCAAGATTTTACTGAAAGAAAAGTTTTTTTATGGTTAATTATTTTTTCTGGATTAATTGTCAGTTTTTTTCATTTCAGAATGGTTTACCTTGAACAATTTACAATAACAACTATTGTGAATTTTAGTATCGTGATTTTTATTATCATTGTATTGCTCGCCTACTCAACTTTTTTATTAAAAAAAAGATTTAATACAACTTTTGGTTTAGGTGATTTTTTGTTTTTTTTAGTCCTTGCTATTGGGTTTCCAACCGTAACTTTTTTAATAATTTTTTGTTTTTCCTTGATTTTTTCACTTACAATTTACTTTTTTCTAAAAAAAAGATTTAAAAATGACTCCATACCATTGGCTGGATTACAAGCGGCTTTTCTTTGTATTGTTTTGATTATAAACTGGGTTTTAGACCTAAAAAATCTGTATATATTATAATTATGATGCAAGGAAAATTTAAGATTGAAACTCATCTATTGCAGCTAATAAGCCCTAATCAGGCATATAACTATCAAATAGTTCCAATAAAAAATAACTCGACAAGTGTAACTTTTATTACTGCAAACCAAGATATAGCAAACTTAAAACAAGAACTTCAAATAATTTTAGGAAAAAACGTTAACTTAATTGAGGAAACCGAAGAAAACTTACAGCTCTACCTTACAAAAAATTATAGAAAAAATAATTCTCTCATAAGTAAATCACTTCATTATTCGGAAGATTTTTTATTAAATATCATACTTGAAGCTAGAAATAATGGAAGTAGTGATATCCACTTTGAAATTTATGAACATAAAAGTAGAGTTAGGTTTAGAATTGACGGAAAACTAATTGAAAAGTATATTATTCCATTAACCGAGTACCCCATAATCATTAATCAAATAAAAATTATGGGAGGGTTAGACATTTCAGAAAAAAGATTACCCCAAGATGGTAGAATTAGTATTACGGCTGATGTTTACGATTTTGATATTCGAGTATCTGCTTTACCAACGCTATTTGGTGAAAAAATAGTATTACGACTGCTTTCAAAAGATTCTACGAACTTAGAACTAAAAACACTAGGCTTTACAAAAAAGGAATTAAATATCTATAAAGAAAACATTAAAAAGCCTCATGGAATTATACTTATTTCGGGACCTACTGGTTCCGGAAAGACAACGACTTTATATGCTACTCTCAAGGAAATAAATAATGATATTACTAATATTTTAACAATTGAAGACCCTATAGAGTACACTCTCGAAGGAATAAATCAGGTACAATTAAAAGAAACTATTGGCCTTGGATTTGCAAATACTTTAAAAACTTTTTTACGGCAAGATCCTGATATTATTATGGTTGGAGAAATTAGAGACCTTGAAACTGCTAGTATGGCAATACGTGCTGCACTTACAGGGCACCTTGTATTGTCTACTATACATACTAATTCTGCTTGGGCTACTATTACTAGATTATTAGACATGGGTATCCCCCCTTTTCTTGTAGCAAGTACATTAAATATCAGTATTGCACAACGATTGGTAAGAAAATTATGTACTCGTTGTAAAAAAGAAGAGTTAATTTCTCCTGAACTATTTCCTAAAGAGACTTTATTCCCTGAAAATTTAAAAAAACATCTTGTCCCTGTTGGATGCAAAGAATGTTATTATACTGGTTATAAAGGGAGAAAAGCAATTTATGAAATCATACCAATAGATAAATACTTAAATAATCAAATTAAAAATAACACTTTAGATATTGAACCCTACTTATTAAACAACAAAATACCCACATTAAAATCTAAAGCTATTGAGTTAATTCAACAAGGGGAAACTTCAATAGAGGAAGTCTATACATTATTAATCTAATAAAACCTTATGCAAAAGTACTTAAATATCAAATCAATCTTTATTATTCTAATTTTATCTATGAGCTCAATAATATCTCAAGCTCAAAATAATAGATTGAAGCAATTAAAGCTAAAGCTAGAAAATATTGCAGTTGACTCTCCTGGATTATTAGAAACGGTTGATATTAATGTCAATAATATTATACTTCCAGATTTCTTAAGGGCAATCGCAAAATCTCATTCCGTAAACCTTAATATTAGTACTGATTTAAATAGCCTTGTTGTTTCTAACAATTTTACAAATTCTTCGGTAATAGATATCCTTCTTTTCATTTGTGAAGAATATAATCTTACCATTGATTTTATTGGAAATATTCTTTCCATTAAAAAATATACAATCCCGAATACAATAAAAAAAGCAAGAAAAATTCCTATAAGTTATGAAAACGAATTATTTAGTATTGATTTGCAAAAGGATACTTTATTTATTGCCTTTAAAAAAATTACAGATAAAACTGGTAAAAACTTGATTTTTGAGCCTGGTTTAGAAAACCTTACAATTTCTTCTTATATTAAAAAAATGCCTTTTGATAGTGCATTAGATAAAATTGCTTTTGCTAATAATTTAAAAGTTACCAAAACACGTGATAACTATTATTTATTTGAAAATAACAATCTCAGCCCACCTGTCAACGTCAATAAATTAAAAAAGAAATTTACTCCTAATAAAAGAGCATTAACTAATTACTACTTTAAGGTAATAGACAGTATTCACAAAATTATAGATGTAGATTTTGAAAATGTTGAAATAGCTTCAATTATAAGTGATTTAGGTTATCAATTAAATATTAATATGTTCACATCTTCTCCATTAATAGAAGCAGGAACTACCACTGTAAAAGGGACAAAAATAGCCTTTGACTTATTACTAAATAAAATTTTAGAGAATACTACATTTACGTATAAAAAACAAGATTCGATATATTATTTCGGGAAAAAAGAGAGCTCTTTATTACAAAACACTGTTACAATTCCGTTACTACATCGTTCTATAGAAATCATGAATAATGATAGCCATAAAAATCAGAGAAACACTCCAAAAACTTTTACTAATTATTCTAATAATAGCAACACCAACAATTATTTAAATAAAAATTATGGAACTAATAACGGGCAACACATTAACACTAACAATTCTACAAGTTTCAGTTCTTATAACAATAAGACGGAAGCTTTAGTAAATATACTGCCAAAAGAAATTATAAAAGATTTAGATATAAAAATAGATACCGAACTAAATAGCTTTATAGTAAGTGGACCTAGTCAAAATATTCAGAAATTTAGAAAATTTATAAAATACATTGATAAGCCTATACCTGTTATTACCATAGAAGTTATGATTTTAGAGGTTAACAAAACTGCAACTGTAGAGACTGGAATGAGTTGGGGGCTTGGAGACATAAATTCTACTTCATCAGGAAATACGTTTCCAACTACAGATATGACAATTGGAGCTAATGACATTAATAAAATAATTCGTAGCAATAATGGTTTTGGTGCTCTAAATATTGGGAAAGTATTGCCAAATTTCTATTTAAATATTAAGGCTATGGAATCAAATGGTGACATCAAAGTTCGTTCAACTCCAAAACTATCTACTTTAAATGGTCATCGTTCAAGTCTATCTATCGGAGAAACTACATATTACGTAGTTACAGATAGAAATTATTATGGTTCACAAATACCTCAAATATCCGAGATTAAAAATTATCAACCCATTGATGCACAATTAGGTATTGATTTAAAACCCCTTGTTTCTGGAGATGGTCAAATAACAATGGAAATTAATGTAATTCAATCGAGTTTTAATAATACGAAAGTCGATGAAAATGCACCACCTGGAATAAATTCACGCCAATTTACATCCATAGTCAGGGTTAAAGATCAGGAATTAATAGTATTAGGGGGATTAGAAGAAAAAGTCAAAAATGATTCAGGATCTGGTGTGCCTCTTTTAGCAAGAATACCAGTACTAAAATGGTTTTTCAGCACACGTAAAAGAGAAGATTCCAAAAAGAAATTAGTTATTCTTATTAAACCTACTGTAATCTATTAAGTATGGTATCTAAACTACTAAAATACATTAAATACGGTTCAATATACGGTGCTATTGAGCATCAGAGATCAGAAAAAGGAGAAAAACTGGCGTTATTACTTTTAAAAAAGAATGAAAATGAATTTCTAATTGAAATTCAAAAGCAATTTAGTTCATTTATTACAATGAGTAATAGTATTAAAAAGAAACAACACCTCCATTTAATAGTAAATAATAATAATGTAGTTTCAAAATCAATTACCAAAGAATTAAATGAAATTAAGGCTGTGCTAACAGCTTTTCCTACTATTAAAATCAATGATTTTTTTTATGAAGTTCTCCAACTGGAAGCCATAACATATATTTCCATTTGCCGTAAAGAATATATTATAAAATTAATACACTCTTATGAAAAACAACAAATAAACATTATTGGCTTTTCTCTAGGTAACTCAATTATAAATAACATCATTCCTTTTATAGAGAACCAACCTTTTACGACTAGTAACGCTGATATAAAAACAAAAAATAATAGATTAGTTTCAATTGATTTAAAAAATAATACTGATGAAACACATTATAATATTAATGGGATTCATATTTCAAATAATTACATTCTGCCTTTAGCTGGAATTGTTAAATATTACTCAAAAGAAAAATTTTCCACTTCAAATTTTGATAAAATTAATTTATTAAATTCTAAAAGATATGCTCAAAAAAGGTTTTTTAAATTAGGTTTAAATTTTGGATTAATCTCTCTTTTTATATTATTATTTCTAAATTTTATTTTATTCGAATTTTATAATGATAAAATAAATTATTTGAATAAAAAAAAACAAATAAATTTATCTTCTAAAAAAGAGGCCTTCACTCTTACCAAAGAATTAGAAGTAAAGAAAAAACTTATAGCTAATATTATTAGTTCTACATCTTCAAAGTCTTCTCTATATTTTGATCAAATAGGTGAATTAATTCCAAAAACCATAGTATTAACCTCCATGTACTTTCAACCTATTTTAAAAAGCATAGAGGTTAGTAATAAAGTAGAACTAGACAAAAAGGTGATTATTCTTAAAGGGACTTCAGTAAATGGAAAAGATTTTTCAAATTGGGTAGATATTCTTCAAAATAGAAGTTGGATTAAAAACATAGTTATTATGAATTATAGTACCAAAAAAAAATTAAATACATTGTTTGAACTAAAGATTATCTTAAAATGAATTTAAAACAAAAGAATATTATTTTATCATTAGGTTTCTTTGCCCTAATTTGGATAGCTTATTTCTTTTCTTTTTCAGAAACGATTCAGGCATTTAGACATTATAAAAAATTAAAACAGCAAGACATGACATATACTTTAGCCTCTCAAAATTTAAATAATTTAAAGCAACAAATTACTTATTACAACTCATTACTAAACAAATATCAAATCTCTTCTAATGGTTCTTATCAAAATAATTTACTAAACACAATAAATGAGTACTCAAAAATGCATGACTTAAAAATAACGAACTTTAGAGATCCTTTTCGTATTCAACTAAAAAATAGTGTTATTCAAGAAACGCAGGTTTTTACAATTGAGAGTGATTTTAAGTCAATTGTAAATCTTATATATATGCTTGAGCAGTATTATAATTTTGGCAGAGTTATATCTGTGAATTTTGAAAAGAAAAAGTACAGGCAAAACCATGAATACCTACAATGTGAAATATATCTTCAAAGGATGCTACAAGATTTAAATTAAACAATAATTCTTTAGTCTTAGCACTTGTAGTTTTTTGGTTATTTTTAAAAAAGTTTTAAGGAAAAGGTCCTGTTTCTTATTAGAAAATCATTTCGATTAAGCTATTAAAATCACTAAAATATTATTCTATAAATTGGCCAACGGCAAAATAAATCTTTTTTGAGGCTCATCGAAATAAACAATTTTATGAGTTATCTTATCAAAATATGGCTTTCTCCCACAAGAATCGGGAGATACATTAAAAACTCTAAAATATCTCTTGTCTATTAATTTTCTAACCTCTTCAATATCCCCTTTAGTTGCTGGTTTATCACTATCTCTTTTCCATGCATTTTTAGCAACACCTGTTACAACTTCAGCAGCTAATGATCCTAAAAATGAATTTCCAACTCCAGGCAAACTCATTTTTTCAACTGAATTAGGTTTGTCTTCCTTAATCTCTTGTAATTTTTGTTGATTAGCTTCAGATGATTGGTCTAATAATTCTTTTTTAGGTTTAAGTTTGTTTTGCTTTTTTAAAAACCAATGCCTTGATCTACAAGATGCGGAACAAAATTTTTGAGCTCCTTTTCTTGTTGGAATATAAGGCTCGTTACAATGATTGCAATTTTGTGTAATTGTTCTATTCTTTTTCATATTTTGCGTCAATTATACGTATAGTTTACGCATAGTGTTTTTTTAATCCTTTTTATTCTGTTTATTGTTGGAATACTTTTTCATTCACGTTAAATACTTGTGTTAAAATCATCATTTCTATCTTATTTTCATCTAGCTCGAGTCGTTGTTTTTTATGTTTCGTTTTTGGATTAGCTACTTGTTCTTCATCATTCTCTTCTATTTTATCATACCTTGAAATTAGTTCTGGCAGATATTTTATCACAAAAGATTTCATTGAAAAATCATATATTTTTTCCAAATCTAAAAACTTCCCAAAATAATTGCTCACATCTTCTAAATGCGATATAAAATATTGCCTTTGAATACTAAATGCTCCAATAATATTTAAGTGAATGCCCTCTCCATTATATCTTTTTAAGTTTACACTCAGCCATGCTGTGATATAATTGAAAAGCAACAAAAATTCATAGTATTTTTCGATAATAACTAAAAATTCAAATTCCGTAATTTCTTTACTTTTCTCAACCAGCTTAAATGTATTTTGTTCTAAAAATGATTTTTTATCAACAATTAATATACTCAACTCTAGAGCATCTTTATTATAGAATTTATAACTTCCTAAATAGTTATCTAAAAAATGAAATCCTTCAAAAAAATCATCATCAATTTCTCCTTTAAGTTGAGCTAAAACTTTTTCATTAATTATTTCTCTAGGCACATAGTAAATAAACTTATGATAAAAGATACTTAAAAGGCTATCTAAAAATTTATTTCCCTCTGTTAGGCTTGGCTCCATATTATTTCGTTCTTATTAATTCTGAATAATCCTGAGGTAATTCAGCATCTATATCTCTCAAATACTTCTCCAAAGCCGTCATAGAAGAATGACCTGTAATTAACATCAATCTACTTTTAACTTCAAAAGGTGAAGCGTTTTTCGCAAGTTCTCTATATAATTTAGTGATATAGGTATGTCTAAAGCTGTATAAACCGTAGTCCTTCCCAAGGTCAAAATGTTTCTTCACTACTTTCTTAAAGCGTTTAGAAAAATAATCTCTTTTATTTATTTCTGAAATATTCCAAACTCCACCAAGTTTAGTGGGTGTAAATAGTGGATTGTCTTTATCTAACTTTGAAAGATCTGGTAGGTCATTTATGAGAATATCGGGAATAATCTTTGTTTTTAATGGGCTATTCTTTGCTTTAAAAGAAATAGTTTTTTCTTTTAAATTAATATCTCCAACCTTTAACCGATTTACCTCAATAGGACGAAGGAAATTATAGGAGATAAATTTTATATACAAAAGCAATATTGGATCTTTTGTTTCTAAATATTTAAAAATTGCTTCTTGTATCTGATTGGTGTACGTTTTATTTCGCTCAGGAACAGCTTTTAAAACAGGTATTTTCTTAATAAAGTTTGAAGTAATAATTTCATTATCCTCTAGAGTTTGAAATAAACTACTAAGATCAATACGGTAATTATTTCTACTCCTCGCACTTGTTCTTTGTAATACAGCATTTAAAAACTGTACAACCATATTTTTAGTTAACTCTTCAATATATTTTACTTCAGGATAATTACTTTTAAGGTATTGTTGCAATGCTTTTAACCTGCCTGCATATCCTTTATAAGTAGTAGCACTTACCACCTTTTTTTTAATAATTAAGGCAAAATCAAATGCTTCTGTGATGGTTTTACCTGTTATTGGAACCTTTTTTTCTACAACTTGTTGTGAAGTTGTCTCAACTGTTTTACAGTTCTCTTTTTCTTTTTGCTTTTGATAAAGTGCTGTATTTTCTTCAAAAGGATTGTATCCCTGTTTTAACAACTCAAGGATTTTCTTCCTGTAAGCTGATAAAACAAGTAAGCGATCTTCTTTTGTTTTGTACTTATGCGCTTCTCCATAAAAAGGTGTTACTCGTTTTAATTTTCCTGTTTTAGGATTTCGGTAAGAAAAATAGACATACCAACGTTTATTCAAATCACCATTGGCAGTGTAGATTTTAGGATTAGAATAATTTCTTTTCATTAGCAAATCGTATGCAAAATCGTATGCACTTTCGTACTCAAAGGTAAGAAATTCATTTAAATTAGACATAAAAAAACGGTTTAGGAAAGCTAAACCGTTAGTTTTACAAGGATTTTGTCTTAGTAGCGGGGACTGGACTCGAACCAGCGACCTTCGGGTTATGAGCCCGACGAGCTACCTACTGCTCTACCCCGCGATTTGGATTGCAAAGATACAGCTTTTTTTAAAAAAACAAACCTTATAACCCATTAAAAAATAATTTAATTTACCTTTGCAACTTAAATACTGAAAATGAAGCACAAAGCAGGTTTTGTAAATATTATTGGAAATCCTAACGTAGGAAAATCTACACTAATGAATGCGTTTGTTGGTGAACGCCTATCTATTATTACTTCAAAAGCACAAACTACACGCCATCGCATTTTAGGTATTGTAAATGGTGACGATTTTCAAATTCTTTTTTCTGATACTCCCGGAATTATAAAGCCGGCTTACGAGCTACAAGCATCAATGATGGATTTTGTAAAATCAGCTTTTGAAGATGCCGATGTACTTATTTATATGGTTGAAATTGGAGAAAAAGAACTAAAAGACGATCGTTTTTTTGAAAAAATTAAAAACGCAACCATTCCGGTACTTCTACTAATTAATAAAATTGATAAATCAACTCAAGAAGAAGTTGAAGAAAAATTACAATACTGGAAAGAAAAAGTTCCAAATGCCGAAATATTTTTAATATCTGCACTCGAAAATTTTAACATTCAAGCTGTTTTTGAAAAAATAATTGAAGTACTTCCAGAATCACCTCCTTTTTACCCAAAAGATCAGTTAACCGATAAACCCGAACGTTTTTTTGTAAATGAAGCCATTCGTGAAAAAATACTAATGCACTACAAAAAAGAAATTCCGTATGCCGTAGAGGTTGATACTGAAGAATTTTTTGAAAGTGATAAAATTATAAAAATACGTTCTGTTATTATGGTAGAGCGTGAAACTCAAAAGGGAATTATTATTGGTCATAAAGGGAGCGCTCTAAAACGTGTAGGTACAGAAGCTCGAAAAGATTTACAAAAATTTTTCGGTAAAAAAATTCATCTAGAACTCTACGTAAAAGTGAACAAAAACTGGAGAAATGACAAGCGACAACTTAGACGTTTTGGTTATAACGACTAAACTAACGCTCTAAAGTTTCCATCATAAAAACATACAAATCATCCATTTGTTGATGACCGGTTTTTTTACCCATTTGACCTAAAAAATAAAGTATTACCCAAATAACAGGCAAAATAATTGTTACGGTTAAAGCAAAAGTATAATCTGTTTTTAAGGTCCATTTTACATAAGCCATAATTGAAAATGCCGTAAAAGCAAATGCCACGGCAAAGTGAATAAACATAAACAATGTCCATACCTGAGGTTTTGGACCAAAAAGCCCTTTTACAACCGCCGTATGGTCATCTAATTTTTCGATTTCAATATTTAGTTGAGGTGACCAAAAATGGTTTTCATCTACAGGAATATCAATAACAATATGCCCGTCAATAATTTTGCTACAATACTTGCAGTTTACATCCTTTAAGTTATCTCTAAATTTCTGAACTAAAGCCTCTTTGCTTTCATTAAAATTCATTTTAAATCTAGGACGCAAGTGAATAGCACTATTTTTATGTGCACTCATTTTTTTAAGATTGATTTTTTTAGTTAGTTTTTATAGGCTGGCAATATAAGTATTTTTAAAATACTTAAAAATAGCTAAGTAAATAACGCAAAAGCCTATGTATTACTTATATTTGCAAAAAATTTGAGTACTCATGAGTAATATTGTAGCTATTGTAGGAAGGCCTAATGTTGGAAAATCGACGCTATTTAACCGTTTAATTAAACGTCGTGAAGCTATTGTAGATTCTGTTAGTGGTGTTACAAGAGATAGACACTACGGAAAAAGTGACTGGAATGGAAAAGAATTTTCGTTAATAGATACCGGTGGTTACGCTGTTGGTTCTGATGATGTATTTGAAGAAGAAATTAGAAAACAAGTACAGCTAGCCATTGATGAAGCCGACATTATTATTTTTGTAGTAGATGTAGAAGAAGGAATTACTCCTATGGATAGCGAGGTTGCATCTATTTTACGAAAAGTAAAAAAACCCGTTTTTATAGCTGTAAACAAAGTTGATAACGCCATGCGTGTTGCCGATGCTGTTGAATTTTACAATCTTGGATTAGGAGATTACTATACCATTTCATCTATAAATGGAAGTGGTACCGGAGACTTGCTAGATGCGCTTGCTAAAGAATTAGAAGATGAAGCTATAGAAGAAAATGAACTCCCTCGATTTGCTGTTGTAGGAAGACCCAACGCCGGAAAATCTTCGTTTATCAACGCTTTAATAGGTGAAGACCGAAATATAGTAACCGATATTGCCGGAACAACAAGAGATTCTATAGATACCAAATACAATCGTTTTGGATTTGAATTTAATCTGGTTGACACCGCCGGAATTCGAAAAAAATCAAAAGTAAAAGAAGATCTTGAATTTTATTCGGTAATGCGAGCTGTTAGAGCTATAGAGCATTGCGATGTGGCTATTTTAATGATTGACGCAACTCGAGGTTTTGAAGGTCAAGATGAAAATATTTTTTGGCTGGCCGAAAAAAATAAAAAAGGAATTGTTATTTTGGTGAACAAATGGGATTTGGTAGAAAAAGAAACCAATACCATTAGAGATTTTGAGGCCCAAATAAGAAGAGAAATTGCTCCTTTTACCGATGTGCCTATCGTTTTTGTAAGTGCATTGACAAAACAACGTATTTACAAAGCTATTGAAACGGCTGTTGAAGTTTTTGAAAATAGAAAAAAACGAATTGCAACAAGTAAGTTAAACGAAACAATGTTGGAGATTATTAGACAAAATCCTCCTCCTGCTAATAAAGGAAAATACATTAAAGTTAAGTTTTGTACGCAACTTCCTACACGCACACCTCAATTTGCCTTTTTTGCAAATTTACCGCAGTACGTGAAAGAACCTTATAAGCGTTTTATTGAAAACAAACTTAGAGAGTTGTACAACTTTACCGGTGTACCTGTTGTTATTTATTTCAGAAAAAAGTAAGTTAAAACGCTTACTTACAGCTCAATTTTCATTCCTTGCGTAGCTATTTTAAAGCCTTTCTTTAAAACAACTTTTCGTGCTTCACTTTCTGGAATTAGCAAAGGATTGGTGTGATTAAAATGTATAAAGTAAATTTTTTGCTTATTGTTATCCGACATATTTTTAAACAGCTCCATACTTTCTTCTACAAAAGGGTGAGGAATTTCACTCATAGGGCGTCCCTTAATTTCACCATCTTTATAAAATGTTCCATCTAACAACGCAATATCAACCCGTTGAATGTAAGAAATAATATCTCTTTCCCACGTTTGCCATTTATCAATATCAGGAATAAACAATATCTTTTTTGTTTTTAAAATAATTTCAAAGCCTACTGTTTCAGAATATTCATCTCTATGAGGTACTTGTATTGGTCGTACTTTAATTCGTTCATTTAACACAAATATTGAGTCGTTTTGCAAAGGCTGAAGTTTAATATTATGTAATGCAACTAATTGACTCCAAGGTCCATTTGTTTCTAAAAACAATTTTAGTTTAGGCATCGCATATACAGGAACATCTTGAGTTCCCATTGCCTCTCTTCCCAAATGCATTAATCCGGTGTAATGACCAATATGCGCATGTGTCAAAAAAATGGCATTTGGCAAGTTTTCGGGTGCATTAATGGTTGTTGAAAGTAGTTTTAATTGTTCCGGAAAACTAGGGGTCGCATCAAATATCCAGTTTTCATTAGAAATTGGGTCAATTAAAGCGATAGAAGATACAAACCGTTTGTTATTGCTATTGCTATACACGCGTTTACAACATGCTTTTTCGCATCCAGATTGCGGATAACCGGCATCTTGTGCATTACCTAAAACTAAAAGGTACGGCGTTGTTAGTGCGCTTTGCTCAGGTGACTTACTGTCACACGAAAAAAACAATACTGTTAAAAAAATATACGCAACAATTTGTTTCATAAATTCTATTTTTTACCAGCCACCACCGGCTCCACCACCGCTAAATCCACCGCCTCCGAATCCGCCACCGAATCCGCCGCCGCCAAAACTGCCTCCGGAGCTTCCTCCAAAACCACCTGAACTACGACCGGCTCCACTTAAAAGGATTGCCGTTAAAATATCTGAAGCTGTAGAAGTTCTTCTAAAACCTCTGCCGCCACCTCCGCCACCTCTATTTTTCTTGTTTAAAATTATCATGATAATAATAAACACAAGTAGTACAAGAAATCGAGCACTTTTACCTGAGGATTTTTTAGATTTTTGAGTAGGCTTACTTTTATAGGTTCCTGTTAAAACCTCAAAAATGCTATCTACTCCTTTGTCTAAACCTGCATAGTAATTTCCCTTTTTAAATTCAGGGATAATTACATTTCTTACCAGCGTTCCTGTTATTCCGGCTGTTAATTTATGCTCTACGCCGTAACCTGGAGAAATCCAAATTTTTCGTTCTTTTTTTGCCAATAAAATAAGTACACCATTATCTTCTTTTTCTTGACCTATTCCCCATTTATGTGCCCATTTTGGCGTTAATATTCCAATATCTTCTCCTTTAATGGTTTCAACTGTAATAACAACTATTTGTGTTGAAGTTGAATCGGAATATTTAATTAACTTGGTTTCTAGAGCTTGTTTTTCTGCATCGGTTAATAACGATGCATAATCGTAAACACTTGTTTGTATTTTAGGAACGTCTGGAATTGTAAACTGTCCAAACATTACTTTCACAAACAAAAGTGCTATTAAAAAACTCCAGTGTTTTTTTTGTAAAATAAGTGCTTTAATCATTTATCCTTTTGATATTTCATCAGACAATTCGTTGGTATCATCAGCTTGATAAGGGAAAAACGTTTTAAGTTGTTCTCCTGCTTTTAAAACACCGTCAATAATTCCTTGTTTAAAATTGCCCTGTTTAAATTTATTTTGAATGACATCTTTTGTAGATTCCCAGAAATTGTCCGACACCTTTTTGTCAATACCTTCATCTCCCAATATTGCAAACTTTTTGCTTTCTACAGCAATGTAAAACAATACGCCGTTTCTCAGTTGCGTTTTATCCATTTCTAACGAATGAAAAACCTCCAAAGCTCGTTCCATTGGAGGTTTTTCAGTGTTTTTTTCTATGTGTACACGTATTTCCCCTGAAGTGTTTTTTTCTGCAGTTTTAATTGCTTTAATAACTTCTTGTTCTTCAGAAGGCGATAAAAATTCTTCCACTTTTGCCATTATTCTTTTTTACCAAAATTGAATTTTACATCGGTTGCTTTTTCAGCTCCCATTTCAGCTTCAAAATAAGGTTTACTTTCAAAGTTAAACACACCGGCTAAAAGAGAATTTGGAAATCTTTTAATGTGTGTATTATAAGGTCTTATAGCTTCATTAAAACGTGTACGTGCTGTTAAAATTTGATTTTCGGTACTTGCCAATTCATCTTGTAATTTCAAGAAATTTTCATTGGCTTTTAAATCTGGGTAACGTTCTACGGTTACTAATAAACTTTTTAACGCACCTGTTAAGCCTCCTTGAACCTGGTTGAATTGCGCCAATTGTGCAGGAGTTACTTTTGTTGGATCTATGTTTATAGATGTTGCTTTTGCACGTGCTTCAATAACCGATGTTAGTGTTTCTTTTTCAAAATCGGCAGCACCTTGTACTGTATTTACTAAGTTTCCTATTAAATCACTTCTGCGTTGGTACGCATTTTGTACATTTCCCCAACTTTCTGAAATTTTTTCATTTAAATCTACTGCGGTATTATTAAATCCTACAGCCCAACGATATCCTGCAAATACGATAACGCCTACAATTACTAAAGGTATTAACCATTTTTTCATTTTTACTATATTTTATTTAGTTACTTATGTGTTGTTTTTTAATCAAATTTGTTACAGCTTACTTAAGAAAGTTGATTCTTAATATCAATCAGCTCTGCTTTAATGTTTTCTAAATGAGCAATTATTTCGTGATTGTTTTTAAGCTTTTTAGGGTTTTCTTTCATTTTTAGTTTTGCTCCTTCCAGCGTAAATCCCTTTTCTTTTACCAAGTGAAAAATAAGCTTTAAATTTTTAATATCTTCTTGAGTGAACAACCTATTTCCCTTTTTATTTTTTTTAGGCTGTAAAATATCAAACTCGTTTTCCCAAAAACGAATATGAGATGTGTTTACGCCAAAAGCCTTGGCTACTTCTCCAATTTTATAATATCGTTTGTCGGGTAAATTTATATGCATTAGTCTAGTGATTGTCCTTCTATTTGAGCTGCTCTTTGCATGGCTACAAACTCTTCAGGAGATAAATCTCCGTAGTAGAAATTAATTGGATTTATTTTTCGTCCGTTTTTACTTATTTCGTAGTGTAAGTGTGGTCCTTGAGAGCGTCCTGTATTTCCTACAAAACCTATTAAATCTCCACGTTTTACTCTTTGACCTCTTCTTACATTGTATTTACTTAAATGTGCGTATAAAGAAATATATCCAAATCCGTGGTCTATTCGTATGTGTTTTCCGTATCCAGACGAACGTTGATCGGCTCTAATTACAACACCATCACCTGTTGCGTAAACCGGTGTGCCTCTTGGTGCTGTAAAATCCATTCCTTTGTGTTTTTTTCGGGCTTTTGTAAATGGATCTAATCGCCATCCGTACCCAGAAGCCATACGAGTTAAATCTTCTTTTTTCACCGGTTGTATAGCTGGTATTGCCGCCAATAACTTTTCTTTGTCTTTTGCTAATTTTACAATTTCATCTAAAGATTTTGACTGAATGTACATTTGTTTTGATAAGATATCCATGTTTTTGGTAACATCAATAATCATTTCAGAGTTGTCAAAACCTTCTAAAGCCTTATATCTGTTTACTCCTCCAAATCCTGCTTTTCGTTGCTCTTCAGGTATTGGATTTACTTCAAAAT
This sequence comes from Flavobacteriaceae bacterium, assembly GCA_027082925.1. GTDB lineage: Bacteria > Bacteroidota > Bacteroidia > Flavobacteriales > Flavobacteriaceae > Lutibacter. The sequence continues at coordinate 21,565 of JALWTD010000016.1, forward strand.
ACAAACGATAAATATTGTTATCTCTTTCTTGTAATTCTTCCAGTCTTTTTTCTAATTGCACCAATTTTTTACTATGCAATTCTTCATTTAATTTTACAAATTCTAGTTCTCTCTTCAATTTTTTCTCTTTTGGAGATTCAAAAATTGGAGTAAACACGATGAATCCCAAAATCATTAACAAAAGTCCGGTAACAATTAACGAAACTACTTTTTTAATTAAATCGCCCTTTTTAGGCTCTATCTTTTGATATGATAAGGTGTTAGAATCGTAATAATATTTTACCTTCGCCATTTATATATAAATTATATTATTTTTGCATCATCAATTAGCCATATTTCTATTGCTAAAAATATGGCGTACGAATAACAAATTTACAAAATGTTTTGCAAAGGATGTAAAACACATGTTTTTTAGCATATTATTAACAAATGAAATCACAACAAGTTCGCCAACAATTTTTAGAGTTTTTTGCTTCTAAAAAACACGCTATAGTACCTTCATCTCCAATGGTATTAAAAAATGACCCTACATTAATGTTTACTAATGCAGGAATGGTTCCTTTTAAGGAATATTTTTTGGGGCAAAAAAAAGCAACTGATAAACGTGTTGCCGATTCTCAGAAATGCTTACGTGTTTCGGGAAAACACAACGATTTAGAAGAAGTTGGTAAAGATACCTACCACCATACCATGTTTGAAATGCTTGGGAATTGGAGTTTTGGCGACTACTTTAAAAAAGACGCTATTGCTTGGGCTTGGGAACTTTTAACAGACGTATATAAAATTGACAAAGACTATTTATATGTAACTGTTTTTGAAGGAGCTGAAGAAGATGGCCTTGCTTACGATACCGATGCCTACAATTTTTGGAAACAACATATTAGTGAAGACCGAATTATTAACGGAAATAAAAAAGATAATTTTTGGGAAATGGGAGCTCAAGGTCCTTGCGGTCCTTGTTCTGAAATTCATGTAGATATTCGTTCTGCTGAAGAGAAAGCAAAAATATCGGGAAAAAGCCTCGTAAATAAAGATCATCCGCAAGTAGTAGAAATTTGGAACCTCGTTTTTATGGAATACAACCGAAAAGCTGATGGTTCTCTTGAAAAACTTGCCGCTCAACACGTAGATACCGGTATGGGATTTGAACGCTTGTGTATGGTATTGCAAAACGTGCAATCTAATTACGATACCGATGTGTTTACACCGCTTATTCGAGAAATAGAAGCCATTACAAATAACAAGTATAATGTTAATGAAAAAACTGATATTGCTATTAGAGTTATTGCAGATCACGTTAGAGCCGTTGCCTTTGCAATTGCTGATGGTCAGCTACCTTCTAACAATGGTGCTGGCTACGTAATTAGACGTATTTTAAGACGTGCTATTAGATATGGCTTTACTTTTTTAAATAAAAAAGAACCTTTTATTTACAAATTGGTAAATACCTTAAGCAAGCAAATGGGTACTTATTTTCCTGAATTAAAAGCCCAAAGTCAGCTTATCACTAACGTTATTAAAGAAGAAGAACATTCTTTTTTACGAACCTTAGAACAAGGACTTATTTTGTTAGATGGTATTATAAAAAACACCAACGGAACCGAAGTTTCTGGTAAAAAAGCATTTGAGTTATATGACACCTACGGATTTCCAATAGATTTAACATCGCTTATTCTTTCTGAAAAAGGAATGACTCTAAACGAAGCGGAATTTAATACCGAATTGGAAAAACAAAAAAACAGATCTAGAGCTGCTGCTACGGTTGAAACCGACGATTGGGTAGTACTCATGAATGACCATGAAGAAGAGTTTGTAGGATACGACATTCTTGAAGCTAATGTTAAAATAACACGCTACCGAAAAGTATCATCAAAAAAAGATGGCGATTTGTACCAGTTGGTATTTAATTTAACTCCATTTTATCCGGAAGGAGGAGGACAAGTTGGAGATAAAGGTTATTTAGAGGCTAGCAACGGAAATGTTATTTATATTGTTGACACCAAGAAAGAAAATAACCTCATTATCCATTTTGCTAAAAGTTTACCTAAAGATCCTAGTCAAACTTTTAAAGCTGTTGTAGACCATCAACAACGATATAGAACTGCTTGTAACCATTCTGCAACACACTTATTACACCAAGCTTTAAGAGAAGTGTTAGGTACTCATGTAGAACAAAAAGGTTCTGCAGTACACTCTAAAAACCTTCGTTTTGACTTTTCACACTACGCAAAACTAACTGCCGATGAGTTGCAAGCTGTTGAAGATTTTGTAAATGCTCGAATAGATAGTAAAATTCCGCTAAAAGAGTATCGAAATATTCCTATGGAAACTGCTTTAGAAAAAGGAGCTATGGCACTGTTTGGAGAAAAATACGGCGATACCGTTAGAGCAATACAATTTGGAAATTCTGTTGAACTATGCGGTGGTACACACGTACAAAACACCGGTGATATATGGTATTTTAAAATTACTTCTGAAAGTGCTATTGCAGCAGGTATTAGACGAATTGAAGCCATTACAAACGATGCTGTAAAAGAATATTTTTCTGAAAATAATAAAGCCTTTACTGAAATTAAAAATTTACTTAAAAATCCTAAAAACCCTAAAAAAGCTATTTTAGATCTTCAAGAAGAAAATAATACCTTAAAAAAACAAGTAGATCGATTGTTAAAAGATAAAGCTAAAAATCTAAAAGGAAGTTTAAAAAATGAAATCCAAAATATCAATGGTGTTCACTTTTTAACAAAAAGAATCGATTTAGACCAAAACACCATTAAAGATTTAGTTTTTGAATTGGGAAATGAGGTGGGAAATCTCTTTGTCCTTATTGGTACCGAAGCAAACGGAAAAGCAATGCTTACCTGCTACATCTCAAAAAACTTAGTGGAAACTAAAAAATTAGATGCCGGAAAGGTAGTTCGTGAACTGGGTAAACTTATTCACGGTGGTGGTGGTGGACAACCTTTTTACGCAACTGCCGGTGGTAGAAATCCTGACGGAATTGATTTTGCGTTAAGCGAAGCTAAAAGATACATTTCTTAAAATTGAATTTTAGAACAAACATACCATTACAAAAAGAGCGAAATCAAATAGATTATAAAACCGCTGTTTTGCTAATTGGATCGTGTTTTTCTGAGAATATTTACAATACACTGGCGTATTATAAATTTAACGTCAATAGCAACCCGTTTGGAATTTTATTCAATCCTAAAGCCATTGAAAAACTTATTTATAATGCTATTAATTTAAAAAAATATACTTCAAAAGATATCTTTCAACTTAATGAACAATGGCATTGTTTTGATGCTCACTCTGATCTCAGTAAGCCTACAAGCGCCCAATTACTAGATACTTTAAACACAAAAATAAATGACACACACCAACAGTTAAACGCCGTAACACATTTGCTAATTACACTTGGCAGCGCTTGGGTTTATAGGTTTATTGAAACCGACTCTTTGGTTGGAAACTGTCATAAAGTTCCTCAAAAGAAATTTTTAAAACACCTGCTAACCGTAGATGAAATAAACAATTCTTTAGAGGCTATTTGTACTTTGGTAAAAAGTATTAACCCTAAAATCAATATTATTTTTACGGTAAGTCCTGTAAGACACCTAAAAGATGGTTTTGTAGAAAACAACCTAAGTAAAGCGCATTTGTTAACGGCAATTCATCAAATAATTAACAAGCGAAAACAGCTTTATTACTTTCCTTCATACGAAATAATGATGGATGATTTACGAGATTATCGTTTTTACAACAGTGATATGATTCATCCTAACAAAACGGCTATAACATACATCTGGGAACAGTTTACTCAGGTGTGGATTCATAAAAACGCACAGCCTATTATGAAAGAAGTTGATGCCATTCAAAAAGGATTAGCTCACAAACCTTTTAACCCAAAAACAAAGCAACATCAACAGTTTTTAGCAGCTCTACAGCAAAAAATAACGACCTTAAAAGAACACCACAACATCTCTTTTTAAATTTAATATACGACATATGTCGTATTGATTGTTTTCATACTTTATATCACTTTTGACTCTAAAAAATAGACTCAAAATGAAACGTTTTTTATTACTACTAAGTTTTTTTTCCTGCAGCCTCCTTTTATCACAAAATAGCGATACTGCTATTCTTTCTGAAAGTAATTGGAAAAAAAACAGTGAAAGTACTCGATTTTGGCTGTATAATAACGGGGAAGAAATTGCCACAAAAAGTTCAAATTTTTATATAAAAAACGACCTCGTTGTATTTTGGTCTAAACAAAAAAAGGTATTTCGCCTAAAAGACTTTTTAACAGCATCTTCTAATGAGTTTCACCCTGCCGAAGAACTAAACATTAATTCTACTTTTGGCATTTGGTATAAGCACGACAATGGTGCTGTATCTGTGTATAACAACAGCGGAGAATTGGTTAAAAAAACACAGATTTATAGATATGCTTCAAATAATATAGATGTAGAGTTTAAAGGTGAAAATGAACCATCTATGGTTATTTTAAAAAATTATAAGAATGCCGATACTTATAAACTTTACGGTGTTAAAGATCAGTACGTAGAACAAGCTACAAATATGGTTAAAAATTTAGGAGCACTATTAAAAAAACAACCTAACATAACCGTTCTTAAAGGAAATTACCCTAACGATGGATACTGCGAAATTAAAACAAGCGACGGTATTATTTATCAAGGGTTTATTAAAGACTTCAAGGCATACGGTCCGGGAGTAGTAAGCAAAGGTAATTCTATCTTTAATTTGTCGAGATTTGGACTTAGAGAAGGAGAAACTTACTATTTTCAATATTACAAAAAAGACGGGTTTATACATATGAAAAACTCCAATACTAAAATGGGGTTGTATGAAGATACTGGGAAAAATGAAATTTATAAAATAAACTTCAGCGCTGATGGAAATGAAGTTATTTCTAAACAATTATTACAACCTACCGGAAACACATCGGGCTGTATTATGGGAAACTGTACCAATGGTATTGGTGTGTATAACTACGAAGACGGCAGCCAGTACAAAGGAGTCTTCAAAAATGGAGAAATACATGATTTTGGTATTCTAAATTACAAAAACGGAGATGTGTACATAGGGCAATATTACAATGGTAAAATGAGTGGTATAGGTGAATATATTTGGGGTGAAAATTACTATTACTTAGGCGAATATTACAACGGTAAAAGAGATGGCGTAGGCGTTATGCACTACAACAAAACAAGTTTTGAAGCCGGAATATGGAAAAACGGAAACCTCGTAGAAAACATTAATAATCAAATCTAATATAAAATGAAAAAAGTAATTTTTAGCATCCTGCTTTCAGTACTTGTTATTTCTTGTAATGACTATGGAGAAAAGGTAATGTATAACGGAACCGATGTATATTACAAAAACGGTGTTACCGAAGCACAAGCTCATAAATTAGGGAAATATTTAGAAGAATCTGAATTTGCCGACGGAGCCGAAAAATCTGTTCAATTAGTAATCGATGAAAACACAAATAACTTAACTTTTAGAATGGTTACCATTGATGAAGCTATTAACGATAGTTCTTACAATATTATTTTTAAAAACTTTATGAGAGAACTTTCTGAGCTTTTTGACAATAAACCTGTTGATATTCATTTGTGTAACGATTCGTTTGAAACGGTTAAAACATATTCCTTTAGTGAACTTCCTAAATATGTTTTTGCTAAAAAAACACAAATTTTGTACACAAAATATGTGACCGAAGAAGAAGCTATTAAACTTAAAGATTTTTTAATTGCTAAAAATTTTGCCGATGACGCCAATCCTAAAACGGTTGAATTATCTAAAGAAGATGATACTTATTTGTTTAGAATGGTAGTAAAAGAAGGTTCCGATACAAACGAAGCTAGCGTTATTGTGCTTAAATTTTTTGGAGAAGCTATTGCAAAAAATGTATTTGATAATAAACCGCTTAAAGTACATATGTGCAACACTAAAATGGAAACTTTAAAAGTAATTGATTTAACTCATGAAATATAGCAGCTCTATTTTGGTTTTAATATCAATCTTATTGTCAAATACCTTGTTTGCTCAATTAGATAAAGGCTATATCAAATTTTTTAAAAAAACACCTAAAAGTTTTGTATTAAACGTTATTACCGAAAAAGAAAAAAACGGAACGTTTATATATAAAAAACACGTTAAGTACGTAGCAGAAATACAAGATTATTTAATGATAAATCCAAACCTATCTTTTAACAGTGTCGATATTTACTTTGGAGGCGAACTGACAAAAAGTGTAAAATTTGAAAACAACAACCCTTCAAAAATAGCATCTTACATTACGTATTTATACAATAAAAAAAGGAAACATTGTACATAAAAAAGTAGGTTTTGTAGAATTTTACTACACTTACAAATACGATAAATTTAACAACTGGATTGAATCTGTTAAAACTGCAAAGGGATTTTCAACAAGAACTATTTATAAAAGAACTATCAATTATTAAAACCTTTTAAGTGTTTAAAAAAACAAGCTTTTTAATACTGTTTATTCCGTTGTGGTTAAGTGCAAATATGGCTTCTCCTTTACAATTTGGAACATTAGTTACTAGTCCATTTACTAGTAAATATGTAGCCATTACCCATGAAAATATAGCTATAAAAATCAATCGTGATTTTAGCATTGCAACCTACACTATTGAATATCATATTTATTCCGAAAAAAAAGGCTTACAAATACCACTACTTTTTTATGCCTCAGAATATTTAGACGATTTTACAGTAACTATTGATGGTCTTCCTGTTACCATAAAACCTTATAATATAGGTGATGCATTAACTAATTTTGATACTATTTTTAACGCACACTTTAATGAAAATTTATCTGTAAAAACTGACGATTATACCGAACAATTCTCCTTAAATAAAAAAGACTTTTTATACTTTGAAACTGCTATTTCTGAAGGAAATCATGTTATAAAAGTAACGTATAAAGCAACTCCTTGGAGTTATGATGAAACTTGGCTTACAAACTATACATTTAGGTATGCTTTAGCTCCTGCAAAATATTGGAAATCATTTGGAAGCCTTCAAATAGTTTTAGATGCCTCCGAATTTAAGAATCCTATAAAAACAAACTTGGGCAATGTAACTAATGGCGATTTAAATACCCTTTCTAAATGGACTTTTGATGAACTACCGAGCGATTTTATTGAAATATCATTCAATCCTAAAATGAGTACGTGGGCTCAATTTTTAATTTCAATGGACACATTTGGAATTTCACTATCTATAAGCCTGTTTTTGGTGCTAGTTCATTTTTATGCCATTTCTAAATACCGTAAAATAAACTTAAAAAAAACCTTTTCACCGGTGGTTCTCATCGGTTCTTTTATCATTCCTTTTTTATTTGTTGCAGGTCTGGTTTTCGCATATGCCCTAATTGACAACGCACTTGGAAAGTACGCAAACGGACGTAGAAGTTACGGACTTATTTACAACTTTTTTATGCTTCCTATCTATTGTATTTGCTACTTATTAATTGCTTTAATGTTTGATTTTTTTATAAAACTACACATAAAAAGGTCAAGAAGCTAACCATTGCCATTCTCCCCAATATACGACATATGTCGTATTGATTAACCTAAAGGTTTATTGGACATTTGGCATTATTAACACCTTAAATTCTATTATTATGAAAATGTTGTCAAAAAAATTAACTTTTTTAATTGTCTTTTGTGCTTTTACTTCATCTATTTCTTTTTCTCAAAAGTTAATTACCAAAGAAGAGATTTCAACCAATAAAATTGCAGAAATTTTTAAAAACGCCTATGTTGAAGTACTAAGCGTTCAAGATTCCTATCTTAAAGTAAAAGATGTTTTTACAGCGTTTATTGATATTGACGCTGATAAAAGATTCATTTCTATCAGTGGTAATTATAGCTTCCAACCTAATACTCCTAAAAATCAAATATTAGAACTTATTAATAAAATTAACCGGGAAGTTATTATGGTAAAATGCTACTATAAAGAATCTAACAACTCTATCAATTATGTTTACTATTACTGGGTTGAAGGCGGATTTACCGATACTTCTCTTATTAAAGCGTATAAATTATACAATACTGCCTTAAGACTTTCACTTAAAAAAGATAGTAATCAAATTATTCAATAAAAAAACGAACTATGAAATCATTTTTTAGAAAAAAAATAATCCTAAATATTGTATTTACACTAAGTGTACTTACCTTATTTTCTCAAAATCCCGATGTAAATTACACATTTAACGGGCAAGTAAAATGGATGCTACTTACTAATACCGGTACGCTTTTAGCCTCTACCGGAGAAGCGCTTGTTGGTATTAGACCAAACACAACAAGTCCTTCATTTAAATTAGATCGCCTAAAAAAAATTAAAGAAGAAAATCTTGAGTTTGTACCCGGCACGCCTTATCTAATAATTAAGCCAAAAGGCATGATGACCCATACCGTTGTAATAGATATTATTAAAGGGAAAATTGTTTTCGACTCTAAAGCCGAAAAATGGCAAAATGGGGTAACAAGTCGCCACTTTATTTCTCCGGAAATGAAATTTGTGGTAAACGGAATGCATAAAGAAAAAGGATTGGGGCAATATAAAGGCGGTGTCGGGTTGTATGATATGCTTGATGGAAAACTAATACGCATTTTTGAACGAAAAGCAGGAAACCCTATGAGTGGGAAACCTGATATTATGGGCGATAATATTATTATTCCCGGTATTAAAAATATTACGTGTTATTCCATCAATTCAGGTGCTATAAAATGGACTGCAAATGTTAAAAATGCCACACAAATTATTACAAATGAAGAAACCAATGAAATTTACGCTTTTAGATCTAAAGGAACCAATACTGTTGTATATAAGATAAATGCTGATAATGGAAATTTACTATGGTCTGAAGGCAATAAAATAAATGGTGTTATTGCTCGTATTAACTTTACCGAACACGGATTAGCCTTGGTTACAAACATTGTTAAGTCAGGACAAAAAGGTTTTGTAGGAAAAATTGCAAACAAAGTAAAAGGCTCTGGACAATCTAAAGTGTATTTATTAGATTTAAAAACAGGTGCTGATAAGTGGAAAAAATCTCCAAAAACAAAGGGAATTATTAGTCACTTTTATATTGAAGACGATGGTATTCTATTTGCTGTAGCCACAGGAGGTATTAATAAGGTTGGTTTTGACGGAACTCCTCTTTGGAAAAAACCGCTAAAAACAGGACCTGGTATACAAATTATGGCAAGAGTAGATAAAGGTATTTTATACATCTCACAAACAGATACTGATATTATTGACATGAAAACCGGTAAATCTGTTTTTGGAAAAGCTTTAAAATATAAAAATTCGAAAGCCGTATGCTCTACCTTTGATAAAGACAGAAATCGCTTTTTAGTATCTTGTAAAAGCGGTATCTATGAAATTGACGGAAGCAATGGTGAATACAATCTTATTGCAAAAGATTCTAAATTTGAAGGAAAAGAAGACCCTTCAAGCATACAAATACGACAAGGTGGAATATTACTTTCATCAAGTCAAAATCTAACAATGTTAGATTTTCAAGGAGATACAAAATGGCATGTGTATCACAAAGCTCCCGGAATTAGCACGTTTGGAAAAGTGTTTATGGCTGCGTTAGCTGTTTCGTCTATGGCCATGGCAAATGCTTCTGCATACCAAGCCGGAGCTAATAGAGCTGCTTTAGGATCGTACCATTCTGAAACAAGAAGAATGGAGAGTTATCAAGAAGGTTTTGGAAATATTGCAAGTGCTTCTTTTAAAGAATTAAACAAGCGATTTAAAGCAACCAAAGCAACTGAAAATTCAGCATTTATATTAACAAAATTAAATAACGGTGTAGGATTGGTTAAGGTAGATAAAGATACAGGAGAAACGGTAGATGAAATTTTATTGAAAGATAAAAAACCAATGTATGAAGTAGATGACATTGAAGGTGTTTTGTACTTTAAATCTAAAGGAAATACCATTAGTGCATTTAATTTAAAAAAATAGGTTTTTATACCTTAAAAGGCTGTCTTTATTTTCCTCACACTAAATAAAACAGCCTTTTTCAATTAAAATACATATGAAAAATGTGCTTAAATTACTCGTGTTATTATTTTTTGCATCGTGCACTTCTAACTACGGAAATAAACTAGAGTACAATAAAACAGAAATATATTATACCGATAAAATAACGTTAGAAGAAGCGAAAAAGCTTGGAGATTACCTTATAAAATCTGAATTTGCTGATGGGGTCACTCGGTCTGTTCAATTAACAAAAGACGAACAAACAGGAAGCTATATTTTTAAAATGGCAACAAAAAAAAGTATTGCTAATAACGAGCTGTACATTGTACTGGCCAAAGTAATAGCCAAACAATTTTCCGATTCTATTTTTAATAAAACACCTGTTGACTATTATTTCTGCGATCAAAAATTTAATCCTATTAGAAAAATTCCGTTTGAAAAATAAAATGTCAAATACTGCTCCTGCATACTCAAAACTGTTAGCCAACTGGACATACACTCCCAGCGAATGGAACTCATATGTGAAAATAACTAAAAAACTAAAACTTGAAGATCATATTTACTTTGGTTTTGGTATTTTAATACTTTGCACTCCGGGACTTATGTGGATTAAAGGCACTTCCTTTTTTACTGCAATACTATTTTCTGCTCCGTTAGCATTGTTAATACCTTGGCTCAGATTTCGGTTTGGAAGTCCGCATTTAAAATCAACAAAAACGGCGTCGTATATAAAAATACATACAAATTTTTTAAACATTAACGGACAAAAAATTCCTTTAGAAGGTCCTAAAAAATGGGTGAAAAATATTAAAATAATTGAGCATAAAGAATGGTTTTTATTAGAATTTGACATTGCCTGGAATACACATAAAGGAACTACAAATGATGAAACTAGGATTCCCATTCCTCCAAGCAAACTTCAAAAAGCATTAGAACTTATAGACACTTTTAAGAACCGTGTTTAAATTAATAGTTGTAAAAAATATTTTAAATACCAATAGCTGTTTTTCAATATTATTCACTTCTTTATTTTTTGTATATTGCTGTAAATCAATTTTATTTAAATGAAAAAAGGGCTCTTTTTCATATTTGTTTTAGTTTTTAGTTATACCTTTTCTCAAAATGCAGCATATGTAGATAGTTTAGAGGTTTCTATAAAATCGTTGCCTAAAAAGCAACAATTAAAAGTTATTTTAGAGATTCCTTATGATAAGTTTATAGGAAATATTTCAAAATCCGAATTACTTTCAAAAAAAGCAATTGATTTGGCCAAAGAACTTGGTGATATTAATGCATTAGCCGATGCATATATAAAACTATCTCTTGTATACACCTATAAAGATAAAAGAGAAAAGAAAATTATATTTAACCTAAAAGCCATCCGAATTTATGAGGAAATAGGCGAAATTGAAAAAGCCGGATACGCCTATGGAGAACTTGGCTTTTCTATAAAACATGAAGATTTTAAAAACGCATTGTACTATATGAGAAAGGGCATTCAACTACTTGAAACCCTAAAAAACTCAAATAAAGTTGATGCAACCTACGACAATTATGGCATTTTACAAGGCATGTTAAAACGATATGATAGTGCCTTTTACTACCACAATAAATCACTTCAAATAAAAAAACAAAACAACGACAGTGTTGGTATTCCTTACGGATATGTTCACTTGGCCACAGTAAATATTAACCTTAAAAAATTTAATCTTGCTAAAAAATATATAGATAGCGCTCATTTTATAAGACTAAAAAGAAAAGATACTTACGGAATAACCGATAACTATGTGTATTATGGCGATTTGTATTTTGCGAAAAAAAATTACCCAAAAGCAATTTCATTTTTCGAAAAAGGATATGCCCTGTCTGTGAAAAATAACTTTCAATCGCTTCAAAAATATTGTGCAAAATATTTAACTGAAGCATATAAAGCAAATAACGATTATAAAAATGCCTATAAGTACATTCAAATACATCAAAACTTAAAAGATAGTACAATTAATGCTGAAACAAATAGTAGAGTTGCCAGACTACAAATAGAATTTGAAACCGAAAAAAAAGAAAAAGAAATTGCACAACAAAAAGAACAACTTTTAAAAAATGAGCTGGAGCTAAAGAATAAAAACCTATTTACACTTATTTTAGGATTCGGAATTTTAATCCTTGGCATTATTTTATTTGGGTTTTACAAACGCAATCAACACAAACGAAAAGAATTTTTAAATAAGTTGGCCTTAAAAGAATCTCAAACATACAGTAAGTTACAAGATCAGCGTTTACGCATTTCTAGAGATTTGCATGACAATATTGGCTCTCAGCTTACTTTTATTATTTCATCTATTGACAATTTGAAATTTTTAACAAAAAAATCAAATCTTCAGCTTCAAAATAAACTTTCAGAGATAAATGAATTTGCCAATAGTACCATTTCTCAACTTAGAGACACCATTTGGGCTATGAACAAAAATGAAATTACATTTGAAGACCTCCAAAGCAGAATACTCGCCTTTATAGAAAAGGCAAAAACAATGACTAACAATACGCAGTTTGTATTTAACTCAACCGTTAAGAATTCTATCGTTTTTTCTTCAATAAAAGGAATCAATATTTTTAGAGTTATTCAAGAAGCTATAAACAATACCATTAAGTACGCAAATGCTTCAAAAGTATTTATATCCATTTCTGAAAATGAAACAAATTTAATTTTTGAAATAAAAGATGACGGGAAAGGATTTGACATTTCTACCGTAGAAATTGGTAACGGATTAAAAAATATGCAAAATAGAATAGAAGAAATTGGAGGGCAACTAACCATTCATTCAAATCCAAACCAAGGAACAACTATTACAATTTCTTGTATAAAAAATAAGACAAATGCCTTATAGTTTTTACTTATTTTTATACTTACATTTATATAATTATGAATCTTAAAATAGCCATAGCAGAAGATAATAGCTTTTTAGCAAGAGCAGTAATTGAGAAGTTATCTTTTTACAACGATTTAAATTTTAAATTTAAAGGGGCTAATGGTGCCGAACTTATAGGTAAATTAGAAACAAATCATAACATTGATGTTATTTTAATGGATATTCAAATGCCTGAAATGGATGGCATAACGGCTACTGAAATTATTAAAAACAAATACCCACAAATAAAAATAATAATGCTCACTGTTTTTGATGACGATGAGAATATTTTTAACGCTATTAAGGCCGGTGCAAACGGATACTTACTCAAAGAAATTACCGCCGAAAACTTACATAACTGTATTTTAGAAGTTGTAAGCGGCGGAGCTCCTATGACTCCAAGTATAGCTTTAAAAACACTAAACTTACTTCGAAACCCTGTTATTATAGAAAATACCGACGAGATTGAGAAAATTAAATTATCTAAAAGAGAAATTGAAATTTTAGAACAATTAAGCAAGGGGTTAAACTATAATAATATTGCCGAAAATTTATTTATATCACCTTCAACTGTTCGTAAACATATTGAGAATATTTACAAAAAACTTCAAGTACACAACAAAATGGAAGCTGTACTTAAAGCTAAAAAACACAAATTAATTTAGCTTTAACACCTCACAAACATCACTTCAAAAGGGCAATGAGATAAATCGATTAAAAAAATGCTTATATTGAGAGAAATTTAAATATTGTTTTCTTTTCTTAGATGATGCTGCTAAAATACTTTCAACAATTTATAACGTTTATTATTAAATTTAGAATAGCTATAACCAGCATTATTTTTGCGTTGTGTTGCTTTTCTACTTACCTCATTTTTTCAAAAATAAAAATAGATAATGCTATTACTATTTGGTTTTTAGAAAACGACGATGTGTACAAAGATTATCTTGATTTTCAGGAAAAACAAGGTTCTGATGAAATTATTGTTGTTATGATACCTACAAGTAACGCTTTTTCAAAGGCTCACTTGAACAAACTTAGAAAACTTCATCAAAAAATTGACACTTTAGATAATGTTAACTCAACTTATAGTTTAGTTAAAGCACAGTATCCTATTTTTGCCAACAATACAATGTACCTCAACGCTATTATTAACGATAATAGAAGCGAAAAAGCCACTCAAAATATACTAAATAAATTACCTGCAATAAGAGATAACTTAGTTGCCGAGAATAATACCAAAAGCTTTTTTTACATTCAGTTAAAACCATTGTCTAAAGTTGATCAGATTAAAGACAAACTTTTGATAGAAATTAAGCAAATTATCAATTCTGAATTAGATGATTATAAAATTACAGGAGCTCCTATTTTAGTAGATGAAATTAACAAATCTGTTTCTAAAGAATCTGTTTTTTTTGCAATTATAATTACCCTTCTAATTATTGGAATACTATTAATTGTACTACCTAGAAAAATATACCTACCCATTGCATTGGTTGCTGTAGCTGTACCGGTTTGTTTACTGTTTGGCTTGTATGTAATTTTAGGGTTTAAGCTAAATATGATTTCGATGCTTATACCAACCATTCTTATGGTTTATACTGTAAGTGACGTTATACATATTATTAGTATTTATCACTCAAACTTATTAAAAAACACTTTTAAAACCAGTAACGAATTAATTATAAACTCACTATATCAAAGTTTAAAACCCTGCTTTTACACCACCCTTACAACCATTATTGGTTATTTGGCTTTGTGCGTATCTCCTTTACCTGTTTTTAAGGTAACTGGATTTTTTACATTTATAGGTTTACTAATCTCGTTTGGGCTTGCTTATATTATTACGGCTATTGGCTTTCGTTTTTTACAAAGCGATAAAAGTATTGCATCGTCTAAAAACAACGTAAAACTAACAATTCCTTTGTTTATTGCTCAAAAGTTAAACTACGTTACCTCTCATTATAAAAAAACAATTTTAGTTTCATTTAGTATTCTTTTACTGGCTGGCATTATTTCAATTTTTGATATTGAAGTAAATTCTTATTCCATAGACTTACTTCATGATGGGAAAGCTAAAAAAGATTTAAGAGCTATTGAAAAGACTTTAAAAGGAACACTACGATTGAGCTTAGATATTTACAGTGCCGACGGGTCTTCTTTAATGAATGATAAAACACTGCGTCTTATTGATAAGTTTCAACAAAAAATTACACAAGAAGATGATTTAGCAACACCTGTTTCTGTTATCGATTTTAAAAAGTTTTTGGAAAAACGGTTTGGAGTACATTCTTCTGTAAAAAACGTTAAACTCAAACCTTTTGACTCACAAAACAAGTTGTTTTTTAAACTTGTTTCTGATGACTTTTCAAGAATTAGCATCAATGTAAATTCAATATCTATAGGTTCTAAAGAACTTGGTATACTTCTTTCGAGCATTCGAAATTCTTTTAATACCGTGTTTAACAACGACAATAATATAATTTTAAAAATAAATGGTTCTTTGCCTTTGTACTTAAAGTTGCACGAATATATTTTGGTAACACAATTACGTTCGTTTGGTACAGCTTTATTGCTTTCTTTTTTAGTTTTATTTTACTTTATCAAAAAATTTAGAACAAGTATTTTAGCACTTATCCCTAATTTACTTCCTCTTTTACTAACCGCAATGGTTATGGTGGCATTAGACATTCCTTTAAATGCTTCGAATGCAATGATAGCGCCTATAATGATTGGTATTGCTATGGATGACACCATTCACTTAATTCACAAGTATAAATTGTACAAGTCGCAAGGATTTTCGGTTACTGAAAGCATGGATAAAGCTACCATATTTACCTGTAGAGCTGTTTTTTCAACCACCTTTACACTGGTGCTAGGATTTTCGGTTTTACTATTTAGCAGACTCACAAATATGAGAGAATTTGGTTTGCTTTGTGCGGTAACCATCTTTTTTGCCCTTATTGCAGATGCATTGGTGCTTCCGGCATTAATAAAGGCATTTGATAAATAATTTTAATTGTTATTTAAAAAATCCAGTGTTAAATTTACAAATGCCTGTACCCCTAATTTAAAACCACTTTCATCTAAATAAAAATCGGGTGTATGGTGAGAGGCTGTTTTTTCAAGAGGCACATCAATAGGTTTTCCTCCTAAGAAAAAATAAAATCCGGGTACTTCCTTTTGGAAAAAAGAGAAATCTTCAGCTCCGGTAACCGCATTAATTAAATGCACATTCTTTTCTCCTGCGGCTTTTTGCAAAGAAGGAAGCATTTTTTGAACCAAATCAACATCGTTATATGTAATAGGATATCCCTTATCTATTTCAATAGTAGCCTTTGCTCCAAATGCTTCTGCAATTGCAGGCACACGTCTTTTTATTTCTTTATTTAGCTTTTTTTGCATATCGTAATCCAGTGTTCTAATAGTTCCTATCATTTCAACTTCTTCAGGAATAATATTACTACGCACACCTCCTCTAATTAAGCCAACCGTAATAACTGCTGCCTCTTTTGTTAATTCTGTATCTCTACTTATTATTGTTTGTAAACCATTTATTATTTGTGCTGAAACAACTATAGGATCTATACCTTCCCAAGGTCTTGATCCATGAGCTTGTTTTCCTTTTACTTTTATTGAAAAACTTTGTGCCGCTGCCATAATTCCCGCAGGTTTGTAAGTAATTGTTCCTACATTGGTAATTGCACTAATATGCAACCCAAAAATAGCGTCAACATCAGGATTTTTAAGTACTCCTTCTTCAACCATTAATTCTGCACCGCCTCTTTCTCCTTTTGGAGCTCCTTCTTCTGCAGGCTGGAAAATAAACTTTACTGTTCCGTGAATTTCATTTTTAATTTTAGATAAAACTTCAGCCGTGCCCATTAATATTGCAATATGTGCATCATGACCACAGGCATGCATAACTCCGGTTTTTATACCGTTATAGCTACTTTTTACTTTTGAAGCGAAAGGAACCGGTGTTCTTTCTGTTACCGGTAAAGCATCAATATCGGCTCTAAGTGCTACAACAGGTCCTGGTTTTCCCCCTTTTAATACTCCTACAACTCCGGTATGTGCAACGTTTACCTGAACTTCTAATCCCAAACTTTTTAAGTGTGCTGCAATTTTTTCAGCTGTTTTAAATTCTCTGTTTGAAAGTTCAGGATGTTGATGGAAATCTCTTCGCCATTCTATTACTTTCGGTTCAATATTATCAATTAGTTTTGTAACCTTTTTGGTTTGAGCATTTAGTGAAGTTATCGCTAAAAAGAGTAGGAAAATAGATTTTTTCATGAGTTTAAAATATGGTTTAGATGCTAAATATAAACAAAAACCACAAAAAAAGAGAAGCCGTTGCTTCTCTTTTCTCTATTAGTTCATATTTCATATGTGCTTATTGTGCTACATACTTGGCTACATTTTGCCATGGACCTCCGTTAATAACGTCAATTCCATGTTGTTTTAAAAATGATGCTGCTTGCCCGCTTCTAGCTCCGCTTCTACATACCGTAATTACCTTTTTATTCATTGCTTTTATATCACCCGCAACAGTAGGAATGGTATTAAGAACGATGTTTTTAGAACCGGCTACATGACCACTTTTATATTCTTCTGCAGTTCTAACATCAATAACAACGGCTCCATCTTTTAGGTAGTCTCCTATTAAAGCACTTTCTCTATTTCCTCCAAATAAACCGAAAAAACTCATTTATTATATTTTTTAAAATTTTTGTGCAAATATAAACCTAAAAAATAGAATGTTGGTAACACCTGTTACCCTTTATGTTAAGAAATGAGTTTTATTCCATTTTCTATAAGTTCGGTAAAAGAATTGTTTTGTTTTAACTCTTCTAAATGGTTTTGTACTGTTTTTTTTAACGGTGTTTCTAAATTGGCCACCAACTCGTAAATCTCGAGAGGTAACAGCCAATCTTTAGGAAAAGAAGTTTTAAGTGTTTTTAAAATTTGCGTTAATGTTTCTATGTCTTTTGTGTTAGACTCTCTTACATCAGCTACCTTTTTATACAAGGTGTGTAATTCTAATTCTTTTGCAGAATAACTTATTTTTTGCGTGTTATGAGTTGATACTTTTCCTAAATTTTTAAACGACTTTACCGATGCCGGTCCGGCAAATGCCGAAACAATTTCTTTCCCTACGGCCATATCGTACACTCCCCAATTTGGATGAAATAAAATGGTTTCGTTGTGAGTAACCGTGCAATTTTTAAATGATATTAATAATATTTTTCCTTGTAAATCTCTTTTTCCGGTTATTACTTCACCTTCAACCTTTATATTTCCTTCAAAAAGCAATGTTGTTTTCTTTCCTTCGTAAATTCCATAGATTTCTAAATCTTTAGGTGACATATCTTCTATGGCTAAATTTATTCCTTTAAGTTTTCCTATAGGACTTCCAAATCCTTCAGAATGATAATTTACCCCATGCCCAATAAGTTCTTTATCTCTTCGGGCTAAAGCCGTAGGTCCGGTAGTTTGAATATATACCGGCTTATTATTTTCACTGGTAATTACATTGGTAAATACTCCCGAAATTTGAATTCCGGTACTTAATTCTATTGTTCCTATATTTTTAGAAGCTATTAATTTTTGCACGCCTTCTAATCCGCCTGTTCTTAAAGCCATCGTATTTGCAAATTCTTCTAAAACCAAACTGAGATGTGCAAAATCTGGCGTTACAAACAATTGAGGCTGCGGTTGTGTAATGTCAAAATTTTGTTTTGCTGCAGCTATTGTATAAGGTATTTTTTTTACTTGCTTTGTTAAGCACCATTTACTTTCTCCTATAGAAGATAAAAGTCCTGCTCCATAAATTTTAGGGTTTTTTAAATCACCTATAAGTCCGTACTCAACAGTCCACCAGTGTAAATTTCTAATTTGAGCCATTTCTGAAGGTGTCCCCATATTTTTTTGCAACATTTCTACTTTTTGTTGAGCATCTTCAATTTCTTGTTTTGTAGCATTCGGATTTTCTTTTAGTATAGAAAGTAAACGTATTGCTTCATACATTTCATAATCTTTTTCCGAAGAAATAGCTTTAGACCCTATCTCTCCAAAACGTCTTAAATATTCGGCATACTCCGGATTTGCAATAATAGGTGCATGGCCTGCTGCTTCATGAATAATATCGGGAGCCGGTGTGTATTTGATATGATCTATTGTGCGAATATCTGAAGCTATTACCAATACATTATAAGCCTGAAATTCCATAAAAGCATTTGGAGGAATAAACCCATCTACCGAAACAGCTGCCCAACCAATTTCTTTCAAAATCCTATTCATTCCTTCCATTTTCGGAATTTCATTTACCGATATTCCCGTTTGTTTCAATCCGTTTATATAAGAATGGTGTGCTACTTTACTTAAAAAATCAATATTTGTACGCATTACATACCTCCAAACAGCCTGATTTTGAGGTGTGTATTCTTTATAGGGTTGTTTTACAATAAATTTATGTAAGTGTTTAGGTAATTGCTTTGTAACCTTATTAAGCTTGATTGTTTTTTTCATAAAATTTCTTTTATGCCGTGAATTTACAATTTTTAAAATTTTTGAGCACCTCTTTTTTATTTAAACACCACACTAAAGAACTCAAAACGCAATCGTTTTAGTAATTTATAAAAATTGTACCGGTATTACTTCGTATATTTGACGTACCAAAACAAACAACTCATTCGAATGAATAAGAAAGTGATTTTAATGATTTTAGACGGCTGGGGTATTACTCAAAACCCAGAAGTATCTGCCGTATTTAAAGCAAAAACTTCTTTTATTGACGGACTGTATAAACAGTATCCTAATGCCAGTCTACGAACTGATGGCGAGCATGTTGGCTTACCTGTTGGACAAATGGGTAACAGCGAAGTTGGACATATGAATTTAGGTGCCGGTAGAATTGTTTATCAAAACTTAGTGCGTATAAACATGGCTGTTAAAAACAACACTTTAGGTACTGAAAAAGAGTTGGTAAATGCATTTGCTTATGCAAAGAAAAATAATAAAAATGTGCACTTTTTAGGACTTGTTTCAAACGGAGGTATTCATTCACATATAAATCATTTAAAAGGCTTATTAGACGTTGCTCATCAAAACAAGGTTGCAAATGTGTTTGTACATGCGTTTACCGATGGAAGAGATTGCGACCCTAAATCAGGAGCGTTTTTTATAGAACGTATCCAAGAGCATATGAAAAAAACAACCGGTGAATTGGCTTCTGTTATTGGAAGATATTACGCAATGGATAGAGATAAACGTTGGGAACGTATAAAATTGGCTTACGATGCTCTTGTAAAAGGTGTTGGAAACACAACTACCAATGCTGTTGAAAGCATTAAAAACAGCTACCAAAACAACGTAACAGACGAATTTATTAAACCTATTATTGTTACAAATAACGAAGGAAACCCAAAAGCAACCATACAACCTAACGATGTGGTTATTTTCTTTAACTACAGAACCGATAGAGGTAGAGAATTAACACAGGTTCTTACACAACAAGATTTTCCGGAGTACCAAATGAAAACACTTCCGCTATATTACACTACTATGACAAATTACGATGAAACTTTTAAAGGAATTCATGTAATTTACAACAACGATAATTTAAAAGATACACTGGGAGAAGTACTCGAAAAAAATAATAAAAAACAAATTAGAATTGCTGAAACCGAAAAGTATCCACACGTAACTTTTTTCTTTTCAGGAGGAAGAGAAAAAGAATTTATTGGCGAAACTCGAATTTTAAGAAACTCTCCAAAAGTTGCTACTTACGATTTGAAACCTGAAATGAGTGCTTATGAAATACGCGATGCTATTATCCCTGAATTAAATAAAAAAGAAGTAGATTTTGTTTGCTTAAATTTTGCAAATGGCGATATGGTTGGGCACACCGGTGTTATGAAAGCTGCTATAAAAGCATGTGAAGCAGTAGATGCTTGCGTAAAAGATGTGGTAACAACTGCAAGTAAAAACAACTACACCACCATTATTATTGCCGATCACGGAAATTGTGAAACTATGATAAATCCAGACGGGACTCCTCATACGGCACACACTACAAATCCGGTTCCATTTATATTGGTTGATAAAGATGTTAAAAATATTAAAAGTGGTATTTTGGGAGACATTGCTCCTACCATATTAAAATTAATGGGCATCCCTCAACCTGAAGCTATGACACAACATTCTTTAATCTAAAAAACAATGAAACGTATTGGAGTACTTTTAGTTGTTGCTATTATTTTTATAAGTTGTTCGCATCAAAAAATAATTACCGGGATCACTTCAAAAGAACAACTTTTAACTACTGCTAACAAACAGTGGTTTTCTCCAAATTACAAGAACTATACCTTAGATACTACTGTTGTAAAAGCGTTGAAAAAAAATTTAAAAGATGTTTCTATAGTTGTTTTTATGGGTACATGGTGCAGCGATAGCCAACAGCATATTCCTACTTTTTATAAAATTTTAGACGAGGTACAATTTGATACAAAAAATACAATGCTAATTGCTGTAAACACTCATTTAAAATCTCCTGAAAAATTACATAAACAATACCATATCTCTAAAGTTCCTACATTTATCTTTTATAAAAATGGAAAAGAATTAGGACGCATTATTGAAACACCTCAAAAAAGTATTGAAGCTGATATTTTAGACATAGTTACCCGTAATTAGCATATGGCATCAAAATACGCTTTTTCTATATGCTCTCTGTGATCTGGGTGTGCTATTTTAACCAATTCCGTTACGCGTTGCTTAATTGTTTTTCCGTATAAATTTGCAACACCATACTCTGTTACAATGTATTGAACATGAGCTCTTGTTGTTACCACTCCGGCACCCTGATTTAAAAATGGTACAATTCTACTTATTCCTTTTTTAGTGGTTGAAGGCATTGCAATAATGGCTTTTCCGCCTTCGCTTAAAGAAGCACCTCTAATAAAATCCATTTGTCCTCCAACTCCTGAATACATTTGAGTTCCAATAGAGTCTGCACAAACTTGACCCGATAAATCTATTTGAATAGCCGAATTAATGGCTACCATTTTAGGATTTTGCTTAATATTAGATACGTCATTTACATAATCGCAAGAACGCATTTCTACAAACGGATTGTCATCTACATAATCATACAATCGTTTAGAACCCATTAAAAAAGTAGTTAATGCTCTTCCCGAATCAATTCCTTTATAATTTCCATTAATAACATCTTTCAATATTAAATCAATTACTCCATCTGAAAACATTTCGGTATGAAGTCCTAAATCCTTATGGTTTCCCAATCGGTACAACACTGCATTTGGAATGGTACCTATTCCCATTTGCAACGTACTTCTATCATCAATCAATTCTGCTATATAATCTCCTATTTTGTTTTCAACTTCGGTAGGCTCTGGCATTTTAAATTCAGGTATTGGTCTATCTACCTCAACAAAGGTGTCCAATTCTGAAATATGAATAATTCCTTCTCCATGAACACGAGGCATTTGATTATTTATTAAAGCTATTACGTGTTTTGCATTTGCTATAGCCGCTAAAGTTGCTTCAACAGAAACTCCTAAAGAACAGTATCCGTGTCTGTCTGGTACTGAAACTTGAATTAAAGCCACATCAACCGGTAAAATATTTCTTTTAAATAAAAGAGGTACTTCGCTTAAAAATACCGGTGTATAAGATCCGTTTCCTGCTTTTAACGTATGTCTTACATTTTTACCAATAAACAAAGAGTTTACATGAAAACTATCTTTGTATTCCGGATTGGCATATTTAGCTTCTCCTTCGAGATGAAGATGACAAATTTCAACATTTCTAAGTTCTTCATGTCTATCAGATAGTGCATCCATTAATTCTTGAGGTGCTGCTGCTGCAGCTTGAATATAGATTCTGTCGTTTGATTTTATGATTTTTACGGCTTCTGCTGCCGTTACCGATTTATACATAACATTATTTTTTACAACACCACAAAGTTACAGGTAATTTAATAAAGAAAACCTGTTAAAAATCACATTAAAAATTCATTTTAATTTCTTTCTAAATCTAAAAACACAACGCTTTGATATTCTTATTTTTAAAGTACCTTTGCAAAATAAATTTTGAATTTACATGATTAAGATTAAAACGCTTGAAGAAATTGAATTAATGCGAGAAAGTGCGTTAATTGTATCTAAAACTTTAGGAATGCTTGCCAAAGAAGTAAAACCTGGTGTAACCACCTTGTATTTAGATAAATTAGCCGAAGAATTTATTAGAGATCATCAAGCTATTCCCGGTTTTTTAGGATTATATGATTTTCCTAACACATTATGCATGAGTCCTAATGCACAAGTAGTACACGGAATTCCAAACGACAAACCTTTAAAAGATGGCGATATTATTTCCATAGATTGTGGTGCTTTAAAAAACGGATTTTATGGCGACCATGCCTATACGTTTGAAGTAGGAAATGTTCATGAAGAAACCAAAAAACTACTAAAGGTAACTAAAGAAAGTTTGTATAAAGGTATTCGTGAATTCAAAGTTGGGAATAGAGTGGGTGATGTTGGTTTTGCCATTCAAAATCATTGCGAAAAACATGGATACGGTATTGTTAGAGAACTTGTTGGACATGGGCTTGGTCGTGAAATGCACGAAGATCCTGAAATGCCAAACTACGGAAGACGAGGAAGAGGGAAAAAATTTACCGAAGGTATGGTGGTTGCTATTGAACCAATGGTAAACTTAGGAACACACCGAATAAATCAACTTAATGATGGTTGGACCATTTTAACTAAAGATGGTAAACCTAGCGCACACTTTGAACACGATGTTGCTATTGTAAACGGTAAACCTGAATTACTATCTACATTCAAGTACATTTACGAAGCTCTGGGTATTGAAAGTGATGAAGAAGATGAGTTTAAACACAGTACATTATAAACTATAAAAAAACCTATTTGTTTAAATTTATTTTAAATACCATTCCTAGACCTCTTTTAATAAAGGCAAGTTATTGGGTACGTCCTTTTGTTGCCTTGTACTTAAAAGGCTCTAAATATACTGACCCTATTGACGGAAGAAGCTTTCGGAAATTTTTACCTTACGGTTACCAATCTCAACGAAAAAACGCATTATCGCCAAGTACATTTTCATTAGAACGCCACAGATTGCTTTGGCTGTACCTTAAAAATAAAACTTCGTTTTTTTCAGCCAAACTAAAAGTACTCCACATAGCACCCGAACAATGTTTTTTAAAAATTTTCAAAAAACAAAAAAATCTAGACTACATTACTGCCGATTTGTATTCGCCCATTGCCGATGTAAAAGCTGATATATGCAATCTGCCGTTTGCTAATAATAGCTTTGACGTTGTTTTTTGCAATCATGTATTGGAACATATTGAAGACGATAAAAAAGCTATGAGCGAACTCTACAGAGTATTAAAACCCGGAGGAATGGGAATTTTTCAGGTGCCTCAAGATTTAAATAGAGAAAAAACCTACGAAGATTTTACCATAACCGATTCTAAAGAACGTGCTAAACATTTTGGACAATACGACCATGTTAGAGTGTACGGAAGAGATTATTTTAATAAGTTACGAGTTGCAGGATTTACGGTAAAAGAAGTGGATTATACACAAATAATAGATAAATCGTTACTTGAAAAATTCTGTTTATCTGAAGGCGAAATACTTCCTGTTTGCACAAAATAAACATCTTAATTATCAAAATTTTCAGACTTAAAAGTCTGCATCTTCCCTTCTGAATCAACAAATATTAAAAAGGCTTTTAACTCTTTGTGTGCTTCTAAAAATACTTTTGTTTTTTTAAATCCCATTGCCATAAAGGCAGTTGCATAACCATCAACGTCGGCACAATCAGATTTTGAAATTACCGAAGCGCTCAGTAAATTGCTCTCTGTTGCATATCCTGTTTTAGCATTAATGGTATGAACATATTTTTTTCCGTTAGCAGCAATTTTATATTTTCTGTAGTTTCCGGAGGTTGCAATAGATTCATCTTTAAGCTGAATGACTGTTGCAAAGGAGCGAGTACCGTCTTCATTGGGATTTTCTATGGCAATTTTCCAATAAACTCCTTTTTCATTTTTACCTCTAGCTCTAATTTCTCCTCCAATCTCAACCAAATAATCTTTAATACCTTCTGTTTCAAACATTCTTCCTATTACATCTACCAAATATCCCTTTGCTATAGAATTAAAATCTAGATAAATTTCAGGATAGTCTTTAACAACTTTTTTAGTTACAACCCTTACTTTATTAAAACCTACATAGGTTAACAGTTGTTTTATTTTTGTTGAATCTAAATTTTTAACCGGTTTTTCGGGACCAAAACCCCATGCATTTACCAATATACCCACGGTTGGATCAAAATCACCTTGAGTTTCGTTATAAATTTTTGTCGCTTTTTTAAAAATTTCATCAAAATATGCATCTATCACAACAGTAGTATCTCCTTTATTTACTCTAGAAATATCTGATGTTGGAATATACGTTGAAACCGACTTGTTTACTGCGGCTATTAAGCTGTCTATTTTTGTTTCAAACGACCTGTTAGCACTATCGGAATAATGGATGTTAAACGTAGTCCCAATAGCGTTTCCTCTTATTGTTTTATACGATGAGCCTTCTTCCTTACAAGAAAAAAGAGCGACTATTACTGCTAAAAAAAAGTGCTTTTTCATTTTAAAATTAACAAGGTAACTAATGATAACGCAAAGATACTATTTTATAAACTCTTAAAATCATCTTAAATTATTGAAAAAAGAAGTGTTCAAAAATACTTTTTTTATAACTTTGTTGTTAAACTAAAAGCCATTGTAATATTATGAAAAAACTATTTGTACTAGCGATTGTAACATCTGTGATGTTAAGTTCATGTATTTCTCAAAAAAAGTATACTGAGCTTGAAGATCAGTTTAACAAAAAAAACCAAGAATTGGTTGATGTCAAAGCTGACTTAATGAAGTGTAAAATTGAGAATGAAGGTAAAATTTCAGCACTTGAACAACAAGTAGTTGATTTGAAAAAAGACAAAGAGAAAACACTTGAGTACGTTGATAATTTAACCGTATTATCTAAATCTGCTTCAGATAATATTAAAGAAACATTAGCTCAAATGTCTAAAAAAGATGAATACATTAGACATATTCAAAAAGCAATGACTCGTAAAGACTCTATTAATTTAGCTCTTGGATTTAAATTAAAAAATGTGCTAAAAGATGGATTTAATGATGAAGATATTCAGGTAAATGTAGAAAAAACCGTTGTTTATATTTCTATTGCAGACAAACTATTGTTTAAAAGCGGTAGCGCCACCATTTCTAGCCAAGCTAAAGATGTGTTAAGTAAAGTTGCTGAAGTGATTGCTGCACAACCTAACTTAGAGGTTATGGTTGAAGGTTATACCGATAATAAACCTATTAGTACTGCCGGTATTAAAGACAACTGGGATTTAAGTGTAAAACGAGCTACATCGGTTATTAGAGTATTACAAAACGATTTTAATATTGAGCCAAGCAGATTAATTGCTGCAGGTAGAAGCGAATACAAGCCTTTAGAAAGTAATGATACTGTTGAAGGTAGAGCAAGAAACAGAAGAACTAGAATTGTACTTATGCCTAAATTAGATCAATTTTTTGAACTTCTTGAAAGCAAAGTAGAATAGGTTATTATTTCATTAATATTTATAAAAAGCACGCGTAATGCGTGCTTTTTTATTAACTAATTTAACGCCACATCCAACGCTTGTAAGCCATCGTATTGCAACAGGTATTCTTCATTTAAACCCGGAGGTTTTGACTCATCGTTAATATTTCCCAAACCAACACTCGCATATAAAACTTTTGCATTTTGTTTACGTGCGTGAGCTTTAAATGTTTCCATCCAAACCACATCGTATAACGTTTCGTATTTTGAAATTTCAGTTGCTTTTACAATTACAAAATACGTAGTGTTCTCTTTATCTACACAAACAAACTGTGGATGCTTTTTTAGTTTACTATTTACCGCTATAAACTCATACCCTTTACGTTCTAAGTCTTTCCCTACAATATTCATAGCTAAATAATGTAATTCTTGTGCTGTTAAAGGTCTGCTCATTTTTAGTTTTTTGTATTAAAAAATCCGGTACAAATGTACCGGATTTTTTTGATAGTTATGTTTATTTTTCTTATCCTCCAAAATCATCAAATCGAATATTTTCATCAGGAAGACCAAAATCTTGTCCCATTTTTTGAACTGCTTTGTTCATTAATGGAGGTCCACAGAAATACAATTCAATGTCTTCTGGAGCTTCGTGTTTTGATAAATATTCATCAATTACTACTTGGTGAATAAATCCTACAAATCCGTCACCTTCTTTATCATGCACATCTTTTTTAACTTTCCAGTTATCTTCCTCTTGAGGATCAGATAATGCTATAAAGAATTTAAAGTTAGGGAAATGTTCTTCTAAATGTCTAAAGTGATTTACGTAAAACAATTCACGTTTAGATCTACCTCCGTACCAATAAGTAACAGTTCTACCTGTTTTTAAGGTTTTAAATAGGTGATATAAGTGCGAACGCATTGGCGCCATACCTGCTCCACCTCCAACGTACAACATTTCTGCATCAGACTCATTAATAAAGAATTCTCCATAAGGTCCTGAAATAATTACTTTATCTCCCGGTTTTCTAGAGAAAATGTATGATGAGGCAATTCCCGGATTTACATCCATCCATTTATTATTAGCTCTATCCCAAGGTGGTGTTGCAATACGCACATTTAACATAATTTCGCGTCCTTCAGCCGGGTAAGAAGCCATTGAGTATGCACGTTCTATGGTTTCTTCATTTTTCATTACCAAAGGCCATAAACCAAACTTATCCCATTCCATTTGAAACTTATCTGGTGTTTCATGCTCTTCAGGGTGTGCCGTAATATCAATGTCTGAATATTTTATTTCGCAAGGTGGAATTTCTATTTGAATATAACCTCCTGCTTTGTAATTCATATCTTCAGGTATTTCTACCACAAACTCTTTAATAAAAGAGGCTACATTATAATTACGAACAACTGTTGCTTCCCATTTTTTAATTCCAAAAACTTCTTCAGGTATGGTTATTTCCATATCTTGTTTTACCTTAACCTGACAAGCTAAACGTGCTCCTTCTTGCAATTCTTTACGGGTAAAGTGTGGTGTTTCTGTTGGTAGTGCTTCTCCTCCTCCTGAGAGTACATGGCACTCACATTGAATACAAGAACCTCCACCTCCACAGGCTGATGGTAAAAATATTTTTTCGTTTCCTAAAGTAGTAAGTAGTGAATTTCCTGAAGGAACTTCAATTACTTTTTCTCCATTGATTTTGATTTTAACCGGACCTGAAGGTGCCAGTTTTTGCTTTACAACTAATAACAAAGCTACTAACAGTAATGTTATAAATAAAAAGGCAACTACGGTTGCTACAATGGTTCCTAATGTACTTGTTGCTAATATCATTTTACTACTTAATTTCTTTACTTATGTCTGCTAATTTTTCATCATTAGCATCCTTTTTAATTTCTTTTTTCACTTCAGTTTTTGGCGCTTCTTCTTTTTTACCTTCATCGTCACCTCCGGTAAGCATTCCTCCAAAACTCATAAATCCTATTGCCATTAACCCTGTAGTAATAAAGGTTATTCCTAAACCTCTTAAAGGTGCAGGCACTTTAGAGTATCTAATTTTTTCTCTAATAGCTGCAATTGCTAAAATGGCTAAAAACCATCCTATTCCTGAACCTATACCATATACTGTAGCTAAACCTAATGTAGGTATTTCACGTGATTGCATAAATAATGAACCTCCTAAAATAGCACAGTTTACAGCAATTAACGGTAAAAAAATACCTAGTGAGTTGTACAAGGCAGGTGCAAATTTTTCAACAATAATTTCTACCAGTTGTACCATTGTTGCAATGGTTGCAATAAACATAATGAAAGACAAAAAGCTTAAATCATATTCTGCATATTCTTCTCCTAACCAAGACAATGCTCCTTCTTGTAAAATATACTGATCTAATAACCAGTTTAAAGGCACTGTAATTGCCAGTACAAAAATAACCGCCGCTCCTAAACCTACAGCTGTTGACACTTTTTTAGATACTGCTAAGTATGAGCACATTCCTAAGAATGTTGCAAACACCATGTTATCTATAAATATCGATTTAAAAAATAATTCTATATGTTCCATAAATTTTTATTTTCAGTTTTTAACTCCGTTTTACTGATAGTTAAAAACCAATTTTAATGCTCTTCTATTAAATCTGTATTTCTACTACGTTGTACCCAGATAATAATTCCTAATACAATTAATGCCATTGGTGACAACAACATAAATCCATTATTCTCGTATCCAAAAGCATACAATCCTGTTTTCTCTATTGGATCACCAAGTACTTTAAACCCGAGTAAAGTTCCTGAACCTAATAGCTCTCTAAAAAATCCAACAATTACTAGAATAATTCCATATCCTGCTGCATTTCCTATTCCGTCTAAAAACGATTTCCAAGGACCGTTTGCCAAAGCAAAAGCTTCAAAACGTCCCATAATTATACAGTTGGTAATAATTAGCCCAACGTAAACTGATAGTGTTTTACTTAAATCGTAAGCAAAAGCTTGTAATATTAGGTTTACAATAATTACCAAAGCAGCTACAACTACTAACTGTACTATAATTCTAATTTTTGGAGGAATAATATTTCTTAATAAAGAGATTACTACGTTTCCTACTGCCAATACAGCCATTACAGAAATTGCCATTACAATAGAAGCTTTAAGCTCTGCTGTAATTGCTAAAGCAGAACAAATACCTAATACTTGTACCGTAATTGGGTTATTGTCTAAAAATGGGTCTGTAATTAACTTCGCATCTTTTTTTGATAAGAGTCCCATAAATTAATTTTTTAAAGTTTTAAAATAAGGTACATACAATGCTAATTCGGATTTCATCATAGAACTAACTCCACTACTTGTAATTGTGGCTCCTGCAATAGCATCTATTTCACTGTCTGTTTTATCTTCGTTTT
Source organism: Flavobacteriaceae bacterium (assembly GCA_027082925.1). GTDB lineage: Bacteria > Bacteroidota > Bacteroidia > Flavobacteriales > Flavobacteriaceae > Lutibacter. The sequence goes on from JALWTD010000016.1 coordinate 51,587, forward strand.
TTGGATCTGCATTTCCTTTTATAACGGCTATTCCTCTAAATTTTCCATCATTCATCATTTGCTCTCCGGTAAAATCATCCATAAAGAAGCGTTGCTTAATGTTAGCTCCTAAACCAGGTGTTTCTCCTGCGTGATCAAAAAACACTCCTTGTACCACCATATTTTTGTCCATGGCTACGTATCCCCATATAGCATCCCAAAGTCCTTTTCCTCTAATTGGGGTAATATAAAAAGTTTTACCATCTTTTTCACCTACAAATAGAGGTAATCTTCTGGTTTTTCCTTCTTTTGCTTTGGTTTGTTCCTTTTTAATATCTATTAAAAAGGCTTTACTATCTTCGGTAACTTTATCACCTTCAATAACCAATTGTTTTTTTATGTATTTTGAAAATTCTTCAGCAACTTTATCTGCTGAAATAAAAGTAACACTACTTTCATCGTTTTCATTAACACCCATTGCGTACAATATGTTTTGTTGCTTTTCAATACGCTTATTTTCGGCTATTTTACCTTTTAAAGACGCAGCTGCAAAAGCTAATAGTGTACCAACAACCAATACCATTCCTATGGCGAAAAGTATTGTATATAAATTACTATCTGTTTTTTTAGACATGGCTTATACTGTTTTCGCTTTTAAACGTTTTAATCTTCTTTTTATATTTCCTTGTATTACATAGTGGTCTATGGTTGGTGCAAATACATTCATTAAAAGTATTGCTAGCATTACACCTTCAGGATAAGCTGGGTTAAATACTCGAATCATAATAGACATAAATCCTATTAAAAATCCGTAAATCCATTTTCCTTTATTGGTTTGCGATGCAGTAACAGGGTCTGTTGCCATAAACACAACACCAAATGCAAAACCTCCTATGAGTAGGTGATGCCAAAATTCTGTACTCATAAGAGTATAGAATTTACTTCCTTCAGTAATTATTCCGGCATCTACAATAGCATTAAATATTAACCCCATAGTTAAAGCTCCTAACACAGCACTAAGCATAATTCTCCAACTTCCAATTTTGGTGAAGATTAAAAATAATCCTCCTAACAAAATTAAAAAGGTAGATGTTTCTCCTACTGAACCCGGAATAAATCCAAAGAACATATCTGAAACAGAATATGCTACTTCGTGTCCTTGTGCCAGGCTTCCCAGTATGGTTTCTCCAGAAATTGCAGATACATCTGCTCCTGCGGCTATTTCATTTGCTCTTTCTACAGCTCCTGAAATCCAAACTTTATCTCCACTCATCCAAGTTGGATATGCAAAAAACAAGAATGCTCTAATGGTTAGTGCCGGATTTAAAATATTCATCCCGGTACCTCCAAAAACTTCTTTTCCTATAATAACACCAAATACAACTGCTACGGCAAGCATCCACAAAGGAATATCTATTGGTACTATTAGTGGTACTAACATTCCTGTAACTAAATATCCTTCTTCTACTTCGTGACCTTTTATAATTGCGAAGATAAATTCAACTCCTAAACCAACTCCGTAAGAAACAATTACAAGAGGTATAATTTTGGTTAGTCCTACCATAAAGGTATCTAACGATAAAAAGTCTACCGTTTCTCCAATGGCGTTGTAATACTGAAAACCGGCGTTAAACATCCCAAATATTAAACATGGAATCATTGCCAGTATTACGGTATTCATAGTTCTTTTTAAATCATCGGCACCTTTTATATGAGTTCCTCCTTTGGTGGTCTCATTTGGTAAATATAAAAAGGTGTGAATTGCGGCAAAGGCTGGTGCCCATTTTTTACCTTTGCTCTTTTCTTTTATATTATGTAATTTTTGTTTTAATCCCATAATTATCCTATTTCTTTTAACATTAAGTCTAAGCCTTTTCTTATAATTTGTTGGTGTGGTTGTTTAGAAACACATACAAATTCTGTTAAGGCAAAATCTTCCGGAGCAACTTCGTACAAGCCTAATTTTTCCATTTCATCCAAATCTTCGTACAAACAAGACTTTAACAATTGCATTGGATAAATATCGAATGGGAAAACCTCTTCATAAGCACCTGTAACAACAAAGGCTCTGTGTTCTCCATTGGTATTGGTGTTTAAATCGTACTTTTTATTAGGGAATAGCCAAGAGAATGTTAATGCTCTTGTAGTAGATATTTTTTTAAATACCGGTGCTGTCCATCCAAAAAATTCGTAATCGTTTCCTTCAGGAATTACACTTATCAGATTATCGTAATAACCTAAGTTATCATTTGGTTTTTTTGCTGTTCCTGTTAAAACATTTCCACTAATAATTCTGTTTTCACCGTCACTTAATTTTCCTTCAACAATTGAAGAAATTTCAGCACCTATTTTAGTGGTATAGTATTTTGGCGATTTTACCGAAGATCCTGCCAATGCAATAATTCTTTCGGCATTAAACTTACCGGTTAACAACAATTCTCCAATAATTACCAAATCGTGTGGATTTACTGTCCAAACTACTTCTCCTTTATTTATAGGATCTATTTTTGCAATTTGCGTTCCTACATTCCCAGATGGATGCGGGCCTGATACTTTGTGTAAAGTAACATTGTCAAGACCTATAAGAGGCGATGTTGCGTTTTTTCCAACAGACACATGAACTTCTCCCGATGTTAATTTACTTAACGCCGTTACAGCTGCTTGTAATTCAGCTTCTTTTCCTGCCAAGACATAATCGTAATCTGCAGCCAATGGAGCACTGGCGTAGGCCGATACAAAAATAGCCTTAGGTGCATTTTCCAGATTTGCAATAATATCGTATGGTCGTTGCTTAATAAACGGCCAACATCCGGCAGCTAACAAGTGACTTTTTATTTCGTCGCCTTGCATTGCTTTTGGATCTTTTATTCCAAAATCGGCAAATTGTTGTTCTTTATCAGCTTTTATTTTAATAGCTAATATTTTTCTCTTTTCTCCACGAATAATATCAACCAATTCTCCAGAAACAGGAGATGGAAATTTAATAGTCTCATTAGATTTGCTATAAAAAACGGTATCACCGGCCTTTAATTTTGCGCCAACTTTAACTACTAATTTAGGAATAATACTGTGGAAGTCTTCAGGTTTTAATGTAAACACATCACTAGATACACTTTGTTCGGTTACTTTTTCGGCTTCACCTTTTAAATTTATATCTAGACCTTTTTTTATTCGAATGTCTCGTGACATATTTTTAGTTTAATAATTTGTCATTAAAAAGTTGAGCAAAAATAACAATTTCTGACTTAGGAATTATGATTTTTATCAAATTTTATGTAACTATTATTAGATTAATAAGATTTCGTAGTGTTATTTATATTTTTTAACACAAACCATATGTAAAATTATTTTTAAAGCCTAAAACCTACAGGTGGTTTTTTAATTAGATACCCTTAACTAAAGTCACTTGTTTGTCGTTATGGTTTTTATACCTAAAAAGTTTTTAATTGCAATTTTTATTTTTATTCAATTAACAATAATATATTTGGTACGTATTTTGTAAAATTACAAGGAAATTAAATTTTTATTTTATTTTGAAACACCTATTTATTTTATTGCTTGTTCTTTTAAATAGTAGTATTGGAATGTCACAAGTGGCAAATACTTCTGATGCCGAATATATTAAAACCATTATTTTAAAACCTATGCGTACCAACGCATATGCTCCTATTATTAGGCTAGGCGAAAAATTGTGGCTGAGTTTTGATGATTTAAATGCCAACGAACAAGACTATACATATAAAATTGAGCACTATACTTTTGATTGGAAACCATCTAACTTAGCCGATACCGAGTTTATTAAAGGGTATGCTGAAGACCGAATTAGAAATTTCGAAAACTCGTTTAACACCTTACAACCATACACCAATTACCAGTTAACCATTCCTAATGAAAACACCCAACTAAAAATTTCGGGAAATTACGTGCTATCTGTCATAAATGAAAATGACGTAGTTGTGTTTAAAAGAAAATTTATTGTTTTTGAACCAAAAGTAACTGTTGGCGTTGCCATTTATAAAAGCAGGTCTATTGCTGATATACAAGAAAAACAGTCGGTTGAGTTTGTTATAGACAACACCAATTTTAGAATTAATAATCCAAGTCAAGAAATAAAACCTATTGTGTTGCAAAATAACAATTGGCAACATGCTATTATTGGTTTAAAACCTCAATTTTACAGAGGCAATCAATTGTTGTATAAATACAATAAAGAAACGAGTTTTTGGGGCGGAAACGAGTTTTTATACTTCGATACAAAATCGATTAGAAACACCACTTTAAACATTGCAAATATTGAGCAGGGCGAACAACTGTATCATACCTATTTGTATGTAGATGAAGAACGTAAAAACCAACCTTACACAAGATATCCTGATATAAACGGGAATTTTATTGTTCGAATATTAGATGGATATGACAACAATACTGAAGCCGACTACAGTTGGGTGCATTTTTATTTAAAAACTTCAGAAAAAATAGAAGAAAAAGATATTTACATAAATGGTAATTTTAACAATTGGCAATTAACCACTACCAACAAGCTCTCCTACAATGCTGAAAGTGGTTTGTACGAAACGTCATTACTTTTAAAGCAAGGTTTTTACAACTACCAATATGTTACCAAAACAAAGAAAGGAATTATTAGTAATTGGGATATTGATGGTTCTTATTTTCAAACTGAAAATGACTATACTGTTTTGGTTTATTACAAAAAATTCGGAAGCCGTTATTGTCAAGTAATAGGTGTGGGTTACGGAAATTCCTCTACAATTAACAACTAGCTAATACTTTAATAATTTTAGTATCTTTGTTGTCTAACACAACGTCTATTAAGTAATTATGGTACAGCAAGTAACAAACGGTATAAAAATTTCAGTAGCTTCTTGTTTCGAAGGAACTAGCTATCGAAATTATCAGCTTTACTATGCTTTTAGTTACCAAGTTACCATAGAAAACCAAAGTAATGATACCGTTCAACTGTTAGAACGCCATTGGAAAATTTTCGATTCACTAAAAAATATAGAAATTGTAGAAGGCACCGGTGTTATAGGAAAAAAACCGGTATTAAAACCTACTCAAAAACACGTTTACAAGTCCAATTGTTTTTTAGCTTCTCCTATTGGAGCTATGAAAGGATTTTACAACATGATTAACTTTAAGACTTCTAAAAGCTTTAAGGTTTATATTCCTACCTTTCAGTTAATGATGCCTAATGTTAGTAATTAAAATTGTACCTCTTTCTTTTTAGAGTGAATTACATCTTCGTACAGCATTGTAATACTATTCTCTTCTTTTTTTACCGATGTAATACTTACTGTTTCTACATACGAACGTTTCATTAAAATAGTTTGCTCTTTGTCTCCTTTTTCTGAATGATGAAATTGTAAAATATTTTCTACGTTAAAATCGTTTGAATGCACCCACTCTTGAAACCATTTTCTTCGTAAGCCTTTACTATTTTCTGAATACAATGTTGACGACGACCAAATTTTAGGTTCATTTTTTAACTTTTTAAAACTTTTTTTTACCTCATCCCAAATTAGCTCGTATAGTTGTAGTTTCTCATTCCAATCTACAATAACCATTGTAAAAGGCTCTACTTGATTTAAATTTAAATCTTTAACACAATCTGTTACCTGTGTAGATTTTAAAACTTCTTTAACAATAACACCTCTGCTTTTTCTATAATTATTTTTTTTCTCGTGCTTTTTGTAGGCCCCATTAAGTACACAAACTAATCTGTTTTTAGAACTAGCTCCTATCCAAGTACCTCCGGCAATCTTATCTTTAGGAAACATCATTTTAACACCATCTTCCACGTATTCGGCAGGAGTCAACGTTTCTCTATTTCGTTGTTCATCTCTATTAGACGTAAGTATAAAATCAGTATTATTTAAGGGTAAAAAAGTAACCGTACACATCGTGATGAATTTAGAATATTGGGCATTTGTTTGTGCTATAAAAGTCAATTCTATTTTGTAACTTTGTGTACAAATTTAAATAGAAAAAAATTAAAAAAAATAATACCATGGCCACAGGATTTTATAAGGTACCAAAAGCAGTTAACGAGCCTGTAAATTCATATGCTCCGGAAACACCTGAACATACAGATTTAATAGCTACGTATAAAAAAATGTACAACGAGCAAGTTGACATTCCTTTCTACATTGGAGGAAAAGAGTACAGAACAGGAAATACTGTAGATATTCACCCTCCACATGATATAAAGCACTGTGTAGGAAAATACCATACTGCAGATAAAGAACATATTGAGTTAGCGGTACAAAAAGCTGCTGAAGCAAGAGTAAAATGGGCTGCTACAAGCTGGGAACATCGAGCGGCTATTTTTTTGAAGGCTGCTGAATTATTAGCAGGTCCTTTTAGATATAAAATGAATGCTGCTACCATGATTGCACAGTCTAAAAATGTGTTTCAGGCAGAAATCGACGCTTCTTGTGAACTTATAGATTTCTTCCGTTTTAATGTAGAGTTTATGACTGAAATCTATAGCAACCAACCACAATCTTCTGCCGGAATATGGAACCGAATGGAATATCGTCCGTTAGAAGGTTTTGTGTATGCAATTACACCTTTTAACTTTACTTCTATTGCAGGAAACTTACCAGCAGCTCCGGCAATGATGGGAAATGTTGTTATTTGGAAACCCGCTCGGTCTCAGGTATATTCAGCTCAAGTAATTATGGAACTATTTAAAGCTGCCGGTCTTCCAGACGGTGTTATAAATATGGTAACAGGTAACTCAAGCATGATTACAGATGTATTGTTAAATAGTCCAGACTTTGCAGGTGTGCACTTTACAGGATCTACGCCTGTGTTTAATAGTTTTTGGGAAACCATCGGTAAAAATGTAAATACCTATAAATCGTACCCTAGAATTGTTGGTGAAACCGGAGGAAAAGATTTTATTTGGGCACATCCAACAGCCAATGCTAAAGAAGTTGCTACAGCTATTTCAAGAGGCGCTTTTGAATACCAAGGACAAAAATGTTCTGCGGCTTCACGTGCATATTTACCTAAAAGTTTATGGAATGACATTAGAACTTACTTAGAAGAAGATATGAAATCTTTTAAAATGGGTGCTCCTGAAGATTCTTCTAATTTTATCAATGCAGTAATTGACGATAGAGCTTTTACCAAATTATCAGGGTATTTAGAGCAAGCTAAAAAAGACGATGATGCCGAAATAATTATTGGTGGTGGCTACGACAATAGTGTTGGGTATTTTATTGAACCAACGGTTATTGTAACTACAAATCCTTATTACAAAACAATGTGTACTGAATTATTCGGACCTATTATCACTATTTTTATTTATGAAGATAATGAGTGGGAAGAAATTTTAGATTTAGTTGACAAAACCGGAGAATATGCGCTAACAGGTGCTATTTTTAGTGGCGATAGATATGTTATTGAAACAGCTACAAATAAACTTGAGAATGCTGCCGGTAATTTTTACATAAATGATAAACCTACAGGTGCTGTTGTTGGACAACAACCTTTTGGAGGAGCCAGAGGATCGGGAACAAATGACAAAGCAGGTTCTGTATGGAACTTACTGCGTTGGGTAAGTAACAGAACGATTAAAGAAACCTTTGTTCCTCCTACAGATTACAGATATCCTTTCTTAGGAGAATAATACTTTTCTTTTTATAGATACAAAAAGCTCGCCTTTCGGCGAGCTTTTCTAATTTACTAATGTTTTATAATTTTTATCCTTTCGGTAACTTATCTGCATCTGGTAGCATTCCAACCAATTCATGAGGGTTATGAATTAAAACTGGTATATGCTGAGAGCAAATATAAAAATGACTATTTTTATAGTAAAATTTAGTTACCGGAGTATCATTTGATGTTGTTTTACAAACTAAACATTCTTTTATTTCACTCATAAGTTCAAAATTATAAAGTGCAAATTTATTATTTATCTTTAAAATAGAAGGTAACAAATATCATGTTTTTCACACATATTTTTATTGCACTTAATCAAAATCTTTATTTTCTCCTACTGCAGCAGACTGTACATTAATAACATTTCCTGAACTTGAAACTACAAATACTGCTAAAGATAAATTAGCCGTATTCTCAATATTGGTAGTTAGGGTTGTGTTAAAGCTTTTTACATAATTATTTGTTGTAGCATCTAATTCAGCAGCCGTAATAGCATCTCCAAAAATATCTGTTGGCACTTGTCTTAATACATTGTTATGTACAAAATTTTGAATAACAGAAACACCTCCGTAGTATTGGGTATAATTTGTTTGATTTAAAACCAATCCGTTTTCTAAAATATAAACTACTAGCTTTTCTCCATTAAGTGCATTTCCTAAAAAATTTATTTTGACGGTTATATCTAAAGTTGTTCCTGTTAGTGTAGAACTCACTGCCAAGCCTGTGGTGTTAGCTCCATTTGCATATCCTAAAACCTGGCTTACATTATCTGGCTCTGGATAATTCCAAGTTGTTAACCTATTAATTTTTGCCGTAGGATAGCCTTGAAGGTTTATAAAACTTTCTAAACTTTCTGCCGGATAGTTATACGGATCGTAATAATCTCCACTGCTATTTCCTCTATGAATAGCAGCTATAACGACATTGTTTGTTTGATTTTCTACTTGTTCTATACCGTAAGCAACTCTAGGACACCAACCACACCAAGCTCCTGTATAATCTTCAATCAACACTTTTTGTGTAAATCCGGTTACAAGAGTTAACTCGTTACTTGTAAAAGTATCGTATGTTGCTGTAACCACATCAGTACCTCTTGCGCTTGGCGTATATGAATTTCCCGGTATTTGTGTGCCGTTAACATAAAACGTAGCCGATGAAGTAAAATCGGTACCTTCATTCCCAAAAACCGATAACGTGGCTGTTTCACCCAATATCAATTCGTTTTTATTTGAGCTTAAAATAATAGATGATAACGTGGCCGTTTCGTTTACTGTTAGTAAAATACTTTGACTGGTAATATTTGCATACTTTGCACTTACCGTATAAGTACCTGCTGCATTTGGTGTAAAGGTGTTCCCTGAAATAGCATTGTTATCAATATAAAATACAGCCTGAGATGTCACATCTGAATTATGGTCATCTTTAACCGTAAATGTAAAAGTACCTCCCAAATCTATTGTAGTTGCACTTGATGATAGTTGAATTGTATCTGTTCCTGTTTCAAATCCGTCAGAACTGCTAGAAGAGCTACAAGAAGTTAAAAGTAAAACAAAGGTTACCGCTAAAATATGGGTCAGTCTTATATTTTTCATCGCTTTTAGGTAATTAATTAATATTTTTATCGACAAATTTAATTTAATAAACCCTCAAAAATAAATAATATTGCATAAATATAAATTCACACCTATGAAATCCTTTCTTCTTACGCTCGTTTTATTTTTTACATTGCTTCAAATAAACGCTCAAAGTACATTGCCACAACTTTCGTTAAAAGACACTCAGGGTAAAAGTATTGACTTGTCTGAAATAGATACAAGTACTGTTACCGTTTTTAATTTTTGGGCAACTTGGTGTGTTCCTTGTATTAATGAACTAGATGCAATTAATGATGAATATATAGATTGGCAAGATGAAACAGACTTTAAAATTATTGCTGTATCTATAGATGACACTCGAACATCTTCGAGAGTCGCTCCTTTAGTAAACGGTAAAGGGTGGGAATACCAAGTATTGCTAGATACAAATCAAGATTTTATGAGAGCCGTAAACGCAACAACTGTTCCTTTTTTAATTATTGTAAAAAACAATAAAATTGTGTACTCTCACTCTGGATATACTCCTGGTAGCGAAATAGAACTACTAGAAAAAATTAAAGAATTTGCTAATTAAAACAACTTATGAAAAAATTTCTTCTTACCTCATTTCTACTTATTTACTCGTTAAATTATGCACAACAAAACTGGTTAAGTGGCAACTTTGTTTCAAATAGCCAATATTATGTAGATGACAGTAAAACTGGCGATTTTAATGAGAGTGATAGATTTAGATCAAACAACTACCTAAAACTTGATGCTACATTTAAAAATTTCACCTTTGGGGTACAAGCTGAAGGATATGCACCTCAATCACTTCTTAATTTTCCGCAACGTTTTAATAAAGATATTGGTTTGGCAACTTACTATGTAAACTACAAATCATCTAAATTAGATGCTACTGCCGGTTATTTTTACGAGCAATTTGGTAGTGGTTTAATATTAAGATCGTGGGAAGACAAACAACTTGGATTAAACAACGCACTTAGAGGAGGCCAAATAGCTTACACGCCATTTAGTTACCTACAATTTACCGGCATTTACGGTAAACACAGAGTTGGTTTTACTGTTTCTGAAGGTAAAACTTACGGATTCGACTCTAACTTTAATCTTTCTGAAGCTCTTAAAATAGAGAAAATGAGTTTAACTTTAGGGTTTAGCATTGTCAATAGAACTCAAAATATAACCGCTACAAATCCTAATTTTAATAACGGAACCAATGCTTATTCGGGACGTATTAATTTTAATAAAAATAATTTTTACACCAATCTGGAATATGTGTTAAAAAGCGAAGATGCACTGGTTGAGTTTGGATATGTAAATACCAATAGCCTAGCTAAAGGAAACGCGCTTCTTTTAAACTTAGGCTATTCACAAAAAGGGCTGGGTATTAATACCACGTTTAGAAGATTAGAAAACATGTCGTTTTATGCAAATAGAGAAGAAGAAGGCAATATAGATAATGAGCTACTTGTAAACTACCTTCCTAGCTTAACCAAACAACACGATTACGGATTGGCAAATATTTACGTATACCAAACACAATCTCGATTAACCTATAATCCTATTGGAAAAGCTGGAGAAATTGGATTTCAAGCAGATGTGTTTTTTAATGCCAAAAGAGGTACAAAAATTGGAGGTAAATACGGAACTAAATTTTCGTTAAATTACGCCACTTGGTATGGGTTAGATGCTACGTTTGATATTGCTAATAGAACATATAGTGCTAATTTCTTATCCTTCGGAAAAAAATACTTTACAGATTTTAATATCGAAATTATTAAAAAATGGAATAAAAAATGGTCATCTACGTTCTCGTACATTAACCTATTTTACAATAAAAAATACATTGAAGAAACTTCTGGAAAAGTAAATGCCAATATTGCTGCAATAGAAACTATTTATAAATTTCTAAAAACCAAGTCGGTTAAAATGAATGTACAACACTTATGGTCTAAAGAAGATAAAAAAAACTGGGTAGCCGGTTTGTTTGAACTAAACCTTTCTTCAAAAATTTCTTTTTTTGCATCTGACTTGTATAACTACGGAAATGATATTAAAAAAATTCACTATTACAATGTGGGTACTAGTTTTACCAAAAACAGCACAAGGTTAGCGTTGAGTTATGGCAGGCAGCGTGGTGGTTTACTATGTGTAGGCGGTGTTTGTAGAATTGTACCTGAATCAACAGGATTTGGACTCACGGTTAACACTTCCTTTTAAGGACACTACTTTTTTTTAGGCTTGTATTTTAACGGAATATGAACCACTTTTTTAGTCTCAAAAAAAGGGTGCTCAAAATAATCGGTAAGATTAAATAGTTTGGCTGAAGGAAAATTTTGTAACTCCGCTGTTAAATCGCCACCTTTTAAATATAAAATACCGTTTTTTAGCGTGTGGCGTTGCTTTTTTGCAATTTTATTGCGAGTCCACTTCACAAAATCATCCATTTTTGTGACAGCTCTACTTACAATAAAGTCAAATTCACCCTTCACTTTCTCTGCTCGCATATGAACAGCTTCTACATTATTAAGCTCTAATGCTGATGCCACTTCGTTTACCACTTTTATTTTTTTACCAATAGAATCTACTAATAAAAATTTAGATTCAGGAAATAAAATTGCTAACGGAATACCGGGAAATCCTCCTCCTGTACCAATATCTAAAACAGAAGTGTTAGGCTCAAACGGCTGTACTAAGGCAATTCCTAGAGAATGCAACACATGTCTAGTATACAGCTCGTCCATATCTTTTCTAGAAATCACGTTTATTTGTGCATTCCAAAACCTATATAAATCACCCAGTTCTAAAAACTGTTTTTTTTGTAAATCTGTCAAATTTGGGAAATGCCTTAAAATTATTTCCATACTTTTTCGTTAGTTTAATGCAAAAATACTGTTTCCAAATTTAAAATAACAAGTATTAAAAAAATGTTATATTTTTAAAAAAAGAGTTTTTGCAACTAAAAATAACGTAATTTCGTCGACTAACATACCCTTATTTGAGTACCATTATGATTAAAAAACCCATTTCCTTTTCACGAATTGACAAAGCAAAATTTTTTAGAACCTTAAACAAACGAGTAAATTCTTACTTCAAAGAAAACCAAATTAAACGCACCGGTAACTGGAGATTATACACCAAAGCTATTGTAATGTTTGCAGTATTTTTAGTGCCGCTTATTTTAATTTTAACGGTTCCTATGCCTCAGTGGGCACTTCTTTTATTAACTGTAATTATTGGCGTTGGAATGGCTGGTGTTGGAATGAATGTGATGCATGACAGTAACCATGAATCATTTTCAAGTAAAAAATGGGTTAATAAACTTATGGGAAGCAGCATTTATATTTTGGCAGGAAATGTATACAACTGGAAAGTACAACACAATGTTTTACACCATACTTTTACTAATATTCAAGGCCATGACGAAGACATTGATGCCGGAAGAATTATTCGATTTACAAAACATGCCAAATGGCTTAAAATACATAAATTTCAAAAATACTATTCGTTTTTCTTATACGGTCTTTTAACTATAAATTGGGCGATAACAACCGATTTTAAGCAAATGAGAAGTTACTTAAAACGAAAACTTTCGTACGGAGAATTTCCAAATCCGGCAAAAGAATGGACCGTTTTAATTATTACCAAAATTATTTATTACTTGTTATGGATTGTTTTACCAATACTTGTTCTAGATATCTCTTGGTGGAAAGTTTTAATCGGATTTTTTGTAATGCACTACACAGCGGGAATGATTTTAAGTGTTGTTTTTCAATTGGCACACGTAGTTCCTAAAACTAAAATGCCACTACCTGATAAAGAAGGTAAGCTTGAACATACTTGGGCAATACACCAACTGTATACCACTTCAAACTTTGCGCCTAATAACAAATTTATTAATTGGTACACCGGAGGTCTTAATCACCAAGTAGAACACCATATTTTTCCGCATATTTCACACATTCATTACCAAAAAATAGCCAAAATAGTAAAAGATACTGCACAGGAATTTAATTTACCATACAACGAGTATCAAACTACCCGAAAAGCTATTATTGAACATTTTAAACAATTAAAAACACTTGGGGCAAAGCCTACATATGCATAAATAAATGTTATGACTAATCCATTATCTGACAGAATAAACAGTTTACCAATTTCTGCTACATTGGCTATGGCAGCCAAAGCTAGAGAGTTAAAAGCTCAAGGAAAAGACATTATTAGTTTAAGCTTGGGTGAACCCGATTTTAATACTCCTGATTTTATTAAAGAAGCGGCTATTAAAGCTATTAACGACAACTATAACTCGTATAGTCCTGTTGACGGGTATGCCGATTTAAAACAGGCTATTTGCACTAAATTTAAAAGAGACAATAACTTAACTTACAACCTAAATCAAATTGTTGTTTCTACCGGAGCAAAACAATCTATTGCGAACGTTGCTATGGTTTTGTTAAATCCTGGAGACGAGGTACTTTTACCAGCTCCTTACTGGGTAAGCTATTCTGCAATTGCAACATTGGCTGAAGCTACTTTTAAAGAAATTCCTTCAACCATTGAGACTAATTTTAAAATTACGCCTCAGCAATTAGAAGAAGCCATTACGCCAAAAACTAAAATGATTTTCTTCAATTCTCCTAATAACCCAAGCGGAACAATATATACTGAAGAAGAATATCGAGCTCTTGCTAAAGTACTTGAAAAACACCCTCAAATTTATATTCTTTCCGATGAAATTTATGAACACATTAACTATGGTACGCCTAACTTTAGTTTTGCTGCAATAGAAAGTATGTATCACAGAACCATCACTGTTAACGGTGTGGCAAAAGCTTTTGCGATGACCGGATGGAGAATAGGATATATTGGCGCTCCTGAATGGATTGCCAAAGCTTGTACTAAAATGCAAGGACAAATTACTTCTGGAGCCAATTGTATTGCACAAAGAGCAACCATTACAGCACTAGAAGCTCCCGTATCTAACATCAAATATATGGTTGATGAATTTCGTAAAAGAAGAGATATGGTATTGGAACTACTCGGAAAAATAGATGGTTTTAAACTAAATATCCCTGGAGGTGCTTTTTATGTATTTCCTGATATTTCTGCCTTTTTTGGTAAAAATATAAAAGGACATGCCATTAAAAATGCTTCCGATTTTTCTATGATGCTATTAGATGAAGCAAATGTTGCCACTGTTACCGGAGATGCCTTTGGAGCACCTAGCTGTATAAGACTATCATACGCTGCTTCTGAAAACCAACTCAAAGAAGCTATCCGAAGAATAAAAGAGGTCTTAAATTAAAAAAATACATTCATTATAAGTTATTAAAGCGTTTTGATTTACAAAACGCTTTTTCTTTCTGTATCTTTATCAAAACTTATTCATAAAAAATGAAGTATATTCTTTTTCTCTCATTAATTATTTCCTTTATAAGTTGTAATAGTCAAACCGAAAATAACATGGCAAAACATAAATATACCAACGATTTAATTCACGAAACAAGTCCGTACTTATTACAGCATGCTCACAATCCGGTACACTGGAAACCTTGGAATGAAGAAACCTTAGCTCTTGCTAAAAAAGAGAATAAATTGCTTATTATTTCTATTGGATACTCTTCTTGCCACTGGTGTCATGTTATGGAACATGAAAGTTTTGAAGATGAGGAAGTCGCTAAAATTATGAATGAGCATTTTATAAGCATTAAAGTTGATAGAGAAGAACGCCCGGATATAGATCAAGTGTATATGAATGCTGTTCAACTCATGACCGGTAGAGGTGGTTGGCCACTTAATTGCATTGCATTGCCTGACGGAAGGCCTATTTGGGGAGGTACTTATTTTCAAAAAGAGAACTGGAAAAATGCACTTACTCAACTTGCAAAACTGTATAGTGAAACACCCGAAAAAGCAATTTCATATGCCGAGAATTTAACCAATGGCGTTCAAAGCTCCAATATTATTGTAAAAAATAACAACCCCGTAAACTTTAAATTGGAAGACCTAAATTTAGCTGTTGATAATTGGGAGCCTTATTTTGATGTTAAATTAGGTGGACGAAAAGGAGCACCTAAATTTCCTATGCCAAACAATTATCAATTCTTACTTAGGTATGCTATTCAATCTAATAATAAATCTGTTTTAAACTATGTAAACACTTCGCTCACAAACATGGCTTATGGAGGTATTAACGACCAAATAGGTGGTGGTTTTGCACGCTACTCAACCGATGAAAAATGGCACATTCCTCATTTTGAAAAAATGCTGTACGACAACGGGCAGTTAGTAAGTTTATACGCAGAAGCTTATCAAGCAACAAAAAATGAATTGTATAAAAATACCGTTTATAAAACACTTGAATTTGTTGAACGTGAACTTACTAATGAAGATGGTAGCTTTTACTCTTCTTTAGATGCCGATAGTAATAATAACGAAGGAAAACTAGAAGAAGGTGCTTTTTACAGCTGGACTAAAGAAGAACTGAAAGAAATTCTAAAAAATGAGTTTGAGTTGTTTTCAGAATACTATAATGTAACTAATTATGGATATTGGGAGCACAACACTTATGTACTTATAAGAACTTTAGACAACGAAACTTTTGCTAAAAAACACAAACTAAGTGTTTCCGATTTAGAAAAGAAAGTACAACATTGGCAAAAAGTACTGCTAAAAAGAAGAGCCTTAAAAAATCGTCCAAGATTAGATGACAAATCGCTAACTTCTTGGAATGCTCTTATGCTAAAAGGTTATATCGATGCTTACAAAGCTTTTAACAATCCTCACTTTTTAGATGTCGCCATTAAAAATGCAACATTTTTGTACACAAAACAATTACAAGAAAATGGAAATCTAAATCACAGCTTTAAAAATGGCAAAAGTACCATTAATGGTTATTTAGAAGATTATGCAACCGTTATTGATGCCTTTATTTCACTTTATGAGGTTACTTTAAATGATGTGTGGTTAGATACTGCTAAAAGGTTAACCGATTATAGTTTTGACCACTTTTTTTATCAAGAAAATCACATGTTTTACTTTACTTCAGATGAAGATCCGGTTTTAATTACACGTAAAGTAGAAATTGACGATAATGTTATTCCGTCTTCTAACTCTATTATGGCTAATAACCTGTTTAAATTAAGTCATTACTACTCTAACACCTACTACCTAAAAGTGAGTACTCAAATGCTAAATAATGTAAAGGAAAAAGCTTTAAAATACGCTTCAGGATACTCTAACTGGCTACAACTTATGTGTAATTTTGTGGGAGATTATTACGAAATTGCCATCTCAGGAGAAAAAGCAATAGAAAAACTTACTAGTATTTACAAAAACTATATCCCTAACAAACTGGTTGCAGGAAGTGTAAAAAAAAGTAATATTCCACTCATGGAAGGTAGGTTTAGTACTAGCGAAACACTTATTTATGTTTGCGTAAACGGTGCATGTAAACTTCCTGAAACGATTATTGATAAGGCTTTAAAACAAGTGAAAGTTAACTTTTAAACCAAATTTATGAAAGCTATTCAAATTGCTATTGTGGTATTTGTAGCCTTGGAACATTTCTATTTTATGATACTTGAAATGTTTTTTTGGGACAAACCGTTAGGACTTAAAACTTTTGGATTAACCCTCGAAGAAGCCAAAATATCTAAAGTACTTGCTAAAAATCAAGGACTGTATAACGGTTTTTTGGTTGCCGGTTTATTTTGGGCAATTATTAGTGAAACCCAATTTAAAAATATTGCTGCTTTTTTTCTTTGCTGTGTCGTTATTGCCGGTATTTATGGTGCTATTACTTCCAAAAAAATAAAACTCTTTTATATTCAAGCCGTTCCTGCAATAGCAGGTTTAGCAATATTGTTTATTTTTTAGGAGGCAACACTACAAAATCTTTTAAATAAAAAGGCTCAAAGTAAGCCACATCTTCAAAATTATTCTGCTGAAATTTTTTAAAAGAAATACTTGACATTTCTTTTGCTGAAGGATATTTTGCATCGATAAAAACGGCATTTTTGTGTTGAATTACTGCTTTGCACTTTTCGGCACCATCTCCCAAAAAGTACACCGTCTTTTTATTCAAAAAAGAAACATATGTTTCAGGGGTTACTATATTTGCCGAAACAGCCTCTATACTACTATTGTCACAATCAAAAACCGCACTGTAAACTTCCATTCTTCTAGCATCTAGCATTGGCACCTTATATCCTTCTAAACAGGTAATTGATTGTGCTAAAGACTCTAAAGTAGCTACCGAAATTAAGGGTATTTCCAATGCAAAACACAATCCTTTTGCTGCTGAAACACCTATGCGTAACCCTGTATAAGAACCCGGACCTTTACTTACAGCAACAGCATCTAAATCGGTGAATTTAACAGCGGCTTTTAAAAGTACCGTTTCAATAAATTCATGAAGTTTTTCTGCATGAGAATAATTCCCGTCATTTAACTCTTGAACCTCTAACGTTTCTCCGTCTTTTGCAATACTTACCGAACAGTTTTTAGTTGCTGTTTCTATATTTAAAATGAGTGCCAATTTTCTGTTTTTAAAGGGCAAATATACTTATATTTTGACTTGTATAAATAAAAAACGCTCCATAATTAAATCATGGAGCATTTTAAAAATATGATAAAAACCATCTAATTAACTACAACTGGAATACCGTAATAGTACTCTAACAATTTTGTTCTAAAAACAAAATTATATTTGGCATTTGCCATAGAGGCTTGTGCATTTACATATCTATTTCTAACCTGGTCAAAATCAAAAGATGTCATAACTCCTGCATTAAAACTTTCTTGTGCATTTTTAAATGACTCTTCTTGTGCTTTTAATGATTTTTCGGCTGAAATATATTGATTTAACGCTGCTCTTGCATCGGCATAAGCCTTTTCAATAGATTCGCGTAATTTTATTTGCTTATCTAAAAGCTGTAACTCTGCTCTTTTCTTATTTATTTTTGCTTTTGCTATTCCAGATTTTACTTGAAACTTATTAAAAATTGGGATATTCAGCGAAAATCCAAAATTATACCCTAAGTTATCTTCTAACTGTTTTCCAAAACCATTTGGCACTTCAATAGGGACACCTGTAACGGGATCTAAAATAATTCTAACATCTTTTTGTCCCTGATTGTGTTGGTAAGAGGTTCCTAATCCTGCACCAAAAGTAAGTGATGGATAAAGACCTGCTTTTGCGATATCTACAGATAATCCGGCATTTTCTATGGCTATTTGTGCACTCTTAATTTCTGGAAGTGTTACTAAGGCTTTATTATAAATTGCATCCGTATCATTATAAACCAATGATGCTGAGTTTATATTAAGTTGTACATCTTCAACATCAAAACCTTTGTGCGAAAGTTGTAATAGCTGAGCTAAATTTAAAAGCGCTAAGTCTAGCGTATTTTGAGAAGAAACCAATTGCTCCATATTTGTAGCTAAAGAGGCCTCTGCTTCTAATAATGTTGCCTTAGGTTTAGAGCCTAGCTCAACCAAATTTTTAGTTTTTTCAACTTGACTTTTACTAATTGCTACTTGATCTTCTGCTATTTTAAGATTCTCTTTACTTAATAGCACATTTAAATAAGAATTAACCACAAGTAACATAATGTTATTTTTTGTTTCTTCTAAATCAAAACCGGCAGCTTCTAAACTTTTTTTAGCTTGAAGTAAATTGTTTTTATTTCTAAATCCGTTAAAGATGGTAACTCCTGTATTTAATCCAAAACTATTAGAACGACTATCTCTAGAGATTCTTCCTCCATTAATGTCAATAAAAGAACCGAAGTTGTAATTTTGTGAAGCAGAAGCATTTAAAGATGGGTACAAATTACCTTTAGCAACCGTAATATCTTCTTCTATTAATGTATTTCCTAATTTCTGTTGTTGTATTGAAATATTATTTTCGAGGGCATAATTAACACATTCTTGAAGTGTCCATTTCTTTTCTTGTGCTTGTATTGAAGCTATTAAGCCAAATACTAGAAGCGTAACAATTTTAAATTTCATCTATTTGTTAAGTTTTTTAGTACGTACAATCAAACTCAATGTTATAATCATTCAAACTAGTAACCTTTAGATACATTGATTTTGTTGATTCTTGTTATATGACGACTAAAATTATTATTTGTTACACTCTTAGCCTCTTATAAAAATGTTAATTTTTTTGTTTAAATTTTTTTTTGATAATAAAGTATAGCAATACACCTACTAAAATGTACGGAAATACCATCAAATAAAGGATTCCTGAATTTAAACCCTCTGCTTCCGATAAATCTCCACTTTCAACAACAGCTTTACACATAGCACATTGTGCCGAGGTTAATTGACTGATGAATAAAAGTGTAAAAAATAGTAATGTCTTTTTCATTTTAGTAGTAAGGTGAAATCATTAAATAAACCACTACACCACTTACGGTAACGTACAACCATAAAGGAAATGTGATTTTTGCAATTTTTTTATGAAGAGTAATATTATTGGTAATTGCTCTAACGTAAGTAATTAATACAAAAGGTATTACAACTATAGATAAAATAATATGACTTATTAGTATTAAAAGGTAAATTGTTTTTATAAAACCTTGTGCTTTAAATGTTGTTGAGTTTGAAGTCATATGGTACAACACATACATTGCTAAAAACAGTACCGATAAGCCTATGGCTGTTTTCATTAATTTTTGATGCAATGCAATACGGTTATTTTTAACTGCCCACACAGCTACAATAAGTACTAAAGAAGTAAGTGCGTTTACAGAAGCGTATATTGGTGGCAAAAAAACCGGTAATTCAACATTTATTTTAACCCCAAATAAAGCGGCAACTACCAATGGTATTACAATAGACAAAACAACAATCCATTTGTTGTATTTTTCAGCATTTGTTGTCATTATTCTTTTAAAAGTATTTCAATATCTTCCATAATCATCTTTACTCCTTCCGGATTCAAACCATCATAAAAAGCAATTGGATTTCCATAATCATCAAGTCTTGATCGAATATTTCCTTGTTTATCTACAAGAGCAAACATTCCCGAATGCTCAAAACCTCCTTCAGCTTCACTATTTTCTCCTGCAAAAAGTGTAAATCCGGTATTTGCCAATTCGTAAATTTTATCTTGATCTCCTGTTAAAAAGTTCCAATTTTTCATTGTCGCTCCGTGAGATTTGGCATAAGCTTTTAAAATTTTAGGAGTGTCATGTGTAGGGTTAATACTAAACGATACTATTCCAAAATCTTGGTAAGCGTAAAATTTATCTTGAATACGCACCATACTCTTTGTCATTTTAGGGCAAATAGTAGGGCATGTAGTAAAGAAAAACTCAACTACATATACCTTATTTTTATAAAAATCGTTTGAGATTTTTTCTCCGTCTTGATTTACAAATTCAAAATGAGGTACTTTATTAATAGTAGCCAGTGTTGGTGTTTTTAACTTATTTACAATTTTTGGAACGGCATAAATCCCAAAAATTAATACGATAAAAGCGATACCTACGTATGAATATTTTTTCATTTTCTAATCGTTTAGATTTCTCTTTTTCTGCGTTTTTCTTTTTCCTTCGATTTTTTTAACTGATAATAAATAATATCAATATCATCTTTCATTTTATTCTTCAAAACAGCTACGGACCTCATATCGTAACCGTATAACTTACCATCTTTAGTATCTTCATCATCTTTACGTCCACGCAAACGCAACTTCATATCAATAATATAAGCATATTTTGAATGCAAGTTGTTATTAAGTTCAAACGGTGTTTCAAAGCTATTAAATAACTTTTTAATATTTGATGGTTTTGTATAAATAAAATTCCATTTAGCAATATCTGTAAAAGCTGAAAGTTCCTTTATAATTTGAGAGTATTCTTCTTTTTTATCTTCAGGAATTACGGCAACTATTTGAAACAGTATTTTAGAATAATAACGTTTGTAAATAACTTCATTTAAATTGAAAAGTGTTGCCTTTGCTTCATTTAAATCGCTTCCCAAAAAACAAACTATTGTTAGATTTTGGTTGAACGAACAGTTAGCGTTTGGTGCTATTTCTTTAATATCTAAAACCTTCTCGGTTAATATTGGTAGATTGGAGTATTTGTATATTCCTTTTGATAAAAAAATATAAAACACCAACGGTAAAATAAACAGGCTAAAGAGTACCCAAAATTTTTTCATATCACTTCTAAAATTAAAAAAGGTGGTTAAAAAACCACCTTCCTCCATTATTTTAAATTCTTATTAGTAATTCCATTTTGTCAACGGACCTAAAACATCATTAATATAGCTTCCTTCTATTAATAAAAGTGTTGCTAAATACACAATATAAATAATTGCTGTCCAAACCACAGCTCTTCTTAAACTCTTTTTTTCGTCGGCCATATGCATAAAAAACCACGTAATGTAATATGCTTTTACCAATGTTAAGACTAAGAAAATGATGTTTAACAAACTTGTTCCTACAAGTTTTGTAAGGTGTAAAGCATCTGGTTTTAAAATACCTAAAATAACTTCAACCGTTGTTATTACTGAAAGTATCCCAAATACTTTCCAAATTAATTTTGTGTGTGACGTATGTTCTTGTGCGTGTGTCATTGTAATCTCTTTTATTGTTAAACTAGGTAGAAGAATGTAAATACAAATACCCAAACTAAATCTACAAAGTGCCAGTATAATCCTACTTTTTCAACCATTTCATAATGGCCTCTTCGCTCGTAAGTACCAATAATTACATTAAAAAATATGATAATATTTATAAGTACTCCTGTAAAAACGTGAAATCCGTGAAAACCTGTTATAAAGAAAAAGAAGTTTGCAAACAGTGTTTTTCCGTACTCATTAACCTTTAAGTTAGCTCCTTCAACAACAGCTTTAGCATTGCTTAAATAAGCCATTGCCTTATCTCTAGAAATAATTGTTTTTTTCTTTGTGTCTGGGTTTATTTTTTCGGTTCTAATTGTTATATCAGGATTGGCTTTAAATCCTTCTATTACTTCATTTACAGTAAATGGAGGTAATGCTGGTTCAGCAACAAACCATAAACCGTTGTTTTTTGTATGTCTAACACGTTCAGAGTGTAACGGTTTTGCAAAACTTTCTAGGGCAATTTGCTCTCCTTCGCTATTTACAAATTGAATTATTTTGCCATCGTTTAACTGAACTGCTCCGTAAGAACCGTTGATAAAATTTTTCCACTCCCAAGCTTGAGAACCTAAGAAAATAAGTCCACCAACAATAGTAAGCAACATATAAAATGTTACTTTTTTCTTATTCATTTGATGACCTGCATCAACAGCTAGCACCATTGTTACTGATGAAAATATTAATATAAAGGTCATTAAAGCAACGTAGTACATAGGTGCGTGTACTCCGTGTAAAAATGGAAAGTGGGTAAAAACTTCATCGGCTATGGGCCAAGAATCAATAAATTTAAATCGCATTAAACCGTAAGCGGCTAAAAAACCTGAAAAGGTAAGAGCGTCAGATAAAATAAAGAACCACATCATCATTTTACCATAACTTGCGCCTAATGGTTTATTATTTCCTCCACTCCAAACTTTACCATTAGTGTCAGTAGCAATAGTTGCTTCCATAAAGTATTATTTTTGATTTTTTTAGTTATAGTTTCGCCAAAAATACATAATTTTTTTTTATCTAATAAAATAGAAAAAGAAAAACAAGTAAATCCATAATATATCTACAAAATGCCAGAAAATAGCGCCGAGCTCTAGACCTAAAGAATCTTTGGCTGAATATTTTTTATTAAAGTGGTTAAATAGTACCACAAGTAGCACTATCATTCCTGCAATTACGTGTAACACATGGATAATGGTAATACCTCCAATAAACGAAGATTTTACGGTGCTTTTCTCACCTGCAACAAACAATCCGGCATTATACAGTTCTACAAAAATTCCCCTGTACTGAAAATACGCAAATCCTACTCCCAAAAGTAGTGTTGCTATTAAAAATACCGATGTTAAATTTCTATTATTTTGAGTTATAAAACGTTTTGCTAACATAAAAGTAATACTACTTAGTATGATTAAAAGCGTGCTTATATAAAAAGCATTTGGTAAATCAAATGAAACCCAATCATCTCTTTTACGACTAACCACATAGGCACTTGTTAAACCAGCAAACATCATTGTCATGCTAATCATAGAAACCCATAGCATTGGTTTTGCCGATTTTCTTTTTGAAGATTTTAATTCTTTTTCTAAAGATTCGTTCATAATTAATGTAAAAATTTATCTACTACGTAAATTATTTGTGCCAAGGTAATATACAACACGCTAGAAAGCATTAACTGTCTAGCTTCTTTACTTGTTTGGTTTTGGTATAACTTTATGGCATAAAAAAGCATTACTCCTCCCAAAAATACCAAAATAATGGCAGTTGCAGGATAAATATAAAAATTTCCTGTTAATTTTAATACCGGTATCACAGAAACTATTAATAAACATACTGTATACAAAATAATTTGAATAACGGCTTTCTTATTTTTTTGTCCCATTGGCATTAAATTAAATCCGGCTTTTTTATACTCGTCAAATTGCAACCAAGCAATTGCCCAAAAGTGAGGGAATTGCCAAAAAAACTGTATTAAAAACAGCATTCCCGGCTCTATTGAAAAGTCGTTTGTTGCCGCAACCCATCCTAACATAAAAGGAATTGCTCCCGGTATTGCTCCAACAAAAACAGCTAAAGGTGTAACTGCTTTAAGAGGTGTATAAACACTTGTATATAAAAATATGGAAATGGCTCCAAACAATGCGCTTTTAGGGTTGATACTATATAAAATAGCAAGTCCTAAAATAGTAAATGAAACAGCTACCACCATTGCCATAGAAACGTGCATTCTGCCAGCAGGTAGCGGTCTATTCATTGTTCTTTTCATTAAAGCATCGGTATCTTTTTCTATAATTTGATTAAATGCATTTGATGCCCCAACCATTAGATATCCTCCTATAGCTAATAAAATAAGTGTTGTTACATGTATTTGATCTACAGCTAATAAATATCCTGCCAATGATGAAAACACAACACTTAAAGAAAGTCCGACCTTGGTTAATTGCTTAAAATCACTAAAAATTGCTGAAAAGTTCACCCTCGTATTTATTACTTTTGAAGTTCTATTTATTTAACTCTTATTTAGAACAGTGCAAATATATTTTATTATTAGAGAATTGCAACCTTTAAACGAGGAGTTTAAAAAAATTATTTAAAATAAAATTAAAAAAAGCCTTTGCAATTAATAGAATTGTTTTAAATTTGCCCTCGCATTTGAGATATTAATGCACGTTCTTAAAGATAATATGACTGCGAAAGTAGCTCAGGGGTAGAGCATCACCTTGCCAAGGTGAGGGTCGCGGGTTCAAATCCCGTCTTTCGCTCTACAACATATAAAATACCAATGCAGAAGTGGTGGAATTGGTAGACACGCTGGACTTAAAATCCAGTGGGCAGTAATGCCCGTACGGGTTCAAGTCCCGTCTTCTGTACTAAAACTCTCTTAATTTTTAATTTTGAGAGTTTTTTATTTTGTTTCTAACAATATCTATTTTAACTAATATGGTAAGTACTTTTTCATTATATCTTATTTCTACAAATTTAAAAAAAGAACATGTACAAATTAAGTCTCAATAACATACATACCCATTAAATTAATATTGTGTTAGCTCACAAAAAACATATTCAGAATTACTAAATACAGTAAGTACAAAATGATAAAAATGTTGAACGTTACTCGTACTTACAGTAGAAACATAAAGATCTATCGTATTATTAGTGTTTCCATTATTCGTATCAATAACATTAGCAACTTGAGTCCAATTATTTGGTATATTCGTATAAGAATAAATATTACCATAGACAACAATAGCACCTAAATTAGAAAGAGCTGCCGTTGTTTTCATATATAAATTTGAGTTTGGAGATAAAGTAATCTGGAAATCTGTAATATTAAATAAATCAGTTATTATATTATCAGTATTAGTGTCCTGTATTATTGCAGTTCTAGTAACCCTATTATTAGTTATTTGGTTTTGAATATTTGAAGTTGCACCAGCAAGGTATCCCAATTCGGTTGAGGTAGTAGATGAAACAGTCACCTTACCACTGCTATCTGAAATTAGTGCTCTATTTGCTGTTAAATTGGGAGCAGCATTAACTACGTAAGGGCTTGCTGTTGTACCCATACCTGTTACCGTTACATTGCTGCCTGCTGTTACTTTGGTCTCTGAACCATCAGATGTACTAGCTGTTTGCCAACTTGCCAATCCATTTGCATCAGAAGTTAGCACTTTCCCAGCTCCTGGTGTACCTCCTTCAATTTTAACCGTTCCTGAAACTTCTAAATTACCATTTGCTCTAAGCAAATTATTGTCAAATTCACCATAAATTAAGGGAGTAGTTGTAGGTGAATTTGCGATATAGAGTCTATGACTGCCAGTTTCATACCAACCAGCCCTATACCCTATAAATGTATTATAATTATTGTTATCGCCTAAATTATAACCAGCCTGATACCCAACTATAGTGTTATAGGCATACCCTACCGTCAATGTCCCATTGTTATTACCGTATCCAGTTCTGAAACCTATCATTACATTAGCTCCTCCTCCTATATTCCCAAACCCAGCTTCACTACCTATCATTACGTTAGTACCAATATTTCCACCGTTAAAACCTGCATTATAGCCAATATATACATTATCAGCTCCGATATTGTTAAATCCTGCATAGGCCCCAAAAATTGTATTATTGTCTGTACCATTGATCTTATTACCAGCACTATACCCCAAGGCAGTATTGTTAAATGATTGAGTATTATTATTTACATAATTTGCAGTGTTAGTTCCAATAAACATATTTGTACCAGTCGATATAGCATCACTGAGCTCATCTATATTGGTTGCACCCGTTGGAGCTATTTTCCATTCAGGAGCTGTTGCACCTGCATTCATGGTTAACACTTGGTTAGCAGTACCTTTTGGTAAAATTGTTCCGGTTCCATTTGTTCCTCCATATATGATATCTCCTTGTGCAGTCATAGGACTTAAGGCATCAAAAGCGGCCGTTTTTGTTGTTGCTCCTGTACCTCCATTTGCAATAGCAACTGCCCCTGTAACACTTTCTGCTGTTTTAGCATGTAAAGCATAAGGTACACTCATTAGCTGTGTTGTACTTGTAATTGTATAGTTTGTGCCACCTGTTGGGTCGGTTTCTGTTTTAATGAAATAAGTATCGTTTGCCCAATCTATAGTAGTAAAATCTCCGCTTACTACAGTTCCTGTTCCTATTTCTAAACTTACTAGTCCATTAGTGTTGGTAGTGGGTATTTGGGT
Organism: Flavobacteriaceae bacterium; assembly: GCA_027082925.1. GTDB lineage: Bacteria > Bacteroidota > Bacteroidia > Flavobacteriales > Flavobacteriaceae > Lutibacter. The sequence continues at coordinate 78,198 of JALWTD010000016.1, forward strand.
TTCTACATATACCGCTGAACCTGTTGCTGTGGTTTGCAAAATGCTTATTTGCATACCTATTGATGTATTGGTTACTAAAGCGTTACTTGCATCTCTAATTACCGCTTGATAACTCATTTTTTGTGGGCTCTGAGCCCAAATACTTACAGTTAATAATACTGCTACTAAAAGTGTAGTTATTTTTTTCATATTAGTTTAATTTTTAATGATTTTAAATATTTTTACTGGTTTATTGTTTTTGGTTACTTTTAAAAAGTAGATTGCTACTGGTTGTGCTTCTAAACTAATGCTAGTAGAAGTATTGTTTACAATTTTACTTTCTATAACTTTTCCTTGTAAATCATATAGTTGAAAACTTAACCCATTTAGTTTTTCTACTTTTAACGTTAAATAATTTGTGGTTGGGTTAGGGTAAACACTCAATTCTAAATTGATTGTTACTTCGTTTATACCTAACGTTGTAGATATTTCATAGGGCTGTTGTATACCTTGTGTTACGCTTCCATTTGTTCCTGTACTTGAAGTATAAACTACTTGCCCTATTGTATAGCTAACCGTTCCTCCAGTTCCTGTTGCACTTCCACCTGCGGTGGCTATTGATTCTTGCGCCTCTATTCCTCCAATTACGAGGAAAAGTAACATAATACTTATAATTGTCTTTTTATGATTCATAATTTTTTACTGGTTTTTTTAAAGAAAGTGATTATTTTAGGATTGTAATTTTAGCATTGAAATAGTTAAAAAAAGAGTCTCCAAGATCAATTTATGATTCTTCTGTTTAATCCAACAATGTGTTTTGCAAAAACTAAATATGGCAAAAACGTAAAATAAGAGTAGCTTTTTTGTCATAAAATTATAATTTTAATAACATAAATTTACTATGCATTTCTTTTAACCACTAATATTTCACCTACCAAAATCCCCCCTTTTATTTATAAAAACAACATTTTATTAGGTTTTTATGACAAATATCATTTAAAAACAAGTTAACGAATGGTATTCCTGTTTATTTAATAAGTTATAACCTTAAAAGACTGATCTATTAAAAGTTATCAAATTATTTGATGGATTTTAAAAATAAAGTGAGATTTTCATTTTTTTGAAGTTTCATTTTCCTCCTTATTAACACTCTAATATTTTCAATAGTTTTTGTACTTCTTTGCAATATTTCTGCAATTTCTTTTGTGTTATAATTTTGATGTATTAAACATGTAACTCTAATTTCATTAGATGTTAAACTAGGGTAATCTTTAAGTAACGTTTTATAAAATATACTATTAGATTCTTTAAATCTTATATCAAATTCTTTCCAGATTTTTGATTTTTGTGTAAAATTCTTAAGTTTTCCTGTTATTTTATGAATATTAGCATTCGATATATCTGAGGATCTATTTAAATTATCTCCCAATTCTTTTAAAATATTTTTATTGACCTCTTTCATAGAAGCGATGTATAATTCTTTTTGGAAAAGTTCCTTCTTTTTTAATTCTAGTTCTAATTGACTTTTTTTTAAGCCCAAAATTTTATTATTCTTTTCTTGTTTCTTAATATCAATAATCAATTTTTTGTTATACATAATAAATATACTGAATGTTAGTATTATTAAAATAACTTCATAAGTAACAAGAAAAAGACCTTCAGAATTATTTAAATTGAAATAATAAGTAGCTTGATATTGTTCAAGCATTATTACTATAATATGAACAATTTGAACAACAAGAAGAGTACAAAAAACAAGTCCAACTCCTAAAGTTGTTTTACGAACAACAGTAGAAACTCGAACTAGCGTCAACCAAGCAATTTGCGCACTAATTAACACATAAAATATGGATAAATTAAGAACTCGTTTATTTGCATCTGGTTTAAAATAAGTAAAATAGGAATGAATTAAAATAAATATAATGATAAATAAAAAGTTATAAATATGGACTCCCTTTTTATGTACGAATTGCTCTAACCCTATCAGAAGCAAGAAGGTTGAAGAAATTACTAATGTGTTTCCAATTACTATTGAGATCCATTCAGGAAAAAAATTTTGAAAAAATAAAAGAGTATTCCCCAGGGCTACCATTACAAAACTTAATAATATTGCTAAAGTTCCTGAATATCGTTTTCTTATCTGCAAGCACAACAAGCCTATTAAAAACAGATTTATTATATTAATGATTGTATAACTAAGAAAAACTGTACGAATATCTATAAAAAGTAGATTCATTAGTGTAAATAAAAAGTTCTTTTTTAAATTGTGTGAACAATAATTTTATATAAAAATAATTAAATATTTAAGATTCAATACTTAATAAGTTTATTTTTTATTGGCTATTTGGTTAGTAAATTCTATGCAATCACTCTATTTAGACAGCTCTAAATAATTTTTTAAAAATCAAAATACCAATTAAAGACATCTGTTTTCAACCCAAAGGTAATCCAAGTAGTGTTAGAACTGTCAAAAACATTGGTAGGTGCTGTTGGATTGAAATCTCTAAAGGTAAACCCTCCAAAAATTTTCAAATTTGTTGCAGGATTTACGAGGTATCCTACTTGCAAATCTGCAATAAAAATGGTGGTGGTATTTCCTTGTCCTATTTTATTTCCGTAATCAGAAGCTCTATTGTCATTATCTTGAAACACATTCCCTCCATAACTATAAGCGTCTATACCGTCGTTAAAATCAAATCCTTTTTTTCCAATTACCATTTTAGCGTTTGCAAACCATCGGTCTTTTGTATAGTTAGCAATTCCTATTGCTTCTCTAAAGTTTGCTCCCCACAAGTGAGCTAAAGGTTGGTTATTGTGCCCATAATTATAGTTTAATTCATCGTGAGAATACGTATATGGTCTAACGGCATTGTACTCTGCTTGTAAATACAGGTTCTTAATGTTAAACGCATTGTGATATTTAATTCCTAACTGAACTCCAAATTTATTTGCCCACCATCCATCGTTACTTGTTATTTCTGAAGTTCTAAACTCGTCGAGTAATAATTGAGAATATAACTGTATGCTTTTTGCTTTATATTTTAAACTCAATCCTATTAAAGAATTTCCGGCTCTTGAGCCTGAAGAAAACTCAATGGCTGTATAAAAAATAAGCGGATTTAAATAATTAACATCAAACCCTCGATTGTTTACATCGTCCCAAATAACCGTCTCAAATAAGCCTATATTTATTTTTTTAGACACATTCCAACTCAAATAATGAATGGCCATAAATTTTTGTTTATAGGCGCCATCAACTGTTAATTCAGGTCTAACATCTTGCATCCACATCCACAAATTAGTGTACTTCATTTTCCAAAAATCAGTTGTGATTTTAAGGTACGGATACGGTGAAGATACATCAGATAAAAATAAAGACCTGTATCCATCTCCTATAAAATTTTTACCATGCCCAAATTGGAAATTAAAATATTTATTTGGTGTATACGAAATATAAGCTTCAGCTACCGGATAATCATAAGCATCTGTTTTAAACTGTTTTGCTATTCCTCGTCCCGGTATAATTGCCGGGTTTCCACCATCGGGTTTCATGTATTCTGCATATTGATTTACATAATCGGCAAAGCGCCCTTGACTTTCGTAAAAACTGGTAGAAAAATTAAATTTTTTACCTATCCCTCCATTTATTTGAATTGCTCTTGTATTATTAAACGTACTAATCCCTTGATTGTCTTTCCCTAGTTGTAAATCTACTACAGGATCTACCGTAAACCAATAATCTTCTCCTTTTACAAAAGCCATATGCTCGTTTAAAAGCTTTTTACCAAACCATGTTGTTTTAGGTTGTATTAAACTGTTTTTTTGAGCATCTAAATCTACGTACTCATTAACATAAGAATACACATATGGCTTAACGGCTGTATGACCGTTTGAACCTTGACTTATGTAATAATCGTAAACATTATATGCATTATGTGTAAAAGGAATATTTAACCCGCTTTTATGCTCGGGAAACAACGTTGTTTTTTGAACTTGTTTAAGTTCTTTATTTGGATTTTTCTGAAACAAATCAGCTACCGGTTTTTGCGCTCTTTTAGAAACTGCCGGTTGTGTATTTCTATTAAGAGGAATATTTAAAGGAAATACAAATTGCATTTCTATAGGGTGGTTATTGTAGGTTGCAGGAGTTACAATAGGAAGGAGTTTAAAAACACGTTTTACTTCTTCCTTTAATTCTTTGTAAGGTGTGTTTATATATAAGGTTTCAAATTCTCCGGAGGTGTTTACTAAAAAAACAATATTAACAACACCTTCAAATCTTTCAGAAATTAAAACATCAGGTATTTTAAAATTGGCTATTATCTTCTTTTGAACTTCATTATTAAAGCAATCTTGCAAATTTGAAATTATGGTTGAATCACAACTTTTAAAAACAGGATACTTTTCTACTTGCGCATAAATAGAAATAGAAAAAAGAAATAAAATACCTACTATTGTTTTTTTCATCTACGATTGTTATTACGAAATTTTTACAACTTTATTGTTCTTTAACTGGTACTTATCATTACTTTCAATACACGTTGCAAAACCTTTATCATTAAAATGCAATCGATGTCCGTACTCGCTAATCCACCCTATTTGTTTTGAAGGATTTCCTACTACCAATGCATAAGGCAACACTTGTTTTGTAACTACTGCTCCTGCTCCTACAAAAGCATATTCACCTATATCATTCCCACACACAATGGTTGCATTTGCACCAATACTAGCGCCTTTTTTTACCAATGTTTTTTTGTATTCGTCTTTTCTAATGATTGCGCTTCTAGGGTTAATCACATTTGTAAATACCATTGACGGACCCAAGAAAACATCGTCTTCACAAATAACTCCTGAGTAAATAGATACATTATTTTGAACTTTTACATTGTTTCCCAATATTACTTTGGGAGACACCACAACATTTTGTCCAATATTACAATTTTTGCCTATTACAGCAGTTGGCATAATATGGCTAAAATGCCAAATTTTTGTTCCTGTACCAATCACACAATCGTCATCAATTACAGCTGTTTCATGTGCAAAATATGTATTGTTACTCATGCTTTTTAGTGTGTTGCTTTTAAATCTCTGTTGGATGCCAAGTTGTTTTAACTTCTTGCATTTTTTCTATAAAATATGGAGATTGGCTTTCTTCACTTGTCCAATCATTTTTTTTATAAAAAATGGTTCTTTTAAGGTTATTACTTGCCAATTCATTAATATTTTTAATAACAGCAGCATCTTTACCACAATAAACAATTGTATTAACATCCATGTGTGATGCCATTTGGCTTGTTAGTTCGGCTCTTTTACCTGTTAATATGTTTACTACACCTGCAGGCACATCGGAAGAGTTGAGTACTTCTGCAAACGATATTGCTGTTAACGGTTTACTTTCCGAAGCTAAAACAATAATTGAGTTTCCTCCAACAATAGCTGGAGCTATCATTGATATTAGACCTAACAAACTTTGTTCTTCTGGTGCTACTATTGCAACCACTCCAACTGGTTCTAAATTTGAAAAGTTAAAATGCGAACTTGCTACAGGGTTTACTGCACTAAATATTTGCTGGTATTTATCACTCCATCCCGCATAATAAACCAATCTGTCAATCGCTAAATCAACTTCATTTTTAGCTTTAGCAGCTTCTTCTCCTTGAGTTATTAATTCTGCTATAAATTGCTCTTTTCTGCTTTCTAGCATCTCTGCAATTCTATATAAAATTTGACCTTTATTTAAGGCTGAAGCATTTCCCCAAGAGGTTTGTGCTTTTCTGGCTATTACTACTGCATTTCTAAAATCTTTTCGAGATGCTAAACACATATTCGCAATTAAACTTCCTTGTTTATTTTTAACAGCGTAGTATCTACCAGATTCTGTTCTTGGAAATTTACCTCCAATGTATAATTTATATGTTTTATGAATATCTAATCTGCTCATTTTCTGAAATTAATATTAATCAAATGTTACGTATGAACTCAATCCGTGTAATCCTCCTTCTCTGCCAAATCCGCTTTCTTTATAACCTCCAAAAGGAGATGTTGCATCAAATTTATTAAATGTATTTGCCCAAATAACTCCGGCATTTAATTTTTGTGTTAGGTGAAATATTTTAGATCCCGTTTGTGTCCAAACTCCTGCCGATAATCCGTAAGGAGTATTATTTGCTTTTTCAATAACCTCGTCAATAGTTCTAAAAGTTTGGATTGCCAATACCGGCCCAAATATTTCTTCTTGAACAATTCTGTGCGATTGTGAAACATTTAAAAATAAGGTTGGTGCACACCAATTTCCTTTTTTAGGAAGGTTACAATTTGGTTGATATATTTCTCCTCCTTCATTTAAACCTATTTTTATGTAATTTTCAATGGTTTGAAGCTGCTTTTTAGAGTTAATTGCTCCAATATCGGTATTTTTATCTAGCGGATCTCCAACTATAAGCGTTTCCATTCTATCTTTTAATTTCTGAATTACCACATTTGCTACCGACTCTTGCACAAACAACCTAGAACCTGCACAACATACATGTCCTTGATTAAAAAAGATAGCATTTATAATACCTTCAACTGCTTGGTCTATGGCTGCATCTTCAAAAATAATATTAGCGCCCTTACCACCTAATTCTAACGTTACTTTTTTATGAGTTCCGGCAATGGCGTTTTGAATGTATTTTCCAACACCTGTAGAACCTGTAAAGGCAATTTTATCAACTTCCGGATGGTTTACAATTTCTGCTCCGGTAGCACCTGCTCCGGTAACAATATTTACAACGCCTTTTGGTAATCCACTGTCGTGAATAATCTCGGCAAGTTTTAAGGCTGTCAACGGAGTTGTTTCTGCTGGTTTTAGTACTACTGTGTTTCCGGTAGCTAAAGCCGGTGCTAATTTCCAAGCGGCCATTAACAATGGAAAGTTCCACGGGATAATTTGACCTGCAACTCCAACAGGTTTTACTTTTCTGTTTGGAAATGCATACGCTAACTTATCTGCCCATCCTGCGTAGTAAAAAAAATGATTTGCTGCTAATGGAATATCTATATCTCTAGATTCTCTTATTGGTTTTCCTCCGTCTAAGCTTTCTATTACAGCAAATTCTCTAGCACGTTCTTGAATTAATCTTGCTATTCTAAAAATATATTTACCTCTTTCTTTTCCTGATAAGGCAGCCCATCCTTTAAATGCCTTTTTAGCGGCTTTTACGGCTTTATCAACGTCTTTTTTAGAAGCTTCAGCTATACTTGCTATTTTTTGATTATTTGATGGATTAATTGTATCGAAGTATTTACCTTCAACTGGTTTTGTAAATGCTCCGTTAATGTATAATTCATATTGCTCTTTAATTTGAATATGATCTGTACTTTCAGGAGCTTCGTGATATGTCCAAGAAGATTTAAACATCTTATTTTTATTTGTATTCATAGTAAAGTTAATCTTTTGAAAAATAATTAGGTGATTGGTACAAACCTGTTTCTGCTTTTACCAACTGCATAAGCACGTCGTTAAGTAAGCTACTGGCTCCAAATCGGAAATAATTTTTATTCATCCATTTTTCTCCTAAAACTTCGTTTAACATTACCAAATATTGCAATGCTAATTTAGAGTTTGAAATACCTCCTGCCGGCTTCATTCCAATCATTTTTCCTGTTTTTAAATAAAAGTCTTTTATAGCATCTAGCATTACATACGTTACTTGCATTGTTGCTGCCGGCTGAATTTTTCCGGTTGATGTTTTTATAAAATCTGCTCCGGCATACATTGCAATTTCACTTGCTTTCCGTACATTATCTAGTGTGTCTAATTCTCCTGTTTCTAATATCACTTTCAAGTGAGCTTTCCCGCAAGCTTCTTTTATACTTGCAATTTCATCGAATACAAATTGGTAGTCTCCTGCCAAAAATGCACCTCTAGAAATAACCATATCTATCTCATCGGCACCTTGATCTACAGCAAATTTAGTATCGTTAAGTTTTACTTCTAAATTGGATTGACCACTTGGAAATGCCGTAGCTACAGATGCTACTTGAATATTAGAACCTTTAAGCGCTTTTTTAGCAACTCCAACATAAGATGGATACACACAAACTGCAGCTACTTTAGGAATATCTTTTAACACATCATGAGGATGCATGGCTTTGTAACACAATTGTTCTACCTTCCCTTTAGTGTCTTTTCCTTCAAGGGTGGTAAGGTCAATCATGCTCATTGCAAGTTTTAATCCTTCTACTTTTGAAGATTTTTTAATGCTACGCGAACAAAATCGTTTGACACGTTCATTTACACCTGTTGTGTCATAAACCGGTAAGTTGTTTAAATTTGGAAACATTTATATTGTTTAATATTTTGAATATACAAAGCCAACTAGCTAAGGCGCTAATTGGCCTATTTTTATGTTCACAAATTTACATAAAATATGTATAACCGTACTATTGTACTTTAAAAACAATTGGAAGTGCGTATTTAACCCCTACCTTTTGTCCTCTTTGTTCTCCTGGAATCATTTTTGGAAGAGATTGAATTACGCGAATGGCTTCTGCTTGTAGCTTTTTGTGTGTTGCTCTTGCCTTAATGTCTGAAATATTTCCTTTGGCATCTATTTTAAACATTACAAAAATCTTTTGTGTAGTTCCCGGACTCAATCCAATATCGGTAGCAATACTAGAGTTAAATTTTTCTGATACAAATTTTGAAATTTTAGCAGAAAAACAAGCTCTAAGCTCTTTGTTATTTCCTGAACAACCTGGATATATTGGTACTTTTTCAATAACAACAAAAGGAACGTCTTCTACAACGGTTTCCTCTTCCTCTACAGTTTCTAACTCGCTTTCTATATTTGTAATTTCTACGGCATCTAACTCATCTGTTTCTGTAGATTCTATAACCGTTTCAATAACATCCTTTTCATCTTCTACTTTAATAATTTTGTCTGGAAGTACAACTTTTTGTTTTGGTTGTTCTATTGGTTTTACAATTTTAACTTCAGCTACATCATTCACATTATCAATACGCACAAATGTTCCTGAAATTTCATTTACTTGTCGTGTATATGTTTTTATTTTAATTAACTGATATACTATAAAAAGAGAAAGTACTAACCCTAACTGTATTAAAATTTTACTGTAATTCTCTAAAGCCGCATTTGGATATTTTTTAATTTCCATAACACCTATTTTGGGTTAAACTAGAAATTTAAAAGAAACTGTTTAAAACAGTTGTGTAGTTGTATAATGCAGAGATGTTGCTAAAACAAGATGTTTAATGTTAGCAACATCTTGCAAGATATTTTTCATATTAAATTTACGACTTTTTTAGCTTTTATCCAATTTATTCAACCTTAAATACAATAGGTAATGAAAACTTCACAATTACAGGGTGACCTCGTTGTTTTCCCGGTTTCATTTTTGGAAGTAATTTAATTACTCTAACTGCTTCTTCTTTTAATTTTTGATGGGGTGCTCTTGCTTGGATATCAATAATATTTCCATTTTTATCTATTTTAAAAAGCGTGTAAATACGTTGTATCCCAGAGCTAAGACCAATTTTTTCAGCCAATCCTGTATCAAATTTTTTGCGAATAAATTTATTTATTTCGTTTGTAAAACAAGCTTTCATTTCTTCTTTAGAACCAGTACATCCAGGGAATGAAGGTGCATCTTCCAGCACAATAAAATCAACTTCATCTTCGGGTAATTCAGGCTCTTCATCTACAACATCGTTAAAATCGCTAAAATCTACCGGATCATCAATAACATCTGTAAAAAACAAATCATCTGCCGGACTATCGTCAATTACTTTTTTTATAATATCTATATTTATCTTTTTTTGTTTTGGCTGAATGGGTTTCTGTTTTCTAAACTCAACAATTTGAGGGATTTCTTCACTTGAAAAAGGAGAGGTGCTATTAAAAACAACAATGTCTTTTTCAAATGTTTTGGTTTCTAACAATGCATAAGCAACAAGTAACGATAAAACTATTCCTAATTGTACAAATAGTTTGCTGTAATTCTCTAAATTTGCTTTTGGGTGTTTTTTTGTTTTCATAAAATTAAATGTTTTAGGTTACCTTAAGTTATTTTGAATTCAAAAATTGGAGTTTTTAAGTAGTGTTGAAATTGACCAATTATTTTAGCAAAAATGACTTTTAGGTAATTGTTAAAGTTATGTTAACACAAGAAACGTACCACAAAAAAAGCTCAACCTTTCGGTTGAGCTTTTTACATATAATTATGTTTTTTTACTATTCTACTTTAAATGCGATTGGTAAACTATACTTAACTCCAACCGGGCGTCCTCTTTGTCGTCCAGGCTTCATTTTAGGTAATAGCTTAACAACTCTAATGGCTTCAGCTTGTAACCTTTTGTGAGGTGCTCTTGCCATTACATTGGTAATGTTTCCTGATTTATCAATTTTAAACATTACGTAAATACGTTTTACTCCAGGTGTTAATCCTAAATCTGATGCTAAATCTGAATTAAACTTTCTATTTACATGCTTTGTTATTTTTTCTTGTAAGCACGCTTTTAATTGAGCTTTATTTCCTTTACATCCAGGATAAACCGGTACATCTTCAATAATAGCGAAAGGTACGTCTTCCATAACCTCTTCTTCTTCCTCAACCTCAACAATCTCCTCAACTTCCACAGCATCATCTTCGTCAACTTCTGTAGATTCAATTACGGTTTCTTCAACTTCCTCTTCATCTTCAACAACTTCAATTTTATCTGGTGTTGGTGGTGGTGGTGTTTTTGGCTCAGGTGGTTTTACTTGTTCTATCTCAACGATTTGTTCATCTTCTTCCATGTTATAACTTGCAGGACCAAGATCGGCAATAACTCTATCGTATGTTTTTTTCTCAATTGCTAAGTAAACCACCAATAGTGCTAAAACCAAACCTAGCTGCATGAATAACTTGCTGTAATTCTCTAAGTTCGCTTTTGGATTTTTTTTGATTTCCATCTGTAAATGTTTTATAGTGCGCTAATTTAATAATTTTAATATCACTTATGCAAGTATATTTTTTAATTCACCTGTTTTTTTTGTAAAACAAGGCTAAAAAATACAAATCCAACCGTAATTCCTACAAAATTGGCTAGTATATCAAAGGTATCTGCTTGCCTGTAATTTGTAAAGACTCCCTGCAAAACCTCAATTATTATGCCATAACCAACTATAGCAAGTAATAGCCAAATTTTTGACTTTTGTGTTTTTAGTTCAAACTTTAAGGCTAGCAACCAACTTATTGAAAGAATACCGTAGGCAACGGCATGGATAACTTTATCTGATAAAAGTTTTACAGGCTGTACCATCACGCCTTTTAAGGTAACCAAACTTCCTATACCTATTGCCAGCGTAATAAAAATTGCTATGGCGTAATATAATTTACGCTCCAATAAGGTTTTTATAATCTTCTGCCGAGAGTAACTCATTTATTTGCGATGTATCTGAAATTGTAATTTTAATCATCCATCCTTCACCATAAGGATCTGTATTTACTTTTTCAGGTTCATCTTCTAAAGCTTCGTTAAATTCAATTACTTCTCCTGTTAAAGGCATAAATAAATCTGATACTGTTTTTACAGCTTCTACCGATCCGAAAACTTCATCTTTTTCTACAGTTTCGTCAACAGTATCAACATCAACATAAACAATGTCGCCCAATTCACTTTGTGCAAAATGTGTGATACCTATGGTAGCTGTATTTCCTTCTATTTTAACCCATTCATGGTCTTTTGTGTATTTTAATTCTGCTGGAATACTCATTTTATATGTATTTAATAGTTATTTTAATTTCCAAAAACGTATCTAACACTTAACCCTGAACTAACAGATTGTCTAGGGAAGGTTGTTGATATGGCATATCTAGAAGAACTTTGATCAAAGTAAAAAGAGGCCGTTAAATTCTTGTTAACTGCATAATCTGCAAAGAATTTTAACGATAATAAACGTTGTCCTCCTGTAACTTGATTGTTGTCTTCGTCAATGGCTCTAATAATGGTTTCGTTATCTCTAAGTGACAAATCTGCTCTAAGGTTTAAATCTCCTTTTAGTTTTGTTAATTTTCCTCCAAACCTAAATTTCATGGCTAAATCTTTAATTCTATAACCTAAGCCTACTACATATTCAATGCCTTTTATTTGGGTAATGGTATTGTTATTAAAACCTAAAGTAAGTGATCTGTCTTTATTAATTTTTCCTGAAAACGAAATAAAGTTTTTCATTTTCATATCTACCTTAATTAAAGGTGAAAACTCTTCTATCAAATTTACATTTGTAAATAGTGTTTTACTAAAATAATTCCCTGCAATATCTGTCTCTAAATACGGACTGTTTGCGTTGTAATCTAAATTATTTGTATAACTGGTTATAGAATACATAGAGTTATAGCTATGAGATATTGAAAAACTTCTGAAACGTTTTTTAAACCATTTCATTTTCATAAATCCTTTGTACGTTATTTTCCAGCCTGGTATTGGCATATCTCTAAACGCTGTTAGCTTAATGGTGTTGGCATCTTTTCCTGAATACGCTGCTAAAAATGCAGGTAGCATTACTTGTTGGCTGGTTTCTCCAAAGCCACTTATTGGCTGACCGGTACTGGTAGCTAATCTTTGAGCAATAATGGCTCTATTGTTTTTAAACTCTTCAAAGTTAGCTTCGCTATTATTAAACGTTGAGTTAAGCATGTTGTAGCTAATACTAAAATTACCAAAAATAGTTTCAGGAGAATCTGTATTTAACACTCCATTTACTACATCGAGTTGTTGCGATGCATTTCTAGTGAATGTTTTATTTCCTCTAAACTCAATATCAAAATTTCTAAATGGTTGTACCGTTACAGAATAATCAAATTTATTTAGGTGTGTTTGGCTATATGTTCTGTTGTAATACGGATCATTAATATCTCTAGACAACAACCATCCATTTTCTATTGCACGTTGTCTAATATCTATTTGACTTCCGAAAACAAATCCGAAAGTTGGCGCTAAACTTCCACTGTAATTATCTCTTCCTAAAAATCCTATTTCAGGTAAATACCCCGGAAGATATGTTCCGTTATTTTCAGAATAATTTATTCGTGCCTTTTTTACCGAAGTTAAAACATTGTAAAAAGCCTTTCCTATTTTACCTCCCGTTGTTTTAGGTTTTTTAGTTTTAGCGGCTACGCCTTGTGTAGCTTTTGTTCTTGAAGAAGGTGCTTTTGTTCTTGAAGAAGCACTTTTTTTCTTAAAGAGCTTATCTACTCCAATAGTTTTATAAAACTTTTTAAAATCTAAGTCTACTCCTAAATCGTGTGTATTTGCATTTTGAATTACATTTCCAATTCTATCTACATACGATTGTGAAGATGCTTGCCAATCAAAATCGGCGGTATATGTATAATCTGCTTTAACAAAAGCTAAAAATGGCAGTTTATTAAGTGGCAATTTATATGTTCCATTTAACGTTTGATGGTAATGATCGGGTCTACCAATAGTAAAAAAGTTATCAAATAATTTTATATCGTCAGACGCTGTAAAATCATCGTATATATAATTATTGGTAGCCCTAAAATTAAGCTGTAAAGACTTGGTTAAATTATAACCTATAGTGTAATCCCAATCAAACATAAAACGTCGTTGTTTTAGTGTTGGCAATTGAGGTAGTCCTTCAATTAAACTTCTAGACAACTGCTCATTGTATCTTCTAATAATATTAGAGTTTACCGAAATTGTTGTAGGCAACAGGTTTACATTAAAATCTTTGATAAATTTTAAATACCTGCTGTTAAATGCTTTCCAATTTTTAAATGGCTCTAAGCTCTTTTCTTCAAAAGTAAAGTTATAGTTTGCCGAAGCTCTTACATTTTGATCTATAAACCGTTCTACATTATAATCTTTGTGATATGTTTCGTTGTAGGCATACGAAACAGATAAGTTTTCAACGTTGTAAAATCGTTGTTTTTTCTCAGACTCCGGATTGTATTCTTTTCTAACATTAATTAAACTAATGCTTCTTCGTTTTGTATAATCTCTGGCTTTACTACTATTCGGGTTTATATTTTGTGCATCTTCAAATAATACATCTTGATATTGAGGATCGTATTTAGGGTCTTTAAATTCTTCAGAAATACTGTAGTTTAACGGCAATTGAATTCCCCATTTTTTAGGTAACAACTGCCCTACATTTATATTGGTTACCAAATCGTATAATTTGGTATCTTCTTGGCTTCGTTCATTTACTCGCTGCTCTATACTTCCAAATCCTTTGGTTTCCATTCTACCTGTTACCGAAACATCGGCAAAATCGGCAAAATTTGCATCGGCGCTAACAACAGCTGCCCATCCACCGTCATTATCAAATTCAGATACACGCATTTCATTAAACCAAATTTCGGCACTTTGGTTGTTTGCTGAAATATTTTTTACGCCTAACATAATGGTTTTGATATTTGCTAAGTTAGGATTTCCTTTTACTCGTATTTCATAACCTTGCAAGCCTTCAATTGGCGATGGTGTACCTTCAGCAGGATACACAATATTTGGAGCAACACCGTCTTCAAAACGCAATAATTTTAATTTCCCTAAATACTCTAACAATACATCTAGGTTGTTTTCTTCAGGCCATATTTCTAATGGTGAGGTAACACCATAATCGGAAATAGTAAGTGTTTTTTCTAATTGGTAGTAGTTGTCATTTAAGTCGCTTCCAATTCTAACAATGGCTTTTAGCTCGTTGTTTTGAACTTGAGATTGTGTTTGAATACCTTCTGCGTGTAAAAATAATTTCAAATGTTTATACATTCTTAAATCTACACTTACATTTTTAAATATAGCTCTTGTTTTATTAGGCTCTAGATTTGTAACTCTTAAAGATAATGATTGTTCATTCTGTTTCTGAAGCGTGGTACTTCCTCTTAACACTTCTCTTTCAATTCCCGGAGGAAGCACGTAAGGAATAGGATTTCTACTTTCGTTTTGTTCTATATTTACTACACCTACTTCAAAGTTTTGTAGTTCTGAATTTGTTAAGTCTTGTGCAGGTACTATATTTTCATCTAATGTTTTTGTATAGCGTCTCCATTCACCTCTTACCAGTTGTAATTCTCCAAAACGCAAAACAATAGGCATTTTAAATTTCGTTAAGAAGATTCGCATAAAACGAATTGAATTATAACCTGTAATATCATTTATAACCTCATCAGGGTTACTTACCTGAATTCTAAATTGAAGCCATCTAAAATCTTTTTGGCTTCCGTCTTCCAATTCAACGGTTACTATCTTTTCGTCTACAATATGGTTTTGACCTACAACCAAATCGCTTTTGTTTAACGACACTTTATACTGATAATAACTTTCAACAGCATTCATTGTTTGGTCTTTGTTAATATCCTCAACATCCGGATATGTTGTTGCCGAAGTAGGATAGCTTTCTGTTGATATATTATTGGTAGGAGAGTTTCCTTGTGTATTGTTGAATTTTTTATATCGGGTTAAAATAGATGCATTGTTGGCATCGTACTCTGAACTTCTAAAATACATGTAGTTGTCATTCGCCGGATCAGGTCCAAAATTTGTCCCAAAAAGTTGAACTTCTTCATCATCATTTAAACCGTCTAATCCAATATCTTGACTTAGGCGTTCTCCATCATTATCGCTAAATGCATAGAGCAATGATTGGTTGGTTGGTATTTTCCCCCAAATAGTAGGAGCCGTGTTGTTTGTGCTTAACGGACTTTCAGGCAATCCGTTTTCGTACATTTTTCGTCCATCTTTTAAAATATCCTCAGAGATATTCCCTAAGTTAAAATACAATTCTCCAACTTGATTTGCAGGATCTGTCGGATTTACTCCAACCGGTAAACCTTCTTCATTTGTTATTGAATAATGGTCGTACGGATCCATTAACCAAAACTGAATGTATTCTACATTTGATTGCTCAAAGTTAGTTGTTGTTAAAGCTCTTGTAATTCCGCCCCATCTCTCTTCCGGATTGGTGAATTTTCCATCGGGACCTACATTGCTTGTATCGTAGTTGTAACTTCCTCTTTCGTTTGGAAAATATGCCAAATCCAATGTTCTTACAATGGTAGATTGTGTTAAATCTAAGTCTTGTTCCGGAAATAATTCTTCGTATCTAATTCGTCTTACTTCTGCTCTAGAAAGCTCGGCATTATCTATGTTACTTGGTTTTGTTGAGGAACTTCCATAAAAAAGAGGATCTATAGAATACCAAGCCAACCTAGCTCTCTTGTAACCATAAGATAAATCTGTAGCATTTCCTCCCAGATCAAATTGAGTTTGGTATTGTGGTGTACTTGCCATATACCACTGTTGTACCGTTTTAATTTCTAACGGAATTTGTGACCCTTCAAAATCGTCAACATAAGATGTTGCTTCTCCGTTTAATTCAATTCTTTTTGGAGAACCCGGAATTAAGTATGCAAAATCTCCTCTTATTGAAAAGTTTGATGCTACATCGGTATCAATATTTGGTAATTTGTTTACCCATTTTGTAAGTTTTGGCACCTCTGTTCCATAGCTTGCGTTTAGCCCAAAAATAGTATTGTTTATAGGTTCTTGCCCAAATAGTGCTTTTTGAGTAATTGGCTTCTCGCTTAAATTTAAAAAGGTAGCTCCTGCAATAAATTTATCAGAAAATTTATGTTCAATATCCAGTCCTAAAAAGCGTTTTGTTTGCAAACTAAAAGTTGCATTATTTTCAACAGACACTTGAATTGGAGCATTAGATGCTTGTAAGCTAGGGTTTACAATTTGAACCCTTCCCATTTGATAATCTACCACATAATCAACACCTTCTACCAGTTCTCTTCCTCCGGTAGTAACTCTTACCGAACCTTGAGGAACATTAAAAGCACCTAAAGGAATACCGTTTTCTCCTTCAGACTTATGATATCCTTTAATTAAGTATTTATCTTTTTGTTGATAGTTGTTTTTTGCTTCAGACTGTGTGATTTCATAAAGTTCGTTAAAAATATATGTCGCATCGGAAGGATCTGTTAATTTGGATTGAAGTGTACTTCCAAAAGGTTCAACCGTAGGAAATATAATATATCCTTTTTCTGAATCTACCGTAGCTCCTTCAACATAATCAAAATATCCATCTCCTTCGGGAAGGTATGCTAGGTTTTGATCTAATTTATCGAGATCTAATAAGTTTAACAATGTTTTATCTGCTATCCCGGCAGTTTGAGCATTCTGTAGCATATTTATAGAAACTCCGGTAGCATCATCGGCATATAACAACTCTAATCTAAAACCTTCCGGTTGCATTCTGTAAGCTTGTAGTGAATACACATTCTTCATCATCAAATCCCACATAGGTATTTGGGTGCTAATAATTTCACTACGAAGTAATTTTACCACAATATTATTTGGAGCTACAATACCGTCGCTGGTAAATTCTCCTACTCTGTAAACTTGAGAATCTCCACTTATTGTGTATTCAAAAGCAACGGCTAATACGTCTGAGTCTGCCAATCTTCTGTTTAAAGATATAAACCCTAATTGAGGATGTAATTTATACTCATCAGGGCGCAATTTTATAGCGTTTTCTAAAACCGAATAGTCTCGCCCTTGTTGCATTAAAAACGGAGCCAATCCACTACCTACAGTAGCAATATCTCTAACCGGGTTATTAAGTGTTAATATGGTTGAAATATCATTTGCTTCGTTTGATGGCAGCAAAACTCCCGGTACAGGTGTTACGTTTGCAGGTCCAATGTTTGTAGGGTCGCCTTCTCCTAAATCTGCCAGTGCTACAATGTTTCTAACATCTGTTGTTGAAGCATTTCTATTGGTTACCCAAACTTCAATTCTTGTAATGTTAATTGGACTGTTTATTAATGGGTAGTTTAGTAAAGCGTTGTTATAATTATCTCTAAAGTATTGTGATAGGAAAAAGTGTCTGTTTTCATCATAATCTGTGGTGTGAAGTTCAAATTCTTGTATGGTAGAACCTCCTTGAGCAGACACCGATCTTGTTTGTGATTTTTGTTCGGCAAAAACACCTGTTACAGTTGTTTTTCCAAATTGCAATTGTGTTTTAACTCCAAACAAACTTTGCGCTCCGGAAATTAATGAGTTTTTTAATGGCATACTCACATTTCCCACTTCTACTTTCTGAAGAATATCGTCTTCTGTTGGCGTATATTCTAATTTAATCTGATTTTGGAAATTAAATGTAGACTGTGTATCGTATTGCGCACCTACTTTTAACCTTGTTCCAACTTTCGCAGAAATACTTGCGCTTATCTCTTGATTAAAATCGAATGTAAAACTACTTCGGTTACGCTCACTTAATTGCGGATTGTCTACTTTTTGGTAAAGTATTCCCATTTTTATGAGTACCGATCCTTGCGGATTCACCTCTATAGTGTTTCCTCCAAAAACAGATTGAAAAAAGTCGGAATTAACGTAATAGGTGGGTAGCAGATTTTTTTGAGCTTCTGCACTTCCCTTCTTTTTACTGTTGGTTGCACTAATTTTTGTTTTAAAATACTCAAGCATGTCTTTTTTAAGCCTGTATTGCTTGTATTCTTCTTGAGTCATAAAAATAGGTCGTTTTACATAGTAATCTCCTATTTTTTCAATAATCATATACTTCCCCAGTGTTGTGTCGTAAATAATTTCTGTAGTTGATGGGTCGGCTAGATAAAGGCTTCCGGTTTGAGTATTTTTAAACGGATATTTTAACTTAAGAGTATCAGCAGCAACCGTATTTATAGTGTCGGTAGCACTTGTTGAAGGCGGTGTTGTTTGTGCTGTTATAGCAGCCGTAAATAACAACAACAATGAAAAAAATAAAATAGGTGTTTTAAATATTGTATATCTCTTCTTCAAACCTTTATAAATTTTTTAACGCTTTTTTTATTAAAACCGCTACGCTTAACGTTGCGTCTTCTAATAAAATTTTATCCAACACTTTCTCTGAGTGTTTTTTAGTAAACCCTAATACTTCTAAAGCAGATAACGCTTCATTTTTATTCGTATTGCTTTGTTTTAGAGAAACCTCGTCAATTGTATATATTTTTGAAATTTTACCTTTCAAGTCAATTAAAACGCGTTGTGCCGTCTTAGCACCTATTCCTTTTACAGATTGAATTAAGCTGACATTTTCCGATACAATTGCACGTTGAATTTCATCTGTAGTCATAGAAGATAACATTGTACGTGCAATACTTGGCCCTACTCCTGAAACAGAAATGAGCAATCTAAATATTTCACGTTCAATTTTGCTTGCAAATCCAAATAAGGTATGAGAATCTTCTCTAACTAAAAGATGTGTGTATAACAAAACAGACTCACTATCAGATAATTGAGAAAAGGTGTTTAATGAAATGTTTAGCCAATAGCCTACACCATTGGTTTCTACAACTACATATGTGGGGTTTTTCTCAACCAATTTACCTCTTATATGAGTAATCATATCGTCACTTTTCAATTGACTCCAAATGTAATAAAATATTATTTATTTTTTACTTTTTCTTGAGCGTGTACAATTGCAACAGAAGCTATGTTAACTATTTCATCAACACTTGCTCCTAATTGTATGATATGAACCGGTTTTTTAAGTCCCATAATAATGGGTCCTATAGAGCCTACACTGCTAAATTCCTTCATTAATTTATAACCAATATTTGCTGATTCTAGGTTTGGAAAAATTAACCCGTTTACTTTTTTTCCGTTTAGTTTAGAGAAAGGGAATTTCTCTTTCAACATTTTAGGATTTAGTGCAAAATCGGCTTGTAATTCTCCATCGATAACTATTTCAGGAAAACGCTTGTGAATTAAATTTACAGCCTCTGATACTTTTTGTGCTGAAGGCATTTTTGACGAACCAAAATTGGAGAATGATAACATGGCTAAGTTAGGTTCAAATCCAAACATTTTCATTGCCAAAGAAGTCATATATGCAATTCCTGCAAGTTCAGATGCTGTTGGATCTACATTTATAGCTGTATCGGAGAAAAATATTGGACCTCTGTTGGTTAGCATAATATTGGTAGCCGCAATTCTTTTAACTCCTTTTTGTTTTCCTATTAACTCTATCATTGGTTTTACAACTGTTGGATAACTTCTAGAATATCCGGTAACCAAAGAGTCTGCTTCTCCTTCATTTACCATCATTGCAGCAAAATAGTTTCGCTCTCTCATCCATTTTTGAGCATCTAACAGTGTAATACCGTTTCGTTGTCTCTTTTCCCAATAAACTTTTGCGAATCGATTTCTTCGTACTGCTTCTTCTTCAGATTTAGGGTCTATTATTTGTAAATCGGCATCGAAATTAATTTCGCGCATTAATTCTTTTATAATTTCTTTATCTCCTAATAAAATAGGTGTTCCTATACCATCATCGTGTATAATTTGAGCTGCTTTTAGTACGTCTAAATGGTCGGCTTCTGCAAAAATGATTGTTTTTGGATTTGATTTGGCTTTGGTCATAAGCATTCTCATGAGCTTACTACCTGTTCCTAATCGTTCTGCTAACATCTCTTTATAGGCTTCCCAATTTGTAATTGGTTCTTTAGCTACGCCAGAATCCATAGCTGCTTTGGCTACAGCCGGTGGAATTTCTGTAATAAGTCTGTGGTCAAAAGGTTTTGGAATAATATAATCTTTTCCAAATTGTATGTTGGTTTTTCCGTAGGTAATATTTACTTGTTCAGGAACAGATTCTTTTGCTAAATTAGCTAAAGCATGCACTGCAGCAAGTTTCATTTCTTCATTAATTTTTGTAGCTCTAACATCTAAAGCTCCTCTAAAAATAAATGGAAAACCTAACACATTATTTACTTGATTTGGATGATCGGATCTTCCGGTTGCCATAATAACATCTTTACGTGTTTTAACGGCGATTTCATAAGCTATTTCGGGTGTTGGATTTGCCAAAGCGAATACAATTGGGTTTTCTGCCATAGATAGTAGCATTTGTGGTGTAACAACATTCCCTACCGATAAGCCTATAAATACATCTGCTCCTTGAATTGCTTCTTCTAAGGTGTGTATATTTTTGGTTGTTGCAAACTCTGCTTTTTGAGCGCTTAAATTCTCAATATCTTTTCTAATTACTCCTTTGCTATCGCACATTACAACATGCTCTCTTTTAACACCTAAGGCAAGGTATAATCTGGCACATGATATTGCTGCAGCTCCGGCACCATTAACTACAATTTTTACTTTAGTAATGTCTTTTCCGGCGATTTCAATGGCATTTTTTAATGCTGCGGCTGAAATTATGGCTGTACCGTGTTGGTCGTCATGCATTACCGGAATGTCTAATTCCTCTTTTAATCTTCGTTCTATTTCAAAAGCTTCAGGAGCTTTAATATCTTCGAGATTAATTCCTCCAAAAGTAGGTGCTATGTTTTTAACTGTTTCTATAAATGCATCTACATCTTTGGTATCAACTTCTATATCAAAAACATCAATATCGGCAAATATTTTAAAAAGTAATCCTTTTCCTTCCATTACGGGTTTTGAGGCTTCGGGACCTATATCTCCTAATCCTAATACCGCAGTTCCATTTGAGATTACTGCTACTAAATTTCCTTTTGCAGTATATTTATATACTTTGTTTATGTCTTTTTCTATTTCTAAACAAGGCTCTGCAACCCCTGGCGAATAAGCCAAAGCTAAATCGCGTTGCGTAGCATGTTTTTTTGTTGGAATAACTTGAATTTTACCTGGAGTGGGTTTTGCGTGGTATAATAAGGCTTCTACCTTTTTTCTATTAGCACTCATAACATTTTAATTTAATGTATAATGAAGTAACAAAGGTAATCTATTTACGGGGAAAAAAAGCAACCAAAATGGCACAAATAGTTGTAATTATTTTTCATCTTTCAGAAACGCAATGTTTCTTGTGAGTCCGGAATATTTGGTACGCTTTACCGCCGACTTTTTAAAAATTGTTTGAAAAACCGATGTTGTAATTTCTTCCCAATCTTTTTTTGTCATTGTTAACAAATCTGGATGAGGTGTAAAACCAACTTCGTTGTGTGATGTAGCAAATCGATTCCACGGACATACATCTTGGCAAATATCGCAACCAAACATCCAATCTTCAAATTTTCCTCTCATTGTTGCAGGAAGTTCTTCTTTTAACTCAATGGTAAAATACGAAATGCATTTACTACCATCAATCATATTGTTTGATAAAATAGCTTCGGTAGGACAAGCGTCAATACATTTTATGCATTTTCCACAGTGATCTGTTACAAAAGGAGCGTCGTAGGCTAATTCTATATCTAAAATAAGTTCTGCCAAAAACATAAAAGATCCTTTGTTTTTTTGGATAAGAAGAGTGTGTTTTCCTTGCCACCCTAAACCACTTTTTTGCGCCCAAGCTCTTTCTAAAATTGGTGCAGAGTCTACAAAAGCTCTTCCGTGAACCTCACCTATATTGGAGTTGATAAAAAAAATAAGCGCTTTTAGTTTTGATTTAATAATGTGGTGATAATCTTGTCCGTAAGCGTATTTTGACAACTTATAACTCTCTTTATTTTGCTGCTCTTTAGGGTAGTAGTTGTATGATAAGCTAATAACAGATTTTGACCCTTCTACCAATAGTGTTGGGTTTAATCTTTTATCAAAATAATTTTCCATGTACTTCATTTTTCCATGGTAGCCGTTTTTAAGCCATTTTTCAAATTTAGGTGCTTCTTCTTCTAAATATTCGGCTTTAGAAATACCGCAGCTTTCAAACCCTAAACGAGCTGCTTCTTGTTTAATTAAGTTTGAATATGTTTCTTGAGTAGTCACTAATTACAAAGCTAAAAAAATCCCGCAGAAGCGGGATTTAAATTAATTATCTTTTTTATCTATATAATATGTGGAAACATCGGGTTTAAATGCTCGCTTAAACCAAAGAGGTCTTCGCTCTCCGTTTGGCCCCGGAGCAGGGCGAGTCATTGCCAACCATTCTTTATAAACTTGATGTGATTTATTTGTATCTACAAAAATATCTCCATACTGTTCTCCTTCAGAAGGTTTCTCAATACGTACTCGTTGATGCCAACAGTGCATTCCGCTAATTGGATCTGGATGTACTGCATGTGTTATGTTTTGGTGTACTCCTCCATCTTTCCAAAAGATACGTTTTGAATCTTTATCATTCGATTCAAAAGGTTTAATTCCGGCTATGGTATTCATTTTCCATCCTCCATTACCATCACTTTCTATATTTACCGTATTGGTAGCCCATCTGTTTCCAATTTTATCTTGAGGTCTTCTCCATCTTCCAATGTGATGAGAACACGCAACAACTCCCGGTTTCATACTTTGGGTAACCCAAACTTTATCTATAAAATAACCTATGTCTGTATTCATTTTAACAAGATCTCCTGTTTTAAAGCCCCATTTAGCAGCATCATCAGGGTGCATCCAAATTGGATTTCTATTTGATATTTCAACCAGCCATTTTGCATTTCCTGAACGAGAATGTATCAATGTAGGTAATCTAAAGGTAGGTACAAGTACGTATTCTCCTTTTGATTTGTCTAAATTATCGTTGTGAATATGACTTTTTATATATGCTGGTGTTGCGTATTCAGGCCAGTTCCAATCAACCATAGTTTGCGAATAAAACTCATTTTTTCTAGATGGTGTAGGAAAACCAACAACCGCTTTTCCATTTACCATAACTCCTATTGCCTTTCCATCTTTTGTAATAACGTCGGTTTTTGGATCTACTTTTGAGCCTTTTAGTTGTTCTTCTGTTAAAGGTGTTTCATTTTTCTTATATGATTCTCCTTTTTCAATTTCATAAGCACCGTATTTTCTCATATACTCTAGCTCTGCAAACTGCCCTGAGAAACCATCTGCTTTTGCAGCTTCTGATAACCCTTCAATTCGTTCGAAAATATATTGGTAGTACTCGTCAATGGTAATTTTTTCTCCTTTTCTGTACGGTGATTCAAAATGCTTACGAATTCCCATGCTTCCATCCGGATCAATACGCCAACTCAATTCAATCCAAAATTCATCTTCTTCCCAAACTTCACCAGGATTTGCTTCATATGTATATTTTACTGGGTTTCCATTTCTTCTAGCGGCTTCACGTAATACCGGTTGACGGAAGGCTACCCAAGTTCCTCCATGTGTTGCATACGAGTTTATATCGTGTCTTTCTGAAGCCAGTCCCATTGGCAATACAAAATCAGCATGGAATGCTGTTTCGTTCCACGTAGGAGTTAGAGCCGAGTGCAATCCAAACTTATCTTCGTTCATAAACATTTCCATCCAAGTAAATCCGTCAGGATATGTCCAAACCGGATTAAATACCCGTGAAAAATAAACGTCCATTTTACCTCTTCCTTCTTTTAAAAAGTGTGGTAATAGTTGGCTCATTTCAAAAAATGCCAATGGATATTCTTTTGGAAAATGAAGTTCGTTCCATTTCTTTTGTGGTTTTGGCGAATTTGGTAAAGTTGGACTAAACTTATTCCATGAATTTGGAGATGTTCCTCCTTTAGTACCAACAGCTCCTGTTAACACTGTTAAAAAGTGCAAACAACGCGCTACTGCCCAACCACCAAGGTTTGATGCTCCGGCTGCTCGCCAGTTATGAGAAGCAAACCGTTCTCCTGCTTCTCCAATTTTATGTGCAATTTCTACAATTACATCGGCTTTTACACCTGATTCTTTTTCAGCATATTCTGGAGTAAAATCTTTATACTCCTCAATCATAGCTTCAATATAATTTTCAAAAGTAACCTCTTTGTCGCTGTGTTTTGCTAAAAGATATTCTTTCCAGTTTGTCCAATCTTCAAGATAGTTTCTATTGTACAACCCTTCTTTTAAAATAATTAGAGCCATTGCCAACAATACAGCTGCTTCTGTTCCCGGATACGTAGGTAACCAATAATCTGACATACTTGCCGTATTAGACAAACGAGGATCCATTGTTGCTAGTTTAGCTCCTTTCATTTTTCCTTCAATAATTCGCTGTGCATGCGGATTAAAATAGTGTCCAGATTCTAAGTGAGCCGAAACCAATAAGATAAATTTAGCCTCTGCATGGTCTGGAGAAGGTCTGTCGTATCCATACCAAATATTGTATCCAAAACGCGCTCCAGAAGAACATATGTTTGTGTGAGAATTATGACCATCTATTCCCCAGCCTTGTAAAATCCAGTTCATAAATTTTTCATGGCCCGGACGACCTACGTGATACGCTATCTCATTGTGTCTTCCTTCATTTAAAGCCTTTCTAATTCGGGCTGCGATGGTATCTAAAGCTTCGTCCCAAGTAATGCGTTCCCATTCTCCACTTCCTCTTTTCCCTTTACGTTTTAAAGGGTATAAAATTCTATCCGGATCGGTAATTTGATTAATTGTAGCTGGTCCTTTTGCACAGTTTCTACCTCTACTTCCCGGATGGTATGGGTTTCCTTCAAATTTTTTAACTTCTTGAGTTTCTTTATCTATAAAAGCTGTTAAGCCACAGGCACTTTCACAATTAAAGCACGTTGTTGGTACAATTTGATAGGTTTTTTTATCTTTTTTAGGCCATACTTTAGGGTTGTACTCTATCCAGTTATCCCATTTTTCAGGTGGAGGAAAATTCTCATACATTTTAGCAATTTCTTCGTCGCTAAAGTGGCGCATATCGTTGTCAAACTCTTGATAGTTTTCTTTGTGCAGATTTGGAATTATTCCTATTTTTTCTGCTATATTTTCTATAAATGATGGTTTTTTATATCCCATAATTTTAATTTTTTCTTTTGATTTTTAACGGTTATGCTAATGGAATTCTTTGAGGTGCTTCAATCCATATTTTTTCAGTGGCATAAATTCCAACTAGTACAAGTATTGATGAAACTGTTAACATGGTTGATGTAGGCTCAATTAACAATAATACCAACGGAATCACATTTCCTAAACAAACGACAGCAAACCAAAACAGGTTTTTATAACGCCCTTTTGTAATCATTTTAACTACTGTATGAGCTGCTGTAGATGGGTGAGTCATTGTCAACTCTGTAATCATTGTAAAAATATTTACAATTAATGCCAATATCATTGTTGTTTTTAATATTACCATCCAATCTTCAGTTCCTATTATTAGTGATACTAAAGCAAAAATTGCGGTTCCTGCCATAATACTATGAACAAGCATATGAAGTGCCAATGACGGACTTTGCCAAAAATCTCTTCCTTTTGCTTGTGCAAATAAAAATGCCGTATAAATAGCTAACATTACAGCAAAAAAGGCTGTTACCCATAATAAAACTGTTTCTCCAGAAGATATTTCAAAGTAGACTATAGCTCCCCAAACCGTTGCTAGTAATCCAAAAATAGTTATGGTGTATCCTCCTTTTACTAACCAAGAGTTCCATTGTGGACGAAGAAGTACGTTTAAAAAACGATCTGGTCTATCTAAATCCATAACTAAAAACAATCCTGTAAGTGCTAAAAAGCCTAAAGAAATTCCAACCGACCATAGTTTGGTAATACTTGAAATTTCATAATTTAAAAGCATTGCAATAAAAGGAATTAAGAAAGCTCCTGCTGCAATTGCTTTAGTCATTACATACGCCGATACTTCCCAACCCCAAAGAATTCCTTTATCTGGAGTATCGTAAACTCTTCTCGCTTTTCCGGTTAATACATCTATGTAATTTGGATTCTCTGTTTCTTTTTTCTGGTAGGCTGCTTGTAAATCGTTATCTATTACCATTTGTAATAAGTTAACATCGTCATTTGTGTGAACCATTTTTTCAGCATACTTTGCATAGTGTCCAACACCTCTGGCTTGTGAGTTCCATAAACTAGGTCCTGATTTATCTGTTGCTTCCGGATTTAAAGAAGCTTCATCTCCATCTATGTAAAATAAATTAGGATTTGTACCTTTTTCAGGTTTACGAACTTTTACTTGCTGTCTTGCTAATAATTGTGAAATTTCTGTATTTGGATTCTCCATATCTCCTGCAATAATTGCATGTTCAGGACAAACCGTTACACAAGCAGGCTCTCTACCAACCTCTATTCTGTGTGCACAGTAATTACATTTTGCAGCTGTATTGCTATCTGGATCAATATAAAGAGCGTCATACGGGCAAGCCTGCATACAACTTTTACAACCAATACATCTGTTATTATCAAAATCTACAATTCCATCTTCTCTGGTATACAAAGCTTCTACCGGACAAATCTCCACACAAGGAGCATCTGTACAGTGATTACATCTCATTACCGAAAAAATTCGTCTTGTATTTGGAAATTCTCCTTTTTCAACTTGCTTAACATATGTTCTGTTAACTCCAACCGGCACATCATGTTCACTCTTACAAGCAGTTGTACAAGCATGACAACCAATACATTTACGATTGTCAATTATAAAACCATACTTCATTTTTTGCTAAAATAATTTGAATTTAAACAAAAATAAGTATTAGAAATACAGGTATTGTGATGAATATCACTTATTGTATTGTTTAGAATTATTTTAAATAAGGATTTTTTTTAATCTAAAAATGAGTTACTTTTGCAACTGTTACAGCACTAAACACAAATGAAGATTAAGGTTTTACTTTTTGGAATTGTTACCGATTTAATTGGAGAAAATGAAATTGTTATTTATTTACCTCCTAACTCAACAGTTGAAAATTTAAGGCTTTCTCTAGCTTTAGAATATGCCAAATTGGAAAACATCCATGAGTTTGCTGTTGCCGTAAATGAAGAGTATGCCGAAAATAATCGGGTTTTAAAAGCAACTGATGTGGTGGCTATTATTCCTCCTGTTAGCGGCGGTTAATTTTATTAAATTTTGTATTGTGGAAAACACCTCTATTGTTTTAACTTCAGAAAAACTTGTCATACAAGATTGTTTTAATTTTGTACAAGATGCTTCTTGCGGAGGTATTTCAATATTTGTTGGAACTGTTAGAAATTTAACCAAAGGAAAAACAGTAACCTTACTCGATTTTAGCTCGTATGAACCTATGGCGGTGAAAGAAATGCAAAAAATAGCAAATGCTGCGCTACAAAAATATCCTATAAAAAAAATAGCCATTCATCACGCAATTGGGTCGTTAAAAATAGGCGATATTCCTGTAATTATTGCCGTATCATCGGCACATAGAAAAGCTGCTTTTGAAGCATGTGAATACGCTATTAACACCCTAAAAGAAACTGTTCCTATTTGGAAAAAAGAATATTTTAAAGATGGAGAAGTTTGGGTAAATGCACATCCGTAAATTATTTAAAATCTTCTATTCCTCCTTGTAAACTTTGTATTGAAATATGAGGATACTTTTCTACTAATTTTTCGGTGATTGTATAGCTTGTAATTCCTTTATTGCATACTACTACATATTTTTTAGAAGCGTCTAACTTACAATCTTCTACATTAAAGGTGTTGTAAGAATAATTGTGATGTGCTTTAAAAGGAAGCACTCCTGAAGTATTTATAACATTAATGATATGATACTCTGACATGTGTTGTTTTAACTCGTTTGCTGAAATAAGAAGATCTTCACGCTGTACATCACAACTTGAACTATGGTAGTGCTGGCTGTCAAAAATTTTTTTGATTTTTTCTAATGTATAAGAAGGTTTCAGTTTTAATTCAAATTTTGAGTTTCGCAAACTGTTATAGATATGAAGCTGATTGATTAAAACAGTTCCTGTTTTGGTTATTAATTTAACCACTTCATTTACTTGCTTTAAAGCAATCATTCCAACTATGGGATTTAAAGTTCCGGCTTCTTCACAGTTAAGTACATTTGTGGCTATTTTAGGAAATGCATCACGCAAATTTGCACTGTATTTTCCGTTAGAAAGCAATACATTAAAGGTTGCTACGTATCCGTCAAATTTATACAATGAGCCATACACCAAAGGTTTTCTTTTTAGCACACACGCATCATTAATCAGGTATTTTATAGGTAGGCTATCTGTTCCGTCAACAACAATATCAAAATTTGAAATTAGACTTAAAATTGTGTTTTTAGAAACAGCTTCTGTAGTACACGTTATAGAGGTAAACGGAGCTCTTTTTTGAATGTACTTTGTCAATACTTCCGCTTTATACTTGCCAACATCTTCTATCTCATAAAATACCTGACGGTGTAAGTTTGAAACAGAAACTTTATCAAAATCTACTACGTGCAAATGGCCAACACCACTAGACGCTAAATACACAGCGACAGGACTTCCTAAACCTCCACAACCAATAACCAACACACGTGCTTTTTGTAAAAGTGCTTGTCCCTTATTACCTATTTCTACCAGGGTTGTTTGACGTTTAAAAAATTGTTCTTTTGTTATTTTCATAAAATAAACACTCTTTATTTAAATGCTCCTTTCTGTTCCAACAACATTTTTATCCTCTTTATGTAACGAGTGTATTGCATGTCTATAAAACCATATATAGTTTCTTGTTGTTGCCAAAGTAAAAGTTCTTTTACCAAGTCTTCTTCTGCTGAAATATTGTGAGCAGTAAGTGCTACAATTTTGCTTTCTATTTGGTTTAAACCGTTTTTGTTGGTCGTATTTTTTAGGTATTGATTTATTGCTTGTTGTAAACATTTAAACTTAGCCTTAGCTCCAAAGTCAAATTTACGCATACTTTCCGCTTCTTTTTTTACAAATTCATTCCAACATTGCTGTGCGTACAAAAGGTCATATCTAGAAAGTTTTACCCGAGTGTTTTCATTTAAAAAATCTCGGGTTTTACCGTTTTTTTCGATAGTAACTATATAGTAGCTTATGTCTTTTCGGTACTGTTTTAATAATAATACACATAGTGCCAACATATTTATTTGAGAAAACAAATCGCACTCAAACCACAAAACAATACTCTTGTAATTTTCAACATCTTCTGTTTTTAAAATTTCTTTTATTGTTTTGTCGTAATATGTTAGCTTATCTATTTGATATTCTTTTTCAAAAAATGCATATCTCTTTTTCCAAAACAAATCGCTTCCTACATCTTCACACACATCACCTTCACACAATATTTCTCTCCAAACAACAACATCATCATTTGTTTCTAGCCCGTTAATATGTGATAGCGTATTTTTTTTGTTAAGTATGTGAAGTGTTTTTTTCATTAATTTCTTTATAGGCGTTTTTAAAATCTTCAGGCGTATTTACATTTCTAATAAACTGGTCATCTACCTCTACCATTTCAACATCAGAATTAATAAGTACTTTTCTAGGACATGAATATCCTTGAGCTAAATAATTTAATA
This sequence comes from Flavobacteriaceae bacterium, assembly GCA_027082925.1. Taxonomy (GTDB): domain Bacteria; phylum Bacteroidota; class Bacteroidia; order Flavobacteriales; family Flavobacteriaceae; genus Lutibacter. The sequence goes on from JALWTD010000016.1 coordinate 108,372, forward strand.
ATATAGAATAACTTTTTGGTTCCCAAATAGTAATTAAAGGTTCTGGAAATTTCTTTCCTTTTCCTTTTATAGTTGTGGCTATTTTTGAAGGATTTCTTTGCTGAAGAAGTTGTTCAATAATTTTACTGTTTACAAAAGGCAAATCGGTGGCTAAAACCAACCAAGCAACATTTGGATTTTTTTGAAATGCCGAACATATTGCCCCAAACGGGCCTAGTTCTAAAAAGGTGTCATCAATTTTATTTTTATAATTAATTTCTTGATTTTTTCGAACCGACAAAAATGTTTCTAATTGGTGTTGCTCTAGCAATTCTACTGCTACATCTCGTTGATTTTTACCGTAAAAATTCAACATTCCTTTATCTGTTCCCATTCGTGTACTTTTCCCTCCGGCAAGTACCAATCCTTTTATGCTAGGTATTTTTTCTGAAATTAATGTATTTATATGAGCTGCAATTTGCTCAACATCACTAATATGATATTTTTTTAGATTTTTTAATTGCGGATATTCTTCTGTCAAAAAGTTGAAAAGAGGTGTGTCTTTAGTTACCTCTACAATAAACTTCACATTGGTTAGCTGTGAAATGCGTTTTAAAACAGAAGCCTCTTTTTCTTTGTCTAAAATTAAAATTTGATTGTCTCCTTTGTAGTGATTCCCATTTATAAAAACACAATCGTACTGAGAAAATAAAATACGTTGGTTAAATTTATTTAATTCAATATTTGTAGTTATCGCAACTGACCCCTGATGGTGAAAGGTGTAATTTTCTAACTTAGAAATGTGTACATCTTTACTATGAGAAGCATCAAAATATGCCATTTTATATGTTGGCAATAGTGTGGTAATTTGCTGTATTAGATTTGAAATAACACTGCATTTAGTACCTAAAATCGTTATCTCGTTAGGTGCAAAATTGTGATTTTCTCTTAAGGTTAGTTTTGCGTGTTTTTGGTGCTTAGTCATTTTTAATATCGCTTTTACCGCCAAATTTTTCAATTAATTTAACTTCTTTTATAATCATTTTTTGCGATATAGCTTTACACATATCGTATACCGTAAGTGCTGCAATATTAACACCTGTAAGTGCTTCCATTTCTACACCTGTTTTTCCTTCAATAGCAACAGTACAACTAATTTCAATATGATCGCTATCTACAATATCAATATCAATATCGATACCGTCAATTAATAAAGGGTGACACATAGGTATAAGTTCTGCTGTTTTTTTTACAGCCTGAATACCTGCTATTATTGCTGTTTGAAATACCGGGCCTTTTTTGGTTACCCGTTCGTTGTTACGGAAATGAGCTATTATTTGATTTCCTAAAAACATGTGTGCTTTGGCAGTAGCACTCCGTTTTGTAATTTTTTTTTCGCCCACATTTACCATTTTAGGCTGATTTTTATCGTTAATATGTGAGAATTCGGTCATAATTTTGTTTATTCAACAGGGTTTATCTGTAATTAATTAACGGAAATACTTCTCCTTTTGTAAAGTTAGTTCTATCTGCCGGCAATTCCAAAAAGGCATCAGCATCAATTAAATTTGCTAAATCTCCAGAACCTCTTCCCGATATTGGAGTAGCCATTAGTGTACCTTCTTTTTGAGTCAATTTTACCTGAAGGAAATATGTTAGTTGTGGTTTAAAATAGAAATCGTCTGACAAAACAGCTTGTTCCTTATTTATAAAGCTAATACCTACTGATTTTTGAAACCACGGATAGAAATATTTTAGGCAACCTACAAATGTAGAAACCGGATTTCCGGGGAAAGCAAAAATAGTTGTCGTATTTTTTTTACCAAACCAAAAAGGTTTTCCCGGACGTTGTTGTACTCGATGAAAAAGTTTATTTACACCTAAATTATCTAAAACTTCAGGAATAAAATCGTATTTCCCTTTAGATACCGCTCCACTAAATAACAGTACATCATAATCATCTAAAAATGATTTGATGCGTTGTTCTAACAGCTCCTTATCGTCTAAAATATGTGCTGTTTCTGCCTTAATATTTAATCTTTCCAATAATGAGACCAATGTATACACATTACTACGTCTAATTTGGTGTTCTTTTGGTGTTTCAGAAACCTCAACAAGCTCATTCCCTGTAGAAACAATTATTACTTTAGGCTGTTTTGCTACTTTTATTGTTGATTTTCCTACGGTCGCCAGCACACCTATTTCTGCAGAAGAAATTACCGTGTCTTTGTGTATTAAAAGAGTTCCTTGCTTTCTGTCGAGACCTTTTTTATGAATGTTTTGAAATTTTTTAATGCTCTCCACGCCAACTGTTACTGTACCGTTATTAATTTCTACTTGTTCGTAAGGAATAACGGCATCTGTATTTTTTGGTAACACAGCTCCGGTCATCGCTTCTAAGCAATTATGGTTGCTTTGCAGTTGTAATTGTGGATTTCCTGCTGCCTGAATGCCTTCTATATCAAATGTTCGCACTCCTTTAAAAAAAGCTTCGGACTGAATGGCTATTCCATCCATACTCACTCTGTTAAATGGAGGAAAGTCTCGGTCAGCAACAATATCTTCCTTTAAAACACGACCTCTAGAGTTTAAAAAACTAACTTCTTCTATTCCAAAATTTTCAGAATTACTTAGTATTATATCTAGCGCTTTTTCAACTGTTGTTAGATTCATTATTATTCATTTTTATAGTGCTTCAAAAAACGATTTAAGTTTGTGTTTATCTAACTCATTATTTGTTCTAACTCCACTACACACATCTACACCATAAGGAGCCACTTTTTTTATCGCTTTTCTAATATTTTTTGAGTTTAAACCTCCTGCCAAAAATACGGGAATATTTACTTTTTCTACGATTGATTTGCTAATTTCCCAATTGTGTATATTTCCTGTACCTCCCAGTGTTTTAATTTTTTGATTTGGGTTTCCGCTATCTAATAAAAGCATATCTACTTCTTTCGAAATTTGAATAGCAGCAGTTATAGATTCTTTGTTTAACACATGAATTACTTGAATTATTTTTACTTGAGGTAATTTTTGTTTTAGCTGTTTGTGCGAGCCTTCTGTTAAAGCATCAACTATTTGAATGGCCGATGTGTTTACTCTAGAGTGGTGTGAAAGAATGTTTTTTACGGTGGTTTCACTTGTTAATAAAACCGTTTCGATATGACTTGGTGCAAATGCGGCTATTTCTGAAATTAGTTCATCGCTAATTATCCCGGGGCCACTAGGCATATTGCCAACCAAACCTAAAAATGAAGCTCCCGAAGCTATTGCTATTTGAGCTTCTTTTATACTACTTATACAGCATATTTTAACTTTTAGGTTTCTCATTTACCCTCCTATTGTAGACATGCTTTCTGAAACCTTACTTGTTCTATTTAACTCAGCAATAAAACCATTTTTGGGTTTTCCTTGAACTGTTTCAATAAAAAGATTTTTTAAATCGTTATCGCTAGCTCCGTTTCTAATAAAATCTCTAACATTAAATACACCACCGTCAAACAAACAGTTTTTAAACATTCCGGTAGCGGTAATACGAATTCTATTACAATCGTTACAAATGGTTCTTGTAAATGCCGGGATTATGCCAAAAGTTCCCTTATAGTCCGGTATTTTGTACATATGCGAAGTAGATGTTTTTTCGGTTTTTACCGAAACTACTTTCGGGTAATAATTTTGAATATGATGAAGTATTTTATTGTAATTCCATACTTCTTTAATGTGTCTTTGACCTTTTCCGTTAAATGGCATTTCTTCAATAAACCTAACCGCTATATTTTTTGTTTTTGAAAGCTCTATAAAGTCAGTTATTTCATTGGTATTAACTCCTGACTGTACCACCATATTAACCTTAACGGTTAAATTGCTATTTTCTAATGCTATTAATGTTTTATAAACCTCCTCAAAAACATCGCGTCTTGTTATTTCTGCAAATTTATTTTTTTGTAAACTATCTAAACTTAAATTAATCGTATTAATATTTAAGCTTTCCAGTTTAGAGATATAGTTTGTTATTAAAGCGCCGTTTGTTGTAATATTGATTTGATCTAGTTTGTTATTGAACGACAACGATTCTAGTAGATGAATAAAATTTTTTCGCACAAACGGTTCGCCTCCGGTTAAACGAACTTTATTTACACCTAGCTCTGACAGCACCCGAACAATTCGGTACATTTCTTTGTAGGTGAGTAGTTCTTTTCTAGGAACAATAGCTATTCCCTGAGCAGGCATACAGTACTTACATCTTAAATTGCATCGATCTGTAACTGCTAGCCTTAAATAACTTATTTTTCTACCAAATTTATCTTTCAACTCCATCAATTGAGTGTTATTTTATTTCTTCCTAATGTTACAATTTCTTCTTGCTCCATTTTTTTTAAAATTCTTGAAACTGCTTCTCGAGACACTCTTAAATCTCGAGCAATATCAAAATGTTTTTTATGTATTGTACTGCTTTTTGTAATAAAACTTGTGTGCTCTAAATATTTTAACAACCTAAATTCTAAATTTGTAAAGGCAACATCATTAATAGTTTCTATTAAAAATGATATTTGTTGTTGATTTAATTTAAAATAGAATTGTCTCCAAGATTCATATTTTAAAAACCATTCATTTATTAATTTTGCGGGAATCGAAATGTAGGTAACTACACTTTCTGCTTGAAGCCTTATCTCACTTTTTTTATTTTCTTGTGCATATGAAATAGCTATTGCACTTGTTTGCTTTTCAGATAAATAGTGTAGCAACATCCCATTTCCTTTACCATCGCGACGCATTACTTTAACAACTCCAAAAACAATAAGCGGAATAAATTTTATTTCTCTTCTAATTTCCAGTATTATTTTTTCAGGCTCTGCGTATTTTAAAATTCCATTGTTACATATTTCTTGTAATAAATTTTCTCCAAAAACATTAAAAAAATTATTTGTAACAATTTCATTTATTTTCATTTTATGTAAAATTTACGTTGCGTTAGTGTGGTAATCTATTTTTAAGTAAACCGTATAAAAACGCACCAAAAATAGATCCAAATATAACCACAAAAATAGATACTACACCTTTACCTACAAGCACAAACATGGGTCCTGGACAAGCTCCTGCTAGTGCCCATCCTAAACCAAATAATATGCCTCCCAATAAATTACGGTACATTCCTTTTTTCTTAGGGGCAACATATACTTCTTTTCCTTCAAATGTTTTTACCATTTTTTTTCTGAAGAAATACATATTTGCCATTCCTATTACAACTGCCGATCCAATAATTCCGTACATATGAAATGACTGAAATTTAAACATTTCGTATATTCTATACCACGAAATAATTTCTGCTTTACTCATTACTATTCCGAAGAGTATGCCTACTAAAAAAAACTTTATATATTTCATACTCTTATAATATTAAAGGTAAAATTAACCATGTCATTGTTAAACCTCCTATAAAAAATCCGATAACCGAAATTAAAGAAGGTAATTCTAAATTGCTCAGTCCTACAATGGCGTGTCCTGAAGTACATCCTCCTGCCCATCTAGACCCAAATCCTACAAGTATTCCGGCAGTTAATAGCACTAGAAATCCTTTTACCGAAAGCATGGTTTCTACACTAAAAATTTCATCTGGTAAATAAGAGGCTCCTGCATTTGCAATGCCAATATCTGCTAAATCTTGAACCGTTTGAGGATTTAAGTTTACCACATCGGTAGGCGATAGCCAATTTGCAGCAATAAAACCTCCGGTAATAGCTCCTGCTATAAATATTAAATTCCAAGCATTTTGTTTCCAGTCAATTTTAAAATAATCAACAAATTTACCTGCTCCACCTATAGAGCATAGTGTTTCTAAGTTTGAAGAAACACCAAATCGCTCGCCAAAGTAAAAAAGTAGAAACATAACCAAAGCAATAATGGGTCCTGCAACATACCAGGCCCATGGTTGTGTAATAAATTCCATAATTTAATTAGTTAGTAGTTAGTACTTTCAAATGTATCGTTTAAAATATTCTGTTTGGTAACATTTGTTACACAGTTTAGAATTCTAAAATTTCGATTTTATTTCTATACAATTTGATTTTTCCTTCATTTTCAAGTTGTTTCAGAAGTCTTGAAACAACTACACGAGAAGTGTGTAAATCGTAAGCGATGTCTTGATGCGTTGTGTTTAAAGAAGTCTCTCTCATAATTTGAGCCTTATCTGTAAGGTATTTGTACAATCGCTCATCCATCTTCATAAAAGCAAGAGTATCTACAGTTTCCATCATTTCGTTTAGCCTTACATTATAGCTGTCTATCACAAAGTTTCTCCACGATTTATATTTAACCAGCCATTCGTCTAGTTTTTCTACCGGAAGAAAAATAACTTCCGATTCTTTTTCAGCAATAGCTCTAATCCCACATTTTCCACTAGATAAAGCACTGGCAAAAGAACTCGCACAAGTATCTCCTCGTTCTAAAAAGTACAATAGCATTTCTTCTCCCTTTTTATCTTCTCTAACAATTTTAATTGCTCCATTGAGAAGTAAAGGGACTCCTTTTATTTGATCTCCTAAATCTACCAATAATTCATTCTCACGAAGTTTTTTATAGGTTCCTACCTGAACAATTTCGTCTAGTAGTTCATCTTCAAAAACATATGAAAAATAGCTATTTAACTTTTCTCTCATTTCTTTAAGTAATTTAAAATTTTAGTTGTAGCTCCTGTTTTTTCCATAACATAATCATAGGCTTTAGTTCCTGCCTTTTCTATTAGAGTATTTGAATGAAAAAACTTTTCTAAAAGTACGGATAATTTTTTAAAATTGTTTATTGAAAAACATGCTTCCAATTTTACAAGGTCTTTTACTTCGTTAAATTTAGAAAATTGTGGACCTATAATTATAGGTACTCCAAAAACAGCCGGTTCTAAAACATTGTGAACTCCTGTTTTTGTAAATCCGCCTCCTACATATGCTATACTTGCGTAACTGTATATTTTAGTAAGTATTCCTACGGTATCAACTATAAGAACTTGGTATTCTTTTAGCGAAACCTTATCTTTTTCTGAAAATAAAATGGTTTTTTTGGTCAACTCATTTTTTAATTTTTCAATTGCTTTTTTATCAATGTTATGAGGAACGATGATAAATTTTTCTAGTTTAGATGCTTTGGTATTTATGTAATTTATTAAAAGTTCTTCATCTTCTTTCCAAGTACTTCCGGCAACTAGGGTATAGTTACCATCTATAAAATCTTCTATAAAGGGGAGTTTATTGTTTTGTTTGGTAATTTCAAAAACTCTATCGAAGCGCGTATCTCCACTAACTGTAACATTTGAGTATCCGATACTATTTAATAACTCTTTTGAATTTTCATCTTGTACAAAAAAATGCTTGAATGCCGTTAATGATTTTCGCATCCAACCTCCGTACCATTTAAAAAAGGGTTGTTTTTTTCGAAATATTCCTGAAATTAGTAATGTTTCTACTTGGTTGTTTTTTAATGCTCTTAATATATTAGGCCAAAATTCATATTTTACAAACACTGCTAACGCCGGATTTACCATTTCAATGAATTTTTTTGCGTTACGTTTTGAATCTAAGGGTAAATAACAAACAATATCGGCGCTTTCGTAATTTTTTCTAATCTCATATCCCGACGGTGAAAAAAACGTTAGCAACAATGTACAGTTTGGATTTTCTTTTTTAATGGCTTCAATAATTGGACGTCCTTGCTCAAATTCTCCTAAAGATGCACAATGAAACCATATTACCTCGCTATTATTGGTAAGCGACGTTTCTAATTTTAAAAATGTGGCCTTTCTTCCTTCAATAAATAAGTTTATTTTTTTATTGAGCAAAGCTATTATTTTCAGAAAAAAACCAACAATTGCAATAAGTATGTTATAAAAAAAGTACATTGGCTACAAATGTACAAAATAGCCTATAAAAAAACTCCCAAACTAATTTTAGTTTGGGAGTTTTAATATTATGAATAAGTTCTACTAAGCTTCAAAAGGCTCTATAGAAACATATGATTTGTTATCTTTTCTTTTGCGGAATACAACCACTCCATCAACCTTTGCGTGTAAAGTATGATCTTTTCCCATATAAACATTATCGCCAGGATGGTGTTGAGTTCCTCTTTGGCGAACTATAATATTACCTGCTATTGCAGCTTGACCACCAAATATTTTTACTCCAAGTCGTTTCGATTCTGATTCTCTACCGTTCTTAGAACTACCTACTCCTTTTTTATGTGCCATGACCTTATGGTTTTAAAATTTGTGATTCTTATTTAGTTAGTGCTTCAATTAATTCTGCTTTCTTTAAAGAAGTGTATCCTGAAATACCTTTTTCTTTAGCCATTGCTTTTAATTCAGCAACAGTCTTCGATTTTAAATCGGTTGAAGCATCTGCTTTAGGTGCCTCAGCTTTTGGCTCGGCTTTTTTGCTTGCTTTTGTTTCTTCTTTTTTAGCAGCAGCTTTTTTCTTAGCTCCACTAGCAGTAATTCCAGAAATTTGAATTTCGGTAAAAGCTTGACGGTGTCCGTTTTTTACTCGATATCCTTTTCTTCGTTTCTTTTTAAAAACAATTACCTTATCACCTTTTAGGTGACCTAAAATTTTAGCCGTTACTTCGGCTCCTTCTATAGCTGGGGCGCCAACTGTTACTGCACCTTCGTTATCTAAAAGAAGAACTTTATCAAATGATACTTTAGCTCCTTCTTTTTCTTGTAAACGGTGTACAAAAACTTTTTGGTCTTTTGCTACTTTAAACTGCTGCCCTGCTATCTCTACAATTGCGTACATAAGTATTTTTCGCTTTATTAATTAATTAATTTTCACCTTATCTAATTAAGGCGGGTGCAAATATATTGCTTTTTTCTAAATCCGCAAAATAATAGGCTTTGTAAAATGAATGCTTTTTTTAAGCACTACATCTAAATCTTAATATTCCGTTAATTCTTTCTTTTTCTTTTGTTTACTAGCAAAAGTTCAATATTTTTGGAAGAACAATATTGCTATGATAAATTTTTTCTTTCTGTTTTTTTAAAAGATTGAATTACTTTTTCATCATATTTTGTAACAAAAGATTATTTTAAACATCTTATTAGTATTAAATCAATTAAATTATTCTAAATGAAAAGACTTTATTTTTCGAGCTTTTTAGCGCTCCTTTTAGGGATGAATATTTATGCCCAAAAAGTTGAATTTGAAGAGTACGATTTGTCTAACGGTATGCACGTTATTTTGCATCAAGACAATTCTGCTCCGGTAGTAATAACATCTGTAATGTACCACGTAGGTGCAAAAGATGAAAATCCTGAACGAACCGGATTTGCTCATTTTTTCGAACATTTATTATTCGAAGGAACTAAAAACATTAAAAGAGGTGAATGGTTCAAAATTGTATCTTCTAACGGAGGAACAAACAATGCTAACACCACTCAAGACAGAACATATTATTACGAAGTGTTTCCGTCAAACAACTTACAATTAGGTTTGTGGATGGAGTCTGAAAGACTACTACATCCTATTATTAATCAAATAGGTGTAGACACTCAAAACGAAGTTGTAAAAGAGGAAAAAAGACTTAGAGTTGACAATGCTCCTTACGGACAATGGATGGCTCAAGTATTTAAAAACCTATTTAAAAAACATCCTTACCGATGGACTACTATTGGATCAATGGAACATTTAGATGCGGCTACTTTGGAAGAATTTAAAGCATTTAACAAAAAATTCTACACTCCAAACAATGCTGTTTTAGTGGTTGCCGGAGATTTTGAAAAAGATACCGCTAAAAAAATGATTGAAGATTATTTTGGTAGTATTCCTAGAGGAGAAGATGTAACAAGAACTCCTGTAAAAGAAGATCCTATTACAGAAGAAATTAAAGCTACTTTTGAAGATCCTAATATTCAAATTCCTGCTGTTTTTACCGTGTATAGAACTCCTGCTATGACCACAAGAGACGCTAGAGTTTTAGATATGGTATCTACTATTTTAAGCGATGGAAAAAGCTCTAGACTTTACAAAAAATTAGTAGACGAAAAGAAAAAAGCAATGCAAGTTGTTGCGTTTAATTATTCTTTAGAAGATTACGGAGCATACATTGTTTTAGCACTTCCGTTAGGTGATAACACTCTTGATGATTTAGTGAAAGAAATGGATGAAGAAATTGTAAAACTTCAAACTGAATTAATTTCTGAAAAAGAATTACAAAAACTTAGAAATAAGTTCGAAAATAGATTTGTTAACTCAAACTCAAGTGTAGAAGGTATTGCAAATTCACTAGCTAAATACTACATGTTATATGGAGATGTTACCTTAATTAACAACGAAATTAATATATACAACTCTATTACAAGAGAGGAAATTAGAGACATTGCTAAAAAATATTTAAATCCTAGCCAACGATTAGTATTAGACTATTTACCTAAATCGGCTAAAGAATAAAACCAGAAATACATATGAAAACAAAATTTTTATCTATAATAACACTATTTTTTCTGACATTTTCTTTGACAGCTCAAATAGATAGATCAGTACAGCCTAAACCGGGACCTACACCAAAAATCAATATTGGTAAACCTAAAACTTTTGAATTAAAAAACGGACTTAAAGTATTGGTGGTAGAAAACCATAAATTACCTCGAGTATCGGCTACATTAACCATTGATAACGGACCTATTTTTGAAGGAGATAAAGCCGGTATTAAAAGTTTAACAGGAAGTTTACTAGGATCGGGAACTAAAAATATTAGCAAAGAAGCATTTAATGAAGAGGTAGATTATTTAGGTGCCAGACTCTCGTTTCATAGCAGTGGCGCTTACTTAAGTGCACTTTCTAAATACTTTCCTCGCCTTATAGAATTAATGGCAGATGCTTCAAAAAACCCTCTTTTTACTCAAGAAGATTTTGATAAAGAAGTAAATCTTTTATTAGACGGTATTAAATCCGGAGAAAAAAGCGTTCAAAATATAGCTAATAGAGTGCAAAGTGCTTTGGCTTACGGAAAAAATCATCCTTCAGGAGAATTTACCACTAAAGAAACTGTTAATAATATTACCTTGGCAGATGTAGAAAACTTTTACAAAACGTACTTTAAACCAAATAATGCTTATTTGGTAATTGTAGGAGATGTAGATTTTAAATCTGTGAAAAAACTCATTAAAAAATACTTTAAAGATTGGGAAAAAGGAACATTACCAACTTACACCATCCCTAAAGTAAAAAACGTAGAAAAAACAGAAATAGACTTTATCAATATGCCTAACGCAGTACAATCTGACGTTACCGTGTTAAGTACTGTTGATTTTAAAATGACTGATCCAGATTACCACGCGGTACTTTTAGCAAATCAAATTTTTGGAGGTGACTTTAACAGTCATTTAAACATGAATTTAAGAGAAGAACATGGTTTTACATATGGTGCACGTTCGGGAATTCGTTCTAACAAGTATACTGCTGCAATGTTTAGTGCAGGCGCACAAGTTAGAAATACGGTAACCGACAGTACTGTTATTGAAATAATGAAAGAATTAAAAGAAATTAGAACCAACAAAGTAACTGACGAAGAACTAAACAATGTAAAAGCAGCATATGTTGGAAGTTTTGTAAGAAATATTGAAAAACCGGAAACTGTTGCGAGATATGCTTTAAATATTGAGCTTAACAATTTACCTGAAAATTTTTACGAAGAGTTTCTAAGTAAAATAAATGCTGTAACTGTTGATGATGTTTTACGTGTTGCAAAAAAATATTTTAATAAAGACAGCGCTAGAATTGTGGTTACAGGAAAAGCGGTAGACGTTGTTCCTGCTTTAGAAAAATTACCTTATAAAATCAATTATTTTGATACAAAAGGAAACCCAACTTCTAAACCTGAACTAAAAAAACCTATTCCTGAAGGAGTAACCAAAGAAACTGTTATTAATAATTATTTTGAGGCTATTGGAGGTGTCGATAAAATTAAAAGCATTGAAAGTACACTTACTACGTACAGTGCTGAAGTTAGTGGAAACAGTATCTTATCTGTTGAAAAAAGAACTTCAACAAAATATGCTAGCGAAACCAGTATGGGCGGAAATGTATTAATGAAAGTAACAATGTCTGATGCTGGAGTATTTATGAACAAACAACCGCTTCCTGAATCTTTTGCTTCTGAAATGACACATGTTTTAGGAACATTTCCTGAAATGGGACTCCTTAACAATGAAAAATCGGAATTAACCGGTATTGAGATTGTAGACGGAAAAGAAGCTTACGTAATAACTACAAAAGGAACTATTGTTTCTACCAGCTTTTACTACGATGTAAAAACAGGTTTAAAAATACGAGAAGCTCAAACCATTAGCATGGGTGGTCAAACTCAAAATCAAGAAGCTACTTTTAGTGATTATAAAGTATTTGACGGGGTGAAATTTGCAAGCAAAAAAACCGGAGCATTTGGACCTCAAAAAGTAGAATTTACATTGCTAAACGCCAAAATAAATGATGGTGTTTCTGATAGCGATTTTGAATAAATACTTTTTTCATTTTAAAAATTGTAAAAAGCGCTTCAAATTATATTGAAGCGTTTTTTATTTTGTTTTGTTTGCTAAATAAACACCCAAAAGAATTATACCTCCTGAAGCTACTTGCAATAACGTAATTTTTTCGCCATCTAAAACACCCCAAGTAACAGCTATTATGGGAATTATATAGGTTACCGAAGAAGAAAATAGCGGCGATGCTATTTGTACCAATCTATTAAACATAATTTTTGCCAATGCCGTACCAAAAATAGATAAAACAACAATGTATAATATTGAAGTTGTATGCTCTGGTGTAACTTTAAACGTTTCAAAAAAACGAGTATACCACAACACTATTAAAGCCGGAAATACTATTAGTATAAAATTTCCTACCGTTAAACTTAGCACATTTAAGTCATGCAAATATTTTTTTAATATGTTTACGTTAAAAGCATAACCAACTGAGGCTATTAAAATAAGTATTGCGTAAAAATAATTTTGATTCGGGTTTAACTCAGCTCCTTTTATAATGAGCATTATTGTTCCTATTAACCCAATAATTACACCTATTATTTGCTTTCTACTAAACCCAAATTTAAATACAATAGCTCCAAAAATTAATGTATTCAAAGGTGTTAGTGAATTTAAAATGGAAGCAATAGAACTATCTATTTTTTCTATTGCGAAAGAAAAAAGAAATACCGGAAAAAAAGTTCCTAAAAATGCATTAAGTGTTAGGTAATACCAATGCCTCTTTTTTATTTTAAATATGCTTTTATACCCTATTAACAACAAAAAAATAGTTGTTATTATAATACGTAAAGATCCTACTTGAATTGGAGTTAATCCAATCAGTGCTTTTTTCATTAATATAAAAGAACTCCCCCAAACCAATGAAAGAATCCCCAAATAAATCCAACGTAACTTATTATTTTCCATGTTAAAGAAATACAAAAGTCGTATAAATATTCTATTTTAATATTAAATATTTTTATTTTTGTGACTTACTCATCATTATTTAATACTCATGAAAAAAATAATCCTTCTTTTCGTACTTTCAATCTTTGTCTTTTCTTGTAGCGAAACTACCAAAAAACTTACATCAAAAAAAGAGGTAAAAAACACAAAGGAAGTGGCTGCAAACTACAAAAGTTTAGAAGTTGATATTGAAGGTATGACTTGTGAAATTGGGTGCGCGAGAACAATTCAATCTAAACTTTCAAAAATGGATGGTGTTGTTTATTCTAAAGTAAATTTTGAAGCTAAAAAAGGGCAATTTACTTATGACGCTAACAAATTAAGCGAAAACGATATTGTACAAAAAATTAACGGAATTGCCGGAGGAGACCTTTACAAAGTTGTTAAAATAACTGAATTGAAAGATGTAATTTACGACAAGGTAAATTAATTGTAAATTAAATATTATTTTAAAGAGAATTTAACCTCTTAAAAATCAGTTAACTATTAAATTAATTTTAATCTATCTATTTTTTTTGTTTATTTGTGATACCTAACGAAAAAAATCATTCAAAATGAAACAATTTAAATTTTTATTTGCTATCGCTTTAGTAAGTGTTATAGCAATTTCTTGTAAAGAAACTAAAAAAGAAGAAGCTAAAGAAGAAGTTAAAACTGAAGTAGAAGTAAAAGAGACGGTAGAAGTTAGTAAAGATTCTGTAGAAGTTACTGTAGAAGACACTACAAAAGCTGCTGACAGTACTGCTACGGAAGCAAAAGAAGTTGAAGTTAAGGAAGAGGCTAAAAACTAATTCTTAACTTTTACATATAAAAAAAGCACTGAATTTAATTCAGTGCTTTTTTTATACCATAATGCAATAACAAGATACTTAAAAAGTATAACAGCCCTACCAATTGATGACTTACTCCTAAAAATAATGGTATTTTCCCTGCTACATTTAGTACGGTTAAAATTCCTAATACCACTTGTAGCAACACCAATATTAATGGTATTTTAATCCATATTTTTGAAAGTGAGTCTACCTCATCTCTTAGTTTATAAAACATTCGTATTGTTAAAAATAACAGTAAATAAGCCAACGTTCTATGTACAATTTGAATGAGTGCCGGTGCAAATAAATAACTGTCGTAATTTATCATGTTTTTCCATGTCCAGTTTTCACTTATCAATAATTCCTTCGGAATAAACTGGCCATTCATATCTGGCCAAGTTGGATAGTACAACCCTGCTTTCATTCCAGACATTAGTCCTGCAAGAATCATTTGTATAAAAGCTGTAACTAAAATGGTTGTTACTACTTTTTTTGAAGCTTTAGAAACATTTATTTTAACAGAATAAGCATTTGCTACTGTTACAACCATAGCTGAAATAACTAAAACGGCCAATACAAAGTGCAAGGTTAATTTATATGCGTTTACCCAAGGCCTGTCTACCAAACCACTTTGCACCATAATCCATCCGGCAGAAGCTGTAATTATAGTTAATAAAACAACGAGTCCTAATTTTTTTACCAAGCTCCAATCTAACTGTTTCTTTAACAAAAAAATGATAAAGGGTATTAAAAATATAAATCCTAAAGACCTTACCCACAGTCTGTGAAAGTACTCCCAAAAGTATATAAACTTAAAATCACTTAGCGTAAAAGTTGAGTTAATTTTATGAAATTGAGGTGTTTCTTTATACAATTCAAAAGCTTCTTGCCATTGTTTCATATTTAATGGAGGCACAACACCGGTAACAATATCCCATCTGGTAATAGACAACCCCGATCCTGTTAAACGAGTAATTCCTCCCAAAATAACCTGTCCAACAAGCATTATTAGACCTATAAATAGCCAAACTCTAATTACTTTTGTGTATTTGTAATGATTTTGTTTCATTATTGTTGTTTCCATTCAAGTGTTTCAACTAAGTGTATAATATCCTTTTCTAAATATTTTAAAGCGGGTAAAATAGAATCGTAGTTTGGTTTTGCGTAAAAATATAGAGCTCCGGAAAGCACATGGTTAACACTATCTGTAACTCTAAATTGAATGTTTGTAGCAACATTTCCTTCAATATTGTACAGTTTCCCAAAAACTCGTTTGTTAAAATCCTCGTAAGGCAATGCATTTATAGCATCGGCTTTTATGGTATGCTCAAACGTAAGTTTTTCTACTTCTTTTAAAATTTCTTCCAAATTATGATCAACTTTTCTATAAGTAATATGAATTTTAGCCTTAAGCTTAGGGTAGTCTATTGTTGACCAGCAATTTTTTTTTAAATGTATTTTTGCGTGTGTTGATATTTCAAAGTTATACGGGCAATTGGTATTTATTTTTGAGTAATTTGTTGCCGGATATTGTAATTTTAAATACGATTTTGGCTTGGGTATTGTTTCGTCACCACAAGCAATCATAAGAAAAGTAAGAAATATAAAGATGCTGTTTTTTTTCATTAAAGAGTTGTTACGGTCTGTGTATAGTTACTTTTATTTGTTTAATTCGTCTTTTATCCATCGACTCTATTTTAAACGAATAATTCTTAAATTTTATTACGTCTAATTTTTTAGGAAATTTTCCATAAACTTCTAAAATAAAACCTGCGATGGTTTCTGATTCGCCTCTATTTTCTTCAAACTCTTCATTGTTTTCTATTCCAATTATTTTGTAAAAATCTTTTAAATTGGTTTTTCCTTCAAACAAATAATTATTTTCATCAAGTTTAGAGTAACCTATATCATCGTCATCGTCAAATTCGTCGCTAATATCTCCTACAATTTCTTCTATCACATCTTCTAGCGTTACTATTCCACTAGTTCCTCCATACTCGTCAACTACTATTGCTAAATGGTTCTTTTTTTCTTGAAATTCTTTTAGCAAGTCATCTAATTTTTTGTTTTCGGGAACAAAGTACGGTACTCTAATTAATGATTGCCAATTAAAATTTTTCTTATTTAAATGTGGTAGTAAATCTTTAGCGTACAAAACACCAATAATATTATCTATATTTTCTTTGTATACCGGGTTTCTTGAGTGTCCGTTTTTTACAATTTTAGCAATTACCTCTTCGTATTCTTCATCTTCAGAAAGCGCAAAAATATCTATTCTAGGCGTCATTATCTCACTTGTTTCTGTATTTCCAAAGTTTACAATTCCTTCTAAAATTTTGTGCTCATCTTCAGTAGTTGTTTCATCAGAAGTTAATTCTAATGCCTGTGATAATTTTTCTACAGATAAATTGGATTTCTTTTTACTTAAATTATTTTCAATAAAGTTTGTGAGCCTTATTAAAGGAACGCTAATAAAGGTGAGTAATGTGCTGAGTCCTTTTAACGGAAACGCCATAAATGCAGCAAATTTTAAAGAATTTCTAGTGGCGTATACTTTTGGTAACACCTCTCCAAATAACAATATTAAAAAGGTTACCAATACCACTTCTACTAAAAATTTTAACAATGACGAAGTAATTTCACTAAAAATAACATTGCCTATAAATGCAAACAACAGTACTATTAAAATATTTATAAAATTGTTTGAAATTAAAATAGTTGCCAGTAGTTTTTGTGGATTTTTTAAAAGAGAAACCACAATTTTCTTTTTATTTGATTTAGATTCTGCGGCTTTATCTAAAGTTTCTTTTGACAGTGAAAAAAAAGCCACTTCGGCACCTGATATTAGTGCTGATAATATAAGTAAAAGGAATAATGCCGCAATGCTTAACGGCAATAGGTAATTAACGTTCTCAATCGATAAAAATGCGGGTTCAGGATCCAAATCTAGTACAATTTAGTTAAACTTAAAATGGCAAATCATCATCATCATTTTGTGTTTGGTTAACTTGAGGTTCTTGTGTACCAGCAGAAGCACTTGTATTTGGCTGAGGTGGTGTTTGTGATGATGTATTTAGTTCTTTTTTGGTGGTTAAAAAGGTCATATCAACCACATGAATTTCTGTAGTATATCTTTTACTTCCGTCTTCTCCTTGCCATTGACGCGTTTTAATTCGCCCTTCACAGTATACTTTATCTCCTTTTGTCAAGTATTTTTCACAAATTTCTGCAAGCTTATTTCTAACTACAATGTTATGCCACTCTGTAGTGGTTACTTTTTCTCCGGTTTGTTTATTTGTATAGCTTTCATTAGTTGCTATTGGAAACCTTCCTATTGAATTTCCTCCTTCAAAATAGTGCATTTTTACTTCATCTCCCAAATGCCCAATCAATATTACTTTGTTTACCGTACCTGCCATAGTTCTAGTTTATTTTAATCAAAAGTACTAAAAAATTTAGTTGGTTTTATATTGCTTTAAAAAATTATCCATCAATGTAGACACCGGATACGTTTTTACCGCAGACCAAGGTATTGAAAAACGTGTACTGTTGGCTGTTTGTACTTCCCAAAACTTAGTGTAAATATGCTGATGTGATAGCTTGTGAATTATTTCTTTAGGGGTAAGTAATTTTACCGTAACCTGTGTATTGGTAAATAGCAAATTAAATGTGTTGGAATTTATAAGTTCTTTTTCAGATATTTCGCAGTTTGTTTCTATTAAAGGAAATTCATAAAGGCTCTTCCAAATTCCGTCTTTTCGTTGCTGTAATATTGTTTTGTTGTTTGCACTTTTTACAACCAAATAGTTAAAATAACGTTTCTTAATTTTTGTTTTACGCAATTTTACAGGCAATAAATGTATTTGTTTAGATGATAAGGCTACACAACTATTTGCCAATGGACAATTTTCACAGTTTGGATTTTGAGGCTTGCACACTGTTGCACCAAATTCCATAACAGCTTGATTATAATTTCCCGGTTGATTTAAATCTATTAACTCTTGAGCCAATAATTTAAATTCTTTTATTCCTTCTGAAGTATTTATAGGTGTTAAAATTCCAAAATAACGTGCTAAAACTCTATATACATTTCCATCTACAGCCGCCATCGGTTCGTTAAAACAAATAGATGCAACAGCTGAAGCCGTATAATCTCCTACACCTTTTAGCAATAACAACTCTTTATACGTTGAAGGAAAAACACCTTTAAGTTCGTTTACAATATATTTTGCTGAAAAATGTAAGTTTCTGGCTCTAGAATAATAGCCTAATCCTTGCCATAATTTTAATACTTTTTCTTCTTCTGCAACGGCCAAATCTTTTACCGTAGGAAAAGCTTCAATAAACTTTAAATAATAGGGCATTCCTTGGTCAATTCTAGTCTGCTGCAAAATTATTTCAGATAACCAAATGTAATACGGATTCGTTGTATTACGCCAAGGTAAATTTCTTTTGTTTTGTAAATACCAGTATATTAATGTTTTAGAAAAACTCATTGCTTTTTTTATAAAACACAATATTACAAGTTTTAATTGATTAAATTTTAGTCAATTAACTTTTTGAATTTGATTAATATATCATATATTTGCCACCTTAAATTTATTATAACATATATAACAATATTAAAAATGACGAAAGCAGAAATCGTATCAAATATTTCAGAAAAATCTGGAATTGAAAAGGCAGATGTTTTAGCAACTGTTGAAGCGTTTATGGAAGAGGTTAAAGATTCTTTAGAAAAAGGAGACAATGTATACTTAAGAGGTTTTGGTAGCTTTATTATTAAAACAAGAGCTGAAAAAACCGGAAGAAACATTTCAAAAAACACTACTATTAAAATACCTGCTCACAATATCCCTGCATTTAAGCCTGCAAAAGTTTTTGTTGAAGGTGTTAAAACAAAGGTATCTGTTAAGTAGGTTGAAATATTTATTAACGTAAAACAACATTTTATTATGCCAAGTGGTAAAAAAAGAAAGAGAGCTAAAATCTCTACTCACAAGCGCAAAAAAAGAGCTAGAGCAAACAGACATAAAAAGAAAAAGTAGGCTAGGCTTACTTTTTCTTTACATTTAAAATAAAAAGTTCATTGAAATAGATATTTGTATTGTAATCAATACAAATATTGTTGGGTATTAACCTGTAAAACTTAATTATAAATCGTTTAAATACAATTGTATTTAAACATAAAAACAATTCAGAGTGAAAACAGAATTAATTATTAGATCAAACTCCTCTGATATTGATTTTGCCTTATTAAAAGATGGTAAACTTACAGCACTAAACAAAGAAACTAACGGAAATAAATTTTCTGTTGGTGACATTTTTTTAGCAAGAATAGGTAAAGTATTATCTGGCTTAAACGCATCGTTTGTAAACGTTGGGTATGAAAAAGATGGTTTTTTACATTATCACGATTTAGGTGCACAATTATTATCATTAAATAAATTTATAAAAGGGGTTAGCACAGGTAAAATTAAAGATTACACTTTAAAAAATTTCAGACAAGAAAGAGATATTAACAAAAACGGAAGTATCGTTGATGTCATAAAAACAGGTCAAAATTTATTAGTTCAAATTGTAAAAGAACCTATTTCTACCAAAGGACCGCGTATTAGTTCAGAAATATCAATCGCGGGTAGATATTTGGTTTTAGTTCCTTTTTCTGACAGAGTTTCTGTATCACAAAAAATTACAGACACACAAGAAAAAGAACGTTTAAAACGACTTATTAAAAGTATTAAACCTAAAGGTTTTGGTGTTATTATTAGAACTGTAGCCGAAAATATTAAAGTTGCAGAACTTGATAAAGATTTACAAAATTCTTTAGAGCGTTGGGTGGTTATGTGTAAAAAAATTAGAACCGTAAAACCAAACCAAACACCAATAAAAGTACTTAGTGAATTAAACAGAGCCTCTTCTATTTTAAGAGATTTGTTTAACGACTCTTTTACAAATATTGTAACTAATGACGAAACTTTATTCTTAGAAATAAAAGAATATTTACAAGAGATTGCTCCAAAAAAAGAATCGCTTGTAACTTTATACAAATCTAAAGTTCCTATTTTTGAAAAATATGGAATTGAGCGTCAAATTAAAACATCTTTTGGACGAACAGTTTCTATGAGCAAAGGAGCTTACTTAGTAATTGAACATACCGAAGCTTTACACGTAATAGATGTAAATAGTGGTAATAGATCAAATAAAGCTACGTCTCAAGCCGATACAGCCCTCGAAGTTAATTTAATAGCTGCTTCAGAAATTGCAAGACAGTTACAACTTAGAGATATGGGTGGTATTATTGTAGTTGATTTTATTGATATGAATTCAGCAGAGCACCGGCAAAAATTATTTGAACATTTGAAAGCCGAAATGGCCTTTGATAAAACAAAACACAAAATACTACCACCAAGTAAATTTGGGTTGGTTCAAATTACTAGACAACGTGTTAGACCTGAACTTGTAATTAAAACTCAAGAGCCTAATCCTAATGGCTCAGGAGAAGTTGAAGCACCAATTGTATTAATAGACAAAATTGAGGCTGAACTTAACAAAATTATTAACACAAAAAACCATAAAAAAATTACCTTAAACATACATCCCTTTATTGCGGCATACCTAACAAAAGGTTTTCCGTCAATACAACACAAGTGGTTTTTTAAATATAAAAAGTGTATTAAAATTTTACCTAGAAATGCTTACCAGTATTTGAAATTTAATTTTACCGATGAAAACGGTGAAGTTATTGAATAAGGCACGCAATATCTAAAAAAGTCCTGTGTATATTTTATACAGGGCTTTTTTTAAAACCAATATCCAACGTTAAAATACCAATAATTTTGATTGCTGTCGGGAGACCAAGAGTAATTAATTTCTATTGGCCCTAAAAATGTATCTAAACCATACCCAACCATATATCCTTGTTTGGTATTTTCAAAAATTCTTCCTTTATTAAATAAATCATTTTCAACTCTTGCAAAATTTGCCGTTGTTGAAACATAATTTTTTGGGAAAACCTCATATCTAAATACAAAAGTAGATTTTAAAAAGGCATCGCCATAAAGCTGAGCAAAATCAAACCCTAGAAAAGGAACAAAATTATTGATGTAGTTTTCTCCGTAGCCTCCAATATTATAATCTAAAATTCTATTGTTATTTTCTCCTATCGTGATTCCGGCTTCTGATACGTATTGAAATGTTAATTTCTTAAAAAATGTATGGGAAAAACCTGCTTTTCCCTTCATTTGAGAAAAGGAAACAAAATTATTGTTAAAATCTGTGGACCCCATATACAATCTAAAATCGATATCTAAAAACACTCCTTTCTTCTGAAAATATTTTTTATCGTAAGTGTCTATTTTTAAGTACGAAATAAAATTGATATAATCTGATTTATCAAAATAAAGTCGGTCTTCATTGCTTGGAATGGTGTTGTCTATTGAGGTAATTGTTTCTGTAAAAGCCTTTAGTCGTTTGTGTTCTAAACCTGCTCCAATAGCAAATTTTCTACCAAAAACTGTTTGAAAATATATCTGGTTTGTAAAATCTTCGTACTCTAAATTAATTTTGTTTACACTTGCTTCTTCAAACTTTACATTTGAACTAAAATTGTTGTATCTCGATTTTATTCCAAAACTCCAATAAAATCCATTATCTATAAAATAGTTAAAATTATACCTTAAATTATCTCCCAAAATAAGATCGGTAGAAACTACATCATTCTTAAAAAATAAATGCTTGGCAGTCGTATTTACCAAAATTCCCGTTTTATACAAATCGTCGTAATGAACGCCTAACTGTAAAAAATGCGCTACTTTTTGTTCTCTTACCTTAAATTTAATAATACTACCACCTTCTTTAGTAGGTACAATTTTGTATTGAATGTCTTCGAAATTTCCTGTAGCCGTAAGATTGTTTACACTTTCTATCAATTTTTTATAACTCGTAGTGTCTCTCTTTTTTAATTTTAATTTCCCAAGAATATAAGCTCTTGTATAATGCTTATTCCCTTTAATTTCAATCCCTGTAATATGAAACTTTTGAACTCTAGAGGTGTTTATTTTTTTACGTGTATTTTTTTGTTGACTAGAGGCAATGTCTTTTAATTGTTGAAATTGTTTTCGAGCTGTAATATCGCCTTCGTTCATAATTTCGTCTAACTTATCAAAAGAAACAACGGTGAAACCACTCATATCTGGCTTAATAAGTAAATCTACTCGGTCATGTTTATCATCTAATTTTTTGTACATCTGAAAACCAACAATTTGGTTTATTATTTTTACTGCCGAATCAAGTTCTCCTTTTTTATCTAAACCGGTTTGAATGTCTACACCTATAATGATATCTGCTCCCATCGCTTTTACTTCATCTACCGGGAAATTATTTACAATACCTCCATCTGTCAGTAATTTTCCATCAATTTCAACAGGAGCTAAAAGAGTAGGAAACGCTCCGCTAGCTTTAACTGCTTCTGGCAAAAATCCTTTATCTAAAACTTCTTGAGTTCCGGTTTCTAAGTTTGTTGCTATACATAAAAAAGGGATTGGAAGCTCTCTAAAATCAGTAATATTATTTACGTGCTGAGTTAATTTTGTAAGTAAGTTTTGAACATTTTGACCATAGGTTAACGCCGTTGGAATTCCTACTTTTTTATTTTTAATAGGCAATACTACTGCGTATTTTTCCCCTATCTCTTTTTCGTAAAAAGGTTTTGCTTTTCGAGGTAAATCGTCTGAAAGTACTTTGTTAAAATCTATAGATCTAATGATTGAATCTAACTGTTCACCCGTATAACCCGATGCATACAACGCACCTATTATAGCCCCCATACTTGTTCCTCCAATATAATCTACTCTAATTCCGGCCTCTTCTAATACTTTAATAACAGCTACATGTGCGAGTCCTTTTGCGCCACCACCACTTAAAACAAGACCCACCTTTATATCTTTCTGCTGTGCAGAAATAAGAGATTGAAACAGTATAAAAACGACTATTAAAAACTTTTTCATTTTATTTCTTTGTGTTATAATATGCTATTATTTTTGCAGCTCTACTTTTTCCAATTACTTTCTCTATTTCTTCTGAAGAAGCCATTGCTAACCGCTTAGATGATTTAAAATATTTTAATAAAGATACAATAGTTTGTTTACCAATCCCTGAAATTTGTTCTAATTCGTGATTTAATGCATTTTTGCTTCGTTTATTTCTATGGTGCGTAATTCCAAAACGATGTGCTTCATTTCGAAGCTGTTGAATAATTTTTAACGTTTCCGATTTTTTATCTAAGTAAAGAGGAACCGTATCATTAGGGTAGTATATTTCTTCTAGCCGTTTTGCAATTCCTATAATGGCTATTTTACTTCGTAACCCTAATAAGTCTAAACTTTTTAATGCCGATGATAATTGCCCCTTTCCTCCATCAATAACAATAAGTTGTGGCAACTCTTGCCCTTCCTCTAACAACCGTTTATACCTTCTAAAAACAACCTCTTCCATAGATGCAAAATCGTCAGGTCCTGTTACTGTTTTAATATTAAAATGTCTATAATCTTTTTTACTTGGTTTTCCGTTTTTAAAAACCACGCAGGCTGCAACCGGATGTGTTCCCTGAATATTTGAATTGTCAAAGCACTCTATGTGTCTAGGCTCTTTTTTTAGTCTCAAATCTTTTTGCATTTGAGCCATAATTCTATTCACATGCTTATCGGGATCTGTAATTTTTATTTGCTTAAAGCGCTCTTGTCTGTAATATTTTGCATTTCTCAAACTTAAATCAACAATTCGTTTTTTATCTCCTGCTTTTGGAATGGTCACTTTTACAGTTTCTCCCAAATCTACCTTAAACGGAACATAAATTTCTTTTGATTGTGAATTAAATCGCTGCCTGATTTCAATTATCGATAATTCTAGCAATTCTTTATCTGTTTCATTTAATTTTTTCTTTATTTCGGTTGTGTGCGATTGAATAATGGCTCCGTTTGCTATTTTGAAAAAATTAATATAGCTATAAAGTTCATCAGAAACAATTGAGAATACATCAACATTGTTAATTGAAGGATTTACAACTGTAGATTTTGCCTGATAATTGGCTAATAAATCTATTTTTTCCTTTATTTTTTGAGCCTCTTCAAATTTAAGTTCCGAAGCATATGTTTGCATTAGCTTTTCAAAAGACTTTAAAGAATCTTTAAAGTTTCCTTTTACAATATTTCGTATTGCTTTAATATTTGTGTTATAGTTTACTTCTGTTTGTAAGTTTTCACAAGGGCCTTCACAGTTTCCTATGTGGTAGTCTAAACAAACTTTGTATTTTTTATTCAAAATATTTTTAACGCTCAAATCGTAGTTACAAGATCTTAACTGGTAAAGTTCTTTTATTAAATCTAATAGCGCTTTTGCTGTTCTAACAGAAGTGTAAGGTCCAAAATATTCCGAACCGTCTTTAACTACATTTCTTGTTAAAAAAACACGAGGAAACCGTTCTTTTTTTAAGCAAATCCAAGGATATGTTTTATCGTCTTTTAACATCACATTGTAACGAGGCTGATACTTTTTTATCAAGTTATTTTCTAATAACAATGCGTCTGTTTCCGTGTCAACCACAATGTGTTTTACGTTAGCTGTTTTTTTAACTAACACCCTTGTTTTTCCATTTTCATGATTTTTACTAAAATAAGAAGCAACTCTTTTTTTTATATTTTTTGCCTTTCCTACATACAATATTTCGTCGTTTTTATCATAAAATTGATAAACGCCGGGCTGAGAGGGTAATGCCTTTATTTGAACTTCTATTTTCAAGAAAATAATTTAAAAATTAAAAATACTATTTTTATTATAATTGCGCAGTACTTCTTAACAGCTTTAAAGAAATTTTAATAGTAAAAAAAGAGTATCTTTGCGAATACTATAAAAAATTGCTATTTATTAGGTTATTTTTAAATAAAATTGAAAATTTTAATTCATGAAGTACTGGAAAAAATATTCAAAAGAAAAGTTAATACAACGAATTGATGAAGCCTTAGAATCTACAGTAGATTTTCAAAATAGCAAATATTTAGGCTACCCTGTTTCTAAATTAGATGAAAATGTGTTTAATACTAGTGGTGCTTTTTTAAATGATTCTCCGCTATTAAAATCGTTTATTGCAAATCCTAACAATATTGGGTGTCATACATTAGGGAAGTCTGAAGAGGCCTTTAAAGGCTCTCAAGAATTAGAAAAAGAAGTTTTAAAAGTATTGGCGATTGATATTTTTAAGTCAAAAGAAGATGCTTTTGACGGATATATTGCTACCGGAGGAACAGAAGCTAATATTCAAGCACTATGGATTTACAGAAATCATTTTAAAAAAGCATATAAAGCCTCTTTAAACGAGATGGTAATTCTCTCTTCAGAAGACACTCATTATTCGGTACACAAAGGTTCAAACCTGCTAAGTGTAGATGCTGTAAGTATTCCTGTAGATTTTAATTCAAGAGAAATTATTGTAGACGAATTAGAAGCTATTGTTAAAAATCTTGTTTCTGAAGGCAAAAAATACTTTATGGTAATTTCAAATATGGCTACTACCATGTTTGGATCGGTTGACAATCCCGATGTGTATGCCGAAGTTTTAACAAAATTTAATACCATTTTTAAAATTCATGTCGATGGTGCTTTTGGTGGATTTATTTACCCTATAAGCAACAGAAACTCTACCATTAATTTTGAAAATCCTAACGTTTCATCTATTACAATTGATGCTCATAAAATGCTACAAGCACCTTATGGAACCGGCGTATTTTTATGTAGAAAAGGTCTTATTGAAAATGTGCTAACTAAAGAAGCTCAGTACGTTGACGGTATGGACTTAACTATGGTTGGAAGTAGATCTGGTGCAAATGCCATTGCTGTTTGGATGATTTTATTTAGCTATGGTTACTATGGATGGTTTGAAAGAATAAATACCCTACTACTACGCACAGAATGGTTTTGTAATCAATTAAACCAGTTAAATATTGAATATTTTAGAGATCCGTTTATGAATATTGTAACTTTAAAATCTGAATTTGTTCCTGAAGCTATTGCTCACAAATACGGTTTGGTTCCCGAAACACATAATGGAAATAATAAATGGTATAAGGTAATTATGATGAGCCATGTAGAAATAGAAGATTTATTAAAGTTTATTAACGAATTGAAAAAATCTTAAAAATCCTATCTTATAAAAAAAACCGCAAACTAAACAATTTTAATTTGCGGTTTTTTTAGCTTTTGAAAACGCTTTACAACTGGTCTATAAAGTTTTTAAGTTGATTTACTCCTCTATAAATATTTGGACAATAATTTTCAATAAAACGCACTGTTACTTCTCTCTCTTTCTGAAAAGCTTTCATGACTTTTTCGCCATCAAAATCTACAAAAGCCAACCTAAAAAATAATTCTTCATCTTTAAAATAAAAATCGGATGAAGGCAATAAAGCAACATTAAGTGTTTCAATAAAATAAGAAGATAGTTGCTCACTTGTGTGTATGTTTAATTTTCTTATTTTTTCCTGAAACTTATTAAATCCAACCATCATGTAAAATGCTCCGGAAGGAGTTGTGCACTCAATTCCTATTTTCGTAAACTCATTGTAAATATAGTTTGACACGCCTTTTAATATTTCAGAAGAATCTCGCACATAAGCCTTTATTTCATCTTTCATTTTAAAAGCTTCTATTGCTGCATACTGAACAGGTGATGATACCGAACTAAACGTTTCACTAAAAAGAGACCTGTACACCGTATGATATTGCTGTAAATCGGCAGGTAATACCATAAAACCTAATCGATACCCTCCTGCAGAAAAAACTTTACTTAGTCCCCCAAAAACAATTGTTTTTTCAGGATAAAATTGCGCTATACTTGGCGATGATTCTTCTGAAAAGTTTATTTGCGAATAAATTTCATCAGACAAAACAACAATACTATAATCACGACAAACAGCTGCTAGCTCTTTAAGCTCTTTATTTGTGTAAACTGCTCCTGTAGGATTGTTTGGTGAATTTAAAATAAGTGCCTTTTGTTCGTTAGAATGATTAATACAGTATGATTTTAAAACTTCTGGAGTTAATTTAAAGTCATTCTCTAAAAAAGTATCCAAAATACTGTATTTTCCTCCTTTAGATTTAATTTGTGGTAAATAACTCACCCAACTTCCTTTAGGAATTAAAAAAGTACTTTCAAAAATTAATATGGTTTGATATAGTAGTTCTTTACTTCCGGGGCCAATATAAATAAATTTTTTATTGGCTTCTATTTGTTGGTATTTTTCTAAAAACAGGGCTATTTGAGCTTGTAATTCCGGTAATCCTTCTGTAGGTAAATAATGATTATTTGCTGCATACGATTGTAATTCTTTTACAATAGATGTGTGTATAGGAAAAGGAGATTGTCCAAAACCAAAATGAGTTATTAAGGCTCCTTTACTTCTTAATTCTTTAACCTTCTGATTAATTGCTAGTGTTGCCGAAGGTTTTAGGCTCTGTATTTTTGTGTTAATTTGTTGCATTTTAACAAGTTTACTTCTAAAAAAAGCTCCAAAAATAAATTTGGAGCTTTAATTTATTTTAAAAAATATATTCTTTACAACTGAGTTAAGGTATGAACAATATTACCATCAGACCCAATTTGAGTATCTATTTCTAAAACCCACTTATCTTGATCCATAACTATATCAAAAGTTTGAGGTGCCATACCTGAAACTTCTACAGTTAATACAACAGGAACTGTTGGATCAAAATCATTCCAATAATCTTCAACATATATATAGCTTAAACCAAGTGGAGGTAAAACAAAAAAGTTTTCATCTCCAGACCAGTTCCCACTATACGCTAACAAGTTTAGATTACCTATTCCGTTAGAATATATGTTAGACATTGTTGGATCGATACCATCTAATAAAAGCATATCATAATCGTACCAGTTGTCGCCCCAAGATAATGTAAAGTTAACTGATGGTGGCGCATAGTATAATGCTTTATTATGAACAACATTTAATCCTCCGTTAGAAGCAGAAGCAATAGTAACCTCATATCTTCCTGGTGTCATAAATGTTATTTGAGTTGTACCATTAGTAGCGTTTGCTGAAATTACAGCATCACTAAGAGTATAATCTACACCTATAACAGCAGTTCCTCCATCTAGTTTTACAACTGTAAATCCAACTGTAACATCTGAAGTTAAACTGTTATTTACACCTACTGTAATTGTTTGAGGTGCGTTAGTTTCAACCATTTGAAAATCTTCGTAAGCATCACTGGTTTCTATAAAAACGGTGTTAGAAGCTGGTGTAGTACCAACTGTTAACACATCGCTGTAATTGTTACTGTCATCACAACTTACCATAGAGATAAATGGTAAGATTAATAACAACTTATAAATGTTTTTTATATTTTTCATTCTTGTTTATTTTAAAGTTAGTGTTAATCTACCAAATACATATCTACCGTTAAATCCGAACTGAGAAGTTCTACGAGAGAAAATAAATTGACCTCCGTAGTTACTAGCTACAGGTACTTCGTCTGGATATACGTCAAATAAGTTATTCGCTCCAAAAGTGAAGTTCATCGTGTCAGAAAAATCGTAAGCAGCTGTTAAATCTGTTACTACTTTTGCTCCGTATTCTACTGGTGTAGGTGTTCCTCTAAAATCAGGGTCATTTACTGATCCAAAGTATACGTTACGGAACATAAAGTTCCATTTTCCTGTTTTGTATGTATGCGTTAGGTTAATTTTTGTTCTAGGCATAGCATCTTCAATAAATCCTATAGCTCTATCATCTAAAATTGGTGTTCCTAAGATACTTACAACATTTTTTACTTTTGTTTCAGAGAATGTTGCAGATAAACTATTGTTTAATGAACCTCCTGCTAAACCAACTTTATGAGTAATTACAACATCTAAACCTTTAGATTCTGTATCGTAACCATTTGTAAAAAATTTAGCTTTACCTGCAGAAGCATCTGCAAAAATAATATCTACTTCAGATGGAGGTGTGTCTCCAGGAGCTGTATAGCTTCTAGTAATACCAACTCTATCATTTACGTTTACGATATATCCGTCAATTGTAATTTTAATTCCAGATTCTGGCAATTTAGCAGTAAATCCTAAACTAAAGTTATTTGAAGTTTCTTCTTTTAATTTAGGGATACCTAATAAGTTTGCTAATCTACTGTTATTTGCAAAAGTTCCTACTTCAAAAGGAATTCCTCCAATAAACTGAGTAGCTGTTGCGTTGAAATAGATTTGGTGTAAATCAGGAGCTCTAAATCCAGTACTTACAGCAGCTCTAATAGCTACATTGTCAGAAAGTTTAACTCTTGATGCTACTTTCCAGTTGAAAGTATCACCAAAATCGCTATAATTTTCATAACGTAGAGCACCACTTAATAAGAAGTTTTCTGTTAAATCTGCTTCTACATCTACATAACCAGCATAACTATTTCTGTTTTGATCTACTTCATTTTCAGGTCTGTATCCAGGGAATACTTGAGATCCTCCAGGCACTAATCTTCCAAAATAACTGTATACTTTATCTGCGTCAGGTGTTGTTTGAGTAACTACTTCTCCGTAGATATCATAACTAGCCCAAGAAGCTTCTTCTCCTGCTATTAATTGATAATTTTCTACTCTGTACTCAGCACCAAATGCAAGGTTTAAACCTTCAAAAGTATCTTCATAAAATCTAGTAATATCTAAATTTGTGGTGTTTTGTGCAAAAGAGAATCCTCCTGCTTCAAACTCTCTTGGGGTTGATGCTCCTAAAGTTGCATTTACAGTATTTTTAATGGTGAAATCAAAACTGTTAACACCATATGTGTTACTAAAGTCTACGTCCCATTCTCCAATTTTACCTTTAATTCCTACTCCAAAAGATTTGTCTATAACTCTTGAACCAATGTGTGGTAAAAATCCGTTAGGAAGTGCTTCTGTATTTCCTCTACCATCAGTATAAGCTGGTCTTCTGTAGAATCCTGCAGCTAAACCTTCTCTAAAACTCATTCCTCCAAAAGAGTAGAATGTAGCCCCATCGTTATCTACAGGTAATTCCATATTCATGAAAAATTTCCCACTTCTTAATTCAGATTGACCAACTTTCATTCTAAAGTCGTCTCTTGTTAATCCTCTTTGTGCTAATTCATATTCTGAAACAGCGCCATTGTTAGCGTCAGAAGCAATAATATCTAAGAAAGAATCTCCGTTAGCTATTCCTGCATCATAAACAGCTTGTAATGATGGATCTAAACTTGCAACATATGCAGCTAAAGCACTTGGGTTCATAGCGTAAGCTTGATCGTACCCTAAGTTTCTTGTAGCAATATCAAACATTGTATAGATTGGTTTACCCATAGAATCACTTCTATTAGTAGAACCTCTTGTTTCTAAAGATCCTGTAAAATTGATGAATCCACCTTTTTTACCTAAATCTAAACCATAGTTAGCATCTATTTGGAATTTTTCACCATCAATACCTCCTTTGTTATATTGCTCTGAATGTTGACTTATGTTAGCCCCAGAGTTTACATTTAAAGTTAGTTCGTTTGTTGCTTTTTTAAGCACTATGTTAATTACACCTGCTACGGCATCAGAACCGTATTGTGCAGCTGCACCATCTCTTAATACCTCAATTTTAGCGATTGCTGCTGTAGGAATTGAGTTCATATCTGTACCTACCGTACCTGTACCAACTGTACCGTTAACGTTTAATAAAGAAGATTTATGACGTCTCTTTCCGTTAATTAATACTAAAACTTGATCTGGACCTAAACCTCTTAAAGAAGCTGGGTCAACGTGGTCTGTACCATCAGATACTGTTTGAGTTGTTGATGTAAATGAAGGAGCAACATAGTTTAAAATTTCATTTACCGTAGTTTGTGCACCTAAAGACGCTAGTTCTGATACATTTATAACATCTACCGGAACCGGTGTATCTATTGCTGTTCTACTTGTGTTACGAGATCCTAACAATACAACTTCATCTAAAGAAACCCCTTCCATTAGTGTTACGTTTACTGTTTTAGATCCGTCCATAGTTACTTCTTTTGTAGTATAACCCACAAAAGAGAACTCTAACACGTCTCCTTTTGATACATTGACAGAATAATTTCCATCAAAATCTGTAGTTGTTCCTGTTGAAGTACCTTTAATAATAACAGTAACTCCAGGAATGGCCGCGCCATTAGTATCGCTTACCTTTCCACTTACAGTATAGCTCTGCGCCATAACTGAAAAAG
Organism: Flavobacteriaceae bacterium; assembly: GCA_027082925.1. GTDB lineage: Bacteria > Bacteroidota > Bacteroidia > Flavobacteriales > Flavobacteriaceae > Lutibacter. Next base: position 139,890 of record JALWTD010000016.1, read on the forward strand.
AAACCAATAAAAACGATAGAAAATAGTAAATTTTTTGTTTCATATGTTTGCTTTTAATTGTTTATAATCTGGCTAAGATAAAAACAATTTTTATTTTTTTAACAAAAAAATAACAATTTTATATAAAAACCTATCCTATTTTTCAGCATGTTGCAATAAAAATAACGCTATTTTAAATTTTATTTAGCGCTATTTATAAGTGCAAAAAAAGACTAACGCTTTTAATTATAATATTACATTAAAAATGTAACCTGAAATTATAATACACAATGT